>NZ_QNFY01000012.1 GCF_003290185.1 Chryseobacterium lathyri | reverse complement strand
GATAATAACTCTATTTTTCCTAACGAAAAAAATCAATTAAATACGTGATAAATAGATTAAAAAGTTAATATTTTTCTTTAAATCAAATTATTAAGTTAAAAATATTAACTTTTAATTATTTTTTGTTGTTATTTTTAAACATCAAAACTAATTTTGCTTCAAATAAGAAACAATATGTGTGGAATTGTATGTTTGTTCGATGCCAAACAAAAAACCGAAATATTAAGACCTCAGGTTTTAGAAATGTCAAAAAAAATCCGTCACCGCGGACCGGACTGGAGCGGTGTATTTCAGGATGAAAAAGTAGTATTTTCTCATGAAAGGCTTGCCATCGTAGATCCTACTTCAGGAAAACAGCCCTTATTCACCAAGGACGAAAAAGTAGTACTTGCAGTGAACGGAGAGATCTATAACCATAGAGAATTAAAAGAAGAGTTTCCGGATTTCGAATTTCAGACTCAATCGGACTGTGAAGTGATCCTTGCCCTCTACAGAAAATATGGAAAAGACTTTATTGAAAAACTCAACGGAATTTTTGCATTCGCCCTTTATGATATAGAAAAAGGGATCTATCTGATCGCCCGTGACCATATGGGCATCTGCCCTCTTTACCAGGGATGGGATAAAAACGGAAACTATTATGTCGCTTCTGAATTAAAAGCGTTGGAAGGCATATGCAAAACCATCGAGACATTTCTTCCCGGGCATTTTGTATACAGCCCGGATGGAACAGAGCTTCAGCAATGGTACAAAAGAGACTGGGAGAGCTTTGACAGCGTAAAAGACAACGAAACCGATATTTCAAAAATAAGAAAAGGCCTTGAAGATGCCGTTCACAGACAGTTGATGAGTGACGTTCCTTATGGGGTTCTCCTTTCCGGAGGTCTGGATTCATCTGTTATTTCAGCAGTTACAGCAAAATTTGCAAGACAGCGAGTTGAGAGTGGTGACACTCAGGAAGCATGGTACCCGAGGCTTCACAGTTTTGCAGTAGGCTTAACAGGCTCTCCAGACCTGGCTGCAGCAAGAAAAGCTGCAGACCACATCGGATCCGTTCACCATGAAGTTAATTTCACTGTTCAAGAAGGATTGGATGCAGTACGTGATGTCATTTATCATCTGGAAACTTATGATGTGACGACCATCAGAGCTTCCACTCCGATGTATCTTCTGGCCAGAGTGATCAAATCCATGGGGATCAAAATGGTTCTTTCCGGAGAAGGTTCAGATGAGCTGTTTGGAGGATATCTGTATTTCCACAAAGCACCGAGCGCGAAAGAATTCCACGATGAGACAGTAAGAAAACTAGGCAAGCTTCATTTATATGACTGTTTAAGAGCCAACAAAGCCCTAATGAGCTGGGGAATTGAAGGCCGAGTTCCTTTCCTGGATAAAGAATTTATGGACATTGCCATGGCTGTCAACCCAAAAGACAAAATGATCAGTGTTGAAGAAGGAAAAATCGAAAAATGGGTGCTACGAAAAGCTTTTGAAGATGTTCTTCCAGAATCTATTGTCTGGAGACAGAAAGAACAATTTTCAGACGGCGTGGGCTATTCATGGATAGACACATTAAAAGAGGTTGCCGAGAAAGAGGTTACTGATGAGATGATGGCCAATGCAAGATTCAGATTCCCGTTGAACACTCCTCAAAACAAAGAGGAATACCGTTACAGAACCATCTTTGAAGAACATTTCCCAAGTGAAACGGCAGCAGCAACGGTTCCATCAGTTCCTTCAGTGGCCTGCTCCACTCCCATTGCTTTAGAATGGGATGAGGCTTTCAAAAAAATGAATGACCCGAGCGGAAGAGCGGTGAAAGTACATGAGACAAGTTATAAATGATGAATTCGGGATGCGTGATTCGGGTTTGAGAGCCTGAGCGTTTTTAGTGTTGGCTCTTAATTCAACAATTATTCCTAAAATCTACAACCTCCCGTCTAACATCTAAATCTCTAATTCCTGATCCCTAATATCTAACTTCTAATTTCAAAATTTTATCAATCCTGTAGAAATACAGGATTTTCTTTTGAATAACGTTAATAATATCAATATAATTTAACTGACAATCAAAAATAATATCTAAGAAATAATTATATTTGGACAACGAAAATATCAATTATAAAAAAATGAGAAGAAATCTTACTGTTTTATTTGCCTTACTATCCATCAGTTTTGCTTTTGGACAGGGAAAATATGGCAAATACTTAAATTCAAAGAAGCTTGCTTTGTCTTATAAAAGCGTGAAAGATGTAGATAAGGATGACTATTATCAGCAGTTTTATTGGCTGGTAAAGGCAGAACAGCTTAAAACGTATCCTCACCTTAAAGATGTAAAACCTGTTGTTTTGTATGAGTTTGTAAAAAAAGTAAATCCTCAGAATCCTACCAAAAAACTGGATGACAGAGGAAAAGAGCTCAGAGCCACTGCAGAATTATCTTTGAATCAATATTTTAAGAACAAAAAATTTGAGAACAACTCAGTTTTAATGTACAACCTTGAAACTTATGTTGACCCGTCTAAAGGACAGTTCTATACCAAGGTAGATCCCGAAAAAATCAAAGAGCTGGTTCCAAAAGAGCTTTTTGCTTTCAACTCTTTAAACAGAAACTTAGGCGAAGAAAAAACATATTACCTGTGGATTGATAAGAAAAAAGATGATTTCAATATTGTAGATATCATCCCTGACGAAAAAGAGAACAAAGCTTTCTATGCAAGATTAAAACAATATCTTCCGAGCTATAAATTTTCCAAATACGTTCCATCGGTTAAAAAAGGAAACAAATCAGACAAAACAGATGTTGACTACTACTACATTATGCCGTTTGAACAGAACACCGATAATATTGAGTATAAAACAAAAGATTTCAAAACTTACATCTTGAGCCAATACAGAAAAGCCGGCGATGAATGGAAAGGAGTAGAAAAACCTAGAAAATAAATTAAAAAGTCCTGTGAAAATTCACAGGACTTTTTTAATTTTATATCAAATTCTTTATCTAAGGATCAGACTGATTAAAAACAAAAACTGATTCAATAAAAACAAATCTGGAACTCATCAGGTTTCCAGTCTATACCGAATGACAGAAACAAACCCACAGCCGAACTCCGTAAAAAAAATACTTCCACTCATTCTGGCCACTGCTATTTTCATGCAGATGCTGGATTCCACGATCCTGAACACCTCCCTGCCCTCCATCGCAAAGGACCTTAACGAGTCTCCGCTCAATATGCAGAATGCAATCATCAGCTACGTTCTGACCCTGGCAGTTTTTATGCCTGCAAGCGGTTTTCTGGCAGACAGGTTCGGAACCAAAAAAGTATTTATTTTTTCTCTGGTCCTTTTCAGCTTAGGTTCCCTGTTCTGCTCCATGTCGCAAAATCTTACCCATCTGGTTATTTCAAGAGTAATCCAGGGAGTCGGAGGCAGCCTGATGACACCAGTGGGAAAGCTGGCGCTGATCAAGACTTTCGATAAAAACGAATTGCTTAAAGCAATGAACTTCGCCATTATTCCTGCACTAATAGGGCCTGTACTTGGTCCGCTGGTCGGAGGCTATATGGTAGATTATCTTTCATGGCACTGGATCTTCCTGATCAATATTCCCATCGGAGTATTAGGAATTATTTTAGGCTTAAAATACATGCCGAATTACAAATCTACTGATGTTGACTTTGATTTAAAAGGATTTTTAATTTTTGCTGCTGCATCGCTGCTGCTATCTATTTCGCTGGAATTGTTCGGAGATATGCAGAATATCAGTCCGGTACTTTTTGTCTTTATTCTGGGCTTTTTATTCCTCTACTATTATTACAGACATGCAAGAAGAGGCGGAAACCCTATTTTTCCTCTGGATCTGTTCCAGGTAAGAACATTCAGGGTAGGAATTGTCGGAAACATGGCTACCCGTTTAGGGATCAGCTCCGTTCCGCTTCTGCTTCCCCTGATGATACAGATTGCCTACAAACAGTCGGCAGTAACTTCCGGGTGGATCATTGCTCCAATGGCGCTTACCGCCATATTCGGGAAATCATCCGTTATTAAAATTTTAGACAGATATGGTTACCGGCAGACTTTAATGGTCAATACATTCATTATCGGAACCCTGATCTGCCTTCTTGCCATTCCCAATATCCATACATCATTGTACTGGTTTGTCCCAATTATTGCCATACTAGGATTTTTCAACTCCATTCAGTTCACTTCGATGAATACAATCTCTATTGCAGACCTTAGAAACTTCCAGACCAGCAGCGGCAATTCACTGATATCAGTCAATCAGCAGCTGGCTATCGGCTTCGGGATCGCTTTCGGATTGATTGTTTTAAAATTATTTGAGAATTCTGATCTGATTGAGGGCGAAATGCACAATGCTTTCCGATACACCTTCCTTACCATAGGTATATTGACCATCATATCAGGCTTTGTTTTCAGAAGGCTCCACATTTCGGATGGAAAGAATATGAAATCTAAGGAAGACTAATAAGTTTCTCCCAACTTTTTACTTTTACGAACTTAACACAGATCAATGCAGCTGAATCTTTGCTACCGTACTTTTGTTATATAAATTCACAATATTATGACAACGAAAAAAGTAGAAATCGTAGTATCCCCAAAACCTGCACACTTTGTAGGCGACGGTTTTAGGGTTCATAATTTTATACCGGGGGTGCAGGGATTGGACATGAAAAGAATGGACCCTTTCATTATGCTTGATTACAATTCAAAATTCCATTTTAACGGTTCTGAAAGACCCAGAGGTGTAGGAGTTCATCCGCACAGAGGCTTTGAGACCGTGACCATAGCATACCAAGGTAAAGTAGAACATCATGACAGTGCCGGCGGAGGCGGAATCATAGGTGAAGGCGATGTACAGTGGATGACTGCAGCAAAAGGAGTTCTCCACAAAGAATATCACGAAACAGAATGGTCCAAAAAAGGTGGTATTTTTCAGATGGTGCAGCTATGGGTTAACCTTCCCGCCAAAGATAAAATGAGCACACCAAAATACCAGGCTATAGAAAATTCAGCCATGGAACGTGTTGATCTGGGCGAAAATGGTTTTATCGAGCTCATTGCAGGAGAATATACCGGACATATAGGTCCGGCGAAAACTTTCACCCCATTGAATATGATGAATGCCAAGTTAAAAACCGGTGGAAAAGCTGAATTCAGTTTTCCTGCTCATTTCAATACAGCAGCATTGGTCATTGAAGGAAGCATTACTGTAAACGGAGAAGAAAAAGTAGCGGCAGACCACTTTGTTTTATTTAAAAATGAAGGCGAAACATTCAGCATCGAAGCTCAGGAAGACGCAGTAATACTAATCATCAGCGGAGAGCCTATTAATGAACCGATTTATCCTCACGGGCCTTTTGTGATGAATTCAAGGGAAGAAATCATGCAGGCTTTCGAAGATTTCAACACCGGAAAGTTCGGCTTTCTGGAAGACTAGAGAATTAAAATTATCTTAATCTTAGATTCTTCCTTTTTTACTAACTTTATATACTTGTGTTTGGTGAAATGTAAAGACGCACAGTTCAAACTATTTTGTGTCTTTACAATTCCGCCAACCGACTTACAATACAAAAAATTATGAAACCAGAATTTGAAAATATACCTCTTGTAAAAGCGGGAAAAAGATTTGAAATAGAAATCAACGGACATTTTGCATTTATTGATTACCGTGAAATGGGCCACCAGATTGCTTTAGTACACACGGAGACAGACCCTGAGCTTGCAGGAACCGGGGCAGCTACTGCCGTAGTAGAAAAAACATTGGCTTATATTGAAGAAAACCAAAAAAAGCTTCTTCCGTTCTGTCCATATGTCTTTGCTTATATCAAAAAGCATCCGGAGTGGAAACGTATTGTTGATGAAAGATTTGAAGGTTACGACAAACTGTAAGCACACATCTAAATATCTATTCATTAACTTAAACAGAATTCAAAAACATTTACTTTATTATGTCAAATATCGGACTTATCATAGAAGAAAAAGCAGCAGATATAGGAAATTTTCTGGTGGGAAGACTTCTTCCTTTTCGTGAAAAAAGAGCAGTTGGACCGTTTGTTTTCATCGACCATATGGGACCTTCAGAGCTGAAGGATTACCAGAATCTTGATGTTCCACCTCATCCACATATTGGGTTATCCACTTTAACTTACCTTTTGGAAGGATCTATTTTTCATAGAGACAGCATTGGAAGTGCCGTTGAAATAAAGCCGGGAGCTGTGAACTGGATGACCGCCGGAAAAGGCGTTGTACATTCAGAGAGAACCCCTGAATATCTTAGACACAGCGATAAAAGACTTCACGGATTCCAGATCTGGGTAGGCCTTCCAAAGCACCTGGAACAGTCGGAACCTACCTTCCATCATATTGAAGCAGATGAAATTCCGGTATGGGAAGAAGACGGAATTCAGTATAAACTGATTGCAGGTGAAGCATTTGGAAGAAAATCTGCAGTTCCAGTTCACAGTAAACTGTTTTTTATCGAGATCAAAACAAAAGAAGCGAAGAAAATAAGCATCGGAAAGGATCTTTATGGTGAAGCTGCCATGTATGTCCTGGACGGAACGGTTTCCACAGAAGGCAATTCTTACGGTTCCAAGCAATTGATGATCGCTAAAGACACCAAACTTTGTGAGTTTGAGATGAGTGAGAACGGCACAGTATATCTTTTCGGTGGTGAACCTTTTGATGAGGAGCGTTTTATATTCTGGAATTTTGTGAATTCGGATAAGGAAATGATCGATCAGGCAAAAGTCAACTGGAATGATCAGAACCATGACACATTTCCTCTGGTTCCTGGTGATGAAACAGAATATGTTCCACTTCCTAAGGCCATTTTAAACAGAAAATAACGGTTATTACAGATTAATAAACCATGAAAATATTAGCATTTGCGGGAAGCACATCTTCCACTTCGATCAACAGGGAACTGGTAAAATTTGTTCTGAAAGATTTCCAGGATGAAGAGATCAACCTGATAGACCTCAATGATTTCACGATGCCGGTTTTCTCTGTGGATCTTGAAAAGAAGGGATTTCCAGATGAAGCCCATAACTTTTTAAAAGTGATAGAGGAATGTGACGTCATCATCTGTTCGCTTGCGGAACACAACAGGTCCTACAGCTCGGCTTTTAAAAATGTTTTCGACTGGTCTTCAAGGATCAATGTCAAAGTATTTCAGAACAAACCGATGCTTCTCATGAGCACTTCTCCGGGAGGTTATGGAGGCGGCAATGTCATGAATACCGCAAAAACTTTTTTTCCGCAGTTTGCAGCAGATATCAAAGATACGTTCTCGCTTCCTAAGTTTTATGAAAATTTTGACCTGGAAAGCGGGGTTATCAATCCCGATATGCTTAAGGAACTTAAAACTAAGATAGAAAACTTTAAAAAAGAGGTTAAAAGCAATGACTAAGGGAAGACTGGAGGCTTTCAGTGATGGTGTTCTGGCCATTATCATTACCATTATGGTCCTTGAACTGAAAGTGCCGGAAGGAGGCAGCTGGGCCAGCCTTAAGCCTCTTCTGCCCAGGTTTCTCGCTTATATTTTCAGTTTTATTTATGTTGGAATTTACTGGAACAATCACCATCATCTGTTTCAGGCTGTAAAAAAAGTGAATGGAAGCATTCTATGGGCCAATCTTCATCTGCTGTTCTGGCTTTCGCTGATGCCGATCGCTACGGAATGGATAGGAACCACTCATTTTGCAGAGAATCCGGTGGCAGCTTATGGGATCTGTCTCATCATGTCTGCGGTAGCCTATACGATTTTAGAGAACCTGATTGTCCGGCATGAAGGTGAAGATTCCAAGCTTAAAGAAGCCATACATTCAAAGTTTAAAGAATATATCTCGATCGTATTTTATGTCCTCGGAATCGCTGTTTCATTTTTTTATCCTTATATTGCCATAGGTTTTTATTATCTCGTGGCTCTCATATGGCTGATTCCGGACCGAAGAATCGAAAAATCACTAAAAGAAAATTAAATATGGAAACACACGAATATCCCAACGGCAGCATCACTGTCATCTGGCAGCCCCAGAAGTGTATCCACTCGGCTGTCTGCGTAAAAATGCTTCCCAAAGTCTATAATCCTAAAGACAGACCCTGGATAAAAGCTGAAAACGCAACCCCTGAAGAACTTAAAAACCAGATAGACCAATGCCCTTCAGGAGCATTAAGTTATAAATTCAATACAAAACAATAATGGCTGTAACCGTAAAAGCAAGTTTAGGAAAAACAAAATATTATACTGAAGTAACGGCCGGCGAAAACCAGATCATTACCGATGAACCCATAGATAAAGGCGGTCAGAATAAGGGTTTCAATCCACTGGAAATCCTGGCAACATCTCTGGCAAGCTGTACTGCTGCCACTTTAAGAATGTATATCGAAAGAAAAGAATGGGACGTGGAAAACATCAACGTAGAAGTAGAGCTTGAAAATTTTCCTTTAACGAAAAGAGCTGTATTCAAAAGAGACATCAGTTTTGAAGGTATTCTGGATGATGAACAGCTGAAAAGACTGCATACCATAGCCGATGCCTGCCCGGTACATAAAATTTTAACCAACGATATAGAAATACTAACAAAATTCTCATAATATGACCGAAGTAAAACAAAACAACGACGAAAAACACGGAAGTTTTGAGGCTTTCATAGATGGAAAACGCGCAGGCGTAATGACTTATACCTGGGCCGGAGAAGAAAGATTTATCATTGACCACACTGAGGTGGAAGAAGCCTACAACGGAAAAGGCGTAGGAAAGGAAATGCTTCTGGCAGCAGTAGATTTTGCAAGGAAAAACAACAAAAAGATTATTCCACTCTGCCCGTTTGCCAAAGCAAGTTTTCAGAAAAGTGAAGAACTGCAGGATGTTTTAGTCAACTAACGCTAGTTTTTGTCCTAAAGATACAGACCTTTCAGATGTTTTACTCTGAAAGGTTTTTTCTTTTTGACCAGAACAGAAAAAAACTATATTTGCTAAAATTTAAAATTTCAGCATGAATTCAGGAACTATCCTTTTGCTATTTGTTTTTATCTATTTCGTTGGTCTTTTGGTGATTTCCTATTTCACAAGCCGGAATTCTGATAATCAATCATTTTTTATTGGTAATAAGAAAAGTAAATGGTGGCTCGTTGCATTCGGGATGATAGGAACCAGCTTAAGTGGAGTTACCTTTATTTCAGTTCCGGGAACAGTCGGGAAAATGACAGGCAGTGAATATATTTTCGGAGGCTTTGAATATTATATGATGGTGATTGGCTTTTTCATAGGGTATTTTATAGTTGCAGCCATATTGCTTCCGTTATATTACAAGATGAATCTAACCTCCATTTATACGTATTTAGGAAGAAGATTTAATGTAGAAGCTCATAAAATAGGTTCGATATTTTTTATCATTTCCAGAGCTATTGGCGCCACAGCAAGATTATATCTGGTTGTCAACGTTTTACAGATATTCCTGCTTGAAGGCCTGGGCGTTCCATTTTGGGTAACGGCTCTTGTACTCTTGCTGATGGTTCTTTTATACACTTTTGAAGGCGGCGTAAAAACAATCGTAATTACTGATACCTTACAAACTTCCTTTATGATCATCAGTTTGGTTGCCTGTATCGTTTATATTTTATCCAATCTGAATTTATCCTTTGGTGAAGCATACACCATTTTAGAACAGAAAAACTATACTCATTTTATCAATTTTGATCCCAATTCCAAAACATTTTTCCTTAAAACCATTTTAGGAGGGATTTTCATTACGATCGCTATGACGGGCCTGGATCAGGAAATGATGCAGAAGAATATTTCTGTAGACAATCTTCAGAATTCAAAAAAGAATATGCTGACATTCGCGGGAACTCTTCTTTTTGTCAATCTTGCTTTCCTGTTTTTGGGAGGCTTGCTTTATCTTTTTGCCTTGCAAAACGGTGCAGAATATGGATTGGCAAAATCTGAAACGGTAACCAACATTTTCGGATTCAAAGATGCGGCAGGAAATATAAAAAATATTATGGGAGACGACCTCTTCCCCGCTTTATCGCTTCAGGGACATTTCCCAATGGTGATTTCCGTTATTTTTATTATCGGGCTAATTTCAGCGTTATTCCCTTCGGCGGATGGTGCACTGACGGCAGTAACCAGTTCATATTGTGTAGATTTATTAAACCTTAATGAAGATAAAACTAAAACGGAAAAGGAAAAAAAACACCTTCGTATGAAAGTTCATTTAACTTTCACCGTAGTTTTCTTCATCCTGATTATGGTTTTCAAAGCCATGAATGATAAATCAATCGTTTATCTGATTATGGAAATTGCCGGCTATACTTACGGACCTCTTTTGGGACTTTTTGCTTTCGGAATTTTTACCAAATTCCAGATTTCAAGAAAGTATGCCATTCTTGCGGTTACAATTTTGGCACCTGTTATCACTTATTTAATTAATTTATCGGTGACCACTTATACGGATTACAGAATTGGTGTAGAGCTGATTGTACTTAATGGCCTGCTTACTTTTATTGGTTTATGGCTGGTAAAAAACAAACAATATTTAAAAATAGTCTGATCAGGAAAATAGTTTTAAAGTCTTAGTCATCTTAAAAAAATAACACGTATGAAATCATCAATATTTCTAGCCATTGCCTTGCTTCTATGTGAATTAATAAATGCACAAAGTGCTGTTGATTTTGCCAATCTTGCCAAGTACAAAGATGACAATACAGCAATTTTAAATGCAAAGAAAAAAGTGGATGTGGTCTTTATGGGAAATTCCATTACTGAAGGCTGGGTAAAAAACCATTCAGCATTTTTTGCTGATAATAATTATATAGGCAGAGGAATCAGCGGCCAAACCTCTTCACAGATGCTCCTCCGTTTTCAAAATGACGTTGTATCCTTAAAGCCAAAATTGGTGGTAATTAATGCCGGTACTAATGATATTGCCCAAAACACAGGAGCTTATGATCAGGACTTCACCTTTAACAATATTAAAGCAATGGCTGATATGGCCCGAAGCAACGGAATTAAAGTAATCATCGCATCTGTGCTACCTGCAGCTGCATTTCCCTGGCGTAAAGATATCACTGATGTATCCCAGAAAGTGGATGCCTTAAACAGCAAGTTAAAGCAGTACTCGCTTAACAACAAACTCGTTTTTGTTGATTATAATACGGCAATGCGTAATGAGAAGGGCGGTATGCGTGAAGGTCTTTCAAAAGACGGTATCCATCCTGAATCTGCCGGTTACAGCATTATGGAACCGTTGATTAAAAGTGCTGTCAATAAAGCATTGAGTAAAAAATAAAAATTACATTTTTACTCCTTATTTTAGCAGTAAGCATGTTTCAATTTATTAAAAAGTTTGTTTTTATTTTTAATCTATTAAGAAATAGAGACTTGAGAACACCCTAATGCAGGAACGGAACTTTTCTAAAATTTTTCAACTACATCTATTACAAGAAGACTGTTAAAATCAGTATTTCTTCGAAATAATTCTAAATCCGGATCATCAATCCGGATTTTTGCATTTCCGTAAGCCGTTAAAAAATTGTAAATTCGCGTGCAAATAAATCAGATATAATGAGTAAAAGTATCGAAGAGTTAAAATCTCTTACTACGCAGATCAGAAGAGACATTTTAAGAATGGTTCATGCTGTAAATTCAGGACATCCGGGCGGAAGTTTAGGATGTACGGAATACTTTACAGCGCTTTATGGGAATGTAATGAACTATAATCTTCCTTTCACGATGGAGGGGAAAAATGAGGATCATTTTTATCTTTCAAACGGGCATATTTCGCCGGTTTACTATTCTACTTTAGCGAGATTTAATTTCTTTCCGGTAGATGAATTGAGAACTTTCAGAAAGCTGGATTCAAGACTTCAGGGGCATCCTACTACCCATGAGGGTCTTCCGGGGATCAGAATTGCTTCGGGATCTCTTGGCCAGGGACTTTCTGTGGCACTTGGTGTAGCAGAAGGGAAAAAACTGGACGGAGATAAGTCTCTTGTATATACGCTTCACGGAGACGGCGAACTTCAGGAAGGTCAGGTTTGGGAAGCTTTGATGTATGCTGCTGCCAAGAAAGTGGACAACATCATCTCAACTATTGACTACAATGGACGCCAGATCGACGGAGATACGGATGATGTATTAAGCTTAGGAAATTTGCACGCTAAGCTTGAGGCATTTGGATGGACTGTTTTGGAAGAGAAAAACGGTAACGATCTTGAAGCTGTTATTGCGATCCTGGAGAAAGCTAAAACTGAAACAGGAAAAGAAAAACCTGTAGTAATCATTCTTCATACAGAAATGGGTGCTGGTGTGGATTTCATGATGGGGTCTCACGCATGGCACGGAAAAGCTCCGAATGATGAGCAGCTTAACACTGCATTCAAACAATTATATCTAGAAGCTCCTGCTGATTATTAATAATAAATGATGAATAATCAATGATAAATGATGGTTTAAATCTTTAAGGAAAACATTGTTTATCACTATCAAAAACTTTAGTAAAAATGAAATATACATATACAGAAAAAAAGGATACGCGTTCAGGATTCGGAGCCGGATTAGCAGAACTTGCCGACAAAAATCCTAATGTAGTGGCACTTTGTGCAGACCTTATCGGTTCTTTGAAAATGGAAAAGTTTATTGAAAAAGCACCGGAAAGATTCTTTCAGATAGGTATTGCAGAGGCTAATATGATGGGAATTGCTGCTGGTTTGAGCATTACAGGAAAAATTCCTTTTACAGGAACTTTCGCGAACTTCTCTACTTCAAGAGTGTATGATCAGATCCGTCAGTCTATCGCTTATTCAGGAAAAAATGTAAAAATCTGTGCATCGCACGCTGGTCTTACTTTAGGGGAAGACGGTGCTACCCACCAGGTTTTGGAAGATATCGGTATGATGAAAATGCTTCCGGGCATGACGGTAATCAACCCATGTGATTACAACCAGACCAAGGCCGCCACCATCGCTATTGCAGAGCACGATGGTCCTGTATATTTACGATTCGGAAGACCTACCGTACCTGTATTCATTCCTGAAGATATGCCTTTCGAAATTGGAAAAGGAATTCTTCTTCAGGAAGGTACTGATGTAACGATTGTTGCAACCGGACATCTTGTTTGGGAATCTCTTGTAGCAGCTGATGAGCTTGAAAAAGAAGGTATTTCTTGTGAAGTAATCAACATTCACACTATTAAACCGCTGGATGAAGAAATCATCATTAAATCTGTTGAAAAAACAGGTAAGATCGTTACAGCTGAGGAGCACAACTATCTTGGTGGTTTAGGAGAATCTGTTGCGGGAATGCTTGCCAGAAAGAGACCTACAAGACAGGAATTTGTTGCAGTAAATGATACTTTCGGAGAATCTGCTACTCCTGCAGAATTGATGAAGAAATATAAGATCGATGCAGCTGCTGTGAAAGAGGCTGTGAAGAGAATTTTAGCGAACTAAGATAAGCTATATCATATAAATAAACCCGGGCTGTTTCGAAGAAACAGCCCGGGTTGTTTTTTAACCACCCCGTCAAATCTTTGATTTGTCACCCCTTCCAGAGGAGGAGAAAATGGCTACAGCACTCATTTTAGATCATATTATTGTGGCCTATTTATAGGAATATCAAGTACATCAAGCACAGGATATAATATATTTTCCAGGAATTCCTCTTCTTTTACCCTGGATGCCTTAGAACCTGAAAAATAATTGCTGATTCTGTAGTTTTTAACAAACTGATTTCTTTTTTTTCCGATAACATAAGAGTAGGCACCACTTTCATCATTAATGAAATAAGTCATTTCATCAAAGCTCATGATTTTTTTAGTGAGAAAGAGCCTTCTATAAATGCTCTTCTCCCGTTTATCGAAAATATATTTTACCGGAACTTTAAAAAGAAGATCCCATAAGAAATAAACCATATAGACTCCCCATATAACAGAAGCAATGGTAAAGGTGTTTTCAGATAGTATATTTCTGAAATAATACATCACCGGAATTGCAAGAATTCCAACGCCTAACCACCATCTTAAAGTACGCAGGAAGCTGTAATTAGGCATAAAACTTATTTCACTGCCATTATCTTCAAATTTATATCGGTCTTTGGTATTCATCGCAAGTTTTCATTTAAACCCATAATATCTTCGGTTTCGTTCACCATTTTTTGTATTGCTTTATGGGTAAGGGCCTGCCCTATCATAAATTTCTGTTCTTTTCCATTAACCTCAAAATAAATATTTAGAAATACATTCATAGGAATGAACCCAAGATATTTTGTCGTCAAAACTTCAAAATTTATAAAATCCTGGAAAGCATAGGTCTTTGTAGAAACAAAAACACTGGGTTTACAAGTAATCGTCTGCTGTTGCGGATCGATCACAAACTTTTTTACAAAAAAATTAGCAATAATCAGTCCTACAACCACAATTAAGAATAGGCCCAATAGAGGGAAATTATATTTATAAGCAAACCCTGCAGCAATAAATATAAGAATAGCCAATACCGCACTAAATATGGGCTGGTTTTTGAAGATAAAAAGGTTTCCTTCTTTTTTGTAGAATTGATAAGTGTTCATAATAAATAGTAATGTATTTTAATGTTTTAATTATTTTTTATAACGTTCTGCAATCTCATCGTTATTAATAGTTTTAAAAGTATTCAGGTCTGTTCTGAAGTAGCTGTCATGAATTGAAAAATAGGCATCAACTATAGCTTTTGATTGTTCAGCAGCTTTTTTCCAGCATTCAAAGAACCAGTTTTCAAACAATCCGTATTTTTCATCATTATATTCATCCCAAAAATCATCGAAGTCATCTTCTTCCTCATATTTCTCCTGAAAATCCGAAGCTTGTGTCCATATTTTTTCCGGAAGAAAAGAATTCCATTCTTCACTTTCACCGGCCTGTTTTTTCTTTTGGCAGGACGGAGCCGCCGTGTGGGTAATAATATCTCCTTTTTGATCTTCAGCCCAGAATACAATATCTAAATAATTGTATTCATATTCAAAATATAGGGCTTTGATATCTGTTTTAGTCTTTCCACTGAGAAAATCTACATTTTCTCCTTTAAGCATTTGTACAAGATCTTTAATGAGTCCGTTCCTAATTTCCTCAAGATGATTTTTTAACTCCATATTGAGTTGTTTGAGGTTTTCATACATTGATTTTGTCATTTAAGTTTTGATGCTGTTGTTAGTATGCAAAAATAGATGAAAAAATAAATCTTCCAGTCATGATTTAATGTATTTTATAAACCATTTTTTTGTATGTACAATACGTCATTAACATGTACAGCAGTGATATCAGATTATTTATTTAATGATTCAATTTTATAATGTTCAAACTCAAATTTCACAGTCTGTAATGGATAAAATTACCCGACCCGGTGTTTTTTAAGATTTATTTAAACATGTACAATATGTCTATAAATTCACAAAAAAATTACAAATTACTCACATTGAAGAGATATAATTATTTATAGTTTTGAAATAATCAACGTTGATTGAAATTCGATATTTCGCCTGTAAGTGTACAGTATGGGATGGAGTAAAGAATGACAAACCCCATGTCAGGGCTTATATGGCAACACAGATTTTAACAAAAAAATTATTCAATTATGAAAAAATTAAATGGTATGAAGAACTTTTCTTCATTGGAAAACAAAAAACTGAAAAATTTACAGTCGATTCAAGGAGGAGATGATTCAGCACGAACTTCATCACAAACTGAATGTGGTAACAACTGTTCTGATACAACATACTATAAAGATGGAGTCAAAACAATGACTTTAACTGTTGAGGGAGCCAATCCAACTACTGCTTATTAATTAGTACAAACAGGACTGTTCAGGTCCTGTTTGTTTATCTGTTCGAACAAGTTTTAATGATCAATGCTTGTGATAGCAAATCTGCATATGAAACAAAATCAAAATATCAGATACCTGAGTCTAACTTCAATAATTATCTGTTTTCTCTTTTACTGCTGTAAAAGCAAGAATTATATTATCTACTATAACAAAGTAAACGAAATCGACAGCATTTACAGAATGGCCAAACAGCCTGAAAAAGCCATAAAAAAATACAAAAAACTGTTCAGGAAATATCACCCCCTCAACCAGGAGCGTATAGAGGAATATGAAACCTACATCAGGGTTTCAGATAAATATAGCAAAAATTTCGGAGGCCAAAAAAGCCTTTATCGCCTGATTCCTTTAATTGCTCCTTACTGGAGATATAAAAAGGAAGATAAGGACTTCATAAATCTTTATAAAAAATATGGAATTGACAGCCTGAACATAGAACAGAAAGTTGCGCAATGGGAAAGTAAGCATGACAAGACGCTGATTGATTCGTTTGTTGTTGCAATTGGCCGGGATCAATATAATAACCGTTCTAACAGTTCAGAAATCTTTGAAAATGATCTTAAAAATGCTGAACTATTGAAATGGACTTTTGAGAACCATGGTTTTCCTTCTAAACAAAAAATTGGTTTATACTACAAGGATACTTTTATGCCGATGGATGTAATACTTCTTCACATGGCAGATTATGATGAATACCATCCGTACTTCAAAACAAAAATCCTGGAATATGTAAAGTCCGGCGAGTGTCCTCCACGAGATTACGCTGCTATGGTAGACCGAAATAACCTGCATCATAAAATCCCTTATACCTACGGCGTTTATCAGGGATATCAAAATATAACCGATTCAGCGAAAGTAAACCGGAACCGGAAAAGTATTGGCCTTCCAAGCCTGAAATACCGGAACAAAATAGCAAAAGACTTTTCTGATAGCCTGAAAACCAAATGATACTGATATTTTCTGATAATAACGACAGAACAACGATAGAAGTTATACGTTGGCTGGTAGCACTTAACAAAGACTTTATTCTTGTGAATGAGGATGAGTTTTTTGACATTAAAGCTGATAAAAAGCGGTTCTTTCTGCAAAGCCAAAAAAACAGCTTTTTTCTTGATGATATACAAAGCGTATGGTACAGGAGAGGAGGACTTTTCTTCAAACGCTATCAGTACAGCAATAATTCTATTAATATTTATATGAATGAAACCCAGCACTGGCTGGAAGATTATATACTTAAGACTTTAGCATCCAAAAAGCATATTAATAAACAAGGCAACAGTCATGTCAATAAACTCCTGGTGCTAGAGTATGCGCAGAATATAGGACTAAATGTTCCTGAGTATTTTTTAGCTGAAAATACCGATGAAGTAATTCTCGCAAAAACCATTACAAAAGCAATTACTGGAAATGCGTCTCTGGATAATATTTTAGAAAATAAAGATGGAATGCTGTATACCAGTATCATTGATAAAAAAGAGAAAGACTCATTCTTCATTTCTTTTTTTCAGGAAAAAATAGAAAAAGATTTTGAGATCAGAACTTTTTATTTGAACGGTGAATGCTATTCAATGGCTATTTTTTCTCAGAATGATGACCAGACAAAAACAGACTTCAGAAAATATAATAACGAAAAACCGAATAGAAATATCAGATATTCTCTCCCAAAAGATGTAGAAGACAAGGTTCAAAAGCTAATGCAGGTGCTGGATCTCAATTGCGGTTCTTTGGATTTTATTAAAAGCGGAGATCTCTATTACTTCCTGGAGGTAAATCCTGTAGGACAGTTTGCGAATGTAGCCTATCACTGTAATTATCCCCTATTTAAAAAAATTGCCGATTATTTATGAAAGAAAATTTTGGTGAAAAGCATAGACTGCCTTTATCATTTAAACAGATGGAATATTGTGAACACATAAGTAAAAAGAACAATAAAAACATTATATACGTCCTGAAAAGTGAAAAATATCAAAGTAATTTTTATGTAAGAGAGAAACCCGTAAAACCATTAACCCGATTATTATGAGATATTTCAATCTATTTTCAAATATACTAGTTACGAAAGGCGCAGGCAGAATTTTAATATCAGATCTTCAAAGGAATGTATCGGAACTCTATCCATTGGAATTGTATGATATTATAGAGGAACTAAAAAAACATTGTATAGAAAATATCATCGATGGTTACGACGAAGAATCCCAAGTTATGATTAACGAATATTTAAATATTTTGTTACAAAATGAGTATGGATTTATTACAGAGGATAATTGGGACAAAAATTTCCCGGCTCTTTCCTACGATTATGATGAGCCCAGTATTCTTACAGAAATTTTCATAGAGTTTTCAGAAATTGCTGCTTTGAAAAAAATAAAGCAATCAGCAGAACATCTCAGGATAAAGCATTTGGTTCTTTACAGCACAGAAAAATTCACAGCTGAGGATTTTATAGAAATTGATCAGATCTTTGCTACTTCCGTTTTATCTGGCATAGAAATCTTTTCTCCATTCCATGAAGGTGTAAATAAGCTTTTTGTAGGTACTCTTCATAAGAATACGGAGAGAATATATAATATCATTTTTTACAGTTGCGGAAAAAAGCCTTTCAAAACAAAAGATGAATTTAGATTTAACTTATACTTTACTGAAGAAGAGGTGAAAATTTCCTCCTGCGGAAAAGTAGATCTAAAATATTTCAACACTAATATTTCAAAAGTAACAGAAGCCATAAATCATAATTCCTGTCTCCACAAAAAAATAGGAATAGATATAAACGGCAACATCAAAAACTGCCCTTTAATGGTTGAAAACTTTGGAAACATCAACGACATCAGTCTTGAGGATGCAGTGATAAAGCCGGGATTCAGAAAATATTGGAACCTCACCAAAGATAAGATAGAAATCTGTAAAGACTGTGAGTTCAGGTACATTTGTACAGACTGCAGAGCCTATACGGAGCGAAATCATACAAATAGTGAAGGATTAGACACTTCTAAGCCTCTGAAATGCGGTTATGACCCTTATACAGGAAAGTGGGAAACATGGAGCAAAAATCCTTTAAAACAAGAGGCAATACGCTTTTATGAGCAGCAAATAAATCTAAATGCAGGCCTCTAGCGGAAAAACTTCCATTTTGGAATAATTGCCAGCATCCCGAAGCCCGTAAACAGGAAAAGATTGGTTACATCCGTATACAAGAATGTGGACAGGTAATAATTATGCATAAAAAAATGCAGTACCAGTAATGCAGGAAACATAAAAATCCCAATTTTTCTATAGAAGAACATCAGGATAAGCCCGAGCATCATCAGAGCATCAATAGAAAAAATAACAAAAAAATACCATCTCGGAATCTGAAGATATTCATGCTGAAGATATTCATCGATATCAATTCCCAACCCCATAATAGTAAACAGCATTAATGCTGCAAATGCTGAAATAAAGCCCCATCCTTTCTTTGGATCCTCGTCAAAGTAACTGTATTCTTCCATAGCTACAAAAATAAAGAACTTATGAATATATTCATAAGTTCTTTAATATAATCTTCGTTTAAAATTTGAATTATATAGAAATAGCGTTGATCAATCTGTTTTTGTCGCTCAAGTACTCTTCCATAGAGATCATACTTTCGGTTCTCATTACATCTTGAATGTCGTCTATCTGATAGATAATTCTTTTCGCATCTTCCGTATTCTTAGCTCTTACTTTACAGAAAATGTTATATTTTCCGGAAATAACGCTCGCTTCGATTACATTTGGAAGTACTGAAAGCTCTTTCAATACCTCTTGAGTGCGGTTTGATTTTGTCAAAAGGATTCCAATGAAAGCTGTAAAGTGATAATCCAGCTTGCCATAATCGATATTAAGAGATGATCCCAAAATAATACCTGCATCCTCCATTTTTTTCACTCTTACGTGAATTGTTCCAGCAGAAACATCCATCTGTTTTGCAATTTCAGTAAAAGGCATTCTTGTGTTTTCGACTAAGAAATCAAGAATTTTCTTGTCTATTTCGTCCAGTTGATAGTTCATATTAGTTAAATTACAATTTTCTTAAAAAATCTATGTATTTGTTGCAAATTTATAAAAAATAATTTAACTAAAAAAATTATATCAAACATTAACAATAATTAACACGGATGATAAAAATCATTAAAATATTACGATTATTTACTAGTCGATTTTGTAGAATCTGTTTTTATTTCCGCTTTAGCTTCTGACTGTTTTTTATCTTTTTTCCTCTTTTTAAAGAGAGAATTAAAGCTTTTGCTCCACACAACTCCCCCACCATAGGCCTGATTTGCAGAACCATTGGTACTTACCATCCCAATATTGGTAGGCTTGGAATACCCTCTTAGGACAAGACTTCCATCATTCTTTTTAGAAATATCATATTCAATAGATCCCTCACCAGAAAGATAATTGGTCTGTGTACCTTCTGTTTTTGTCAGCGGAATCCCCAGTCCGGTTTTAATGTTTACCCTTGGTGAAAGGGCCACACTCACCCCGGCATTGGCCCGGTCACCAGTGTTGGAATTTTGGTCACCTTTTACATAATTCAAATCGATCTGGAATTCGTTGCTCATTGTATTAAGAACTGATCCCAACTGTTTCAGAAGCATATTGTATCCAGAAGATTCCGCTACACCTGCCACATCAAAATCCACTCCTCCACTGTTCGAAACATTAAATGTGCTCAGCAGCAGGACGGAACCAAACTGAAGCACTTTTTCACCTTCCTGGCTCATCTTAGCTGCCAACGTCTCTTTTACCTGGCTGGAAACATCAAGGGCAGTCACGTTCAGATCAATTTTAGGATTGATGAGAGACTGGGTAATATTGGCCTGAAGCAGTACACTGATCGGCTGCAGTTTCCCCATGCTTAAATATTCCCCTGCATTGGAAACCATTCTCACATAATTGGCTGTAATATCGAGTGCCGGCTTCATCGCATCACCATCCCATCTGATGCTGCTGTTCTTTTCTATTTGGAAGGTCTTATTAAGAATAGCTTTGGAAACAAATGTTCCGTTATCTACTTTATAAGTACCATTCATGGCAATGTTGCCTTGTCGCCCCATCTGGAACCTCAGCCTGTCTGCAGTTCCTTTTACAGTGATATTACCTACATCATCACCCACAAGAACATTCACCGTAGTTCCTTTATCCACATCAAGACTGAAGTCGATGCGCATATTAGCTCCCGTCTTCTTCTTTTCTTCCAGCGTGATAAGCCCGTCTTTTCCTTCTTTCAGGAATCTCAGCATTTTAAATTCTTCAACATTGGATGTCGAGCTGGAATTAAAGGTAAAATTACTTCCGTTCAGGGCTTTCATATTAGGAGTTGAAATACTCAATCCGGAAACAGGTCCGTCTACATAGAGATCTCCCTGACCGTAAACCCTTCCCCAAAACAGATCATAATCTTTCTGGCTCGTATTCAGCATAAGAAGATTGTCAGCCCTCATTACGAGGTTGACCCCCATTGACGAAATTGTCTCAAACTGGATCGCACCTGAAATTGTTCCCTTAGAATTCGATCTTCCGTCATGAACTTCAATATTGTTAAGAATGGCAAGTCCACGGGAAAGCGGAATCACTGTATCATCAAATGAATAATCTACTCCGGTAAACAGGAGCTTTAAACCGAAACCTTTTAAAGCAATATCCCCGCTATAATCAAGATCACTCAACTTTCCGTTGATCTTCAGATCACCTGTAGCTTTCCCTCTGATATTTCCGAAAACAGTCTGAACAAACTGCTGGGTAAAAGCAAGGTCAAAATCCCGCATTTCTGCAGTGAGATCAATTGTAGGAGAAGCAGTGTTATTATTGACGGTACCTGTCAGATGAAGGTTGTTATTTCCAAGAACCCCTGCTGAAGCTACCTTTACATCTACGTCATACACATTCAGAGAGAAACCGTTTGTAGCAGAAATAGTAAGGTCACCCATCTGGTTTCCGTTCATCACAATATTATCTACAGTAAGATCTACAATTGGTTGCAAAGTGCTTTTATCCATCTTGATCTTTACACTTCCGTTTGCCAGGCCTTTTATTCCCATAGGATTTCCCCCGGACTGCATTTCAAGAAGCTTTTCAATAGCAAATTCGTTAATCTCTGCGTCTAAATAAAAGTCTTTGGCGGATTTGAACTGTGCCTCTTTAATAAACAGGGCACTTTTATCTGAATATATACGCAGGTTCCTGATATCGAAATCTCCTGCGTTTTTTCTGTAAGTAATGGAATGATCCAGTTCGGGGCTTGTATCTATTGCCCAAGTCACCTCATTAAATTTAACTTCTGTAGGTTCAAACCTGAAAACGTAATCCCCGGCAGCATTCGTAGACTGATCTACGTTAATAGCATAAGCTTTAAGATTATCATTCAAATCATCCTCAGGACTTCCATGCTTGAAGGTAGTGGCCAGATGAAGAGCCGTATTGTCTTCATTTTTACCTTTAAGTTCAAAATCCTTAATAATATTGTTATTGTATACCAGTTTGCTGACCCTTGCATACAGCTGTTCATTAAGGTTTGCCGTATTGATCCTCACCATCACGCTGTCGATCATCGCACTGTCTCTGGAAATATTATTTCTGTCATTAATTTTGTATTCAGGATTGGCGGCGGCCAAAGCTTTGTCTGCATCCGAAATTTCTTCCTTCTTCGTCATAATATACTTCAGAGAGGCTGCATCCAGATTCAGGATGAGATCATTTGAATCTCCGTTGTATTCTCCTTCTATCACAGCACCCTGCGGAAGCTTCAGATCGGGCAGGAAATAATTCACAACGCCCTGCTGAACATCAAAATTCATTTTAAAATTCTGACCTCTGTATAATTTTCTCGGTGGTGGGCCTACGAGAATTCTTCCGATTCCATTCTCTACCATACCCGCAAGATCGGCAAGGTTATATCTTCCTGATATTTTACCGCTTGCAGCGCCAGGTGCATCCACATCAATGACACGTCCGCCGGCTTCCACAAAAGTTTTCAGCTTGGCGTTTGGAATAATGTATTTTTGTGTGGCTGTGGCAAAGTGAAGATCATTGGCATCCACATCTAAAGTCAAATCGTTAATATTAGACATAGACATTTTACCTTCCACCCGTCCGCTCACGATCTGGCTTCCCGGTTTATTGGTAAAATAATTCATATTCAGAGAAGTGACATCTGCATTTACATTCATCGCGACCCTTGAGGTACTGAAATCAATAAGCCCTTTAATCGTTGCTTTAGCCTGCTCATCATTCACGGTGATGAGTCCATTATATTTTTTATGATCCAGCAATCCGTCAAGATACACATTACTGATCTGCTTATCCATAATTTCGATGCTGGTGATCTGGGATTTCGTGGTCAGACGCATTGTATTCACGTCAAAACTCTGTCCGTTAAGATCAAATTTACCGGAGATCAGGCCAACACTTTTATTCTTGGTGATGACAGAGGTATTCAGGTCTTTTACTTCGAGATATCCCGAATATTTAGGCATTGCCGTACTGTATGCGGTAAGTGAAAGTTTAGAGATCTTGGCCTGCCCTATTCCTGTCATCAGGTTTCCACTGGAAACGTAAACCTGCTCAGGAGTTACCCTTGCTGCTCCGTTATATTTCAGCTTCCCGAAATCATCAGCAAAGTTCTTCATCTTTTTAGAAATAAATGAAGGCATCATGGCTTTTAGATCCTTATAAGTAAAATCGGTAGAAAGATCGTTCGTTTCAATGGCAAAATTTCCTTTCAGCAGTCTGTCGACCTTCATTGTTTTGGTTGCGATATTGACGTCAGGATTTCTGATCAGGAAATTCTCTAAATGAAATTTATTTAAAGGACCGGTCATTTTCCCGGCAAGGTTGAATGGCTTAAAATTATCCCAGTTGGTCACAAAATAACTGATATCATATCCGCTCAGCTGACTTCCCTGCTGGATTTCCATATCCCAGCGTACACGGTCTGCAAAATCTGCCCATGAACCGTCATGAAGATTAAATTTGATATTTCCCTGGAGCAGTGAATGATCAGTATTCAGGGTAAGGTCTTTTAGTGACAGAAATTCAGGTGTTAAAGAAAGTTCAGTAGAAAAAGTATCTACAAAATGAGATTTCCCCCATCTGTTAGTAACGAAGGACATATTATTAATCAGTGCCGAAATATTGGCCCCGTTAACCTTTACATTAGGTGCTTTTAAATTAAAATTTGTGGCAGTAAGCCATTTTCCAGGTTCTCCCGGAGAGTTTTGACTTACAATAGACACCTTTGAATCAATGATCTGTACACGGGAATCGAGCTGAAAAGGAGGCTTTTTAGGATCTCTTTTCTTCCCACTGTCGAAAAGCTGTGTAAATCTGATAAAATTGGAAATACTGTCCCCTTTATAGGTGATCACCTTTACATCTGCATTAACCAGGGTGAGGGAATTAAAGCTTAGTGAATTACTGTTTCCTGAAATAGCATTGTAAGCGAGAGACATCCAATCTGAATTGGCGCGAAATTCTCTTGCTTTGATAAATTCCAGCCCTTTGTAGTCTTTTATTTTTAATCCTTTTATAGTGACGTCTCCAAAATAATCTACTTCTACACTCTCTGTAGACATCCCTGCTTTAAAGTCTTTATTTACGATCTGAAGCGCCTGATTGGCTGCCCACCGTTTGGTTACCGGAAGGTTAATGGCAGTAAGTATTCCTCCAACAAGAATAACTCCCAACCAGAAAAGGATCAGGAGAAGTTTTGCCCACCAGGAATAGCTGGTGACATCTTTTACAGCCTGCTTTCCAAATTCTTCAGCCGTTTCTACAGGATGATGAATAGCATCTGATGCCAGTTCAGACGCTTCTTTAACGGTCTCCTTTACAGCCCCTTCTACATCCCCAACAGTCTTCTGTACCTGATCACTTAGGTTCTCAGTTACCGATTTTTTATTCTCATTCTCGTTATTATTCTCTAACTTTGCCATTATTATGAGCGACTCTATAATTTTAGGTATTGAATCGTCCTGCGACGACACCTCAGCAGCTATCATCAAGGGAAACTGTATTCTGTCCAACATTGCTGCGAATCAGGCCATCCATAAAGAATATGGAGGTGTGGTCCCGGAACTGGCATCGCGAGCGCATCAACAAAATATAATCCCCGTTGTTGAAAAATCTCTTACTAAAGCAAATATACAACAAAATGCTATTTCAGCTATAGGATTTACACGCGGTCCCGGACTTTTGGGATCACTTCTTGTAGGAACATCATTTGCTAAGTCTTTGGCAATGAGCTTAAATGTTCCATTAATTGAAGTTAACCATCTCCAGGCACACATTTTAGCCCATTTCATTGCAGATGCAAATCCTATGCCGCCTCAATTCCCTTTTCTGTGTCTTACGGTAAGCGGAGGTCATACGATGATTGTATTGGTAAGGGATTATTTTGATATGGAAATTATCGGAAAAACAATAGATGATGCTGCAGGAGAGGCTTTTGACAAGATTGGAAAGATTTTCGACCTTGATTATCCTGCCGGGCCTATTATAGATCGATTGGCTAAGGAAGGAAATCCTGATGCTTTTACATTCAACAAACCTAAGATGGAAGGCTATGACTATTCATTCAGCGGGATCAAAACTTCCGTTCTTTATTATATTCAGAAAGAGGTAAAAAAAAATCCGGATTTTATTAAAGAAAATCTGAATGATCTTTGTGCTTCGGTTCAGAGAACAATCATTGAAATTCTGATGACTAAACTTGAAAAAGCCGCCAAAGAATTGAATATAAAAGAGGTGGCCATCGCCGGTGGAGTTTCTGCCAATTCTGCTTTGAGAAAAGTAATGGAGGACAATCATGAAAAATTAGGCTGGAATATCTACATTCCAAAATTTGAATATACAACTGATAATGCTGCGATGATTGCCATGGTTGCTCAATTGAAGTTTGAAAGAGGTGAATTTACGGATCTGAGAACTTCCGCAACTGCAAAATATGATTTATGAAAATACTATTAGAAGAAAAAATACTGGGAACGCATTCTAAAAAAAACTCAAAATATTATTGGGTTTTAGAAACCGTTATAGGAAAAAATGAAGTGACAGAAAAATCTGAGGACGAAGATTATTTAATGATAAGTTCAGAAATTGGATATGTTCAAAATATAAAGGAAGAGATTATAGAGAAGATCAATTCAGAAAATGTATTTAGTTTTACTTACGAACCCAAAGAAGGAGATTACTTATCCATCAAAAATAATTTAAGAAAAAACGAATATTTGAATTTAATTTTTATGAATAATAAGTGGGTTGAAGAAATTTACGCATGTTCATATAGAGATTGTGAAGGCGATATTTATACCACGATAAAAACCGGTGTAGCATTTATAAGCGATAATGAAATTACCTTTTAATCATCACTTATCAATACAATTCAGGCGCATTCTAAATATCAATATATGAAACTTTTTTTTGGCGAAATCAATAACGGAAAAGCAATAATTAATGATGAAGAACAACAGCACATTGTGAAAGTTCTCCGTATGAAAGATGGTGAAGAAATTTACGTAACAGACGGAAAAGGAAATATTGCTTCCGGAAAATTAGTTATCGAAGGAAAAAAAGCCGGCTTAGAAGTTTCTGAAATTAAAACCAATACTCAGGATTTTAGTCCCCGACTTCATATTGCCATTGCTCCGACGAAAAATATCGACAGGATCGAGTTTTTTGTGGAAAAGGCTGTGGAAATGGGCATTTCAGAGATCAGTATTATTATTACAGAAAAAACTGAACGTAAAATTATTAATATTGATAAGCTCAGAAAGCAGGCTGTTGCTGCTTCCAAACAAAGCTTGCGATTCCATTTCCCTGTCATTAATGATGCGGTGAAGCTTACAGATTTCTTAAAAAACATTGATCCACAGCATACTTTTGTAGCGCACTGTCATGAAAATCTTGAAAGGATTGAGCTTAACCACATTCCTGCTCTGGAACAGATCACTTTTTTGATTGGCCCTGAAGGGGATTTTTCTGAAAAGGAAATTCAATTTCTGTCCGACACTAATGTAAAAGCAGTTTCACTTGGAAATCAAAGATTGAGAACGGAAACGGCGGGTGTATTTGTGGCGGCGTGGAATTATTTCAATATGATGAAAAATTAGAAGTTAGAGGTTAGAAATTAGGAGTGTCTATTTATCAATAAATTAACAAATTCCCTACATTTCCAGGTTATGGTCTTTAAGATATTTTTCGAAAATCTGCTGGCCGCTTCGCATTGAATTGACTGCCCATCGGATCTTCATTTTCATCAGTTTTTCTTCGTTCAACTTATAATCAATACCTGATTTAATCAGTTTCTGTTTCAGTTCGTACATACAGATACCTGCGGCTACGGAAACGTTATAACTCCTCGTCAGACCGTACATCGGAATAGCCAGTGTTTCATCTGCAAAGTCTAAGACTTCTTCTGACACGCCTTCTTTCTCAGTTCCAAATACAAGAGCGATAGGTTCTGTGATTTGATAATCGGGAAGCATAACCGCATTTTTTTCAAGGGATACGGCCAGAATTTTATATCCTCTGTCTTTGATATTCTGCAATGAAGCTATATTTTTAGGCATTTTCTCTACTTCTACCCAGGTTTCGGCACCTTTGGTTACAGTAAGGTTAGGATCGAAAACATTTTCCTCTTCCATAGCCACCACCTTGTGAAACGCATTTGCCTCTACTGATCTTATAATAGCTGCTGCGTTTCTGAACTGGTAGACATCGTCCATCACAGGAAGGACAAAATCGGAACTTTCTTTGGAGAAATGTTCTATTTTTGAGAGTCTTTCCTCTGTTAAAAACTGCTTTAAATATTCAAAAGTTTGCGCTAAATCTTCCATTCATTTTCAAATCTTTGCAAATTAACGTAATTTTGAGCTATGAACCTGAACGAGGCTCAATTTCTTAGAAAAAAGTAATTCATGAAACGAAAAGTCCTGCTCATTTATACCGGGGGAACCATCGGTATGGAAAAAGATTATGAAACCGGAAGCCTCCGCGCATTTGATTTTGGAAATATTTTCGAAAAAATGCCTGAGATGAAATTAATGGAATGTGAAGTATTTGTGCATCCATTTGCCAAACCGCTGGACTCTTCGGATATGGGACCTGAGGAATGGAAGGTTATTGCCAACTATATTCTCAAAAACTATGAACTCTATGACGGCTTTTTGATCCTTCACGGAACGGATACGATGTCTTATACAGCTTCTGCTTTAAGTTTTATGTTGAAAGGACTGAGAAAGCCTGTAATCATGACGGGCTCACAGCTTCCGATCGGAGATCTGAGAACGGATGCGAAGGAAAACCTTCTGACAAGCCTTTATTATGCCAGTCTTTATGAAAATGATGAAGCGGTTATTCAGGAAGTTGCTGTTTATTTTGAGTATAAATTATTAAGAGGGAACAGAACATTGAAATATTCTGCGGAGTATTTTGATGCTTATGCGAGTCCGAATTACCCGATATTGGGACAATCCGGCGTTCATTTAAATATCATTAAGGATAATCTTTACCGGTGTGATCCTGATATAGAATTTCATGTAGATGAAAATATTTCTGAAGATATTCTTTTCTGGAGAATTTTTCCGGGCATGCATCTGAGCCATTTTAAAGAAATCCCTAAAATGAAGGTTCTTATTCTTCAGGTTTTCGGTTCGGGAACTATTTTCAGCAGTGAAAAAACACAGGAAACGCTTGAGGAAATCAGAAATAACGGAACAGAAATCGTTGTGGTAAGTCAGTGTATTTCAGGAGGTATTTCGTTCGGAAAGTATGAAAACAGTAATATTTTTTCAAGGATCGGAGCGATCAGCGGAAAAGATATGACAGCAGAAAGTGCCATCAGTAAAGCGATGCACCTGATAGACAATCCGAATTACTCCGGAACCTTTGCAGACAACTTCACGAAGAGCCTTTGTGGAGAAATTACTGAGTAATTTTAAATAATAATTTGCAGATTCCAGAAATTACCCTATTTTTGCAGTCTCAAATAGAGAGGTGTCCGAGTGGTTGAAGGAGCTACCCTGGAAAGGTAGTATACGGGTAACTGTATCGAGGGTTCGAATCCCTTCCTCTCTGCAAAAAGATAAAGGTCTTAAACTTAATTGTTTAAGGCTTTTTTATTTTACTCATGCTATTAAATAATGAGCGAAATAAAACAAAATCCCGGCATTTCTGCCAGGATTTGTCTGGAAAACTGTTGAAGTTCTTCCATCAATATAATTAGATATGAATGTTTGGTGTAAAATTTAATTGCAGATCGTGAGAAACTGATGGCTCATCTGTACTTTGAACTTGGCCTCTGATTTTAATTTAGCGTAAACCGTGTGCTCAAAGGCCTGTACGGATTTCAGTTTCTTATCGATATATTCTGCGATCTGCACGACAGAAAAAATAAAATCCCGATATACTGCAATATCCACCGTCTGTCCGTAGCAAGGAAGATAAGCCTTCAAAAAAGGAACTGCAGCCTGATGCCTGTTGTAATTCACACAATATCCTGCGCCTTCCCTTGCGGTAACAACCTCACAGTCGTTGATATAATCCAGGATTGTTTTATTTCCGTCCAGAACGCTATCGTTTTTTAACAGGTATCTGTTGATTTTGTCCAGAATATGCTGGGCGTATTCCATCATGGTGATGGTTTTCCAATCAAATATATGGTTCATTCCTTTTGCTTTGAAATGTTTTTCATTTTCACAGTTGGTGCAAAAAGAAATTCCGATTTTTTCATGATAAGGCAAAAAACAATCTTTGATCTCCATGGAAGCATCAGCCAAAAGCTTATCGTCCGCAAAGCTGTAATACAGATAAGGGCTGTAAAGATCTGCAAGGGCCTTCAGATAATCAATTTCGCTGGCGTTGTGATATTTTTCAAACCATTGTTCAAGGGCGTCGTAATAATGGCTTTCAAATTCTTTAAATGTTAAGTAAAACGGCAATTCCATAGCTCTGTAATTTTGATATGACAAAGCTATTGCTGTAATGCGACAAAACTTGACGTGTTATTTTTTTTTGAGAGTCAAGATTTCAGATTTCAGACATGAGATTTTTGATGAGGCTAAGACTAAAACTAAGGGTGATCATAAGACTTAAACCAATTATTTAAAATCTTTATACAGCAACGGTTAACTTTTAAGATGCCGAAATACACAATAGCGACTCCTACTTTAACCCCCGTAATCCAAATCCCGAAACTCTAAGACACTCAAACTCTCCGACTCTCTAACTCCCATCCCGTACCCCGAAATTATTTGTCGTAATTCGTCATCATGTATTCAAAGTAATGGATCATTTTCAGGTAGTTTTCAATACTGATATATTCATTGGTGCTGTGGATGCTTTGCTGTTCTGAGCTGTTAATCCTGATGGGCATAAATCTGTAAATATTTTTGCTTACGATCTGGTATTTATAAGCGTCGGTCCCGGCCATAGTAAGATACGGAGTCACAATGGCCCCCGGATAGATCTCTCTGACTCCGGCTTCTATTAATTTAAATCCTTTTGTATTAGAAGGAGAAACGGCAGAAGCTTCTCTGGTATTGTCGATCTCTTCTACCTCAACATCAAAACCTTCTGTGGCTTTTGCAATATGATCATGAACATCTTTAACTGTATTTCCGGGAAGAAGCCTGAAATTAACGATAAATTCCACTTCGGGAGAAAGAACATTGGTTCCATCGCTTCCTTTCATCATCGTTAAAGCAGTGGTTGTACGTACTAAGGCATTGGTCGTATTATTTTTGGTAAGCTGGGATAAAAGAAGAGGTTTTAGCAGCCACTGGTTAGAGAGAGCCAGCCTGGTGGTCCATGGCATTGCTCCGCCGATATTGTCAAAAAAGCCTTTGATGAGTGGGGTTATTTCAGGCTTCATCTGATCGTCTTCAAGACGCTGCATGATCACTGCAGCTTTTCCTATTGCGCTTTCCATAGGCGGCATGGAGGAATGTCCCCCAAGTCCTTTAACTTTTATTTTTGCGGATAAAAACCCTTTTTCTGCACAGCCCACCACTGCGATATCTGAATTTACTCCAGCCACATTTCCTTTCCGCATGATCAAACCTCCTTCGTCATAAACTGCGTCGAACTGAAGTCCTTTTTTCTTAAAATAATCTGCAATCTGTACAGCTCCTTTTTGTCCGCCCACCTCTTCATCAAAACCGAAAGCCAGATAGATGTCGCGTTTAGGATTTTTTTTGCTTTTAATCATGGTATTGATAGATTCCATGAGGGAAAAAAGCATTCCCTTCATGTCGATGGCTCCTCTTCCATAGATTCTGCCATTGGCTACAGTCCCTGAAAAGGGTTCGAAGTCCCAGTCTTCCGCTACTTTAGAAACCGGAGGCAAAGGCTTGTCATCAGGCCTGAAAATATTCTGATCTTTATTTTTCACATCGGCATCTCCGGGAGGTACGACGTCTATATGGGAAGGAAAAAGTATAGGTTCCAGCGAAGGGTCACTTCCTTTAAGCCTGAAAACCAAAGCATGGGTATTGATCTCTGTATTTTCGGTATACTGATAAACCAATGGATAAGATGCTTTCAGGTATTGTTTAAACTGATCAAAGGGAGCGTAATTGAATTCGCCAAGGCTTCCTGTAGAAACTGTAGGTATCTTGATCCCTCCTGACAACCGAAGTACGGCAGAATCGTTCTTCACAGGCTTCCACCCTTCTGAAGTTTCTGCTGTCATTTTTTTGAACGGGTAAGTATACATTTTGATCAGCAGTACAGCTACCAGAATAACAAGGATTCCGAGAATGATTAAAAGGAACTTTTTCATGACGATAAGATTTGTGTGGTGTTGATTGTTTAACAAATATACCAAAGAAAACTGCTATAATTGCAGTAAAATCTAAGTATTTCCCTAACATTAGATATAAATTACTTTTGTCAATTCCAAAGTCCGGAATTGATATCAAAAAATAGATTGTTATTTTCCAGCCTGAATTTGTCGATAGCTTGTTTTATAGAATTATTTATTGAAAAACACAAAAAACTTAAAGACTTCTTTAACAAAAACGTAGCCGCATTATAATACAAAAACCCCTTGCATTTTGCGAGGGTTTTGTTTTTATCTGCCACACGATACAATCGTGCGGTAGCGAGGGAAGAAGTGGGATAGAAAGGATATAGGAGATTGTTTTCATGGGTTGTCTTTGTGTAAATTTAGTTTTTAATTTTTAACACAAAACCCCCGCAAAACTGCAAGGGTTTTATTTCTATCTATCGGCACGAGTGAGACGCTTGTGCCAACATGAGGCTGGCTCACTTTAATACAGGCTTTTATTTTGTTAGAGGTTGCAGAGACAATACCCCACACAACAATTCAAATACATTATAATAAATCATATAAATACCCCTCTAAGTTAAGCCTTTGTAAGATTTGTATAGATACTAAAATATAAAGACCTATTCCTAAAATCATACTAATTGGTAATATTATAAAATAGCACCAAGTAGGTAAATATTGTTTTTTATGTTTATTTCTATTTAATATATTATTTAATGTTACTTTATTATAGTATTTCTTAAATATTATAATAAGAATGACCGCAACATATATTATATATAAAAATTTTATAATATTTTTACCTATCCCTTTAAATAAATCAATACACAAGCCATAAATTGGTGCAAATAAAAACATATAAACAAATGCAATATATAAACAACTTACAAATGTGGCCGGATAATCTTTATTTAAATAAGCAATATAAACTCTATAAAAAATATTTTCTTCTATCTTTTTCATTTCTTTGACCAATCTATTAATGCTCCATCATCTTTATCATATTTTTCTTCAATGTAATTATCCAAGTGATCTCCTATTGATTGACCAGTAATTCCCTTTGTAACCATATCTGCACCAAAAAAAACACCTCCAACAACCCAACCCCATCCAGGAACGAAACTCACTCCTGTTACGGCAGCATCCAAAATGTTAGACGCTTTTATTTGCTTACTATCAACTACATCATAAATTATAACAGCTCCTGCAACAGCTCCTCCTGCAACGCCTATACCTTTCATTGCCTTTGGAATTTTTGCTCTATACCAACTACTAGTACTTCCAGGAATTTTTAATCCTGTAGTTGTTTTAATAATTTTTTTAGCATCCCATACAAACTTGCTTTTTTGAGCTGTTGACATTCCTTTCCAGGTAATATTTTCAAATAATGAAATATCCGTTGTTGTAAGATCAAAAGCATCTTTCTGACTATATGGAGCCTTTGTAACTAAAACAGATTCAACAACGCCATCGTTATCGTGAGCATCCGAAGCAGTTAGATCAGAATCATTACCTTTAGCATATGATATCATATTATCCCTATCATTTATCGCATAACTTCCATCTTTCTGCTTCTTAATTGATCCATGTAGATCATGCTCTCTTCGGTATTGTCTAGCTTCTTTTCTACTTTCAAATAAACCTTTAGGATCGATATATCTTAGCGGATTATCATATGCATATCTATAAGAAGTCCAACTCGAAGCTAATTCCGAAAGTGGATCAAGTGATGACCATCTTCCAAGATCTGGCATATATTGTCTAAAACCATAATCATACATTCCCGTCTCCTGCAACTCCTTTCCGTTGTACTTATACTTATACGCAGGATTTCCCGACAAAACATTATACCCTTCATGTTTCAATCCAAACGGATAATAATTACTCTCCTCAATGATCTCTGCTCCTGAGCCGTTTTTAAAATAACTCAACCTGACATTTCCAAGATGGTCAGTATAATTATACACATACTTTCCGGTCTCAAAATTAAAATATCCCTCAGCAGTTGGTAAAAATTTCAACGTTCCATTTTCATACTGGAAACCGTCTAAATAATCTGTGGTATCTGTACCGAAGATCTTTTTTACTTTCACCCCATCTGCCCTGTAAGTGTAATCTGTTATTTTAGAGTTTTGGGTAATCTTTTCCGGTAAATTTAAATAATTATATTGAATAGAAGAAATACCTTTATCCTGCTGAACCGTCATATTCCCATTCAGATCATAGATAATTGTACTTCCGGTACTTCCTGATGAAAGCGGATATCCGCTTAAAGCATTACCCGTTCCCACTTCTTTAAGATAGGTTAACTTATTGCTCTGCTCACCATTTTCGTAATGGTATTCAAGGTTATCCATGACTTCTGGTGCCGTATAGCCTGGAAGCTGTTTTCCTCTTCTGAGCAGGGTTTTAATATTTCCATTCAGGTCATAGGTAAACTGCTCATGGTATTCTCCTCTGTCTAAATTCATGGCATCCCAGAAACGTCCTTCTTTAAGACGGTTAAGGGAATCATATTCATAGGAATAATTTCTCATTACTGCATCGCTTTGGGTAATCCAAGACATCTGAGAGATGTTTCCATTGTATCTGGCAGAACCGGAGAACTGGCTGTCCGGTCTGTTATACCTCAACTCGTAAGCAAAGAGTTTATTCTGCAGATCGGAAGGTTCATTAAGTTTTGTGAGCCACCCTCTGATATTGTATGCATATTTAACATTCTGCAAAGCGCTTCCTGTAGTATTCCCTACATTTTTTGTCTGTATCTGGCCAAGATCGTTGTAAAGGTTTTCTGCAAGGAGTTCCTGTGCTCCTCCATTTACTTGATGCCAATGCCTCACAAGTCTTTCCTGATGATCGTACTCAAAAGTTTCTTTGATATTTACTTTTGTGCCATCTGCAGCTCTTTTATGCTCGGTAAGTGTGTATTCCGGGGAACCTGAGAATTTCAGTAGACTTTCTGTTTTGGTATATCCTCCGAGATGGTTTACAGAATAGGTAGATATCACTCTTCCTTTCCTGTCATAATAAGTATAGGTCTTTGTCCAATTATCGTTTTCAACATTTTTTACATAAGAGGCTGTAGGCAGGCTCTTGGTACTAACATTCGAACTCTGAACATCCTGAAGTAACACTTCCTGACCTAAAATTGTTGCCGGAATGGTCGAAGCATCAGGATAAGTATCATAATAATTGACTGAAAGGACCTTATCAATACTTGTAGGATAAGAAACGTTTCCGTATCCTATATTCATTCCGTTCAGAACAAGATTTCCTCCACGGGTTTCATAAGAAGCACTCACCGGCTGGTTATCAATGTATGTCTGAATGTTCTGTCTTGAAGTTCCATCTCTCGAAATTCCAGTGTAAACAACTCTTCCGAACTGATCATACTTGGTAAAAGTCCATGAGTTATCTGCTGTAAAATTAGGTATCCCGTTTTTCAGAACAATATCCCGGTACAGAACAATCTGGTCTTTTTTGTTGTAGACCATCTGCTCTGGACCTTTGCCCGGAAGCTTCTTTTCTACCAGCCTGTTTCTGCCGTCATACTTATACTGATAACATAGGTGGTCTAAAGCTGTAGTAGAAATTGATGCAGAAGCAGAAGCCAAAGGAGGAATTACAAACGCCAGCTGATCATATTCATTGTACACATAATAAGTGTCTGCATTTTCTGAAGAGCTTATGACTTTTCTGACTAATAGGGTTTGTCCCTTACCGTTTTTGTATTCTATGGTTTTACCATTATCTTCATCCGTAACGGTATTTTTGTACAGTTGTGCTTCTCCATAAGTTCCTGGTGTACTTAATACTGAAGAAGTAGCTCCATCAACCCAGTTCGTAACGGTCGCATATTTTTTCACTTCCCCTGCTACATTGGTATCATACCCGAAAGTAACAGGTTTGTTCTGCCAGTCGGTACCTGGGTTTTTCTGGCTCAGGAGTCTGTCAAGCGGAGAATTTTCCAAATTTTGATGACTGAATGGAAAGGAATCATTAATACCGTTTGACTGATAATACGCATTGGTACTTCCTTCCACTGCAGTCTGGATATTTCCATTCTGCGAGGACATAGGCACCGGAAGCCAGCTGTCTACCTGTCTGCCAAATCCATCATAAGGAATATGGGTCACCAGATCTTTTCCGGTAGGAGTAGATTTAATGCTCACTGACTGCTTAGGTCTTCCAAGGCCATCAAAAAACTGGACACTTTGTATCTGCTGCAGAGATCCGTTTGAAACTTCGGTAGGCACTAAATACTGTCTGGTATATACATAATTTTCAGTATTTGAAATATTAGTCGAATAATCAACGGTGATAGGCGTATAGGTATTCCCCGGATTATTGGAAGAAGATCCTCCAATATAGGCTCGAAATGTCCCGCTTACAGAATTAAAGCTGAATCCCGGAAGCATACGTATACTTTGAGGATCTGCTTTTTCCGTATTAGGAACAGGAGGAGAATTCAGGACCACCTGTCCATAGTGATAAATACCCAGTATTAATCCTATGCTTATATATATTTTTTTATACATAATCTTATTTAATGATCAGGAATTGTTCTTTTTAACTGATTATTGGGCAATAATGGAGTTGCCACATGGTTTACAACTCCTGCTGATATAGGTATATCAACAATGAATATTATTTTTTTCATGATGTGTTTATTTTTGATATTCAAATAAGAAATTCAAAGGATTAGTAGAAGATGCATCTACTGTTCCTGAGATCAGGGTTGCAGTACAATTTCCTGTTGTGTCAATAAAAATGCTCCATTTACGATTAAAAGAACTCTCATTAAATGTTATTGTTCGATTTACAGATGGTACACATTCTGGTCCCACCTTACCTATATTCACACCATTTGCCCAATTCTGCCAAATACCATAACCTGAGAAATAAACTTTAAAATAAACAGTTCCGTTTACTGTTGTAGTAGAATTATTACTAAACTGCGGGTTGCCTATAACCGAGGAAAATATAAAGCTACATGAAACAGGAAAAAAACAGGGGCCATTTTGATTAGCCATGTTTTGACCATTAATATTAATATCGTCTAGTGCTTTTTGATTAGCGGCTAATATGCTTACATCAGTATAAGTGCCTGCTGGAACAATATAAGTATATGTCCCTCCAATTCCATTTCCTGTACAATTTGTTCTTGTGAATGTCTCACTTTTTTCTTCGTTTGGATAATTCGTAGATGCAATTGTTGCATATCTATACTTGAACTCTTTTAATATCTTATTGTTGATATCAACAATTTTTTCCAATCTATTAGTCATATCATATTTATAATATTCTCTAATTCCTGAAGAGGGTGTAATGCTTGTCACGCCAATTAAAGGGTCATAAGTATAAGTTGTAATTTGATAATTAGCCAAATTGGCATTTTTTCTTAAATTATCTTCTGCTGTTATTAAGGCCTGTTCATTTACAGGATTTAATGCATCATCATTGGATGTTGAAATAATATCATTAATATACATTGCAATATTGTCGTAATTAGCGCCTTCAATTCTTGCTATTGGTAATGTATAATTATATCCCCAAATAATAGACACAGGAGTCCCATCTTTTGCCGTATATTGAATAAGGTTTCCTTTTAAATCATATTTATTCAATGTTACTTCCGTAAAAGCAGAAGAACTATTTAAAAGATCATATGATTTTACAGATTTAGGGAGAACAAAATTACCTATTTGTGAATCAGGCAATGAAGTTGGATAAACAGTTTCTGTTTTTGATAAAGTTTTGGCAATTCCATTATTTGTTTGGGTGGTAATTATTTCTAACGGAATTCCAACCATATTTTTACTGAGCATAAGCTGATTACCTTTTTCCAGAGCATAACTATATTTAGTTTCAGTAAATGAGGTATCTGGATATGAAGTTTTTTGTATACTTGGCTGATATTTGTTATTATATGTAGTTAAAGTTTTTGTTTCTACATAATTGTTTGATCCTGCTGGAAAATATTCTTTAGTATTAGTTGATTCCAGTAAAGATTTATACAAACTTATTGTATAGTTGTGAATGAGTCCTGCATTAATGTTAGCTGGAGAGCCTCCCACTCCGTCCATATATAATCCACTAAAATCGAGAATTCTTCCTTCTAAAAAATATGTATTTAAGTTATCATTAAAATTACTCTTATAGTTATATACCTTTTCATTAATTAACTGATTATTATTATCATAACTGATACTTTTAATTAAATTTCCATTTTCTAAGAATTGTAGTCCCCCTTTAGAAGTTAAATTAATGCATGATTTTTGGAAAGTATTGTAAAAATAGTTTTCAGTTTTTCCTTTTCCTGTTACCTGTTCTGTTACTTTGGAATAGCCTACCGCAGTACCTTGAGAAAGAGTTGACATACCCTGAGATGGAATCCCTTCATAAATAGATATTTTAAACGGTTTCTGTGCTCCTGGAACCCAAGCCATGCCACAGTCAGTATTCGGTTCAACAGGCCATGATGAACCAATATCAAAAATTCTAAAGCATCGATTCTCTATTTCATAATACTTAGGAAGCTCAGCTAAAATGCCATTTGAAGTTAATTTTGTTCCATTATTAGTGAATTCATCATAAATATAGTTCTTAACAATAGGCTCTGCTCCTGGTTTTTCTTTTGTTTTGATGCTTTTAATTCTTACTCCTCCACCCGAACTGTAATTATTTTCAATACCAGGATTTGTATTATTTATCAGAGACTGTAAAGGGTAATTGGAAAAAGTATTAGGCTCATATTCAAACTCTGTTTTCCCTCCTGTAGGGTAAGTAATACTAGTCAATATCCCCGCTAAAGATTGCAATGATGCTCTTCGGTCTGCTAAATAATGTTTGTTATTAGTAGCCCAATTAATAGTCATGATATCATTTTGAGGCTGGCCACCAGCTGTTAGACCACCATCAGTATATGAATATCCTGTTGCATCATTATCAAAAGAGGTAATATTAAATATATGTCCCTTTAAATACTTTGTTGGGTCTGGGATATAGGTGTCACTATTATTCTGTCCATTAAAGTAACCCCAAAAATCGAGTGAGAAACTTAATTTATTTGGAAGATTGGTAGAGTTGTATTCAAATGAATGTTTTTGATTAGTTATGGATTCGGTTACATCGAGAAGCCTTAGTCTATGTGTAAATATTTTATTATTAGGAGCTCCCAGCCATGAGGCAATTGAACTTGTATTCAGATTATCATTTGCAATCAAATAATCATAGTTAAAGTCAAATTGTTTTATGAGCTTGTAAGTATTATAGATTTTAATTGAAGATATTTTTTTTGAATTATTAACATCCTCTCTGTCAGACCAGGCGAATTCAATTTTACCATTAGAAAATTCAATTTTTTCAATATAACTCTCATCTATTGTTTGTTTATTACAAGTAGTAATCCCACCTTTAGAAGTATACCCTATTGTATAATACATAGTGTTATCTAGTCTGGTATTTTTACAACCTGAGAGCCTGTCAGAATGTGAAATCGGCAAATAAGAAAATTTGACTTCTTTACCTGACAGATCTTTAATTTTAGTCAAATATTTAGACGCCCCCGTTATATAAGTTCCTGTTAGAGGTGTACTTACTTCTTGTGCTCCATCAAAAAAATAGGTTGTACCAATCTCGTTAATTACATTGAAATTATTTCCATTTTGATTAGGAACATATCCTGAACTTGGAATCAATTTAAAATTAATATTTTCTTGCCCTACTATGAGGAATTTTGGATAATCAGTTTGAACAGTTTTTGCTCTATCTAAATATGCTTTATAAGTTTTACCAGGTAGATTAATTAAAAATAGATCGGGTTGAAGATCTGTTTTATAATATACTTTACCTCCATTATCACTTATACCTATATTGGTTGTATAAAATGAGCTGGTCTGGCTTGTTACATTAAGATCTGGATTGACGATGCAACCTTCTGAAACGGAAGCCATTGGAGCTACACTTATATTACTGTTATAATAATATCCACGGTAAGCAAAATCGTTCCCTCCAGCCATAATCTGCGAAACTCTTCCACCTGCATTTAAAGACCACCCTAAACCAATTGAAGATGCCTCATCATTTACCTTTATTCCTCCTGCATGATAAGATATTGAGATAGGCACTTCAATATCACCTTCTTTTATAGTGTAAATAGGTATTGATATGTCAGGAACTCCTGTGTACAGAGAAACAGGTGTTTCTGAATATCTGAATAAAGCAGCTGCATTTGGTGACTGGACAGCAATACTATTTACAGCATTTTGTATTAAAAGACTACTTGTCTGCCCCAAAGCTGTAATGGCTGGCAAAATTAAAATTAGGACTATTAATTTTTTTATTTTTTTCATTTGTGTTTATTTCTTAATAATTTTCGCACTTGCTGTTTTATTAGTATCCGTTTTTATCATCACCAGATAAGCCCCCTGTATCAAATTCTGAGTATTAATCTTAGTAACCTTATTCTTAGTCTTTAAAATCTGAAGCTGTCTCCCTCCCATATCATACAGCATAATATCAGCTTCTTTAAAGTCAAAGCCTATTTCCACATACGCATAGTCTGAAACCGGGTTGGGATAAATCTTGATGTCCTGCTTTTCAATCAACTGATCAAGCTGTTTATCACCCAACTTCACGATCTTCCAGTTCTCTTTTCCAAGTTCTTCTGCGCTGGTTCCAGCCAGAATAATGGAGCCATCTCTGTTCAGTTTTATATCAGACAATCTTTCCTCACGTTTTCTGGATTCGCCTTTTACATGTTTTCTCCACTGTTCATTACCGTCCTGGTCCAGATACAGCATCCAGAAGGTTTCATCATCAGTCTCAATTTTTCCTTCTGCCTGGGTATACCCTCCTAAAAGAATTCCTTTTGTGACATCTTGGCTCTTGGCTCTTGAATCTTGACTCTGGATTACACTCGTTCCCATCAGAATATCTCTGTTCCCAAAATTGTAAGATTTCTGCCAGATCTCTTCCCCTCTTTCGTTAAGTGAGATAAGCCATAAATCTGTACCTTCTTCTATTCCAACTGTCTTAGATCCTGATCGTTCGGATCGGCTTTCTCCTCCAATAATATATCCGTTTGAGGTCAAGGCAAGGGTTCTGATGTGGTCATCTGCTTTGCCACCAAAATTCTTTTCCCATTCAACCTTTCCATCCTTGTTAAGCTTGATTACCCAGTAATCTCCTTCACCAAAGTTTTCGGTTTTCTTTGAGCCACCTGTAGCACTTCTGGAATAGATTCCTAGCAAAGCTCCGCCGTCTTTCGTTGGAATCATTTTCTCTACTTCATCTAAACCTTTTCCTCCTAAAACTGACTGAGAGAGTTCTTTTCCATCCTTATCGAGTTTTACAATCAAAACATCTTTTGAACCATAACCCTTAGCTGAATTCTGAACGTTACCAGCTACAAAGAATCCTAAATCTGTAGTCTGAATCACAGATCTGGCTTCCTCATCGGAAGAACTTCCTAATGTTTTTTGCCAAAGCTCATCACCAAATTCATTTAATCTGATGATCCAGATATCAGATCCTCCTTTGGAATCTTCTTTTTTATTAAGCCCTTTGCTTGAATACGAGGTCCCGGAAATTAAAAATCCTCCGTCTTGGGTAGCAACAGAAGCTGACAGATAATCATGATTTTGACCTGAAAAGTATTTTTCCCATACTTCTTCTCCCTGCTGATTTAATTTGACCAGATGGAAATCGTAACCGTTATTTTGTTTACTATTTGAGGTCCCTGAGTCCGTCGAGGAGCCGGATTGAATACTGCTTCCTGTAATTAAATATTGACCGTCAATGGTTGTTGTAACCTGGCTTAGAAAATCCTGGGTGGAAGACTTAATGTCTTTCTGCCACAATACTTCCTGGGCAGACAGGCCCAGAACTATGCACATAGTAAATGCACTCATGTAGAGTTTTTTCATCTATTGGTGTTGTTAGTTAATATATTTTTGCAAATTTAACATTTTTTAACGCATTTCAAGTCCCACCCTTGAGATTTAATCTAAATTTTTATATACAAGAATATTTTCTGTCTATTTCAAACAACCAGTGAATAAAATTAATCCTAAATGCAATAAAATCTCATTCATAAAAAACAAAAAGAGCCAATCCCCGAAGGGATCAGCTCAAAACATTAACTGTTTTATTGATAGAATTATGATGTCTTATTTCCAGCCACCCCCTAAACTTTTGTAGATGTCTACAACGGTGCTCAGCTGTTTCTGCTTAGCTTCAATCAGCTCCATTTTGGCATCCAGAGCATCTCTCTGATTCAGAAGAACCTCAAGATAATCCGCTCTTGAATTTTTGAATAACTGATTCGCTATATCAATAGACTGATCAAGCGCTTTGGTCTCCTGCGACTTCAACTGATAGTACTGATCTATATTCTTAACCTTTGACATAAGATTCGCTACATCCAGATAAGCGTGTAAAATCGTTTTGTCATATTCGTACAGCGACTGTATTTGTCTTGCATCAGCAGTCTGAAAGTTCGCTTTGATTGCACTTTTATTAATTAATGGCCCGGCAAGCTCCCCAGCCAGACTGGAAGCAATAGACTCCGGCAACTTAACCAGATAAGAAGGTTTGAAGGCTTCCAATCCTAATGTTGCAGAAATTTCCAGTGACGGATAAAATTCCTTTCTTGCAGCCTGTACATCCAGTTTTGCAGCTTTTAATTCCAGTTCTGCCTGTTTAATATCCGGACGGTTAGCTAATAACTGAGACGGTATTCCTGTGTAAACAGTCTGTGGCATTGTAGACATAAAGCTTTCTTTCGTTCTCATGATAGGCTGAGGATATCTTCCCAAAAGCGCATTAATCTGGTTTTCTTTCTCTGTGATATCCTGACGAATCGTATATTCTGCAGCTTTGGATTTTGCCAGTTCCGCCTCAAATTTCTTAACAGCCAGTTCCGTAGCCGCTGCAGCTTCTTTCTGAATTTTGGAAATTTCCAGCGCTCGTTCCTGCAGCTTAATATATTGCTGAATAATATCTAATTGATTATCCAGCGCCAACAATTCATAATAATTGTCCGCTACTTCTTCAATAAGATTGGATAATACAAAGTTTTTCCCCTCCACGGTAGAAAGATAATGAGCAACAGCCGCTTCTTTTTCAGTTCTGAGCTTTTTCCAGATATCAATCTCCCAGTTGGCCATTAATCCGCCTTCAAAATTGCCCAAAGGATCGGGCATTTCTTTTCCGGGTTCTATTTCTGTAGTGGCATCACCGGCTCCTTCACTGGTATAGCGGCCAGCTTTTTTTATTCCAGCTCCTATTCCGGCTGATACCGTTGGTGTCAGTTTTCCTTTTTTAGCCAATACCCCACTTTTCGCAATTTCAATTTCCTGAAGTGTAATCAGTAATTCCTGATTGTTTTTCAAAGCGGTTTCGATTAAGCTCACCAGATTTGGATCTGTAAAAAACTGTCTCCAGGGAGTTGTCCCACTGTTTGCGCTGACATCCTGTTGCTCTTCCTGATTGAAATTCTGAGGCAGGTTTTCTTTTACTTCATCTTTTATAACGGTGGCCATAGGAGCTCTACAGCCTACGAGGATAAGCGATAGAGCAATGGCTGCTATATATTTATTATAAATCTTCATGTTTGTTATCGTGTTGATAAGGTTCAGTTTGTTCTGTTAAAGGATTTTCCTCTTCATATCTTGCCAGTCTCGATTTCTCTGCGATGGTTCCGAAAATATAATACAGCCCCGGAATAATCATCAGTCCGAAAATAGTTCCTATCAGCATTCCTCCTGCAGCTGCAGTACCAATTGTCCTGTTTCCTACAGCTCCCGGTCCGGTTGCGATTACCAATGGAATAAGGCCTGCAATAAAGGCAAATGAAGTCATCAAGATTGGACGGAAACGGATCGCCGCCCCTTCGATAGCCGCTTTCGCTACAGGAATTCCTTCTTCTGCTTTCTTCTGAACGGCAAATTCTACGATCAGTACCGCATTTTTACCTAACAGACCAATCAACATGACCATGGCTACCTGAGCATAGATGTTATTTTCCAGACCTAGTAATTTCAAGCATAAGAATGCTCCAAAAATACCTGTCGGAAGCGATAAGATCACCGGCAGCGGCAGAATAAAGCTTTCGTACTGTGCTGCAAGGATCAGATATACAAATCCGAGACAGACCAGGAAGATAAACACAGCCTCGTTCCCTCTGCTCACTTCATCTTTGGAAATACCTGCCCAGTCAATACCAAAACCTCTAGGAAGGGTCTTATCCGCCACCTCCTGGATTGCTTTAATAGCCTGACCGCTACTGTATCCCGGAGCCGGAGTTCCACTTACTTCTGCAGAATTATACATATTATGTCTTGTAATTTCTGACAATCCATATACTTTTTCCATTCTCATAAAGTCTGAATACGGAACCATCTGGTCTTTATCATTTTTCACATATAGTTTCAGGAGATCTGTAGGCAAAGCCCGGTATTGAGGACCTGCCTGCACAATTACTTTATAAGGTCTGTCGAAACGGATAAAACTGGTCTCATAGTTAGACCCTATTAAGGTAGACAGGTTATCCATTGCATTTTCTATCGTTACTCCTTTCTGTTCCGCAAGGTCATTATCTACCTTCAACATATACTGAGGGAAACTTGCAGAATAGAATGTAAATGCAGATCCAAGCTCAGGACGTTTTTTCAGTTCTCTTACAAAATCATTACTTACCTGTTCCATTTTATGGTAATCTCCGCTTCCTGCCTTATCAAGCAAACGGAGCTCAAAACCTCCTGCGGCACCATAACCCGGAATGGAAGGCGGCTGGAAGAATTCTATATTGGCACCGGGAATATTTTTGGCTTTTTCTTCAAGCTTTTCAATAATCTCAGCAGCAGATTCTTTTCGCTCTTCCCAGCTTTTAAGGTTGATCAGACAGGTTCCTGAGTTGGATCCGGTACCTTCCGTCAGGATTTCGTATCCTGCCAGTGAAGAAACGGACTGTACACCATCGATATCTTCAGATTCCCTTAATAATTCTTTGGCAATCTGGTTGGTTCTTTCCAAAGTAGATCCCGGAGGGGTCTGAATAATGGCATAGATCATTCCCTGGTCTTCCGCCGGAATAAATCCTGAAGGAAGTGAGTTGCTTAAGAAATATGTACAGGCACAAAATGCCAGAAGTAAAGGAAGCGTGATGGATTTTTTCTTAACCGTTTTATTCAGCATTTTCTCATACTTCCCGGCACCTTTTGTAAATAAATTGTTGAATTTATCCAGGAAAATGGTAATTGGGGTTTTCTTTTTGGCTTTTCCGTGAGTGTTTCTTAAAATCAAAGCACATAAAGCCGGAGTCAGTGTCAAGGCTACAACCCCTGAAAGAATAATCGCTGAAGCCATGGTAATGGAAAACTGACGGTAAAATACTCCCACCGGACCGGACATGAATGCAATCGGGATGAATACGGATGCCATAACCAAAGTGATTGCGATAATCGCCCCACTGATTTCATGCATGGCCTCTTCCGTCGCCTTTAATGGGGAAAGTCCTTTTTCTTCCATCTTGGCATGGACGGCTTCAATCACTACGATTGCATCATCGACAACGACCCCGATGGCCATTACCAATGCAAAGAGCGAGATCATGTTTAGCGTAATTCCAAATGCGGACATGACGGCAAATGTACCAACCAGTGAAACCGGAACCGCCAGCGCAGGAATTAAGGTTGAACGCCAGTCTCCAAGGAACAGGAATACCACGATTGCTACCAGGATAAAGGCTTCAAATAAGGTATGAATAACCTTTTCCATGGATGCATCCAGGAATCTGGAAACATCATAACTGATGTCGTAATGCATTCCTTTCGGGAAGTTGTTTTTCTCAAGATCTTTCATCAAAGTTTTTACATTTTTGATAACGTCACTTGCATTGGAACCGTAAGACTGTTTTACAGTGATCGCTGCAGAAGGCTTTCCATTCAATGTAGAATAGATATCATACATTGAGGAGCCGAATTCTATATCAGCCACATCTTTTAATCTTACAAATTCTCCACCCGGTTTTGCTTTTAAGATAATATTTCCGTAATCTTTTTCATTATTGAAACGTCCGGAATATTTCAGAATATATTCAAAGGACTGGGAGCGTTTTCCTGAACTTTCCCCTGTTTTTCCGGGGGAAGCTTCCAAACTCTGCTGGTTCAGGGATTCCATCACTTCGTCTGCGGAAATGTTGTAAGCGGTCAGCCTGTCCGGTTTAAGCCAGATACGCATAGCATATTCACGGGTTCCGAGGATATCTGCGAACCCTACTCCACTTACCCTTCTCAATTCAGACATCACGTTGATATCGGCATAGTTGAAAAGGAATTTCTGGTCAGCTTTCGGATCATCACTGTACAGGTTAATGTACATCAACATGTTGGGTTCTTCACGGGTAATTTTTACCCCTTCACGCACTACCAGAGGCGGCAGCTTGTTAACAACGGAAGATACACGGTTTTGAACGTTTACCGCAGCAACATTGGGATCTGTTCCGAGATCAAATACGATCTGAATGGAAGCTTCGCCATCGTTACCGGCATCGGAGGTCATATATTTCATACCCGGAACTCCATTCAGGCCTCTTTCGAGGGGAATAACTACTGATTTAATCAATAGTTCGTTGTTGGCTCCCGGATATTCTGCGGTGATATTTACTTTAGGTGGTGAAATGGAGGGAAACTGGGTCACTGGAAGTTTTACCAGCGACAGAATCCCCATAAATACAATGATCAGTGAGATCACAATAGACAGAACAGGTCTGCGGATGAATTTCTTAAACATACTGCTTCGTTTTACGAGTAGACTACTCTGCTTTTAGTTTCAATGACTGAAGAACTTTTTTAGGATCCTGGAATTTGGTCTGTATTTTTTGGTCGTCTTTTACTTTCTGTACCCCTTCTAAAAGGATTTTATCTCCTTGTTCAAGCCCTGAAGCTACCACATAAAGATCCGGCAGCTCGTAAGCTATTTTTATATTTCTGGATTTTGCCATTCCCTTTTTATCGATGATGAATACATATTTCTGATCCTGAATTTCATAAGTCGCTTTCTGCGGAATGATAAGCGCATTATGCACAGGAAGAGTCATCTGTACTTTTCCGGTTTCGCCATTTCTAAGCAGTTTGTCGGGGTTCGGGAATTTTGCTCTGAAGGCAATATTTCCTGTTTCATTGTCGAATTCTCCTTCTATGGTCTGAATTTCTCCTTTCTGAGAAAGCATTTCGCCATTAGCCATAATCAGAGATACCTGATTGCTCCCTCTGTCGGCAGCGTGTGTCTGATAAGTTAAATATTCAGGTTCTGAAACATTGAAATAGCTGTAAACGTTGGTGTTGTCTGATAAAGAAGTTAACAGATCACCTTCGTCTACAAGGCTTCCCAGTTTTAAAGGAATTCTGTTGATTACCCCTGAGAATGGCGCTTTGATATCTGTAAAAGATAAATGGATCTGTGCCAGTTTCATTTCAGCATTGGCAGCATCCAACTTAGCTTTGGCCATTGCTCTTTCATTTTTAGAAACAATGTTGTTACTGGCCAGGGTGCTTGCATTTTTTAATTCGATGGTAGCCTGCTCTACTTCTGCTTTCGCTTTTAATAATTCAGCCTGGTACAGCTGAGGCATAATTCTGAACAGGGTCTGTCCTGCGTGTACATACTGTCCTTCATCTACATAAATTTTTTCAAGGAATCCTTTCTCCTGCGCACGGACTTCGATGTTTTTCACAGACTGGATCTGGGCTACGTATTCTTTATTAATCACGGTATCCATTTTTACAGGACTTGTGACGGGATATACTGTGGCTTCTTCTTTTTCTTCTTTCTTCTGACTGCAGCCAACAGTCAATAAAAGGGTGCTTATCGCAATGCCTGAGGCAACTCTTTTGATCATAATTCTAGAGTTTAATATAAATCGTTAATGTTTTGAAAATAAGAATGTTTGGTAATAGAGATCCTGCGCCATAAGATTATTGGCATATGCAACGCAGGATATTTCCTATCCGGACTGAGGACAGAAAATAAATTGGGAAAAATGAATTTTAAATTCTGATAGAACGGATCAGAATGAATGTTTTAACATTGGAATAGAGCGAAAGAAAACCGTGAAAACCAGGTTTTCTGCTTTTAAAGGAACGAAGGCCAAAAATATAAACAAGACTGAATACTCCTGCAAATACAGCAATAATCTGTATGGTGTCAGAAAGCTGAAAATCTTCTTCAGTAAGTTCTAAGCTGGCATTGTCTACATTGTCTGCCATCTGCTGTACGGAGAGTTTTTCGAAAGTCTGGTTCAGCTTATTGGCTTTTTTAGGCATATGGTGAGAAACATGACCTGCATAGTCATTTCGAAGTGTTTTAACGCTAAGCCTGCTTTCTACTACGAAGAGCAGAAAAAGGCCAGTCAAAAAGTATATTAGAAAGTTTCTCATTTTGAAGTGGCAAATGTACATTTAGATATGTATATCCTCATAGCAGATTAACAAAATTTAACTCTCCTTTAAATTAGCTGAAGAAAAAAATTTAGCCATTAGAAATACTGAAGTTCTTGTTGAATCTAAATAAAGAGTTTCAAAATAACTATTTACAGAGAAATCTAGAATTGAGTAATTATTTTTAACTGAATATGAAAAAGAAGGAATTCTAAACGGCATGATTTAAATCATTTTTTACTGGGTATCAGCATCATATAATTTTAATACTTTTGCAATCAATTAAAACAACAAATGTACCTATGAAAAAAACTGTACTATTTCATTCTTAAAGCCGACAGCTCAAAGAGCATTCTTGCGGTAGTTTATTCTTTACAAATCTTTAAAAATCCGGTCTTTTTATGATTTATAAAAACGCCTGTAAAGAACTGTAATGCATAACAGATAAAAATATCAGATTAATTTATGTAAAATTAACATATATTTATTAAAAATATTTGTAAATTTATATAGTATTAATATCACTATTTCATGATACACTTACCAATCACTTATCACTATGAAAAAATTATTTACATCGGTCCTTATCGGGCTGGCAGTCCTTTCCTCAACAGCGTGTAAGCATCCGGGCAAAGAAGCAGAGGTACTTACAGAGACAGTACCGGAAAGCAAAGATGAAACTTCAAAAGATGTTTTCACCGACAGTTATGGGGAAAAAATTGAGGTCATCATCAATCATACAAAAGGTACGGCAACAGTACATCTGGAGGGCAAAACCTATGATCTGAAAAAAAGTGATGCGCTTCCTGAGTATACTGCTAGCAACGAGGAATATCAGTATTCAAATATCAAGGGAAATATCACTTTACTGAAAAAAAATGTAGATATGGTCCTGTTCCATGCAAAACGTGAAGCAAAAGGATCCGGCTCTACAAAAATGGCTTCTTATTAATTTAATCACCAACCTTACACAAAATATATTATGAAAAACTTATATTATTATTTGTCTGCTCTTTTCTTATTTGTATTTCTTACGGCATGCAAAACAACACCAGCTACTGAGCAAAAGCCAACAGATATTACAGGAAAAACTTGGAAGCTGACGGAACTGAACGGACAGCCGATCCGGCTTAAAAACCCAAAGAACAATCCTTACTTTAAGCTTAATACGGAAGGTATGAGGTATGAAGGTCATGCCGGATGCAATGGATTTGGAGGCACTTTTGAGATTAAGCCTGATATGATGAGAATTAAATTCAACCAGGGAATGTCTACGATGATGGCCTGTGAGGATCTTGAAACTGAACAATTATTTACAAAAGCAGTACTTGCTGCAGATAATTATTCTGTAAACGGCAATACGCTGACATTGAATAAGGCAAGAATGGCTCCTTTGGCTAAATTTGTTCTTCAACCATAATTAAATTAAAATTTTACGATATAAAAAAGACGTTTTACAATTTGCGAAACGTCTTTTTTTATTATAAATTCTCTTAAGATTTTTTATAGATCATATAGCAGATCAGAAGGCTTATATTGACCAGAACAGCAAAAGCATTTGATAAAATAATGGGCAGCTCATCTTTTATAAAGCCGTACCAAACCCAGAGCGAAAGGCCTGTAATAAGCACTATGAGCATGACCAGGGAGATATCATCCACATTTTTCTCTTTTATAACTTTGATCAGTTGGGGGATCATGGAGATGGAAGTAAGGACTCCAGCTATTATTCCCAGGATATTTTCATTCATAGTTTCAATTCTTGTAAAATGTATTTCATCAAATTTCACAGCAACAGTAATAAATTGAAAGGCCAATAGTATTACTTCCACCTTACCTATTTGAATCTTTCACCGGAGACTTCTTCGTGAAGCGGAATATTGTCTTCAATAAACTGATACAGGCTTTTTGAAAAATAACAACCATTCAGAATTCCTCTTGCCCCAAGGCCATTGAATACATACAGGTTTTTGTGTGATGCATGTCTTCCGATAATAGGTCTCCTGTCTTTTACTGTCGGCCTGAAACCAAAATTCACTTCTTTAACTTCAAAATCATACGGATAAATTTCCGACAGTCCATTCACAAGCTGTGTAACTGCAGATTCGTCAACATGATGATGAAGCTGTTCTCGATCGTAGGTTCCGCCATAGAAATGGAGTCCGTTATCTGTTGGGAACAAGAAATGTTTCTTTTTGATCGTAATATCTTTTGGAATTTCTTCGGAGAGTTTTACTTTGATGTGATGTCCTTTGTTGGGAATAACAGCTATATCTGAGAAAAAAGGATTTTCTTTCACTCCCATTCCTTCACAAAATATAATATGCTTACACTGAAAATCTTTATAAGTAGCTGAAGAAGCATCTAATTTTTCATAATCAAACTTTTCTTTAATCAAGAGTTCTTTTTTTTCTAAAAAATCAAATAGATCCCCGAAAAATCCACTTACCTGAAGTCTGGCAGACTGATTGACCTTTCCCGTGTTAAAGTCGTTTTTTACTACCTCTAAATGATCGAATTTTTTATCAAGGAAGCTAGAAAGTTCTTCGTTATCTGATTTTTTGAGCCAAAGGTTCTGCTCATTCCCGTCATGAAAAACCCGGTGGATGGGTGAATTGATGAGATAATTTTTCCCGGTATAAGATTCTATTTCATTCAGAGTGTCTTTCAGAAAGTCAATTTGTTCCTGTGCTTTCCAGAAGGTCGTAAATTTTTTGAGGACCACCGGATTGATAATTCCGGCAGACACCTGGGAAGCACTCTTTCTCTCCTCTGAAAAGAGTACAAAAGATTTGTTATGCTTAATCAACTGATGAGCAAAAAACAATCCCGCATATCCATCTCCAACAATAATATAGTCTACATGTTTCATAATAAAAAAACCTGAGTAAAAGTACTCAGGTTTTGTATAAATATCAAGTGAAATCTAGTAATTCCACATATCATTTTCCATATTCAGGATCTGCGCCTTGATTCTTTCGCTTTCTTCCAACTGATCTTCAGCATCTTTAGGAATATAGTCCTTGATAGTACCATCACCTAAACCGCTTGATGATTTGTAAATAACTGAAGAGAATCTCCTTGCATTGATGATATCATCGAAAGACAGGTCAGCAGAAGAATTCTTTCTGTTATAAACATAGTTGTTTGCCAGAATATCTCTTGCATTCGGATAGTAGATCCAGAATAAATCGATCAGCTCATCATTACTGGCAATCGGCTTACCATCTGGTCCAATAACTCCCTGTACAGCAGGATCTGGTCCCATTGCTGCAATTCCCAGAGGTCTGTATTTCATCTGTCCGTCTCTCTTATCGATAAACCACATCCCCATGATCTTAAGGACTTTTACCTTTTCAGTAGTAGTCTTGAAGACGTCGGTATATTCTTTTTTCTCCTGTTCAGTTAACTGTCTTCCGGAGTTAAGAATATCAATGGCAGCATCGTTGATTACTACTTTTTCAAGTCTTTTCTGAATGCCTTCCGGTGAAAGTTTCACGGTAAAGTTTTCATCATCATAAACCTGCTCAATCTTCCCTGTCAATGCACCATCTAATAATAACTGGTATAAAGATCTGGTAGGCGTAGAAAGAAGCCCATCCGGATTGTCATAATAGAATGGCTGGTTGATCTTATCATTCATATCAATGATCTCCCAAACAAACATACTCTTAAGGATATCTTTATCTTCTACAAAACCATATTCAAGAGGCTTTACTGTGTTATCAATAATAGTATCACCAACTTTTTGTTTGTTTTCCTCTCTCATCTGTCTGAACTCTTCTGGAGAAGAAGCATTCAGAATAGTCTGGGATAAAGCAAATCCCGAAACTAATACTAAAAGGCTGCTAATATATTTTTTCATAATAAATTACAATTTTAGTCCTATTGAACATTAATAATTATAGGAGTAATGTTTTTAATCTGCTGTCCTTCTAATCCTTGTGCTGTAGCTTTAATTTCGAAAATTGAAACTACATCTCCAGATCTAAGATTTTTAACTAATCCTGCAGCATCACTTAATGAATTTCCATGGATCAGTAATGCTGCTCTTCCAGGAACTCTAACCATAAACTGGGTAACATTGAATGAAACCGGGAAGTCGAAGTCTGGAATCGCTGCCTGTACAGACTGGTTAGGAATAGAAGTTGCCGGCATCGACAATACATTCTGTCCTCTCATCTGACCTTGTGGTGGCGGCACATTTTTAATTCTATATTCAAATACCTGAGATACGGATTTTCCATAAGGATCAATTCCGGATAATGTCAATCTAACTACGTTACCTGTTGTAGGCTTCACGATCCATTTTCCTGGACCTGTATTTCTTACAGATGCTCCCGGAGCAGATAATGAAAGTTTAGAATTATCAGCACCTAAGATAGATCCTGAAACAGGGTTCTCAAGTCCTCTATACATTACGTTCATTTTATCAGCAGAAAGTAATAATCCTTTTTCAAGTTTTACTTCTCTTGGACCTGCGATTACATTATACGTGTGCGTCCATGGGAAACTCTGAGGTTTTCCTGAAGCATCCGTTAAGGTAATTGTTCCTCCTAATTTATGTTCTCCGATACCAGAACCTGATATTGAAGTGATACCCTTACCATTTTCAACTCTGCCTACACCAGAAATACTGATCTTGTTGCTATTGGAATAAGTACCTAACATTACTTTTACTTCTGCCTGTTTTCCTGCCTGGATATCTACCGGACCTGAAACAATAGGCTCATAGCTTGAGAATTTGATATTCGCATCCACTTTCTCCTGAAGTAATAATGCCAATGCATCGGACTGTACGTTTCTAGCATCATTCTGGATGATCTCAAGGTTTGAAATCGCAGCGATTAACGGCTGGTGATAGAATTTATTCTGAAACCAGGTCTTATCATTTGGAGATTTTCCTTTAGGATATTCGGCAATCAGAGATTTATTAGCTCTGTCCACCAAATCTTTTAATTGCGCATTGCTGCCAAAAGTTGCATTGATATAATTTCTTACATCATCAATTTTAGCTTTCAATTCTAAAGCTCCTTTTGAAGGTGCATTCTCATCTCCTTCTTTGAAGAAGTATTCTGTAGTCGCCTCATTGTTGTTCAATGCTGCGAAATTCTCACTTACATCAATCTCTTTTCCTGTTTTTGGATCTCTATCATGGAAATCGGACTGTTTTTTCAAGGCATCTTTAATACCCTGAGCAGATGATACCAATAAATCGATTTTACCTTTTAAAACTTTATACTGTTCCCAAGGCTGTGCATAGGTATCCGGAACCTGCTGAGCTTTAGCCTCTAACGTTTTTTCAAAGATTTTTTCATTCTTTTTTTCCGTTAAAGTTCTTGTTTCATTCAAAGCTCTGGTAGAGTCATAGTATGATCTGATGATTTCTGCATCAATATTTAGGGCCATCATCGCGATGAACACCAAATACATCAGGTTGATCATCTTCTGACGAGGGGTCTGTTTTCCTTGTGCCATTCTCTTTTCTTTTAGTTTTTGATTAAGTAGTTAAATTTAGAAATGGTTAGGAATTAAGACTTCATAGCAGTAAGCATACCACCATAAACTCTGTTTAAGCTGTTAAGATTAGTTGTTAAACCTTGTAACTCTTGATTGAATTTTTCAGACTGCTCTGCAGATTTCTGCATATCAGCAACATATTTGTTAGCAAATTCAGATTGTTTTTTACCGTTTTCAAGCTGCATTGCATATAAGGCATTCATGCTTTCCATATGTTGAGCTGCTTTGTTAAGCTGATCATTATATTTATGAGTGGAAGCAGATACGTCCACAGTCTGGTTGATCTGATCAACAGAGCTGGAGAACTTATCGATACCTGTTCTAAGTCTGTCAAATAACTGAACATCTAGTTTTGCTTCCTGAAGCATTTTGTCTAATTTATTTGAAAGAGAATTTTCTAATTCTGCAAACTGCTGTGCATTGCTTTTGGATGACACATTAGAGTGTAAAGGGTTTGGGTTGGCATGCTTATCCAATAGTTCAGGATATACATTTTCCCATGCATAAGACTCTTCAGATTTCGGAGGGTCAAATGCGAAAATAATAAAGATAATAGCCTCCGTGATAAGACCCACTGTAAGAGCCATATTACCATTAATTGGTCCCAAGGTAATGTGAGTAATTTTAAGCCAAGCTCCAAGAATTACAATTGCAGCACCGAATGAATAAAAGAAATTCATCCAAGCATCTTTAGTCTTAAACATATTAAGTTAGTTTTTTTAATGTTAAATAAAATTGTTATTGAAAAATTGTCTGGTTAATTATCTGTTAACTCTTCTTGGTTTAACAGCTGCTTCAGGAATATCCTGTACAGTTCTGAATCCGATATAGCTTCTTGCAGAATCTTTTCTTTCCCAATCTCTAGCACCTGTCATAAGGGCATATCCTATATCTTTCCAAGATCCACCTCTTACAGACTTCTTCGTATCTATTTTATTCTTCGTAGAAGGATTTAATGTAGAAGAGAATCCATAAGAAGAGTTGTTATACGCAGATTCTGTCCATTCAGAAACGTTTCCAGCCATATCAAATAACCCAAATCCATTTTTCTTAAATTTCTTTACTGGAGCTGTATATGTATAAGTACCTTTTTTATCGTCTTCCATATAGTTACCTCTCTTAGGTTTGAAGTTGGCAAGATAGCAACCTCTGTCATCCATTAAGTATGGACCTCCCCAAGGATAAGTAGCATTTTGCATTCCGCCTCTGGCAGCATATTCCCACTCGATTTCTGTAGGAAGACGGAACTTCATTGGTCTTTGTTTTTTTCTTTTTAAGCTTTCGTTATAATCTGTTTTCAGTTTAGATCTGAAGTTACAGTAAGCTCTTGCCTGATCCCAGGTTACCCCAACTACAGGATAATCTTTATAGGCTTTGTGCCAGAAATATTGCTCGAACAATGGCTCGTTGTAAGCAAAGTGGAAATCTTTTACCCAAACTGTAGTATCCGGATAGATCGCAATGCTTGAACTTTTAAGGAAGTTGGCTCCTCTTTCGTTCTCAGCAAGTGCAGCATCCATATCTTCCCACTGATAATTGTATTTTAGTTTACTAACGTCTAAAATTCTTTCGTTTCCGATTCTAGAAGAAGCAGGCAGATACATAGATTCCAGAACTTCTGCATATTCTACATCAGGATACTTTCCGGTACTCCAATGTAAAGGGATTTTCCAGTCTAGTCTTTTAGTTGCATCATAGCCTCCATCTTCTCTTCCTCCCTGGCCTTCTAAATATTCTTGATAAGGTGTTAAATTTTCTTCTTTTTTAGCAAGGTATGCATAGTCACCGATGCTAGCTCCTCTACGTCCGCCTTCTTCACCGCCTTCCCCAGCAGCTTCAGCTAGTAGAGTTCTCGCAATGGAATCTCTTACATAATTGATAAATACTCTGTACTCTGCATTGGTAGTTTCCGCTTCATCCATGAAGAAAGAGGAAACAGTAACAGTTTTCAACGAAGCTTTTTCAGGAGTATTTGTTGGGTCCTGATCTGCAAGACCAGCAACAAATGAACCTGCAGGAATACCAACCATTCCAAATGGTCTTTCCGCAACAAATGATTTCGTTTTTTCTCTTGGTATCAATTCTCCTTTTGTTCCAGGCTTCCCTACAGAAGAACTGCCACCACCTGAACAAGATACTGATGCTACCGACGCAGACAATAATAAAAGAAATATCCTTTTCATGTTAATTTTTATAATTAAGCCGTAAATATATAATTTTTTTAAGAAACTTTTAAGATTTTTTTTGAAATAACGGAAGAAATCTAAATTTATTTTATTTACAACTGTTTTTTATTCCACGGTTACAGATTTTGCCAGGTTTCTCGGCTGATCTACATTGGCTCCTCGGTATACAGCAATGTAGTAAGCCAATAGCTGCAAAGGCACAGATGCTACGATTGGCGAGAAACATTCTGAAGTCTCAGGGATTTCAATAACATAATCTGCCATTTCACTTACCTGCTTATCTCCTTTGTTAACTACAGCAATCACTTTTCCTTTTCTGGCCTTAATTTCCTGAACGTTGCTTACAATCTTATCGTAATGTCCTTTTTTAGGGGCAATAATAACGATTGGCATGTTCTCATCGATAAGGGCGATAGGTCCGTGCTTCATTTCTGCTGCCGGATATCCTTCTGCATGGATATAGGAGATTTCTTTCAGTTTTAAAGCGCCTTCCAATGCCGCAGGATAATTATATCCTCTTCCCAGATAAAGGAAATTTGTTGTGTTTATAAAGTCTTTTGCAATATTTTGAGTTAACTCGTGGGTTGTACTTAAAACTTCTTCTATTTTTTTAGGGATAGCATCCAATTCAGCGATTAAGCTCATAAATTCAGCGTTTCCTAAATTACCGTTATGTTTTCCTAATTTTAATGCAATTAAGCTAAGGATGGTAAGCTGTGCAGTAAATGCTTTTGTAGAAGCAACACCAATTTCCGGCCCTGCATGAGTATATGAACCTGCGTCTGTAATTCTTGCAATTGAAGAATCCACTACATTACAAATACCATATATAAATGCTCCTTTTTCTTTTGCCAGCTTCAATGCAGCCATTGTATCTGCTGTTTCTCCAGATTGAGAGATTGCAATAACCACATCTTTATCCGTAATAATCGGGTTTCTGTATCTGAATTCTGATGCATATTCTACCTCTACCGGAATCCTTGCATATTCTTCAATAAGATATTCCCCGATAAGACCTGCATGCCAAGAAGTACCACAGGCAATAATAATAATTCTGTTCGCATTTTTAAATCTTTCCAAATGATCCCAGATACCGGCCATTTTTATAATCCCTTCATCCACAAGAAGTCTCCCTCTCATTGTATCATGAATAGATTTAGGCTGTTCAAAAATTTCTTTAAGCATAAAATGCTCGTATCCGCCTTTCTCAATCTGTTCTAAGCTTAATTTAAGCTCCTGAACTTCAGGTTCAATTCTTGAGTTATCATTAATCGTTCTGATGTCTACTCCATTTTCCAATGAAATTGTAGCCATATGTCCTTCTTCAAGATAGATCGCTTCTTTGGTAAATTCTACGAAAGGTGATGCATCAGAAGCAATAAAGTATTCTTTATCTCCCAGTCCGATTGCCAGTGGAGAACCAAGTCTTGCAACTACCAGTACTCCCGGATAATCTTCATGAAGCACAGTAATAGCATACGCTCCATATACTTCATTCAAAGCATATCTTACAGCTGTCGGGAAATCTGTTTCAGGCTTCAGATCCATGAAATATTGGATAAGATTCACCAATACTTCTGTATCTGTTTCGGATTTGAAAGTAAATCCTTTTTCGCTAAGCATTGTTTTAATAGTATCATAGTTTTCTATAATACCGTTATGTACAAGAGCGATTTTTCCGTTGTTTGATAAGTGAGGGTGTGAGTTTCTATCACTTGGAACTCCATGGGTAGCCCATCTGGTATGTCCCATCCCTATTTTAGCGGTCCCTTTTAACTGTGATGAAATATTGACTAAGTCATCTACTTTACCTTTTGTCTTTTCTACTTCAAACTTATTGTTTGAGCCTTCCAAGACAATCCCTGCACTGTCATATCCTCTATATTCTAATCTTCTAAGACCGTTGATTACAATGTCATACGCATCTTGAAACCCTGTATATCCTACAATTCCGCACATATTTTGTCTAGTGTTTATTTATTTTTTAGTACCGTAAGTGATTTTTAATTGAATTCTGTTAGGATTCGTTTTATCCGATCCAACATAAACTCCTCTTTCTGTTGCAAATGCTCTGGATGTATATTTATAGCCAAGGAATGAAGTCCCTGTACTTATAAACTGCCCAATATTAACAAGCAATGTCTTATTTTCAGCAGTACCTTCAACAATTTCTTTTACTGTTTTTGTTATAGTAAAATCATAATAAGAAGGATTTTTATCTAAATTATAAGACTTTAACCATGTAAATCCAGCATCTATATCTGCAATAAATCCTGAAGAAGTAAGTACTTCTGTAGCTGGATCTTTCTTATCAATAGGCAAAATAGAAAAGTTATTATTTGTTCTTCTATAATTATTACTCCAGGTTGCAGCATCTGTGAAAATTCTGATTTTAGCACTAATAATTGCTGCTTTATCATTCTGATATAGCGTTTTAAGATTTGCAATGGTTGCATCAGGTATCTTTACACCTACAGAAGGTCCTCCCATTCCCTGCATATAAAGTTTGGTATCACCTTCTATTTCATTGATATTTGACGAAGCAGTAGCCCATGCAGAACCGGCTCTATTATATTCATATTGTCCAAAACGAGCGTTACCAACATTTCCTGTAAGAAGAAATTTGAAGTTGGACTGAGGTCTTGTAACAACACCATTATTATTTACTTCGTTGGTGTAATACATTATCAATTCCATGTCATTAGGGCTAAATTGCAAAAGATAGCCGTCCGTCTCAGCCACAGATAACTTTATTCCCTTAAAGTGTCTTGTAAAATTAGCAGCGTCCATCAATTCTGGTTTACCGTTTTTATCAAGAATCATAGTCTGGAAAAAATTCTTATTTAAAGGAATTCTAATTCCAGCGTCAGAAGTAAACAAAGTTGAGTTGTCCGATTTTTTAGTAATAGTCTTAGCAGTTACATTTCCATCAAATACAGTAGAGCCAAGTGCTGTACCGGTGTTCACAACTATGTTAGAACGCTTGAAAGCTGGATCATTACCATCCAAAAATGTTGTAACTTCATCTACATTAATATGTAATAAAGTATGTGTTCCACCTGGACCTAATTTCATTTTACCATATTTGAAAGAATAATCAGTTGGATAAGATTTGATTGTTGTAGAAACAGGTACTGTTTCATTTCCTACCAATAAACTTTCATCTTTAACAGGTCGTGTAACTAAAGAATCGGCCACTGGGGTCGGCTTTAAGACCAAAACTACAGAATCTACTTTTGGAGTGGTACCAAAATTAAAATTATCTGTACTCATTCTCAACTGAGTAAGAAATGATGCTTTCTGCATACCAAACTGTCCTTCAGAGAATGCCCCCAAAACAGCTGCGGAATAAGATGTACTTGTGTTGACCAGACTTACCAGTCTGCCAGCATCACTTCGGATTGTATCATGATTATTAATATTATAAGCAATAAGGTCGTAAGAAGTTACATTACCTTCTGCAGCCCCATCTATAAAAAGCTGCTCACCCAACGAATCCGCCTCCGGTTCGCAATTATAAAGAAGGGCACTCCCGAAAACCGCCATAAGAAGTATGGCAAAGGTCCTTTTAACAGTATGAATCATTAAAAATGTGTTTTAATAAAGTTGGTTTATAGAATCTACGTCCACATATTCGGATTTCGGAGTTGCTGTTTCGTTGAAACCTTTATCAAGGTCTGCATCCAGAAACTCATCTCCTTTTACCACCATGTCAACATAGTTCATACTTTCAATAACAAAGTTTTTGATTGTCGGATTATCTAACGCTTTTAACCCAGAAATATTATCGAATGTCAATTTTTCAGCAATATTCTTATCCAGGTCAGCGTCTTTCTCATTGTATAAAGAAAGAACGATTTTGGCGTCTTTGAAGTAAGTATCAGATTCGTAATAAGTTTTCAGATAAATTGGAACAAAAGAAGACATCCATCCGTTCAAATGGATGACGTCCGGTACCCAGTTTAGTTTTTTGATGGTTTCTATAACACCTCTTGCAAAGAAAATCGCTCTTTCATCGTTATCATCAAAAGGATTTCCTTCGTCATCTACGTAGTATTGCTTTCTTTTGAAGTATTCTTCGTTATCAATAAAGTAAACCTGAAGTCTTTCCCCCGGAAGAGACGCTACTTTAATAATTAAAGGCTGGTCCAGGTCATTGATGATAATATTCATTCCCGAAAGACGGATTACCTCATGAAGTTGGAATTTTCTTTCACTTATTTGTCCAAATCTTGGCATAAAAACTCTTACATCATTGCCTTCATTGTGCATCTTAAGTGCCATTTTGTTTACCAATGCAGCCATATTCGTGTCTTCCTGATATGGATACATCTCTGTAGTAATGTACAGTATTTTTTGATTCGGCATAAATTTCTATCTATATTTTTGTAAAAATGCTTTAATGTGCAAAATTACAAAAAAACATTCAACATTATTTTAATTAACATTTTTTTACGATAATTCCCATTTTCAAATTATTAAAAACTCATATAATTATATGATATTTTTAGTATTTTTGAATTAGCATTAAAATAAACTATGGAAGTTATAAAGAATAAGAAAACCCTTCAGGATTTCATTGAAAGACAGAAAGAAATGGGGAAGAAGATTGGGTTTGCTCCTACGATGGGAGCACTTCACAAAGGTCATCTTTCACTCTATGAGGAAGCCAGAAAAGATAATGATTTGGTAATTTCTTCAGTTTTTGTAAATCCTACCCAATTTAATAATCCGGAAGATCTGGAAAAATATCCAAGAGATATTAACAGAGATATTCTTATCCTGGAAAATTCGGGATTAGTAGATGCAGTTTATATTCCTGAAGTAGCTGATATTTACCCCGAGAAAACAGAAAGCAAGCATTATGATTTTGATGGACTGGAAAATGAAATGGAGGGAAAATCCAGACCCGGACATTTTGATGGAGTGGGAACTGTAGTGGAAGAGCTTTTCAGACAGATTCAGCCGGACAATGCTTATTTCGGGGAAAAAGATTTCCAGCAGCTCGCCATTATCAAAAAAATGGTTGAAAAGAAACATCTTCCCGTGAAAATTACAGGCGTTTCTATTTTCAGAGCAGAAAATGGATTAGCATTAAGTTCGAGAAATCAAAGACTTCACGAAGACCGGAAAGAAGCGGCAAAAATTATTTACCAGACATTAGTTAAAGTAAATGACTGGTTCAGAGTGATTACTATTCCCGAAATAAAAGAAAGAGTAACAGATATCTTTGACCATCAGCAGGGCATGAAGTTAGAGTATTTTTTGATCGCTGATGAAAACACCTTGAAAGAAACTGATTTTTTCTATAAAGACAGAAATTACAGAGCATTCATCGTAGTTGTAGTAGATGGCGTGAGATTAATTGACAATATGCATATGGATTAATATTAAACATTTGTTCAACAAAATACTCAGCATATTTCATTTATAAAACACAAACTCTGATTACTTTATCAGAGTTTTTTCTTTTTATCATGGAATATAAAAAAATCAAAGGCCTCTTGCGGAGACCTTTGAACACCAAATCACAAAATATTAATATGAAAAAAATTTACTTTTCAGTAAACTTGTGACCCGGCTGGGATTCGAACCCAGGACCCATACATTAAAAGTGTATTGCTCTACCAGCTGAGCTACCGAGTCGGTCACTTGCTAACAATCTGCATTAAATGCCATCGTTTTTAAGAGGTGCAAAGATATAATTTTTTTTAATTTCTGCAAACGATTATATAAAAAAAATCAAAGGTCTCTTGCGGAGACCTTTGAAACACCAAATCACAAAATATTAATATGAAAAAAATTTACTTTTCAGTAAACTTGTGACCCGGCTGGGATTCGAACCCAGGACCCATACATTAAAAGTGTATTGCTCTACCAGCTGAGCTACCGAGTCGGCCATAATTAATAATGATAAATATAAAATTAATTTTTAATTATTCACCATTAATTATAAAGTTTTCTTTGCAGTGCCTGCGACTGGACTCGAACCAGCACATCCTTAGGAAACCACCCCCTCAAGATGGCGTGTCTACCAATTTCACCACGCAGGCTATAAAATTACAAAAATCTAGTAATTTTTTTCGCTTGTGACCCGGCTGGGATTCGAACCCAGGACCCATACATTAAAAGTGTATTGCTCTACCAGCTGAGCTACCGAGTCGGTCACTTTGCAACGATTTTACATTTGAATAATGTCCCTCGTTTTCAGTGGTGCAAAGATAGGAGTTTTTTCATTATCTCAAAACTTTTTTGCAAATTTGTTAAAAAAAAATTCATGGTTATTTCACTGATCGGATACATGGGATGTGGCAAATCTCACATTTCCAAAATTTTAAGCGATAAAATAAATTTTAAACTCATTGACCTTGATAAAGAGATTTCCAGAAGAAATAAATTAACCATTCCTGAGATTTTTGAAAAAAAGGGAGAAATTCAGTTTAGAAAGCTGGAAAGAGAGGCATTGGAAGAAATTCTTGCTTCGGAAGAAAACCTGGTTTTAAGTCTGGGAGGGGGAACGCCGGTTTATTATAATAATATGGAAATTATCAACCTCAACTCTAAAAGCATTTTTTTAAGAGCTTCTGTAGGTACTTTATACGAAAGACTTTCCAAACAGAAAGAAAAAAGGCCTTTAATAGCTAACATTGCTGATGAAGATCTGCCTGAGTTCATTGCCAAGCATTTATTTGAAAGAAATGCTTTTTACAGCAAGGCACAGTTTAGCATTAATACGGATTCTAGGGATCCTGAAGATATTGTCCAGGAAATAGTAGAAAAGCTCTATCTCTAGAGCTTTTTTATTTTAATCTTCATTTCCTTCGGGGCCATCTGCTGTTTCTCCAAAGAAATCATCCCAATCTGTAAAGTCTGAGGCTATATCATTTCCTACATATTCATCCATCTCACGTCTGTCTTTTTTAGTAGGTCTTCCTTCACCCTTATTTCTATAGTAATCCTGCGACATTTTGCGGAGCTTTAATAGTTCATACTGCTCTTTGTCCGTCACATCCTGGATATGAAGAGGGACAAGCTTTGCTCCCATTCTGCTTTTGGGGATCTGGGTAACTTTTATTTTATAATCGATTTGATTTTTGCGGATCTTGATAACATCTCCCTCTTTTACCTCTTTAGACGACTTTACGGCAGATGTTCCAATAGAAACTCTGTTCTTTTTAATTTCCTCTGTTGCAATACTTCTCGTCTTATAAAAACGAATGCACCATAAAAATTTATCTATTCTCATAATTTTTTATACTTTTGCCGTTATATTATTTGTAAAGTAATTAAAGTTTTTTGAAATGAAAAAAATATTTTTATATATCCTTGCGGGATCTTTATGTTTTTCTGCATGTAAGAAAGATGATGAAGTTGAAACTTATAAAGAACCGGAAGACATCTCCGTTCAGAACAGTTATGACGATCAGGCTATTAAGAAGTTTATGAGCGAAAATTATCTGGACGCCCAGGGAAATATAAAAGCTTTCAGCACAACAGATACCAGTGATGACAATGAAAAAAAATTAATAGATCTGCCGTATCAAACACTTCCTTCCGGGACCATATACATTGTGAGAGAAGGGGCGCAACCAACAGTTGAGCCACAAACTATCGGAGAATCTGATATTCTTACGCTTATGGTAAGAGCCAATGCTTATTTAGCAGGAAATACTGATGGAAATATTTCTTTCATCTCCAGTTTAACATTGGTAAATACAATTAATGGTAATGGACTTCCAATGATTGATCCGTTGTTCTACTATGCTAAAAAGAGTATCCTAGAAAATGCAACAACGGGGATAGCACAGCAAAGAAGTTATTATGAAATTGAAGGCTTCCGTGAAGCTATTCAGAAATTCAAAGCTTTTAAAAACCTCCCAAGCGGAAATCCATATAATCTTCAAGGTGTTATATTAGTACCGTCAAGAGCTGCCTTCGCAAGAGATCCACATTATCCTTACAGCACGCAATACTCTTTAAGAAATTATTCTATGGTATTTAATTTCCAGGTTTATGGAAGAGCTGACAGACCTGCAGGACAATAATATTAAGATCAATATATTTTACATAAAAAAACCGCCCTCAGATGAAGGCGGTTTTTATTTTTTATATATTTACTAAGATCTCGCTTTTTGTTTCACATTTCCTAAGATATCCGGGAAATATAAATCAGCCAGATGATCAAACTCGTCTCCTCTCATGAACATAGTGGCATCTACTTCTTCATAAGAGCTTCTTCCTGCCGCCGCAATCAGCTCATTACAGGTATGCAGAGTATTTTTATGGAAATGGTATACTCTTTCACTTTTATCAGTAACATCAAGTCCCTTAACTAACATTTTATCCTGAGTGGCAACTCCCGTAGGGCAATTATTATTGTTACATCTTAAGGCCTGTATGCATCCTAACGAGAACATAAATCCTCTTGCATTATTACACATATCCGCACCCATAGCTATTGCTCTGAGGATATCCAAGCTTGTCAGTACTTTTCCACTGGCTATCACTCTTAACTTACTTCTTAAATTATAATTATTAAGGGTTCTGTTAACGAAAATCAGGGCTGGTTCCAGAGGCATTCCCACGCCATCTGAAAATTCCGGAGGTGCAGCTCCTGTTCCTCCTTCTGCCCCATCTATGGTAATAAAATCAGGATAGATTTTTAAAACATTCATCTGTACACAGATATCCTCAAATTCTTTAGTATCTCCAATACAAAGCTTAAAACCTGTTGGCTTACCTCCTGAAAGCTCTCTCAGCTGCTGTACAAACCTCAACAGGCCTGCAGCATCAGAAAATGAGCTGTGGGATGGTGGTGAAATAACGGTCATTCCTGGGGTGACGTGACGGATCTTTGCGATCTCCGGTGTGTTTTTCACACCCGGAAGTACACCTCCGTGTCCTGGCTTTGCCCCTTGGGACAGCTTAATTTCAACCATCTTTACATTTGGGAGAGTGGCGTACTTTTCAAACAGTTCAGGATTAAATTTCCCTTCCTCGTCACGGCAACCAAAATATCCGGTTCCAATTTGCCAGCAAAGATCTCCTCCTTCCAAATGATAGGGAGAAATACCTCCTTCTCCGGTGTTATGATAAAAATTCCCCTTTTTTGCGCCTCTGTTTAAAGAAATCTGTGCCCTGTCGCTTAATGCCCCAAAACTCATTGCTGAAATATTGAACAGGGAAGCATGGTAGGGCTGCGTACACTGCTCTCCTCCTACCCATACTCTTGGGAGCTCTTCCACAGGCGATTTTGCATAAATAGAATGCTTGATTCCTTCATATTTTCGGTGATTAACTTCCAGCTGTGTTCCGAAAGCCACAGTATCACTCAGGTTTTTAGCTCGTCTGTATACTGCAGAACGCTGGTTTCGGGGAAATGGTTTTCCGTCTGTCTCCCTTTCTATGAAATACTGCTGCATTTCGGGTGAAATACTTTCAAAAAAGTATCTGAAGTATCCCAGTACCGGGAAGTTCCTCAAAATAGCGTGTTTCGACTGGTAAGCATTGTAAACACCCAATGCATAAATGGCAGATAACAGGATGGGTATCCAGTAATGCGCTCTGATCAGTAATGCAACGACCCATGTAGCAATTACTAATACAATTCCCCAAGATAAAAACTTATCTCTCATGAATGTAGTTATTTAAAGTTAAAATAAATTTAGTAGAAATTTTGCAAAGAGACTACGCTTTTGCTAAAAAACTTTCGAAGGATGACTGCACAGAAACCGTGCCATCTGACAGGATTTTTTCTAAATTTAGAAATTCAATCTGATTAACGAATGCGGGATCAAAATCTTTCTGGACTCTCACATAGTTTTCAGTGAAGCCATACATTTTACCGTCTTTATTTTCATGTTCCCAAAGAACGGGAAGCGTTTTTCCAAGTTGAGTCTGATAAAATGCCATTTTTTTCTTTTCAGAAAGTATTCTCAGCATTTTATTACGTTTTTTTCTTTCAGGAATAGGCACTACTCCATCCATACCGACTGCTTCCGTATTTTCTCTTTCGGAATAAGTGAATACGTGAAGGTAGGTAATAGGAAGCTCGTTCAGGAAGTTATAAGTTTCCATGAATTTCTCCTCTGTTTCACCAGGAAATCCCACAATAACGTCTACACCGATAGCTGCATCAGGCATTACCTCGCGGATCTTATTGACTCTGTCATTATACAGCTTGGTAAGATAGCGGCGCTTCATTTTTTTCAGTAGATCATCACATCCGGACTGTAACGGGATGTGAAAGTGGGGAACAAAGCTTTTGCTTTTTGAAACCAGATCAATACTTTCGTCTTTCAAAAGGTTCGGTTCTATGGAAGAAATACGGATTCTTTCAATTCCTTCTACTTTATCGAGCTCTGATATCAGGTCCAGGAAAGTATGTTCGTGTCTTTTATTTCCGAACTCACCTTTACCGTAATCACCGATATTAACTCCTGTAAGAACGATTTCTTTGATGTCTCTTTCGGCAATTTCTTTGGCGTTTTTGAGAACATTTTCAATAGTATCTGATCGTGAGATCCCTCTTGCCAGTGGAATGGTACAGTACGTACATTTGTAGTCGCATCCGTCCTGCACTTTGAGAAAGGCTCTTGTCCTGTCCCCTATTGAGTAGCTTCCGATAAAGAAATCAGTTTCCTCAATTTCGCAAGAATGTACAATGCCTTCATTTTCCGATTTTTCCAAATCATCCAGGTAGCTTAAGATATTGAATTTCTCTTTGGCTCCCAAAACAAGATCTACTCCATCGATCTGTGAAATTTCTTCAGGCTTTAACTGCGCATAGCATCCTACAATAACGACCAGCCCTTCCGGATTGGCTTTCATTGCCCGTTTTACATGCAATTTGCATTCACGGTCTGCGTTTTCAGTTACCGAACAGGTATTGATGACATAGACATCTGCTTTATCATCAAAACTTACTTTATCATAACCAGCATCTGCCAATTGACGGGCAATAGTAGATGTTTCCGCAAAATTTAATTTGCAGCCGAGTGTATGAAATGCGGCAGTTCCGTGAAAAGTAGACATTTATTTACTCCTGAATTTTCTGGGTGCAAAGATAGTAATTTTAATAATAATTCTAAATCGATTCAGTCTATTATTTATATTCGTCCCTTACTTCAGGGCTGTTTTGAAAGCATACCGGAGATGAATTGGAAACATCTTTTTGTTTAGAAAACTTATCTTTCATTCCGGCATTAAACTCCTGAGACTTATTTCTTTCAATAGAAAGCGTTTCCCAGTCATTATTTTTTATCATTTTCGCAATGGAAACGATCTGCCCGATATGATAAGGATAATGGGCGAGCTGACGCAAAACTGCATCTAAGACCAAATGTCCTTCTCCCCTGATATAAATAGTAGAATATAAATTTTCATCATTGATCTGGCTCAAAGCATCAAAAAAACATTCCCAGCCCTTTTCCCAGAAATCAATAACCTCCTGTTTGGTTTTAAAGGTATTGATAAATTCTCCATCGCGGTTGCGCCAGGCTTTTTCTCCGTCTTCCGTTAGAAAGTTGGTCCACCTTGAAAGCATATTGCCGGCAATATGTTTAACAATGACTGCAATGGAATTACTTTCATCATTGTACTGCCAGAACATCTGCTCATCAGAAAGCTGACCGAATGATTTATCTCCGAGAGATTTATAATATTGAAAACGTTTTACAAAAAGATCCTTCATTTTTTCTGTTATTGATCAGACTAATTTAAAATTATTTCAACGACAAAACCATCTCTTTCGAAATGGTTTTATCTATATAGTTTATTATTAAAAAGCTTAATCTCTGTTTTTAACTACGATCCATCCTGAATACTTAATTGGTGTGTTCATTTTATCATTTTCATTCCAGCCTACAGAATACCAATAGTTTCCGGTAGGTACCTTCACTCCGCCCCTACTGCTTCCGTCCCATTTATAGCCGGTAGATTTATCGATCTGATAGATCATATTTCCATAGCGGTCGAAAATATTCATTACCAAATTTTTCTTATTGGCTAAGGCAGAATAATCAATAACATCATTGTAACCGTCACCATTTGGTGTAATCACGTTAACAAGATTAGGGACAACAATACTGATATCTATCGGATCACAGTCGTAAGAATCTTTTACAAATATGGTAGCATCTCCTCTTTTAACATTGCTGAATTCATTAGAATCCTGCCAGTTTATATTATCCATGGAATATTTGTAAGGTGCCGTTCCTCCTATCACAAATACCGTAACGGTAGTATTTGAAATTTCTATACTTGAAACAACCGGTTGTTCAGAAGGATATACTTTTACGTTCTGCACCACGGTACAATCTCCTGTTTTAAGTTTTACCCAATAGGTACCTACTCCAACGTTTGTGATCGTCTGCGTAGTTGCTCCTGTGCTCCATTCATAACCATTAAATCCCGGGCCTGCATCCAAAGTTGTTCTGTCTTCCACACAAATAACTTTATCTTTAAGAATGGTGGAATAAACCGGCGGAATAACCACTAGTGTGATTTTAGCTATGTTATAGCAACCCTGCGCATTGAAAACCCGCACATAAACCACACCGCTGGGAGCAATATATGCTGCAGGCGTTAAAATTTCATTGGTCTGATTCACGGCATCTGTTGCAGAGGGATAGTATTTTTTACCTGCCCCAGTCTGAGAGGTTACCGATGCACCTGTAAGGTTAAAAGATGCCGTAGACGGATTACCTTCAATAGCACAGGATCTTAATGTAGTATCATTTACCACAACAACCGGGTAGAATTTCAATGTTATCTGTGCAACAGCAGTACATCCGAAGGATGAAATCACTTTGACAAAAATGATTCCTTCCGCAGAAGTAAATGCTGACGGATTTGTAATTTCATTGATACCTGCATTCAGATCTGAAAGCGTATTGTAATATTTCTTGGTCACGGTTGGATCTGTAATAACATCTGCTGTTGTAAGATCAAATACTGCTGTTCCCGCATTATTATTGTTACATTGTGTGAGTGTTGCATTTTTTGCCGTGATTTTACCGTCCTTAAATTTAAATGTTCCAATCTGTTTACATTTATTGAGCGGACTGTTTGGATTAGTTGGATCCGTATAGCCTATACTGTAATAATAAATAGATGTTGTATTTACAGTAGTAGGAACTGTAATGGCATTATTTCCGGTTAACGCATCATTCTGACTTGTGTGATAGCTTACGCTAAAGTTCGGATTTCCGTTTAGAATTCCTGCAGAAAGTGTAGAAAAATCAAATACAGCAGGATTTACACATATGATTACTTCTTTTGGATCGGCCGGATTAACAGCCGGAATTCCCGGAGGAATGAAAGGATAAGGCTGTAAAGCCGGATCTGTAAATGGGGAAGCCAATGTTGCAGTTCCACCCCATGTTAAAGAAAACGGTGCTGTTGTAGTACTGGTACTGCTCACCCAGTTGTCAATAAACAAATAATAAGTCTGGCCCGGCAAAACATCCAGATATTTACAATAAGGTGTGAGTGAACCTCCGACAGCACTTATAAGGGTGCTTGTCATATTTAAGCCGGTAGCCGGTCCGGGTCCTATAACCGTTGCAGCATTGCATCGTATGGGTGCCCCTAAAGCTCCACAGTTTACATTAGGACCGAAAATGGCCCAGTCATAATCAGCATCCGGGTTATTCGGAACCAGATCGAAGGTAAGTGTTCCTCCTGTAGCAATCGTTATTTTATACCAGATTGAATTGTGTTCACCAGTTCCATCTATACAACTTCCTGAATTAACCAATTCTTTAATATTGCCATATCCAGTGGGACTATAAGTAATGTTGGAATTTCCGCAGACGGCAAGTGCGGTTGAACAGTCTGCCTGCGCAAAAAATACCTGAGAAATACCTAAAAAAATAAGGAGTAAAAGTTTTTTCATAGATATATAGTTTTTAGTGAATGATTTGAAAACCACACGCATATGTTGATTGACAACACATAGATCAAATATACCTATATTTTAATCACAAACAATGGATTTTTAAAAATATTGAATTATTTTAAATAAAAACACATAATAATTATGATATCACGCAATAAATACCAACTATTTTATGCTTGTAATATTTCCGCATAGATTTTCAAGATGGAAAATTTTATGAAACGGACTCTTCACTTCCTTCAAATGCTCTTTGTCCTGAATAAATGTATATCTTGAAGCAATGGAGTTCATATCGGAAACAATCACCAACCAGCATTCATCTACGGACGTATCGTAATAGGGAAATTTTTCATTTTTCTTATCGATAAGCTCAAGGATCTTTTCTGAGCAAAGCTCATCAAAAAGGTTCATGCTGTATTCATGGGTAATAAAAACATTTCTGCGGTGAAAAGATTTCCTCATCCCTTTCACACAGCCTAAAGGTTTGTTCTTTTTAATGCTTCTGTAAATACTGAGAATATTTTCCTCCTGCTGTTCTATATTGTCAAATTTAATATTCGGGTAAAATTCTAAAAAATAAACACCACGATATTTCGCGGTGTCTTCCTGTTCTAATAATATTTCTGCCTGGCGGAACATCTTATTTAAAGTACTTTCCACTTTTTTCATTTCCAGATGATTGATCACTTCGGTCAGTTCTATTCCAATCTTCTTGTCGTTGAGTTTAGCGATAAAGTCCGGACTTTCGCAGGTAAGGTCTTCAAATTTGACATCGGGAAAGTGATGCATAAACGAATTAAGCAATAGAATCTCAGATTTCTTTCTGTATTTTTCTCGGTCATGAAGAAGAGATTCGTCTATTTTACGGTGATACTTTTCCATCGGCTTTTTTTTCAAATGCCGGTTCATATAGTATAGGCTTAGATTCTTTATTAAATCTTCATCAGAAAATGTCTTTTTCATAGGTGATTTTTTATGTGACCAAAGAACACATGCCATATTGGTTTCACCGTTAGAAGTTTTTGATTTTCAAAAATTTACATAATAAAGGTAAGTAAAAAAACTATTCACAGGATACTTTTAAATTAATTTATCAAATAATTAATGTAAAGTTTATTTTCATAATCAATACCTTTAGCGTTCAAATTATAAAACTGTGATTTATATGGATTTTAAAAATTTTAAAATACCTTACAGCATCAATCCACAATATTCTAAAAAAGCCGTCTATTTTTCGATGGAATTCGCCATTGAACAGGTTTTAAAAATATATTCGGGTGGTTTGGGATTCCTTGCAGGATCTCATATGAGAAGTGCATACAACCTGAAACAGGATCTTATAGGGATCGGAATTCTCTGGAAATTTGGTTATTATGATCAGGCCAGAAATCATGACCAGACCCTTCAGCCGGTCTGGACAAGGAAGATGTACAGCTTTCTTGAGGATACCGGAATCAAATTTCAGATCGAGATCCATAGTGCCCCGGTTTGGGTAAAAGTATGGTACCTTGATCCTGAAATTTTCAATACGGCACCCATGTTTTTTCTTTCTACAGATGTGCCGGAAAACGATCACGTTTCTAAAACCATCTGCCACAAATTATACGATGCCAACGAATCTACAAAACTGGCTCAGTATATTTTGCTTGGAAAAGGAGGTGCTCAGTTACTCGACGAAATAAATGCCGAAAGAGAAGTCTATCATTTGAATGAGGCTCATGGACTTCCAGCCGCATTTTACCTGCTGAAAAAGTACAATGGAGATCTGAACCGGGTGAAAGAAAAACTGGTTTTTACCACCCACACTCCTGAAGAAGCAGGAAATGAAAAACATAATCTGAAACTATGTTATGATATGTCTTACTTTTCCGGTTTCAGCATGGAAGAGGTAAAAAGTATCGAAGGAGCAACCGATGATCGTTTCAACCACTCGCTATGTGCTCTGAAAATGGCAAGAATGGCGAACGGCGTCTCTAAGCTGCATGGTGAGGTTTCCAGAGCTATGTGGAGTAAATATCCTGGAATCTGCGAAATTACTTCCATTACCAACGCACAGGAATTTAAATACTGGGCCGATAAGCCTCTTTATAATGCCAAAGATGAAAACGATGCAACTGTTTTTGATTACCGCAAAAAACATTTAAAGAAAAGACTGTTCACCATTGTCGCAGATCAGACCGGAAATCTATTTGATCCTAACATTTTCACTATTGTCTGGGCAAGAAGATTTGCAGGGTATAAACGTGCAGATTTACTGCTTCATGATAAGGAAAGATTCTACAGGTTATTGAATAATCAAAAATATCCGGTACAGATTATCTGGTCAGGGAAACCTTATCCTATGGATTATTCTGCTATTTCTACTTTTAATACTTTGGTAGAGGAAAGTAAAAATCATAAAAATATGGCTGTACTTACAGGCTATGAGCTTTCTTTAAGTAAATCCCTGAAACAGGGCTCAGATCTGTGGCTCAACAATCCGAGGGTACCGAGAGAAGCTTCTGGAACTTCAGGAATGACCGCTGCTATGAACGGATCTGTAAATCTTTCTACCGATGACGGATGGATCCCTGAATTTGCCGAACCGGGAGAAAATTCGTTTGTTGTTCCGAAAGCTGATTATTTAAATATGAGCATTTACGAACAGGATACTTATGATCTGAATAAGCTGTACGAAATTCTTGAAAACGAAATCCTGCCTGCTTATTACGATAATCCGGACCAATGGAGAAAAATTCAGTATAAGGCTATGAATGATGTTCAGCACCAATTTAACAGTGATAGAATGGCAGATGAATATTACAAAGTGCTTTACAAATAGATAAAAGGTAAAAAAGGTTCAATCAACTGATTTATAATAAAATTCCGTGAAAATACTTTCACGGAATTTTTATTGATGTTATTCTTTTTTCTTCTTTGGCACCTTCAAGCCTTTTTCTCTGGCTTCTGAAATTCCTATGGCCACAGCCTGTTTTTTGCTGGTCACCTTTTCTCCTGAAGAGGACTTCAGTTTTCCTTCTTTAAATTCGTGCATGACTTTTCCCACTTTGTCCTGAGCTTTTTCTGAATATTTGGTTTTGCTCATGATAAAAATTTTTTAAGGTTTTGGCAGGGATACCCCTAGTTCATAAACTTCGGCGTGCTTCAAATATTTTGAGCGTTCTCTGGAGGTTACCGATTCAAAGTGATCATTTTTAATCACAATAATCGGATCTTCTGCATTTTCAATTTCAAAATTAGCCAGATATCTTTCGTCCGGTGCATCCTGGCGAATCTTTGCTTTTATTTTCTGTAATTCATCTGCGTATTTCCTGAACCCGGGATCAGATGAATGAATAAATTTATATTCATCACCAGCATAAACATAATAGTGAAGTTTTTTCTCAATAAGGCCGGCTTCATTGGTAATCTGTGGATTATCATTCCCATCTTTAAACCCAACTTCCACCAAAGTTCCGCCTTTTTTGTTGGCACAGTCTTCCGCATCTTTGAAGCTTGAAAAGCCTGTATAAACAATCTGATCGGCTAAAACATAACGGTTCAGTTTTTGGTTGTATGCATTCGTTTCCATAATTATTATTTAATTTGATTGTTATAATAATACATTCAATTTTTTTGCCAAAAGCCGTATTAAAAAAGCTTTTTTATGCATTTAATAAAATTATTATCTTTGAGATCCATTAAAATTAGAAATGAAAAAATTACTCTTAACTCTTACCGTGGCTGTAGCATTCCATAATGTGTCTGCCCAGGAAATCACTTTAGATAAAATATATTCAGGATATTACCGCGGAAAAGGCATTGCCGGTATAGCATCTATGAAGAACGGAGAAAATTATCTGGTCATTGAGCCGACAGGAATTGCCAAATACTCTTACAAAACTTCACAAAAAGAAGGAAATATTGTTGATGGTAAATTTGAAAGCTATGAATTTTCTGATGATGAATCAAAAATTCTTCTTTTAACAGAAAGCCAGCCCATCTACAGACATTCATTTCTTGGAAAGTTTGAGGTAAAAGATCTGAAATCAGGTAAGACAATCAGCCTGAATGACGGTAAAACAGTTCAGGAGCCAAGATTTTCTCCTGATGCCTCTAAAGTAGCATTCATTGCTGAAAATAATTTATTCTATCAGGACCTGAGTTCAGGAAAAATTACCCAGATTACAAATGACGGTAAGAAAAATTCCATTATCAACGGGTTAGCTGACTGGGTATATGAAGAGGAATTCGGGCATGCAAGACAATATGAATGGACAAAGAACTCGGATGCCATTGTATTTGTAAAATCTGATGAAAGCCAGGTTCCGGAGATCTATATTCCGATCTATGGAAAAAAACTTTATCCTGAGGAAATGCGTTACAAATATCCTAAAGCAGGAGAAAAAAACTCTATAGTTTCTGCCCAGCTGTACCGTCTTGATACGGGAAAAACAACGCCAATCAACCTAAGTTCTTTTAAAAACTATTATATCCCCAATGTCATTCAGACGGCAAAGCCTGACGAAATGGTTCTGGTGACTTCTGAAAGAATTCAGAATGCGTCCGATATTTTAAAGGTGAATACCAAAACCGGAGTCGTTCAGAAACTATTCACAGAAACGGATGAGAAATGGATCGATACAGATAGCCCTACTCTGGAATTCCTGGATGATGATTCTTTCCTTTGGGCATCCGAAAGAGACGGTAACCGTCATTTATACTGGTATGACAAGGATGGAAAGCTTAAAAAGCAAATAACAAAGGGAAATTGGGAAGTAACCGATTATTATGGATTCAATCCGAAGTCTAAGGAAATTTATGTTCAGACGACTGAAAAAGGAAGCATCAACAAAGTCGTTTCCAAAGTAAATATTGAAAACGGAAAATCCCAGCTTATTTCTAATGCGGAAGGAAACAATTCTGCCAATTTCAGTAAGAACTACAGTTATTTCATTGAAACATCTTCTACTGCTGCAAGACCTTACACTTTTGTTTTAAAAGACGGAAACGGTAAAACGGTAAAAGAACTTCAGAATAATAACGACCAGCTACAGAAATTAAAGGCCGATAATTTTGCAGATAAAGAATTCATCACCATTCCAAATGGCGCCGGCGACCAGATGAATGCATGGATCATGAAACCTAAAAACTTTGATCCTAATAAAAAATATCCACTGTTTATGTATCAGTATTCCGGACCTGGATCTCAGCAGGTTGCGAATTCATGGGACAATGGCAATGCTTTATGGTTTAATCATTTGGTGCAGAAAGGTTATATCGTTGCCTGTGTAGACGGGCGTGGAACGGGTTATAAAGGAGCTAAGTTCAAGAAGGTTACCTACATGAATATGGGTAAATATGAAATTGAAGATCAGATTACTGCGGCAAAATGGTTCGGAAACCAGTCTTATATTGACAAAACAAGAATCGGAATGTTCGGATGGAGCTACGGAGGTTATATGACCAGTCTGGCAATGACGAAAGGAGCGGATGTTTTCAAAGCCGGAATCGCTGTAGCACCGGTAACCAACTGGAGGTATTATGATTCCGTATACACGGAAAGATTCATGAGAACCCCTCAGGAAAATGCTGACGGATACGATAAAAATTCTCCAACAGAGTATGCCAATCTATTAAAGGGTAAATTCTTACTGATCCACGGAACTGCTGATGATAACGTACATTTCCAGAACTCTATGGAATTCTCTGAAGCTTTAATTCAAAATAAAAAACAGTTTGAATTTATGGCTTACCCTGATAAAAACCACGGAATTTACGGGGGCCAGACAAGACCGCAGCTGTATCAGAAAATGACGGATTTTATTTTGAATAATTTATAATTCCTTTTAAATAAAATTTTCAAAACCTCTCAAATATCCTTTGGGAGGTTTTTATATTCATTAAACATTTTGACGAGATAATTTATCTTAAATTTTCACTTAAATAAAATTCTAATTCTTCAGGGGAAATATCTTTTTTAATGATTGTTCCTGAAGAATCCAAAAGAAAGTTTGTTGGAAATTTATTAATGTTATACTGTTTAGCTCTTACACCATTTTCATCTAAAAAATGAACCCATTTCAGTTCCTTTTCCGTGATAATTTTCTCCCAATTTCCCTTATCTTTAGTTCTGTCAGTAGAAATATTTAAAATTTCGAAACCTTTATCATGATACTCTGAATATATTTCTTTGTATTTTGGAAAATCTTCTATACAGGGTTGACAATAAGAAAACCAAAAATCTACAAGAGTGTATTTCTTACCTAGCTCTGCTAAAACTTTTTTATTGTAAAAAATCAAATCAGGAAATAAACTGCCTAATACTATCTTTTCTGATCTTTTGAATTGATTATTAAATATCAATCCAACAGAAGATTTCTTAATTGAGCTGTTTAGATTATTGAAAATTTGATAGTATTTCTTGTTATATCCCTTAGATTCAAATTTTTGCACCAATTTCCAAAATATAACATAAGAATCCGGTGTTTTTTTTGACAGACTTAATAACAAAGAATCTTCATAGTGATCGAGAGTATTATATAAATTTTGTAAACTGTCTATTGTTATTTTCTCAAGTTTAAATTTTTTCCTCTCATTAATACTAAATTTAATACTATCTAATCTATTCTTTTCAGAAATATAAGACTGCATATAAGCTTCATAATTCATTTTTTCCTTATAAAGATCGTTTTTATTATCAAATATGATTTTATTTTTATCAGAATCAAAATTTATCGTATTTGTTTTTTTAGAAATATAAAAAATATCTGATATTTTAAGTACTTTATTTTTTTCAGTCTTAAATAAAAGCCGAAAAGGTCTAGGAATACCATCATTATAGTTTGGAACTTTGAAGTTGAATATATTATTCTTTATACTAGAAGAATCCCCTGTAAAGCCACCATAATATTTTTCATTAAACGTACTTATGAGTTTTAATGTTTTCTGGTACTGATTTTTAGTGTCCTTTCCAACAATAGTTAATTTATCCTGAGAAAAAAAATTAAGAGAAAAAAGAATACCTATTAATAAAAAAAAATTGCCAATCATTTAGAAATTATTTTAAAATAAAAATACAAAGAAAGGCTGAAACATAACAGCCTTTCTAATTTTTTAATTTGTTTAACAATATCTTAATTCATAACCGGCATCGCAAGACCCAGGACCTCCACACGGACCACAAGCTCCCGTAGATGTATTACAGCATTTGAATGTATCACCAGATCCGCCATCCTCACCAACTCCTACATCATAATGATTTCCTCCACCTTTTAATTCTTTAAGATCTTTTCTTGTTAATTTTTTTAAATTTTTCATAATAGATAATTTAATAATTGTGTGCCATTATTGACATTTTCAAAACTAGAAATAAAAATCAAACCGCCGTGAAATAAAACTGGTATTTTTTTGGTAAATTTCTTGCAAAATAGGTACATGTTTTTGCATATTTGCATAAAACAAGTAAAAATGATGATACAAGAAAAACTTAAAAATCTACGTAAACAAAAAGGTATATCTCAGGAAAAAATGGCTAAAATATTATCTACAGATCCTTCTAACTATTCTCGCAAAGAACGCGGAGAAGTAAGAATTCATGAAGAGGAATGGCAAAAACTAGCTGAAGCTCTTGAAGTTCCCGTTGAAGATATTAAAGAGACTGAAAGTAAGTTTTCTATAAATAATGACAATTCAACTTTTCATGATAATTCTGGAAATTATAATCAATATTTCAACATTTCCAATTCTTTATTGGAAAATCTGCAGGATTACATTTCTCTTTTAAAACATAAAGTCCAAGAATTAGAGGAAGAAATCAAAGTTTTAAAATCTTAATAAAAATATTCTCAAAAGCTCCTTTAAAATAAAATTAAGGTGCTTTAATATTTATTTCATTAATGATTCCTATAGGATATTATTTATTTTATCAATTGAAATTAAAAACTTATTTTTGGGAAATTTGAAAATTGATTATATGAAGACTAAACATCCTAAAGGCTTACCCTTCCTCTTTTTCACAGAAATGTGGGAACGTTTCGGGTATTACTTGATTCTTGGAATCTTTGTTCTTTATGTCATTGAGCCAACCGGGCTAACAGGAGGACTTGGACTTCCGGACAAAACGGCTGATGATATTTTCGGAACATACATCGCCTTGACCTATTTAACACCGTTCCTTGGAGGTTTTTTGGCTGACAGGGTTTTAGGATATATTAAATCTATTTATCTGGGCGGAATTTTGATGGCTGCAGGATATATAGGAATGGGGGTCTTCAAAGAGCTGCCTCTTTTTTATGGCTCTCTGGCATTAATCATCATTGGGAATGGCTTCTTTAAACCCACTATTTCCACACTGTTAGGAAACCTTTATTCTGAGGAACCTTATAAAGCCAATAAAGACTCCGGATATAATATTTTCTATATGGGGATCAATATCGGGGCATTTATCTGTAATATTATTGCAGCTTTTATGCGTAATAAATTCGGATGGGGTGAAGCTTTCATCACTGCGGGAGTAGGAATGCTTGTTGGTCTTGTGATCTTTACCATCGGTAGAAAACACTATATCCATGCCGCACAGATGAAGCCTGTAGAAGAAGGAGATACCAAGCTTTCTGAAATTTTAATTAAGGTTTTTGTCCCTGCCATTGCAGTGGGAGCTATTGGATGGTTCATTCCCGGAAATATCTTCGGTAGCGACAGTACAGACGCCTTTATTTTTGCCTGTATTCCTGTGATCTACTTTTATGCTTCACTATACTTTAAAGCTAAGCCAGAGGAGAAACCATCAATCGGAGCTCTACTTTCAGTGTTTCTAATCAGTATGTTCTTCTGGGCAGTTTTTAAGCAGAATGGTACGGCTTTAACAAGATGGGCCAATTATTATACGGACAGAAGTGTTCCTGCGTCACTGGAAAAACCTCTCGAGGATATTTATATGGTGGAAGGGAAAAGCTATGAAGACAAAGAGGTTCCGGTTTATGACAATCAATTCCAGTCTCAAAAGGACAAGGACGGAAAAGCCATTAAAGAAACCGGGAAGGATATCTATTTTAAAAATATCTCTGCTGAACAGCGTGCCGCCTTGGAAAGAAATCCGGAATCGAAAGTCTATCTATACAATACGGAATTATTCCAGTCTATCAATCCATTCTGGGTAATTGCTTTAACGCCTGTCATTGTAGGGCTCTGGGCTTTATTAAGAAGAAAAGGAAAAGAACCGCTTACTCCTACAAAAATTGTTTTAGGATTATTTATCTCAGGATTATCATGCCTGGTAATGGCTCTCGCCGTTATGGCAGGAGATAATGGGGCTGAAAAAGTTTCACCGTTATGGCTGGTTGCCGGTTATGGAGTAATTACTGTTGGGGAGCTCTGCCTTTCTCCAATGGGACTCTCATTCGTTTCAAAACTTTCACCGGCAAGAATTACTGCATTAATGATGGGAGGTTTCTTCTTAGCCAACTCAGTTGGTAATAAGCTTTCAGGAATCCTGGCAAGTACGTGGTACAGCTACGACAATAAGATGAATTACTTCCTGGTTAACTTTGCTTTGCTAATATTTGCGACACTTTTAGGTCTGTCAATGTTAAAAAGATTGAATAAGATCATGAGGGAAAAAGGACATTAATCCTCATTTATCATAAAGAATATCAAGCTGCAGCATCGTTCTGCAGCTTTTTTATTTAAATATAAAATTAAAACCTTGCCAAAAACTCAAAAAAAACTATATTTGTCAGTCTTAACAAAAATTAACAATAGAATGGATAATATTGAAGCATTAAGTCCGAAACCGGATGAGTTTGTAGAGAATAAGAATTCAAGGCATCCAAAAGGATTGTGGGTTCTTTTCGGAACAGAAATGTGGGAGCGTTTCAACTTTTATGGGATGAGAGCCCTTTTGACGCTCTTCATGGTAAATTCCTTATTAATAAAAGAAGCAGATGCAGCAATTATCTACGGTGGATTTTTAGCTTTATGTTATTTAACACCTCTTTTGGGAGGATTTATTGCAGATAAATATATAGGAAACAGAAATGCCATCTTAATCGGTGGATCTCTGATGGCTATCGGTCAGTTTCTATTATTTATCAGTGCCTCTACTTTCTCTGCCGATCTGGGCAGTTCCAAAATGATTATGTGGCTGGCGTTATTCGTTATCATTTTCGGTAATGGATTCTTCAAGCCGAATATTTCCTCAATGGTGGGAAGTCTTTACCCTAAGCAGGAGAAATCCAAACTGGACTCTGCATTTACCATTTTTTATATGGGGATTAACATCGGAGCATTCCTGGGACAATTTATCTGCCCTTACGTAGGAGATGTGAAAGATGCAGCTACAGGAGTAAGAGATATTTTTGCTTTCAAATGGGGATTCTTAGCCGCTTCAATTGCAATGATTATTGGAACCGTAACATTCTTTATCCTTAAAAATAAATATGTGGTAAATCCGGAAGGGAGACCTATCGGTGGATTGCCAAAGAACAATACAAGTGCAGACTTTGAAGAAGGTGAAACTCAGACCGCTAAATTCTCAGGTTTATCTTTAGGGATCACCGGAGTTATATTTGTGGTTTTATTCTTCGCTTTCCGATATTTACTGGTAGGAGAATTCGGATTTAAAGCCGTAGAGATGGGACAATTGATCAAAGGAATTATTTATCCTTTCATCTATGCGGCCGGTATTTCCCTGGCTTTCCTGATCATGAGTTCTGCAGAAAACAAGATTGAAAGACAGAGAATCTGGGTAATTTATATTGTATCCTTCTTTATCATTTTCTTCTGGGCAGCTTTCGAGCAGGCAGGATCTTCATTAACATTTATTGCTGACAACCAGACAGACAGAAACATTTTCGGATGGAATATGCCTCCTTCAATGGTTCAGATCTTCAACGGTATCTTCGTAGTTCTGTTAGCCGTTCCATTCAGTTTGACATGGGATAAATTAAGAACAAAAGGAAGAGAACCCGTATCTCCGTTCAAGCAAGCAATGGGTCTTGCATTAATTGCTCTTTCTTACTTCATTATTGCACACAACGTAAAAGATCTTGGAAATTCAGGATTATTAGCAATCAAATGGCTAATGCTTCTTTATTTCATCCAGACTTGTGGTGAGCTTTGCTTATCTCCAATCGGTCTTTCATTGGTAGGAAAACTAGCTCCAAAAAGATTTGCATCATTATTATATGGAGTATTCTTTATTTCCAATGCTGCAGGGTATGCATTGGCAGGTTCATTGGGAGCTCTTATCCCTGCTACAGGTGATAAATTCACAAAAGCACAGGAAATAGGCATAAACCTTCAGGACGTTTTAGATAAAAAAGTAACGTTGACTGCTGAACAGACAGCAGCATTTGAGAAAGCTCAGTTACCATTGCACAATCCTACATTTGCAGGATTTGAGATCCACAACCTATTCGAATTCTTTATGGTATTCGTAGTACTTTGTGGTATCGCAGCTGTTATTTTAGGTTTGATCTCTCCAATCTTAAAGAAAATGATGCACGGTGTAAAATAACCGCATCAATAAAATACAACAAAACCTCTGCAAAGTCAGAGGTTTTTTTTATTTTCGTATGATGGAAATTTCCGAAGATTCTTTATTTCAATCCGTAAAGGAAATTATTAGGCAGTCGCGCGAAAAAGTGTTTCGGATCGCGAATTCTACTTTACTGCTCACTTACTGGCAGATCGGAAAACTGATCGTAGAAAATGAACAGCAGGGAAAAGAACGCGCCGAATACGGAAAGAAAACCTTAAAAAATCTTTCTAAAAAACTTTCTCTGGAGTTTGGAAAGGGTTTCGACTATACAAACCTTTCCAATATGCGCAAATTTTACACAGCTTTCCCAATTGTTGACACATTGTCTCTACAATTGAGCTGGTCTCATTACAGATTACTTTTCGGACAGGATGATAAATCAAAAAGAAACTATTATCTTAATGAAGCTGTACAAAATAACTGGAACGTACGGGATTTGAAAAGACAAATCAATTCACTTGCCTACGAAAGAGTTCTGGAACATAAAAAATCCCCGACAGAAAATATCCACAGTGTTTTAAAAGACCCTTACATTTTTGAATTCTTAGGTTTAACACCGGATCAAAAATTTTCTGAAAAAGAAATTGAAACCGCCATCATTGATCATATTCAGAAGTTTCTTCTGGAATTCGGGAAAGGATTTGCTTTTGTAGCAAGACAACAGCATATTTCTACAGATACATCCGATTTTTATATCGACCTTGTTTTTTACAATTATATTCTGAAATGCTTTGTCATTATTGACCTTAAAACCGGAGAACTCTCCCATCAGGACATCGGACAGATTGATATGTATGTACGAATGTATGATGATCTGAAACGCGGAGAAGGTGATAATCCGACGATAGGAATTTTACTGTGTTCAGAAAAAGACGAAACCATTGTAAAATATTCCGTTCTGAATGACAAAAACAATCTCTTTGCGAGCAAATACCTCCTCTACCTTCCAAAAGAAGAAGAATTAAAAGAAATCATAGACCAGGACAGAATCCGTTTTGAACTGGACCAAAACAACAATAAACAACCCTAATTAAAACAATCATATACAATTATGAGCTTAACTCTAGATGAAATACAAAATTTCAAAGGAAAATACCCCAGACAGATCTGGAGCCTGTTTTTCTCTGAAATGTGGGAGCGTTTCTGTTTTTACGGAATGCGCGGAATGCTGGTTTTCTTTATGATCTCCCAGCTTAATTTCCATGAAAAAGAAGCTAACCTTCAATACGGCGCTACCCAGGCATTCGTATATGCCTTTACTTTCGTGGGCGGCCTTTTTGCAGATAAAATCCTCGGATTCAGGAAATCTCTCTTTTGGGGCGGGCTACTGATGATCGTTGGAAGCCTGATTCTGGCAACTGATCCACATAAATTCTTTTTCTTAGGAATTGCATTCACTGTGGTAGGAACAGGTTTCTTCAAACCGAATATTTCATCTATGGTTGGACAGCTTTACAAACCTAATGATTCAAGAGCAGATGCAGGTTTTTCTCTTTTTTACGCGGGAATCAATCTGGGAGCTTTATTGGGTGGTTATTTATGCATCGCTATCGGTAAAGGAGAAATTCTAAGCGGTATTATTTCAGAAGCCATGAGATGGAACGTCGCTTTCGGTCTGGCCTCCGTGGTAATGGTAATAAGCCTTATCAATTTCATTTTCACTCAGAAAAGAATGGGAACAATAGGTCTTCAGCCAGGGCATCCTTTGGCAGAAGTAAAAGCTGCTCCAATCCCAAAATGGAAAGAATATGGAGTTTATATTTTATCTCTTATTTTCGTACCAATTATCATGAAGATGGTTGCCAAAACGGAATATACAGATTATTTTATGTGGACCATCGGGCCTTTGACACTGATCTACCTATTCTATGAAATGTCAAAAGTAACCGCATCAGAGCGTAAAAAACTTTGGGCAGCTTTAGTTTTCATTATTTTCTCGATCCTATTCTGGGGAATCTACGAGCAAAGTGGTGGGTCATTAAGTATTTTTGCAGCTAAAAATCTGAATAAAGACCTTCTTGGATTAGATCCGAACGGTGTAAATAACTCAGGAGGAGCCTTTTTTATTATTTTCCTTGCGCCGCTTATCGGGCTTCTATGGATATGGCTGAATAAAAGAAAAATTGAACCCAATACTATCGTTAAATTTGGATTAGGATTTATTTTTCTGGGAATCGGGTATTATGTTTTATTTGCAACAAGACTTTTTGCGGACCTTCAGGGAATAACATCGCTGAATTTTTTCACGTTGGCATTATTGATCATCACTCTTGGAGAATTATGCCTGTCACCAATAGGATTGTCTATTATGACTAAACTTTCCACCAAAAATCTTCAGGGAATGATGATGGGAATGTGGTTCCTGGCCTCAGCTTACGGACAGTATGTTGCCGGGATTATCGGTGCCGGACTTGCTACAGCAAAAGAGGGATCTACTAACTATGATGCTTTGATCACTTATACTGATGGATATAAACAATTGGGATTATACGCGGTAATTGCCGGTGTGGTATTAATTTTGATATCTCCGTTCGTAAAAAAATTAATGCAGGATGTAAAATAGAATAAGCTATATTATGCTTATTTTTACGTAAATATCAAATTATGAAAAAAATTATAAGCATAATGCTCTTATTTTTAGTAAGTTTCAGCTTTGCTCAGATAAAATGGATGACTATTGAAGAAGCTTTAAAGGCTCAAAAGGAAAATCCAAAAAAAATCCTGATCGATTTTTATGCAGACTGGTGCGGACCATGCAAAATCATGGATAAAAAAACATACGGTCACGAAATTATCGCCAAAATCTTAAATGAGAATTACTATCCGGTAAAATTTAATGCTGAAGAAAAACAATCTATTGATGTTTTCGGAAGAACATTTTCCAATGATAATACTGAACATAAAAAAGGAAGGAATTCTTTGCACGAATTCACCCAATATATGAACGTCGGCGCTGTTCCAAGTACTGTATTTCTGGACGAGAAAGGCGGACCTATCACAATCCTTCAGGGAGAATTGTCGGCCAAAGAACTTGAACCTTATTTGGAATTTATTTCGAAAGATCTCTTCAAAAAGATCCGTACCAGGGAACAGTGGGAAGATTACCAGAAAAAATTTAAATCCAAAATCAAAGATTAAACTATACAGCGGCTTTCAAAAATTGAGAGCCGCTTTTTTTTGATTTTAAGCTCAATATTTTCGGTGAAAAATTTTAATCTTAAGCCTATTTTCCCGAAATTAGGGCTCATTTTTAAAATGACTTTAGATACTTCTATAGAATATGTAAAAGGCATAGGTCCCGAAAGAGCCAAACTCATCAAGAATGTGTTGGGCCTGTCAACCGTTGACGACCTTCTGAACTTCTACCCTATCCGTTATCTGGATAAAAGTAAAGTATTTAAAATTTCTCAACTCGAGGAAAGTAGTATTGAGTTACAGCTTAAAGGAAGAATCACACAGGTACAGGAGATTCAGACCGGGAAGGTAAAAAGACTTTCTGCAAAATTCAATGATGATACCGGAACGATGGATCTGGTATGGTTTCAGTATTCAAAATGGCTGAAAGAACAGATTCCGATCAACCGTGAAGTTTATATTTTCGGAAAGATTAATGTTTTTAATCGTCAGTTCTCCATGCCTCATCCGGAAATTGAAGCCGTGGAAAATAAAGAAAGTGACACCCGTCTGAAACCTATTTATCCAAGTTCTGAAAAGCTCACTAAAAGAGGTTTGAATCAAAGATTTTTCCAGGTTGTCTTAAGGAATATCTGCAAAGAGATCCCCAACCTTATTGAAGAAAATTTCCCTGATTATATGATGAAAGCATTTAAGTTTTTATCAAGGCAGCATACTTTTTTAAATATTCATTTTCCAAAGGATATGAAACATTTTGAAAAAGCTGATAACAGACTGAAGTTTGAAGAGTCCTTCTTTTTTCAATTAGGTTATGCCCTCAAAAAGCTTCATCATAAAACCCATTCACCGGGAAATCCGTTTCCTGTTGTGGGTGACCATTTTAATGGTTTCTATAATCATCATATCCCTTTTGATCTTACCAATGCACAGAAAAGAGTTTTAAAGGAAATCCGGCTGGACATGAAAAGGCCTATTCAGATGAACAGGCTTCTCCAAGGTGATGTGGGATCCGGAAAAACCATGGTTGCATTGCTTACCATGCTGATTGCTATGGATAATGGTTTTCAGAGTTGCATAATGGCTCCTACTGAAATCCTTGCACAGCAGCATTATAATGGAATTAAAGACCTTTTAACAGAAACAGGGATCAATATCCGTCTTCTGACGGGTTCCACCAAAACTTCAGAAAGAAAGATCATTCACGAAGAGCTGGAAGACGGAACATTATCGATATTGGTAGGAACGCACGCGGTTCTGGAAGATAAAGTGAGATTTAAAAACCTTGGGCTGGCTATCATTGATGAGCAGCACAGGTTTGGTGTGGCGCAAAGGGCAAAATTATGGGCAAAAAATAGAATTCCTCCGCATATTCTGGTGATGACGGCAACTCCTATCCCAAGGACCCTGGCAATGAGCTTTTACTCTGACCTGGATGTCTCCGTGATCGATGAAATGCCTATGGGAAGAAAGCCTATCATTACTGCCCACCGACGTGAGAAAGACAGAACGTATGTGTATAATTTCTGCAGAGACGAAATAAAAAAAGGAAGACAAGTTTATTTTGTATATCCGTTAATTGAGGAATCAGAAACTTTGGATTATAAAAATCTGATGGAAGGGCTCGATCATGTGATGAATGCGTTCTCCGATTACAATACCACAATGCTGCACGGTAAAATGAAACCTGCTGAAAAAGATATCGCCATGAATTATTTTGCCTCGGGTAAAGCTGAGATTATGGTAGCTACCACCGTGATTGAGGTAGGGGTTAACGTTCCTAATGCTTCTGTAATGGTGATAGAAAGCTCAGAAAGATTCGGGCTTTCGCAGCTTCACCAGCTTCGGGGGCGTGTTGGGAGAGGAGCAGAGCAGAGCTACTGCATACTTATGACTTCTGATAAATTATCGAAGGAAAGCAGAACCCGCATCAAAACGATGACGGAAACTAATGATGGATTCAAGATTTCTGAAGTGGATATGCAGCTCAGAGGTCCCGGAGATATTCTGGGAACACAGCAGAGTGGCGTTGTAGATTTTAAAAGACTTGATCTTGTGAATGATTCCGCCATTATAAAAACCACAAAAAATACAGTTGATAAAATCCTGGAGGCAGATCCACATCTGATAAATCCAGACAATCTGATCATCAAAAATTATTACCTGAAACACTACAGGGGAAAGAATAAGTGGAGCAAAATTTCATAAAAAAACCGCGAAAAGAAAATCTCTCCGCGGCCCCCTTATAAAACTGTTATTTAGAAGAAATTACTTTTAGTCTGCTTAAAAAATTTATTTTAATAGTAGGAACTAATATCTGATTGGGTTTGAAAATATTTATAGGTATTTAAATTCTCAGCCCTGACTATTAAAATAAATTAAAAAAACAAAATGAATTATTTTTCCAACTTGCTTATTATAAAAACTAACTGTTTCAAGTTGAAGGAGTGGGAATGAAACGAATAAATACCCTTCAACTCTCTTAAGTTTTCATGATTGTACCGTTTTGTTTAAAGATCTTCTATGCTTTATAGCTGGAAATAAACATAATTCATTTTGTTAAACTAACATTGTGACTTATATCTTACTTTCTAAATGAAATAATCTATTTTCTACCATCCATTGCTTTTTTATATAGCTAATTTGTGTTCCAAAGTTTACATTTACAAAATTGATGATATTGCGTGGAATTCTTATTATATTATTTTAATTATTAATTATACAATTTTCACTTTTATGTGAATAGTATGCGCTGAATATTATCACTTATTTAAAAAATAAACATCATAAAACCTTTATCCATCATACTTTCATAATAAAATTATCTTTGTTCAGACCTGAAGAATGATACTGCCAGTTTACGGTAATAATTTCTGTAAGTGATTTTTTAAGACCATCATAAGTCTCAGGCTTTCTCATAAAAATATTGCCTCCGTTAACGAAGATTTCTTCTGTTTCGTTTTCGGAAATCTGGCCGGCGTATACTGCAATTATGATGTTGCTGAATCCATGATTTATTTTAATTTCTCTCAGGCATTCCATACAGCTTTTCCCTGAAATATCATACTTAATGAATATTACTTCAGGAATAATTGCACCATTGCTGCTCAAATATTTCATAAGATCATCTCCGTCCGAGAAAAACTGTGATTTCACCCCTATCTTTAAATCTCTGAAAATATTTTTAAAGAATATAATATTACCCTCATCATCATCTACTGTGATTACATTCAGATATTCTTTATTCATACAGCGTTTTTGAATTTATATTAATACTTTGGTTTTCCCTTCTTTTTATAATGGTTTTATGAAACTGAGAAGGTGTGATGCCGGTTGTATTTTTGAATTGGGTGCTCAAATGAGCCACACTTGAATAATTCAGTTTATGGGCAATCTCTGTCAGGCTCTGCTTATTATCCAGAATCAGCTCCTTGGCATACTCTATTTTCTGAAGGATGATGAAGTTTTCTATTGAGGTGTAGGCAACCTCAGAAAAAAGATTGGAAAGATATCCATAACTGTGGTTCAGTTTTTCAGCAATATAAATAGATGCTTTAACAGGAACAGCGTTTTCAGAGAAAACAAGCTCTACAATCGCATCTTTTATTTTCTGTACTAAAGCCGTTTTCTGGCTTTCAATAATCTCTATGCCGTAATCTTTAAGATTTTTCTTAAAAAGATTATGCTGCTCTTGGGTAATGGGTTCATAGAACTCCACTTCACCAAAGTTCAGCAGGCGGTATTTTAGCCCGTGCTCTTTTAGCTTCTCATCCAACACTTTCTTGCAGAGAGCATTGAAATCAAATTTTACATACATTTTCATCCTGATATAAGTGTGTCAAATTTCGAAGTAAATATAATAATTTATTTCATTTAAAAGTGAAATAGGTTATTAATTTTTAACATAATATATAAAAAAAGAAAAACTCCTGCATATTGAATACAGGAATTAAACACTAAGGATGAAAAAAATATACTGATAAAAAGCTGCAAAAGCTCAAAACCAAGCATATGAATGTATTATTGAAAGTGATTTGGTTCTGTTACAAAGATGGAATAAAAAAAAACATCACTTGTTATAGAATTAAAATTAAATGTTACAGAATTTTAAGTCAATTATTTGTGAAATACATATTCCATTAAATAATCATCCATAAAATAATTATCGCCTATATCCAAAACCACCTCATCATATACTCTATACCCTTGAGATTCATAGAATTTTTTAGCAGAATTTTCTTTATTAACATTTAAAATAATCCTTTCATCTCCGCTTTCAGAAACTCTATCTTTCAAAAAATTCAATGTTTCTTTTCCAAATCCTTTTCCTTTGCTTTCCGGCACCAGATAAATACGGTGAAGTTTTGTAGTTCCCACTTCATAATTATTCTCATAACCGATAAAGCCTTCAAAAGAACTATTACCCTCATCAAAAATCAGGTAATAATGATAATCCGGATTCTGAAGCTGACTGAGAATTTCTTCTTCTGAATACATTTTCTCCAACATATAATCTATTTGTTCCTGAGAAATAATCCCCGTATAAGCACTTTCCCATGATCTTTTGGCCAAATTCCGTATCAACGGAATATCCTTTTCTGTTGCTGCTGTTAATTTCATATTTTTTGATTAAAAAAAGTGAAAAGCCGGAACTTTTCACCTGTTATTTTATTGTTAATGGCCAATGGTGAATTTTGCTTTGCAAGTGAATGGGCAATTTTAAACCGTACATTTAAAAATTCACCATTGACTATTCACTATTCACATCTTTTAAATTTTCGCCATTTCAGCTTTAATTTTCGCGTAAAGACCTTCTGAAGCAGGAACTAAAGGAAGTCTCAGATAGTTTTTAATAATTCCTTTTTCTGTAAGGATTACCTTGATTCCGCAAGGATTTCCTTCTGCAAAAATCAGTCTTGTAATTTCTACCAGCTTATTATGAATATCATAAGCTTCCTTCACTTTTCCATCAAAGGCCAGCTGGACCATGGTAGAAAATTCTTTCGGATACCCCTGCCCTATTACAGAGATTACTCCGTCTCCTCCCGCTAAAGTCACAGGAAGGGTATATTCATCATCTCCGGAAACCAATGAAAATCCTTCAGGTTTCTTTCTCAAAATATCAAAATACTGAAGAATATTGGGTGCCGCTTCTTTGATCATGAATAGATTCGGGAATTCATTGGCCAAACGAATAGTGGTATCAGCCTCAACATTCTGACCTGTTCTTGACGGAACATTGTAAATAATGACATTTTTTCCGGTAGATGCCAGCATTTTATAGTGCTGGTAAAGGCCTTCCTGATTAGGTTTATTGTAATATGGAGATACCGAAAGTACGGCATCAAATGCAGAAAGATCTGCTTCTTCAATCTGTTTCTTTACTTCAAGAGTATTATTTCCGCCAATTCCCAAAACCAGGGGGAGGCGTTTATTATTAACCTTAATGATATGCTCAATTACCTGTTTCTTCTCCTCTTCAGAAAGTGTTGCAGCTTCTGCTGTAGTTCCCAAAACAACCAAATAATTGGTTCCGTTTTCGATATTATACTCAACAAGTTTTGTTAAACTATCGAAATCAACGGATAAATCTTCATTAAAGGGTGTTACCAACGCAACACCTACTCCTTTTAAAATGCTCATCTGTTAGAATTATTTTTTTCAAATTTAATAATTTACGATAAGAATTTATAATAAATAATAATGTTTTATTATACATATAATTATATTTGCATATACTAAAAGATATTATGACATCGCTATGATCGAAGTTGTTTACAAAACACTATAATTAATGGTGATTACATATGATCTTAAAAAAAATAATTTGCAACATATGAAAAATAAATTCTTGTTATTAGGAATTGCTCTGGCCACATTTACTGCCTGCAAAACAGCATCTACACTGCAGTTGGCACAAGTTCAGCCTCAGAAAAACATTTCTATTAATAATGAGCTAAAGAATGATGAGGAGTTTGTAAAAGTTATTGAACCCTATAAGCAAAAACTGGACAAAGAGATGAATCAAAAGATCTCCCACACCAGTATAGATCTTACAAAACAGGGTGATAACAGTAATCTGGGCAATCTTTTGGCCGACTATACCTTTGAAGGTGCCGATGCATGGACGAAAAAGAATCTTAATAAAAGTGTAGATGCTGCCCTGATCAATATCGGCGGAATACGTACTACAATTGGAAAAGGAGATATTCTTCTGAAAAGTGTTTTTGAAGTAATGCCTTTCGAAAATGAAGTGATCATTGTAAAAATGAAAGGATCGGATCTGCAGGGACTTTTTGATTATTATGCAAAAACTCAGGTCAATAATCCTGTTTCTCATTTATATATTGAAACCAATAACGGGCAGCTTACCAAATCCCAGATTAATGGGAAGCCAGTAAATCCTGATCAGGATTATTATATCGCTACTTCAGATTATCTGGCACTTGGCGGAGATAATATGAAATTCTTTTCCAAAGGGGAATCTATTTCTACAGGAATCAGATTAAGGGATCTTTTCATTGAATATTTCAGAAAAACGTCTGAAGTAGTTCCAAATACAGATGTTCGTTTAAATTTTATCGGTAAGAAATAATGGATAGAAAAAGTTTTTTAAAAGTAATAGGTAGCGGATCTTTAGCAGCAGCTTTAGCTCCCAATATGATGATGGCAGAAGAATTGAAATTCAATCCTTTTCAATCTGAAAATAAACTCACCATTCTTCATACCAACGATCAACATAGCAGAATAGAGCCTTTTGACGCAAGCTATACCAAAAATCCCAATCAGGGAGGATTTGCAAGAAGGGCAAGCTTGATACAGCAGATCAGAAGCCAGGAAAGCAATGTTCTTCTTCTGGATTCCGGTGATATTTTTCAGGGCACTCCTTATTTTAATTTCTTTGGGGGCGAACTGGAATTTAAGCTGATGTCTATGATGAAGTATGATGCTTCAACAATGGGAAATCATGATTTTGACAATAGCCTGGACGGTTTCCTGAAAGTTCTTCCTAATGCAAAATTTCCATTTATCTGTTCAAACTATGATTTTAAAAATACAGTTCTGGATGGAAAGACCTCACAGTATAAGATTTTTAATAAAAATGGAATAAAAGTCGGAATTTTCGGAGTAGGTATTCAGCTGGACGGCCTTGTGGGCAAGAAGCAGTATGGTGAAACCGTATATTCAGATCCTGTAGATGTAGCACAACATTATTCCAATTTTCTGAAAAACGAACAAAAATGTGATCTTTTGATCTGCCTTTCTCATATCGGCTATGATTATAAAGATGAACCCAATAAAGTAAGCGACAAAATTCTGGCTGCCAAAACAGAAAATATTGATATTATCCTGGGTGGGCATACCCATACTTTTTTACCTGAACCGCAGACGTTTACCAACAGACAGGGTAAAAATGTTCTGGTAAATCAGGTAGGATGGGCAGGTCTTCTTCTTGGCAGAATAGACTTTTACTTTGATGCAAATAAAAATGTAAAGCATATTTCCTGGAACAACCAGATCATAGACAGCAGCATAACCGTATAATATGAAAAAACTCTCTTTAATCTCTCTTGGTATTTTAGCATCCCTGCAGTTCGTGAATGCGCAGGTGATTTCGTCAAAAAAATGGACGGATCTTTTTTCTTATAACAATGTCTTGGCTATGAAAGAAGACAATGGGAAAATAATTGCCGCTACTGAAAACGGGATATTTTACTATACCATTTCAACCGGAGAGATGACCAAGCTGTCAAAAGCTAACGGACTCCATGACGTTAATATATCCGCCTTCGACTATAACCCACAAACTAAAATAGGTGTAATAGGATATGCAAACGGTTCTATGGATGTGATTACCCCGCAGGAGATCAAATATATTGTTGATATTCCTATCGCAACCGGCTATAACGGAAGCAAAAGAATCAATCATATTTCAATTACAGGGGATCAGGCTGTAGTATCTGTAGGCTATGGAGTTTCTATATTTAACATTAACAAAAAAGAATTCGGAGATTCTGCATTCTTTGTAACCGGTGGTGTATATGAAGCCAGCAACGAAGCAACCCTATTTGGAAACAAAGTATATTCTGTAACCAATACCGGCCTTAAAAGCCACGAAATGAACACTACATTTCCGGTATTCTCTACCTGGTCGACAGAAATTCCCGGATCTTATAAACATATTGACGCTGAATCCTCTCTTATATTTTCATCCGCCACCTCAGCATTTATCTACAATAACGGTACGGGCACTCCGCTTCCGGCAAGTTTCGGAAACATCCAGGATATTGTTATCAATTCAAGCAACATTATAGTAACAGACAGCAGAATATATACATTCGGACTAAACGGAGTATCTTTAGGCGCTGTAAGTATGGGGGAAGATTGCAACACAGCCATAACAGCTAACGGAAAGGTATACGGCGGAACAATACTGTCGGGAATAAAGGAAGAAAGTGGTACTACTTATAAACCATCAGGTCCATATTCAAATTCTTCATACAAGATCAATCTGTATGACAATAATCAAATGCTGGTGTCTTCCGGATCAAGACTGAACAGATACAATCAGCCAGGAGATAATCCTAAAAAACCCGGATTTTATTATTTTAACGGATCAGAGTGGCTTCGATCATCTTTTTTTTCAACAACTTCCGCTCCAATCAATGTACTGGATGCTGTATTCAACCCGGCTAATAACAATGAAGTATTTTTTACGAATTATACAACTACTGCCCAGGGAGTTTATAAAATGAAATATAATGCCAGCAGTAAAGATTTTGATTTTGTGAAGCGCTATGATCTGGGATCTCCGGGTGATTATTCACACCGCCCCGTAGGTTTCGCTACAGACCCGCAAAATAATCTTTTTGTTTCTTTTGGGTTCAACTATGGAAGTCCTTCCATTGGAATCTATGATAGAGGAACTGATGATTTTGTGATAAAAAAATTCGGAATAACAAGTGATGGTGTACAAACTCCTGTCTATTATGAGAATATGCTGTGGATCCCAACCCCGAGAAGCAATAATTTTATAGTTTACGATTATAAAAATGCGACCAATCTTTCTGATGACACTGATTACATATTACAAGATACCAACGGATTCGCAGGAAATGCAAGAGGAACCTTATCAGTAGCTTTTAGTAAATCAGGAGATGCCTGGATAGGTAGTGACAGCGGTTTAAGAATATTAACCAATGCTGCTACAGGAATAAAAAATCCGGATCCGAAAGTGGAACCAATCATCATAGAACAGGGCGGGCTTGGAGAAGAACTTTTCAGAGATGCCCAAATACAGCAGATAGAAGTAGATGCCGGGGATTATAAATGGATTTCTATAGACGGTGGTGGTGTATATTACCTTTCTTCCGACGGACAGCAGACTATAAAACATTTTACAAAAGAAAACTCCCCTCTTCCAACCAATTCCGTTACTGATATAAAGGTAGACAGAAAAACAGGAAAAGTATATTTTGTAACGTTTAACGGTATTGTAGCTTATCAGGGGGATGTAGCAGATGTGACTGCCAACTTCGGGAATGTGGTAGTCTATCCTAATCCTGTAGTCTATTCAAACTTTAAAGGAAAAGTTACTATTAAAGGGCTTGCAGAAAAAACAAATATCAGAATTGCTGATGCGGCAGGAAATGTAATACATTCTGCAGTAGCCAGAGGAGGTTATTATGAATGGGATCTTAACAACATGAAAGGGAACAGGGTAGCTTCAGGTATTTATTTTGTATTGATGACCAATGAAGACGGTTCAGATAAAGCTACTGCAAAAATAGCTGTGGTTAATTAATGAATTCACAAAACGGATTTTTATTATCATTCATAAAATACGGTGAAAATGATGCAGTTCTGCATTGTTTTACAGAAGACGAAGGCTTTCAGACCTATTTCGTAAAGGGGATTTATTCCAAAAGAAATAAAAAGAAAGCTCTGCTTCAGCCTTTGAGTATGCTCAGCTTTACCATTAATCCTGCAAGAGGCAACGGAATTCCTTCAGTCTCAAGATTTGAGTTGGTAAAGAACTATGATATGTATATGGATATCAAAGCCAATACAGTCATATTCTTCATCTCAGACTTTCTGAATCAGGTTTTAAGACACGAAAATAAAAATCCAAATCTATTTTTCAGTATCGATGAATTTGTCAATGAACTGGCCGGCAAAAATTATCAGTGCCATCTTCTTTTCTTAATTACGGTATTGAAAATTCAGGGAGTAGCTCCTTTGATCAATGACGGCCAATATTTAGATCCCGAGACAGGAACATTCTCTGTAACTCCTTCTCATCAGTTGTTTACCGAAGAAATATCAGCCATCTGGAAAACAGCCATCGGCTCAGAAAATCTTTATGCAACAAAGATACACCCCTCATTAAGAAAAGATTTTTTGGATAGTCTTCTGGTCTATTACCATTATCATATTACAGACTTTAAAATACCGACATCGCTGGAGGTTATCCAGCAGATTTTTGAATAGTCTGAGGGTAAGGAATGTTGAACTCCCAGCCATTATCCCTTTGCCTCTTCAGGCATTTCCGTTTCAGATTCTGCTATTTCTTTTTTGGAGAATCTTGGCTGCAAAATCTTTGCAATAAGGCCCGTCCATCCTGTTTGATGGGAAGCTCCTACTCCTCTTCCATTATCCCCATGAAAATATTCGTAGAATAAAATATAGTCTTTAAAATCCGGATCAGTCTGAAATCTTTCATACTGGCCGTTGACCGGACGTTTTCCGTTTTCATCCATTAAAAAAATTTTAGATAGCCTTTTACTTAACTCATCTGCAATCTGGTCCAGGTTGGAATAGTTTCCGCTTCCGGTAGGATATTCCACCAGAAAATCGGGGCTGTAATAGAAGAAAAACCGCTGAAGACTCTCAATAATCAGAAAATTGATTGGAAACCAGATTGGTCCGCGCCAATTGCTGTTTCCCCCAAAAAGACTGCTGTCACTTTCCGCAGGAGTATATTTTACACAATAATCTGCTCCGTTCAAATTCAAGGTATAGGGATTCTGTTCATATTCTTTCGACAATGCCCGCACTCCATACTCGCTTAAAAACTCTTCGGGATTCAGCATTCTTTTGAGCAGCCTTTTTAACCGATGGCCACGCAACAGCGACAGAAGATGTTTGGAATCCTGTCCCTTCACTTCCCATCTTGATACCAGGGAAGCCAGTTCCGGTTTGTTTTCAAGAACCCATTTCATTCTCTTTTTAAAATTGGGCAGATTTTCGATCATTTCATCATCAATTACCTCTACGGCAAACATAGGTATCAGTCCCACGATAGTTCTCAATCTTAAATACATATGATTACCATCGCTGGAAGAAATAGCATCATAGAAAAATTCATCTTCCTGATCCCAAAGACTGAAATCCTCATCCCCCATATTATCCAGTGAATTGGCAATGGAAAGGAAGTGCTCAAAAAACTTCATCGCCATTTCTTCATACACATTGTTATACAGTGCCAGCTCAAGGGCAATTCTCATCATATTCAGGGCAAACATGGCCATCCAGCTTGTTCCGTCCGATTGTTCCAGCTGTTCACCATTCGGAAGCGTCGTGTTTCGGTCAAAAACTCCGATATTATCAAGACCTAAAAAGCCTCCTTCAAAAATATTATTACCATTATTATCTTTTTTGTTGACCCACCATGTAAAATTCATGAGCAGCTTCTGAAATGCACTTTCCAGGAATTCAATATCAGGTTTCCCTTTGATATATTCATCAATTTTAAAAACCCTAAAAACCGCCCAGGCATGAACCGGAGGATTCACATCGCTGAAATTCCATTCATAGGCAGGAAGCTGTCCGTTAGGATGCATATACCATTCAAACAGGAAAAGTTTCAACTGGTACTTTGCAAAATCCGGGTCAATTAACGAAAAACTGATCGTATGAAATGCCAGATCCCATGTCGCATACCACGGATATTCCCACTTATCGGGCATAGAAATGATATGCTCATTATTAAGGTGCTTCCATTCAAAATTTCTGATCTTCTCTCGGGATTTTGGAGGCGGCATTTCTGCAGGATCTCCTTTCAGCCACTTTTCTACATTATAGTGATAAAACATTTTGTTCCAGAGCATTCCGGCAAAAGCCTGCCGTTGGACCAATTTTTCATCTTCTGATTCTATACCTTTCTGAATTTCAGCATAAAACTCATCCGCTTCTTTTTTCCTCACATCAAAAATATCTTCAAAATCAGCAAATGGATCTTTTAAGTCCTTATCCGTCATTCTGAATTCAAAAGTTCTTGTTTCTCCGGCTTGCAGGATTTCATCAAGAAGAAAAGAAGCCTTAGTTCCGGTACTCTGGGGATTTACGGACTGGGAATTTCCATTAATAACAAAATCATTGATTCCATCTTTACAGTATTTTGATTCGTTGGCCGACTGATAAAGTTTTTCGGTATTGGTTTCATTATCACAAAACAGGGTCTTCAGAGACTGCCTGGCATATACATTTTTGATTTCAATATTTTTGTGGTTAACCGAAATATGCCGCGCATCTTCGCTGCCCAGTTGTGGCTTATAGCTATCATAACCCCATTTCCAGGTATTCCTGAACCAAAATGTCGGCAGTATGACAATAGGAGCTTCATTCTGAGATTTGTTGATTATTGTAAGCCTGATCAAAATATCATGCTCACTTTCTTTAGCATATTCAATAAAGAGATCAAAATATTCATTCTGATCAAAGATTCCTGTATCAATCAGTTCATATTCCGGTTCATTCTTATTTCTTTCTGCATTGACTTTTAAAAGATCTTCATAAGGGAAAGCATTCTGAGGATATTTGTACAGCATCTTCATATAAGAATGAGTAGGTGTGGAATCCAGATAGTAAAAATATTCTTTTACATCTTCCCCGTGGTTTCCCTGTCCGTTGGTAAGACCAAAGAAACGCTCTTTCACCATTTTATCTTTTTTATTCCAGAATCCTATAGAAAAAACCAACTGCTGAAGGTCGTCACAGATCCCGCAAATACCCTCTTCACCCCAACGATAGTTTTTGGCTTCTGCAGTATCATGAGTGGTATAATTCCATGCATCCCCAGTTTCGCTGTAATCTTCACGGACTAGTCCCCACTCACGGTTGCTGACATAAGGACCCCATTTCTTCCATAATATTTCTGAAAGTCGTTGTTTTTCGGACATGTGTAGTTTTTTTGTAAAATTTATTGATGAATAGAGATAAAGAATAAAGAGGAAAGACTTAAGACGTGAGACGTCAGATTTTCAAACTATTAAAATAGAAACTTTAATTACTAACAACAAGCAAACTAGCAACCATTTCACTCTCAAACCCTAAAACTCTCATGCTCTCGAACCCCGAAGCCCGCACCACGTCTACCCTCCTGTAGAAAAGCTCTCGAAAGTGGTCATCGCTCCGTCTACAAAAATGCTGGTTCCTGTGATATAATCAGCCAGGTCACTTGCTAAAAAGGCAGCTAAGTTTCCAATATCCTGTGGCTGCCCGATTCTGTTGTAAGGAATAAGATTCAAGAGTGAGTTCAAAGCCTGAGGAGTACTCCAAGCATCTTTATTGATCGGTGTTTGGATAGCACCGGGACAGATAGAATTGACACGGATCTTATCTGCTCCATATTCCTGTGCAAGGGTTTGCATCAGCATTCTTATGGCTCCTTTACTCGCCGCGTAATTGGCATGGCCTGCCCAAGGAATAATTTCATGTACCGAACTTATATGAATGATTTTTCCGCAGGCAATGGAACGGGACGGATCTATACCACGACGCAGAAATTCTTTTATGGCTTCGCGTGCGCAGAGAAACTGTCCGGTAAGATTCACTCCTATCACCGCATTCCACTGGTCGAGGGTCATTTCAGTAAATTTCGAGTCTTTTTGAATTCCGGCATTATTGATCAGAATGTCTACCGTTCCGAATTGTGAAACCGTATCCTGAAACATTTTGATAACCTGATCTTCTTTGGAGACATCACATTGGTAAGTTATTCCGTTTCCGCCTGCATCTGTAATTTCTTTTAAGACAGCCTGTGCCTCATCTGTTGATCTTTCTGAAGAATGATTGACAATAACCGTCGCCCCCGCGGAAGCCAGAGATTTTGCAATTCCTGAACCTATTCCGCTGGAAGCTCCTGTAACGACAGCTACCTGATTATGAAGTGATATTTCCATATTTTATGATTTGATGTTACTCAAAGTTATGGAAACAATTCAGCAGGATGGAATTTTTGAATTTAAAATTTTCTTAAAATTTTTTATACATCAGATACTGGGGACCGCTTCTTCCCATGCTGGTTTTACCGTCGTACAGATAACCTGCTTTCAGGTAGATATGATATGCTGAAACATTTTTCTGATTAACCGCAAGAACAATTTCATCACAATCCGGAAAATTTTCTTTGACAAATCCATCCACTTTCTGCATGGCTTCTTTCCCGATTCCTTTTCCCTGTAAGCCAGGATTTATAGACAAAGATCTTAGTAAAACAGATTTTTCGTTGTCTGTAAGATCCAGCTTATCTTCCCCGAAATCCAGGACAAAAAAACCTGCAGGTTTTTCATTTTCAAAAATGGTAACGGCGAATGCTTTACCATCATTCCTCTCTTTTATCCTATCCAAAGCTTTTTTTACCGTTGAAGTATACTGCTCCTGATTTTCATCCAGAGCATAATCAAGTTCCGTGAAATCGGATTCTTTAAAAAACTCTAATCTGACCATATTCTTAATGATGATAAATATCCTGATACATTACACCGGCTCTGATCTCAACCGGAAGCTTATTTTCCTCAGGAACGATCGGACAGTTGTAATCGTAGGCATTGTACGCACAGTAAGGCTGATAGGATTGATTGAAATCCAGGATAATGGTATTTCCCTTTGGAATCTTCAGATCCATATATTTTCCGCCACCGTAGGTTTCTTTTTCGTTGGTAGCATCCCGGAAGGGTAGAAATAAATAGTCTTTATATTTTTTCTGCTTAATCAGATCAAGGCTTTGATACAAGGTCAGTGTATAGGACTTTCCGTCCAGCTGAAATGTTGCTTTTCCATATTCCTTATAAGATTTCGTTTTACCGGAAGAAGTTGGAAGCTCAAAAGGTCTGGCATTTTTTGTTTTACTAAATTTAGCGGTGACCATATATTTTAAATCTACCGGAAAGAACGGATGCCCTTTAAAATTGGTAAAGTTATCTCCACGCAAAGGCGTTTCCTTTGGGTTAAGATATTCTGCATTGAGATCTTCCTGAAACTTCCTGATTTCCATGATCTCTTTTGAGACCATTTTTTGAGAAAAGATAAAAAGCGGAAACAGCAGGAACAGTAAAATATATTTTTTCATGATTTTTTCAAAAACTATGAGTAAAACTATGAATTTTCCATGGCATGAAAAGTTAAAATTATAATAAAAACATACAATCTGTTTTAAATAATCCGTCCTCCAATTTCTTTAGCATATTTTTTGCCCCCTACAGAGCACATGGACAGAAAGAAATTCATTAAGACAGGCATTCTCGCGGTATCAGGTTTTTATTTCCTTAATTCTAATATGTTTCAGGCCGTAGAGCCCAGAAAAGGAAAACTGGAAAAGGAAACTATAAACGCCCCCATACTTATTATTGGCAGCGGGTACGGAGGTGCTGTTTCTGCCCTTCGGCTCTGTGAAGCCGGAAAAAAGGTCATTATGCTGGAAATGGGCCTCAACTGGGAAAAATCAGGGATTCCATTTTCAAATATGCTGAAACCGGGGAAAAGTGCTGCATGGCTGAAAAAAAAGACCATCGCGCCATTCATGAATATTTTTTCTCTGACTCCTTTTACAGGAACCCTGGACAGAATGGATTTTGAAAATATCAATATCTGGGTTGGCAGAGGCGTTGGTGGCGGCTCTCTTGTCAATGGCGGAATGGCAGTAACTCCGAAGGAAAGTTATTTTAAAGAAGTATTTCCTGATCTGGATGCTGAAAAGTTCTATAATCACTATTTTCCTTTGGTACACAAAGAACTGAAGGTAAATGTTATCGGTGAGCAGTTTTTAAAGGATTGTCCTTATTATAAATTTACGAGAGTGGGTGAAGCAGAAGCCCATAAAGCAGGCTTTAAAACCGTGCGGGTTCCGAATGTCTATGACTTTCAGTATATGGAAAAGGAATACAGAAATGAAGTCCCCCGCTCTGCTTTTAACACGGAAGTAATCTATGGAAATAATCACGGAAAGAACAGTCTGGATAAAACGTATCTTAAAAAAGCCCTGGAAACCGGAAATCTTGAGATCCTGGACCTTCACTGTGTTGAAAATATTAAACTTAATGATGATAAAACCTATACTTTAGAAGTTCAGCAAACCGATACTTCAGGAACTGTAATTTCTGATAAAGTATTCAATTGCAGAAAGTTGATTCTGGCTGCCGGAACAATGGGAACTTTAAAACTGCTGCTACATTCTCATGCAGTTCATGGTTTTCCTATTCACGAACAGGTTGGAAAAAACTGGGGGAATAACGGTAATTTCATGACCGGAAGAAACTGGGTAAAACCACTTTCGGGTGGAACAGGTTCCAAACAATCGACCATTCCTGTGGGTGGTATAGATAACTGGGATGATAAGGAACATCCTTTTTTTACAGAAATCGCTCCGCTTCCGATGGGAATGGATGTGGCAACGGCATTGTATCTGCTGATCAACCGGGTGGATAAAAAGGGAGAGGTTTCTTATGACAACACAAAGAAAAACCTCAGTTTGGACTGGAACCAGAATCATACAGCTAAAATGAGGGAGAATGCTGATTATTTCATAAAAAAGATGAACAGAGCCAATGGCGGAACGAGAAGCCATTTCTTATTTAATAACGGTTTCGGTGCAGATGTGTGCTACCATCCATTGGGCGGCTGTGTTTTGGGTAAAGCTACGAATGAATACGGAAAATTAAAAGATCATGACAATCTTTATGTTCTGGATGGATCTTTGATTCCGGGAACTATTGGTGTCAATCCGTTTGTGACAATCACCGCCATTGCAGAATACTGTATGGAAAACCTGATCACGCAGAATGAATTTGCCTGACATCAGGGCATGGATTTCACCTCAGCAAGGTACTTCCTGATATCATGTTCATGTTTTTGTGGGTATTCAAAATCAAGCTTCTGCGCCAAAGCCGTTCCCAGCTCATGTACAAGATCCGCAGCAGCGTATAGGGCATGCCAGTTATCATTAATATTGCTGCCTGAAAATGTAGCTTCTACCCGAGTCCAGAGTTCCGCAGAAAGATATTTTCTGAAAAGGCGGCCGTGTTTATTGGTCGTTATATTTTTCCAGTCGTGAAAGCTGGCAATATACCACTCGATGAGAGGAACCAGATAATCTGTCCTGATCACATCTTCGGACATGAATTTAGCATAAAACAGATCTCCGCGTTTAAGACATTTTGCCACATAGGTTGTATCCCACCAGAAATCATTCATTAATTGCTGAAATCTTTGTTCTGTAGGCTTCTGGATCATAACAGATTGATAGGTTGGAGACTTCAGGTTTTTAGTAAGGCTGTCTTTATCAACCAGAACTTTATAGCCTACATCCCAATCTTCCGGAAGTTGCTCTTTCTGTACCTCTTTTAAAAACTCTGATCTCTGATAAAGTTTAAAATCAACCTTCACATGATCGGCGTACAATACCATTTTCATGGCATGTTTTCCGTCAAAATAAGTCTCATTTTCCTCAACCATGGAAATAGGCTCACCAAAAAGATAAATCCATTTTTTATCAGCCTCGTATTCCTTCATGTTTTCAAAAACCAGCTCTACATCAAGATCACTTAAATCATCTACAGGTGCATAAGGGTTGACCAGTGAACTGGTTAGCAGTACAACATGGATATCAGGATTGTTTTCTGCCCAAATAATGATCTGTTCCAGTTTTTCTTGGCGTGCTGTCATGTTTTCTGTTAATACGATTCTGATATTTTCACACGGTAAACGTCCAGAGAATTTCTTTTAATAGACTCCACAAAAAAGCCTCCTTCTTCCGGAATAACTTCTTTGAGGTCGAAACTTTTACAGTCTCTCGGCAAACCGGAAAACACTAAAGTAAACCAGAAATCCCGCATAAACGGAACAGCTGTCCAGTTGGGATAGATCGTAATATTCTCAGCATGGATCAGCTTACTTTTATGGTCAGACTGGTTATCAAGAAGATAAGTGGAGTTCCAGATCCTGATCAGATTGCCCAAAAACGGTGATGCAGGAAAACAGCAATGTACAATAACCTGCTTCTCCTCTTCTATTTTGGTTTGAAGAGATTCCAGGAGTTCTTTGGCAATAACGGGCTTTACAATTACTTCTTCCACCTTTATAACAATGTCAATTGTCAATGGTGAATAGTCAATTTTTAGAATTTAGAATTTAGAATTCACAATTGACTATTCATCATTGACTTTTTTAATATTCTAATTCCAGTTTTTCTTTGGTATAATTTCTTACTTTCTCTGTAAGCTCAGGATTTTGGGCTAATTTTTGTCCATACGAAGGAACCATTTCCAATAACTTCTCTTTCCATTCTCCGTTTAATTTTTCAGGGAAACATTTCTCGAGAACATTCAGCATGGCATATACTGCTGTGGAGGCTCCCGGAGAAGCACCAAGCAATGAAGCGATGGTTCCGCTTTTATTTACAACGACTTCGGTTCCGAATTCCAGCTTTCCGCCTTCTTTTTCGTCTTTTTTAATGATCTGTACTCTCTGCCCGGCTACTTTCAGTTCCCAATCTTCTTCTTTGGCATCTTTGATGAATTCTCTCAGGTGCTGCATTCTCTGGGATTTCGTCATCGCCACCTGCTGAATAAGATATTTAGTCAGAGGAAGATTATGCCACCAGGCACCAAATAGTGATCTTAAATTTTTTGTATTAACACTTTCAGGCAAATCCAGATAACTTCCTTCTTTCAGGAATTTTGTAGAAAATCCGGCAAAAGGCCCGAAAAGAAGTGCTTTTTTACCATCAATAATTCTAAGGTCTAAGTGAGGAACAGACATTGGCGGAGCATCTACTGTCGCCTGGGTGTATACTTTTGCATGATGCTTTTCTACCAATTCCTGATTATGACTCACGAGCCATTGGCCGGAAACAGGGAAACCTCCATATCCTTCGCTTTCTTTGATATCCGAGCTGCCCAGCAGCGGAAGCGCATACCCTCCGGCACCAATGAATACAAAATCAGCAACTACTTCCTGTTTATGATTGTGGATTCTGTCTTTCACCTTCATTTCCCACTTCCCGTCTTCTCTTGGATCAACGTCTTTTACTTCGTGGTACAGGAATACCTCAACATTAGAATCTTCCAGCAAATGCCTTCCCATTTTTCTGGTTAATGTTCCGAAGTTAACGTCTGTACCCATATCCATTTTGGTCGCTGCCATTACTTCAGACTGATTTCTTTTGCTCATTACCAAAGGAATCCACTTTTTAAGCTGTTCATGATCTGTAGAATATTCCATCCCGGAAAACAATACAGATCCCGCCATTTTTTCATGACGTTTTCTAAGATATTCAGCATCTTTTTCACCAAATACCAGGCTCATGTGAGGGCAGGAATTGATAAATTCTTTAGGATCTTTAACGTATCCCTGGGTAACAAGGTAAGACCAAAACTGTTTTGACATTTCAAACTGCTCGGCGATACTTTCTGCCTTAGAGATATCAATACTTCCATCCGGCTTTTCAGGAGTATAATTTAGTTCACAAAATGCGGAATGCCCTGTTCCTGCGTTGTTCCACGCTGCTGTACTTTCTTTTGCAAACCTTCCGAGCCTTTCAAATATGGCAATCTCAAGATTTGGATCAAATTCATGAAGCAGCGTTGCTAAAGTGGCGCTCATAATTCCGCCGCCTATCAGTACAACGTCATATTTTGGTTTCGGTGTTCTGCTTGTAAGCGAGTGTGGCATAATTCTAAATTTTACTCAAATTTCGGGAAAAGTTTTATAAATAAGGATGGCTTTAACGATTTTAACACGTTAATTTTTTGCACTTAAACAGTTTTCTAACAGGCAAAAAAATTCTATGGAAACTGTCAATATTGCACTATCGAAATAAGTAATCGGATTATCTCTTTATTATTTATTATAACTTTTATATTTTAGCTTATAATTTGCAAATATCAATTCATGAACGCTTTTTGAGATATTTGTTTTAATATTTAATACCATGTTTGAAAAGAAAGTGTACGTTCAACGACGTTCTGTGTTAAAATCGAAATTAAATTCCGGGATATTGCTCTTTTTAGGTAATGAGGACAGCCCGATGAACTTTAAAGATAATATATATCACTTCAGACAGGACAGTACCTTTCTGTATTATTTTGGAATTAATGAACCTTCACTGGCAGCCATTATCGACCTGGATGAAGATGAAACCATTCTTTTCGGAAATGAAATGAGTATTGATGATATTGTGTGGATGGGCAGGCAAAAAACGTTAGCAGAAAAAAGTGCAGATTCCGGCTTATCAAATATTCTTCCGCTGGATCAGCTCGGCATTTACCTCAAAAAATACCAAGGGGAAAACCGTACCGTTCATTTTTTACCTCCTTACCGTCCGGAAAATAAAATTAAACTCGCAAATTGGTTTGATATTCCTATTGATCAGTTAAAAGAACGTTCGTCACTAAGTTTCATAAAAGCTATTGTTGCACAGCGTTCAATAAAATCGGCTGAAGAAATTACAGAGCTGGATCGTGCAGCATCGATATCAGCTGACATTCATCTAATGGTAATGCAACAGGCAAAACCAGGAATGTATGAGCGTGAACTTGCCGCAAAAATACAAAGCGAAGCATTGGCTTCAGGAGGTAATCTGGCTTATCCTGTCATTCTAACGGTTCAGGGTGAAATCCTGCATAATCACTATTACGGCAATCAACTTAAGGAGGGTCAATTAGTCTTAAACGATTCCGGAGTGGAAACCGCTTTAGGATATGCCGGAGATCTTACCCGTACTTTCCCTGTAGGCAAAACATTCAGTGCAGAGCAAAAGGATGTTTATGATATCGTACTCAGTGCCTATCATCATGCAAAAGGTCTTTTGGCACCTGGTGTCAGGTATCTGGATGTTCATTTGGCTTCGTGCAAAATACTGGCACAGGGCTTAAAAGACATCGGCCTGATGAAGGGTAATATAGAAGATGCTGTACAGACTGGTGCCCACGCTATGTTTTTTCAGTGCGGTACAGGTCATATGATGGGTCTGGATGTTCATGATATGGAAGATTTAGGTGAGCAATACGTAGGATATACTGATGACCTCGTTAAAAACACTACCCAGTTTGGCCTTAAATCTTTAAGGTTGGGTAAAGCACTGGAAGCAGGTTATGTGTTAACCGTTGAACCGGGTATTTACATTATCCCGGAACTTATCGACCGTTGGAAAGCATCTAAGCAATTTGCTGAATACATCAATTATGATAAACTGGAAACATTCAGAAACTTTAGCGGCATCAGGGTGGAAGATGATTTTCTGATTACGGAAAGCGGAAGCAGAATGTTGGGTAAACATTTGGCCTTAACTACTGAAGAAATCGAATCGATCAGACGCGAGGCTTATTAAAAAACAGAATATTTTTGAACCATTAAGATAAGCTTCGCTTTAAGTAGTATTCTTAATGTTTCAAATGTATCGTGTTTGGTTACCCATTTATAGTTATTAAGTTCAGTCTCATTTCCGGCAGCTTGATTTCTAATCTTTATTTCGAAGTCTGACCACAAAAATAAAAACCTTCATTCAATTAAAGCGTAAATGAAGGTTTTTTTTATTTTAAATTGGTGGTTAAACCGGATTTAATTCAGTTTTGCCGTTAATTTTTTAAACTGTTTTTCTGCATTTTTACCTTCATAAAGGATGGCGTAAACCGTATCAATGATTGGCAGTTTCAGATGTTTCTGCTTAGCTGTTTTATAGATGGAATCTGCTGCATAATACCCTTCTGCCACCATGTTCATAGACTGAATTGCTGATTTCACAGTATATCCTTTTCCGATAAGGTTTCCTAAACTCCGGTTTCTTGAGAACAAAGAGTATGCTGTTACCAGCAGGTCACCCAGATAAGCGCTTTCGTTAACATCTCTTGGGGCTTCATATACGGCTTCCAGGAAGATTTCCATTTCACGGATCGCATTGGAAACGAAAACAGCAGTGAAGTTATCTCCATAACCCAATCCGCTTGCTATACCCGCACCAATCGCAAAAATATTTTTAAGGATGGCACTATATTCATTTCCTAAGATATCTTTACTTGAATGTACTTTGATAAAATCTGAACTGAAAATTCCTTCCAGCTTGTCAGCCGTTTCATCCTCCACGGCAGCAACGGTAAGGTAAGAAAGTCTTTCCATAGCAACTTCTTCTGCGTGGCATGGTCCTGCAATAACAGCCTGGTTTCTGAAACCTATTTTAAATTCATCTCTTAAATAGTGGGCTACCACATCATTTACTTTAGGAATAATTCCTTTAATAGCGGAAACAAAGATCTTATCACCATATTCGCAGGTCATTTTATCCATTGTGTCCGACAGGTAAATGGAAGGTGTTGCCAATACGATCACGTCGCAGGCACTCACCAACTCGTTGATATCTGTTGTAAGTTTCAGACTTTTAAGATTAAAATTAACTGCTGTAAGATAGGAAGGGTTGTGCCCGCGGAGTTCAATAGCTCCTTTTACAAATTCACTTCTTACGCACCAGTGTACTGTTTTACAGTTTTCAACAAGCATTTTTACGATAGCGGTTGCAAAACTTCCGCTTCCTACTACTCCTACAGAAATGTCTTTCTTATTCTTTTTTGGATGAGAAGATTCTGAAATTATTTTCTTTTTAGCCATAATTGGAATGTGAACTGCAAATATATTAAAACATAGACGGAACGCAGACTTTGAGGCTATGATAAAAACCACTTTCTGAAAAAATTAACACTTGAACACAATTAAATATCTAATCAGACGTTAAATACAGAAAAAACTAAGTTTTATTTAAAAATATGCCTCAAATAGTATTTTTAATTAAATTTGCACGCTTAAAACCGTTTTGTAATATACTAAGAGAAGAAAAATGAAGAAATTTCTAAACAGCAAGAAGAACGTAAACATTCTCCTCGGAGGACTTTTGCTAGTAGTTTTTGCCCAGGCCATCTTTATCGCCAGGTTATTTTCTGAAAAGGATGACAAGATGTATGAAGTGAACCTTGTCAAAATAAACACTGAAAAAGACAGTGTAGATTATTTAAAAATGAAAACAGATCTCACTTTGGTAGATCAGACTGTAGCTGAACTTAATTCATTCCTGAGGTCCAAAGACATCGCCAACGAAAAAGTGATGATCCTGAGTAAAGACAGTATCTCGAATTCTGTATATCTCGCAAAGCAGGCCAACCGCTACAGCCAATATCTGATGAATCTTCAAAAAAAGCTGATGGAAGTTCCCCTAGGAATGCCTACCGATGGATATATCTCCTCTAATTTCGGCATCAGAAAAAATCCAATTCCTTTTAAAACCGTATTTGCTTCTGTAAAACCTAGTGCCGCAGAATCCAAACCTATGGCTGCTGCCGCACCAAAACCGGAAGTAAAAGCTGAACCCGTTGAGAAAATCATTGAATTAACAGACAGCTACGGAAATAAAAGGGAAGTAAAAGTGATGGTTACCCCAAAAGCTGCTCCGGTTGCGACCACACCACCTCCAGCTGCTGCATCAACAAAAGCTGTTGCCGGCAATACCTCAACGAAAGCCCCAATGGAAAAGAACAATCCACCTGCTGAAGCCGATCAGATGCAGTTTCACAAAGGACTGGACATTGCGGTTGCTTACGGCTCGGATGTGAGAGCTGCTGCTGCAGGAACAGTCATTTTCTCCGGCCAGAAAGGCGGTTATGGCAACTGTGTTATTGTTTCTCACGGAAATGGGCTGGCTACACTTTACGGTCACTTATCCCAGCTGGTTTCAAAAGTAAACGATAAGGTAAAAGTAGGACAGATTATTGCCAAATCCGGGAATTCCGGGCGTTCTACGGGACCCCATCTTCATTATGAAGTACATAAAAACAATACTCCGGTGAATCCGAAACTGTTTATGAACTTATAAAAAAATGGCTGTCTGTCTGACGGCCATTTTTTTGATATTATTCAAGGACTAAAATCTGTGGGAGATTGATTCACACAAAAACTGCCATCATGTGACGGCAGCTTTTTATTAAGTCTATTATTTCAGAATTTTAAGGGTTCCTTTCAGGTGAGTGAACGATCCGTTAGGTTCTGCAATATTGGTATAAATTATATTCTTATTATAATCCTGAACATGGGTAACATTAGAGCCTAATTTAGGTTCGTGCCAGTATACCATAAATACATTCTTTGCTACTTCTACAGCAGTGTACTGTACGGTATCTGTATTGCCGTTCCCAATTCCTGAAACTCCAGTAAAGGACATTTCTTTGTTATCTTTAAAATCCAGAATGAATTTAAGTGTTCCGAAATCAACTTCCACTTTGTTTCCTATCGCCGGATAAGGAGACTTCAGATCCCAATTCATTTCGCCAAAGAAAACTTTTGCTCCCATTCCCAGCTCATCTTTTCCATGAAGATCAGGATATTTTTTAACCATAAAATCTACAACAGCAGAAGACGTTTTGTTTTCAGTGACTGCTTTTTTATAGGTTTCCAGATAGTTTTTAACGAAATCCAGAGATTGTGGAGACAAAGACTGTTTTGCAAAATGAGAAGGAACTACCTGTTCAGGTTTTAATGCTTTCATCGCATCAATTTGTCCGATCCACTGATCAATGGCTTTGATATTCTGGGTGTCTGCCATCCAGATATGGGAATCTACGGAAACAGAAATACCGCCAGCCACTGTTTTTAAAGATGGGATCCACACAAAACTGTGAGCCGGATCTTCGGCAATCTGTTTTATTTCGATCTTATTTCCTTCCAGGTCCGGAATTGCATTGGCAGCTTCCGGAATAATAATTTCTGAGGGAGCATCTTCTTTTAGCTGTGGTTTCCATACGGCCATTTTTTCATCTTTGGATGCGGATATAAGGTAGGCAGTCTGTGCTGTTGAAATGATCTTTGCATTGGGAAATGCTTTTTTAATGACATCTAAACCAAAATAAAAATCGGGATCACTGTGGGAAATAAAAACTGTTTTCAGATTTTTTCCTGTTGCCTTGATTTCTTTCACCAATTGTTCTGCATACTGCTTCTGAAACTGGGCATCAATAAGCACAGCGTCTTTGTCTCCATAAATAATGGTGGATGTAATAGGAAAAATAGCCTTGGGGCCGGGATTATAAACTTTAATCTTTAAATTCCCTGCAAACACGATGGTTACAAATCCCAGCAGTGCCAGCAGTGATAATAATTTCTTTTTTAACATTGTATATTTTTTAATGAATTAATAAGCTGCTGTGAAACGCTCGCGGATATGGTTATTTTGTTCCAGTTCGTCTACCAAAACTGCAGCTACATCTTCTACAGAAAGACGGCTTCTTCCGTTTTCATCAAAAACAGGAGTTTCTAAAGAGGTTCTGTACTTTCCTGTTCTCTCTCCTACATTCACCTGATTCATTTCAATGGCAGGGCTGAAAAAAGTCCAATCCAGTGTACTGTTTTCTTTGATTTTGTTTAAATAATCTCTTGCTGCTGTTGCTCCCGGTTTGTAAGCTTCAGGGAAATCCGGAGTATCTACGATCTGTACGTTGTCCGGAGTGTAAAGGCTCCCCGCTCCCCCAACTACAATAAGTCTTTTTACGCCTGACTGCTCTACTGCTTTTTCAATATTAATGGAACCGTTCAGGAAATCGTTATAAAGATTTGGATTGGTCCAACCTGCATTGAATGCACTGATCACGGCATCACTTCCTTTTAAAGCTTCTGCAAGTTCTTCTGTATTGTTTACGTCAACACTTTTTGCGGTTACATTTTCCTTTGATTCTACTTTAGAGGCATCTCTTACCAAAGCTTCTACAGCATATCCTCTTTCTGCTAATTCATTAACTACTTTTTTTCCTACAAAACCGGTCGCACCGATTACTGATACTTTTTTCATAATATTTTATTTTAAAAATTAAATTGTAATAAAACTTGTTACATTTTAGGTTAAAAAATTTTATTCGAACTGCTCCGAAAATTCTTTCAGGGACTTATCGCCTAAAAACTGGGTAACCAACTGATCCGTTTCTTCAAATAAGCTATTTAAATGGATATTGATCTCTTTACCAACACTGCATGCAGGATTGGGATTCTGATTTTTCTTGCCTAAAACCTCTGTATTTTTTACAGCTCTGTAAATCTCTGAAATACTGGTCTGTTCTGCATTTTTGGCAAGTTGGCTTCCCCCGTCTTTTCCCTGTCTGCTGACAATCAGGCCTGCCTCTCTCAATACGCTGATCTCTTTTCTTACAATCGCCGGATTGATATTGATGCTGCCTGCAATCCATTCAGAAGTGAGCCACTCCTGAGGGCTTTTTGCCAATAAGGTCATAATATGTATTGCCGTAGCAAATCTTGTATTGTTCATTATAATTACAGGACAAAGGTAAACAAATTTTTAAATGTAACAAATTTTATTACAGTTAAATTTTTCTTAAAGGATTAATTTATCCAAATCCAGCAGCAAATAATTGATGTTCTGATTAATGGTTCTTGTTGCAGACTGCATCTGATTGAGCATGGCAGCACGGTTATGAAGATCATCTGCCCTGTAAAAGCCTCCATCACTGAAAATCACAGACTGATCCGCTTCCGCTTTATTGTCATCAAACTGATAATGAAGCCATCTTTCCTTCATATTACCAATTATAGAATGTGCTTCTTTATTGGAAAATTTCTTCTCTGTATACATATACCAGATGAATGGCGGAAAATTCGGGGATTCCAGTTTTTCTCTCCAAATGTCTCTCAACAGGTTTCTCTGATGGATAAATTCTACTTTTTTGCCTTTCGGATTAAGGGTTGCAAGCCCGAAACCTGCTCCCAGAACCCCTCCACTGATGTCAACGGCATTGCTCCAGCCTCCATCACTGATGATTCCTCCGGCCACAGAGGCAGCCGCTCCTGTTACAATAGAAAGCAGAATCAGCTTATTATTTTTGGAATCGTTAAGATTATCCACATAATTTCCTATTTGCGCCACTCTTTCTCCTTCACAGTCAAATTCCGCAGCAACGGCATCCAGTTCTGTAAGGGCAATAGTGATTTTGCTGTTGATCTTGGTTTTAAGCTGCAGTACTTTAACCTGGGAAGCAATGGATGAGTCTTTTTTAAGATCAATAATTTGATGAACCTCATCCAGATTATCCAAGGCATTCAGAATAAGGATACTCTGATCGGAAAACAGGCCCTGTAGCTCTTTATTGGCAGCCAGAATAGAATCCGAATTATAGGATGGGATTCTGTTGCTGTAATTGTATTTGAAAGGTGCTTTACAGTAACTGTCCTTCAGCGTAAGGATATTTTGCTTAATCACCTGATTCTTTTTGGAGACACAGGAAGCTAACAGACTGAATACTGCCAAAAAGTAAAAGAGTTTTTTCATTCAGTTTATATTTTTTGCTTTGGGTAATATTGTTGGGTAACCGTAAAGGCACAAGAGATTAATGGTTTACTTTTTTTTAAGGCGCAAAGATTTTATTTCCGATAGAATTTAAAACTGTATATTCTGTATACCATTTTCCGGGGTTCCCTGAAACCTTAAAAAATTACAACCATCTTTATTTTTTAATAATTGATTAACACGAATATAATACAAATAAAAAAAATTACCTGAAATCAGGTAATTTTTTAAGCTATTTTTAAGCAGGATTATTTTATATCCAACAGTTCCACTTCGAAAACCAGTGTAGAATTCGGTCCTATTTCTTTGCTGATCTGCTGATCCCCATATGCTAAATGCGGAGGAAGGATCAGTCTCCATTTACTTCCAACAGGCATTAACTGAAGAGCTTCTGTCCATCCTTTAATTACCTTATTTAAAGGGAAAGATGCAGGAGTTCCTCTTTTTACGGAGCTGTCGAAAACCTTACCGGAAATAGTCGTTCCGTGGTAATGGCACTTTACTGTGGATTTAGGCCCTGGTTTCGGACCATTTCCTTCGGTAATGATCTCATATTGCAAGCCGCTCGGCAACTGTACAACACTTTCTCTCTTACCATATTCTTCCATATATTCTTTACCGTCATTAAGATTCTTTTCGGCAAGTTCTTTTTTCTTTTTAAATAACATATCTGCTACTCCCATTATTGATATTTTTTACAAAGATAGGGGTTTTGGGGAGAATGGAAGAGGGAAGCTGGAGGATGGAAGTTTTGGAGGTAGATGGGCAGGGATAATAGTTAAGATGTTGCTGGCTTAGAATATAATGAAGAAAAAATTTACATCACTGCTAGTTAATGGGTAAATAAAGAGTTCTTCCATCTTCAAGCTTCCATCTCCCCTCCTTTCTCAAATCACAGAATAACAACAACTTCCGTCTCTAATTCATCCATCTTCTCTCCCAATCGCTCTATCTTCCGGAAAATTCAAACACTTTTAACACTGGGTTAACACAGATTCGGAAACTTGGCGTTATAATTGGATTTAAAAACTAAATGCCACAACCACTAAAATATAATAAGAAGTTTGATGAGCTAAATGAAGAGGAAAAACAACTTCTCGAAATCAATAAAAAGTCGATTGCCGACTTTGTTGAACAGTCCTCTTTTATAAGCGATGTCAACTATGCTACCAGAAACGCTCATGCAAAAACGTATGCAGCAGCTGATGGCACATTCATTATTGATAAAAATATTCCTGAAGAACTTTTTCAGTTTTTTGACGGTGAAAGATTTGACCTGACCATAAGGATTTCGAATGCTAATCTGAAGATAAATACGACTGAAAAAGATATTCCCGCCTATGGATTCGCAGTAAAAGTAAAGGATGAAAACGGTGATCTGATCGCCAATTTTCCACTTGTTAATTTTCCTTTATTTCCTACCAATTCGGTTTCTCATTTTCTGAAACTGTTTACTGCGGTCAACCGGTTGTATATGAAAAAATGGAGAGGTATGTTCTCGCTGGCCGCTCAGGCTGTTAAGATGATTCCTTATTTTTTTACGCTGTCTTTTTTCAAAAACATTATAAAACTTCTGGGCAAAAGGAATGATTTTATTCTCTCTTTTGATTATCATTCTGTGGGCGCCTACCGTCTCGGTGAAAATATGATTAAGATAAAGCTGGTTCCAAAGTCCGTCAATAAAAAATTTGGCAGGAAACTCAAGATGAAAGATGCCTTGAAAAGCTATTTTCAGGATAACAATTATACAGCAGAGGTCTTTATACAGTTTTGCTATGACCTGAAAAGCCAACCAATCAACCGGCTGAATGTCGAATGGAAAAATTCTCCTTACATTAAGATTGGGGAAGTGATCATCAACCAGGGAGCACTGCTTGATCCCCGAGACTGTACCAATGAGCTGCTTTCATTCAACCCATTTGAAAGTAAACCTTTTTTTCAGCCTGTGGGAAAGATACAGAAACTGCGTGATGAGGCGTATAAGGTTTCTTTGCAGACGAGAAGGAAAATTAATAAGCTGCTGAATAAGCATCAATAAATCAGGCCTTTATTTTTAGCTGGATTTGATATTTTCAATAAAAGACTGCTCAGGTGAGCAGTCTTTATACCATTATTTAAATTTCCGGTCTTCTTCCCGGATGCTTACATCATTAATACTTGCATATCTTTTCTGCATAAGGCCATTCCCATCAAATTCCCAGTTTTCATTTCCGTATGCTCTGAACCATTTTCCATCTTGGGTTTGGTATTCATATTCGAAACGGACAGCAATACGGTTGTCTGTATGGGCCCAATATTCTTTTTTAAGCTTATAGTTAAGTTCTTTTTGCCATTTTTTCTGTAGAAAAACAACGATTTCCTCTCTTCCGTTAATGAAAGTATCCCTGTTTCTCCATTCACTGTCAACTGTATAAGCTTTGGATACTTTCTCAGGGTCCTGACTGTTCCAGGCATCTTCTGCCATCTGTATTTTTTCTATTGCCGTTTCAAGGGTGAAGGGCGGAAGCGGGTGTTTCTGTTCCATATTTTTAAGGAATTAAAGTGTTGATTATTTTTTTTGAACTTTCTATGAATTCATTGGATTTAAAAAGCTGGCTTTCTATGAGACTGCTTTCAAACAATAAATAAATATGATCTGAGAGAATATCATCCTTCAAAAGTTTTGTGAAATAATGTCTAAGGTCTGTTTTATGATGCTGGATGACGCTTAAAATTTCAGCATTATTCATAGGTATTTCTGACAGAATATTCAGGAAACTACATCCCTGAAAGTTTTCTTTCTGATTCATATGGATCAGAAAATCGAAAGATCTCAGGACTTTTGATTTCGTGGTCTCTTCCTGTGCGCAAAAATGATTCAATTCATTGAACCAATATTGATGTCGTACATTGAGATATTCTACACACAGGTCATCCTTAGATTTAAAGTACTGGTAGAAACTTGCTTTTGCTACTTTTGCTTCGGAAATAATCTGGTTGATGCCTGTGGAATTATACCCCTGCTTACCAAATAAACCAGAAGCTGTCTGAACAATTCTATCTCTTGGTGATGCCATCTGTTTTAATTTATAGGACAAATGTACAATAAAATTCAATACATACAGACAAGTCTGTCTATTTTTAACACTATTATTTTAATTCTAAAAAACTTGTGACTTTTCATAAAAAAAGCCCTTGAAAATTTAATATCAAGGGCTTCTATTTTTAATGAAAATTCTTAAAATTTATTGATCTTCCAGCTTCTCTTTTTCCTCATCTTCCTTTTCAGGGAACATAATGGATAAAAGAACAGAAAGCAATAATACTCCTCCTACGATTCCCAATGAAACCGGAGATGAAATATGAATCCATGGTGCAATCAGCATTTTTACCCCGATAAATGAAAGGATAATAGCCAGTCCGTAAGAAAGCTTGCTGAACATGTGGATAAAATTTGCCAACAGGAAATATAATGATCTTAATCCTAAGATCGCAAAAATATTGGATGTATACAGGATGAACGGGTCATTGGAAATGGCAAAGATTGCTGGAATAGAATCTACCGCGAAAAGAACATCGGTAAATTCAATAACTCCCACCACTACTAAAAGCGGTGTTGCCATCTTGATTCCGTTTTGGATAGTGAAGAATTTATCACCATCATAGTTATCGGAAACTTTCCAGAAACTTTTGATCAGTCTTGCACCGGCCGTATTGCTGTAATCTTCATCATCTTCACCATCTCCTTCACCCCAGGATTTGATTCCGGCATATACAAGGAAGAGACCGAAAAGGGTCATCACCACATTAATTTTCACCGCTTCTCCGAAAATATTCATTTCAGGAAGATACGTCAGGTTAATAAGTCCTACTCCTGCGAAGATAAATATTGCTCTGAATATCAGTGCTCCAATAATTCCCCAGAAGAGAACTTTGTGGTGAAGGTATTTCGGAACTTTAAAGAACCCGAAAACAAGGATGAATACGAATAAGTTATCCACAGAGAGAGCCTTTTCAATCCAGTAGGCGGCCTGATACTGCGTAAATTTTTCTACGGCCACGGCATGGCTTTCAGGAGATCCGTCTGTATTGAAAACCCAATACACTACTCCGGAAAATATCATGGATAATGAAATCCATACGATAGACCAGATGGTGGCTTCTTTGGACGATACTTCATGGCTTTTTTTGTTGAATACTCCTAAATCCAGGAGCAGCATGATAACGACTGTTATCGCAAATCCCCACACCAAGCCCGGGTGCAATTCTAAAATACTTTGATGTTCCACTTCAGTTTATGTTATTATATGATAAAAGCAATAGATGTACGGCATGCACAAATATTGCTAATTTTTAATTATTTTAATTCAATATGTAAGTTTTGGCTCAAGCCGTAAAACTATTCATTTTTTTTGAATGAGACAAAGCCTATTCTTACTGATTATCTATCGATTATAAATAATTGGCCTGAACAGTCTGAATCGTCTGCTCCAGCTTTCTGTCTGAGGTAGGGTCTCCGATCGCGTTGAACTTCCATTCACCGTTTCTTTTATAGAAAACACCCATGACCATGGCAACATGTCCTTTGAACGAAGCATCGTTGGCAATATCATATTTAGCGAAAACCTCTCTTACGTTGGTAGGAGTTCCTTCATAGATACGGATAGAAGCGAAAGGAATTGTTCCAAAATCCTGCCCCTGATAGCTGTTCAGTACCAGTGCAACATGTTCCACGTTCGGCTCCAGCTGGCTGAAGTCCACTGTGATCACTTCATTATCCAGTCCATCGTCCCCGTTTACGTCTCCGGTAAGGTCGTCCCCGCTATGTCGTACAGAACCGTTTCTAGATTTCAGGTTTCCGAAATAGATTACTTCTGTAAGCGTTTTGTTTGAATCAAATAAGATACAGCTTCCGTCTAAGTCTACTGCTTCTTTTTTAGTTCCGAAAAGTCCTTTTTTCTCAATTGCTCCCCAGTTGATTCCCACACAGGCTTGGGTAAGCTCGGCACCGTTTTCCTTTTTCAGGTTTATTCTTTGACCTTTTTGTAAGTTAATAGCCATTTTTTTATGGTTTAGTATTGTTATTTTATTGTTGGGCGAAATGATAGCTTTCTTTCGCTTTAATTATTATTCAAATTTAGATTAAGCATGGCACGCAGGATATTCGTTTCTTCGTCGAAATCAAATATTTTGCTCATAATATCTATATTTTCCAGGTTTTTGAGATAGTCTTTCAGTACATTTTCCACTTCTGCAGGAAGCATTCGCTTTCTTTCATTGATGGAATTTTCCAACAGCTCGTTTTTATTTTTCAGCTGGTTGATGATCGTTGTCTGGTTCGACTGGTTCTCGGAAATATCTAGTTTTTCCAGATCACCGTCAAACAGGTAAAGTTTTTTTTCATCAATACCAAAAATAAAATAATCATCCGACTGAAATATTCTGAAGAGCTCATATTCATAAGTCCCGATCAGATAACCGCAAACAAAGCGCACCTTGAAATTCTGGATATTCAGTCTTCCCAAAAGTTTCCTTTCTATTGCATAATCTTTATACTGATAGGCCGGAAAAGGCTGGGACTTCAGCTGTTCTTCATCTGCATTAGTCCTGTAGAACTCTTGTCCGTATTTTTTATGGAAATACAGAACCTTGTTCCAATCTGCCGTAAAGATATTTTCGGTAAGATCTTTATAGAGCATTTTCAGATGTTGGGAAAATACGCCGCTGTACATTTTCCGTTCGGTCTGAAAGCTGTCTCCACGCCTTTCTTCAAAACCTTCAATATATTTATTATTGACATCAATTTCGTTAATCACAGCCAGCATATCATTTTCCTTCTGCCTTTTGATCTTAGTGAGAAGTTCTATGAGGCTGTCGGTATACTGCAGGTGAAACAGTTCCAGCTTCTTGTAGTCCAAAGCCTTATTTTCCTGAAATAAATTGTGTATAATATCTGTTTTGATGTAAATAGATATGATATCAATATGTTCAAAAAAATTAGCAAGAAGTTTAAGCTTTGTTAATCTTCTTTTACTCTGAGACATTATGGTTGCTGCATCATCCCCCACCTTGGTATTCTGTTATTAACCTCTGACGTTTGCTTTTAATTCATGTTCCAGTGTCTGAAGATCCTGATCCAGTTTTCTTCTTCCTTCAGCACCTTGCTTTTGGATTTGTTTCACCTCATTCAATGTATTGATCAACATGGAAGTCGTTTCTCTCAATGTTTCTACCGATACGATGGTCTGCTCGTTCGCTCTCGCTACATTCACTGAATTCTGACCCAGACGTTCTGCATTTTTCTTCAGAATCGCTTCCGTAGTGGAAGATACCTTTTGCTGGATCTCGATATTCTGCTGCTGTCTGTACATGGCCACGGCCAGTGAAAGCTGGTTTTTCCAAACCGGAAGTGTTGTAGTAAGAATCGTCTGTGCTTTTTCAGCAATAGAAACGTTGTTATTCTGTACCAGTCTGATCTGCGGAAGTGACTGCATCATAATGATACGCACTACTTTAAGGTCAGCCATTCTTCTGTCTAATCTTGCGATGAAATCTCTCTTATCAGCAATCTGATAATCCTGGTAGCTTTGCGGGTCAGCTTCCATTTGGGCCAATTCCCCTGCGGCTCTTTCCATTCTTACATTTCCCGCGATCACAAGGTCTTCAATTTGCTTGATGGAATTCACATTGCTCTCAAAAATCGTCTGTAAAACAGCGTTGTCTTTGGTAGACGTTATAATTCCTGCGTTTACTTTATGAGCAATCTGTTCGATATTGTTGATGATCTTATCATATTTCGCGAACAGATTTTCTACCTGCGAAACAATTTTTTTCATGAACGGGATCTTGCTGAGGAAACTTTTCACTTTATTCTGTTGAAGTTCATCAACATCTACGTAGTTCAATTCTACCAACAGATCATTGATAAGCACTCCCACTTCTCCTGAGTTGGATCTTCTTACATTTCCTAAAAAGCTGTCACTCTGGTTGGATAAGGTTTTCTGAAGCTCTGCTCCGTAATTCACGATGGAGCTTGGATTGGTCTCATCGATGGAATTGGCAAGAACCTCATACTTTTGGCGTTCTTCTACCTGCAGCTGATTCAGATTTACATTTCCTTCTTTATCCACAAGAACCGCAGGTGCCGTATTTTGTACAGGCTGGCTCGGCGGAGCCATTGGGGTGGGTTCGAATGTTTTAAGAGGTTCAATTGATCCCATTGGATCTATGGGTTGATTGTCCTGGTTGTCCATAATTACTTTTGATAAATTGATACGAATTTGTCAAGGCCGTCTCTCTGACCAGCTCCAACAGCTTCAAATTTCCATTCTCCGTTTCTGTTGTAAATTCTTCCGAATTCCACTGCAGTTTCAATAGAGAAATCCTCGTCTAATTCATATTTCAGGATTTCTTCGTTGGTATCAGTATTGAAAATTCTGATGAAAGAATTTCTTACCTGTCCGAAGTTTTGTTTTCTTGCATCAGCATCGTGGATCGTCACCACTACCGTAATTTCCTGAATTGCTGAATCTATTTTTGTAAGATCTATCTTGATCTGTTCATCATCTCCTGAACCCTCTCCTGTAAGGTTATCTCCTGTATGGATCACAGATTTGTCCGGAGATTCTAAATTATTATAGAAAATAAAGTGATTGTCTGAAACCAGCTTTTTGTCCTCGCCAAGCAAAAATAAAGAAGCATCAAGGTCAAATGCTGTTCCTGTAGAAGTATTATTGATATCCCATCCTAAACCTACAGTGAATTTAGGTGCGTTAATGTTTTCTCTCTGTCCTTTTTGTAAGTTAATAGCCATAATATAGTTCCGTTTGTGTTAAAGTATTAATGTTATTTTCGTATTCTTTTATTAAATGATAATTATTGCTGATGGCCAGCTCAAGCAGCAGGTCCGTCTGCTCTTTTTTTACTTTAGACGTAAGATAGTCAAAATTACTTGAATCCAGGCCTAAAATATATTTTACGATCCTTGTGTTAAATTCAAAACTTGCCTTTCCCATTACTTCTGCGACGTGTTTTACATTTTTCACGGCGTAATAATTGAAATGGTTTTCGATTTTCGGATCAATATCAAAGTTCATCAGTTCCGCATAATAGAGAAACATAAAATCTGCTTCCACATTATACTCATTCAAAATCCTGTTCACTGTATATTCGTGGCTTCCTGTGATTTTTATATCGTCTATAAAAATACAAAGTTTTCCACGTAAAAAGTCCTTATCAATATAATAAGTATCATTCGCAATCAGATTTTTACGGTCTTCAAAATTAAGGTTCCCATAATCCGTAATATAGGTATGGTTACGGTTGATTTTGGAGATAATACTGGATCTCATTCCTTTCTGAAACAGGTACAGATCCAGATGCTTCTTAAAGAAAAAACATAAAAAATTAGAAGCCGTAGGAATGGCCATATACGGACTTGGCAGAACCACAATCTCTTTTTCTGTGTTTAAAAGGTCTGCATGTTCTGCAATAAATCCGTTGAATAATTCTTTAGCAAACTTTTCAGCATACGACTTATCGCCATACTTGAAATAGCTGTATTCCTCGGGTGAGAAACTGAACTCATCCGCCGAATGAATGTGGTGTAAGCTGTATCTTTTATTCATAGTAATTTAGTGTTTAAGTAAATGGGCACTGAAGCCAAAATCTTTTGCGCCCTTATAATCTGCCACGGGATTGTCTCCAATGTGCAGGATACGGTGCATCGGAAGATCTCGGTCTTTAAGATTATTTTTCACTTCCTGGAAAATAAGAGGATTCGGTTTGGAAATATTGATCTCATCGGAATAAATATGGAAGTCTATATACTGATCCAGCTCTTCCTGAATCAGAAACTTTCTCATTGTTCTCCCTTTGATAAATCCTGTATTGCTCAGAATATTAACCGTCTTTCCTTCATTCTTGATCTGATCAAAAAATTCTTTTATGTTTTCGAAAATGATAACAGGCTTATATTCTAAAAACAGGTCTTCACTTTTCAGATAAAAGCCGTTCAGTATTTCTTTATCCAATTGTTTTACATCTACATCCAGCGAACCCAGAATCAGTAAATACATTTCAAAAGTATCAATATTTCCACCTGTAACTTCATTAATTGTATTGCAGAGATCATCATAATATTTTACAGTCTTCGCAACTTCCTCTACAGGTTTGTTAATATCAAAAAACGAGGTGAACAGCTCAACTCTTTTTGTTTTAAATTCAGGGTGAGATTTGATTAAGGTGAGCCACAGGTCAAAAGAAAAATGACAGTGGTTGTGAATGTCGATATCCGTTTTCAATAGTTTTAAGTTAAAAGTTTTATTTAGCTTTCTTGAAAAAGATTTAAAATTGTTTAATCATCAACAAGTGTTTCTTTGGGTATTCTTCCCAAAGATAAAATTTTTCTTAGAAAAGCATGATGTACTTCTCTGTTTTAAGAAATTTTTATGAATTTCACCTGTTTTTCTATTGATTTCAGTTGGGCTTAACAATTTGTTTAAATTCGAAAAAAACCAGCATGAAACTGTCGCACTATTCTTTAGCACTGGATTTCATTGCCAATACATTAGTAACCTAAAAAATGAGGGCTGTAAAATGATTTTACAGTCCTTGTTTGGTTATTGCAGGGTGAAATATGAATGGTCAATTGTGAATTTTTGCGTACTATTTAACCACAAAAGTCACAAAAGATTTTAATTCTAAACACTTTAGATCACTTTAGTTTCAAAAGTTTTACCATCCTGAAAACAAGAAGATCACATAAGTGAAAAATCAAAGATTTTCATAAAACTGTAGTGCACTTTATGCGAATGATATATTCAACTTAAAAAAACTTTTGTGACTTTGTGGTTGATGTTTTGCTTCCCACAGATTTCTCAGTTGAAACAGATTTTTAAATTTCTGAATCTCTAAATCTTTTAATTCTTAAATTTTTAAATCTTTCAGTCTCCCCCCTTATTCCGGCATCACCTTATACGTAGGGTCTTCCTGAATATTGACTTCAATCATGGCCTCCGCATTTTTCAGCATGGCACGGCAATCTTCACTGAGGTGGCGCAGATAGAGCTTTTTGTTTTGCTGACTATATTTTTTAGATAGTTTATCCAAAGCATCAATAGCACTCATATCCACAATGCGGCTTTCTCTGAAATCTACTACAACTTCATCCGGATCATCCATCAGATCAAACTTATCCATGAATGCAGTTACTGAACCAAAAAATAAGGGGCCGTATATTTCATAATGCTTTACTCCATTTTCGTCGATAGATTTCCTTGCCCTGATTCTCTTGGCATTATCCCACGCAAAAACCAATGCAGCAATTATAACGCCTACAAGCACTGCCAGTGCAAGATTGTGAAGGATAATCGTTATCAGGGCTACAGTAATCCCTACAAAAATATCGGACTTCGGCATTTTATTGACGATCCGGATAGAAACCCACTGAAATGTACCTATGGCAACCATCATCATAACTCCCACCAATGCTGCCATTGGTATTCTTTCAATAAACGGAGCTCCGAATAAGATGATAGCAAGGATCATTACCGAACCTATAATCCCGGACAGTCTGGCCCTTGAACCTGCATTGAGATTGACCAATGTCTGTGCTACCATGGCACAGCCTCCCATTCCTCCGAAAAAACCATTGGTAATATTGGCTATTCCCTGTGCTACAGACTCTTTGTTGGCATTTCCTTTTGAATTGGTGATCTCATCTACCATGGATAACGTAAGAAGAGATTCGATAAGACCAACCCCAGCCATCACCAAAGCATAGGGAAAAATGATCTGCAGCGTTTCTAAGGTAAAAGGAATTTGCGGGATATGAAAACTTGGAAGATTTCCACTGATGTGTGCTATATCTGCTACAGTTTTTGTAGGAATATTAAAACCAAAAACCACCGCAAAAACTACGATAATTGCCACCAAAGATGCAGGAACAGCTTTTGTGATCTTAGGAAAGAAGTATACAATAGCAATGGTAAGAGCTGTGAGTCCTGCCATAATATATAAAGGCATTCCCTGAAGCCAGCTGATGGCTCCTGTGCTGTCTGTTATTTTAAACTGTTCTATCTGGGCCATAAAAATAATGACCGCGAGACCATTCAAAAAGCCGTACATTACAGGCTGCGGAATGAGCCTCACAAATTTCCCAAGCTTAAAAACTCCGACAAGTATCTGAAAAATTCCGGCAAGGGCAACGGCGGCAAAAAGGTATTCTATTCCATGAGATTTTATCAGAGCGATCAATACAACAATAGTGGCTCCGGCTCCTCCCGAAACCATTCCGGGGCGGCCTCCTAAAATTGCCGTGATAAGTCCCATCATAAAGGCAGCATAAAGCCCTGTAAGCGGGGACAATCCAGCCAGAATCGCAAAAGAAAGTGATTCAGGGATCATGGTCATGGCCACTGTAAAACCTGCCAGAAGTTCGTTCTTATAATTTATTTTTTTCGAAAAATCGAATAAGCTTATGGTATTTTTCATTGAGCTGCAAAGGTATATACTTGAAAGATGGAATGCAATTACAATGTTTAAACTTTTTGATTGAAATAATTCACATACCCGTATAATTAATATGTTAATTTTATTTAAAATTCATTCTAAAAGAGATTTTTTATGCATTTTTAGGAATTAGGTTCTATTTTTTCTTTAAATTTGAAAACTAACAGGCAGATTATTCACTATCAATTAACATTTTACGGATAGTATGATCTGCCCATACTAAGGTTAATAGTTGAAAATATTACGAAAACTGTATGAAAAAGTTTTAAAGACATATTCCTACAGAACATGATAAAGGCACATGAATCAATGACTAAGAATACAGCAATTGAAAAATTGAGGTATAAAATATTTTTTAAGACATAGAGCCTGAAACAATATCGGCCGGTCATCCCTCTGACTGTCGACTGTACATATATCAAAGTATGGTACTAAGCTTAAATTTCTTTTTTGCTGCCGCTGAGATTTTCTCGACGTACCCGTATTTTAAATGTGCTGTCATTCGCCGGAATGTAATATATTTTCTATTTTCTTTAATTCATGAATTAAAAAAATAGTACTCAATAAATGTTATATAAAGAAATTCATATAGGAAAGTTTATCAAGGAGATGGTTGATGAAAATGAGGTATCTATGGAAAGGATCTGCAATTTTCTCAATAAGGATGATAAATTTATTGAAAATGTATACCAAAGCAAATCCATAGATACGGATTTACTTTTGAGATGGAGCAAGCTACTGGAATATGACTTTTTCAGACTCTACAGCTCGCATCTTATCCTTTATGCACCTCCATCTGCAGTAAATAAGAATCAAAAGAAATCTGATAAGATTCCTTATTTCAGGAAGAATATTTATACTCAGGAGATCAAAGATTTTATTCTGAAAAGGATTCTATCCGGCGAGATGACCTACGGTGAGGTCATCAAAGAATATTCTATCCCCAAAAGCACGCTTCACAGATGGCTTCAGAAAAATAATGATAATAATAACGGATAAACAGAAATTCTTTATGCGTCCCAATTACAAAAAGATATATTATGATATGCTGAGGCTGGAGCATCCGGAAAAGCTGAAAGATCCAAAGATCAAAGAGCTCTTAGGAAAGCTGAATACCACAGAAGATGTGTTAAATTTCAACGAAAAGATTTTTGAGCAGTCGAAAGAAAGCCAGATCAACAATCAGAAGCTTAGAACTTATGATAAGGAAACCATGTTCAAGCTTTTACAGTATCAGAATAAGCATGGTTTTTCTACCAGCTATATGTCACGAAAATATAAGATCAGCAGAACAACGATCATGAACTGGAAGAAAGCTTTCGAAGAAGAAATAGAACAAGTAATTAATGCCGGCGAATAATTCGCCGGCATTTTTGTAAAAGATTAGAAAAACTTTCTTCTTTTAGCCTGAAATCAATGTAACTTTATTAAAGGTTTATGTGCATTATAAAATTTTTTTAAAGGCTACAGAATATTTAAACTAATTAAACATTTTAAGCATTTGTTAAATTAGTTTCACATGCCGGATTTAAATAATTACATAGTTTAGTAACTGATTAATTTTATAAAATGATGGATGGACTAAAAAAGCTTCTTAAATCATATAAGCTCTCCGATCAACTAGTTGAACATATTTTGTCATGTGGAACTATGATAGAAGTTAAAAGCCTTGATTCTCTTGTGGCTTTAGACTCCATATCAGAAAATATGTTTTATGTAAAAAAAGGAGGTCTCATTTCACAGTATTTCGATGAAAAATCAGAAAGAGAAAGAACAACAAATTTTTATCTCCCTGATTTTCAACCTTTTTTTGTTGTTTCAGAATGCTATTTCGAAGGATTACCATCTATGTGCCAGATTAAAGCATTTACCAAATCAGAGGTTATTTGTTATAATAAGGAAGATATAATGAAATTAATAGAAGTAAGTAATCAGTATAGGAGCTTTTATTATAAAAATATAATAGAAGCACTTGTAAGTAAAGAGAAGTTGACATCAAAACTTATTACATTAAACTCAAATATACTTTATTCTACTTTAATAAAAGAATATCCTGAAATCATAAAAAAAGTTCCCTCTAAGTATATTGCTGAATTTATGGGCGTTACTCCACAATGGTTAAGTAAAATAAAAAAAACTGATTTCTGAAACTAATTTCATCAATTGTATTTTATGCTCAGATTACCTTTGTTCTGTTTAAAAAAATACAATGATGAAAAAAATTCTTCTCCCCCTAGGAGTTGTTCTGTGGGCTTCTTTAATGAATGCTCAAGTAGGTGTAAATACTCAAAACCCCCAAGGTGCATTCCATGTAGATGGAAATAAAGATAATAACATTTCTGGCACTCCTTCGGCAGCACAACAGTCAAATGACTTTGTCGTTACTTCTAGTGGAAATGTCGGGATTGGGATTACAAGTCCAGGTAGAAAACTAGATATCAAATCAACTACAACTCCTGCATTAAGAATTGAGGATGGTACACAACAGACAGGCTATGTTCTTATGTCGGATGCAAATGGAAACGGACAATGGAAAGCTCTGACACAAAGCATCGTAGGGAGTTTCCCTGCTACCGGATATACTGGTCCCGTTGAACAGTATACTAATATCTGGACTAATATATCAATTACTCTTCCTCCTGGTAAATGGTTGATATTGACCAATATTTTATTAAAAGCAAACCCGTCACCAACAAATGGGAATGGTGCCTGGGTAAGGCTTCAGTGGAGCAGTACACCTAATGCGGCAAATACAACAAATATAACAGGATCTTTAAACTCAGGAATCTATGTGGCTCCTTATGGATTGGCTTCAGGATCCAGTATTATTAATAATACTTCTACGAGTAACGCCACCTATTATCTTAATCTGGCCGGAACAAATGTGTTTAGCAATGGAAGCGGAGGACCTGTATATTCAGGGACTTGGGACAATCTTGGAGCTTCAATATGGGGAGAAAATTCTATTATAGCCTATCCTGCTAATTAAAAAATAAAATGATTATGAATTATAAATGGTTTATTTTAATATCGGGATTTACATTTGTTTCTTTATCCGGACAGGTAGGAATAAATACACAATTTCCGCAAGGCACATTTCATGTAGATGGAAACTCGGATAACGCTGCAAATCAGACTACTTCTATGCAAAATAATGATTTTTTGATAAAATCCGATGGAAAAGTAGGGATGGGTACGGATGATCCAACCGCCAAATTGCATATAAAATCTGAAAATATTGGAAATGCATTCAGGTTAGCAGATGGAACAGAAGGAGATGGTAAATTATTAAGTACAATTAACCTAAATGGCGATGTAATATGGAAAAACAGAACTCTAACAAAAACTGTTTTAGAAGATGGAAATGGTTTTTCCGGTCCGGTAAACACTAATCTTGCTTATGTTTCAAGAAAAGTAACTTTGGAGCCAGGCAAATGGATTATTAAAACCAACTTGGTATTGTCTGTTAAAGGCACAAGTTCTGAATATACAGATGGAAGTGTTAACAAAGGATTTTATGCCCGTTTTTGCTGGGCGGATTATAATGGCACAAGCTATTCGTCATCTACAGATGCCTTGTCAGGAAATATAATAAGCGGATTATTTGTTTTGCGCTATGGAGTGGCAACTGGTTTAACCATAATAAATAATTCTTCTGCCATATCAAAAACTTATTACCTTACTACTTTAGTGCCAACATTCTGGGGCGGATTTGACCAAACTTTATCATGGTATAATATAGGGGCTGGGCTATGGAATGAAACTTCAATTATTGTTCTTCCAGCTAATTAATAATCTGGGCTTTTACTTTACTAACGTTGAATAGGAGTATTCATAAATAAAATAGATAATGGATTTCAAACATATTCATATTGGGTCTTTGTTGAAACAGTATGTTGAATTATGCAAGGTGGAAAATTCCCGAATTTGTAATTTTTTCAAATGTTCAGAATTGGATATTGATCAAATGTATACATCAGAAAGCCTTGAGTCAAATTTATTATTAAAATGGTGTAAGCTATTGAAGTATGATTTTTTCCGATTATATTCTCATCATCTTACCTTGTATTCTCCACCGAGCAAAATAGTAGAAACTGTGGAAAAAAAGAATTTCCCTCATTTTCGAAAAAATATGTATACCAGAGAAATTATAGATTTTATTATAAAACAAATTGATACTGGAAAAAAAACAAAAAATCAGGTTATGGAAGAATACAAAATTCCCAAGACCACTTTATATAAATGGATTAATAAATACAAAACTAATGCATCATCCGGATTATAAAAAAATCTACTTGGATATTTTAAATGCAGAATATCCAGATAAGATTTCTCGTTGTAGAAATATTTTACAAAAAGATGAACTATCTTCCATGGATGTCATTTCGCTTAATGAGATCATTTTTGGAGTAAAAAGCCAGAGCCACCAAAAACACAAATCGTATGACAAATCTGCAATTTTAGAAATATTAATTTATCAAAAAAAACACAAATATAATAATAGTCAATTGGCAGAATATTTTAATCTTAGCAGAAATACAGTTGCGAAATGGAGAAAGATGTTTTTAGTTTGATGAAAAGAGGTGACTTCACCTCTTTTATTTATATTGTCAAAATATCTAGATGATTTATAGTATGTTCATTGATAAGTATATCAACGCAAGTATTACTATAGATAATGGATAACTTGCTCCAAGAAAATTGGCTTTAAAGAGTTCAGATTTATCTCTCGAAACTTTTGTTAGTGCTTCACTTTTAAGACCTCTAGTTCAGATAATTTTTTTAACCAATTTTACATTGCACTTGGTACAGAGGATGGAAATTTATACTTGAAAATTTAAGTTTTGGCTGAAACCAATAGTTATGATTACGTTTTGTAAGCGGGTTAAAGCCCACTCCTATTGAATTTTAATAATAAGTTCTTTTTTCTTTAAATAAAATTTTTCTATTACTCAATTCAAATAAAGGAATCACAGAACTTATATTGTTGGAGACGCATTGCCTAGCTTTGTGGGTATAAAAATAAAATCATGATCAAAGGATTATATGAAACCCACATTCAGGTAAGCAATTTAGAGAAATCTATCAAATTTTATACTGAGGTATTGGGATTGAAACTGGCACATAGGGATGAAACACGTCCCATTGCATTTTTGTGGATCGGTGAAGGTAAAGAATTCATGTTGGGATTGTGGGAACAGAAGGAAAACCTTCAGATAAGACATTTTGCTTTTTCAAGCAGCAAGGAGGACATCTTAAATCATTCTGCAAATTTTCTGAAGAAAAAAGAACTGAAGCCTTATAATTTTCTAAAAGACGGCAAAGATGAGCCTATGGTCTTTGCATGGATGCCAGCACTTGCCATCTATTTTAATGATCCGGACGGTAATCAGCTTGAATTTATTTCAGTCCTTGAAGGCGAAGGGAGACCGGAATTGGGCGTACTTTCCTATGAAGAATGGATGAAGATCCATGAATAAAAAGGACAGACTTATTTTCAGAAGCTGTCCTTTTAGTTAGTCATATATTAATTTCTTTACGGCCAGAACGTGTTTACATGGTCCTCTTTCGCCTTGGTATTTGCTGAACCATTCGCAAGTACACCGTTCTTTATCATGATCTATGATCACCGTGTGATGTACGTCGGTGCCTTCTACTCTGGCTTCGGTTCTGGCTGCAATTTTATTTAAAATCTCTACCTTTCCTTCTGCAATAAGCTTTTCTGCATTTTTCATCCGTGGATTTAAACCTGCAATTCTATTGAGCTTAAATGGCAGCCTTCGATAGAAAAATCCCTTATCATCCAGATCATAACCCAAAAGTCCCATAGCAGCCAATCTTCCTGTAAGATTTTCTGTTTTTTTCAGACTTATATTTTCTTCTAAGGCAAATGCCGAAGGGTTAAAAGACTGATTGGCATAAGCGTATTTATCCAGTGCATTGATCCATTCATCAGAAATATTATCGATCAGGCTGTCCAGTATTGCTCCTTCCCCAGAAAATCCTCGCCAGGTTTCTCTTGACAATGAAAAGCTGAACTTTATATTTCCCATATAAAGCTGCCATGTAGTAGATTGCATGTCAACATGTGGAAATACCTGCATCTGGTCAATATAAGGAAGAAGAGGTTCCAGCAGGCGCAGCCTGTGAAGTCCGCCAATACAAATCGAATCGGCTGATTTTACCGGCGAAAACATGGGTTTATTTCCTCTGATGATTAGGTAGTAATCTGATTTTACAGATCCTTTCGGTATTCCTCTGAAGAGCTGCTGGGTCTGGATTTTATTAAAGCAATGAAGCTTTTCCGATTCGGACAGATAAATCTGAACAGTACTCAATCCTTTGATCCATTTTACAGGCAACGGAACCTTCCGTTCGATCACTTTTTCCTCTTCTTTGTAAAGTCCGACTTCTTTTTCTCCCACGGAAAGCATTATTTTTTCATTGGGACGTATACTTCCTAAAGCAGTAATCATCGACTGGTTAAAATCTACATTGGTAGTTCCATTTTCCAGAAATTCACCATGCAGACCATCCGGCAGTACATCTACTCTGGCGTAAACACCGGCACAGTGTGAAAATCCTTCAAAACGCAGCCTGCTGTTTCCGGCAGTAACAATAGGGTCTTTAAGCAAAGCCATATGAAACGGCGACAGGTTAAAGCTTGATTTCACAATATTAGAAAGTGTGATAAGGCATCTTGCCAATATAAACGGCTGGCTGACATCTCCCCAAAAAAAGCAGGGAGCATCTGTATTTTTCTGAATTTCGCTATACTTGGACAGGAATAATTCTTCGGATACATCTTTTTTTATCAGAGACGAGGGTCTATGATAGTTGTAAATGAGCATATCTTCCATTAATTTATTTTTTTAGAAGAAGATTGCAGGTTTTTTTCAGACTGGAATTATCTTTCCAGCTATTCAGTTTTTCTTTTAAGTTTTTATCAGGCTCTGATTGATTCAAAGCCAAAACCTCGTTGTAAATATCCAATATTTTTTTAAGATTGGTAACCGGGGTCTCCATCTGCAGCAAAATATGAGTGAGAAGCTGTTCCAGCGCGAGATTGTGATCTTTACTGACGTTAAGCATCTGGTGTTGTACAAGATCTGCAAATCTCTTTACAGGAGCCCATTCCAGTTTTTCATGAAGCCCGACAACCTGTCCCAAACGGGCATTATCCATTACTTTATGGGAAACATGTTCCAGCCAGATTTCAGCAGCAGTTCCGCGGATTACTTTGTCTCCGTCCAGGAAAACAGTTCCCAGAAACAGGTACCCCATTGAGTCCAGAGGCTTTTTCATCTGATGCAGTGCCTGTGCCGTACTCAGAACAAGTCCTCTTTCGTAAACTTCTGCGATCCCTGAATAAAACAGACAGTTTTTAATGATTCTGGCAAAAACATTTCCAGGCGTATTGGGAAAGCTCCATATAAAGGACGGGGTCTCAGAAATATCTTTCTGTTCTGAAATAAAGTATTCTAAGAAAAGCTGATGTTCTCTTTTTTTTAAGTGATATTTAGGAACGTTGATATTAAGCTCGACAGGATAATAGGAATTCTTTTTGCTGTCTATGGTTTTCCATTTATAATTACCGGTAAGGAATTCTTTAGGAATATCATCATACCCGAAGTCTTTGAATTGTTCAAAAACTTTTTCCGGAGAGCGTGTAATTCCTGCAGTCATCCACCATGATGGATGTTCAATTTTTCCTTTCGGAGCAGAGTCTTTGTTAAAGAAGAAAAGCAGAAGCTCTTTATATTCTCCTTTTAATTTCTCTTCAGCCTGCTGTAAGGCATCTGAGGTTTTTTCCAGTGAACAGCGCTGCAATGCAAGCTGTACATCCAAATCATGGGGCTTTATATTTTTATTCTGATAAATTTCAAATCTTTCTACCAATGCTTCGGGGCTTATCCAGCATGGTTCATGGGTTACTGTAGACAGCAGAGGAGTTTGATCTCCTGATGTAATCTTATCAAAAATATGTATTGCAATATGTTTGAACGGCTCCATGGCCAATCCTCCGGCATAGATATCTTTGATGGGTCTCAGCTTTTTATGATAGGAAGAATAAGCCTCTCTTGTGGCTTCGTCTTCACGAGTTTTTTTATATATTTTTTCCAAGCTTTTAAGCTGAAATGGAAATTTTTCTAATAATGAAAGTCCGTAATTAATAATCAGATTGCACAGTAATACATTAAAATGGTGTACTTCCCATCTGGCAATAGTTTTACATGCTTTTTGAAATACGGGTTCAAACAGTTTTACAGAATTTGCATCAGCTTCATCAGCAAAACGTACAAGTCCTGCCAGGGAAATATCGTAATAATGCGTTCCGGGATTTTCTATGGCTTGTGGAAGAAGAAACATGAGGTCTTCAAAGCTTTCGGGTTCCTTAACTTTGCACTCTTTATTGATAAGTTCCAGCGTTTCTGCTTCAACAGCATCCAGCTCCAGCTTCCTGTTTTCTATGTATTGAACCAGCCCCGGCCTTACATTAGCTAAAATATTATCTTCGTAATGAGACAGAGCTTCTTTTATTCCTTCTGATACAGGGATATATTTAATTATAATTTTTGCTGCTTTGGTCTGTATACTTTCGTCTTTGTTTACAAATGCTGCACTTAAGGCTGTTGCCAGGTTTTGTGTATCAGTTTTCTTTTTCTGAAAGATTTTTTCAGTGACTGCCAGGCTGGCTGCCACAACTGTTTTAACTTCTGAACTTAACAGATTAGGAAGAAAATATGAAAATTCACCGGTTCTGAATGCCGGATACTGAACTATTTTTTTTAATTGAGCAAGTATAGTATTAACCGCTTTGGACTGTACGGAAGCCAGCCCTGCCATCAGTTCGTCCTGCAGAATGATCAGCTCCTCATCAGAAGGTTTCAGAATATTGAATGCATCCATGAACCATCCTGTCACATTTTTATTAAAATTCCTGTTTGCGGCCAGAAGGCATTCTCTGAGGAATCTTTTTCGTTCAATTTTATTTTCAGCAATCAGTTTTTGAACCAATGGAAGCCATTCTCTTTTAAAAGGCAATGATTTTGAAGGAAATTCGCACAGGTACCAGAAATGGATTCCCAGTGTTTCCGGAAATTTTTCCAGATCATATGGATGAAGGCTTAAATGGTACCCAAGAAGTTCGGGTCTGGGCTGTACATAGCCTTTTTCTGCCCAGCCTAAAATATCATGGTAATTAAATGCTGTAAACTCTGCATCTATGGAGTCATTAATAAAATCCGAAAACCAATGCGGACATCCCCACTCCAATATTTTTTCGGTTTGCTCTTTATCTCTGAAAAGACTCCAGTAATTTTTCCCGTAATGCTTCTGATCCATACAGACAAAAGATGCGATATCAATAATAGAATGCTGATCTGCAGAACCGGCAGTGTGATAGGAGTTTTTCGTCATTACAATCTTGCTGATCTCCCGGTCCAGTTTTTTTATGGTCGGGACCAGCGCTTTCTTTTCTTCTTCTGTAAGCTGTTTCAGAAGTGGAATAATCTCATGTACTCTTTCCTCATTAAGGATCTCATAAAGTCTTTCTTTCATTTGTTTTTTAATTTGATAATAATTTTTTTCAGGTTATTTTTTGTTTTTTGCATTCGTTTAGCCGTCCGGCTACAGCCTGGTCATATAATTCATCATAAGATCTTTGGTACTGTGGCAAGCATAGAAATGTTGTTATGCCCCAATTTTTATTTAAGAATTTCTTTAGAATTACTGAAGTTCTTTTTTTCTTTTGAGGTTCACTTTATAAGAAAAGGAATAATTTTCCTGATTTTATAGTGTAAATAAATCGCCTTTCGTTCATCTTCAATAAGTATAATTCCAAACTTAGGGACTAAAATAATAAAAAATGTCTGACAGACATGAAATTAACCTTTTAAAGTGATTTTTTTTAACAAAAAATTATGTTTTCAATGACAGTTTAAGGGGCATTTCTGAATAAAAGTTAAAAAATTTCTTTTTAATTTTCCAGGCTTTTTATATTTGATGATGTAAAATAAATAATATTCCGAATATTTTTTTTATACAAAAAAACTCCCTTAAAAAAGGGAGTCATCAGATTTCAATTTTTAATATTGTGAAATGGTGATCAGCTGTAAAAAATATATTTGGTTTCTTTTTTAATAGTTTTTAAAGTTTTCCAAAAGGCTTAATATATTCTTCTTTCCTACCGGATTCATTGAGTGGCAGTAGAATTTGGGTAAGTCTAAATAGTTATCCATACAATATTCTATCAGCCATTTGGCACAATCGTAACCTATTTTTTCAGCATATTCATCAGAATTAGGCTTCAGATAGTGTATATCTGCAAGGTCATGGTCCAAAGAAATCATTTCCGGAAGTCCTTTTTTCAAAATTCTGTTGACAAACTGCTCGTAATTGCGAACGATATGCCAGTCTTTTCTAAGGAAAATATCCTGTTTGGTATAATGATACGCCTCAATGGGATATCTGATATCATCCAGAAATAATAATCTTTTGGTCATTTCCATGATTGTGTATTTTATTTTTTTAAACCATCATATCAGCACAATTGGAGCTTGCAAATGCGTGGGGTTTTGCTTTAAACACATATCCCATTCCCAGAATATAGCCCATAGCATCTTTCAATGCAGTATTTGACTTGAAATCCGGATCGGTATTAATGTCTACGTGTACCTCCATTTCCACACCATAAGCATCCAGAACGGCACAGATAGCGTAAGCAATTTCTACGGATCTGTTGACCTCGTTCAGCATTCGTTCTTTGATACTGATCTTCTGTATTTGTCTTTCTTTTCTGATAAAGGTAAACGCTCCTTTTCCCTCACGTACAAATACTACTGCCGTAGCATAGCTGATCGCTTCGCCGTAAACATGGGAATCTGAGCCCACACATACTTTCAGGCGGTGACCGTTTGCCTGTTCGCGGATAATGGCTTCTTCTACCAGCTGGGTGATAGGTTTCTGGAAAAAATTTCCTTTCATATTCTGCCATACTTCTTGTTGCGTTTCCATTTTTTTACATGTTTTAAATTTGTTTTGTTTATATATTAATTTGTGAATTGTGAATTGTGAACTGTTAATTCGCTTTGCTGTCAATTTTAATATTCACTTGAGCAGCAAATTCACATTGCCCCTTCACTTTTTGCACTCCGAACAGGACTCGAACCTATACCATCAGTTTTGGAGACTGAGATGCTGCCATTACACCATCAGAGTAGTTTTTGTTGATTCATCAGGACTTGAACCTGAACAACAAGAGTCAAAGTCTTGTGTGCTGACCCATTACACTATGAATCATTTTTTGTGGATCAAAACCGAATTGAACGGTTCCCTTTTGCTTTTCAGACAAACGTGCAGACCTTCTACACCACTGATCCTTTTTTGTGCCTCTCCCCAGATTCGAACCGGGACTTTACGGGGTTTAAAGCCGTTTTCTCTGCCTATTGGAATAGAGAGGCATTTTGTACGGGAAGAGGGACTCGAACCCCCAAAACCTTGAGCCTAAATCAAGTGTGTCTACCATTTCCACCATTCCCGCGGGTTTTATGAATAACGAGTAATCTGTAATATTTGTGAATTGTCAATGGTCAGCTGTCAATTTTTTCATGGTTTTTAATTCACATTTGATGTATTCACAATTGACTATTCATTACCAGTCAAATTACTTATTGCTATTATTCATTACTTATAATTAAGGTCAGAGAAAGCCTGTCTTTAAAACTATGCCTGTTAGTGTTTGTAAGATCTTCTGCGCTGGACAAACTTTTCTCTTTCCTGTTTTTCTGTGAATGATCAGCCAATTTATTTTCTCGATCTGAACTTTCATGGTATTAATAATTCATAACTGACTTTTGACCATTCACGTCTGTACTCCATAAGGGAATCGAACCCTTATCGTCCGGTAGAAAGCCGGATGCACTTACCGCTATGCTAATGGAGCGTTTTAACCAACCGACCAGGAATCGAACCTGAACAACAAGAGTACTTTTCCTGCATGCTGCCGTTACATTATCAGCGGTTTTTTGTGGAAGTAGCAGGATTTGAACCTGCTCAGCAATGAAGCAACAGATTTACAGTCTGCCCCGGCTCTCCAACTCCGGCGTGCCTCCATGATAAAGAGTAATAGGCAATTAGTAATGAGCAATTTCTAATTTCTAATCCTCTTGTGAAGAAAACAAAAGCCTGTCTGTATTTTTAGTTTGATATAAGAACTTCTTCGCTCGACAAACTTTTACTTTTCTCCGGAACTAATCTCATTTTAGTTATTTGAGATGGTTATGGGATTCAAACCCACTCAGCTTATGCAACGGTTTTGCAGACCGTCCCGACTCTTCCACTTCGGCGAACCATCAGATGTGACAACAAATGATCAATGATAGTTAATAGTGAATAGTTAATAGTGAATAGTGAATAGTGAATAGTGAATAGTGAATAGTGAATAGTGAATTTACACCCTTCTAACTTCTAACTTCTATTTTCTAATTTCTAACTTCTAATTTCTCTCATCTAACTTCTAATAAAAAAGAAAAAGGCTGTCGATATTTTCCATATTTGGCGTAAAGATCTTCTGCTCTTGACATACCTTTTTTCTCTTCTTTTGAAACAATTAACATTGAGTTATCTGCGATCCCGGAAAGATTCAAACTTTCAACTTCCGGTTTAACAGACCGGCGCTCTACCATTGAGCTACGAAATCTTTTTTGATGTGAATGGTGAATTGTCAATCCGCTACTGTCAATTTTTAAATTCACTTGCGAAGCAAATTCGCCATTCACTTATCATCTTTTGTAATTTCGGAAGGACTCGAACCTTCAGCCTCCGGTGTATCAGACCGACGCTCTAACCAATTGAGCTACGAAATCTTTTTTGATGTGAATGGTGAATTGTCAATCCGCTACTGTCAATTTTTAAATTCACTTGCGAAGCAAACTCACAATTTACCATTCACTTTTTTAGTCTGGAAAGCAAGATTCGAACTTGCGACCTCCCGCGTCCAAGACGGGTAAACAACCACCGTTATCTTTCCAGTTTTCAGGTTCCGTTTCCATTTTTTCCGGGAGACAGCCGGAATAAAACGTTTCATAAACCTTGCGGTCTATGCGGGAATCGAATCCGCAGTGCCCAAGAGACAGTCGGGCAGGTTAGCCTTTACCTCAATAGACCTTTTGTGACCTCGACAGGATTTGAACCTGTACCCTACGGTTTAGAAAACCGATACTCTATCCAATTAATTGAGTTACGAGACCATTGTAATCCCAGAAAGACTTGAACTTTCAACCCCCGGTTTAAAAGACCGGTGCTCTAACCCATTGAGCTATGAGATTGTTTTTTAATGTGAATGGTGAATTGTCAATTTGCTTTGCGTGTCAATTTAAATTCACAATTAACTATTGACCATTTCACATTTAACAAGATTCATCATTAACCATTCACATGTGTTGGGTATCTTCGGGGATCGAACCCTGTTCTCCGGTTCCACAGACCGGCGCTTTACCAGATAAGCTAAAGAAACCATAAAAAAAGCACCTCTTTTCGGGAGGTGCTGTATATATTCTGACGTAAGAGATCATTAGCTGACCCACGTATATAAGCACCTTTTAATTATAAATTCACTATCGAGAATGATACATGCATATCCTTTCGGCTCCTGTCCGTGTAATCTCGAATATTGATTAGATATGTTATGTAATTGTTTCATTATATTCCTGTTATTTAAAAAGTTTTTGAATCCTGAAAACCTGCTGCTTTCAATTTTCGGTTGCAAAGTAAGTATGAAATTTTTTAACTCACAAATTTATTTTTCAATTAAATATTTGACAATCAATTAGTTGCGTGTTATTTTTAGCATAAAGAATAACCGTCCGCAATATCCTGCGGATCTCTTAAATACCTAAATGACTGTCTCTCATCGGGTTACTTATCACTCTTATTTATTGTATTAAATGTTCATTGTTAATTAAAAATTTTTTGTTTTTATGGTTATTTTTTTTCATTCTAAATAATTTATGGCCTAAAACACAAGAAACGCCTCGAGTTATCGAGGCGTTTCTGCGGTATTTTGTTTAAATTTTTACGGGTTTATTGTAAATAATTTTCAAAGCAAGCACATTTCGCCTCATTCCATATCATCCATTCGTATCCGAATAATCCTTTTATTGAAGGGCTATCGCATAGATTTACATTGATATGTGCTCTTTGTATTGTCATAATTTTTCTGGCGCAAAGATATGAAAAATTGTTTTTCAGCAAGGAAATTACTCCTTCTGTCCGCTGGAAGGAGGGATAAAACCGAGTTGGCTTCGAGGACCTCAGCCACCTCAATTTTGCCGGCAGAACATAATTTTGTTTAAATTTTTAATCTTTAAATTATTAAAATCTTTAATGCTACAATCTTAATTCCTCAACATTTTGTTCCTTCCTGTTTTAAACCTCGAAATATCCTTCAATATCACACTGTCATCAGGATTGAAATATTTGAGCTCGTTAATGATCTCTGAACGGGTACCTACTTTTTCTGCAATAATTTCATAGGCGATAGTTCGGGTTACATCCTGCAATTTGGTATCTTTTTTAAATTCATGCTTCATGGCTTCAAGGTAAATCATCTTTTTGTAGGAAGGTGTTTTCTGATAAAGATTCTGAATTTCAGTTTCGAGTTTTTTGATGTCATAAACATTGGCAAAATAATTATTAAGGCAATTGAATGCATCTTTATCTTCATTCCAACCCTTCAATAGCACTTTTTGAGCTTCTTCAGGCAGCTCCATTTTCTTGCTGTATATCAAAGAAGCTTTTACCATCTGGCTGTTGGCCGTATAGTCGTCTGCCACCATCTGATAGTAGCTGTGGGCATTATTAAGATCATTCAGTTCTTTGTAAAGATCTCCTACTTTCTCTTTCTGTTGCATTTCTTTATACAGATCGATAGCTTTTTTGTACTGCTTTGCTTTTTCGTAACAGGATGCCGCTTCTGACTTATTGTTTAGTTTTTTTAGATAGACTGCGGCCGCCTCATTGTAAAAGCCCCCATTTTCCAGTGTTTTTGCACCCCTAAAATTATCCTGAAGAAGATTCATATATACTTTTGCTGCCTTTTTATAGTCCTTTTCAGCGATATATTTTTCGGCAAGTTCTTCGTATTTATTTCTGATCCTATCAAATAAGGAGGTTTCCAGGTAAAAATTCCCGCCTCCGGAACCTCTTCGTCCAGAGTTTTGTTGGTTTTGTTCTTTATCTTTTAGAGCAGTGATCACAATCATGATTATAAAAGCTATGACCAGGAAAATCACCAACGTTCCCACCACACTCCAAAAACTTTCGTGAAATAACTGTGCTGCAATACCAATGATCTTAAACACCGCCAGGATCATAAATGCAATCAGGAATTTGTCTATAAATTTCTGCTTATTCATCATCTTCAGGGTTTAAAATGGTTTTATCTTCGTTAAACAGGCGGTAAAGAAGAAGGATGACACAGATCACCAGAATCCATACAAACCAGTTGTACCCAAACATCTTTATCAAGGGATAGAATAGATAAACCAGCATGGAAACAAGAACAGCAGACAGAATCAGCTTTACCCATAAAGGCACATTATCTCCGCCAAGGTTCAGCGACTTCCTTCTGAAGATGAAAGAATAGATTCCTACAGCTCCAAACATGAAAATCACAAGATACAGGATATCTGAAACTTTTGTTTTTTCAGGTAAACTGCTGTCCCCGGACTCAAGCTGCCCTATTTTTGAATCTTTAACAGGAGTAGGTGGAAGATCCATTATATCAAGTGTTCCGTACAGTTTTCCAAGAGAATCCGCTACGAGTGCCTGTTTTTTCTTTAAAACAAATTTTACCACTTCGCCATTAACCGGCTTTCCCTTACTGTATTGTTTGAGGGAATCTGAAATGCTGCGTTTCATAGTGGCTTCCTGCTGAACCAGATGTTTCGTTATTTTTTTTGAATAAATAATTTTCAGGGAGTCCCTGCTGCTCTGTTCTCTGGCATTGAGCTTTTCAATATCATTTCCAACCTCTCCAAGGTTTCTGCCACCTGATTTTTTATACTGCTCCCTTTCGTTTTTGTCTTTTGACATGGCAGCACCAGCCGCAACATATTCACTGGAAAGCTTTTTTCTTGTTTTTCCGTAAATAGAGTCAATTTTCATGTCAATATCCGTCACACCTGACTGATAAGCGATCATATCTGCCTGTGCTTTTTCAGCTCCGTTCATGATCTTACCGGATGAAACCAGAAAATCCTCTTTCACGGTTCTGTCTTTATCTGAAGGCATAAAAATTCTGAAGATTATAGCCATCACGACAACGCCCCAGAATATCCAGCGGAAATTCCGGCTTCCTGTTGTTTCTTTTTTACCGCCCGAATCTCCGAACAGAGCACTCAGCCAGCTGTCTCCGAAAGTGAATTTTCCAAAGCCGTCACCACGGGAAGTCCCCATAATATCTAAAGGCACGCCCAGTTCTACAGCTCGGTCAGGATACTTTTCTATATATTTTAAATATTTTTCAATTTCTTTTTTATTTCCTGCCATCACTTTTTTGAGATCAAAAGGCAGGTTTTTCATCCACTCTTCTTCATTTCTTGGCTGCTGAAGGGCTGCCAGAACTTTTTCATCATCCATCTCAACAGCAAAGCTTTCGATATATTGAGGGGTTTTCACCCCATTGGATGGTTTTCTCACCCTGCCTTCTGTTATTTCAGGTTCCTTCAACACAGAGAGCCAGTCTATTTCTTCTGAGAGCTTCACTAGACCAAAGTCGGGATGCATAACGACATACCGTGAACCGACAGACTGCCAGTCTTCCGGATTGATCCTTGGATAAAATATGGTATTTTCAGGAATAAAAAGTCTGTCATCTACACACTGGAAATAAGCATTTCTCCCGATTTCCTGTGGAGCTTCATCATAAAATATAAGCAGGCATCCGTATAAAACATTAGGCTGATCTGCCGGAATAGCATAGGATTTTACTTTATTGAGATCTATTCCCAATACTTCCATTTCATAAAGCCATACGCGAGGCGACGGGTCTTTGATCAAAAGCCCTTTTTTAGGATAGTTGTTTTTCGGAAAAGGTTTTATTCTAAGCTCCATAATCCAGGATCTGATCAATAAACGCTGTTAAATATTGAGCATACATTTCTTCCATAGTCTTCACTTTCAGCAGGGTCTGTTTCGGAAGGTAATATTCCGAACCTCCATACTCTGTATTGGTTGCTAAGGCCAAAAATCCATACTCCGTGGAAGGAATATAAAATGTAGGAATACCGGTATTGCTGCTTTTAAAAGTAAGCATTCCGCGGGAATCCGTAATGATCTCGCTGCCATCCTGAAATGTAAACTTATTTTTGTTCTGCTCTGCAGGGATTTTAACCGTAAATCTGTTTTTATAAAGGTTTAATGAGTTGTCATACAGCCTGCACAGTTCATTTCCGGAAATGACAAGATTATTATTCTCATTGATTCCTATTTTATTGAAGTTACTGATTATTTTCATGCCGCTTCGATTCAGTTTGGCAACTTCTGTTTCTGCTTTTGCTATATTTTTATCTATTTCACTATCATCGTTAAATATGGATTCCACAGAGATATTTCCTTCTAAACCAATCTTATAACAGGAAGAATTCATAGGCTGATGAAGGTAAAAGTTCCTTCCGAAATAGATCAGATGGTATGAACTGGGGATATTGAGCCCGGTAACATTCTGTTCGGAATATTCTTTTGTGTTGAGATTCAGTTTTGAAATAAGTTTTTTATCCGGCTGATACTGACATAAAATAAAATGCTGCTGTTTGTTTTTAGCGAGAGCAAACTCGCCTCTTGGTTTCACAGAAATATCTTCTATTAAAACTTCGCATCCATGATAGATTTTGTAGTAATCATAGGAATTCCGGTCGTAGTAATTATCAGAAAGATAAGTTTTCAACAGCTGTTTTTTTGAACTTAAAATATAAAATTCGCCTTCATAAAGAAACTGGGCAATTTTATTGGATGGAGTCGGAAACAGGATCGGATAGTTCTGCGGCAGATCTGTTTTTTTACCGTTAACATTATGAACCTTTTGCTTGCGCTGTGGCAGATTGGCCCATAATTCCTGAAGCGGAAGCTTTATCTTCTGAATATGTTTGCGCGCTCCTTTATGATGTTTATAAAAATTCAGTTCGCCATCTGAAGATGTTGTGATCAGGAATTTCAGCCTGTCCCTGTTTTCGTGGATCACTTTCCTTGTCTTTTCATCAGCAAGGTTTTCCTGGTGAGTAATGAAGAAAACTTCAAGCTCTTTTTCTGTATGCTCTTCATTAAAAAATTTCCCAAGTGCTTCTGAAACATCCAGAATGGGGCTGACCAGATTCAGGGCTTCGATAACATCTTCCGGTTTATCAAGAGAAACCGGTATACCTGCCTGCCCCAAGGCAAAAACCTTACACTCCGAATGGGCTTTCGGATGCCTGATCACCGCAATAGCCGATGCAAAAGCCAATACTTTAGGTGTTCCCCAGTTTTTCAGGGAAGTATCAATTAAAATAATACGTTCAAAAATATTTTCTTCCGGTGGAATTTCTCTCTGGATATACAGAGCTTCGTTATTGGCCACACGGTTCATGAAAACCTCATCATCATTGGCAAATTCAGAAAGAAGCATTCTGTGGAGGTCACCTTTATTGGCCATATCTGAGATCCCTCCAATGGGCTGCTCCCCGGGAGAAAGGTGACGCATAGGAATTCTCAGTCCGCTCCAAATCCTTTTGATCAGGCTTCCTACCTGAAATGTTTTGGGCTCCTCGATTAATTGTTGAATAAAATCTTTATCGGTTTCTACAGTTGTCTCTTCCTCTACGACTTCGTCATCCAGTTCAGGTTCATCTATGTGATCCCGCATGGCATCAACAATAGACTGGGTTGTCGGAAATTTTTCATTCAGGAGATTGAGTGTACTCAAGTCCCTGTTAATGGCTGACGGTCCGGCATACTTTTTCCCTGCACTGGCTGCCAGCATATGGGGTCTTTTGTAGTAGGTGGTCAGAATCATTTCTGCCTTTCCGGGAGCTGTCCTGTTGTGGGAATCCTGGAAAATTGTCTGGAGTAGTACAATTCTGTTTTGTCCCTGTTTATAGATTTTATTTAATGATTTCAACTTTTCAAGGAACTCAATACTCTTTTCAGCAGTAAAATCAAAATTTCCAATGCTGTGAAAATTGGCTGTATGATTCAAAGGGCCTGCAAAATCGGTATAACCGTCCTGCATCGCATACAAAACCATCAACAAGGCTCCAAACGGAGGCCATCCCTGTGGCTGAAGTTCTTTCAGGATCTCCATGACGTAAGGCCTGTAGGCTATAGCCCCAACACCGGGAATGGAGATGAGGTTATAATCATGGTATCCGGAATCTCCGGCGATATCCTCGTCGGTTACCCACTCCCAAAAGTAGTTTTCGTATGACTGGAAATATTCGGTTAAATCCATTCTTTCGTTTTTTCAGTAAGACGGAATGAACTTACGGACAATGGGCGGAAGTTTTCTTTTTTAAGGGAAAGATAAGTACCGTCTTCATTCCATAATAACCATTTGTCTGACTCTTTATTATATTGCTGCTGTAAAAGAGAACTCAAATTTTTAAATTCAAAGTCAAAACCTGCAGGCAGAAGGTGGCTATCTCTGGTCCAATATGTTTTTCCGGGCAAACTCAGCAACGGTGTTCCCAGGAACAATGCTTTATCATCAATAACTGTCCATTCAAGCTTTTCCAGCTTAAATTTCGGCAGTAAAGGAATACTTTCTTTTATTTCCTCAATTATACTTAATAAAGCCATGACAGCATGTTCTTCATTACCCGGTTTTAATCTCACCTCCACTTTTTCACCGATTCCGAAATAATTATTGTTCGAAGCCGGAAAAGTAAGGCGTAAAGCTTTATCTATAGGTGACCAAAGTAAGGCCGTTCTCATTTTTTTACTTGGTACCAGTGCCTCTTTTTTGAACAAAAGTCCATCGCGCAATTCGTACAATATGAAATTAGGCAGCTGCTGGATATCTGAGGAGATAGCCTGTTCCTCAGTGAAGCCTTTCAGCCAAACCGTCTCGTCATCTATTGCAATCTGTACATTTTTCCAGTCCCGGATAGCACCCAGAAAATCTTCATCGGCCCGGGGAATTTCTGCCCAAAATTCTTTTACACCGTTTGAAGGATCTTCTGCCATAAGCTTTCAATTTCTTGCTGGATATATTGCTTCTGCTCCGGATTTCTGATCCAGTCGCAACGGGTCTGCAGGTATCTCAATTTATCTTTGATCACGTTCTGTTCTTCAAAACTCAACGTTCCGCTGTTCCATTTTTCCACGAGGATTTTTACGTCCTTCATCACTTCCTCCGGATTAGGAGTTTTGTTCTGCATCGCCTGTGGATGGGATTTCGGGTTATTGTCTTTTTCAATGGTTCTGTTGATTATGCCTTCCAGAATCTCAATCTGTTCTTCTGTATCCCAGATATGCTTCAGTACCCAAAGATCGGAGAGCACAGCTTCATTTCTTCCACAGATCAGGGCGCTTGCCGCGATCAAGTTCTGAAGTTTTACGGCTCTACGGTCGGAAATGGTAATTCCTGTATTTCTCAGGCTGATAATTGTATTTAAATAAACTTCGTAGATGGGCCTCAGATCTATGGTTTTGCACAGATTCTGAAGTTCTCTGATTTCATCTGCCTGAATTTCAGGAATATTGGCCTCTGTTTGGTTTTCCAGCTTTCTTCCGGCCAGAAGTACCTGCTGAAGCAGTTCAGGATTTACGTAATCAACATTAATTCTAACCAGAAAACGGTCAAATAATGCATTCAGAGATTCATCTTCCGGAAGAACATTACTGGCCCCAACGAACATCAGGGCCGGCAGATGTTTTGTTTCTTTTCCTCTTTTAAATATTTTTTCATTCAAAGCGGTCAGCAGTGAATTCAGGATTGCAGAATTGGCATTGAAGATTTCATCGAGAAAAACCAATGAAGCTTCGGGCATCATGCCTTCGGTATTGGTGAGAAGTTCTCCTTCTTTTAATTTACGGATATCAAAAGGTCCGAAAATTTCGTTCGGTTCTGTAAATCTGGTTAATAAATATTCAAAGTTTTTTCCATCTTTTACTGTTTTCGACAGTGTTCTTACGATAGCGGATTTTGCGGTACCCGGAGGTCCGTACAGAAATGCATTTTCTTTGGCCAGAAGGCATATTCCCAAAAGGTCTACAACATCATTTTTTCCTACGAAAGTATCTTTTACGTAGTTGAGAACGGTATTAAGTTTTGTAATATTTTGTATCATTAATTTTCTTTGGTTATTATTTTTAATTCTCTCCAGTACGTATCTTTATACAGCCCAAAATCAGCCAACAGGAGTTGATTAATATATGGGATTTCTGCAAGAGCATAGGCTTTCTTCTCAACAATCCTTTCGAGATATAATTTCCTGTAGATTTTGTCTTTCAGCTCTTTTTCCCAATTGACTTTTTCCAGATCAAGATGATATCCAATTCCGGAATAATGAAACTGTGTAAGAATATCTTCCAGAATTTTAACCAAAGGATCATGAGGATCAGCAGTTTGCATTAAAGTTATGATCTGGGGAAGAAATCTTAGTGACAGATCTGCAGACAAAATAGAGGAAGTATCGGGTGTTATTTTCAGTTTTGGGATCAGCTTATCCAGATCTTTTGCCGTGTTTTCACGGATGAGGTAGAGCTGTGCACTGTAATACAGGACTTTCGCGGCCCAAACTGCAACTTCTTTATGGCAATGGATTTCTGTAGATAAAAATTCCAGTCTTTCTTTTTCAAATTCTGTTTCAAAATAATCACCGGCTTCCTGTTCTTCTTTTTTCGAAATTTCATGCAAATTTGAAAAAACGGTAATGCAGCCGCTTTTCCGAAGCAGAAAAATAGTATCTAAAAATGGTGATTTGGTTTCCGTCATCTAACAAAAATAAAACTATTTTGCAGAGAATAAAATTTTTTATGTGAGTGATTGGCAGCTAAATAATCTTTATGATAAATAATTCACAAAATGCCTATTAATTATGACTTAGATATTTGATGTTGTATTTTTACTCTCGCAGATTTAGCAGGTGGCTCTGATATTTTGCTCCTGTGAAGACCTCTTTTCAGATTACAAATCAATCTGTTATTTCTATAATATTATTTTCAGGATCCAGAATAACACTTTCATAATAGCCGTCGCCTGTTGTACGTGGCTCTCCGGCTATAGTGTAACCGTCTTTTCTTAAAATTTCTGTCAGTTCATCCACTTTTTCTTTGCTGCCTGTCGAGAACGCCAAATGAATGATCCCATATTGCTGGACATCATAAGAATTGTTGCTTTCCTGAATATCCGGTCTGGTCATGATCTCGAGACGGCAGCCATTGTCAAAGCTTAAAAAATAAGACTGAAACTGTTTTAGAGAATTGTGATATTTTTCATTGGAAACGGCTCCAAAATATTTCTGATAGAATTCTCTGATCTTTTCCAGATCTTTTACCCAAAAAGCAACATGCTCAATTTTCATTATGATTATCTTTTACTTTGCTAAAGTAAGGAGGAGATTCCTCAAATACTTCTTCTGTATTATTCTTTTTTGAAACTGTATTGGCAATACTAAATATTAAGCTTCTGATTAAGCCTCATAGGTTTTGGAAATCTATGAGGTTTGTTCGGAAAAGCTTTTTCCTTTTTTAACCACCCCGTCAGATCTTCGATCTGCCACCCCTCCGGAGGAGGGGAATTTGTACTTAGAAAACTTAGGGTATTGAAATACAAACGTTGAAATGTTACAATCTAAAAGTTGTTATCTTTGTCGCTTCAAAATAACATTATGAGTATTCACATCAGTGCAAAAAAAGGAGAAATTGCCAAAGTAGTATTGCAGCCGGGGGATCCGCTTCGTGCACAATATATTGCTGAAAATTATTTGGAAAATGCTAAGCTGGTCAGCAAAACAAGAGGAATCTTTTATTATACCGGTCTTTATAAAGGTAAGGAAATCACTGTAGGCGCCAGCGGAATGGGCTTTCCGAGCATCGGGATCTATTCTTTTGAATTATTTACGGAATATGAAGTAGATACCATCATCAGGATCGGAACATGTGGAGCCTATACAACAGACCTTAAGCTTTTTGATATTTTAAATATTGAAAATGCAGCGAGTGAAAGTACGTATGCAAAATATGCCTGGGAAATTGAAGATGAGATACTTCCTCATCAGGGAAATATCTTCGGAACGATCAATGAAACCGCTCAGGAGCTTTCTTTAGCAACCAAAGCGATCAATGTACACAGCAGCGATATTTTCTACAGAAAAGACCCAAATGTTCCTGCTATTGCTACTAAGTACAACTGTCCGGCCGTAGAAATGGAAGCTTTCGGATTATTCGCGAATGCCCAACATTTAGGAAAAAATGCAGCTACGATTCTTACGGTAACCGATATTATTCCTACCCACGAAAAGATTTCTGCTGATGAGAGAGAAAAAGCCCTTAAACCAATGATGGAGCTGGCTCTGGAATCAGCGATAAAAAGTCTTTAATAGAAAAGAAGTTAAGCTGCTGTTTCGCAGTTTCGCCATAAAAAAAGAGCTTTACCTGATGAGTAGAGCTCTTTTTTATAGTTTGAAAAAATTTCTGGCGGTTTCCGTAGTTTCATGTGCGACTTCTGAAATACTTATCTTCTTTAGGTGTGCGATTGTCTGTGCTACATATGGCAGGAAGGAAGGTTCATTCCGGCGGTTCTGCATTCTCGGCATATTTTTCGGCAGCATGAACGGGGCATCAGTTTCTATCATCATGCGATCTATCGGTGTATATTTTATTACTTCTTCCAGCTGTTTAAATCTTTTGCCATCACTTATAGCTCCGGTAAATCCCAGATAAAATCCTTTATCCAGATAGATTTTAGCTTCCTCCAGCGTTCCTGTGAAACAATGGACAACAGCTTCCGGCAAGTTGGTAAGGTATTCATCTGTAATTTCATTAAATCTTTTAAAAGCTGATCTTTCATGAAGGAAAAGAGGCTTACGAACCTCAACGGCCAATTCCAGCTGGGCTCTGTAGCATTTTTCCTGAATAGGTCTTGGAGAAAAATCCCGGTCAAAATCCAGTCCGCACTCTCCTACCGATACCACATGATTCAATTTCAAAAGGTTCCGAAGTTCCCGGATACTCTCCTGGTTAAAGGATTTGGCATCGTGGGGATGAATTCCTGCTGTAGAAAATAAAATCCCGGGATATTCTTCTGCGATTTCAGCAGATTCTTTGCTTCCGCGTACGCTAGTCCCGGTGAGGATCATTTGTTCCACTCCATTATCCAGGGCGCGGTTAACAATTTCTTCGTGTTCATTATAGAACTGTTTATTGGTCAGGTTAATGCCAATATCAATGTATGTATTCATTTGTTTTTGTTTTGTATAAAGGACAGATAAGATTGATTTGTATTGATAAATTTTTGATCTGAAACTTTATCAATACAAAATTATCTGCACAGTACGCAATCTTTTTACGCAAGTAAAGTTTTATACGCTATTCATTGATAAATTTTTCCAGGAAACCGATTAACTGTTTTCCTCCGTGGCTCCATCGGATCCCGTGACCTTCTTTTTCCCTGGCTTCAAAAACAAGTTCATGTTTGTAATGATAGAAAACATTCCACCAGGTTCTGTTGTCCAGAATATAGCTGATCTTTTCCATGACTTTTTCCTGTTTCTGCAGATTATTCCCTTTGATCTCGCCCCAAAACTCATCATCCATTCTTCCGATATGTTTTTCCCAGGCTCTCTGCGCAATGGTAATTTCGCTGTTAAAAGGTTTCCGGCAGGCTTCAAGCAAAGTATCTTTCAAAGGTGGAACAGCATTTTCATCACGAACGCTGGCAGAAGTCAGGCGCTGTCCCAAAATATTCAGCCAGTGTTCAAAAGGTATTTTTTCAAGATGAGCTGCTTTTACCTCATCTGTATCCTTGTTTTGAAATATATTGATAAAAAGCTCAAAACTTTCTTTTCTGTCTGTTTTAATTTCTTCATTAAAATATGGCTGCTCCCATTCCAGACTCTTGTTCTGAAATTTCACGATATTATTTTCCATAGTTTGTAGATGCTCTCTGGCAAGAACAGCCCGATATTTTTCTTTCCAGGGATCTGAAATTAATGAAATACAGGATTTAAACATATCCATTTACAGATATTTTATAAGATTGATAACAGAATAAAGATTTTCTACAAAGCTCTGAATTACATCAATTCCTTCCACCATTTTTTCCAGGTTATTTCTCCCAGCTGATCGAGATCTGTTTTTTCTCCAATCATAGGAAGTGTCACAGGGATACTGTTTTCTTCTGCATATTTTGAAACAAGTTCCAATGGCTCAAACCAGGGATGCTGAGCTAATTTAAATTTAGAATTATGGACAGGAATAAAGTTTTTAGCTTTCAACTCCTGTACTTCTTTGATAATCTGCTCCGGAAGGCTGTGAATGTAAGGCCATTTTTCATTGTATTGGCCGCATTCCATAACCGCAAGATCAAACGGTCCGTACTTCTCCCCGATCTCTTTAAAGTGATCTCCGTAACCGCTGTCACCGCCTAAGAACAATTTTTTAGATGGAGTCTGTAAAACAAAGGAAGTCCACAGTGAGATATTCCGGTTCAGGAGTCTTCCCGAGAAATGTCTTGCAGGAGTCAGTGTAATGGTGAAGCCACCTTCCAGATAAATGCTGTCCCACCAGTTTTTCTCAATAATTTTTTCTGAATCCCAGCCCCAGTACTCGAAATGCTGCCCTGTCCCCAGTCCGCATATCACCTGACCTACTTTGTCTTTAAGCGTCTGAACAGTGGAATAATCCAGGTGATCCCAATGATCATGGGAAATCAGGAGAAAGTCTATATCCGGCATATCTTCCGGTTTGTAATGATCTGATCCGGGGAAGGCCTTTAGGGAACCCGGCATTGGTGAAGCGTTGCCACTGAAGACAGGATCTACAAGGAATTTTTTGCCATCGATCTGGATAAAGTAAGAGCTGTGCCCGAACCATACGAGAACATTTTCTTCCGGTTTAAGGTTTTTCAGATCTGTGATCACAAAGGGAAGAGATGATTTCGGGCTTGTATTCTCAACTTTGCATAGGGCCTGCAGGAGTAATTTGGTCATGCTTTCTCCTTCCAGTAATGCAGGTGTGGGAAGTATATTCTGAAATTTTCCGTTGGTATAGTTGGTCAGCGTACTGAAATAGGTTTTTCTTTTTTCGTTGGGAAACTGCCCCATTTGTTTCTTTAAATTCATTATCACTGTTTTTATGCTCTGAATCCTGATCATTAAGATGTATCAGATGAATAAATATAAGAATAGATTTCTTATTTATATGAATCAACGAATAAAGGGAGCGTTTTACTTTATATGATCTAATATCTTCTGCACATAGTTCTGTAACTTTTGATATGAAACAGTAAATGGATCAGCCCCAACACTTCTTATGGAGTATAATTTTCAATAAAAACAACAGTATCGGTGAATTTTTTATTTATTTCCCCAATGTGATGTAACAAATGTCCTGCAATAACTGTCTTATTGGTGAAATATCACTTTGAATGAAAATAATTATATCTTCAGCTGCATTATTAATCGGTTCTTTAACATTTGCACAAGTAAAAAATGACACCATCAAGGAGAAGGAAAACCAGATTGAAGGGGTTACATTAACGGCCAGAAAACCTACTGTAGAATCCAAGGTGGACAGAACGGTGTTTAATGTGTCCAACAGCTCTATCCTTGCAGGAAATACAACCTGGGATGTCCTTAGAATGACCCCTTTGGTGAGCATTGACAATAACGATGCCATAAAAGCGGAGGGCGAATCGGTGACGGTTTACATCAACGATAGAAAATCTGTTTTTACTGGGAAGGAATTAAAGGAATATCTGAAAACCATTCCTGCAGATAATCTGATGAAAATTGAGGTGATCACAAGCCCGTCATCCCGTTATGAAACAGCCGGATCGGTCATCAATATTGTACTGAAAAAGAGAGATGATGAAGGAATGAAGGGCAGCGTAACCTTCAATAACAGGCAGAATACTAAAAATTCTCAGTATACGAATCTTAATCTTAATTACCACAAGAAAAATTTCACGCAGACTCTTGTCGGAAGTTACAGCGACAATACCTGGGCACAAAAGAGCCTATACATCAACTCTTTATACAAGGATAATGATGTTACCCAAACCAACAATGAAAACATAAGCAGAAATAAAAGTCCTTCCCTTTCCTCAACCTCTGAATATGAACTGAATGATAAAAATAATATAGGACTTATCCTTGAATATTATCAAAGCAAAAGTTCCACAACCTCGGATTCTGACTTCATACGGTCGAAAAATGATGTGCTGTTTGATTCTTATCATCAGGAGCAGGATGCAACAGGGCGCTACCGAACGCTGGGAACAAATCTTTTTTATAAGTATTATGATAAAGAGAAAAACAGGATATTGGATGTCAATTTAGGGTCCAATTACAATTCTCAGGAAAATACAAATTGGTTTTTAAAAACATCCAATATAACACCGGCTGTGAGCTTGTTAGGCCTGGATTCTCATGAACAGACCCGAAACTATTATCTAAAAGTAGATTATACGCAACCGCTTGGAAAGGGCGGAAGCTTTGAAGTGGGTGGAAAAATGGATTTCAATAACAATGTGATCCCCAATAATGTATCCGGAAACAATGCAGATAATCTCCCTTCGAACGATGTTTTCCACTATGAGGATAATATCAATTCCCTGTATGTGAACTACAGCAAAACTTTTTTCGAGAAGCTGGAAACAAGAGTGGGAGTCCGTTATGAACATATCGATTATAAAATGAGACAGGATGTAGCCGGTACGGAAAGAAAAGATTCTTACAGTACTCTTCTTCCCAATCTATTGGTGAAATATTCTTTTTCGGATAAATATGATCTGAGTCTTACTTATAACCGTAATCTCTGGCGTCCGTGGTATTCGGAATTTAATCCTTTTCTTGTCCCTACCAATGACGGAACGTACTCACGTGGAAATATGGACCTGGAGCCTAACCCCAGTCACAGGCTCTATATGAAATTCGGGATCCTGAAAAAGTATTTTCTTTCGGCCAGATATATGTACACTGACAGGGATTACTGGACATCTATTGCAGAGGAAAATGGAAGAACGGTTAGCCTGCCTGCCAATTTCAACGGAAAGGTGCAGAAGTATTATCTGTTTGCGAATACCAACCAGACTTTCCTGAAAAATAAAATGAATGTGAATGTAGGAGTTGGATGGTATTATATCGACAATCATGATTTCAACGAAGTCAATGATCTGAAGGGTAAAAATTATATAAGCTATCTGGGTGCTTCAGCTAATCTGTCGTACACCAACCTGTTTGACAAAAACATTAACCTAAGTGCATGGGTAGAGCTTTCCAACCAGAACAACGGAAATTCCTATGCGAATAAAACGAATATTTTCCACAATATCTCTGCCACCAAAATATTCCCTAAAACGCAGATGGAAGTAAGCCTTCAGCTGATGAATATTTTCAGCAGACCGAATTTTGATTCCACCACCTTCAGCCAGGTCGGAACCACCAGAAGTTCTACCAGATCCGACTGGTATGGATTTTCACTTACTTTTGTGAAACGTTTCGGAAATCAGAAAGTAAAGGGAAATACGAAGACGGATGTAGAGAAAAACAGCGGCGGCGGAAAATAAAAATAAAAAATAAGTGCCGGCAGAGACTGTTTGCAAACGAAATAAACAAGCAAAAATAATAGCTAAAAAAGACACTTGCATTGATGTAAGTGTCTTTTTATTCTATATGAAGAGTAAATTCTTAGTTCAGGATTTCATTCATTTGTGTTAAAATAATGGGTTTTCCATCCGTAACCACAATGGTATGTTCGTGCTGTGCCATATACCCTCCTTTGTTCCCTACCATGGTCCAACCGTCATTGAGCTCTACAGCAAGGTTTGAAGATGTTGAAATAAATGTCTCTATGGCCACCACAGAGTTCTTTTTGAACCGTCTGGAATCGAAACGGTTTTTATAATTAAACAGCTCATCAGGCTGCTCGTGTAAGCTTTTCCCAACACCATGCCCGGCAAGATTCTTAATCACTTTAAAACCTCTTTTCTTAGCTTCAGTTTCCATGAGAAATCCAATATCAGCTATTTTCACACCTCCTTTTATAGAATTGATGGCTTTTTGTAAAATATCTTTGGAAGCATCTACCAGTTTTTGGTGGGAATTAATATCTTTTCCAATAACAAAAGAACCTCCGTTATCTGCCCAATATCCGTTAAGTTCTGCTGAAACATCAATATTAATCAGATCTCCTTCTTTTAAAATCCGTTGATCAGTCGGAATACCATGACAAAATTCATTATCCACACTGATACAGGTCCAACCAGGAAAACCATACGTTAAATAAGGAGCTGATTTTGCACCAAAATCTGAAAGGATCTTCGCCCCGTATTCATCAATTTCTTTTGTCGTCATACCGGGTTGGGCATAATTAATCATTTCTTTTAAGGTATAGGCTACAGCTTCACTCACTTTCTGCATTCCTGCCAATTCATGTTCATTCGTTATTGACATTGTTGTTTCTTTTGGTTATATGGATTTTTTTTCACGAGTTTAATACCGTTTGAAAACGACAAAGTTAAGGATTTGAAATATTATTTACCTCGCCTATAAGTTCATAATTTCCACCACAGAACCAAAACAAATATTCATAATAAAAACTTATTGAAATTGAAACCCAATAAAAAACCGTCTCAACTTTCATGTGAGACGGCTTCCTGTAAAGATATCAACAAATATATTTAATTAATAGGCATAAAAAGGAATGCCCTCTGCTACATAATTAATTGGAGTTCCGGGATAAGTAGAATAATAGTGATCTCTTTCACTTCCGCTATAGAACTGATAAATAGGTTTTTTTGAACTGTCCATTGTTGCATAAAATGCAATTCCTTCATAGGTATATTGGTTAGGCGTTCCAGAATGAGTAGAATAATAGTGGTCTCTTTCACTTCCACTGTAGAACTGATAAACCGGAACGGTATTCGGAGCTTTATAAGTATATGCTTTAAACTGCTCGCCTTCAGCCTGATAATTATAAGGTGTCCCAGGAGAAGTTGCTAGGTAATGATCTCTGTCGCCAGGACTATAAAAACCGTAGACCGGAACAGGAATATAATCTAAGAAAACTTTATTATCAATCAAATATTGATTGACATATGCCTGAAGCTGAGCTTTTTTAACCGGATCTTTTACTAAATCATAAATAAATACCAGTCCATTATTTCCAAAATCTACCAAAACAGCATTATTTACAGTAGAACTGTTTTGCCAGTTGGCGATATTGATTTTAGGATTGGATTGGTCCAGGTTCAATTCACCGATCAGGCCTTTTGAAGGATCTCCCCCTCTTGTTCTATATGATAATTTTCTGGAGAAGTTTTTGTGTGATTCCGCTGTATTTACATCGTTCTCTACATTGACATCAAAAATACCTTTCATTCCGACTTTCACACCGATTCTGGCTGCACGGTCACGGGATTCATTAGTTGTTTCAGATTGGAATATAACATCCATTTTAGCACCCGTATAAATGTCTACCGTTACGTGTGTACCATAATCCTGGACAATTTGCTGAGGTGTTTTTGTCTGTAAATCCTGCGTAAATTCAGGAGTCAGGTAGTCTCCCAACATATCTGTTGTTGCATTGAATCTCAATCTTCTTTGCTTGATTAAAAGATTGTAACTTCCATAAATATATTTTGCATCAAACTTATTGGTGTTAGTCACTGCAGAATTAAAGCCCACTGAAAGTGTTTTCTTAAATAATGGGATACCAGCCGTTACATCTACTTTGGTCGACACCATTTTAGAATAGGTTTCGGCATTTTCACCATACTCTTCAACATACTCTTGTGAAAGTGTATTTTCAGCAACCAATCTGGGACCTTGCTCAGCCTTGAATCTGTCAATATCAATTACTTTAAAACCTGCTGCACTCGCATTTGCATATTCACCCGCGGCATTATAACCATGTCCCAGAACATCATACTGCCCGTCACCTGCAAATTTTCCGGCGGCTATACGACTCTCTTTTCCAAGGTTCTCAGATGTCACTTCAGTGTTCAACTCTTCCGAAGAACATGAAGCCATGAAAAGCAACAGCAATGTGCTGAAGCAAAGTAAAATTTGTTTTTTCATAGTTATTAAAATTTTCAACAAAAGTAATATTCAACACATGGTGAAAAAAGTAAAACAATATGATATATATCACTAATTAGGGATTTTAATAACTCATGAGAAGAGCCCATGTAAATGATAGATAGAAACAGTCTAAATTTAATCGGTACCATTTCTATATCTCCAACATTTAGAGTGTGTTTAAATTTTAAGCAGGTTCTAAATGTTTTTAAAAATTTGATATATATTTATCTAAAATTTATACATGTTAGAAAATTTCGAATTCTATCTTTTTTTGGTTCTGCTTATCACCATGCTTATTATGCTGGCGAAAAAAATTAAGGTCGCCTATCCTGTTTTGCTTGTGTTGGCGGGGCTTTTAATAAGTTTTATTCCGGGCGTACCACCCATAAAAATAGAACCGGAATTAATATTTATCATTTTTTTACCGCCCTTATTGTATGAAGCAGCCTGGTCAACTTCATGGAAAGAACTTTGGCGGTGGCGGAGAATTATTTTCAGCTTTGCTTTTGTCGTTGTGTTTTTCACCGCGTTATCGGTTGCCGTCTTCGCCAATTATTTTATTCCGGGATTTTCTTTAGCTCTAGGCTTTTTATTGGGCGGAATTGTTTCTCCACCCGATGCAGTAAGTGCCGGTGCGATTTTAAAGTTTGTAAAAGTACCCAAAAGACTAGCTTCCATTCTAGAGGGCGAAAGTTTACTGAATGATGCTTCTTCTTTAATTATTTTCCGCTTTGCAATGATTGCCGCAGCAACCGGACAGTTTGTATGGCATGAAGCAGCAGGAAGTTTTGTTTGGATGTGCATTGGCGGTGTAGGAATAGGACTTATCATCGCATATATTTTTCTGAAAATGCACAAGATTTTCCCCACCGATTCAAACACTGATATTTTACTGACTTTTATTGCGCCCTTTTCGATGTATCTGGCAGCAGAGCAGCTTCACGCCTCCGGAGTTCTGGCGGTGGTAAGTGGCGGCTTATTCCTCTCTTACCGCAGTCACGATTTTTTGAGCAGTGCCTCCAGAATACGCACCGTAACAGTTTGGGAAAGTTTTTGTTTTTTGCTGAATGGAATTGTTTTCATGCTCATCGGCTTAGATCTGCCCGAGATTGTTTCCGGTTTAGGTGACACCGATATTTATACGGCAATTGGTTATGGAGTTGCGGTTACCGCAGTTCTGGTTATTGTAAGAATTTTTGCCGGCTATGCAGCGGTGGTTACGACCTTAATTATGAGAAATTTCATCACCGTTGCAGATGCACAATCTCCTGGCTGGAAAACGCCCATGATCATTGGCTGGACGGGAATGAGAGGTGTAGTTTCTTTAGCAGCAGCACTTTCAATTCCCCTGACTTTAGATGACGGGGCGCCCTTTCCACAAAGAAATCTGATTCTTTTCATCACATTTGTCGTGATTCTTTTAACATTGCTTGTTCAGGGACTCACACTTCCTTTTTTATTAAAAAAATTCCCACCTATAGACCGTGATTTTGTGAGAAGTGAAAAGGAAATCGATTATGAAATTCAGAACAGCCTTGCTCAAGTGGCCGTTGATAAAATCCGTAGTGATTATGCTCACAAAATAGAAAGCTTCCCGGCATTAAAAGATCAATTACAGAAATACGAAAAACAACTGAGCAGTTCAGAAATCATCATTAATTACAATGAATACCGGAATATTTATATTGATATTCTCGAAACTCAAAGAATCTGGCTTATTAATAAAAACCGCGAAGAACTTTTGTTGGATGAAGAAATCATCAGAAAACATCTTCGTTTACTTGATCTTCAGGAGGAAAGATTGAATATGAAAAGTTAGAATATAATAAAAACCGCAATACTTTTATTAGAGTATTGCGGTTTATTATTGTGGTCCCACCTGAACCAGAACAATAGAATACACAATAATTGACATTCACAGCAAATATCATAAAATATACCTTAAATACTATAAATAAACATTTTAAAAGGATTTACAAATATTGTATATAATTTTAATAAATTGAATTGAATTTCAAAACGGTTGGGAAATGGTTGGGAATTTTTCCCAACCGCTTATTTTTTTATTTATCTTTGTTAGATTCAAAATGCAAAATTATGGCAACCGTAAAATTCAGACTAAAGGCTAAGACTGATAATTCTCAAATTTTTTTACGCTTCAGTATCTCCCGGAATCAGGTTTTTGAAACCAGAACAGGCCTAACTGCTAACTTCAAAGATTGGAGCGTTGAAAAATCTCAGATCAAACAAACGAAGGCTGAAAACAAAATTATCGCCATCCAATTAAATGACCTTTCAAACTTTATTCAGAAAGAACATAATTCTGATTTTAGCAAAGGAGTGATTTTCTCTACAAACTGGCTTAAAAAGAAAATTGACTTATTCTTTGGACGGAATTCCAATCCCGAAAACGACGATTTATTTTCGATTTATCTTAATAACTATATTGAATTACGGAAGATGGATAGCAATATTAAAAATGCTACCATCCAAAAATTCATTCAACTACAAACAAAAATTAAAGCTTTTGAAGTTAAAAGGAAGAGCGAATTTTTAATTACTGAATTTGATAAAAAATTAATGCTAGAGTTTAGAGTTTTTATGCTTACCGACTGTAAAGTGATGGAATCTACTGCAAACAGGACTTTAAGGTGTTTAAAAACCGTTTTATTGGATGCACAGAACAACGCTAAAAATATAAACCGGCTTATCAACAACTTTACTATTGAGAATGTTCCGTCAATAAAAGTATTTTTAAATTTTGATGAAATTGAAAAAATCAAAAATGCCAAAGTAATAGGAAAAGATTTAATTACGGCTAAACACTGGCTTATTATTGGATGCTATACAGGGCAAAGAGTTTCTGATCTTTTAAGAATGAATTCAGGAATGGTCTTCACTAAAATTGATAATGAAGGAAATAAGTTTCCTATTCTGGAACTTACACAAATAAAAACAGGCAATGAGGTTTCAATTCCCCTACATGATGAGGTTTTAAAAATTTTAGAAATTTATAATGGAAACTTCCCTCCTACTTTTGGAAAAGCTAAAGACAGTAATTTTGTATTGTTTAACAGATATATTAAAAAAGTTTGCGAGGTTGCCGGAATAAGTAACATTGTTAAAGGAAAGGTTTTCAATGAAGATTTAAAACGAAATGAAATTGTAGAAACTGAGAAATATAAATTAGTTTCCTCTCACATATGCAGACGTAGTTTCGCCACTAATTTTTATGGAGACAAAAGATTTACAACCCCTCAAATTATGTCCATAACAGGACATAAAACGGAAAGAATGTTTTTATCTTATATCGGAAAAACCTCATCAGATCATGCTTTGCAAACGGCAAAAACATTTAGAGAAATCGCACAACAAAAAATATCTTAATTCCAAAACCAGCAGAATTAATTATCTGACAATAAAAAGAGAGTAACAATAGATTACTCTCTTTTTTGTTCAAATATTTTAACAGCGGCGACCATTAACTCTAATTTTATTTTTCCGGGTTCCGAAAACTGATCTACAAATAAAATTATCATGCGACAATCTTTGTCGCATTTACCTTTTAATTTAGCTTTCCAAATCACAGGTTATGGAAACGATAATTTATGAAAGTTTAAGAGATTTCAAAGAAAACTATTTTATAGACTTTTCAATTCAGAACGAATATAATATGCTACAGTATCTTTCTATGCTTAAAAGAAAGTATAATAGCTATATTGATAATTGCAGGGCCAAATATGATAAAAACGACACTACCACATTTAAAATTATTGATACCCTTGATGATCTTGAAGGTTATATGCCCTACCACAGCCATTATATCCTAAAAAATAACCTACTGGATGATTTCAATCTTTCAGGATATAGGGAAGAGGATTTTATACAGTCCCCTGAACTTTTAGCAAGCTGCATTGAATTAAACCACTGCACTAAACAGCAGAAACAATCATTACACGAAAAAATAAGTCTTTTATTCTCATTAAAAAGAGAAGAAAATATAAGGGATTCCGAGTTTTACAAAAAAACAGCTGGGCTTTATGATATTATTGCCTTTATTACCCAGCAGATTGAGATTGAAAAAAATATTTTGCTCAGGCTCCGGGATACGCCTAAAACAACCTACACCGATAAAAAAAATATCAATGTAGATGTTTGGGATTTCTTTCATCATATCAGATATAATGAGGTCGGGTATTTTGAAAGAAGCAAAGCATTAAAAGACATTACAGAAAACTATCACCTTGATTTATTAAAATCATTATTGAAAGACCTGGAATTCTATCTCTTTATTGAAACAGGTGAAAAACAGGCTGAATTTACCCGTGAGGACATAAAGCAGGCCATCAAAGAGCGTGAAGCCAAAAACCTGCCTATACCCTATGTAAATAAAATCCTTGAGCATTTATTAACAGACAGGCAAAAAGAAATACATGAAGCCCATGAAAAGGCGTACGGAGAAAAAGAATACTTACAAGTAGATATTGAAAGTTTACTATTTCCTTATGAATTCTTTTCCCTGTATGAGTTTCAGCGTATGATCATCAGAAAGATTAGAGAAATATCTCCGCAGGGAGTTGAAAGCGATATTGATATTTCAGAATTCAAAATTAGTAAGACAAAAAATATCGCTTTGCTACACCATACCGGAATACTGGATTTCCTGCGGTCCCAATATCCTAACATTACAGATAACCAGTTAGCAAAATTCTTTGAACTCTTAACCAAAGAACCTATTACAGCACGGAATCAAAGCAGCCAGTTTACAAAAGATAAAAATTCATTAAAATACCCTATCAAAAACATTCAGGATAAAGAAGAGCTGGACCTCATCCTCACCCGTTTCGGAATGAAAGCTGTTATCTTACAACTGTGTTCGGAAAAATGAATGGCTGGGCTTTCTAACCAGAAAGAAATACAGTTTTGTGCTTTCAACATAATGTTACAAGGTGAAAATGCTGTACACCATATCTATCATAAGATTAAAGATGAACCATATTTAAAGGTTGAAGGCATTACTAAAAATGCGGAATACTTTTGGATTTTGTCTTTACTTTGAAAATCTGATGATTAAGATAAGCGTAAACCCATTTATTATATATTGGAAAACCAATAAGAAGCATATTCTAAATTTAAAATCATTTCAAAACCAGGTAAATCCATTATGAATGGTCATTAAAATGTGTCTAGAACAGAAACATTACCTTCATACATCATACTAAAAACGTTTTCTTCCATTTAGCAACCGTATTCCTGCTTAATTTAAAATGCATCGCCAGTTTGGTATTGTTTAATCGGTTCTTTTTCTGAAAATCCAAAATTTTAAGAATATCAGATTTGCTGTAGGAATGTTGTTTCTGGTTGAATGTCAAATTCTGTTCGTTAGTTCCGAATATCATTTTGTTGATCTCAATTATCTCCATAACAGAGAATTTTTCTTTGTTTAAAATAGAAACATACTCATCGTTTTTATCCGGAAACTTTTGTTCTATAATATCTATAAATATCTGTTTATAATCTGGTGTATTGAGTTTATTTTCCATACTATATTGTTAAAAAAATCGTCTGAGCATGTTTTATAAAAGATTCATCTTTAAAAAAGAATCAGGTTATTGATAAAATTATAACCAGATGTTAATATTTACTGATCCACTTATAAAGCGTTGTTTTTGGTATCTTATATTTTTCTATTATTTGTGCCCGGGTCATTTTTCCTGTACTAATTTGCTCTAAAATAAAATCTATGATCTCTTTGGTATAGATATTTTTGCGGAAACGATGTAGATTGTTTGATTTGCTCTTCGGGCTCTCAGACTGATTGTTACGAGCCGGAGGTGAATAAAGAATCAAATGCTGACTGTACAGCCGGAAAAAATCATATTCCAATAATTTACTCCATCTCAGCAGAACATCTGTAGGGAGGCTTTCCTGTCGACACATTTCTATCACTTCGTTTTCAGAACATTTGAAAAAATTACAAATACGGAACATTTCTATTTCCTGATGTTCAATAGCTTGTTTGATCAAGCTTCCTAGATGAATATTCTTATAATTGTCCATTAATATTTCTTCTTTTTCATCATAGAGTCTTAAGTAAAAGGAACTCCATTATTTTTAAGTTAACAGAGCATTTACCAAACCCCATTATTTATTTTTATGTCATTCTATACAAAACCGGTCTTGGATCAGATTTGTTTGTTATTGGCTATATCCTTTCAAAATAAATGTCAGGCGGTGAACTGCAACTATCTGGTTATCAGGAATAGAATAAAAGTTACAGAAACGCAGAAATAGATTAATTAAAGTCTCCGCGCTCTGTAACAAAGGGCTGGTCAGGCTTCCGGCTTTATCAATAAAATCATTCTTTATGGTAAACTATCCAGGTAATTCTGGTCTATAACTCCGGTTGGTGGCAATTCTGCTCCAGCTCTCCATAAGTGCCATTGCCCGGCACCGTTGATGCTCTTATTCCCTCCGTTAAAAACCCATAAAAGCTTTTTACTGGGTTTTGTGGTCGGAAAAACTACATTATCGGTTTCTGCAAAACCTATTGTTCCTATATATGGAGATTTTATAGCTTTATGAGGGGGATTAGTTCTTGTACCAATCGAAGGCATAACCAGTGTTTTCTTGTCATTCTCCAAAACAAGAATTCCTTTTTGGCTGGTTGTTTGTGCCCCGATGATGACTCCTGCATTTTGTGTGGATTCTGCTGCGGTATTGGCGGTAGGCAAAGTAACTGCTGCCGGTAATGTTGGAGTAAGCGGTAAAAGCCCTGTGCTGTTTTGTGTGGTTGGTAACATATAAACTTTTATCTGCTTATCCGCACGGCTGACGTAAAGTGTTCCCGGAACTCTCACTACATTGTTGGATGATGCGGTTTCCGTTGCAGAATTGATTATAGGAAGTACAATTCCCATATTTTCTGAGGAAAAGGACAAGATGGCATTGCTGTTTGCCGGTACTGAGCCCGCATTATCACCGATGATGACCTGGGATTTTACTGAAAGACTCACAGTAACCAATATTGATGCTATTATTTTTTTCATAACTATTAAGTTTTAAGGGGTTCCCAATTGTGCTTTTATACTTTCCAGGACGTCATAGATAGACTTGTCACAGCCTTTGGCAAGGCAGTCCCATTTGTTACCATCAAAGAGCATCAGACATTTTCTTTCAGTGTCATAAGCCACAGCTCCTTTCAATGATGCATCTGTTCCGAGTGTTTTAGCAGGGTTCTTTACTCTGGTGACTACCAATGGTTTTGTATTTGAATCTAAGACCATGATACCATTATTAATATCATTGCCATCCATATCTTTTTGAGGCCAGCTTTTTGATTGGGATTTGAAAGTGGATATGCCTATTTTTGAGATTTTTGCCATAGCAGCATCACTGTCGTCTATTTTGAAACAGCCCACACTTCCTGTATAACAATCGATTGTAAAATCGCCTGCATTAACATCTGCGATGTCTGCTTTGGTTGTACCGAAGGTATTTCCTGTACCTGCGACTATTTTCAGTTGCAGATTGTTTCCGATATAAGCTACTGCATTGGGCAGTTGAAATTTATTATTGTCAATAACTCCTGTTATATTAGAAGCATTAGTAGCTCTTATCTCCGCGTAAATATCCTGATCTCCGCCACTGTTACGGTTACCATAAAATACATTATTGGAAATATTTCCTATATTATTTCCGCGGGTTTGGATAGTTGCCTGACGGTTTGTGCCTGTACCTGCAAGAGCTGAATTATAAGCAAATATATTCCCGGTAATGTCAACCGCTCCCGTTGCTGCCGTACTCGCTGTTGCTGCTGCAAGGGAAATTGCGCTACCCCCATTAGTTGATGTATTGACCTTATTCTCAAAAAAGAAATTATTCTTGATATAATTGGTGGTGATCATACTTCCAACATCAATGGAACCTTCAATGGCTATAGCTCCCCCGGCACCTACAGTTGTATTACTGGTGTAGTTTTGTATAAAATAATTGCTATCGATTTGGAATCCTCTTGATGCTGTCAGGAATATTGCTCCACCATAATTCGTTCCTCTTACACCGAGGAAAACATTGTTTTTAGCAACAAGATTTCCGGCTGTTGTAAAATAAACTCCTCCGGTTGTAGAGTTGGCCGTTCCGCATGAAAATATATTCCCGATAATATAAAAGCGTGCCTGGCTTGTAGCTGTATTCCCGGCAGTTGTCGCATAAAATCCTGTTCCATCGGTTGAGTTACCTTCTCCAATTAAATTATTGCTGAAGAGAACTTTAATATTTCCATTAACTACAGAATAAGCAATAACACCTGTGCTTCCCATTGTATTACGGTAAAACTTGTTGTTGTGTATCCATTGGGTAACCGGCGTAGTTGTAGAAGTGAATGTATCGGTTCTTATAAAACCGGCAGTCGCTGTTGCATCGTGAATCGTACAGTCTTCAATTTTCAGCTGATAATTTCCATTTACACCAGCGGAGAAAAAATTACCGGCACTTCCGGTTCCTGTGTTAGTATAATAAATTCCTTTTATAGTCAATTTATTTACATTAAAAGTGGCAGATGTGGTTCCAATGGCAAATAGTCCGTCATTAGCAGGTTTGATAATTCTGGAAATATACATTTCCGGGTTGTACCCTGTGAGGTCTGTACCTGTGGCATCAGCTGGAAACCCACCCTGAAAAAGAACATCATTACCTGTATAGGAATAAGTGGTTGTTCCTAAATTATAATCACCTTCAGCTACATAAATATGAACATTATTCAATGTTTGGGCAAGAACAGGTATGGCTCCTAAAGGGCTATCCCAGGAACTACCACTGCCGGTTCCTCCTGATTTCACATAATAATTGGTCTGTGAAAATACAGAAACGGGTAAAAAAGTAAGCAGGCAAATCATAGCAAGCTTACCGTATAAAGGTTTATGCATAAGTTTGTGTTTAAATTTGATTGTGTTTTTGAATCACCCACTTCAGGAGCTATCAAGCTACATAGGGTAAATAACATTTTAAGTGTGTTTATTTAATGGCGGCCCACGTTCACCATGCACCTGCCAGTAGTTTTCTGTCAAGGGATAAAACACATAAGTGTAAGTGGTTTTCTTTTCTTTTGAAAAAAAGCATGCTATTATATTTCGAAGCGGACCGCCTGCATAGATATTTTTATAAACATAAACACCGGGGATGCTAAATAAACATCGCTTAGAAATACTGACCATAAATGAGCTGGTCTCTTGCGGAATAATATGAAATGTAAAGCGAGGACTAATTTGTTTAGAAACTATTTTTTCTTTTCCCCTTACCCTCTTCTTTGAATTCCGGGCTATCAATCTTTCCTTTTTTGTGATCCGGGTTGAGCGAATATGTTTTTTCTCTCCACTAAACCCACCTACGATGGTAGTCTTGTCCGCTACAAATACTTTACCAGATTTAATTACTTCTTCTCCGGTATAGAATTGAGTATGCTCGCCAATTGTTAATTGTACATTATCTGAAATATAAACCTGTGCAGTAAGGGAAACCGGGAAGAAACAGCAGATAAGCCCGACCAGTGTTAATACACTGTCCGTAAAAAGAAAAATAATTTTCTTGACTTTTCTGCCCCCTTTTCTCATCATTTTGCTTTTTAGATCCACAGACTGAACTTGTGGTATCAGTCTTAAATATGCAAAAAGACATAAAATCAAAAAAAAAAGCAGAAAATTCTGACCTCGAAAACACTCGCGGGGAAAATTGGGGGTTTCAAAACGGCACTAAAAATAAGCTATAATACTATAAACCAGGCTTTTGAATCCTCATCAGTATTGATATTCAATTTCTTTCTTAGCCTGTATATTTTTCCTTCTACAGACTTGATTGAAGAATTGGTATAGATTGCAATTTGTTTAGCTGTAAAACCCAACTTGAGCATAGCGCACATTTTAAGGTCGGAACCTGTAAGAGGATTTTCGCTGATCTTTTGAACTTTATCAAAAAAACCGGGAAAAAATACTTCAAATTTTTCAAGAAAGACGGTATCGTTCAATTGTATTGAGTCCACAAGATCTTTTAAAGTTTCTTCAGAAAATACATCCTTATTTAATAGCCTTTTTAACCGGACAACTTCCTGATTCAAATTATCTATCTGCATATTCTTATGCAGGTCCCTGTTTAAAATAAAATAATAGGTTTTTATTTTCCTGTAAAAAAAGAAAGAATTAAGGGCCAGGCTTAGCAAAAGAAAGCTGATATTCATTAACAATAATGCACGTCTGAAATTGATGTATTTGCTGGCATTATTCACCAATTTAAAACCAGTGCTTGCCGATACGTATAGCTGTAAAAGAATAAAGAATAGTAAGAATATAATAAAGAATCTATCCTTTTTCCATGAAAAAAAAAATTGTAATGCTGGGATTAAGGAGAAATAAAAAAGGAATACTCCGCTTTCAACTCCACATAAAGAAGAATAATAAGTGATCACAAAGGTTAGGAGCATAAAGAAAAAGGAAATAAAATATTTATTCATCCTGATATTTACGGGAATAAATAGGCAAAGAAAAAATACGCACGAAATAGCAAAAAGCAGAATATTGGTTGGCAGATCTCTTATAAAGATAAGACTATAGATGTCGTGCAATAGAAATATAAGGCATAATAGAAAAATGTATTGATTCAAAATAATAATAGAATCATTATCGGCTGTGCTCGAAGTTTCTTTATCAGTTCCTAAATAAGAAACAGTATTAGATATGAAGTAAATCAAATTTTTCATCCCAAGGTACTTTTAAAGTTTAATAGCAAAGCTTTGTGGATAAATAGCCGTTATAAGATTCAACATTATTCATCGGACCTTTACATAAAAACGTGGGCTAAATTCCATTTGCATGTTACGGAAGCCCGACCAAAGGCAGCAACACAAAGCAAAGGAATGCCCACGAGAATTGCAGGCATCTCTACTTTACTTCCTGTGTTACTTAAAAAAAATTGGTCGTATTTCCGTAACAGGATCTAAAGCGAAACGCTATTTTTTTATTGTTTTTCTAATTCAAAAACTTATTTCAAAGTACAAATATAACAATTTGGAATATTTCAACTCAGTTATAAATTGGGAAACAAAAAATGATTGTAAGAGCCTTTAAAAATTTTTATGAATATAAACTACCTCTTTTCTTCTGAAGCAAAAAAAGAAAAACTGATTAAAAATGTAAAAGAAATTTCAATTCAATCGTTAAAAAATATTTTAATTCGAGTAAGCATGCTACTTATCTCATTACTGTACTAACGTAAATAAAACATAGTTCGGAAAAATAATTTTGTTCCGAATTTTTTCCGAATTCACCTTTGTTGCATAATATTTAAAACAGTTATTATGACAACGATTCAATTTATCGGAACCACACCGGATGATCTGATCCGGGAAATAAAAAAAGAAATCATTCCTGAACTTAGAGAACAACTAAAAGAGGAATTCCAGCCCAAAGAGCCTACCAGCTACCTTACCCGCAATGAAGTATGTGAAATGCTTCATATTGATTTATCGACCCTTCACCGATGGAGAAAGGAAGGAACCCTGATTGCCTATGGGCTGGGAAACCGAATCTACTTCAAGAGAAACGAAATTGATGAGTTCATTAACCGTAACAAGCTGTAATTAAGTCCTGTTGTGACCTTAGAATTTCAAAGTATCATGCTGGATTTCCTTAAATTCCGAACGTTTTACCAGAAAGTAATAAACAATCTGGTTAATAATACAGACTTTGAGCAGTTAAGGAGTAAGGGAAATCATACTACTATATACCAACATACAATGCAGAATATTAAACTGGAATGCCGCAGATCTAAAAACACAGCTGGAAATGAATTCATTTTTGTAGATATACTCATCACTCCGCACTACTATTTCAATGGGAATAAACATAACGGGAATGACTTCAACCCCGAAGACTGCAAAGAAGTTTTGACAGAAATATTTTCTATTCTGAAAATTGAGCCATCAGAATTTATAGAGATGCAACTAATTAATTTGGAATACGGTGTTAATATTATCCCGGAAATGAATATGAAAAACCTCATCGAAGGAATCATATATTACAAGAAAACACCTTTTATTTTTAGCAGCAGTATCAGGACCTATAAGATAACCAATGCCACTCCCTATAAACAGATTAAAGCCTATGATAAGGGTATCCAGTTTGTAAACTATCCACAGTACGGTATACAAAGAAATACATTCCGTTTTGAGGTTAGAAGCAAGCAGAGAAAAAATATCCGTAAGCTGGGAATCTACTCACTCTGTGACTTATTCTGTGATGAAGTTTACAAGAAGATGGGAGAAAGTTTATTAAGTGAGTGGGAAAATGTCCTTATCATCAATTTAGAGCCTGATTTAACAGGGTTAAAACCTTCTGAGGTAAAATATATAACCGAAGCAGGCACAATTGAATATTGGATAACAAAATTGCAAAATCCCTATCGAAACTGCTATGCAAGAGAAGTCAAAAAATACTATCATAAATCACAAAATAAAAACAATCTGCATCATCAATTAAAGGTGCTGATTTTAGACAAAATTTTTGATTTGCTAAGTGGTGCAAATTCCACACAGGGAATACCAATGAAATCAGGACTTTTCAAAAATGAAAAAATCCGCTCAGACTGATAAATTTGGAATTTGCACCTTTTGGTAAAATAACTCTAATAAAATGAGATCATAAATAATACAATAATTTATAAAATAGAAAGAAAAAAAGAAGCTCAAAAAACATAGAATTACGATTATGATATTCTTAATATAAACTTTGTTTTGTTTAAAGAATATTTAAAATGAATTGAAATACTAATTAAATCACGGACAGCAAAATATAAGGCTTAAAAAAGAGGTCAACTTTTAAAATTTGGGTAAAAAAAACTTTCCGGAAAATTTTGATAGTCAAATTTGAACCGCAAACTGAGCCACAAAGTGAACCACAAAAAAGGTCTCCTGAATACTGAGGAATCATGCATCTTTGAAATAAAAGGTTGTTAAGATTTGTTAAGGTTCAAAATGTGAAATTTCATGTACAAATCTCAGAACTCCATATTTAAAACCTGTCAAAACTTGACATCGGAACTTCATAAAGCTTAACATTCAAAACCCTATAAAACCTGAAATTGGAAATTCCAAAAGCAATCGAAAAGCAACCCTAAAACGGCTAAAAAAGAGCCCTGAATTTTGAACTCCGTTTTTCCGTGATTACGGATTATAATTTAAAATTACAATACAATGAAAAGAGAAAGAAAACAACCCCCGCAAAATAATAAAGGTTTACAGAAGTTGACAGAATCTGAAATTAAAATAAACTCGGTTCTGGCACTTAAAAAAATTACCCATGCTGATATAAAAGATTTTACCAATGAGGAAAGAGATAGATTTTCTGAAATTATTCAAAACCGTTTCAATCCGCTACGAGGTGAAGAAAGAGAAGTCTTTTATGAAAAGATTGAGGCTATAATGATAGATGATACTAAAAATCAAATCTGGGAATCCAATCATCTTAATATCATGTGGGCTATCTCTAACCTCATCAAAGAGAATAACAGAATGCCTACAAAAGCAGAAATAGCCAGTAAAACCGAGCTGAGCAGACAAACTATTCATAAACACCTGAAAGACTATAAAAACAGCCCCTATCATGTAGAATATATGGAGCAGTTTCAGATTATGCAGTTTAAATTAATGACAGCGATTCTTCAGTATGGTATGAGTGGTGACATGAAAGCGGCAAAATTATATCTGGAATGCATTGGGACTTTAAAAAAAGGTCTATCGGGAAACAATAACGATGGTACTAATAACAATACCCTGATACAGAATCAAAATAATTTTATTCAGATTGGAGGAACGATACTAAACCAGGAAATCATAAAACAAATGAGTCCAGAACAGCTCTGTACTATTGAAGGAATTCTGAAAACAATTGACATTCCCGAAACTAAAGAATAGTATATATCACGACTCGTTTTCTTATATTTTTCAAAATCGTGTTTAGAATAGTTAAAACAATATATTTAAAATCTTTGCTTTCCTGCTTCTGAAAAAAAATATTATATTTGATATAAGAGAAATGTAGAATTTTCTCATCTATGATGTTAGCCTCCCCATTAATATGCAGGAGGTTTTTTAATGGCAACCGGAAGCGTATGGATTACCCTGTTTATTATACCCTTAAATCCTTCAAGGATAATTTTAAAGACTATTTCTATAAAAATGTAAAAGATATTACCTACACAGACTATCTTACTTATTACCGGAACAGCTACGAAACATTAGTTTCAGAAGTTCCCTACCAAGAAATTATTTTATCTAAAGAGCATGATTTAATATCCCGGCTTCTGGATGAAGAACGCTATAGTGATGAGCAGGAGCTTTTATCATTACTTCCACATGATGAGAAGAATTTTTTAGATTATGAAAGCTTTATTAATGAGCTGTTCAGCCCGAATTTTGAATTAAAGGTATTTAGCTTATATGACCATGAAACAGCCTTAGAAATAACAAAAGCACTGAGAGAGGATGATGGCAAACGACTTACTGATTTGATAGGAAACTATGAGGAAGAATTTGAGACGGAGCTTATAAAGGGCTTGGAAAATCAAAGTAGAGAGTTTTATTTTAAGTACTTAGACAATAATGAGAATGACAGCAATTACGAAAAATATGATGCTGAACATGAATTAATAAACGAAAAAATAGAAGATGAACAGGAAAAAAGATGGGGCGAAATTTCTAAAAACGATTCCAAAAGATGGGATTGGGCTTCTAAATTATTTTATAAAGACCAGCTTATACACCTTGTAGAAGAAACCTGCAAACAGGAACTTATCAACATAAGGGACTTTACAGAACATGAGCTGGAACTGGAGTTTGAAAGAAAAAAACAACATATTGATCTTAATAAAAAAGAAGAAGCAGAACCTCTTACCCGATCACAGATACAGAGAATAGGGCTGCTTGTACAATCAGGAATTATTGATTTTCTTAGAAAAGAATACCCAACCATAACGAATAATCAACTGGCAGGATTCTTTGAAGAAATCTCGCGAGAAACCCTGAAACAAAAATCAACCAATACTCATTTTACCCAAGAGAAAAACAGTTCTAAATACCCGATCCAGAATAAGCAGGATCAGGAAGATCTAAACATGATCTTATCCAAGTATGGAATGAGAAAGCTGTAGCATGGTAATAAATCGACTTTGAAATTAGGAAACAGATCATCAAAAGCCTATAGGGGGAGGTCATTTTTATAGCTTCCAAAGGTGATTTTTTTTCACCCTGCTATCTGATCTACTTAAACTATTAGTCTCTTACCCACTATAATATATAATGGGCGTTTTAAAACGCATCCCTTATATATTATATAACTGCCTTTTATTTTAAACAAATCTGGCAAAAACACTTGTACAGCTATATAGAAATGATATTATATGCGTCTCTCCAATTTCTGACTTATTTACTATTAAAGGAATAAGAAAATGGGAAAGGTCTTAAACTTGCATTATTCCGCTTGCTGTCAAAAATATTATATTTGACATGAAACTTTTATTCTTATTTATCCTCTCCAAATATGATAAAAGACTTTAGTTTATTTAATTATAATCTATTTCCGTTGTCTGTTTTCTCTATTCTGCCTTCTAATATCTTCAACTTTCCAAAGATTGTAATTAAATTTATACATCCATTTGAAAGCGATTTTTAGTTCTTCAATTATTTTTTGCAGGTCAAAACCTTCAGGTAATTTCCATGTGATAGAAAATCTCCCTAATGATTGATGTTCCCTACTATATGAATCAAGATTCATTAAAGAAATGTAAGAATGCATTAGATTAAAAATATTGCTTTTAAACTTAGCGTTAAATTCCGGTGTGATTTCTTTATTGTAGTCAGGGCTATAACCAGCTATAAATTTTATATCATACTTATTACAAATGGTAAAAAAATCAGCCATAAAAGAATCATTTAAGTTTTTTACATTTTCCCAATTATTTATATAACTATCAAAAGTTATTTCCCAGTATAAACGATTTAAAGATAAATTAAAACTACTATTGAATTTATTAGATCTTGCTGATGTCTGTATAGCAAGATATGGGAAATAGGAAAACTCAAATTCATCTTTAATACCACTTTCTTTAATAATTTCACCCCATAAGTTAAATGAAGAGTCGATGAATGCATTGGTATTTTCTTCGGTTTTTTCGCCGTCAATGAGTTCATCAATTAATTTACTATATTTTTCCAGTTCTTCCGCTTTCATACTTCCCTACCTATTTCTTTATAGTATAATTCTAAATTTCTTTCCATTCTAAAACCTAGAATTATATCATCATACAGGTTTTTATCAATCTTTTTTTTCAAAAAGGCATCTTCATTATTTACCTTAACTCGCCAAAAGTCCGCTTGAAAAAACCTGCCTTTAACTTTTCCATAATAAGGAATATTAAAAACCAGAAATTTATTTTCCCCTATCCTTTTATAAAATAAAGGCATGTCGTCAGCAAAATTGAGATTCTTACCAATTGTTTCTGTGAAACCTTCATTCTTCATAAAAAGGTAAAATTTATCTCTTCTGATCTCTTGTTCTTCCTCCAAGACTTTTTGAAAATATTCTTTATTCATATTTATTATTTCTACTAATATAAAAATAAAAGTCTATTAAATATTATAGAAAAAAAGGCTTGTTTTAAAATTCATAGCCGTTAAAATGATATATAAGTGGCTATAAGAATTATATTAGGAAAGATTATCCTATGAACATTAAACTGGATACTTTACATTAAATCGATTTTTAAATTTGGAAATGCATTGTGAAAAGCATAAAGGTGAAATCTTTATACAGTTCTCAAACAGTAAATTACCTTCAATCTATTAATTAATATACCTAAACTGTTATTCTGTCACTCATTACATATAAGGACTATTTAGATACAAAACTTACAATTTACACACCTACTTATCCCTACAAGCCTATTTATGAATAAAATGCAATTATATTTATTTGAAATTTAAGATAGTTTTATTGAATGCTTTTAGATTACAAAAAAGAATAGTCCTGAACTGGTATTGCTCCTTGGCAAAAAATATTCTTATAGATTACACCAGATAGTAATAAAATTTTTACTAAAATTAAACTTACTTAGTAATTTAGGCCTCACTTATCATTTCCCGCCTAAAGTTTTATTTCTTCCACCAAATCAGCCAATGAAATGTCTAGGGCAGAAGCTATAAGAGCAATTGTGAAAACATTTGAGGTTACTTTCCCTTTTTCTATTTTATAGAGATATTGTCTGTCCTTCCCTATCAATTCAGCTAGTTCAGTCTGAGAAAGTTTCTTTTTCTCACGGAACTTTCTAATCTGATTGCCGACATCAACAGGAATTCTGGCTTTTAATTCAGTAATTTTATTTTCGTCTATTATTTTCACTTATACAAAGTGAAATATAAAGTACTGCATTTTTGTAACCTTATATTACTACAATTTATATATTTGTAGGAAAATAATATTACTTATGGTAATCCACAATAATTATTGGGGACTCATTTTTATTTTTGTCATTACAAATTAATTAATTATGCATTTATATAATACGACACACTTTGTCGTCTCATGATTATATTTTTGTTACAGTAAGAAGAATAGAATAATAACATTTAAACCACACTTATGATGAGATATTATTTATCCGGTTAAATAACCGACCGTAAAATCACTAATTAAAATATACGGTTTTCCCCATACTGAGATTAAAATATAATTTTAAATTTGCGCATAAAATAACAAATATGAAAAAACTCTACATGAGTGCATTTACGATGTGCACAATTCTGGGTCTGGCAGCTCAGGAGGTTGTCTGGCAAAAAGACATCAAATCCTCTACGCAGGATTTTCTAAGCCAGGTTACTACAACAATAGATCAACAGTATCTGATCACGGGAAGCTCAATTCAAGCCAGCCCTTCAATAAGCTCAGGGACCTCAAACCAGAAACAAAACAACGGCTACGATTTTCATGCAATAAAACTGAACCAACAAGGAGAAGAAGTTTGGGAAAAATATTTCTCAGGAAACAATCATGACTATCTATCAGCAACCGTTACTACGCAAGACGGCGGGTTTTTGCTCTCTGGTACCTCATATTCTGGAAAAAATAAAGATAAGAAAGATGAATCAAAAGGAGGTTCAGATATTTGGCTCATACGTCTCAATGAATTCGGAGACGAACTCTGGCAGAAAACTTTAGGATCAGCATCCGATGAAGAAGCAAGATCTGTTATTCAAACAACAGACTTAGGATTCTTCTTAGCAGGAAATGTTCAAAACTCAGCTAAAGGTTATGGTTCCAAAGATATTTTAATTGTAAAACTCGATAAAGATGGAAAAGAGCTCTCTCAGTCTATTTTAGGAGGAAAAGGATTAGATGAAGTGGAGAAAATGATCCCTACCAAAGACGGAGGTGCTTTATTAGGGATCTATTCAAGAAGCAACATTGGCGGATCAAAGAAAACTGAAAATTTTGGCGAAGGAGATTACTGGGTGATCAAGCTGGATAAAATGGGGAAAACTGAATGGGAAAAGAATTTTGGTGGCAAAGCAGATGACCATTTAAGAACGCTCGCCTTAACTTCGTCAGGCTATTTAATTGGCGGCGAATCCAGATCTGAAAGATCAGGAAACAAAACAGCAGGAATCGAAGAAGGAACCGATCTGTGGCTGATCTCCTTAAACGAAAGAGGTGAAGAGCTTTGGCAGAAATCCTACAATTTTGGAAACCGGGATATTCTAATGGGAACGAGTGTAATCCAGAGTCAAGATCGGGGAGCCAAGAACCAAGAT
>NZ_QNFY01000011.1 GCF_003290185.1 Chryseobacterium lathyri | reverse complement strand
ATAAAAAAGTGGTTTTCATGCATTTATAATTATAAAATAATTTCTTCAATTTCTTTTAATAATAGATCATAAGAGCTAAAGATACGATTTCAATAGTATCATAACTCACTATTATTTTACAAATAGCATTCATCAAATTTATTATTTAAAAGATTTAATTTGTTAAGTTACCACTTAGTCCACCATATACTAGTTAACCTTAATTCATCTATATCAATAAAAAAATTCCATAATTGCCTAAAAAAACCACTTTTCGAAAAAAGTGGTTAAAATTTTATGATTAATTAACTATTATTTCAGCTTCTTCTTAACAGCTACCTGTTCGTAAACTTCAAGAATATCTCCGACTTCAATGTCGTTATAACCTTTCAGGTTCAATCCACACTCGTAACCTTTGGTTACTTCTCTTACATCATCTTTGAAACGCTTCAAGCTTTCCAGCTCTCCGTCGAATTTAACGATACCGTCTCTTAATACCCTTACTTTAGACTGTCTGGTTACTTTACCTGAAAGAACCATACATCCTGCAATGGTACCTACTTTAGAGATTTTAAATACCTCTCTGATCTCAACATTACCGATTACCTGTTCTTTGATCTCAGGAGAAAGCATACCTTCCATCGCTTCTTTAACCTCATCAATAGCAGCATAAATTACTGAATAGGTTCTGATCTCTATTTCTTCTTTATCAGCTAATTCTTTAGCATTAGCACCGGCTCTAACATTAAATCCGATAATAATTGCGTCAGAAGCAGTTGCTAAGTTAACATCTGATTCAGTGATCTGTCCAACCCCTTTATGTAAGATATTAACGTTGATTTCTGCTGTAGATAATCTCTGTAACTGATCAGATAATGCTTCTACTGAACCATCCACGTCACCCTTAAGAATAATATTCAATTCTTTAAATTCACCTAAAGCAATTCTTCTTCCAAGTTCTTCAAGTGTAGTATGCTTCTTAGTTCTGATTGAAAGTTCCCTTTGTAACTGCTCTCTCTTATTGGCTATGATTTTAGCTTCGCTTTCATCTGCATATACCTTAAATTTATCACCTGCCGTTGGTGCTCCATCAAGACCTAAAATAGTAACAGGAATTGAAGGACCGGCTTCTTTAAGGTTTCTGCCTCTTTCATCAAGCATAGCTTTTACCTTACCGTGGTTCTTACCTGCCACTACATAATCTCCAACTCTTAGGGTTCCGGTCTGTACCAACATAGTAGCTACATATCCTCTTCCTTTGTCCAGTGAAGCCTCAATAACAACTCCTTGAGCCGCTCTGTCAGGATTAGCCTTCAGATCAAGCATTTCTGCCTGAAGTAATACTTTTTCCAAAAGAACATCCATGTTGTTACCAAATTTCGCAGAAATTTCTTGCGCCTGAACATTTCCACCCCATTCTTCTACCAGGATATTCATCCCAGAAAGTTGTTGACGGATATTATCAGGATTAGCATTTGGTCTGTCCACTTTGTTCAAGGCAATGATCATTGGCACTCCTGCAGCCTGTGCGTGAGAAATTGCTTCTCTCGTTTGAGGCATCACATCATCATCAGCAGCAATTACAATAATTGCAATATCGGTGATCTGAGCACCTCTGGCTCTCATCGCGGTAAATGCTTCGTGACCCGGCGTATCTAAGAATGTAATTCTTTGTCCGTTCTCCAATTTTACGTTGTAGGCTCCAATGTGCTGAGTAATTCCTCCTGACTCACCAGCAATAACGTTAGTTTTTCTGATGTAGTCAAGTAAAGACGTTTTACCGTGGTCAACGTGACCCATTACCGTTACGATTGGTGCTCTTGGAGAAAGATCCTCCTCAGTATCCATATCCTCTTCAGATTCCACCTCTTCAAGGTCAGCATCTGAGAATTCTATTTTATAACCAAATTCATCTGCAACCAATAACAAAGTATCAGCTTCCAGTCTTTGGTTCATTGTTACCATTACACCTAAAGAGAAACAAGCAGAAATAACTTCTGTTGGAGAAACATTCATTAAACTAGCCAATTCACCTACTGTGATGAATTCGGTAACTTTTAATGATCTGTCCTGAGCATCAATTTCCTGCTGACGTTCATCCTGTTCTCTACGGTAGGTTCTTTTATCTTTTCTGTGTTTAGCAGATTTGGATTTACCTCCTTTATTGGTTAATTTTTCAAGAGTTTCCTTGATCTGATTTTTAACCTGTTCGTCGGTAAGCTCAACAGGCATAGTTCTCTGCCCTGGTCTGTTGTTGTTTCCGCCTGGACCTTTTTTGAATCCGCCTCCCTGACCTGGTGGACGGTTTCCTTGGTTATTTCCAAAACGGTTACCTCCCGGACCTCCTTGACCTGGCGGACGGTTCCCTCCTGGGCCTCCCTGTCCTGGTGGACGGTTTCCTCCTGGGCCTCCCTGACCTTGCGGTCGATTACCCTGACCTCCTTGGTTATTGTTATTATTTCCTGAGTTTTGATTATTCCCTTGGCCTTGCTGATTTGGTCCTCCGGGTTTCTCAATTCTCTTTCTTTTCTTTTTAGCGCCAGAACCAGGTTTTGGTGCAAACTGTGTTAAATCAATTTTTTCACCAACGATTTTAGGACCGTCAAGCTTCTGATAAACAGTTTCTATTTTCTGAGGTTCCTGAGATTCAGGCTCAGCTGGTTTTTGAGGCTCTGCCTTATTTTCAGCAGGCTCAGGCTGCTTTGGAGTTTCTTTCACAGGTTCTGCCGGTTTTTCCTCTTCTTTTTTCTCCTCCATTTTGGGTTTATCTTTTTTTACAGGTCTATTTCTAGATTCTATTTGGGACAGATCGATTTTATCCAGAACTTTGAATTCCTGTTTTTCAGGAGCTGCTTTAACTTCCGGCTCAGCCACAACTTCTTCTTTCTTTTCTTCAACCGGTACTGCTACGGGTGCTGGCGCCGCAGGAGTTTCTTCAACTTCAGGAGTTTTAGATTCAAGATCTATTTTACCTAAAATTTTAGTTTCCGGTTTATTTGCTTTAGCTCTTATTACTTCAGGGGTTTTCTTTTCTTCAATTTCCAGTTTTTCTTCCGGAACTTTAGTGATCACCACCTCATGGGAAGCCTTTCTCTGTTCGCCGTCTTTGGCAAACTCAGCCTCCAATGCAGAATATGCCGCTTCTTCTAATTGAGCGTTAGGATTGTTTTCAACTTCGAAATCCTTTGACTGTAAAAACTCTACTAATCTGGACATCGAAATATTGAATTCCTTAACCGCTTTATTTAATCTTATTTTTGGCATCTATATTATTTACTATTTTTTTTAATTCTTAAAATTAAAGTATTCTTTTTTACTGTTTATTAAAATTCATTAAAATCTTAATCTTCAAATTCTTCTCTCAGAATACGTTTTACATCTTCGATGGTTTCTTCTTCAAGATCTACCATATTCAGAAGGCTTTCGGTATCCTTATCCAATACTGATTTCGCAGTAGTAAGACCTACTTTCTTAAATTCATCTAAAATCCACTGCTCAATATCGTCATTAAATTCTCTCAAATCAACATCGTCATCCTCGCTGGATTCTCTATAAACATCTATTTCATATCCGGATAACCAAGAAGCCAGTCTGATATTCTGTCCTTGTTTTCCGATCACTTTGGAAATCTCTTCAACCGGAGTATAAACCAGTGCATAGTTTGCATCCTCGTTGATATCAATTTTGTTGATGGTAACATTTCCTAAAGCTCTTTTCACCATGATTTCAGGGTTTTTAGACCACTGAATCACGTCGATGTTTTCATTTCTCAACTCTCTTACAACCCCATGAATTCTGGATCCTTTCACTCCCACACAAGCACCTACAGGATCTATTCTGTCATCATAAGCATCTACTGCAATCTTTGCCTTCTCACCAGGAATTCTTACTACTTTCTTAAGCATGATTGTTCCGTCCTGGATTTCAGGAATTTCCAGCTCCAGTAATTTCTCTAGGAATTTAGGTGCAGTTCTGGAAATAATAATCTGTGGTTTTGAACCTTTAAAATCTACTGTCTCAACAATAGCTCTGATATTTTCGCCTTTTTTAAAGAAGTCGGATGGAATCTGATTTTCTTTTGGCAAAATGAATTCGTTCTCCTCATCATCCAATAAGATCACATGTTTGTGACGGATGTGGTGAATCTCCCCAATAACAATTTCCCCAATTTTATCTCTGAACTGCTCATAAAGCATTGCATTATTATGTTCCTGAAGTTTTGTGGCCAGGATCTGCTTTAAGGTAAGAATATTTCTTCTACCCAGTTGGGCAACAGGGATTTCCATTGTAAAATCTTCACCTACTTCAAAAGTAGGGTCAATCTTCTTAGCTTCAGAAAGCTCAATTTCCAGATCGTCATCTTCAGACATTTCGTCCTCTACAATCGTTTTATTTAAAAATATCTGAAAATCTCCTTTATCAGGGTTCACAATTACATCAAAATGATCATCTGAATCAAATCTTTTTCTCAAAAGGGTCTTCAGTGAATCTTCAATAATTGCCATAAGATCAATCTTACTGATCCCTTTTTCGTCTTTAAAATCACCAAAGGATTCAATCAACGCTATATTATCCATTTATTTTTTTTTCTTTTAAAATTTAATTATTACTAACGCTTTTTTTATCTCAGAGTAAGGAATTTCTTTTTCCTCCTCCACATCCACTTTCCCTTTTCCGACTTCTTTCGGTTTTCGGTAGCGTAAAATAAGTGTAATCTTTTCCTCATCCACTTTTGCCAGCTCACCTTCAATTTTGGAAGAATCATTCAGCAATACTTCTATTTCTCTTCCGATATTTTTCCTGAACTGTCTCGGAGCGGCGAGCGGCTCACTGAGTCCCGCAGACATTACCTGAAGGCTGAAATCATGTTCCTCACGATCCATATTAAACTCTATCGCACGGCTTGCATCAAGGCAGTCCTGAAGAGTCACCCCATTATCACCATCCAAGATCACAGTAATATCATCTCCTGCAGAAAATTTCAGATCAACAAGAAATAAATCCTTTCTGGTCTCAAGGAATTCATTTAATAATTCTTCAATTCTTTTTCTAAACTCCATACATTAATTATCTTGATTTACCAGTACGAAAAAAGGCTTTCTTCCGAAGCCTTCCCATTTTTCCTGTAAATCCACTGCAAATATACGCATTTTTTCTAAAAAAGCAAAATCTACTTAATTATCAAGTAAATACCTTAAAATTTCGATTAAGGTAAATTAAACAGGCAGGTGAAAGTATTTTTATTATTTTTGTCCTGAAATTTAAAAACATACATTTTGAATATAACAATTGTAGGAACAGGTTATGTAGGGCTGGTTACAGGTACTACCCTGGCAGAACTTGGCAATTCAGTATACTGTGTTGATATTGATGAAAAGAAAGTAGAAGGTATGAAAAACGGCATTGTTCCCATCTATGAGCCGAACCTTGAAGAGATGTTTCTTAGAAACATTCAATCCGAAAGATTATTTTTCACCACCAATCTTAAAGAAGCTTTAGACAAAAGCGAAGTCATATACCTCGCACTGCCAACACCACCGGGAGAAGACGGCTCTGCAGATCTTTCATATGTCATCCAGGTTGCCAATAATATTGGAGAAATGATGACAGAATATAAGGTCATTGTAAATAAAAGTACTGTTCCCGTAGGAACCGCGGATAAAGTAAGAGAAGTAATTGCTTCTAAAACGAACATCCCTTTTGATGTAGTTTCCAATCCCGAATTTTTAAGAGAAGGGTTTGCCGTGGAAGATTCCATGAATCCTTCAAGGGTCGTTGTGGGTGCCAGCTCTGAAAAAGCAAAAAATATTATGGCTCAGATTTATCAGCCATTTACCAATACAGGAATTCCGATCATCTTTATGGATGAAAAATCATCGGAGCTTACGAAATATGCCGCCAACTCATTCCTTGCCGTAAAAATCACTTTTATGAATGAAATTGCCAATTACTGTGAGAAAGTAGGCGCTGATGTAGATAAAGTGAGACTTGGGATGGGAAGTGATGACAGAATAGGACACCGTTTTTTATTTCCAGGTATCGGATATGGCGGAAGCTGTTTCCCTAAAGATGTAAAAGCCCTTATCAAATCCGGAATACAGGAGGATTTCAATTTCCAGATCCTTGAGGCTACTGAAAAAGTAAATACTTCACAAAAAGTAATTCTGGTTTCAGAGATTGAGAAATACTTCGGAGGAAATATCAGCGGAAAGAAAATTGCCATGTGGGGTCTGGCATTTAAGGCTAACACAGATGATATCCGTGAAGCATCTTCTTTGGACAATATCGCTCTTTTATTAGAGAAAGGCGCAGAAATTGCTGCGTATGATGCGGTAGCAGAAAGTAATGTAAAGAGACTTCTTGGTGATAAGATACATTATGCGAAGGGAATGTATGATGCTCTTGAAGATGCAGATGCTTTATTCATAGCTACGGAATGGCCTGAGTTTAAAAATCCGAATTTTGAACTGATGGCTAAGAAAATGAAAAACAAAGTCATTTTTGACGGAAGAAATATGTATCCGTTAGAAATCCCACAACAGAATGGGTTTCATTATAAGAGTATAGGAAGAAAGACCATAGAAAATAAATAGATGAAAAATATAATTATTACCGGAGGAGCCGGATTTATAGGCTCTCACGTTGTAAGAGAGTTCGTAAAAAATAATCCGGAAACAACGATCATTAATCTTGATGCCCTTACTTACGCCGGAAACCTGGAAAACCTTAAGGACATTGAAAACGAGCCTAATTACGTTTTCGAAAAGGCAGACATTACAAAACCTGAAGAATTAAGAAAAGTATTCGAAAAATACAACCCTGACGCCGTAGTGCATCTAGCGGCAGAAAGCCACGTAGACAGAAGTATTACAGACCCAATGGCATTTATTAATACCAATGTGAACGGAACTGCCAATCTTCTTAATCTGTGTAAGGAGTTCTGGACCCTAAATCCGGATCACACGCATGGCAGATTTCCTGATGAGAAAAGAAATAATTTATTTTATCATGTTTCTACGGACGAAGTATACGGAAGTCTTGGCGAAACAGGATTCTTTTTGGAAACTACAGCTTATGATCCACAATCTCCGTATTCAGCTTCAAAAGCAGCGTCTGACCACCTGGTAAGAGCTTATGGAAATACTTACGGAATGCCATTCATCATATCCAACTGTTCCAACAATTATGGCCCGAATCATTTTCCTGAAAAATTAATTCCTCTGTGCATTTCAAACATTATTAATGAAAGACCATTACCAATTTATGGTGACGGAAAATATACAAGAGACTGGCTATTTGTAATCGATCATGCAAAAGGTATTCACCAGATTTTTAATGAAGCTAAGACCGGTGAAACTTATAATATTGGAGGGTTCAACGAGTGGCAGAATATTGATTTGGTGAAAGAATTGATCAAGCAAATGGATTCGAAGTTAGGAAAACCGGAAGGTCATTCTGAAAAATTAATCACTTTCGTAAAAGACAGACCGGGACACGATAAGCGTTATGCTATTGATGCGACTAAACTTAATAAAGATCTAGGCTGGAAACCATCTGTGACTTTTGAGGAAGGACTTTCAAAAACTATCGATTGGTATCTTGAAAATAAAGAATGGTTGGAAAATGTTACCAGTGGCGATTATCAGAAATACTACGAAAATCAATATAATTAACACACACAAAAGATGAAAGGCATTATATTAGCCGGAGGATCCGGGACACGACTTTACCCTCTTACCATTGCAGTAAGTAAACAGTTGATGCCTGTTTACGACAAACCAATGATATATTACCCTCTTTCAACTTTGTTGCTTGCTGGAATTAAAGATATCCTGATCATTACAACCCCTCATGACCAACCCGGATTTATCAAACTTTTAGGTGATGGATCCCAGATTGGATGTAATATAGAATATGTTGTACAGCCGAGTCCGGACGGGCTTGCCCAAGCCTTTATTTTAGGGGATACATTTATTGGCAATGATCCCGTTGCATTGGTTTTGGGAGACAATATTTTCTATGGCTCTGAAATGGGCACTTTGCTGAAGAATAAAACCAATCCGGATGGCGGAGTGGTTTTCGCTTATCACGTTTCCGATCCGGAGAGGTATGGAGTTGTAGAATTTGACAATGATTTTAAAGCTATATCTATTGAGGAAAAACCTTTAAATCCTAAATCGAATTATGCAGTTCCCGGCTTATATTTTTACGATAATGAAGTAGTGGAAATCTCAAAAAACATTCAGCCTTCTGCGAGAGGAGAACTTGAAATTACGGATGTCAATAATGTTTATTTAAGCAAAGGAAAACTTGAAGTAGGCGTTTTGGACAGAGGTACAGCCTGGCTTGATACCGGAACTTTTGACTCCCTGAATGATGCTTCTGAATTTGTAAGTGTTATTGAAAAAAGACAGGGCTTCAAAATAGGCTGTATTGAAGAAATTGCATTCCATAATAAATTCATCAACGAAGAAAAATTGCTTGAAACTGCTGAAAAATATGGCAAAAGCGGCTACGGCGAATACCTTAAGAAGCTCGTCAGAAAGTAACATTATCATATTCTGAACTTCATAACAACTATTGGCTTTATAGCCGATAGTTTTTTAATGTAAAAAATCTTATATTTTCTTTAATCCGAAAGACTTATTTGATGTAAATTTTCATACATAATTACATAATATTAACAGGCTGTACTCCGATAGTAATTTTATAATTAACTTTGAGGGCTTAAAGAATTTTTATAACATTAATGGAATACAATAAACCGCAAATTATTACATTCGATAAAATAGGATCATCCCATTTGGGTTATATTACTATAGCAGAGACTCAGAAAAATGTTCCTTTTGAGATAAAACGTGTCTACTGGACATATTATACGCCTCATGATGTAACAAGGGGAGGACATGCCCATAAGGCACTGCAGCAGTTCATATTTGCTGTTTCAGGAACCATCATCTTTAATACTGAGGATAAAGATGGCCATAAGGAAACTTTTACTTTAGACCACCCTACAAAAGGTTTATATATCCCCAAACTGGTATGGCGAGATATTCAGTTTTCCCATAATGCAGTTCTGTTGTGTTTGGCTTCGGAAGTATATGACGAAGAAGATTACTTCAGGGACTATGAAAGCTTTAAGGAAGCAGCGAAGAAGAAATAAGCTATCCTACACTTCACCTGGATGGTGGCGGTACTAAATATAAATAACATACGATGGTAATTGAATATAAAGGAATTAAACTAAGATTTGTTGAAGCTGATGATGCTTCATTTATAGTATCCATCAGGAATAATGAAAAAAAATCCAGATTTATCTCAAAAACTTCTCAGGATGTAGAAGCTCAGAAACAATGGATCTCGGATTATAAAAAACGGGAACAGCAGAAAAAAGAGTTTTATTTTATTGCAGTTGATGAAAACAATGAAGATTATGCAACCTACAGGGTTTATAAAATAGATTCCGGACTTCCCGAAATTGGCAGCTGGGTTTCCAAACCGGACTATTCCAACATCAAAAATTCAATAAAAGTAGATATTGCGGTGAAAGACTTTGTGCTGAACGAATTAAATTTTGACATCTTGCAATTTGAAGTAAGAAAACAAAATGCTTCAGTCAACAGCTATCACAAACTCTTTCAGCCGGAGCTGATAAGAAGCGACGATGAAAATAATTATTATTTATTAAAAAGAGACACCTTTAATACAATACTTCCAGATATTCTGAAAAAATTTAAAATATAAACTTATGTCAATAAATGAATTTATAAAGAACTTCCAGTCACAGCTGGAAAATACAGATACAGTTATAGAACCTGAAACAGCATATAGCCAAGAAAGCTACTGGGACTCGCTTACCGCAATGGTGATCAAAGTAATGATAGAAGACGAATATGGTGTAGATGTTGAGCCTGAACAGATTACCTCCTTCAAAGATATCAACGAACTATATTCTTTTATTGTTGAGAAAAAACAGTAAATATTAAATAATGGCTTTTATAAAACATATTTCAACATATATTCCTGAGAAGGTCATTTCCAATGAGGAAATTTCAAAAAAATTTCCTGACTGGGAAAGTGATAAAATTCTTGAAAAAATAGGGATCAGAAACAGGAATATTACCGGAGAGGATGAATTCACTTCAGATATTGCTGTTAAAGCTCTTAATAAACTTGTTGAAGAACATCAAATTGATAAGTCTGCGATAGATTATCTGATCGTATGCACGCAGAGTCCGGATTATTTCCTTCCCGCAACAGCCTGCCTTGTACAGGCTCAGGCCGGCTTAAATACAACCTGCGGAGCCATAGACATCAATCAGGGATGTTCAGGATATATTTACGGACTATCTCTAGCCAATGCCCTTATTGATTCTAAGATGATGAAGAATGTTGTTCTGATAACGGCAGAAACCTATTCAAAACACATTCATGAAGGTGATAAAGGAAATATCAGCCTTTTTGGGGACGCAGCTGCTGCAACCCTTATCTCCGAAGACGGGGACTATGAAATTCTGAAGTTTTCCGTAGGAACGGATGGAGAAGGTGCCAAAAACCTGATTGTTAAAAATGGTGCTGTCAGAAATAAAAATACTGGCGATCCGGAAGACAGGGATAATTATCTTCATATGGATGGTCCTAAGATCTTTGATTTCACTTCAAAAGCCATTCCCGGCCTTGTAGAAGAAAATTTAAAATTAAACGGATTTGAAAAAAGCGACATTGATACTTTTATATTTCATCAGGCCAATACATTCATGCTCGATTTCTTAAGAAAAAGAATTAAAATTCCTCAGGAGAATTTCGTCATCGACATGCTGGATTACGGCAATACCGTATCTTCTACCATTCCTATTGCTTTTAAAAATTCACTTACGGCAAGAGACCCCAAAAATGTAATGCTTGTCGGTTTTGGAGTAGGATATTCCTGGGGAGCAGTCTGTTTAAGAAAAAATAATTGAGCGTTAAAAAATAGCATTATGATAAAATTTCTTGATCTTCAGAAGATCAATTTACAGCATCAGGAAGAAATTGAGAACAAACTTTTAAGTGTATTCCGTAGTGGTTGGTATTTGTTGGGAAATGAGCTTAAAAATTTTGAAACCAACCTTTCCTCATATATCGGTTCAGAATATGCTTTAGGTGTAGCCAACGGGCTAGATGCCCTTCGTCTTATCTTCCGTGCTTATATAGAACTAGGGGTAATGAAACCGGGCGACGAAGTGCTTGTTCCGGCCAACACATATATCGCTTCAGTTCTTGCTTTATCAGACAATGGGCTTATTCCTGTATTTGTAGAACCGGATGTCAATACGTACAATATTGATGTTTCGAAAATTGAAGAAAAAATAACGCCGAAAACGAAAGCCATCCTCATTGTCCATCTTCAGGGAAGAATTGTTTTTTCTGAAGAGCTTAAAAATATCGCAGCAAAGTACAATCTAAAGATCGTAGAAGACAATGCACAGGCAATAGGCGCAGAGTGGAACGGTATTAAATCAGGAAACCTTGGTGATGCTGCAGGTTTCAGCTTCTATCCCGGGAAAAACCTTGGAGCTTTAGGTGATGCAGGAGCCGTAACCACGAATAACAAAGAAGTATTCGATGCCATACGTGCTATAGCCAACTACGGTTCAAACCAGAAATATATTAACATTTATAAAGGATTAAACTCCAGGCTGGATGAAATTCAGGCCGCTGTTTTGGATGTGAAGCTGAAGTATATCGGCCACGAAAATGGTACCCGACGAGAAATCGCCAAAAGATTCATCGCAGAGATCAACAATCCAAAGATCATCCTTCCTGAAAATCCTGCAGACGAAAAAGAACACGTATGGCATGTTTTCGTCATAAGAACAGAAAAGAGAGATGAGCTTCAGGCTTATTTAACGGAAAAAGGTATCAGTACCATTATCCACTATCCTATTCCGCCTCACAAGCAGGAAGCATACAAAGAATACAGCCACCTTTCATTCCCTATTACAGAGAAAATGCATGATGAAGTACTGAGCCTTCCGATTTCTTCTGTTTTGGAAGAGGAAGAAATACAGGCTATTATCAAAGCTGTTAACGAATTTTAAATTAAAGAATATCTGTAATGCGTTTAAAACCTATTTCAGGCAAGATGCTTCACAATGAATATCCTAAACAATCCGTCAACAAATAAGATTCTTATTATAAATTTCAAGAACTATTAGCTTTATGGCTAATAGTTTTTTGTTCATAATAACAAATATTAATATATTAGTTGTTGTTTTCGGATTTATGTGAATAATTATTCACTAATTAAAAATACTAAATAAGAATTAAATATTTTAAATTTGCAAAAACTTACACAAATGAATGAACCACAGCAGAAGTGGACAGAAACGATTGATGCCGATCATTCTTTATTGGACTTAAAACTTAAAGAGGTCTGGAGATATAAAGATTTAGTCTATATGTTTATTAAAAGAGACTTTGTTTCCAGCTTTAAACAAACTGTATTAGGCCCGGTTTGGTTTTTTATTAACCCTATTTTGACTACGGTTGTATATCTTGTAGTTTTTGGTAAAATAGCTAAACTTCCCACAGATGGACCTCCCCTTTTATTTTACCTTGCAGGAGTTACCCTCTGGAATTATTTTTCGACCTCACTTATTGCAACGTCTAATACATTTGCCGGGAATGCTGGTATTTTTGGAAAAGTTTATTTTCCAAGACTCGTAACCCCTTTGTCAATAGTAATATCCAATCTGATGCGGTTTACAGTACAATTCCTTTTATTCATCCTGGCCTGGATATATTACCTTACCAAAGGAGAAGTTCATCCTAACATCTGGGTTCTTGCCACACCATTCCTTATCATCCTGATGGCTTTTTTCGCTTTAGGAGTTGGAATGATTTTTTCTTCACTTACTACCAAATACAAAGACCTCAGCATGTTGTTGGGATTCGGGATAAGCCTGTATATGTACGCAACTCCGGTAATTTATCCGGTATCTGCCTTACAGGGTATTTTCAGAAAACTGGCTTACTATAATCCACTGACAGGCATTTTTGAATGTTTTAAATATGCATGGATCGGTTCCGGAGATTTTTCACCTGCAATGCTGGGAGTCAGCTCAGTGATCATTTTGGTCCTTCTGATGATAGGCGTTGTTGTTTTTAATAAGGTTGAAAAAACTTTCATGGACACCGTTTAGGAACACCATCTTTTATTAATTTTAAATTCCAATTAAACTATGCTGGCTTTAAAAGCAGAAAATATATCAAAACAATACCGTCTCGGACAAGTGGGAACAGGTACGCTTTCTCACGACCTGAACAGGTTTTGGCACAAAGTAAGGGGTAAGGAAGATCCATATTTAAAAATCGGAGAAGCCAACGACAGAGCAACAAAAGGAAATTCTGAATATGTATGGTCACTCCGTGATATCGATTTTGAAATCGAGCAAGGCAGTGCTGTAGGAATCATCGGAAGAAACGGGGCCGGAAAATCTACCCTGCTGAAAATCCTGAGTAAGGTAACCAAGCCTACCACCGGAAGAATACACACCAACGGCAGAATTGCTTCTTTACTGGAAGTTGGTACAGGTTTTCACCCTGAAATGACGGGGCGTGAAAATGTCTTTCTCAACGGTGCTATTCTCGGAATGACTCGAAAAGAGATTACCAGAAAATTTGACGAGATCGTTGCTTTCTCAGGAGTGGAAAGATATATAGACACTCCGGTAAAAAGATATTCTTCGGGGATGTATGTGCGTCTTGCATTCGCAGTTGCCGCACACCTTGAATCTGAAATCCTGATCGTTGACGAGGTTTTGGCCGTAGGAGATGCGGATTTCCAGAAAAAATGTATTGGAAAAATGGGCGATGTTACCAGAGGAGAGGGAAGGACCATTTTATTTGTAAGCCATAATATGGCTGCCGTAAAACAGTTATGTAATAGCGGTATTCTTATGAAGAACGGTATGCTTGCAGACCAAGGAAGTATCAATCAGGTTCTGGAAAACTATATCATCCATGAATTATCTCCAAACTCTGAATTCAAATACATTGAAGACCTGAGTAAAAAGGCTCAGATTCACAATGTCAAAATTTTCAATAATAAGAATATTGAGACCATGGAGTTCAGTCATACCGATGATATTAACATCAATATAGACTATATCAACAGAAGCGTTACTAAGGGAGTACGCGTCAATATTGCCATCTTAGACAAGTTTGAAAATGTTATTTTCATTACAAGAAAAACATTTGACGATATGCATGAGAACAGCCTGTCTATACAGATCGAGGGCAACAAGCTTATCCCCAACACGTATATACTTTCTGTAGCATTAGATACTCCGGGGGTCGAACTTTATGATTATATAAAGGGAGGCATCCAGATCAGTATCGTTGAAACAGGGCATGAAAACTTTCTTACGGGAGATACTGATAATGGCATCATTCATCCTCCTGTACTATGGATGTAAGTACTTATGAAAAAGATATTAGTTTTATCTACAGGCGATGTAAACGGCGCCTATGAAGCCATGTACAAAGTAGCTCATATTTTAAAAAATATGGGACATGAAGTGGTGATGTGTGTAAAGAATAAAACGAAAGCGGATGATTTTATAAAACCTTATATTCCTATACAGCATCCTCCTGTTACTAAAAATTTATCTTTAACAGAGAGGGCAATACGGAAAATAAAAACAAAATTGACACAGCCTCAGGCTGTAGTAAAAAAAGCATTGATAACAGAAAGTAAGTATTCTTTTTTGAGCAAAGATGAAATTACAGAACATATCAATGTGGAAAGTCTGTTAAAATCTGTGGGCTTCGTCCCGGATTATATTTTTACCGGTATGACCATTGATTTTCTTAACAGTACGGATCTTTTCAACATTCAAAAAGCCACGCGGGCAAAAATATACAATATCACAGTGGATATGAACCATTTTACAGGAGGATGTCATTTTTCCTGGGGATGTGAAGGCTATATGAACAATTGTGATCACTGTCCGGCAATTCCCGATGAATCTCAAAAACACGTAGCAAAAGATAATCTGGAAAGAAAATATCAAAATGCCCAAAAAGCTTCTTTTCAAATTATTGCGGGATCGGGTTTAACCCTGGAACAGGCAAAAAAATCAAAAATCTACAGGGAGCAGGAGGTCATCTACAATATCAACAGCCTGATAGATACTACCCTGCTCAACGATAAGAACAAAAATATCGCTAAAAATATTTTCTCTTTATCGGAGGATAATTTTTATATCCTTACCGGAGCACAGAACATGGAAGATCCCCGTAAAGGTTTTAAATATCTTCTTGAAGCTTTAGAAATCCTGGATCAGGAGCTTCCGGAAGATCTGAAAAATAAAATAAATCTTTTAGTTGTTTCCAACAGTATAAATAAAGAATTCGATAGGGTTACTTTTAAGAAGCAGAAAATAGATTATATCAAGGACTACAGACTGTTATCATTATTGTATCAGGCAACGGACGTTTTTGTCAACTCTTCTATTGAAGATTCCGGCCCGATGATGGTTTCGGAAGCTTTAGCCTGTGGAACCCCCGTTGTAGGCTTCAACACAGGAGTATTAACCAATATGGTCATTGACGATTACAACGGATATAAAATCCCTATGAAAGACAGCCGCCAGCTGGCAGAAGGGATCAAAAAAATATTTGATCTGGATAAAAACCAATATGCAGCTTTTTCAAAAAATGCGGTACAGCAGGTTCAGGAATTTTCATCATATGAATATGCAGAAGAAATTTTTACAAAAATTTTAGGACAGAATGATCAATAGACTTTATAATAAAAAAATTTCCGGGCTTGGGCTTTCCATTTTCAGAATTGCCTACACATTGGTGTTATTCTGTGAAGTCGTCCAGTTCAATTATTTCAAACATCTGATCTTTGACAAGATTCCTTTTATAAGACCTGCCGAAATCGACTTTGGAATTCCTATAAAAATATGGATGATTGCCATTATTTTTGTCACGCTCGGACTTTTTACAAGACTGGCAACCATCATTAATTATTTAATGACCATTATTCTGTTGGGAAGCATAAATACTTATGAATACCATATGTTTTATGCTTATCTCGGAATGAATTTCCTCCTGATGTTTCTTCCTATATCCAGGAATCTTTCCCTGGACCGCCTTCTGCTGAAATATAAATATTCAAATACCAGGTTCCAATATAACCCTCCTAAAAAAGTAAGTGTTTTAGCTTACCTTATACCTGTTTTTGTTGGAATGGGTTTTGTGTATTTCGATTCCATATTTTATAAATTTACATCGGCATACTGGACAGTAGGGTTGGGAATGTGGTATCCCAGCAGTATTCCGTTTACCAATTATATCTCTATTCCCACTATACTGGATCAGAAATACCTGATGCTTTTCCTTGGGTACTTAACCATGGGTTTTGAATTAATTTTCATTTTTACTTTTTTTAGAAAGAAATGGCGGATCCCCCTACTCATCATCGGATTAGGCTTACATCTGGGTATATTGATTTGTTATCCCATTCCCTGGTTCGGATTGGGAATGTGTGCCATTTACCTTCTGATGGTTCCCGTTTCCTGGTGGGAAAAATTATTTAAAAGCTCCGAAAAACCGGCAAAACTCATCTTTTACTATGATGGAGACTGCCCTCTGTGTAACCGTACCAAGATAACAATACAACATTTTGATGTTGCAAAAAGAATTGATTTCAAAACGGTACAGTATTATGCAGAACAAAATGAGTTATTGAAGAATATACCCACAGATACTCTTCTGGATGACATTCATTCAGTACGAAATGGGAAAGTGTATAAAGGACTGGATACCTATATTCAGGTTTTAAATGCCATTACTTACTTAAAACCGCTAAGCTGGACCTTACGTATCCCCGGAATTTATCACACCGGAAGGGCAGTCTACCAATATATAGCCAAAAACAGAAATACAGAACGCTGTACAGAAGAAAACTGTGGCTATACCCCTCCAGTAACTCCTCCTGATGAAGATCAATTAAAAATCCTTCAAAATTATACCCTTAAAGATCTTAAAATTTCTCTTATCAAAACAGGTCTGTACATCATCATATTGCTGCAGGTGATTGTTTCTTATAATTCGATACAGAAAAAAGGAGGTTTTGAAAACACATTTTTAGGAAAAGAAATGGCCAAAACCTCAGATGCAGTAGAAAAACCATCAAAAACCTATCTGGGAATTACCCATCATGCTGTTTTTATGGATTATCATTTTAATGCATACAATCATATTATTTCCGTTGTTTACGTTGATAAAACAGGCCACGAAGTTTGGCTGCCTATTATTGACAAAGACGGTACCGCCGGAAACTATCTTAAGGGGCCCATATGGATCAAGTGGTGCTTCCGTACTGCAGACAACAATATTAACCAGGAAAATCTAAAAAGGGGAATCAGAGACTTTACAGCATTTTGGGCTAAGATGAATGGAGTAGGTTTAAAAAATGCCAAGTTTATAATAAAAGTCAAAAAAATTGATACTCTGCCTAATCACTGGGAAAAAGGATTCTTAAAAAGACAAATGGAAAAGCCTTGGATGGATGTGGGTATTGTAACATGGCTTAATAAGAAATATTCTATAGACATTAAGGAAATTGAAAGATTATAACATTTTCTAAACATCATCTCAAATTTAAAAGATAAACAATGAAAAAAATCGCAATCTTAGGAGCTAGCTATTTACAATTGCCTCTCGTTCAAAAAGCAAAAGAAAACGGACTGGAAGTTCATTGTTTTGCATGGGATGACGGCAAAGCTGTTTGTAAAGATATTGCTGATTATTTTTATGATATTTCTGTTTTAGAAAAGGAAATTATTCTCGAAGAATGTAAAAAAATAGGAATACATGGAATTCTTACGATAGCTACGGACATCTGTATTCCCAGTATAGCTTATATAGCCAGCAATTTGGGATTACCCGGAAACAGTATTGAATGTTCATTGCTGACCACCAATAAATCCTTAATGAGGAAATGCTTTAAAGAAAATAATATAGAATCCCCTCAATCTGTTACTGTTTCCGAATTCAACATAACAGACTTTGAATCGTTCACTTACCCTATTATTATAAAGCCCTCTGACAGATCAGGAAGCTTGGGTGTGATAAAAGCAACCTCTCCAGAAGAATGCAAAAAAGCAATAGAAAATGCAGTACATGTTTCTTTTTCTAAAACCTGTGTAGCGGAAGAATTTATCAAGGGAAAAGAAGTAAGTATAGAAACAATTAGCTACAAAGGTAAGCACCTTATAATTACCATAACAGATAAAGAAATAACGGAAGAACCTTATTTTGTAGAGTTGGCACACCATCAGCCAAGTGCATTTTCTGAAGAAATTAAAAATAAAATCCATGAGGTCAGTTATCATATACTGAACGCTACAAAAGTTGAAAATGGAGCATCTCATATAGAACTTATGATTACTGAAGACGGAAAAGTTTACCCAATAGAAATAGGAAGCAGAATGGGAGGAGATTTTATTGGCTCCGATCTTGTTCAGCTATCCACAGGATATGATTATTTGCAGGCCGTACTGGATATAGCACTAGGTCAGTATATTTTACCTGAAAGCGTGCAGTCAATAGCTTATTCCGGTGTTTACTTTTTATCGGAGGAAACAGAGTTTCTTCTTCCTGTTATCAATAGTAATAATGTAGATTATATTGTCAAAAAAGAAATTTTATCAGACATTCTTAAACCCGCTCACTCTAGCAACGATAGATCCGGCTATCTGATTTACAAATCTGATCATAAAATAATTTTAGAATGATAAAATTGATGTAATTTACCACACAGTATCAATATAAATCTATAAACATCATGAAACGAATTGCCATCATAGGATCGGGACATTTAGGACAGCAGATTGCGTATCATATCCATCATGATTCCAGCGATAAGGTGGTTGCTTTCTTTGATGAGTTTCAGCCGCTGAATACTATTATTGATCAAATTCCAGTTATTGGAGGAAACCAAGATGTAATTACAAAATATCAGCAAAATGAATTTGATGTAATTCTAATCGCCATTGGCTATAAACATCTTGATGCAAAAAAAGAACTGTTTCAAAACCTTGAAGGAAAAGTTCCGTTTCATACATTTATTCATTCCTCCTGTTATAGAGATCAGTCTGCATCCATTGGACAGGGATCGGTCATATATCCCGGCTGTGTTATTGACCAGAATGTAACGATTGAAGATAATGTATTAATGAATATTTCATGCACGGTGGCTCATGACACAGTGATAGGAAAACATTCTTTTCTGTCTCCATCTGTTGCTATTGCAGGTTTTGTAAACGTGAAAGAACAGTGCATTATAGGTATTAATTCCACTATTATAGATAATATTACAATGACTGCCAAAACCCAGATCGGAGGCGGCGGTGTTGTGATCAAAGACATTGATGAACCGGGATTATATGTAGGAAATCCTGTAAAATTTATACGATAAGTAGATGGACTCAAAAAAACACATTTTTTTTGGTGGATTAAATGAATTAAGAGCAATTGCTGCTTTTTCTGTCATTATGCACCATATTGAGTTATTCAAATATCGGGACAAATTAGCTTCCTTATTTGATTCAAAATATACAGCCTATTTCATCGAACACTTAGGTAAGAACGGTGTACATCTATTCTTTGTACTCAGTGGTTTTCTGATCACGTATCTTTTGTTATCAGAAAAAAAGAAAAACAACCGCATAGATTTTAAAAAATTCTATCTGAGAAGGATATTCAGAATATGGCCTTTATACTATATTATCTTTCTTATATCTTTTATTTTAATACCCATTTTAGTCAATTCTTTTACACTATTTTCCAACACTTCATCTTACTATAGTTTAGTTATTAGCTTATCGGATTATGATTTAAAAACGATACTTCTTTATGCTTTATTTCTCCCTAATGTTGCTTTACACCAAGGAAAAGTTATTGTAGGAGCATCCCAATCCTGGTCTGTAGGGGTAGAAGAACAATTTTATATAATATGGCCTCTCATCGTTTCTTTTTTTAGCCGGAAAATTATCGCAGTTGTTTTTGGAGCTATTTTGATAACCTTCATAATGATTAATTTTAAGTTTTACAATTCTATATTTAGTACAATAGCCGCTATTATTCCATTTGAATATATGGCTATTGGTTCATTGGGAGGTTATTTTTATTCAGAATATTCTGATTTTATAACAAAATATACAAAGAGTAGATTTATCTATATAGCTGCACTGCTGTTGATAGGATTCTTCATTACAGTTCCTGTTTTCAAACTGTATATTCAGAATCTTATTTTAGGGTTTATATTTCTACTGTTGATCCTAATAAGCATCAATCAGTATAACCCACTTAACTTTAGAAACAAATATTTTTCATATCTGGGAAACATTTCTTATGGAATTTATATGTACCATCCTTTTGTGATGTTTTTGCTATTCCCTATTTTTTATAAGATATTAGCATTTTATAATAATATATTTGCATTTAATATCGGAATATATATTGGTATTCCGGCTTTAACTGTTTTCATCAGTTACATTTCTTTCACCTATATTGAAAAAAGATTTATAAAAATTAAAGATTCAAAATTTAAAACACTATGATCCCATTTAATAAGCCATTTATAGTAGGAAACGAACTTAAATATATTGAAGAAGCGGTAAAAAGCGGTAAGATTTCCGGGGACGGAATTTTCACAAAGAAGTGCCATTCCTTTTTTGAAGAAAAATTTGGCTTTCAAAAAGTACTGCTTACCACATCATGCACTGATGCATTGGAAATGGCTGCTATTTTATGTGATATTCAGCCCGGAGATGAAGTAATTGTTCCCAGCTATACCTTCGTTTCATCTGCCAATGCTTTCGTTTTGCGTGGTGCCAGAATAGTTTTCGTAGATTCATATCCCGATAATCCCAATATAGATCCTGCAGAAATAGAAAAGCATATTACTGAAAAAACAAAAGTAATCGTTCCCGTACATTATGCGGGTATTGCCTGTGATATGGAAAAAATCATGGAACTGGCCAAAAAGCACAACCTTTTTGTTGTAGAAGATGCTGCACAGGCTATTGACAGTTATTATACTTTTTCCGACGGCACCAAAAAAGCATTAGGCTCCATTGGAGATTTCGCTGCTTTCTCATTTCACGAAACCAAGAATATCATTTGTGGAGAAGGGGGAATGCTCGTTATCAATAATCCTGAATATAATGTACGTGCTGAGATTATCCGTGAAAAAGGGACTAACAGAAGTGCATTTTTCAGAGGGGAAGTCAATAAATACGGCTGGGTAGATCTTGGATCATCATTTCTCCCGTCAGAAATACTCTCTGCTTTTTTATATGCACAGCTTGAAAACCTGGGTACCATCCAGGAAAAAAGAATCACGATCTGGAATGAGTATTACAGCAATCTATTACCGTTACAAGATAAAGGATTTATAACACTGCCGGAAATACCGGCTTATGCAACCAATAATGCACATATGTTCTTTATCATCTGCAGAAGCTATGAAGAAAGATCCAACCTCATTCAGTTCTTAAAAACAAAAGATATTCATCCTGTGTTCCACTATCTGAGTCTGAACAAAAGCGAATTCTTTTTAAAAGACAACTCTCCTATTGATATTCCGAACTCAGATCATTTTACAGACTGCCTTTTGAGACTTCCGTTCTATTATGAACTCGAAGAAGCAGAACAAAGAAATATCAACAGCCTGATTCACGAGTATTATTCATCACTGGAAAAGTAGACCTGAAAAATATGAGCTTTATAAAAAAACATATCATTAAATTTTTATTCGGAATTTTGCATTCTGAAGCTTATAAAAAATATAAACAGCAGCAGAATAACAATTGGGCAAAAACTCATTTCAAAGCTTTCGGAAAGCAATCAAGCCTTCCAGAAACATATTGGATCAAAAATCCTCAATATATTAGCATAGGTGATAATTTCAGCTCATTATTCAACTTAAGGCTTGAGACCTGGGACCGTTTTTACGGAAAATCTTTCCAGCCGGAAATTCATATTGGAAACAATGTGAATTTTAATTCTGATGTTCACATCGGAGCCATTGATAAGATCAGTATTGGCAATAATGTGCTTATGGCAAGCAGGATATACATTTCGGACCATTATCATGGAAATATCAGTGCTGAAGATCTGGGCTGGGTTCCTGCTGAAAGACCTCTGTCTTCCAAAGGTCCGGTAATTATTGAAGACAATGTATGGATCGGAGAAGGAGTCTGCATATTACCCGGGGTTACTATTGGTGAAAACTCTATCATAGGAGCTAATTCTGTTGTTAACAAAAGTTTTCCAAAGAACTCTGTGATTGCAGGAATACCTGCCAAACTGATAAAAACACTAGAAAAATAATTTATGAAACAAATAAAAACGCTTGCATTTTACCTTCCTCAGTACCATCCCATCCCTGAAAATGATGAATGGTGGGGAAAAGGATTTACAGAATGGACCAATGTAGGAAAGGCGAAACCTTTATTTGAAGGACATGAGCAGCCTATCTGCCCTGCAGATCTGGGATATTATGATCTGCGCGTTCCCGAAGTGAGAGAACAGCAGGCCCAGATGGCACGCGATTATGGAGTACACGGTTTTATTTATTACCATTATTGGTTTGGAAACGGAGTACAGCTGCTTGAGCGTATTGCCAATGAAGTACTGGAATCCGGAAAACCGGACTTTCCATTCTGTTTCTGCTGGGCTAACGAAACCTGGTCAGGAATCTGGCATGGCTTAAAAAATAAAATACTAGCTGAGCAGGTATATCCTACCGATGAAGATTTAACAGCCCATTTCCAATATCTTCTGCCTTTCTTCAAAGATGAAAGATATATTAAAGTAGATAATAAACCTGTTTTCATCGTTTATGATCCAATCAACATCCATGAAAAGGCTCCGGACTATCTTGAAAAATTCAGAAGTCTCGCCAAGGAAAATGGATTTGATGATCTTTATTTAATAGGGAGCAACAAAACAGAAGACGATTACGGATATAAGACATTAGGATATCAGGGGAAGATATCAAATGCCTTTTTACGAGCATGGCGCCCGTACATGAATAAAAAGCCTTTAATTACTGCAAAACAGTATTACACCAACAGAATTAAAGGTCTTTTGGGACTTAAAACAACTGACTTTCAAAAACCTGTGGATATTCAGAATGCACCGGATGTAATTAATGATCTTCATTTTGGTGAAACGGATGTTGATACTTTCCCATGTCTTATTTCCAATTGGGATAATACCCCGAGAAGTGGTAACCGCGGTATTATTTTAGGTAATAACAGCCCGGCACTTTTTGAAAAACAGGTAGAAAAAGCAACAACTTTTCTGAAAGATAAAAATTATCCCGAAAAATTTTTAGTGGTAAAATCCTGGAATGAGTGGGCAGAAGGAAATATCCTGGAACCGGACCGTAAAAATGGATTCGGTTATCTGGAAGCCCTGAAAAAAATATTATCAAAAGAAAGCAGCAATGACTAAAATAACTGTTTTAATCGCCAATTATAATAACGGACGTTTTTTCAAAGAATGTTTTGACAGTTTGCTTTCCCAAACCCTTACAGACTGGGAAGCTATAATTTTAGATGATGCTTCTACAGACAATTCTCTGGAACTTATCAGAAATATAACTGAAAAAGATTCCCGCTTTAAGATTTTCACCAATGACAGCAATAAAGGAATAGGATTTACGAAAAGAAAACTTATTGAACTAAGCGGTTCCGAAATATGTGGTTTCCTGGATCCTGATGACGCACTGATCAGTACTGCACTCGAAACGGTATTTAATGTACACATACAGAATCCGGAGGTAGGTTTGGTATATTCCAATTTTGTTTACTGTGATGACCAGTTAAACAAGGTAAGAGTTCACAAGGCAGCTCAAATTACCGCCTTAGATGAAAAATACCTGAACTTTAATGCTGAGATTACCAGTTTTGCCACGTTAAAAAAATCTGTTTACAATAAAACATCAGGGATAGACCCTTATCTCAAAATTGCCGAAGATAAAGACTGGTACATGAAGATGTGTGAGGTAGCTCCCGTAAAATACATAGACGAAGACCTTTATCTCTACAGGGTGCATAAAGGAGGAATCTCCAACAAAAGTGAAGACCAGGCGGCTTTCTGGCATTGGGTGGCCCTTATAAAGATGGCCGAACGGAGAGGGATTAATATAGAAGAGCAATTTTTAGAAAGTTATGTACTCCGCAGAAAATACGATAAGGAAGTCACCCACAATACCAATCTGAAAAAGCAAATCAAAAACTCCCGATGGGTAAAGCTGGGCAACATGCTGGGTTTATGCAAATTTTATAAATACCTGTAATGAGCAATACTGCAATCTCCATAATCGTTCCTTGTTACAATCAGGCAGCCTATCTTGATGAATGTCTGCAGTCTTTGGCAGATCAGACCTTTACTGGCTGGGAGTGCATTATTGTGAATGACGGTTCCGGTGACAATACTGAAGAAATTGCTCAAAGATGGGTAGAAAAAGACAGACGTTTTCAATACATCAGTAAAGAGAATGGGGGAATTTCCTCCGCAAGGAATGCAGGGCTTCAACGGGCTTCAGGAGACTATATACAGTTCCTGGATTCTGATGACACTTTACACCGTGAAAAGTTTGCAAAAAGCCTTGCCGGTGCAAAAAAATATCCATTGATTCTAAGCCAATTCACGATTTACAAAAACAAAACTCATTTTCCGGGATACAACCGCATTGAAAAAGATTTTGCCACCTTTGAAAATATCGTGTTCGGGTGGAACCTTAAATTTACAATTCCCATACACTGTGCTCTGATTTCCAGAAAACTTCTTGAAGGATTTACGTTTGATACTTCCTTAAGTATTAATGAAGACTGGCTGATGTGGATGTATATTACAAGAAACAATCCTGAGGTACTTCTGATTGATGAACCGCTGGCCCATTACCGTAAAGAAGACGATAAAAAAAGTTTATCTTCCGATCCTTATAAAGTTCTGCGTCAAAGAACAAGCCTCCTTCCCATATTAAAAAAATTATATGGAGATGAGCTTCACGACAGGCTTGCCTATCATATGATTGACGTTCATATGACCCAGCTTTCACAGCTGAAGCATGAATTCAATAAAGCAACCGGTGGTAAAGTTGTTTCGGGATATCTTGCCCTGAAAAGATATTATTACACTCTTTTTCAGAAAAAAAACTGAGAAATCTATATACTATGACCTCATCTGTAGCACTATGTACCTATAATGGCGAAGCTTATATTGCCGAACAGCTGGACAGTATTCTGAACCAGGCTCTGTCGGTTTCTGAAATCATTATCTGTGATGATGGCTCTACAGATAATACATTGCCAATACTTTCCGGCTATGCAGAACAATACCCGGAGATCATCAAGGTATATCAGAATATGGAGAATCTGGGGTATGTACGTAATTTTGAAAAAGCCATGAGCTTATGTTCCGGTGATATTGTATTACTATGCGATCAGGATGACCGCTGGTATGACAATAAAACGGAAGTGATCACAGAAATTTTTGAAAAACATAAGAAGATCAATACGGTATGCCACAATATTAAACTTTTCGGTGAATCCCTGGATAACAAGGAAAACCTGAATTATTGGGACATCGAAAACTTTAACCCCGAACATTTCAGAGCCCTCCAGGAAATAGTCAAACGTTTGCTATATCAGGGAAATGTATTCCCCGGAATGAGTATGGCGGTCCGTAATACCTTTCTAAAAAAACATCTGCCGTTAAAAAGAGTAAATGAAACAATTATCCACGATTATGAACTTCTCCTTTTGGCTGCCGATACCAATTCGGTTTGGATAGAAGATTCGGTTCTGGGAGAATACAGGATTCATCCACAGCAGAATATCGGATTTAATAAATTTTCAAAGTTCACTGCCGAAGAAGAAAATCCATTGACCCGTGAAGAGGTTTTTGTTATATTCAAGAGGTATTCTTTTGTGAAAAATGCAGTTTCCGGATTAAATTTAAATACTGAACTAAGTAAAGAATACATCAATTACTGCCACAGGAAGTATAAAGACTATCTGATGAAACTCTCTTTTCCTGATCGTTTTATAACCAGGATAAAAATGAAATACTATTTTCATATCTTTGATTTTTTAAGATAAAGCCATTTGATTCACAAGTCATAATATGAAATTTTGCTCCCCTTATATAACACATTTAATGAAAAAACACAACGTATGATTATCGGAAATGGTATGATAGCCAATGCTGTAAAATCTTATGACAGAAACGACACGGTTTTCTTTGCTTCCGGAGTGTCAAACTCACTGGAAACAAGAGCTGCAGAATTTGAAAGAGAGTTTTCTCTTTTAAAATCTGTATATGAAGAAAATAAAGAAAAAAAATTGGTCTATTTCTCTACATTAAGCATTCATGACCAATCTAAACAGGACAGTGCTTATGTAATACACAAAAAGTCAGTGGAAAATTATATCGAAAACAATGCTGACAGCTTCCTTATCCTTAGGGTAGGAAATGTGGTAGGTAAAGGAGGAAATCCGAATACCCTTTTTAATTTTCTTAAAACGCAGATTGCAAACAAAAAGGAATTCTCCCTGCATCTTAAAGCAAGAAGACTTCTTTTAGATATTGAGGATATTTCAAAATTTCTGGATTCCCACTGTTTAGGTTTTAGCAACAGAACAGTCAACTTTGCCTTTCCTTATTATTATGATCTGAAAGAGATTATCTCTTCCATTGAAAAAGAAACAGGAAATACAGCGCTCTATTCACAGGTAGATGAAGGAGATTTTTATAAAGTAGATTTTGATGAAGATACACAGACATTTTTCTCAGGAATACATCCCCAGGAATATCTGGAATCTATAACCCGAAAGTATATTTAGAACCGCCATGCTCAGTATTCACGTTATTATCGTTACGTACAATGCCATGAAATGGGCCGAAAGATGTTTTACCAGTTTAAGACAGTCATCAGTTCCGTTACAGTGCATCGTTGTGGACAACGGCTCTTCGGACGGAACTCAGGATTATATAAAAAAACATTTTCCTGAAGTACATTTCATACAGTCTGGGCAGAATCTTGGATTCGGGAAAGCCAATAATACCGGTATAGAAGCAGCCTACCAAAAAGGAGCAGATTTTTTTTACCTTATGAATCAGGATGCATGGCTCTATGAAGACAGCATTGAAAAACTTCTGGAAATATATCATGATCATCCCCATCAAGAAGAAGTTGGAATCATAAGTCCTGTCCATGTAGATGGAACAGAAAAGAAGCTTGATATATTTTTAGATAAATATATTGCTCATAACTGGGAAAAGACCAGACTGATATCTGATCTGTATTTCCAGACACTGAAACCTTACTATGAAATCAGTTTTGTGAATGCCGCACACTGGCTATTGCCTAAAAAAACGATAGAAACCGTTGGAGGATTCAACCCTTATTTCTTTCATTACGGTGAAGATAACGAATATGTGAACAGGCTACATTTTCACAAAAAGAAAGTGATTCTCGCCCCGGGCAGCAAGGTAGTACATGATGGTAAACAGTTTCTTGATAAAGTAGATTATACCCGATATAAAGATCTGACTCTTGAAACCAAAATCATGAATCCCAATCTTCCGGATGCACTGAAATTAGAAAAAAAAGCTTTGATCCAAAGTATCTTTAAAAATTCGGCACTGGGTAAACTTAGTGTTTCAAAGCAGCTGATGGAAAAATATAAAAAAATATCCGGAGAGGCCGATATTCTGAATAAAATAAAAGCAGAAGTAAGTCAGGAAGGACCTACGTTTTTAAAAATATAATTATTTTATGTATTTTTAAACTTTATTACACAATGAATCGAAAAATAACCCTCGTAATACCGGTTTATCGTTCGGCCAAATTTCTTCACAAAACCATAGAAGCCGTTGACATCCAAAAAAAGGAGTCCGGCTGGGATTTGGAAGTTGTTCTGGTAGAAGACGGAAGCCCGGATAATAGTTTCGAAGTGGTAGAAGAGCTTTCCAGGAAGTACCCCTATATCAAAGGAATTAAACTTTCAAGAAACTTTGGCCACCAGATCGCTGTAAAAACAGGTCTCCATTATGCTACTGGCGATTATATTGCTATTATTGATGATGATTTACAGGATCCCCCATCCTTGCTTCCCCGTTTTTTCACCCAACTAGATCTGGGGTATGAAGTTGCCTATGGCATTAGAAAAAAAAGAAAGGAAAGCAGATTAAAAAAATTGGCCTATACGGGATTTTACAGACTCCTTGATTCGATAAGTGAAACAAAAATACCCTTAGATTCCGGCGACTTCTGTGTCATGACAAAGAATGTAAAAGATAAAATGCTAACCCTTAATGAACAGAATCCTTATCTGAGAGGAATAAGGGCCTGGGTGGGCTTTAAACAGATCGGTCTGGAATATGACAGAAGTGGAAGAATAGAGGGCCAATCTGGCTATTCTTTAAAAAAACTTATTAACATTGCTAAAGACGGAATTTTTTCTTTTTCATCCCTTCCTCTTCAAATCATTAGTATATTAGGAAATATCGGTTTGCTGATCTCAATAGTATTCAGCCTTTTTACAATCATAAGATATTTTACAAATGAGATTGAAGTAGCTGGTTATACCACTATTATCATTATTATTCTTTTCTTCAATTCTATCCTGCTGATCAGTTTAGGAATTATTGGAGAATATATTTACAGAATTTATAATGAGGTGAGAAACAGGCCGTATACCATTATCGAAAAAACGGTCAACACTTAAAATTATCAGTATCCCCAATATTATATATCCCTTAAACGTTAAACACAGATGAAAGACAAAATAGAATCAATTATTGATACCGCTAAGTTTAATTATGAATACAAAAACGGAAAATTTGTATTTCTTGAATTCGATGAAGACATTGTTTCTGATTCTTTAGACAAGATCAAAACATTTTTCAAAAAATATGTATGGTTATATGAACTTCTCATTTATATCATTGCCCCTTTATATCCTTCAAGATATTTTTTCTTAAGTAGGGTTCTTAAAAAAACCAAAAATACTGATAAAGTTGTTGTCAATCTAGGAAGCGGATATACGGACCTAAGAGATGATATCATCAATGTTGACCTTATCCCCTACAATCCGGTGAATGTCGTTTGCGATATTACCAAGCTTCCTTTTAAAGATAATTCTATAGATCAGATCATCAATATTGCTGTTCTGGAGCACGTTCCGGATCCTCAGGCGGTAATTGCAGAGATCCACAGGGTTTTGAAGCCTGGCGGAGAACTCTTATGCGAGATTCCTTTTATGCAGGCTTTTCACGCCTCTCCATATGACTTCCAAAGATATACCTATGAGGGGATCAAAGTACAGTTCGCTGCCTTTAAAGACCTTAAAATCCACTCCATAAGCCCTACAGGAGGAATGCTCTGGCCTTTACAGGAATGGATTGTCATGTTATTTTCTTTTGGTATTAAACCTCTGCACAATATTTTACTGATCATTGTGATGTGCCTTACCTTCCCTATTAAATTTCTGGATGTGATTTTACAGTATCACCCGATGAGTAAGAATATTGCTTCCGCCTTTATTTTTGAATGTAAAAAATAGCCGGTATGAATAAATCACTTCCCAATCCCCTTCAGATACTTATTTATTTTGTATTTGCGGCTGGGGCCGTATTATTGGCATATCTTACCTATGCCAATCTTGACAAGGGATTTATTTTTAATGATGAAGCTTATTATTTGTCATATTATAAAAATAAAGGAGAGAGCCTAAGTTTTGACAGAACCAATTTTTTCAGAATATTTAAATTTCTCTATACCCCGAATATTTACCATTTCAGGATTATCTCTATAACCACGTTGGTGCTGAGCAATTTTTTGCTTTGCTTCTCCGTCTTCAAATACCTTAATTTAAAAGGCAACATTTTTATAGTAAGCCTTTTAGGTATTTTTCTCGGATTTGAAAGCTGGGCTATCAGTAACCTTATTATTCATCAGTATATTGGCAATACCATATTGGTCAATACCGGCGTTTCACTGATATTGATCTCATTGATGACCCAAAAACAGGTTATTCAGGTTTTAGCCGGATTTGTTCTATCCTTTGTTTTGTTCAACGGGAATTCTCATAGCATTGTTATAGCCCCTATATTTGTTTTTATCATTCTGTGTGACCTGAAGCGCTGGAAAGCTATTACCATCTGGTTCCTGGCAGGTTTTATTACCGGAATCATTGTATATTTCACTTTTCTCGATACTCTGGATAATTTTATTTATCAGTTCAGATTCCTTAAAGACTATCTTGGCTTTCATAAAAAGCAGCACTCTAAAACCTTTATGGTATTCTGGTGCATTTATCTTTTCCTGAATGCAGTTTTACCTGCTGCAATAGCTTATTTCTTATTATGGAAATCCAGATTTTCGGAGAATTCCGTTAAAATTCTGGATAAAGTTTTAGCAGTTATAGGGATCATTACTTTAGGATTATTTATATGCTCAAGCGAGTATTATATTTTTGCTTTTATTGTGTTCACCCACCTCCTTGTTGTAAGGTTCTGGACCAGCAAAACAGAATCCAGAGAAAACAAATACCTGGTTCTGCTAATTCTGATCATTCCTTATTGTCTTGCATTTGGTTCCCAAACCTGGTTTCATTTGCGGCTTCCTGCTTACAAATATTATTATTTCGTCCTTATATTCATATGCCTGATAAGACTGTACAAAAATATACTTTGGATTTCAGGCTACCTTCTTGCAGTTTCTTTTATGATCTATAGTTTTCCGGATACTCTTAAAACAAAAGGCTGGAAAGATTTCATATTTACGGAGCAGACAGAAAAGGTAAAAGTGAACGGCTACGATCTGTATCTGGATAAACAAAGGAAAAAAGACATTGAAGATTTGCGTCCTTACCTGCAGAATCAGTCCAACGTAATTTATTCCAGCAATCACCTGATAGGATATCTGTATATTCTTGATGCTCATCCTCCTATCTTTTATTACTTCCCATTAAAAGATTATATGCATTATATCATTAAAAAAGTGGGGAAAACCCCGGACGATTATATTTATCTTGAAAGTAACGACTATCCTTTCAGCCCGAAAGAATTCGTACCTTTAAAATTCGTAAATCATCCTGAACAGTATAAAGTGATAAAAGCAGGTAGATTTACCTTATATCTTCCCTCTCAATATCAAAAAAAGTAAAACAAATGTGCGGAATAGCCGGAATCATAACCCATAATGCCAGAAACTATCAAAGTGAAATTCAAAGGATGACAGATGCCATCGCATATCGTGGTCCGGATTCTTCACACCATGAATTTTATGATAATGCGGCTTTAGGCCATCGCCGACTTTCGATTATAGATCTGTCTGAAAACGGAAAACAACCCATGTTTTCCAGTACAAAAAAAGAATGCATCGTGCTGAATGGCGAAATTTACGGTTACCAGGCCATAAAAGATCAGTATTCTGATTATTCTTATCACGGAAGTTCAGATACCGAAGTGGTGCTTGCCATGTATCAGAAAAAAGAGAAAAATCTGATCCATGATCTTCCGGGAATGTTTGCTTTTGCAATTTGGGATGAAGAAAAACAGGAATTGTTCTGCGCAAGAGACCGTTTCGGAGAGAAGCCATTTTATTATGCTGTCGGAAAAAACGGTGAGTTCATCTTTGCCTCCGAAATCAAAGCCATTCTTGCATCAGGATTAATAAAACCTGAGATTGATAAAGCACAGATTGCCTATTATTTAAAAAACGGTTACATTCATCCTCATAAAACCATTTACAAGAATATTTTCAACCTCAAACCTGCTCATACGCTGGTCTATAAAGAAGGAAAAATAGATATAAAACCTTACTGGACTATTCCTACCGAAACTTCCAAACTGAGTATGGATGAGAGTATTGAAAAATTTAAATATCTTTTAGATAATGCTATAAAAAAACAGATGATAGCTGATGTTCCCGTAGGTTCTTTCCTTTCAGGAGGTTTGGATTCCAGTACCATCGTTGCCGTTGCCTCAAAATATAAAGAAAATATAAAAACATTGGTGTACGGTTACGAAAGTGGAGATCTTAACGAGATGCCTTATGCACAGGCTATTGCAGATAAATATAAAACCGATCATCATATTCTTTTAGATAAAAAACAGAAGATTTCCGAAACTTTACAGGAAGTTTACTCCTATATGGATGAGCCGCTAATGGACTCTTCCCTACTCCCTACCCATCTCATTTTCAAAGAAGCAGCGAAAGATCTTAAGGTGATCCTTTCCGGTGATGTAGGTGACGAGCTTTTTGGAGGCTATACTTTTTATAAATACAACATCAACCTTTCCCAAAAAGGCTTTTACCCGGACTATCTTTCAAAGATGATTCTTTTAGCCGGTAAATTCAGGGATATGGGTTCCGAAAGACGCATAAGGGCAGAATATCGCGACACTATAGATTACCATCAGAATAAGGTCCGGAATTACTTTACCGTTTCTGAAATCAGACAACTGGGAATTACCGAGGAAATTCCAGGACAGGAATTCAGCTTTAAGCCTACTAATACAGATTTTAATGATCTGATGCGAATCGATTTGGAGAAGTATGTTCCGGCCAATATGCTATTGAAAGGCGACAGAACTTCCATGTATAATTCTGTAGAGGTAAGGATCCCTTTTCTGGATATTGATTTTGCGGAATTCTGTATTCAAATGCCATGGCAATACAAAGTTAATTCTACAGAAGATAAAATTATATTGAGAAAGGCTTATTCCAAAGCCTGGACAGAAGAAATTGCAGTCCGTAAAAAGAACGGCTTTGGAGCTTCTGTAAAAGAATGGTTCAAAGAAACTGAACTTCAGGATCTAAGTAAAGAACTTCTTGAAAATAAGGAAAGCTATATATTTAATTTTTTAGATTTTAACGAAGTGCAGAAAAAGCTTAACAGACATCACCAACATTGGAATCTGTTGATTCTTGCGCTTTGGTTTCAGAACAATAAAAATCATTTACAGTAATGAAAATAGGACTGACACAAAATGACTATCCCATTAAAAGAAATATTTTAAATAAAGTTTCTGGATGTGAATATGTTTTTTTAAGAAAGAACAACAATCTTTTTCATTCACTGTCTACCGTAAAAAAAATCTTATTAAGAAAAAAGACGGATATTGAAGGAAGATATTTCTTTTATCAGAAACCTAAAATTGATATTCTTCACCTTTATAACGACATCAATTATTCTTCCCAGAAATGGGTGACTTCTTTTGAAACCCTGGTACCACGTTTTCCTGAAACCAAAAATGATCATCAGAAAAGCGAACCTCAGCACATTCGCAATGAGAAAACAGAAAATGCCCTCAAACAGATTGGCAAAAGGAACTGCCTGGGAATTATCTCAATTTCAAATGCAGCTGCCAATATTCAGCTGGAGCTTCTAAAAAATTACCCTGAATTTCAGGAAATCATAAAATCAAAGCTTTCAGTAATCCACCCTTCTCAGGAAATTATTCCGAGAAATTCACAGGAGATTTACCAAAACACGGAAATCTTTAATCTTATTTTCGTAGGAACACAGTTTCACCTGAAGGGAGGCCCTGAAATGATAGGGGTTTTAAAGAAATTAAGACAGAAATACAATTTCAGGCTTAGTATTGTTTCGTCATTTAAAACAGACAATTATGTAACCAAGGTGACTGAAAAAGAAGCACTGGAAACTAAAGAAATACTAAAAAAAGAAGACTGGATTGAAATTTTTGAAAATATCCCTAATGAAAAAGTGCTGGAACTGATTAAGCAGTCTCATATTGGTCTTTTGCCCACCTGGTCGGATACCTATGGGTTTTCTGTTCTGGAGATGCAGGCAGCCGGCGTTCCTGTGATTACGACAGATATACGTGCCTTGCCGGAAATCAATAATGAAGACTGCGGCTGGCTTATTCATCTTCCTCAAAACCGTTTGAAACAAGCCCTTTATTTTACAGATGAACAGCGTGAAGAACTAAAAAAAACCTTGAAAGTACAGCTTGAAAATATTTTGGAGAGTATTTTTACCAACCCGGAACAGCTGCCTGAAAAATCAGCCAATTCTCTGGAAAGAATCAAAAAGAATCACGATCCCCTTATGGTCAGTGAAAAATTAAAAGCCATATACAGCAAGGCATGAATATCTCTGTAATTATACCTGTTTACAATGCATCCGAGTTTTTGGGGAAAGCGGTAGATTCTGCTTTACAGTTTGAAGAAGTAAAAGAAATTCTATTGGTTGAGGATAAATCCACCGACAATTCATTAGAAGTCTGCCAAAAACTGATCTTAAAAGATTCAAGGATTCAATTATATCAACATCCGGACAAAGGAAATCATGGAGCTGGAGCCACAAGAAATTTAGGCCTTGAAAAAGCCGGCTGTGAGTTTATATCTTTTCTGGATGCTGATGATTATTATCTTCCCACTCGTTTTGATGTGGAAAAAGAAGCTTTTAAAGAACAAAAAAACGAAGGCGTTTTCGGGGCTATCGGTGTAGAATATTTATCTGAAAAAGGCAGAAAAGAGTTTCAGGATAAATTTAAAGAGGTCTCATTGACCACCGTTAATTTTCCTGCGGAAGGTGAAACTGTTTTGAAGGGATTATTAGGGCTGACTTCTCAAGTTTTTGGAACATTCTTCCATCTGAATACACTTACCCTCAGAAAATCAGTGCTGGTGAAGAATAATCTGCGCTTCAACGAAAATCTTCGTGTACATCAGGATTCCGATTTTATCATCAAACTGGCCTATCACGGTTATTTAAAATCCGGGATTATAGATAAAGCTATTGCCATAAGAGGGGTCCATGATCATAACAGGATTACAAAAATTATAAGATATTCACCGCAGTATAATCAGAGACAGTTTCTTTTATGGAAATCATTACATGAATGGGCAGATTCCAATCCGTTGCCTTCAGACTGTAAAAGAAAGATTTATTTAACTTATAAATCATTTGATTTATCCTTAAAAACAGGATTAAATAAATATTTTTGTATCTTTTTAGAGGTAATCAAAAACCCTCAAATATTAAAAACACAATACCGTTTTACGTATCTTAACCGATAATAATGAAAATATCCGTAATCATTCCCGTTTATAATGCTGAAGAATATGTCTCACAGGCTGTAGAATCAGCTCTTCAGTTCGAAGAAGTATATGAAGTTGTTTTAGTTGAAGACAAGTCTCCGGATAATGCTCTTCATGTTTGCCGGGAACTCGCCGCAAAATATGACAGGATTAAGCTTTTCCAGCATCCTGACAAAGGAAATCATGGTGCGGGAGCTTCCAGAAATTTAGGAATGGAAAAAGCAACAGGAGATTTTATCGCCTTTCTGGATGCGGATGACTATTATTTGCCCAACAGATTCGATGCGGAAAGAGAGCTTTTTAAAAATCCTGATGTAGAAGGTGTGTATGGGGCAATCGGGGTAAAATATTATTCAGAAAAGGCCAGAGAACAGTACTATCCTATTTATAAAGATAAACTGGATACCGTATATAAAAAAACCAATCCCGAAGATGTTTATCAGGGACTGATAAGTTTACGCGGAACTTTCGGGCTTATTCATCTAGATACTTTAACTCTAAGGAAATCCTCACTGTCTAAAATGGACAGATTTTTCGAAACCTCTCTCCGACTTCATCAAGACTCGGAGATCGTGATAAGATTCGCTTATTACCTTAAGCTTTATACAGGTATTAATGATGAAGCTATTGCCTTAAGAGGCGTACATGAGAACAACAGAATTACTAAAGTAGATTCAGGGAAAATAAATCCTGCCAAAACGCGTGTTATGCTTTGGAGAGAATTAAATAAATGGGCTGAAAATGAGAAAACCGTTCCACAACATGTAAAAATTCACATCAATAGAATGCTTCGCAGTTTTGAGATCGCCATTGCACCGACTTTCAAAAAATGGGGAATGATTGCTAAATATCTGGTTACAGATTACCCAAGTATCCGTTCAGGCTTATTTAATATTAATTTCCGGAAAAACCTGTTTTAAGCAGGAAGCCTACAGTAACTTCCGGCATCCATCTTCACTCTTCCTGTCTTTATTCAAAACAGGATAGGATATCAGTTATTTTTTTTCTTATCCAGAAGAATAGAATCGGCTATCTGGGCAGTAAATACTTTCCCGGATTCTTTGTACATATGGTTTCCGTCTGTATAGACATACTTATCATATTGTGAAGAAAAGTCAAGAAATTTCACATTATTTTTCTTAGCGATAGATCCTATTATTTCATTAAAATCCGGAGAAAATGCATTTTCTATATCCATAACTCCCTTAAATCCTGGAATTCTGACAATATAAACAGTCCCTTTAGTCTCAAGGTATTGAATGATGTCTTGCAGGGCATCCAGTCTGTATTGTGATATTTTTTGGGTGCTTTCAAATTCTTTGTACTGGATTATTTTACTGGCCTCTCGCTTCCTTAAATCAGCAGGATTGACATCAACCGTTACTTCCATCCAGCCATTTTTATGCAGATAGGTATTGGACCTTCCCCCTGCTTCCCTGTCTTTGTAGATATTAAACCAGCTTTTAGGATAATGCTTTAAAAGATACTCATAATTAGGTGCCATTTCATAAAAATGCATATCTGCCAATGCGGAAGTATTCTCAGTATATTCTTTAGCATCTTTTACATCTTTACCTGTAGATACATTCCAGGGATTAACAGTCAGGATGAAGATGCCATCCTTTGTATCAGGATGAAGCTTTTTCTTTACCGCTTCAAGATAGATCTGGCCGTAAGGTGACTCAGTAAGATTGAGAGAAAAATTATCAAATTTCCTGTCCTTAAATTTCCTGTCCAGAACATCCGGTACCAAAGCCTGGGAACCGCGGGAATCTCCCATAATTATATTGGAAGGTTTAGGACCTGTAAAATGTCTGTAATTATCATCCGTATTACCATCTGCATAACTTCCCAGCAACAATAGAACGGCAACAATTGCAACAATATAAAAGGATATTTTAAATAAAAACTTTTTCATATCAGAACTGTTCATAGATGAAACTACTATTACCAAATACACCGAAATATAAAATCATGAAAATAAGAAATACATAAAAAACTCTTCTCGTAACAGGTTTAAACCTGCTGATTTCAAGACCGTGTTCTTTATCTTTATTCAGCCAGTCCATCAATATTATAATTCCTATTAATCCTAAAATTTTAATTTTTATATACTCCGGAACTGAAAAAACGGATAAACTGAAAATTCTTCTGTACATTCCCAATGCATCACTAAGTGTTGGAGCAACGAAAAGGACCAAGGCAAAACAAACCATCGTCATCGTCAGCAAAATATTTCCAAATTCCTGAAAGGTAGGAACAGTCTTTGAAAACTTTTTCTTCTTGTTCAGTTTATCTTTTAAAATCAATGGGACATAATAAAGTCCGTGCAGCAGTCCAAACAGCACAAACGTAAATCTTGGTCCATGCCAGGCTCCGATTAATATAAAGTTTAAAATAATGGCAGCAATCAGTCCCTTCTTTTCATAATCTCTGAACTGAATGACTAAGGGAGTAAAAACATATTCCGTTAACCAGGAAGTGAGTGAAATATGCCATTTTCTCCAATATTCTGCAATATTCTGCGCAAATAGCGGAAAGGCAAAGTTTTTCGTGATCTTGAATCCCAAAAGCTTGGCAAAGCCAATTGCCATATCAGAATATCCGGAAAAATCCGCATACATCTCAAAAAGGAATAAAATCATTCCATAAGCAACAGTACTGCCTGAAAGATGATCATAGTTCTGAAATATTTCCTGAGTAATGGGGCTGATACTGTTAGCAACAACTAATTTTTTAAATGCCCCCAAAAGAATCTGCCGGGCAGCATCTGAACCGTTTTCTAATGTAAAAACCCTTTCTTTCTTCAGTTGTGGTAATAGCAAACCGGCCTTATCAATAGGTCCGGAAGTCATACTCGGAAAAAAAGCGATATAATTAAAAAATGCAAGCACATCTGTCTCTGCCTTCAATTTATTATTCTTGATATCAAGCAGATAGCTTATCATCCTAAAGGTATAAAAACTGATTCCCAAAGGAAGAATTATTGTTAAAGTAAGTGTACTTTTAATATTGAACAGCTGTGCAAAAGAATCTATGAAAAAATTAAAATATTTAAAGTAAAACAGGGTTCCAATGGAGAAAAGAAGCCCGAGATTAACTAAAAATTTCTTTCTTCCAGGAGTTTTACTCTCAGAGATTTTTAATCCCAAATAATAACTAACCCCTGAGCTTATGATCAAAAGTATTAAAAACCTCCAGTCCCAATTTGCATAAAATACATAGCTGGCCAATAATAAAAATATATTCTGAGCTTTAAGCCTTTTACCTAAAACCCACCAATACACAGCAAATACAACTGAGAAAAAAAGGATGAATACTAATGATGTAAACTGCATTAGTTACTGTTTAAAAGTTCAACAATTCCATAAGAAAGCATCAGGAAAGCCACTTTCCGGTTATTAAAAAGAATAGCTTCTTTAGGAGGAGAAATAAGCATGCCTCCGTTTTGGGTAAGATGTTCTATTGTTTTTTCAATATCTTCAACTTCATAGCAGATATGGTAATATGAAATTCTCTTTTTCAAAAGATTTTCTACAGGTTTTCCGGAAACCAACTCAATGTTTAAACCATCTTCCACGGTTACCATGCAAAGCTCCGCTTGCTGATTGACATCAAAAACCACAGGAGTTTCTTCAATAATTTTATGGAGCGTTCGTATATTCTGGAGCTCTGCCTGTATATCTTTACAGGCAACTCCAACATGATGAAATTTCATTATAGTTTTGAAGCTATAGAATCAGCCATTTCACCTACATTATTCCATCCCTGAATTTCAGAAGAGGTAAAACGGATTCCAAAAGCTTTTTCCACCGCAACAATTAACTGAATGTGGGAAAGGGAATCCCATTCTTCAACATCTTCGGCTGTAGTTTCTGCGTTTAATACAATATCTTCATTATCCAATTCGTCACGGAAGACATTGGTAAGCTTAGACAAAATTTCGTTCTTATCCATGTTTTATTTAATTTTTATTAATAATATATACTTCTTTTGACTGATATTCGTCGACATTTAGAATCCACTGTCCATTATGCTCGGTAAACCCTAATCTTTCATAATGATCTTTTACCATCTGGTTTTTTGCCGTAGGAAGATATTCTCCCACAACCTTTTTAAATCCATGTTTTCTTGCGGTTTCCACAATAGTATTGAGCGTAAAATCTTCCATTCCTCTCTTCAATACACGGCAGCTCATCAGCCACGTATCTATAAAAAGAGTTTCCGGATCTTTCTTTTCCAAAACAATTACACAGATCAATCCATTATCGCCATATTTATCTTCCAGTGTGAAGGAAATGGTGTAATGATTCCCGGAATTGATCAAGCTGTCGATATCCTGTTCCGTGTATCTCACCGTTCTTAAATTAAACTGATTGGAACGCTGTGTCAGCTGTGAAACTCTAGGTTTTGAAAAGCTGTTGAAAGATTTCACATCTGAAACCATATTCATGCTTTTCAGAAAATCTTTCACATTGGTAAAGCTGTCCAGATCAACTGCTCTCTGTGCTTCAACCTGGTATTGTTTGGTCCGTTCCGCATCATTCTCCGAGAAGCTGGATGTTTCAAAAAGGTTCAGCCCGTATAAATATTCCAGATATTCTGCCGGATCTTCAGGCAATTCGGGAACGCAGACTTCAGGAAGGTTTTCGCGTACGATATTTCTTTCAAACGGATTGTCATCAAGAAACACCATGGAATCAAATCCGATATTAAGAATACTTTGGATTTTCCTGATATTATCCGCTTTATTGTCCCAATTAGCCACAAAAACAGCAATATCATCCAGTTTAAGGACCATATCGGGATGCTTTTCAAAAGGCTCTTTAGCTTTATCTTCATCATTCTTGCTGCAAACAGCCAGGATTACACCCCTTCTCTGAAGTGCTTTGATCCAGTACTGAAACTCAGTGAATGCTTTTCCTATTCCCAAACTCCCTATCTGAATATTTTCCAGGCCGTCATCTCCGATAATTCCGCCCCATGTGGTATTGTCCAGATCCAGAATCAGACATTTCTTAAACTTTCCTTCAAGAGAGGAAATAATATTGTTAATATGGTGGGCAACAATTGGAAGGGCATCCAGGGAAAGCACCATTTCTGTGTTCACATAAATGTTCGGAGAGAACATAAAATCTCTTCCCCACTTATTCTGGATCGAAAGTAGATCTGCAATAAAAAAATTATCATTCTTGATCGCCAGTTCCGCCGAAAGCAAGTAATTGAGTTTATTCAGCTGGAAAACAAAGGATGACTCTACCTTATTGGAAAAGTTACCAAAGATCTGATTATTGATCGCCGGAAAATTACAGTAAATCACCCTACTTTTAGTTCTGTTCTGAATCGTGCGGTAAAGATCCTCAATATAAGAAATCTTGGTTTCCGCAAAAGCAGTCTGTGTATCGTAGGACTTATAATACTGGCTCAATAATTTATGAGAAGATTCAAAGATGGTGGTATAATCTGCGTTGAACTCATAATATTCCGAAGTAGGATCTAAGATCTGCCGTGAAATCTGACCGAAATCAGCTTCAAAAATTTCAAGTTCAAAGCCTTCGTTCATAGCGGTCCCTTTCAAAGCAACATTGAGAAACTGTGTAGCAGTATCACCCAGTAATGCCACCTTGATCTTTTTAAGATGTGGGATATCTCTTCGGAGGCCTTTTTTCAGTTCTGAAAACGTTTTGTACATGAATTCTTTTATTTTATTAAAAATATGAATGTACCAGTCCTCAATGCTGCCAGTTCCGTATTATTTCTTTTAAAGGCTTCCGGATCTTTAGTGTGTCTGTATTCTCTACATGCTTTGGGAACATTCGTATTTTTTTTCATTGTGTTTGTTTTGCTGCAAAAATAAAGATTTTATCTGAGATTTAATTTTTTAAGATAATCTCTAAGTGGTTTTTCAATAAATTGATAGAACAGCATCGAGGTAATGATAAGTACAGCCAGATAAATCCAGAACACACTGTTAATATCAAATTTATAATTTTGTCGTTTCAGAATTTCCCTCAGGATATACAGAATAGGGATATGGGTAATATATACCGCATAACTCGCTTCACCCAAATATTCCAATGGCTTTAACGCCAAAATTTTTGTCACCAGCCCGTTATTCCAGGAAATTAAAAGAATCAGCGGAATAAAAAGCACTGCCATAAGTCCGTTATGATAAAAAAGAGGAACAAAGATGAGTGAAAGCATTACAGATGCAAAGACCAGAATTACAGGAATATCATAATTTTTCTGCTTAAAATTATTCACAAAGAATAATCCGGCAAGGTTTCCCACCAAAAATTCACTTACATGCATCAGCGGGAAATAATATAGAAATTCATGGCTTTCCGTATGTGGACCTTTGTAGGATGGTGAAGCTTCATAGAGATGGGAGAATACCTGAGTAATAATCCACAGCACAATACCTGCCACCCAGATGCTTTTATTTTTTTTGGAGTAAAAATAATTATACAGCACCGGGAAAATCAGATAAAAAAGAAATTCCACAGAAATAGACCATCCCGGAAAATTCAGGATCATTGCCTTACCCGGAATCCAGCTCTGCAGCCCGAACAGATATAAAAAAACATTGATAATGCTGAAATTTGAATATCTGGTGACCAGGTAGAGCAGCAGTCCCACTACATATAACGGATAGATCCTTGCAAACCTGTTTTTATAATATTCAATATAGTCTATTTTTTCTTTTTTATGATAGGCTACGATCATAATAAATCCAGAAAGAATAAAAAAGTAGCTTACCCCAACATTCGCCTTTAAAAAGATATTTGAAATATAATCTGTTTTATAAACAAACATATCTTTATTAAAATGAGAAATAACTATAGCTATAGCTGCAAGGAATCTGGTAAAGGTAATCTGGCTTATCTTCATTCACAAGAACTGTTCAACAGTTTTATAATAATATTAGTTAGGGATAAAAATATTAGAAGACCTTTAAACACTTTCCCGCCCGTCATGAAAATACGGCCGGACATCCCGAACAATTAATCTTCTTTAAAACTATTTGACAAAAACCCCGATATACTTCCCTTCATATTCCACTACCGTTGTTTCTATACTGTTTTTTTCACAGAAATCCTGGTAAGCAGAATTGTCACCAATATCGTCACTGATGAAAACGCCTCCTTTTTTCAGATGCTTATACAGCTCATCATAGGCCCACATTCTCCCGTTGTAACTCTTATCAGAATCGTAATGAAGGACATCAAAAACTGAGTTTTCAGCAAAAATCTTAGGCAGCGATTCTTTATCTGCAAAACGGAATAATTTCCAATTTTTTTTAAGGTTTTGCGGCACCACGTAGCCTACATATTGATCTCCATCCTGTGCCAGGTATGGCATATCCGAACTATACAGTGTTCCGTCTCTTTTTGTAAGAGACAGAAGTGAGGCCAGCGATGACCATCCATATGCTACACCTGTTTCCACGACATGCTTTGCATTGGAAAATTCACATGCATAATACATCAGCTCCAAAGCACCGGGACCACCCATTTTTACAGGACATGCCTTTTCCTTTTGTTCTGCAGTTTTTAATACTTCTGCATAATCTTTACGAAAAGCATCTATATCAAACCCAAACAATTTTGAAACAGCCTCTGCCTGGGAAACAGCTTTTCCGGCAGCCCAGGAATTTGTTTTTTCCTTTCCTTTGAAAGCATTGCCTCTGTTGACTGTATTTTTAATTATTTTCCGGCCCAGTTCCGGATAAAGATCAGGTCTTTTCAAATACCCTATAAATGTCTTGAGAACCCTTGTTATTTCACTCACTGTGTTGTATTTAATACCGCAAAAATAAATATTTTTTTCTCAATTATGTAAAAACAGATTATATTTGTGAGGCCCAAGTGAAATAAAAAAATTAAAAACTCCTGTATGTTCTACAATTTTTTCGAAAAAATATACAGAAGGCAGCAGCTTTCTATTCTGAAAAAAAACCCTAAAGTATTTTTTGAAAATATCAGATTGGGCGTGGGTGGACGCTTTATCCTGGATAAGGATATAAAAAGCATGAGCATCGGAAAGTCTGTGGAATTCAGAAATTACACTTGTATCCTGATGATGAAAGATGCCAACTTAGAAATAGGTAACCATTTTTTCATGAATAACTTCTGCTCGATCAACTGTCTTGAACATATTTCAATTGGTGAAAATACATTGTTTGGTGAAAATGTCAGACTTTATGATCATAACCATACCTATGACACTTCTCCTACCTTCAAGCTCCATTCTTCTAAATTTACTAAAGCTCCCATAAAAATAGGCAGCAACTGCTGGCTGGGAAGTAATGTTACAGTGCTGAAAGGTGTTACAATAGGTGACAACTGCATTATCGGAGCAGGATGTACCATATTCAAAGATGTTCCTGCCAATACGCAGGTTGTTAACAAGCAGGATTTAGTATTCAATTCCCTTTAAATTCAGATGAAATTCTCAATACTTATTGCCCATTACAATAATGCTATGCTGTTCAAAGACTGTTACAGCTCATTACTTGCCCAGACCTACAAAAATTGGGAAGCCATCATTCTGGACGATGCCTCGTCTGATGAAGAAAAGACACAGATAAAAGCCATCATTGCCGGTGACGAACGGTTTAAATTCTTCGAAAATGAACAAAATTCCGGCGTGGGAGTTACCAAAAGTAAACTTATTGATCTTGCTTCGGGAGACATCTGCGGCTTTGTAGACCCTGACGATGCTATTCTTCCTCATGCTATTGAAAAGGCAATAAATGTATTCGTGCAGAAAAAGAACGTAGTATTGGCCTATTCGCGATTTATGAGCTGTGATAAGGATCTGAAGCCTATCGCTCCGTTTAAATCTGCCATGCAGGTACAGAATAAAGATCCGTATTTTTTTAATTATCCTATTCAGATTGCTCATTTTGTGACGTTCAGAAAAGATATTTATGAACAGACTGAGAAAATGAATGCTGCGCTGAAAATCTCTGAGGATCAGGATCTCTATTTAAAGATGTATGAAAAAGGCGATGTTTATTTTATCGACGACACCAATTATCTTTACAGAACCCATACAGGCGGAATTTCACAAAACGAGAATAAAGCAAAATCTTACGAATATTTTGCCCAGGTGGTTTTCAATGCGATGAAGCGAAGGAATATTAAAAGCATAAACGGGATGAAAATTCCGGAAACTTATACCGGACAGCAGGAAATTTTCAAACTATTGGAATACCAGAATTCGGTTCCATATAGGATAAAAAGAAAAATCTCTATTACTTTACAAAAACTTTTCAGGTAATGCCAGCAGAAAATCAGAAAATAAAAGTCCTTTTCAGACACCGTTCCATGGAAATGGGCGGCGTGGAAAAAGTAATCCTCAGTATTCTTAATAATCTCAGTCCTGAAAAATTTGATATAACCGTATGTCTGAATCTGAATCAGGGTGAGCTAAGGGATGAATTCCCTAAACACGTTAAAAAGGTATATTTTGCTGACGGAAAAGAAGATTTATCCAAAAATCCTTTGATCCAAAAAATCCAATTGATTCGCAGAAGGTTAAAACTTTCCCGCGCACTGAAAAGCCATACAATCTCTGACCGTCTTTTAGGAAACAAAAAATTCGATATAGAGATCGCTCCTACTTATTCAGCATTTTCATCTGTTATCAATTCCAGCAACAAAGCCTCTAAGAAATTAGGATGGTTTCACTCTGAAATTAATCTTCCTAAATTACAGCCACTGGTTCCTGATATTCTGGATAATTTCTCACAGTTTGACCATATGATTTACTGTTCGCAGAAAATCAAGGATCTGATGCATACCTATTATCCGGAACTGAAGTATCCTGAAGAAAGTGTAGTGATCAATGCCATTCCTATTGACGAAATCAAGAGAAAAGCACAGGAAAAAATAGAAACTCTTCCTCAGGGCCCTGTTTTTGTTTCCGTAGGACGTCTTCACGACAGAAAAGGATACCATAAACTTATTGATGCCCACAAAAGATTAATTGATGAAGGCTACCATCATAATATTATCGTTATAGGCAGCGGTGAAGAAATGAAAAACCTTACCGAGCAGATCCGGATAAATAATGTTCAGGATACGTTTATTTTGAGTGGTAATAAGATGAATCCCTATCCTTATGTAAAAAATGCGGACTATTTTATTCTGCCTTCCGAATCTGAAGCCTGGCCGCTGGTAATCGCTGAAGCTTTAATACTTCAGAAGCCTATTATTGCTACCGATACAGGAGATGTAGGAGTGATGATCAAAGACCGAGAAACCGGTTACCTCATCAATTATGAAACGAATGAGATGTATGCTGCCATGAAGACTTTTCTTACAGATCCGGAGCTTATTGCCAGGATCAGAAAAAACCTGGAAACTATAGAAGACCAGTTTGACAATCAGAAAATCTTTAGTGCAGTGGAAGGAATTCTTGAAGATCTCTACAAAAAAAATTAATGGGCGGAATATCCTCCGTCCACGACAAGATTCGAGCCTGTAATCCATTTTGAGGCATCCGAAAGCAGGAAAATACAAGCGTTGGCTACATCTTCAGGCTGCCCTATTCCCAACGGATGTTTTTTAATGATCTCTTCTGCAGCCTCCTCACCAACGTTTTCAAACATTTTTTCCAGTATTGGCGTATTTACCATTGCCGGACTTATGCTGTTCACCCTTATTCCACTTCTTGAAAGCTCCATAGCCATAGACCGGGCGCCTGCGATCACGGCACCTTTACTTGCTGAATAAGCTGATTTTCCTATTTCGCCCACCATTCCTGCTACTGAGGAAATGAAGACAAAACTGGCAACTTCACTTTTATATTTTTTGAGGGATAAATTTTTGGCAATTTCAAAACCAGATATGGCATTGACTGCAAAAATATCTGCATAAAGCTGGGGAGTATGTTTTTTCAGAGGAAGTGTTTTTTCTATCCCCGCACAGTGGATGAATCCTGAGATTTTACCTAAAACCGATACTTTTTCAGCGATCAGTTCTTCAAGATTTTCAGCTCTGGTGATATCTGCAATAATGGTTTCAGCTTTGCTATCCGGAGCCAGCAGAGATACTGTTTTCTGCAGCTCTTCTTCGTTTCTGGCAATAAGGATAAGATCTGCTCCGCTCTTGCTGCATTCTACAGAACAGCTTCTCCCGATACCGGAAGAAGCTCCTGTAATAAGAATTATTTTGTCTTTTAAAGAAAACTGATTCACTAATCTTCGAAGTTTTCTTTACCGATAATATTCATAAGATCAGAAACAGTTTCTATATCTTTAAAATAATTTGAATCAATTTTCTTATCGAAACTCTCATCAACAAATGCAATTACAGAAAGCAGGCTGATGGAATCATAGCTTTCCAGCTGTTTTAAGTTTGTTTCGATTGTTAATGTTTCCTTTTCTTCTAATTCTTCTTGCAATTTCTCTAAAAAAACGGATGTCTTCATATATTTTATTTTACTACATTATATTCTATTTCAAGTTTCCAGCACGGTTGCTCCCCAGGAATATCCTACTCCAAAACCTGCCATCAATACCCTGTCTCCTTTTTTCAGCCTTCCCTTTTCCATCATATCTTTCAGGGCAATTGGAATGGTTGCCGAAACAGTATTTCCAGTGTTTTCCATATCGATATAAAACTTTTCTGCCGGTATTTTAGTTTTCTTCCTTAAATAATTCAGCATAAAAGAATTGGCCTGATGGAAAACAAAATGATCAATATCTTCCATCGTCAGCCCATTTGTTTCCAAGGTTTCCTTTACCAGTCCCGGAATATTTTCGATGGTAAAATTAAAAATTTCGGGTCCGTTCATGTAAAGATTCTCCGGATCAAAATCATTTTCAGGATTAAGTTCAAAATCTTTTTTGAAAGCTCCTTTCTTTACAATAAGATTTTCGGCACCACTCCCGTCTGTACCCAGGCAGAACTGATAATCCTTAGCATTTTCATCCTTCTCTACAATTACAGAAGCTGATGCGTCCCCGAATATGCTTCGGTTGGCTTTATCTTTTGGATTGATATGCTTTGTATAGGTTTCTGATGTGATCAGTAAAATACTTTTCGCAATACCGGCTGCTACCAATCCTTTAGCAAAAGCCAGTCCATAAATGAATCCGGAGCATCCAAGATTAAAATCCATTGCTCCGATATTCCTTCTAAGGCCCAGTCTATCCTGAAGAATACAGGCGGTAGTGGGAAGAAAATAATCCGGACTCTGGGTACAAAAGAGAATAAAATCGACCTTATTCCTGTCATAGTTCGCGAAAAGTTTTTCTGAAGATTTTACAGCAAGCTCAAGAACAGTTTCGTTGTCTGAAGAAATATGGCGCTGTCTGATCCCTATTTTTTCATGAATTCTATCAGAGCTCCAGTCAGGAAATTCTTTCTCAAGATCCTCGTTGGTCAGAACCTTATCGGGCAAATAATATTCTATTTTGGAAACTTTTATCATAGAAATTCTTTTTCTTTGTAAAAATAAAAAACAAATTCACAATAATGATGCTCCTATTTAGAATCATATTGAAAATCCGTTCCCTGTATGAAGACTTAGTGAAAAATGCTGCTATAAAAGTAGCCATTCATCGAGGAATGAAAGTTGGTAACAATCTGTATGTTCAAGGTATTCCAAACTTTGGCTCAGAATGTTTTCTTATAGAAATGGGTGATAATGTAACGATTGCAGAAGGTGTTTCTTTCATCAATCACGGCGGAGATGGCCGGGTAACCAAAAGAATTGAGAAATATAAAAACGGAAGAACTTTCGGAAGAATAAAAATCGGCAACAATACTTTTATTGGAAAAGGCACTATTCTTTTACCCGGGGTTTCTATCGGAAGCAATTGTATTGTAGGTTCATTAAGTGTTGTCAGCAGTTCCATTCCTGATAATTCAGTGTATGCAGGAGCTCCTGCAAAATTTATCTGTACCATTGAGCAGTATGGCGAAAAATTATTAGACAACAATACGGTTTACCCTTTAGAGCTGGAAGCTGACCGATCTGCTTTAGAAAAATACCTCATCAAAAATCTCCCTCACAATTATAAACCCGTAAAAAAATAAATGTCACAAAAAAAGAAAGTTCTTATTCGTATAGGCTCTCTCCGGCATGGCGGTGCAGAAAAAGTTCTCATCAACTTTCTCAAAAACCTTCCTGAAGATAAATATGAAATAGACCTGCTGATCAATCTTTATACAGGAATGTATATCAAGGAGGTTCCGTCATGGGTCAATCTGCAATATCTTCTTAAGGGTGAGATGATTACCACCAACAGACCTCACGAAATCCCTGTGAAAGCATTCAGAGTGCTTTATCAGAAGCTATTTCTCTGGTTTCCGGCTCTTCTTTACCGGTTTATTCTGAAAAATAAAAAGTACGATGTGGAAATAGCAGCTATTCACGGAATGTACAGAGAACTTCTTTCCAGTCCTCAAAAGGATTCAAAAAAAATTATCTGGATACAGAACGACATTTTTAATCTGAAAGAATATACGCCGGATGTGATCAGACAGCTTTTCCGCTTTGACAGGATACTGGTTATTTCCAATAAGCTGAAAGAGGAAATGCAGAAGGTGGCAAAAACTGATATGGAAAAGCAGGCGGTTATTAAAATTTATAACCCGATAGATAAAGATGATACTCTCAACAAGGCAAATACAGCAATTGATGATTATCCCTTTTCCAGTAGTCTTCCTACTTTTATCACCATTGGAACGGTTTATCCGCAGAAAGGCTACGACAGGCTTCTGGAAGTGCATAAAAAACTGATCGACGAGGGACTGAAACACCAGATTATCATTATTGGTGATGGTTTTGATTTTGAAAATATTCAGGCCAAGCTTAACCAATTGGGTCTTCAGGAAACTGTGAAGATGCTAGGCTTTAGAAGTAATCCCTACCCTTATCTGAAAAGGGCAGATTTTTATGTGATGTCTTCAAGACATGAAGGTTTCCCTACCATTATCGCGGAAGCTTTGATTTTGAACAAACCAATTGTCTCTACAGATGTTTCTGGAATAAAAGATCTTCTCCAGGAAGGAAAATTGGGTGTCATTATTCCAAATTCAGAGGATGGAATTTATGAGGGGATGAAGAAGCTTCTTACCAACCATGAGCTTGCAGCTCACTATGAAAAAGAAATTGCAATGACTGATCTGCCTTTTGTACTGCAGAAATCTGTGGCACAGCTTCAGGAAATCATTGATGAATTATAAAAAAACTTAAAATGGATTATACTGTCATACAAAAGGATTTTTACAGGGAAAGCGGAAAATGGCTCTCTTCATTTGAGATCTTGAAAAAATGTATCAATCCGAATCTGCATTTTATTTATATCCTAAGAAAAGCTCAGAAATATAATAAAAAGCCTGTTTTAGGAATATTCTGGAAGTTTGTCCTCAGACATTATCAAATAAAATACGGCTATCAGATTTATCCCGAAACGGAAATTGGAGAAGGGTTTTACTTAGGCCACTGGGGAAGCTTAGTGATCAATCCTAAAGCTAAAATCGGGAAAAACTGCAATATTGCGCAAGGCGTTACGATCGGCCAACAAAACAGAGGTAAGCTTCAAGGTTTCCCTACAATTTGTGATGAAGTATGGATAGGAGCCAATGCCGTAATTGTAGGTGGAATTACTATCGGAAACAATGTTTTAATTGCACCCAATTCGTATGTTAATTTTGATGTTCCTGCCAATTCTGTGGTAGTTGGAAATCCCGGAACAATTTACCCGACAGAAAGTGCTACGGAAGCTTATATCAATAATAAAATATAAAAAATCCTTGTTATAAATTTATAAATCTATATAACATTTTCCTTAAAATTTAATTCCCCTATTGTAGGGAAATATTTTTTTATCGACTTTTGTTAAAAAGTTTTTAAGATTTGAGCAAGCTTAAAATTTTAAACTCTTTTCAAAAAAACACAATATAACTTTAAAACACAACAACATGGAAAAAAATTCACTTTCTAAGCATGGCGCAGTTTTCTATATTGCCCCATTTTTATCATTCCTGAAACCTGTTTTCACGAATCTGATCTAAATCACCAACCTAGTCTTTAATATAAGAAACGGTAAATATTTTATTTATTGCAAAGCTCCATTTACCAATAACCAGGTTGGGATTAGAATATTGTTGTTTTTAGTTATTCACTACAGCTTATTAAGCCTAGTATCCTATTTCGCACAAAAACACTTTTAATTTTATACGTATGAAAAAAAAATCGACACTAAAGATTTTTGCTGCAGTATTTTATATTGCATCGTCTCATGCTTTCCCGAGGGCAATTCCCGTTCCCGGACATCATGAGACCAGTATTGGATTCAAATACAGGGCACCTCTCCCACCGAGTGTCTATGATCTGGATCCTCTTATCGTCATTCCACAAAATGTGAATGAAAAGGGGTTAGTGGTTATTAAAGGAAACTTCCAGAAACCCAATACCGCCGGAGATGTAAAAGTTACCATCAAGTACAAAGACGCCCAAAACAACTGGGTCTCTTTATGGTGTAAGACTTTTGCCGGAAACTATGAATATAATGAAGAGCTTACAGCCAATTTTGAATTACCTCAATCGGCTTTGAATATGCACTCCGTTAAGGTTGAATTAAGCTCAGACGCCACCATTACCAACTGGCAGTCCGTCATTTGGGACAAAACCGTAAGCCATTACAAACAATCGAATTATGCTTACGCCAATTGCGACCTGGATGAAAATCAATACACTATTCTATTCACGCCTAAAAAAAACGGAACCGTTTTATACAACTCCAACGGAACCGTTTCGGGAGTAAAAGACAGGGTGACTTCGCAGCATTTGGCAAGAAAGCTGGATGACATTGTTTTATCTTTCCAGGGAAATGCAGCATTGGATAATGCCAACGCTAATTCACCGGTTGTTAATATTACAAACCCTAATAATCTTGCTACTATTGCAAGTTCCCAAAAATATATTTATCAGAATAGTGATACAAGTCCCTTTGAGTTCTCTTATCACGATCCTGTTTATATGTTTGCAGGAAAATTTTCTAATGAAAGTTTCTTTATTAACTTCAGTAACTGGTTCTTACCTCCGGAAGAAGGAGGAGAAGACTGGGGAAGAGGATATTTAGACTTTACCAATCCTAATTCTCTTCTTAACAGATACTACAACCTTTATAATTACATCAATGAAAAGCTGGGTGATGTTTTCACCAATCAGCAGCCGGTAGTTATTGTAATTAGTAAGATTACTGGATTAAGAGTTTATAAAGCTAATGGACAATACGTTTCCCTTACTGCCATAAGCAACTATAATACTACTGATGATTTTGGCTACCCTCCACTTAATAACAAACAAAGAGGGCCGGGTTCTGAGAACTTTTCATTAAGTAATACTTCCCAGGCTTCGCTGTATGGTGTTGGAGCTATTAGAAACCGAAAAGTGATCACTGGCTGGAATGGTCCGTCCAGACCTTTGATGGATATAGAAAGTGAGATCAACAAATTTATAAAATATGTAGGAATTTTCGGAAATCCAACCACGGAGGATTGTCCTGTTACCTGCTTTACTATAAATGCCGGCGCTCAATCTGATTATGCAGACTGGACCAAAGCTCCGAACAGTTATATCTTCACAGGTAAGGATCCAAAAAACAATACTAATGTGGACGGTCTTTATATTCCTGTGAAAAAAGCTCACGAAATGTGGTCCAAAGGTGGAGATTTTATGAAGGATGACAGTGGCAACTATACACCTATTCCTGAGCAGGGACTTGCAAAGGCAGGACTATATTGGGAAGATGAACCAGGACTTATAAAATCCGTTGCTTTAGAAGGGACAGGAGAAAATGCCAGGATCAAGGTAATGGTCAACAAAGTAAAAGAAGGTAATGCAGTAATATCATACAAAGTAAATGACAAAATCTACTGGTCATGGCACGTATGGGTTACCGATGATCCGGGAATCAATGGAAGTACCTACCATCATGGTTTTGAAAAGAATAAAGATGGAAATACCGTGACGAACTGGAAATGGATGGACAGAAACCTGGGTGCTACCAATGCAAGTTTCGTTGGAAACGACTGGCATAAATCCGCCGGACTTCAATATCAGTGGGGAAGAAAAGACCCGTTCCCGCCATTCGGACTTAAAGACTTAAGCCTGTATCCTATTAATGGAGAGATCAATTTAAATTATAATGATCCGGCTTTCCAGTCTAAATTCATAAAAGTAAGAGGTAATAAATATTCTACCCAAATCAATACGGGGACAGATACGCCAAACGGAAACATCCGGTTTTCCATTCAAAACCCTATCAGCTTTATTGCAACACCAATTTTTGTTGCTACAAAAGACCAGACATTATCAAATGATGGTGAAGACTTTTTAAAACAGAACGGTGATAACAGCTGGACATCAGTAGGAATCACCACATGGTTCTCGAAACAAAAATATAAGAAATATGAACCTCCTTACCGTGAAAATATAATCGCGTGGGATCTTTGGGGAGATACACGTCAGGGTAACTATTCCGATATAGACGATGCTGTTGTTGGGGAAGCCAGTACCAGATACGCATTGAAATCATCATATGACCCATGTCCGTGTAACTGGAGAGTCCCTTCAAGTTATTTTTCAGGAGGAAGAAATTCCGGAACTCCAATGCCGGATGAAAACAGATACAGCCCTTGGGGAAAACATACCGGAAATACCGTTAACCCGGAATTCAATGCTACTACATTAAACGCAGACTATCCGGGCATAAAGGTTTATCCTCAGTTTGGATTCGATTTTTCAGGGGTTTCAGGAATGAATCTGGGCAAATTCCCTATTAATGGAAATTATGAATCATACCCAAATGGAACAGGTCCATTAAAATACGGAACTGGATGGATCACACCAGTTCTTAATTTCCAGGATCAGAGTGCTGATGGAGGTTTATTAACTTCTACATTCATGACTGCCTCTGAAGTTATCAATGGCGTACGTTATCCTTCATTCGGAGCTGCCGGACTGGCTTTAATATCAGATCCTTTGAGCGGATCCAAGCCAAGACCGGGATGGCACAGATTCTCAAGCAGTGCTTATACAGGCAGCGGTGGTGTTCGTTGTATTTATGACCCTAACGCCGCTTCTATGTCGCAGGAATTTGACACTCAATATGTTTATTCAGGAAGCGAGATTTATTCTACTGAAACTTTAAAATCATGGACCAAACTTCCAAACAGTTATGTAGAATATACCAATTCTGACCTGGTAACACCCAATCCAAACGGAAATAATATAGATCCAAACAGGGATAATGACAGGATTATTGATATCCCTTTAAGAAAGGCATATGCAATGTATAAACTCCATTTAAGTACGGACTTCTCTTTCCCGGCAGACGGCACGAAAACCTCATCCGTAGTCTGGACCACCAATACGGGTCTGATCAAAACAATGGAAATTATAGGTGGAGACGGCCCTATAGAGAGCGCCATATTAAGAGTTACCTTAAATTCAAAAACATATGGTAATGCTGTGGTTGCGTTCCACATGGGTAGTGGAACCTGGTCAGCAAACAAGCATAATGATCCGGTATTATGGAGCTGGCATATATGGGCACCAAGATCCATAATCACAAAGTATGATGTAGATCCTGAAAACGCTGGGAATGGAGGGGTTATTCCTGCTAACGAGCAGTTTGTAGATCCAATGACCAGTGCAGGTGTACCAATGAAAACGACCTTTATGGACAGGGATCTCGGAGCCAAAGATAAGCTGGTGAATGAGCATATTTATGAACCTTCTGGTTCCGTATTTGCATCAGGTCTGGCTGCTCCTACTACAGCTAGCTTTCCTACAGGAAATCCTGCCGTATTAGCCAGACTAGCTCAAATAAGTGAAAGTGGAGGTTTACACTATCAATGGGGCAGAAAAGATCCATTGCCAGTGTTTTACAATCCGGGACCGTCTTATTATAACTATGGGACCAATTACGCTGCATATAATGTATTCAGACAAAATAACCCTGCCAATGCTACTACCGGGGCAATACCTTATACAGCTAATATGCCTGAATCAGATTATTTAACTTCTTATACTCAGGCTTATCCTACCTATTCAGCTGCCGCTAATGTTTCTACATCCGATTCAAAAGCAGATAAACTGAAGAAAATAGTAAAGTATTCTGTTAACAACCCACTAAATTATCTATATCAAACCGATACAGCAAAATTAGACTGGGTTTCTGATGAGAATGGAAACATGCCGGAAAGATGGGGGCATGCTACCGAAAAATCTGCATACGATCCATGTCCTGCAGGCTGGAGAATAGTAGATCTTGAAAGCGTTTCTACTGGAATTATCCTTGGTAATTTTATTTCAAAAGGAAATACACCTTGGTTCTATAATAAGCAATTTAATACTGCTTATGGTGTAGATCCGGGAGATATCAATGCACTGGTGAAATATGAAAATTATGACCCGGCTAAATATAACTATATCGGCGGTACTCTATATGCCTATTATTCAGGAAAAGGAGCCGTAGTTTACGGATATATATTAAATAGACCAGAATACAATATAGGTTTATTTCCTAATACGGGTATAAGAGGTTTTAACGGAGGTAATGCGATGAGCGATTATCTTAATGGTACCTCAGGTTTAAAGGCTTTCCAGTATTCTGGTATCTGGACATCTGCCAGCCAGGGTAGCGGTGGAAGCTCTTTAGGGATGCTATTTAAAACAACTTCCAATCCTTATTATTTCTTAACGCCAACATTCGGTTTCCGTCCTCAGGCAGCTATGTCCTGCCGTTGTGCCGAAATTAAATACGATGCCAATGGAAATGAAATAGGAAGGTATGAACCGTTCACCATCCCAGTTGCGCCAAATGCTTTAGCTAAGGCAAACGATGTTCTTTCAAAAACAGTGATCAAGGAAAAAGTAGCTCAGAACAAACTTGAGTTCTTCCCGAATCCTGTGAAGAATATGCTGTATATCAAAGGAAATGATATCGCTAAAGAATATTATTATCAGATTTACAACCTATCCGGTCAGCTGGTAAAATCAGGTAAGTTTGAAAACGAAAGAACAGATCTTTCATCTTTAATATCCGGAATTTATTTAGTAAGAATCAATAATTCTGAAACAATAGTGAAAATTATTAAACAATAACAGATAACAACTGGTTAAAATTTGAACCGCCTCAAAAATGAGGCGGTTTTTTTATAGAATTAAGAATATTTTAATCCTCAATTTTAATGTTTATCATTTATAGTTTGTAATTTTATCCAAGTTTCTTGAAGTGTGAATAATCATTTTTTCTAAAGAAATTGTATGGAAACACCATGTAGCAGCCATTTTAAACATGATTTTAAGCATATTTTAATATTAAATTTTGTTAAAAGTAGCTGCTTTTTCGGCAAAAATTATATTTTTGCATAATTATTGATTTAATCTATTGAAATTTGAAAATAATTTAAACGAAATAAATAATTATAAACCTTTTTTAATTTTTAAAATTATGTCACAGTCGTACGAAATTATTTTCGAAAACAACAGAAAATGGGTAGAGTCTAAAATTTCACAAGACCCGGAATTCTTTCACGAGCTGGCAAAAACTCAGAATCCTGATTATTTATATATCGGATGTTCAGACAGCAGAGCTACAGCGGAAGAGATTATGGGTGCAAAACCTGGAGAAGTTTTTGTCCACAGAAACATTGCTAATGTTGTAAATACTTTAGACATGAGCTCCACAGCGGTGATTCAATATGCTGTAGAACACCTTAAAGTAAAACACATTATCGTATGCGGACACTACAACTGTGGCGGAGTAAAAGCAGCGATGACTCCTCAGGATCTTGGGTTATTAAACCCTTGGTTAAGGAACATCCGTGATGTTTACAGATTGCACCAGACTGAATTAGACGCTATCGAAGATGAAGGAAAACGTTATGACAAACTTGTAGAACTGAATGTTCAGGAGCAGTGCATCAACGTGATTAAAATGGCCTGCGTACAGGAAAGATACATCATAGATGAATATCCTATTGTACATGGCTGGGTATTTGACCTTAGAACAGGTAAGATCATTGATTTGGAAATTGATTTCGAGAAAATTCTGAAAGACATCCAAAAAATCTACAACCTTACAAGTTCTGATTGGGTAATGAGCAGAAAAACAGATTAGTTTTTCTAAAATGAATGTAAGATGAAATTCTGGAGTATTATTGTATTGACCTTCTTCCTAAACTTCACAGCACTGCCGGGCATTGCTGCGGTTGCAGGCTGGGATATAGCAAGGACCAATGTAATCATCAATGAAGAAGAACCACATTCTCACCCATCATCCTTTATTGTTTACGAAAAGACCCTTCCGAAAACTTTGGACGTATTCGATTACGTGAAGTTTTCCGAGCCTGATCTTCAGGGGGTATCTTTTGAGCTGATAGATGATTCCTTTCATCTGTCGCCGCTACTTACCATATTTTCTCCGCCTCCGGAAGCTTAATTTTTAAGTATCATTAGGTTTCATAGTATTCATATCAACGCTGATATCGGATACCTGTGCTTTAAAATTAAATTTCCAATCTTTTATAATTGATTATCTAAAGACAGATCAATCGGTTATAGTATTTTTCAAAACATCATGAAAAAAACATCATTTATAGGAGGAATCAAGGAGAATTTCCCTTCTGGGCTCGTTGTATTCTTAGTCGCGCTTCCATTATGTCTCGGAATCGCTTTAGCATCAGGGGCACCACCTTTGTCGGGTGTAATTGCCGGAATTGTAGGAGGAATAGTGGTGGGATTTCTCAGTAATTCAAATATATCGGTATCTGGTCCTGCAGCCGGTCTTACAGCTATTGTTCTAACAGCTATTACAGATCTGGGAGCTTTTGAGCTTTTCCTTTGTGCAGGAATCATTGCCGGACTTATCCAGTTAATCCTGGGATTCATCAGAGCCGGAAGTATATCCAATTATTTCCCGAATAATGTTATAGAGGGAATGCTTGCTGCTATCGGTATCATCATTATTTTGAAACAAATCCCACATGCCATGGGATTCGATAAAGATTACGAAGGTCATGAATCTATTTTTGACAATGGTTTAAATCTCGGATACTTTACAGAATTATTCGGAGCCATACACATAGGAGCTATCCTGGTAACGCTGGTTTCTGTAGGTATTCTTATTGCATGGGATAAAATTCCAGCTTTAAAAAGAATGAAAATGCTTCCCGGAGCATTGGTTGCAGTAGTGGCAGGAATACTTCTGAATGAAGCATTCAAACTGTCCGGCAGCTCTTTGGCGATCAATACTCAGCATTTGGTTTCATTACCGGTACCGCAGTCCTTGGATGATTTCAAAAATCTTGTTACGATGCCTGATTTTAATGGATTCACCAATCCTAAGGTATGGATAGTCGGGGCAACTATTGCCATTGTAGCTTCTATTGAAACCCTGCTTTGTATTGAGGCTTCAGATAGGTTAGATAAGCAGAGAAGAATTACCGACACCAATCTTGAGCTTAAAGCACAGGGAATCGGAAATTTAATAAGTTCATTTATCGGAGGCCTGCCAATGACGTCTGTGGTGGTAAGGAGTTCTGCCAATGCCAACGCCGGTGCCACTTCAAAACTTTCAGCCGTGATCCACGGTGTCCTTTTATTGGTATGTGTGCTTACTATTCCATTCATACTGAATTTAATACCGCTTGCTACACTTGCTGCAGTATTGATTCTTGTAGGATATAAACTGGCAAAACCTGCCACATTCAAGCATTTCTGGCATTTGGGTAAATTCCAGTTCATTCCTTTTGTCGCTACTGTTGTAGCTGTTGTGGCAACCGATCTTCTTAAAGGAGTGGGTATTGGCCTGGCTATTTCCGTATTCTATATCCTACAGGGAAATATGAAGCGTGCTTATTATCTGAGCAGAGAAAAGCTGAATGATGCCGATGAAATCAATATTAAGCTTGCTGAAGAAGTTTCTTTCCTGAATAAGGCAGCCATCAAAAAAACATTAAAAAATGTGAAGCCCAATTCTACTGTGACCATCGATGCAAGGGGAACTTCATATATTGCTACAGACGTACTGGAAATGATCCAGGATTTCGCCAATATCCGGGCCAAAGAAGAAGATATTAATGTGGAACTTTTAGGCTTCAAAACTTCATACAAGGATTATGAAACAGATGAAGACTCTCACATCCTTATCACCCACAGAAGAGCTATGTAAGCTCATTACAGTAATTTTTAATTTAAAAGAATAAATCAATCATATGAAAGCACATACATACGAAACCCAATCTACCATTAATCCTGAAAAAGCATTAAATTTTCTAAAAGACGGAAACCAAAGGTTTGTGAACAACCTAAAAGCAAACAGAGATCTTTTAGAACAAGTTAATGCAACACGTGAAGGCCAGTGGCCTTTTGCAGTAGTTTTAAGCTGTATAGACAGCCGTACTTCTGCGGAACTTATCTTTGATCAGGGATTAGGAGATATTTTCAGTATCAGAATTGCCGGTAATTTTGTCAATCAGGATATTTTAGGCTCAATGGAATTTGGCTGTAACGTTGCAGGTTCCAAGCTTGTTGTCGTTTTAGGACACACTAAATGCGGTGCATTAAAAGGTGGTCTGGACGCTGCGCAAATTCAGGGGATGGGAATGGATAATCTCAACCATTTAATCAATCATTTCGATCCCATCATTAATGAAATCATTGAAGAAGGCGAAGAACGTTCATCAAAAAACGGTTCACTTTTGGAAAGACTGAATCAGCAAAACGTAAAAAATGCCATCGAAGATATCCGTACGCAAAGTTCAACACTTAAAAAGCTTGAAGACGAAGGTAAAATCAAAATAGTCGGAGCCAATTACGATGTTGAAACCGGAGTTGTTACCTGGCTTTAAGAAATAGAAATCTGTACATTTTTATTACATATAAATAAAAAATCATGTTATAGTTAGATTGGAAATTGATTTTTAAAATACAACAAAAGACCATCGGATGTTCCGATGGTCTTTTGTTGTATTTTAGTTATTCCTATTTTCCGTTGAATGCTGACATTGTATTATTAATGCCGGCAAATACAAAAGACAGACTGGCTTTAGAAAATTTTTCAATTCTTTCGCCCAGCTTTTCAGATTCTTCCTCATTCCAGGTCCCTAGCACATAATCTACCTGGCGGCCTTCGGAAAAGTCTGCAGAAATCCCAAACCTCAGCCTTGCATAATTCTGGGTATTAAGTGTTTCATTAATACTTTTCAGTCCGTTGTGGCCGGCATCAGAACCTTTCATCTTCATCCGTAAGGTCCCGAACGGAAGGGCCAGATCATCTGTAATGATCAGCACATTTTCCAATGGGATATTTTCTTTCTGCATCCAGTATCTCACAGCGTTTCCTGAAAGATTCATATAGGTATCCGGCTTTAGAATGAGAACCTTTCTTCCTTTATATTTCCCCTCTGCCATCCAGCCGAAATTGGTCGTATTAAATGAAGCTTCCAATGTTTCAGCTATTTTCTCAGCTACTTTGAATCCTATATTGTGGCGTGTATTTTCGTATTCAGGACCTTTATTTCCAAGTCCGACTATTAAATATTTCATTCAGAAATTTTTTGCAAAATTAAGGGATAAAAAATAAAAAGCCCAATCTTACAAAAGATTGGGCTTATATATTGTAAAGATTCTTTTAAAAAGGTTTATAAATGTAGTTTACACCAAATCCTTTTGTCATATAAGTCTGCGGATCGTAGTTGTAGTTGGTTGTCCAGTTAATCGGGGACGGAATAGGAGGTATAAGATCTGTTACCGATCTTTTCTTAGGGTTGTTCGGGGATAAGATATGACTTTCCTTATCATTAATTTCAGTTGATAAAAGCCTTGAAATTTTGTATGCTGAAGGAAGCAGTGTAAATGGACTGATCTCAGTATCGTAATTAACGAAATCGTATGCAAATCTGGTGGTAGGTCTTCCAAATACCCCTGCGGCCATAGGTCCATAATTTCTTACTACCCTAGATACATTATCTCCCAAATAAGTATATCCGGTTTTAGAATAACTGATAAATGCAAACTGCGTTCCTGAAACATCAGGACCATTTTTCATAATAATAGAATCCAGTTTAGCAGTAGAACCGTTATACTTTAGCTCATAATGGGTTTTTGTTTTTCTTAACAGAGTCTGTGGACCAGGATTAGTTGCCGGTGGCACCGGTGGAGGTCTTCTGAAAACAGAACGGTTTTCAGAAATAACTACCAGTTTATCATTAGGCCCATAAGTAAATAACTGGCTGTAAGAAACGCTATCTTTATCAAGCTTTCCGTTTCCATCCAGATCCAAAAATCCATTGAAGTCAATTTGGCTTACTTTGTCGCCGCTGTATGCAATATTGGTGATTGAAGCACTGTCTGTGATTACTTTCGTTACCAAAAGTCCACTGTAGTGATATTCTGCTAATGTATCCTTATCTGTAATTTCTCTGTATAATGCTCTTGGACCGATAAGCCCTCCTGTTTCATTCAGGTCCAATAAAGGATCTCCGTCTTCGTCTAGCATGTCTTTACAGGAATGTATTGATGAAAATCCTGCTATTAATAAAATAAAGTAGAAAAGCTGTTTCATTTCCAGGTAATTGTTTATTTTTTGACAAATATAACTTTTTTTTGAACAAAAGTTATGTTTTTATTTATATTCCAGTAAAACTGATAACCAATTGGGCTTTACAGAGTTCTGTAAGTATATTTAAGAATTTGATCTTTATCCGAAACGGGATAGTTATAACCATCGTAAAGATAGGTCATAGGTGTATTTACTGCCGGTGCGGGAGATGGCGGCATCACATATACCGAGGTCGGGTTATTCGGAGAAATTCTATAAAAATTCTCAGGGCGGACAAGACTCCAGGCAGTAAAGAATGTTTTAGGAAGCGTAGAGAACGGGTTAACTTTAGAGTCATAGTTCTGATAGCTGTAAACAGTCATTTTTGCAGTAGCCATATTAGGCGCTCCGGTTGCTGTCAGTGTTCCTTTCGCACATTCAGCTTTAAAAATATTATCTCCCATATAGGTAAAGGTGCTTTCCGTGAATAAGCTGTATGCTGTATTTCCAGCCACCTTTCTTTTTTCAAGGATTTTCACAAGTTTTTTACCGCTGGCATCATAAGTAAATATGTAATCACTTACAAAAGAGTCTATTGCAGTAGCAGCGGTACCGGTACACGTTGCACTGTAAACATTGCCTTTGCTGTCTTCACTTACGCTAAAATCATAAGTCATGCTTCCTGCCAGGCTTCCAAGGAACTTTATTTTTCCAATTTTATTGCTGATGTAGGTTACAGTGCCCGTATAATAATTACTGGTATTCCCATCTCTAAGCATGCCTTTCTGAAAAGCAGTACCGTTGACTGTATATTCTTCCTGGATAGCACCATTTAACGTAATCTTTTCCAGAACTCTTGCTGGAGGGGGTGGTGTATTCCCATTGTTTCCTGTATTGGCACTGGGCTCGAATTGATCTGAAGAAGAATTGTCACATGAAACCATCAGTCCGAAAAATACCCCGGCAATGATTTTAAAAAGGTAGTTTTTTCCCATGAAAAAATATTTTAGTGAGTTGACAAATATAATTCATTTTTTTGACGAAAACATTTACTTATTCAACAAATTCATAACAATCTATATCTTTTTACAAAAAAAACCTAAAAACATAGTGTCTTCAGGTCTTTATTTATGATATATCATGAAATTAATAAGGCTGCAGGACAGATGTCGTTAAAACAGACTGAGCCATTTCATTGTTCAGATAATCTGTGTTTACTGCCCTTCCTATTCCCAATGTTCCTGAATTAAGGTTTCTTTTTGTACAGGCCACCTTCACGTTATAATTATTTTTAGGTGTAAGGTTGGTAAGTGTTGCGTTAAGGTTGAAAATCTTATAACTTCCTTCCGAGCCTATTAAAACATCTGTCCTCACTGCTCTGAGTGAATTGTCTACGAAGATACCGCATGCAAAACCTGTTGAAGCATTCGAGTTTCCCGTTTTTTGGGCAGTGGTCTGAAAGGTAAACGCCACTTTATTCACAGCATTGGTAATGGAAAAAGTGTCAACAGTTCCCGGGAGAACCGTCCATTCAGAGGTAATCGTTGTCCCTTCCGAATAAGGAGAGGTGGAACCGTTAGGATTAGAAAAGCTTGCTCCAGTCTGATCTGCAACGGTATTCAATGAAAACACAGACATACTTCCCTGCCCATCGGCAATTTTTATACTTTTCCAGTCATTCACATTCAGCTCTGAATTGTTATGAAGAATAGTTCCCGCAGATCCGGCAGATCCTCTCAGCAGATTCGTTCCACCGGTTCTGATTTCTCTTGTAACATTTAAGTCACCGTTTATATCCAGCATGTTCACGGGATTTGGCGTGTTCACTCCTACTTGCGCAGTTGCCCATACTGCAAAAAATAAAGACTTTATGATAATAATTTTTTTCATGCCTTGATTAATTTATAATTGGATTAAATACCTGAGGAACCTCATACACATCAACTTTCAGGGAAGACTGAGTAATAAAACTGTTAATGTTGGTATCTGCATTTATTCCTATAGCCAATACAATATCACTTGCTGTTCTGTAAGATCCGAGCCTTGAGCAGGCAACACTTACATCGTGCTGTCCTTTGGAAAGATTGGTTACTATCCCGATCTGATTGTGAGTAATAAAGGTACTTCCGGCACTACTTGCCTTTAAGTTTCTCTGTCTGAGATTAACCAGCTTATTATCCACAAAAATACCGCATGCATAATCTATGGAAATATCGGGCGTCCCGTTTACAGGAAGATTAGCCTGTACCACAGTTTCAAACTGAAAATACGTTTTACTTTCCGTGCTGAATACACTGATAGGCTGTGACAGGCCTGTGATTTTCTTAAATCCCGGGAGGCTTGAAATATCTGCTCCTTTAGTAAAAGCCGTATTTTTGGCAGTAATACTGGATTGTTCACTATTGGTAAATTTTACTCCGGTTCTGTCTGAAAAGGAGTTATTGAAGATAAGATAAAACTTATTCGGCTCATATTCAGGAATACGCAGTGACTTCCATATCGGAGGATAACCTTCTCCCTGAGAAACAAGAATCTGGTCATTATTACCCTGAGACAGAGTATTATCTGTAACGTTAAGAACAACGATTTTATTCCTTAGATTCATATCACCGTTTACATCAAGCTTCGCTTTTGGTGAATCCGTTTTAATTCCCACTTGGGCAGAAAGAGACAGCCCTGTCATAAAAAACAGGATCGAAATAATATTTTTCATCACAATTAATTGCTTTTATAAGTTACGTATTCAATAACATCAATCTTCATAACAGACTCAAGAGTAAATGCATTGGAAACCGTGTTGGTATCGGATACATTACGCCCGATTGTAAACTGTGAACTTAGATTTGAGGAATTGATTTTTCTACAGGCCACCTCAAGCTTCTGTGCGCCTAGTGGAACATTCTGCTCTGTATAATTAAGGGTGAAAATATAATCCTGAATCCCCAGCTTCTCTGTATTATTGTTCGAAACGATCTTATCCGGACGTACCGCTACCAATTTGCCATTTCTGAAAACCCCGCAGGTAAAAGTGACAGACTGGGAAGTTGTTGCAGATGGAGCCTTCATTTCAATACCTGTCTGAAACTGATAGGTAAGCCTGTTTCTTCCGTTTTTGATAATAAAATTGTTTTCAAGTCCGGCAATTTTTGACCATTTCCCTTTCGTGACATCGGTAATATCATCCCCAACATTGTTCTTGTAAACATTATCTGCTGCAATACCATTTGAAAGTTCTGTAATACCAGCCTGATCGGATGACAGGTATGAATTGATCAGTTTGTACTGTCCTTCCTCCATAAAGGAAACATTCAACGATTTCCAGGCTGGGGGCAGACCTTCTCCCTGTGACACCAAAACCTGGCCGTTCAGTCCTGCATTTCCAACCTGGGCGGATGTGCCGCCTACTCTAAGTTCTTTTCTTAAGGTGGTTTTCCCGTTGACATCGAGAGTAGATTTAGGAGCAGATGTCCCAATTCCCACCTGCGCGTTCACACAAAGCGATAAAAGCCCGGCTGCGCAATAAATAATTCTTTTCATAATAAGGGCTGCAAAGGTATGAATTTAAATCATAAAAAACCATTTACAAACCCGTAAACCCGTACTAATAAAGCGATTATACTGTAGAATTTAATGTACTAAAAAGTAGAATTATTACTACAAAAAATACTTTTAAAACCAGTCCTGATGAGATTGCATCAGTTAAACCCAATGTCAGCCGATGATTCAGTATTATTTTTTATCATCATATTGTGACTTCAAATGCTTCTAAATCCGCATGATACCCTATTTTTTTCGTGTAAAAATCATGTTTTTTTTCAATAAAAAAAGACCTTAAAAAGTAAATTTTTAGGCCTTCCTTGTTTTTTGATTATTAAAATGAGGTATTTCCCTTTTAATTATGTCCGATAATCGTTTTCAAAAGTACATTAACCTCATCCACATTTTTCACTTTTTCCTTTCTCATCATCAGCAGATTTCCATCTTTCCCGATCTTCTCTTTAAGCTGAGCTTCCTTTGGATTTTGGGTTAAATAACTGATAATATGCCTGAACCTGTCTGTCTGATAGAACTTGTCCTGAGGATTTGCAGGAAAATATCCTAAAAATACTCCATTTTTCATGACAATCTTTTCAAATCCTATGTCTGCGGCAAGCCATTTCAAGGCAACACTCTTCAATAGATTCACCGCTTCTTTTGGCAAAGCTCCGAAACGGTCGATCAGTTCAATCTCAAATTGATAGAGCTCCTTTTCATTACCAATCTCTGCAAGCTTCTGATACAGCAATAACCTTTCTTCCGTATTGGAGATATAAAAATCCGGAAGCATTAGCTCAAGATCAGTATCAATATTGACATCTTTTACAGATTTGAACAGCTTCTGTCTGTCTTCCTCATTGTCGAACAGGTTTTCAAAATCCGCATCATCCTTTAATTCTTCCAATGCTTCCTGCATCAGTTTCTGGTAGGTCTCAAAGCCCATTTCATTGATAAATCCACTCTGTTCCGCCCCGAGAAGATCTCCCGCTCCACGGATTTCAAGATCCTTCATAGCAATCTGGAAACCGCTTCCAAGGTCTGAAAACTGCTCAATAGCCTCAAGACGCTTTCTGGCATCAGAGGTTATCATATCATAAGGAGGCGTGATTAAATAACAGAAAGCCTTTCTGTTACTACGCCCTACCCTTCCCCTCATCTGGTGAAGATCTGCCATCCCGAACCTTTGAGCATCATTAATGAATATGGTGTTCGCATTAGGAACATCCACCCCACTTTCAACAATCGTTGTAGAAACAAGAACATCATATTTGCCTTCCATGAAATCGAGCACATTCTTTTCCAGCTGCTTACCTTCCATCTGTCCGTGCCCTGTAATAACTCTTGCATCCGGAACCAGCCTCTGGATAAGTCCGGCAATATCTTTAAGGTTTTCAATCCTGTTATTGATAAAATATACCTGCCCGTCCCTCTGAATCTCATAAGAAACAGCATCTCTGATGGTTTCCTCATTAAAACCTATCAGCTGTGTATCAACAGGCTGTCTGTTAGGCGGTGGTGTTTTGATCACTGAAAGATCTCTAGCCGCCATCAGGGAGAACTGCAGTGTTCTCGGGATGGGAGTAGCCGTTAGCGTAAGGGTATCTACATTGCTTTTCAATGTTTTCAGCTTATCTTTCACCGAAACCCCGAATTTATGTTCCTCATCAATGATCAGCAGTCCAAGATCTTTGAACTTTACGGAACTGCTTACCAGCTGATGGGTTCCTATTATAATATCCACCTTCCCGTTTTTAAGGCCGTCTAAAGCCTCTGCTTTCTGTTTGGCTGTTCTGAATCTGTTGACATAAGAAACGTTCACCGGAAAATCTTTCAGTCTTTCTTTAAAGCTTCTGTAATGCTGAAACGCCAGAATCGTTGTAGGAACCAATACAGCGACCTGTTTTCCATCTGTTGCCGCTTTAAATGCGGCACGGATTGCTACTTCAGTTTTTCCAAAACCTACGTCACCACAAACCAGCCTGTCCATTACTGTATCAGCTTCCATATCCCGTTTTACATCTATGGTTGCTTTTTCCTGGTCCGGAGTATCTTCGTAAATAAAACTGGCTTCCAGCTCATTCTGCAGATAGGAATCCGGAGTATAGGAAAATCCTTTTGCCGTTTTCCTTTCAGCGTATAATCTTATAAGGTCAAAAGCAATCTGTTTTACTTTTGCCTTTGTTTTCTGTTTTAATGATTTCCAGGCCGGAGATCCCAGCTTACTCAGCACAATTTCTTTTCCGTCCGGACCGTTATATTTTGAAATTTTATGCAGGGAGTGAATACTTACATATAATAGGTCTCCGTTTTTGTAAGTCAATTTAAAGCATTCCTGGATTTTTCCATCATTATTTACTTTGACAAGCCCCATGAATTTACCGATTCCGTGGTCGATGTGGGCAATATAATCGCCTATTTTCAGAGACATCAGATCCTTCAGGGTAAGCTGTTCGGATTTTGCAAAGGTGTTTTTTGCTTTATATCTTTGATAACGGTCAAAAATCTGATGGTCGGTATATACTAAGAGTTTATGGCCATTATCTACAAAACCTTCATGCAGCTCGGATTTGAAACTTTTAAAAGGAAGTTCGTGCTCAAGCTCTTCAAATATAGATTCCAGTCTTTCTTTTTGTTTTTCTGTAGAGAAAGAGATCCAGGTATCAAAACCTTCGGCCTGTCTTTCTTCAATGTCTTCTATCAGCAGTTCAAAGTTTTTGTGAAAGGAAGGCTGCGGAACCTGCTCAACTTTTATTTCCGTGATTTCTTTAAGCCCTTCAATAGGAATTCCGGCAAAATCAATTGTTTTAAATTTTTTAAAATCAAACAGAAAATCCTGATCTGAAATAAAGAGGTCCTGTGGTGCCTTGTGAGCAATATCTTTATTCAAAGTATCATATTTTTCCAGTGCTTTCTCATAGAAGTTCCTGATCTTCTGCATTCCAACGGCACCATTTCTGGAAACAACAAAGCTTTCTTTAGGCAGCAGCTCCAGAAGCGAAACCCGGGTTCCGGTTACTGAAAAATTCATATTGGAAACCAACTGAAAGTCTTTCACCTTATCTATGGAAAGCTGTGTTTCTATATCAAAGGTTTTAATATTCTCCACTTCATTTCCAAAGAAAGTAAGACGGTAAGGCTTTTCATAGGAATATGAAAACACATCAACGATTCCTCCTCTTACCGAAAACTCTCCCGGTTCGGAAACAAAATCTGCCTGCTGGAAGTTATAATGATTCAACAGCTCGTCTACAAAATCAAAATCCAGCTGATCACCTACTTTTATGTGATGGGAGATCGCCTTAAAGTCTTCTTTTTTCAAAACCTTTTCGGACAGAGAGCCCGCATAAGCCACAATAACTTTAGGAGCTTTCCCGGAATTGATTTTATTCAGAACTTCAGTCCGAAGTACAAGATTTGCATTCTGTGTCTTTTCTACCTGATAAGGTTCAAGATGTGTTGCCGGAAAGTACAGCACTTTGTCCTTTCCAAGCAGATCTTCCATTTCAGTATTGGCATACAGGGCATCTTCTTTATCATCCACCAGATAAAGAATGGTCTTCTTCTGAGTTAGAAAAAGTTCGGAAACAAAAATAGAAACCGAAGATCCTGCACTTCCTTTCACGGAAATATGTTGGCTTTTCTCTAACTGGGTAAAGATCTCTTTTCCAAATTCTTTTTGAAGCAGGTCAGGAAGAAACTTTTCGTGAATAGGTTTTAGCTGCATAAATAGTAATAGTATAAACGACAAAAGCGATTTCGGGAGTGTTCCGAAACCGTTTGCTTACAACAAAGATAAGGATATTTTTTTCTTCCCTCAGAAATCAGGGATTACTAAAAACACAATCAAAATACGCAACACCTACCCAAATCTTAATTTTTTACCAATTTATCTAATTAAAAGTTAAAAAAATACGGATATTCTGGCATGGCATAGTGTTTGAAAATTTCAACCTATCAAACTTTTTAAAGAAATAAAATTATGAAAAAAGCAATTAAAATCTTAGGAATTTTTATGTTGGTCTTTGTTACCGCATTATCTTTTGCATCTTGTAGTGATGATGATGATCCAGTAAACAACGATTTCTTCGCAGGAACATATAAGGGAAGCATTTCTTATAATGATGGATCTACCAACAACAGCACAGATAACGGAAGTGTATTTGTAACCAAAATCGCGAGCGGTACGAAATATAATTTCGCATTCTCGAACGGTATTCCGGATCTTAACGGAGTAGAATTTCAACAGCAAGGAGACCATACGCTTGTAATGGTTGGTTCCAATGCCACAACTTATATTAGAATTGACAATAATGAATTGAAAATTCTATACAACAAGGACGGTAAAACCTGGACCGCCAACTGTACACGTTAACCCAACTATTCATACACATGAAAGCCTGCTTTATGAAGCAGGCTTTTTTTCTTTTAAAAGCTTTCATTAAGTTTTTTTTAAGCAGTAATAAACTTTAGTTAAGGTTGAAAATTCTGGATTTCCAGCCTGCTTTTTGTATATCTTTACTCAAGGAAAAACAAACCGTACACCTATGAAAAAATTATTAACAGCAATGTCCCTGGCTCTAGGACTAGGCTTTGCAACTGCTCAACAGACTGCTCCGGCAACACCTGCTGCCCCTCATCATCAGACAGCAAAAACAGTAAAAGCTCCTGAAGCTAAAACTGCAAAACCTGCAGCAAAAATGAAAAAGGACGGAACCCCAGACAAGAGGTATAAGGAAAACCAAAAACTTAAAAAAGACGGCACTCCAGATAAGAGGTACAAAGAAAACAAGTAAACTTTAACATATAGTTGTTATTTTCATAATCAAATTTCGAAGAACCGGTGAACTCATTCGCCGGTTTTTTTTGTGGCATATATGGCTGAAAAATAATTTTATATTCTATACTTATTTATAAATTTGAGGCATGTTAAATTTCTTCAAGAAAAATGTGGCACTTGTCTGGGCAAAAAAGCATGTTCAGAAAACCGGGGAATTCAAAAAAAACTCAGTAAAAAATCAGGAGGCCCTTTTGCTGTCTTTGGTGAAAACGGCTCAGAAAACTCTTTTCGGAAGGGAACATGACTTTGAAAACATTCAGTCCATCAAAGAATTCCAGGACAGAGTTCCTGTTTCGGATTATGAAGATCTGAAACCTTATATTGAGAGGGTAAAAAAAGGACAGGCCAATATTCTCTGGACAGAAACTCCTGAATATTTTGCAAAAACATCAGGCACAACCTCCGGTTCGAAATATATTCCCATCTCAAAGGAGGGAATGCCTTTTCAGATTGCAGGTGCACAGAGTGCACTGTTCCATTATATCGCCCAGAAAAACAATGCTGATTTTGTGAACGGAAAAATGATCTTTCTGCAGGGAAGTCCTGAAATGGAGGAAGTCTTCGGTATTAAAACGGGACGGCTTTCCGGAATTGTGGCTCACCATATCCCAGCCTATCTTCAAAAGAACCGTCTTCCAAGCTGGAGCACCAATATTATGGAGGATTGGGAAGCGAAGGTAGATAAGATTATTGAAGAAACAGAACACGAAAATATGACGCTGATCTCCGGAATTCCGCCATGGCTGATCATGTATTTTGAAAAGCTTACTGAAAAACACGGTAAAAAGATCAAGCAGCTTTTCCCCAACCTCCAGCTTCTTGTAACAGGAGGTGTCAACTATGAGCCTTACCGGGATAAAATGAATGACCTGCTGGGTGGAAAAGTGGATATCATCCAGACGTTTCCGGCATCTGAAGGCTTTTTTGCTTTTCAGGATGACTACACTAAGGAAGGTCTGCTTCTTTTAACGGATCATGGAATTTTTTATGAATTCATACCTCTGGAAGAGTATGGCAAGCCTGCTGCAAGAAGATTAACATTAAAAGATGTAGAACTTAATAAAGATTACGCACTGATCCTCTCTACGAATTCAGGTTTATGGGCTTATTCAATAGGTGATGTTGTAAGGTTCATCGATAAAGATCCGTATAGAATCCTGGTGAGTGGCAGAACCAAACATTTCACCTCTGCTTTTGGAGAACATGTGATCGCTTTTGAGGTAGAGGAAGCAATGAAGGCTACTGTAGAAAAATATACATCACAGATCACAGAATTCCATCTTGCCCCACAGGTAAATCCTACGGAGGGTCTTCCATATCATGAATGGCTGATAGAATTTGAAAGGGAGCCGGAAAATTTAGAATTGTTCAGAAATGAACTGGACCGCCAGCTCCGGGAGAGAAATACGTACTACGATGATCTTATTACCGGAAATATCCTTCAGCCACTGCATATTACCCCACTTAAAAGGAATGCCTTCCATGAGTATGCAAAATCGCAGGGCAAACTGGGAGGCCAGAATAAAACACCAAGACTTGCCAATGACAGAAAAATTGCAGATCTGTTGGAAATTTACAAACTTTAGAGATATTTTTTCAATTCCCAAAACATATATTCGAAAAAAATTATAAATTTGAAAAAATAAAAATAATAATGAAAGCATCTGTACTTTTAAAGTCATCTTTACTAACATCCTTATTTGTCATTTCATCCTGCGCTACAACAAAGTACAGCGAGGACATTTCAAAAAACAATTATTCTAATCTTCAGGCTGGAAAAATGTATGTTGTTACCATGAAAGATGGTTCTGCCAAACAGAAAATGCTATTCCGAAACATAGATGGTGACAACCTTATAGGAACTGCAGGCAAAAAGGACAGTACAGAGGTAATTATCCCGAAATCCAATGTAGCTGCTGTAAAAGACAGATCTAAAGCAAGAGTAACAGCAGGCGCTACCGTCATTGGCGCAGCCGGTGTTGCGGCCATTGTAATCAGTGCATTGAGAGCTGACTAAATAGATTTTATCTTTCGGGACCTATTTGATTTATCATTCAGAAAAACAGTATATAAGCAGCCTTAAATAAATATTTAAGGCTATTTTTGTGCATGATTTCCTTTACACCGTTAAAAACATTGCAAAATGTTGAATTCAGGAATCTTCTTACGGGAAGATTTTTTATTGTTTTAGCCTTCAGAATGCTCGCTACTTTATTGGGATGGTGGGTGTATCAGTTGACAAAAGATCCTTTTTCAATAGGCCTTATCGGACTTTCGGAAGTAATTCCTGCGGTAAGCTGTGCTTTATATGCGGGCCATGTCATTGATATGAATGAGAAAAAAAGGCTGCTCCTGATCTGCAATTATGCATATATTTTCCTGATTGGCCTGCTGCTGATCCCTGCATTTTTCAATGTCGAAATGCATTTTAACGGACATGAAATCACTTATTTTATATACACCGTTATATTTTTCACCGGAATTGCAAGAGCCTTTATTGGGCCTATCGTTCCTTCAATGATTCCTAAAATAGTAAAGAAGGAAAATCTTCCGAATGCAGTAACCCTGAACCAGGCTACATTTTTGATCTCTTCTGTATGCGGGCATGCTGCGGGAGGACTTCTTATAGGATTTTTCGGTGTAAAATGGACATTAATCGTTATTATCTCTTTAATATTTATCGCTTCTCTGTTCTTCTGGCAGCTGAAACAACAGCATTCCGAGTATATAAAGGCGAATGTAAATGTGGTGGAAAGCATGCGCGAGGGTATTTCCTATATCTTTAAGACAAAAGAAATTTTAGGGGCATTATGCCTTGATATGTTTGCCGTTCTGTTTGGTGGGGCCGTTGCTATGATTCCGGTATTTGCCACTGACATTTTAGATGCGGGAGCAGAAGGTTTCGGTCTTTTGAATGCTGCTTCAGATATAGGTTCTATGTGCATCATCACTCTTCTGGCGGTTATTCCGTTAAGGAAAAATCAGGGAAAAATTCTTCTTGCCGTTGTTGCCGGATTTGGACTTTGCATCATTGGTTTTGGCTTATCCAAACTGTATTGGCTCTCATTTATGTTCCTTGTCATGAGCGGAATGCTTGACGGAATTTCGGTGGTAATCAGAGGGACTATAGTACAGCTGAAAACTCCTGACAATATCAGAGGACGTGTACTGAGCGTCAATTCTATATTCATCATGTCCAGCAATGAAATGGGGCAGTTTGAAAGCGGACTCATGGCAAAACTACTCGGTGTGGTGCGGTCTGTAGTCTTCGGGGGAACTATGACGGTGTTGGTAGCCCTTCTTGTAGGGAGCACAAATCCCAAGCTGAGAAAAATGAATTATTAGACAATAATATATTGATTCTATTAAATATATCACAAAAACTTTAATTTAACTTTAATAATTTTTTATATTTGTCTTTTTTAAATCCCCCTTTATGAAAAAAGCATTACTCGTTTTCCTAATCATCTGCTCACGCATCTTATATGCCCAATCAGATTGTATTAGTGCAATATCTATTTGTGGAAACTCGGACATCTCTTACACCCCTTCGGGACCAGGGAATGTCCTGGAAGGTATTGGTGTCAATTCCTGCCTGAGTGATACGGATAACGAACACTTTTCTGTATGGTACAGCTTCACAGCGTCAACATCAGGAACATTAGCATTTGTGATTAATCCGACCATTGATACTGATGACTATGACTTTGCTGTTTATGGTCCTACTACAAACGGATGTACTTCTTTAAATAACAATAACATTTTTGTAACTCCATTAAGATGTAACTTCAATGGTACAGGTTCATCTCAGGGAAATACAGGTTTACTTCTGACAATACCGCCACCGCCGCCGCCAAACACCAATGGAAGTGCCGGAAATCAAGCTGAATGGAGTCCACATATGGTCGTACAGGCTGGTGAGACTTATTATCTTGTGGTAGATAACTATAGAAGTTCACCAGATGGATTCTCGCTAACGTGGACAGGTACTGCAAGTTTAAGCTCTGCATTCAACGATCCTACCTTAGCTCCGTTTCCGTTTGTTACTCCAGGACTTCCTGCAGCTAATCCTGCAGACCCGAATGAAGTAACGGTATGTTCACTTGCCACTCCATTCAATTTTGCTACTCTAAGCGCAGGAATCATCAATGGCAACAGTCCAAATTTCAAAGTATCTTACCATAAAAATACGAATGATGCCATTACAGGAGGAAATCCTGTCACTTCAGAGGTTGTAAACCTTACATCAGTTTACTACTACAGGATCGTATATCAGGATCCTGCGAATCCTACAAACCCCATGAATGGCTGTTTTATTACAGGAAAATTCAAATTCAGGGACGGCGGATTTACATTAACCAACGCCACGCTTACGAGTTGCAGCAACAACGGTTCAGGAACAGCCATGTTCGATCTTACTACTGCCGCTATAGGAGCCGGTCCCACTCATACTCTCCAGTATTACCCGACCTTGTTTGATCTGAACGCTGGAACGAATGAGATCACCAGTCCTGCTATCTATCAGTTTGTTTCTGCTGAAGGAAAAATCTATGTAAAAGCAACCAATGAATTCGGATGTACGGCAACAGCGCAAATCACCCTGAAGTTTCATCCCCTGGTAGCTGTCACTGATGCTTCTTTAAGATCTTGTTTCCTTGAAACAAATCCTTCACTTGGAACATTCAATCTAAGCAATGCCACAGTAACAACTGTAGTAGGGGCGGTCAAAAAATACTATCCGTCTCTAACAGATGCGGTAAACGGAACCAATGAAATTCTGAGTTTCTTAGCCTATACTGCTCCAGCCGGAGTTATTTATGTAAAAGTATTTAATGCACAGGGATGTTATTCTATTGCAAAAGTAACATTAACTGTACTTTCTCCTGTTTATTCAAATGTTCTTCAGGACAAGATCATCTGTGTTGAGGATAAAACAACACTGGATGCGGGGCCTGGATTCAATGGTTACGAGTGGAGCACGGGAGCGACTACGCAAGCTATCAACAATGTAGGGGTAGGAACATATTGGGTTAAATTAAAAACCGGCGACTGTATCACACTACAGGCTGTAAAAGTATACGCTTCTGAACAACCGGTTGTTTCAAGCATTGATATTTCCAACACTACTATAACTGTAAATGTTATTGCCGGAGCACCTGAGTACAAATATTCTATGGACAACATCAACTGGCAGGACTCTAATGTCTTCACCAATGTTTCAAGAGGAGACCATACTGTATATGTAAAAGATGCTTATGACTGCGAACCTATTGAGATAACAGTTGTGGTGCCTAATCTTATCAATGTGATCACTCCAAACGGAGACGGTGTAAATGATGTAATAGATTATTCAGCATTATCTGGCAAAAATGGACTTATATTCAGCATCTTTGACAGATACGGAACCAAGATCCACCAGGCAGATAAGTCCAATGGATATAAATGGGACGGAACAGTTGCCGGCAAAAAAATTCCCACGGGAACATACTGGTACTCTGTCACTTGGAATGAAAATGATAAAAAGAATACTCCATTCAAGTTCTCAGGATGGGTAATGGTAAAAAATAGAGAATAACTCTTGTTAAAATAAAACCGCTCTACGGGGCGGTTTTTTAACATAAATGCTGATAACTTTATTTACTCAAATCTTGTTTCACAAAAATCATTTTAAACATGAAAAAAACATTACTTCTTTTAATTTTATTTATAGCTCAGGTATTTTACGCACAGTCCGACTGTGTTACAGCCATTCCGCTCTGTGGAAACTCGGATATCTCATACACGCCCTCAGGGCATGGAAATATAGAAGAGGAGCTGTCAGCAAACGGATGCCTGGGCAGAGATGAAAATTACTCAGTATGGTATACTTTTACGATAGCAACATCAGGAACTCTATCATTCACTATCGATCCAAACGTTAATTCAGATGATTACGATTTTGCAGTATACGGTCCTACCACCAACGGGTGCACATCTCTGAACACCAACAACACCTTTGTAACGCCAATCAGGTGTAATTATGCAGGAAGGGTACCCAATGGGGATACCGGACTCAGCATGACTATCCCGCCTCCAGGAGCCCCCAATGGTACCGGAACGGCAGGAAACCAGGGAGAATGGAGTCCTTATATGCAGGTACAGGCTGGAGAAACCTATTATCTTATTGTTGACAATTTCGAAAGTTCTGACGACGGGTTCAAGCTGATCTGGGGTGGTACTGCTACATTAAGCTCAGCATTCAACGATCCTGTTCTGGCACCTAATCCTTTTATCCCGCCAGGAATTCCTGCGGCTAACCCGACAGATCCTTCAACGGTTATGGTATGCGGACTGCCATCACAATTTAACTTCACTACGCTTACACCTGGTATTATCAATGGAAATAATCCCAATTTCCTGGTTACTTACCATGACAATACCAACGATGTTGTAACAGGAGAAGATCCTCTTACCATTGCTACAGTAAACGGAACGACCACTTATTACTACAGAATTCGTTATTTTGACCCAAACAACCCGAATAGCGCCGTCAACAAATGTTTTATCAGTGGTAAATTCAAATTTGTAAACGCCAGCATTACCGGGAAAAATGCCAGTATTTTTGCCTGTAACAATAATGGCGAAGGAACAGGAAAATTTGACCTGACAACAGCAGATGTATTTACCGGCCCTATTACTAAAAAATATTACCCTACTCTTGCTGACCTGAATGCTGACACTAACGAAATCACCAATCCTACCGATTACGTTTCTGCTCCTACAACAATATATGTTAAGCTGATTTCCGCATTCGGATGTACAGCTATAGCAACAATAACATTAACATATCATCCGGTTGTTGCCCTAAGGGATGCACTAATGGAAGAATGTTATATTGAAAATGATATCATGCAGGCTAAATTTGACCTGACAACAGCTAATGTAGGCGCTGTAGCAGGACAGACAAAAAAATTCTATAAGACCTTAAACGACGCTAAAGCCGAAACTAATCCTATTGGTAATTCGACCGCTTACCTTACGACAAGTACTGAAGTGTATGTAAGAGTTACCAATGCCAATCAGTGTTATTCTATCGCCAAAATCACACTGAAAGTTCTTCCTCCGGTAAAATCTGCTGTGCTGAAAGACAAAACGATTTGTGCGGAAGGAAAAACAACTTTGGATGCAGGACCTGGATTCGATGGATACGAATGGAGCACCGGCGCTACCACACAATCTATCAATAACGCAGGAATAGGAGTTTATTGGGTGAAGCTGAAAACCGGGAAATGTTTTACACTTCAGACTGTAACTATTTTTGCCTCTTCGCAACCGGTAATCTCCAGTGTAGATATCAGCAACAATACTATAACAGTGAACGCTTCAGGTGGAACTCCTCCTTATATGTATTCAATTGACGGTACCAACTGGCAGTCGACTAACACATTCAGCGGGCTTCCTAGAGGGGATAATAAAATATTCTTAAAGGATTTTTATAACTGTACCCCTGTTCAGATTACCATTACTGTACCTAATCTGATCAATGCGATCACTCCAAACGGGGATAAGATCAATGATGAGATCGACTACTCTGCCCTGTCTTATAAGAAAAATCTTGTTTTCATCGTCTATGACAGATATGGCAATAAGCTTTATGAAGCCAATAAAATGAGAGATTATAAATGGGACGGAACAGCTTCCGGCAAGAAAATCCCTACCGGCACTTACTGGTATACGATCTCATGGAACGAAAACGACAAGAACAGTACTGAAACGAAATATTCAGGATGGATACTGTTGAAGAATAAAGAATAAGATTATTTTTAGCTATATAAAAAAAGACTGCCACAACTGGCAGTCTTTTTTTATATTTCATTATTAACCAACCATTCAATTTCATTATTCAATAAAAAATCATTGACTATTTTCATTCTGATGGATAGTACTTATTGAAATTTTTCTATTTTTGATCCCCACATTTTTACTAACATTTATTTTGAGTTCTACTGCTATAGGTTACAGCAGGATTGCTGATAACTTGTTAGTTACTATTTTTTAATTATTTTTTTTAAATAAGCTATCTTTGCATCATGGCGCAGAAAGAAACATTATCATCCCTTACGCACGGAAATTTTGCAAGAGAACTGTCTATTGCGGATGGAAAAATGCCACCCAATGCTGTAGATTTTGAAAGACTGGTTATAGGAACTTTTTTGATAGACAAAAAAGGTCTTGACCATTCTATTGACCTCCTTACTCCTGAAGTATTTTATGATCCCAGACATCAGGTTATTTTTGCCACAATTCTAAAACTTTACGAAGGCAACCATCCTGTAGACCTTATGACCATTATCCAGGAATTAAAAAAAGAGGATAAATTAAGCCAGGCCGGAGGTGATCATTATATTATTGATCTTACCATGGGAGTAAGCTCCTCCGCTCACATTGAATATCATGTCCGAGTTATTCTTGAAAAATATATCTTAAGAAGTCTGATTAATGTTTCTGCCAACGTGATCGATTCATCCTATAAAGAATCTACCGATGTATTCGAACTTTTGGATAAGGCTGAACAATCTTTCTTTGAAATTACCAACGGTACGATCAAAAAAGGATTCGACACCGCCAATTCATTGGTAAAGCAGGCTATCGATACTATTAAATCTTTGAAAGATAAGGAAGGGCTTTCAGGAGTTCCTTCCGGATTCAGGGATATTGACAAAGAAACGGGAGGCTGGCAAAATTCTGACCTCATCATTATTGCAGCCCGTCCGGCGATGGGTAAAACGGCATTCCTTCTGTCGATGGCCAGAAATATTGCCGTTGGCCATAAGATTCCGATGGTGCTTTTCTCCCTGGAAATGGCATCTGTACAGCTTATCACGAGGATGATTGCTTCAGAAACGCGAATTTCTTCTGAAAAACTGAGAAAGGGAACTTTGGATGATGAAGAATGGCAGAGACTGTTCTCCAACGTATCCGAGCTTGAAAATGCACCACTTTTTATTGACGAAACCCCCTCTCTTTCCATATTCGACTTCCGCGCAAAGTGCCGAAGACTGGTGATGCAGCATGGTGTAAGGCTGATCATGGTGGATTACCTTCAGCTGATGACTGCAGGAGGTGGAGGTAAAGGAGTCGGAAACCGTGAACAGGAAATTTCCATGATCTCGCGTTCATTAAAGGCTATTGCCAAAGAACTGAATGTACCTGTTATTGCCCTTTCACAGTTATCAAGAAGTGTGGAGGCACGCCCGGGAAAAAGACCTCAGCTTTCTGACCTTAGGGAATCCGGAGCGATTGAGCAGGATGCGGATATTGTATCTTTTATTTTCAGACCTGAATATTATAAAATTGCCGTTTGGGACAATGATGAAGAAGGCCAGGAAACTCCAACGGAAAATCAGGCTGAACTGATCATCGCAAAGCATAGAAATGGTGCTACAGCCGACGTCAGATTATCATTCTTAAAACATTTTGCAAAATTCGGGGATATTGAAGCAGCATTAGACGGTGGTATGGGAGGTTATCCTTCTAATTTCGGATCTAACGAGCCTAGTGGTTTTGATAAAATAAGAACTACTATTCAACCTGGAGCTGCATTTGATTTACCAGACAGTTCAAAGCTTTCAGGATCTTCAATGAATGACCTTGATGATGATGACGATTTCCCATTCTAAAAACATACTATTTTAAATTAACAACAGCTTGGCATTCTTCAAACTTAGTTTTTACAGAATACCAGTTTTATATAGACTTAACTTTTGAGAATAGAAATATACACCGACGGTGCATGCAGCGGAAACCCCGGCAAAGGAGGCTATGGAATTCTTATGCGTGTTCCTGAAAAAAATTATCAGAAGACATTCTCCAAAGGATTCAGAAAAACCACCAATAACAGAATGGAGCTATTGGCTGTTATTTCCGCTATGGAAAAACTAAAGTCTTCGGAGAACGATATTCATATTTACACAGACAGCAAATATGTAGCTGATGCCGTGAACCAAAACTGGATTGCAGGATGGATCAAAAGAGGATGGAAAAATGTAAAAAACCCCGATCTCTGGAAAAGATTTATTGAAATGTACAACAAACACAACCCAAAAATGCATTGGGTAAAAGGCCATGCAGGGCACTTTGAAAATGAGCTCTGCGATAAACTTGCCGTAGCAGCTGCAAGCTCACCTGATCTGGAAGTCGATACTTATTTTGAAGGACTGGAAAGCAATTCTCTTTTTTAAAAATCTAAATTAACATCTTTATAATTCTCTATTCGCCTATTCATTTTACAATTCATTGACAAATCATTAATATTTTCAGTTAAATTAACATTAAATACATATTAATCGGTTAGGATTTAATATATTTACAACGTCTAAAATAAAGTAATTCCACTTCAATGAATAAATCTTTACTGTCTTACATTTCTCTCTTTCTGTTTTTTTTGTCAGGGGGAGTGTTTTCTCAAACTTACCAGTTAACCGGAAACCCTGTAAATACTACAGGATGGTCCATGGTTGCTCCAACCCAGGTACTAGGCGATTTTGTCCAGCTTACTCCGGATACCAATAACCAATCCGGATCTATAAGACTGAATGATCAGATTAATTTAAAATATTGTGATAAATGGAGAGTGGAATTCGACTTCAGAATGGACTCTAACCAAACTTCCAACGGAGACGGAATTGCATTTTGGTATCTGGCAAACCCGCCTGTTGCAAGTGTATTGGGTTCCGGCCTTGGAGTTTCCCAAAATGCAGTCGGTTTTATTGTAGGTTTTGATACTTACAACAACACCACTACCGCTACAATGAGTAAGATACATGTTGCTTACGGGCAGGTTGCCAATACAACAGATAGCAACAATGTAGAATTCTTCAATGTTCCGGGGAGCTCTTTTCACTCACCGGACCTGAATACCACCCAACCTTTTCAGGGAACAACTTATAAGCATGTTGAAGTAACAGCTCAGGTAGATCCGGCTATTCCTACGAATTGGATTGTAAAAATAACACTTGATGGTACGACCATCTGTAACCAGTCTTTTGCCCCATCGGGCACGGCAGCTGCTATGACCATTGGATATTTTGGATTTTCGGCTTCTACAGGAGGGGCAAGGTCAAGACATTCTATTAAAAATGTAAAAATCTACACCGATAAAGTTCCTATTTTACAAAGTACAGCGACACAGACTTTCTGTCCAAATCCGACTACAGGGTTTGCATCTGTAAATTTAACAACTTTCAATTCTCAATTCGTTAGTAACCCTTCCAATTATACATTCACGTACTTGCAAGGCTCAACACCTATTACAAATCCCACTAATTTCCAATTCAATGCCAATACTACGGTTACTGTGATTGTAAAGGACAATGCAGGAATATTATGTGATAATCCGGACGGAAAAATACAGCTGGTCCTGGCTCCTCTTACACTTACCGATAAAACTTTAACGGCATGTAACAACAATAAAGCAGGAACAGGATTATTCAACCTTAATACTGCAGATGTAACAAATGTACTTGGCGCCACTAAAAAATATTATAAAACACTGAATGATCTGAATGCCGGAACCAATGAAATCACGAATCCCAATTCTTACACTTCCGCACCCGGCATAGTCTATGTAAAAGTGACTACGCCGCAGGGATGTACCGGTACGGCAAAAATTACCTTAACATTCTATCCTGAAACTCCGGTAAAAGAAGCCACGCTACAGTCATGCTTTCTGCAGGATAATATTACGACTGCCATATTTGACCTTACTTCAGCCAATGTGACGACACTGACGAGCGGGTTTACAAAGAAATATTATTTAAGCGTAGCAGATGCATTAAGCGGAACCAATGAGATTGTCAATCCATCTCAATATATGTCCGTGAGTACTGCAGTCTATGTAAAGGTAACTGACTCAAACGCATGTTTCGCTATAGCAAAAGTTAACCTCGTTGTACTTTCACCAGTGAAATCAAACGTTTTAAAAGATAAAATTATCTGCATTGACGGAAGAACTGATCTGGATGCAGGTCCGGGCTTTGATGGCTACGAATGGATTACCGGAGCAACCACTCCTTCTATACAGGGAGTAGGTGTTGGTCTTTATTGGGTAAAGCTAAAAACAGGAAACTGTATTACATTGCAGACCGTGAAGGTTATTGCTTCGGCAAACCCTGTTATTTCAAGCATTGATATTCATAATACAACGGTAACTGTGAATGTTTCAGGAGGCACTCCACCATATAAATATTCTTTAAACGGTATCGACTGGCAGGATTCAAATATATTTACAGGCTTGCACAGAGGAGAGGTAAAAGTTTTTGTCAAAGACTTTTACAACTGTTCACCCGTTGAAGTTCAGATCACTGTTCCCAATCTGATCAATGCCATTACACCGAACGGCGATAACGTGAATGACTTTATTGATTATTCCGCATTGGCCTATAAGAAAAATCTGGTTTTTATAGTATATGACAGATATGGCAATAAACTTTATGAAGCTGATAAAACAAGAAAATTCAAATGGGATGGAACTGCCTTCGGCAAAAAGATCCTCACAGGGACTTACTGGTATTCTATTTCATGGAATGAAAATGATAAAAACAATACTCCTACGAAATATTCAGGCTGGGTATTGGTAAAAAACAGAGAATAATAGCTTTTCATACAAAATCACTCCTTCACCGGAGTGATTTTTTAATAGGATTGGGCTTGTGGGATCAAGGCTTATCATATCTTAACTTAATAAATAAGATATATTTTATTTTTAACCATTTCATATAAATTTTAAAAATTACTTATAAAATTGACAATTTTTGTTAATCATTTGACAATTATACATTATATATTAGAAAATAAAATAAATATATTTACAGGAATAACCTCAAAAACTAATCGCTTCATATGAAAAGAAAACTACTCCTTTATTATTTAACTATTTTTCTATGCTTTTCAGGTCAGCTGTTTTCACAAACATATCAGCTTGCAGGAAACCCTGTCAACACAACGGGCTGGGACCTTGTTTCAAATGCAGCTGTTGATACAGATTTCATCAGGCTTACAACCGATAACGGAAACTTGTATGGCGCTATAAAACTGGCTACCCCTATCACATTAAGTTATTGTGACAAATGGAAGGTAGAATTTGACTTTAGAATTGACGGAAACGGAACAACACAATTCGGAAGAGGAGACGGATTTACTTTCTGGTATCTTGCCAATCCGCCGACAGGATTCGTATCCGGTGGTGGACTTGGAATTCCCGGAAATGCTTCCGGACTGATGGTAGGATTTGATATTTTCAATAATACCACGGAAGGACAGATGAGTAAAGTACACGTTCTTTATGGCACCAACAATACAGCCGGAAACAATATTGAATACAACACAACGCCCGGCAGCACATTTCATTCTCCGGACCTCAACCCTACTCAGCCATTCGTAGGACCAAACTATAAACACGTAGAAGTAAACGGTGAAACAGACCTTACCAACCCTACGAACTGGATCATTAAAATAAAAATTGACGGGGTTCTTATTGCGGACCAGTCATTCGCTCCTTCGGGTGCTGCCATTGGAATGTCACAGGGATACTTTGGATTTTCGGCAGCTACAGGAGGTGCCAGCGCAAGACATTCTATCAAAAATGTAAAAGTTTTTGTAGACAAAGTTCCCATTCTGAATGCTACAGTAACTCCATTTGTATGTACCAATCCTGCCACCGGTACCGGAACTGTGGACCTAACGTCTTTCAATGCTCAATTTGTCAATAATCCGGCAAATTACATATTCACCTATTATGTTTTAGGAAGTTCAACACCTATTGCCAATCCTTCAAATTTCCCGTATTCTGGCAACACTACAATTAAAGTAGTCATTAAAGATCCTAGTTCTACACTCTGCGATAATGGAGACGGAGTCATACAGCTGAACCCCACTCCGTTTGCAGCCACTGATGCTTCGCTTACGGGATGTAACAACAATAATGCAGGTACTGCAACATTTGACCTTACCACAGCTGCTTTAACAACAGTTCCTGGTTGTACAATGGAATTTTACAATACAATGTCAGACCTGAATGCAGGGATCAACCAAATTCCCAATCCTACAGCTTACGCATCAGGAGCGGCCATATTATTTGCAAAAGTGACCACTCCCCAGGGATGTGTGAGTGTAGCAAAAGTTACCCTGAATCTCAATCCGGTTGTGGTCGTTACCGATGCATCATTAAGAACATGCTTCCTTGAAACCAATCCTTCACTGGGAACATTCAATTTAAGCAATGCACCGGTAACAGTATTGACGGGAGCAATAAAAAAATATTATCCATCCCTTACAGATGCTGAAAACGGAACGAATGAAATTTTAAATTTCTTAGCATATACTGCTCCATCCGGAGTCATTTATATAAAAGTATTCAATGCGCAGGGATGTTATTCTATTGCAAAAGTTACCCTCACCGTCTTATCTCCGGTTTCATCCAGCGTATTAAAGGACAAAATCATCTGTATTGAGGACAAAACCACACTGGATGCAGGCCCTGGATTCAATGGTTACCAATGGAGCACAGGAGCAACGACACAGGCCATCACCAATGTAGGTGTGGGAACTTACTGGGTAAAATTAAAAACCGGAGACTGTATTACACTGCAGACCGTAAAGGTATATGCTTCAGAGCAGCCCGTGGTTACCAATATTGATATTTCAGGAAGCACCGTAACTGTCTTTGTTAACGGAGGAACACCGCCTTACCAATATTCAATGGATAATATACAATGGCAGGATTCCAATATATTTTCAAACGTTCCCAGAGGTGAAACTAAGATTTATGTAAAGGACAACTATGATTGCGAGCCCATTCAGATCGACATCACGGTTCCTAATATTATCAACGTGATCACTCCAAATGGAGACGGCGTAAACGACGCTATTGATTATTCAGCACTTTCCAATAAAAAGAATCTGGAAATCGGAATTTTCGACCGATATGGGTATAAGCTTTTCCAGGCTGATAAGTCCAACAGATATGTCTGGGATGGCACCACTAATGGAAGCAAAAAAGTTCCGACAGGAAATTACTGGTATTCTATCACATGGAATGAAAATAACAGCAAGAATACTCCAATCAAATTCTCAGGCTGGATTATGGTAAAAAACAGAGAGTAAATTAAAATTGATTATTTTTTAAATACCGGGATCACTCCAAATTTGGAGTGATCTTTTTATTTTTATAAAAGGATATATTTCATTATAAGCTCACTTTATTCGCATTCTATTCTTAAATTTGCCCTATGAATTATTTGGAAGCTTTAAGCAGAAGATATTCTGTGAAGAAATTTAATCATGAGATTATTCCCCAGGACATCCTGCACAATATTCTAGAGTCGGGAAAGTTGTCTGCCAGTTCACTTGGGCTTCAGCCATACAAAATACTGGTAGTGGAAAGCCAGGAAATGAAGCAGAAACTAATTCCGGCTTTCTATAATCCTTCACAGATTTCTACCTGCTCACACCTTATTGTTATCATTTCGAAGAAAACTATTGAGGAAAGCTATATTCACGGTTATTTTAATCATATTTCTGAGGTAAGGGAAACTCCTGTTGAGAAACTCGACCTTTTCAGAAAAAGTATTAACCAACATATTACCCAAAAAACACAGGATGAAATTTTCAACTGGGCAGAAAAGCAGTCTTATATCGTACTTGCCAATCTAATGTATACCGCCGCTATTGAAAATATAGATTCCTGCCCTATGGAAGGCTTTCGGCAGGAGATGATAGAGGAAATTCTCAACATCAATTCTGAAACAGAAAAAGTAACTGTCACTCTGGCTTTAGGCTACCGTTCTCAGGAAGATCATTTTCAACACATGAAAAAAGTAAGAAAACCAAACGAAAAATTGTTTAAATTTATTTAATATTTAAACGATCGTACCTAAAGCAAGCATATGATAAAAGCGGATGTATTAGTAATTGGTTCCGGCATCTCGGGACTTTCCTATGCCATTAAAGTTTCTGAACAACTCCCTGATGCCAAGATCATCATCGTAACAAAATCCGACGAAGACGAAAGCAATACCAAATACGCACAGGGCGGACTGGCCGTAGTCACCGACTTTAAAAACGATAATTTCGAAAAACATATCGAAGACACCATGCGTGCCGGAGATGGAGAAAACAAACGCGACGTGGTAGAAATGGTCGTAAGGGAAGCTCCCACAAGATTCAACGAAATTGTAGAATGGGGCGCTAATTTCGATATGAAAAATGGAGAGTTTGCCTTGGGAAGAGAAGGCGGCCACACGGAAAACCGAATCGTACACCATAAAGATATTACCGGATTCGAGATAGAAAGAGCTCTTCTGGCAACAGCCAACAGCAGCCCGAATATTGAGATCCTCGACCATCATTATGTTATTGATATCATCACCCAGCATCATGTTCCAGGAAAGGAAGTAAGCGAAGGTGATATCAACTGTTACGGCGCCTATATTCTTGATGAAAAATCAAAAAAGATCAAAAAGATCACTTCCAAAATAACATTGGTTGCTACAGGAGGTGCGGGACATGTTTATAAAAACACAACAAATCCTACCATTGCTACCGGTGACGGAATTGCTTTTGTAGCCCGCGCAAAGGGCAAAGTTTCCAATATGCAATACTACCAGTTCCATCCAACGGCACTGTACAGCAAGATCAACGGAATGCTTTTCCTGATTTCTGAAGCAGTCCGGGGAGATGGTGCTAAATTAAGAACCAAAAACGGTGAAAAGTTCATGCATAAATATGATGTGCGTGAAGAATTAGCCTCAAGAGATATTGTAGCCAGAGCCATTGATAATGAAATGAAGATCTCCGGTGATGAATTTGCCGGTCTTGACTGCCGCGATATGGATCATGAAAAATTCCTGGAACATTTCCCGAATATTTATAAAAAATGTAAAGAAGAAGGAATTGATCCTTTTATCCAATTGATTCCTATAGTACCGGCATGCCATTATCTGATGGGCGGTATTGAAGTCGACAGGGACGGTCAGTCTTCCATCCGTAATCTTTTTGCAGTAGGAGAATGTACCAATTCCGGATTGCATGGTGCGAACAGACTTGCATCAAACTCATTATTGGAAGGCTTGGTTTTCGGACATAATGCCGCTATAAAAACAGTTGCTCTCCTCAATGAAAATAACTTCAACTTCGATGATCTTAAAGCCGTTCCGGAATGGAATGAGGAAGGAATGAAGATCATGGACGAAATGGTGATCATAAGCTACCTCAGAAAACAGCTTCAGGAAATGATGAGCGATCTGGTAGGTATCGTAAGAAGTAACAGACGTCTTAATATGGCCTTACAGAAGCATCAGGAGATTGCAGCAGCCGTGGACGAGATTTACCACTATTCTATTCTTTCACCGCAACTATCTGAATTAAGAAACCTGACAACCGTTGCCCACCTCATCATTACCCAATCTATGGAAATGACTGAAAATAAAGGGGCATTTTATAATAAAGACTTAGCTTAAAACATACATAATGAAAAGACCAGCTTACGCTACAGATAAAGTATTAAAAACATTCATCAAAAACGCCCTGGAAGAAGACATTCAGGATGGTGACCACTCTACCCTTTCCACAATTCCAAAGGACCTGAAGCAGAGTGCCAAACTTCTGGTAAAGCAGGACTGTATTTTGGCAGGTGTTGAGTTGGCGGAAATTATTTTTAAAACTTTTGATAAAGATCTGAAAGTTGAAATTTTCATTAAAGATGGAAAAGCAGCGAAAGTTGGTGATGTAGCTTTAATAGTAACCGGCAGCGCAAGATCTATTCTTTCCACCGAAAGACTTATTCTGAACTGCATGCAGAGAATGAGCGGTATTGCTACCCTTACCCACGACTGGGATTCACGATTGATAGGAACAAAAACAAAACTTTTAGATACCCGAAAAACAACTCCTAACTTCAGAGTATGTGAAAAATGGGCCGTTGCTATAGGTGGCGGAACCAATCACAGATATGGACTCTATGACATGATCATGCTGAAAGATAACCACATCGACTATAACGGGAGCATTACGAATGCCGTAAAAATGGCAAAAGATTATGTTAAAAATACTAAGAAAAAATTAAAGATCGAAGTTGAGACAAGAAATCTTGAAGAAGTAAAAGAAGCCATCAAAGCAAAAGTAGATAGAATCATGCTCGACAATATGAGCGTATCTATGATGAAGCAGGCAGTAGAAATGATTAACGGCTCTTGTGAGTCTGAAGCCTCAGGTGGAATTACCCGTGATATGTTAAAAGAAATTGCATCTACCGGGGTCACTTATATCTCTGCCGGAGCCCTTACCCACTCGGCTGAAAATATCGATTTGAGTCTCAAAGCCGTGAAATAGCGTTATATTTTTAATAAAAACAGCCCCTATTTGTTAAAAACTCAATAATATGATTTTTTTCATGTAAAAATTTAATTTTTATTTATATAGCTGAAATTCAACAAGTTAAATCTTATTAAGATTGAGTAAAAATTAACATACAGTTAATATTAGTTAAATTTTATTTCGCGAATTTTGCAGAAAATTAAATCTAACTATTACTAACGATTATGAAATTAATCAACAAATCGATGCTATCTGTAGTAATTACATTATCTACAGCAAGTGTTTATTATGCTCAAGAAGTTCAGGATACGGTGAAAACCAAATCCAATGACATTGAACAAGTTGTAATCACTGGTGTTGCTGATATTGCTAAAGATAGAAAAACACCGGTAGCAGTTTCAACCATTAAGGAAGCACAAATTGTACAACGATTAGGAAATCAGGAATTCCCGGAAATCTTAAATTCTACTCCTTCTATCTATGCTACAAAAGGTGGTGGTGGTTTCGGTGATGGCCGTGTTAACATTCGTGGTTTTGATACTAATAACACCGCAGTAATGATTAACGGTGTTCCTGTAAACGATATGGAAGGAGGAACAGTATACTGGTCAAACTGGCTTGGTTTATCAGATGTTACTTCTGCTATGCAGGTTCAAAGAGGTTTAGGATCATCTAAATTAGCTATTGCATCTATTGGAGGAACCATTAACGTTATTACAAGAGCTGCTGATAAAAAGAAAGAGGGTAATGTAACTTTAGGTCTTGGTAATGACGGATACCTGAAAACATTATTTTCATACAATACTGGTAAATCTGCAAACGGGTGGTCTACTTCATTCTTAATGGCAAGAACTGCTGGTGCAACATATATAGATGGTTCTGATTTTGAAGCATACAACTATTATTTTGCTCTTGGATGGCAGCCAAATAAAAAGCATGATTTCCAATTCACGTTTACTGGGGCTCCTCAATGGCACAACCAAAACTTTAACGGAAGTATTGCTACATATTTAGATATGGGTGATGGTAAATTGGATAAGGTTTTTGGGGATGAACCAAACAGAAAATATAATTCTAACTGGGGATATTTGAATGGAAGACAATATTCTCAATCTGTAAATTATTATAGTAAGCCTGTTGCATCCATCAACTGGGATTGGACAATGAGCGAAAAATCTAAATTATCAACTGTTGTTTATGCTTCTTGGGGACGTGGAGGAGGAACCGGAGTTATTGGATCCATTAATGGAACTAGTATAAACAGCCTTCCGAAAACTCAAGATGGTTTAATCCGTTTTGATGACATTGTTGCGTGGAACCAAGGACAATCAGTATTATGGAACCCATCAAATCCTGCAGCTCCAATCAATAAAGTTAATGCAACGCCAGGAATTGCACAAAGAACCAATGGTCTAGTAAGAAGAGCTTCAGTAAACTCTCACGATTGGTACGGATTCCTTACCAATTTCCAACATAAAATCAATGATAATTTTAATTTTTCAGTTGGTCTAGATGGAAGATATTACTACGGTTATCACCCGGGAGTTTTAACCGATCTTTGGGGAAATAACAAATTTATTGAAAAAGACAACAAGAATAATCCTAATATGGATGTAAACCTTGTTTACAATGCAGCACCTTCTGCTAACCCATTCATTAAAGCTATAAAAGATAAAGACCAAATTGTATACAGAAACTATAATGGAGAAGTTCTTTGGGGTGGAGTTTTTGGACAATTAGAGTATTCTAAGGACAATCTTTCCGCATTTGTACAGGGTTCTGCTTCCGAACAAGGGTTCTCAAGAATTGACAACTGGATTATAGATGGTGTTACCGAACAATTAGGAGAAAAGGTAAATACAAAAACAGAGATGAAATATCTGTTTGGTTATAATGTAAAAGCAGGTGTTAATTATAATATCAATGATAACCATAACGTATTTGTAAACGCGGGTTATTATTCTAAACAGCCAAACTTCTTCGGAGTTTATCCTTATTCTGTTTCAGACGGAAGACAAACAGGTAACCTACAAGTTGTAAATAAAGATCTTCAGAATGAAAAAATTGCTTCTGCAGAATTTGGTTACGGTTTCAGATCTTCCAAATTAAGAGCAAACCTTAACTTATATTATACTTCTTGGGATGACAGATTCGTTCGTCTTACAAACCTTACTATTTATGGTTTGGAAAGAGCAACTGTTAGCTTAAATGGTGTAAAGCAGGTGCATATGGGTGCTGAGCTAGAATTATTCTACAAGCCTTTGAACTTTTTAGAATTTAACGGAATGTTATCTATAGGAAACTGGAAATATAAAAACAATCCTACAGGTCTTTTAGTTGATGAAAACGGAGCTCCTATTGTTGGCTCAAACGGAAAAAACGAGGTTACATTAGCTTTAGATGGTCTTAAAGTATCTGATGCTGCGCAAACCACAGCAGCTATTGGAGCTACTGTGAAACCAGTTAAAAACCTTGATATTTACGGAACTTGGAGATATTATGACAACCTTTATGGAACATTTAGTATCAACAGTGGCTTTATCATTGGAGAAAATGGACAAATTCCTGCAGCCAGAGCAGAAAAAGGTTCTTTAAAAGCACCTTCTTATAACCTCACTGATGTTGGAGCATCTTATACATTTGATCTGAAAAATGGACAGAGATTGATTTTATCTGCAAATGTTTACAACTTATTTGACACTACATACATTTCAGATTTAAGATCATCTAACAAAAAAACAATATCTGATTATAAAGATATTGCGGGTGGGCAGACTGCTCAACAGCAATTAGATGCTTACAACGCAAATCCAAATAACTTCTACAAAGGTTTGGATGTTAGCAACAACGTTTATTTCGGATTCGGAAGAACTTGGTCAGCTTCACTTTCTTACAGATTCTAATAAGATCACAATATTAGATTTTATAAATATCAATCCCGGCTTTTCGCCGGGATTTTTGCTATATTTGTGTACAAAAAATTGAATATGGATTTTTACAAGATTTTGCTTAATGCACACAAAGGATTCGGGTATCTTGAACTTCTTTTGGTCTCATTATTTATTATTGCCCTTTTAGCCACAATGTTTGGCTTCAGTGGTAAAGTGAACAAATTTTTAAAGAAGACGACTCTCTTTACGATGATTTTCTTCCATGTTCAGTTTTTAATAGGGATCGTCATGCTGGTGATCAACTTCACAAAAGGATTGGATATGGGATCAGTAATGAAAAATGCCGATTTAAGATTCCAGTATGTGGAGCACCCATTTTCTATGCTGATTGCAGCAGTATTGATGACCATCATCAACAAAAAAGTGAAGTCCAATGACACGATTTCTTTAGGTATTGTGATCATGGGTCTTATCGCTGCAGGTTTATTTGCATTTGCCTTCCCTTGGACGAGAGTCTTTGGGGCTTAAAACATAAAATAATAAGTTATCAATGATGAGTTATAACTTTGTAATAGTTTAACCTTAAATTTTTTAATTAAATCAATGAAAGTAGCTGTAGTCGGTTCAACAGGAATGGTTGGACAAGTTATGCTTAAAGTTTTGGAGGAGAGAAACTTCCCTGTAACAGAATTAATTCCGGTGGCATCCGAAAGATCTGTAGGTAAGAAGGTGAAGTATAAACAGGAAGAATTTACCATCGTAAGCATGAAGGACGCTATAGCTGCCAAACCGGATATTGCTATTTTTTCTGCCGGAGGAGACACTTCTCTTGAATTCGCCCCTCTTTTTGCGGAAGCTGGCACCACAGTGATTGACAATTCTTCAGCATGGAGAATGGACCCTACCAAAAAACTGGTTGTTCCGGAGATCAATGCTAATGTTTTAACCAAAGAAGATAAGATCATTGCCAATCCTAACTGCTCTACCATTCAGTTGGTAATGGTTCTGGGGCCACTGAATAAAAAATATGACCTGAAAAGAGTGGTTGTTTCTACCTACCAGTCTGTAACGGGAACAGGAAAAGCTGCCGTGGATCAGCTCAATGCTGAAATAAGCGGAGATGACAGCGTTGCCAAAGTATATCCTTATCAGATTTTCAAAAATGCTCTTCCTCACTGTGACGTATTCAGTGATGACGACTACACGAAAGAGGAGATCAAATTGATGAAAGAACCTAAGAAAATTTTAGGTGATGATACATTTAATCTTACAGCAACTGCAGTGAGAGTTCCTGTTCAGGGAGGACACTCAGAAAGTGTAAATATTGAATTTGAAAACGAGTTTGACCTTGACGAAGTAAGAAAGATATTATCCGAGACACCAGGCGTAGTGGTAATGGACAACGTGAAAAACAACGAATATCCAATGCCGCTGTACTCCGAAGGGAAAGACGAAGTTTTCGTCGGCAGGATAAGACGGGATCTTTCACAGCCCAAAACGCTGAATCTCTGGATCGTGGCAGACAATCTGCGAAAAGGAGCCGCAACGAACGCTGTACAGATTGCAGAATACTTAGCAGCCAACAACTTAGTTTAAACTAACAAAATAAAAAAGAGTCTCAGAATTGAGATTCTTTTTTTTATCAAACTATGGAAAATAAAAAAACCATTACCCGCAAAGATAAAATAGGATTTCAAAAGCTGATTGCCGCTTTCGGAGTCATTTTATTCATAGGAAAGATTATTGCCTGGAAGCTCACCAATTCCGATGCCGTGTTTTCTGATGCCATGGAAAGCATCGTCAATGTCATCAGTGCATTTATGGGACTTTACTCTCTTCATCTTGCCGCAAAACCTAGAGACGAAGACCACCCATACGGCCACGGAAAAGTAGAATTTGTAACATCCGGTATCGAAGGGGCTTTAATCGCCATTGCCGGTATTATGATCATCTATGAAGGTGTCAACAGCCTTATTGTAGGGAAAACCCTGAGCAAAATAGATATGGGAATATGGATCATTGCTGCAACCGCTATTGTTAATTATCTCCTGGGATATATTTCCATTAAAAAAGGGCAGGCAGAAAACTCGCTGGTTCTTGTATCATCAGGGAAACATCTTCAATCCGATACCATCACGACATTGGGTGTCGTAATAAGCTTAATGATTGTTTACTTCACTAAAATCTACTGGCTGGATTCAGTTGTAGCCCTTATTTTTGGGCTTTACATCATCTACGTAGGCTATAAAATCGTAAGAAAATCTTTAAGCGGTATTATGGATGAACAGGATCCTGATCTTTTGAACCAGATTATCAGATTACTCGAAGAGAACAGAAGAATAGAATGGATCGATGTCCACAATATGAAAATTCAGCAATTCGGAGCCAATCTCCATATTGATGCCCATATTACCTTACCTTGGTACTACAGCCTTCGGGAAGCGCACAATGAAATGGAAAAAATGATTATTCTTTTAGCTAAAAACACAAAAAGAAGCGTAGAATTTAATTTCCATATGGATGACTGTAAAACAGTATCGTGCCCTGTATGCCAGATAAAAGACTGCCCTGTCCGCGAAAAAGATTTTGTAAAGAGAGTACAGTGGACTCCTGAAAATGTCACCAGTGTGGATAAACATACTGCAGATTAGCCTGTAGTAATAAATTTGTCAGATTTATTTATCTGCTCTTTCCATTAATTGTTTTCTATAATAAAACATCGGAATAATCAAAAGCAAAGCCAGCGGCTGGATGACAAACCTTCTCATATAAAAAGAGAAAAGATATCCTATCTCGAACTTATCATGTATACAGTAAAGATAAATCGGAAAAGTAATCACAAAAATAATGGTAATCAGCAATGCTCCCTGTGCCGTCCACTGGCGGTTTTTAAAAAGACATTGAATGATCAGGCACGAAAAGGCAAGATTAAGCATAAACCTGAAAAGATGTCCTGCAATTAATTTCCCCCATTCAAACCGGGGAAATGCAATATTTTTAATCGCTTCATGAAAATATTCGAGAAAAGGGTCATAGAAAATTTTGTCTTCAAGCATCCGTACGCTTATAAGACCGCAGATTCCCGCTATCACCAAAAGCCAGTTAAGAATTTTCATTTTTCAAAGCAAAGAATTTAATCCAAACCAGCCACAGAACCACAACAGTCCCATAAATAACTGCTGGAAAAATAAAATCATGGAATATTTTTCCATATTCCGGATGATCTACCATAACGATATTTAGTCCCATGATTCGCAGAAGGTTCATAATGTAAAGCAAAACAAGCCCAGCCAAGGCGAAAATATATGTTTTAGCACCTTTATAAAATGCAAAAACGAAGGCTATAAACAAGATCATGACGGAAACAGCATTACATCCCTCCACCATTCTTGTCACATAGTTTTTCTTTACATAAAACCAAACCTGTTCATTTTTTACATCATCATAAAGCAATGTAGGAAACCCTATAGTCTTTTGAACGGCGGCAACCTGATCAGCAATCATCCGGGAAAAAGGATCCAGCCCATTTTCTTTACCGCTGTTCAGATAAAACTGATACCCTAGAAGCAGCACCAGGTAGATGACGATGAACCTCAGCAAAATGTTTAAAACCGGTTTAAAATCCTTTAACATGATACAAAGATAGAAATTAGACTGAAACTTAGGTTAATAAATATTTGATATCAGACGTTAGATTTTACAAAATAACTTAACTAACATCAAGTCTCAATCACCATCCAGAACTCCAAATCCTCTGATAATCCTACTCCAGCTCTAATATCTCAAACCCTCAAACAGCCAAAACAATCAAAACAATCAAACTCCCATTAAATTAGTATATTTGTTTCCATATTATGACTTCCGAAAACGCAAAACGATTTTTTGAAAATTATCTGGGTGAACCATCTTCTGAGTTCGTTACACTGGCTCAAAGTGGTTCTGCGAGAATAAATTTCCTGGCTAAATCCAACACCAGAAAATACATTGTCACCAGCAATGAAAACACCGCGGAAAACGAAAGCTTCCTTTATTATTCTGAAATCTTCTCAGAGCTTGACCTCAACACACCCAATATTTTTGCTGTTTCAGACGACAAAAAGATGTATATACAGGAATTTCTAGGAGAACAAACTCTTTCAGATGTTATTACAACAGAAGGACTTTCCGATAACGTAAGAACATTGGTAAAGCAAACATTAGAAAAGCTTTTCCAGCTCCAAATGCGGACCCAGGGGAAAATTGATTTTTCAAAAACGTTTGAATACGAAAGGTATGACGAGCTTCCCGTGATTCATGATCTGTATTATTTTAAAAATTTTGTAGCTGATATTCTGGAGCTCGAATACCGTAAATCTGTTTTATTGAAAGAATTTAAACAGATTGCCCAGCTTATTGAAAGTCTTGAACCCAAAGGAATGATGATCCGCGATTTTCAGGCAAGGAATATTATGGTGAATGAAGATCGTAAAGTTTCGTTCATCGATTACCAATCTGCGATGGAAGGGCCATTGATGTATGATGTGATTTCTTTCCTTTTCCAGGCCAAGGCCGACTTTCCGGAAGATTTTAAAAATGAAATGCTTGACTATTATATCATGCAGTTTGAAAATGAAGAAATCAAAACTAAACTAAAAAATTCGGTAAAACCAATTCAGATGATGAGATTTCTGCAGGTACTTGGAGCCTATGGCTTCAGAGGGCTAATCCAAAGGAAGCAGCATTTTATAGTCAGCCTTGAAAAAGGAATTCACAATATCACGCAGTTTGCCGCATCCTGGGAACAGATGCAGGATTATCCGGAACTGAAAAAAGTAATAGAACAACTGTCTTCGGAAGAATCAAAATTGAAAATTAATCACATTTTAAATAGCTAGCTTTCGACTCCGATCAAGCCGACAGCTTACAGATAACCGGTTATCAATAAAACTAAATAAGCCTTAATGGTTTAAATAAAAATAAAGAATAATGTTACACATCGACATACACAGTTTTTCTTACAAAAAAGGAGGAATTCCTAAAGACCATTCAGGAAACGGCGGAGGTTTTACCTTCGACTGCAGAGGAATTTTAAATCCAGGAAGAATTGAGGAATACAAAATCCAAACAGGAAATGATATCGGGGTTCAGGAATACCTTGAAACAAAAACCGAAATGCCTAAGTTTCTCGAGCTGGTAAAATCCATTATTTCAATTAATATTGACAATTATCTGGAAAGAGGTTTTGAAGACCTTCAGATCAATTTCGGATGTACAGGCGGACAACACAGATCCGTGTATTCTGCGATCAAGATTGCTGAATTCATCAGGGAAAAATATCCTGAAGGAATAGAAATAAGCCTCCACCATGACGAACAGCACCACCTGAATATGAGTAATGAATAATGAGCAATAAGTAATATTTTACTTTTCATCAATTCCTGAAATTACTCATTACATATCACTCATTACCTAGACTATATGAAAGCTTTAATTTTCGCTGCCGGAAAAGGCACAAGGCTAAAACCATTTACGGATCACCATCCAAAAGCACTGGCTCCGGTAAACGGCATACCGCTTTTGGAAAGAAATATCAATTATCTTAAAGGCTTTGGAATAAAAGATTTTGTGATCAATATCCATCATTTTGGAAATCAGATTGTTGAATTTTTAAATAAAAACAGTAATTTCGGCTGCAGCATTGAAATCTCAGATGAAAGGGACGAACTGCTGGAAACCGGTGGCGGCTTGATTTTTGCTAGAAGATTCCTCGATCACGGGGAAGATTTTCTAATCATGAACGCTGATATTTTAACGGATATCAATATTGATGCGCTCGTTGAATATCATAAAAAGATAAAAGATTTCGCTACTTTAGCGGTTTCCGATAGAGACAGTTCCAGAAAGCTGCTTTTCAATGATGATATGGTTTTGAGAGGCTGGCTTAATGTACAGTCGGGAGAGCAGAGGCTTGCAGAATTCAACAAAGGCTTTAAGGCTCTTGCCTTCAGTGGTGTTCACTGCATCAACCCTGCTATCTTTGAAAAAATAAAGAGAACCGGCAAGTTTTCTGTTATGGAGGAGTATCTTGACCTGATGCAGACTGAGCATATCCACGGATTTGTACATGACAGCATTCTGATAGATGTGGGAAGACCGGAATCTGTAATAGAAGCCGAAAAATATTTTAAATAATTTGCAATGGAAATGGATGGAACCAGGGATGAAAGTTTAGTAAATCCTGCACTTGATATTAACGAAACAAAACTTCACAACAGTCTCAGACAGAAAACCTGGGACGAAACCATCACCAAAGACAGTTGGATGGTTTTCAAAGTAATGGCTGAATTTGTGGACGGATATGAAAAGCTGGCCAAGATAGGACCATGCGTTTCTATATTTGGTTCTGCAAGACTGAAGCCTGAAAGCAGATATTATGAAATGGCTGTTGAAATTGCTGAAAAGATCACCAAACTGGGCTTCGGAATCATTACCGGAGGCGGCCCAGGGATCATGGAAGCTGGAAATAAAGGCGCTTTTAATGCACAGGGAAGATCCATCGGGCTCAATATTGATCTGCCGTTTGAACAGCATTTCAATCCGTATATTAATAAATCCTATTCTATGAACTTCGATTACTTTTTTGTAAGAAAGGTAATGTTTGTAAAATATTCCCAGGGATTCGTAGTAATGCCGGGCGGGTTCGGTACTCTGGACGAGCTTACGGAAGCAATGACCCTGATTCAGACCAATAAAATAGGCAAGTTTCCGATTGTTCTGGTAGGAAGTGAATTCTGGGGCGGATTATTGGATTGGTTCAAAGCAACACTGTTAAAAGAAGGAATGATTGCCGAAGATGATTTAGACTTATACCGTGTGGTAGACACTGCTGACGAGGCTGTTGCACACATCAAGGCATTCTATGATAAATATTCTGTGAACGTAAATTTTTAATTGGCATATTATTTGTGACCTATAATTAGCAAGAATGATTGTAAATCTATTAATTAAGATGAAAAAACTTTTATATATATCAGGAATTTTAACATTTTTTGTGTTAATGAGTTTTATGTATGTAGACTTTTTCTCTTCAATGACCAAAGTTGATTATATAGATGGAAGCAAAACATTGAAGTTTACCACAAAAATGAATACTAACCATATTTCTGATGCTATTAAAATCAATCCTAATACAGCAGGATTTGAAGCAGAAGTAAAAAAATATGTAAATAATAATTTTGATGTGTTCGTCAATGGCTCTCCAAAAACTATAACTTTCACCGGAAGTCAGGTAAGTGGAGAAACTGTATGGGTATATTTTGAGACCGGTGGTGTTTCCGATATCAATACCTTAAAAATTAAAAACACTATTCTTTTAAGTGCTTTTCCTAAGCAGATCAACATTGTTAGTGTTGCTTACAAAGGAAGCCAGAAAGTAATGAACTTCCAGCGAGGCAAGGAAGTGAATGAAGTTGCTTTCTAAACAGAATAATTTTAAAATATGAACCACTGCATCTGCGGTGGTTTTTTGTTTTTACTGTTTTATATAATTCAATCTAAAATCTTCTTCATAATGTGGCTTTCCAATCATATTCCCTTAGCATATTTAAAAGGAATCCGATTAAGCAATCTGTGATATCATATTTTTCGAACATAATAAATTCATTTTCAATATCATTAAATCAAAAGCTACAGATATGTCATGCTTTTTTATTAATTCTTCATTTGCATTTGCTCTTATCATTTATCACAACATAAAAAAGGCCGTCTAATGAAAGACGGCCTGTATTTAAAATATCAGATTTAAATTATTGAACCTGAATATTATCTAACTGAATAGTCGTTGTAACACCAGTTGATGCTCCGGTATATTCAAACAGGATAAATCCATTACCCGTTAATCCGGCAGGTAAAGTATAAGTTCCCGCAGGCGTTAATGTACCGTACCCGCTAACAGGGGTTTGTGGAATTGTAAATGCAGATGTAATATCTGTTTTTGTTGCTGCGGTAATATCTCCAAGTGGAGTATAATTGGTTGTGTAGTATACTTTTAAAGCATTACCGTTCCAGAATCCAACATTTACATCAAATTTCAACGTATTGGCAGCTGTAAAATCAACAGGTACTGCAAAATAGGTCAAATAATTTCCAGATCCTGAATTAGCTCCCAGCTGAATATACTTATTGTTGCTGAAAGTTTTTAACTGCCAGTATCTGTTTCCTAATACCGCATCATTTACATATTTAGGATACACTTCAAGGTTAGCAGGAGTCAGCGAGTAACTTTCAAAGTTTTCAAGGAAAGAACCTGAATAAGTGATCTCAGTACCTCCTTTAGGCGGCGTTGAATCTACTCTTGTTCCAGTGAAATTAATATCGGACAAGCTTCTGATCAGCATCTGCCATGTTGTATTGTATCTGCTTACCACAAAAGTAACAGTTCCGCTCCCTTTCGGTAAAAGCTCTCCTCCACTCTTGAAGAATCCTGAGTTTCTGATTACTGCAGTACCACCTAATTTATCTTCAATATTTCTGTCTGTATCCAAGCCTTGGCCTCCTGCATCATAATCAAGATATTTTTTCTGTACCGGGAAAATTTCACTTATATTGAACTGCACATCAGACACCGTTACTAAAGTATTGATTAGATTAGCCTGCTTTGCATCATTTAATGAATTAAGCTTTGTTGGAATAATAGTCTGGATATCCAATCCGTTTCCACCACAAACTCCGGAAACATATCTTCCTACAAGAGCCTGAGGAATTCTACCAATGGCAAAATTCGGATCTTCAGAACCAAGTTTAATTGATCCTCTGTCAAGTCCTAAACGTAATCCTTTAGCATTAATTCTGATATGTGCCCCTACCGGAAAGTCTGCAAAATTACTTGCTTTATCTACTTCGATCTGAAGACCCACAGTAGGGTTTACCGTTTTATCCTGGAAGGAAATCGTTTTATAAAAATTTCCCTGAGCATCAGAAGAAACGATATAACCGTCGAAAATCTGATCTGTTGTAATCAATTTGTATCCAGTTGCAGGAGCCTGAGCTGCAAAATCAGCCATTGAAATGGTAGGCGCCTCAAATTTATTTGAACAAGCGATTGGAGGAGTTTCCCAATCATCATTCTTTACACAAGAAGACACTGCAGACAGTACACCTACTGCCACAAATGCCGTTTTGAAAAAGTTAGTGAAATTATTCATTGTTATTTTTTATTTATTAGAATCTGAATTGTAAGTTAACGAAGTACGAACGCCCCTGAGTATACCAGTATTTCGGTCCGAAAGAGGGTTTAGGGCTATAATAATCATAAGCGAAATCCATAGCTTTTGTTTCTCTTGTCTGTTCGAAACCTCCTGTGATGAATCTTCTGTTGTTCAGGATATTATTTACAGAAGCGGTCAATAATATATAATACTTTCCGATCATGAATGATTTCCCTGCATTAGCATTCAGGAAAAATGCAGAAGGAAGTTCTACCGGTTTCAGCATATCGCGTACATCACCATCGGTAAGACCTAAATAAGGAGTACTTGAATATGGGTTCTGAATAAAGTTATTCGTTCTTAAAGCCGGAGCCGGATCCAGATAATTATTATCGAAATAGTTCCAGTTGGCTCCTACCCACCAGTATTTTGGATTGTTATATCGGAAACCTAATGAGAAAGCTCTCTGAGGAGTACCTCCCTGCTTATAATCTTTCAGATATGCTTTACCGAAAGAAGTCACACTGCTTCCTGATGCATCAGAAACCAAATAAACTTCCGGATTATTTCTGTACGTATACTGTCCTAAACTTGCAAGTCCCTGTAAAGATAAAGTAGGAATAACTTTTAGATCAACACCTAATTCCACTCCCATATTTCTTTTCTCAAGATTAGACATCACCTGAGTAACGAATGCACTCTGTACCTGAGAAACAGATCCGTCTGGATTGGTGCTGCTCATCTGGATCCCGTCTGCAAAGAAGCGCTGTACGTTGGTTTCATTCTGTGTATCTACAATATATCCTGATGCTCTTAATTTCAGGAAGGGTGTATTGATAACATAGCTTAAATCATTAGCCGTGTAAACCGTACTCCTAATATTAGGATTAACAAGGGCATTGATTCTAGGATTGATAAACAAATCCTCCAGGAATGGTGCCTGATTGTACATCGCTCCGTTATACACTAAGAAATTACGTCCATTGATACGATAAACGATCTGTCCTTTCAGACCGAAGTTCCAGAAATTGTAATCTTTACTTTTCCCGTAAGAGTTTTCATATAAATAATGCTTGAAAAGACCTTCTCTGTTTGAAGTGGAATATCCTGCCATAGCAGAAACAAATACATCGAAATTACCGGTAGAGAATTTCAGTCCCGGATTTACTTTTGCTTCCTGTCTTCTCAAAATATAATTATAAGTCATACGGTCTCCCACTCTCAACTGAACGTTAGGATCCAACGTATTATAGAATCCTGTAGAACCAGGTTTAGCAGACTCTTTAAACGGATCAACACCAATAGCATAATCACCCCCTAAAAGGTCTTTCATTTCACGGTAAAGTTCAGATTTGTAGTTCTGATAAGAAACGTTCATGATAAACTTTATACGGTCGTTAAAGTTATATGTGTAATGGGTACCTGCGTTGAAGATCTTATCATCACTTACATCATCTACAAGATATATCTTGGAACGTTTCCCTGATAATCCGTACAAACGAGCCATTTCAGCCTGGTCTGCAGCATCGTTCTTTTGATTATTGGCATAGATCTGCCCCCAGTTAATCTGAGTAACATTGGGATCTCCATTCTGCCAGTTAGACATACTTGTATTATAGGCATCCCAAAGCGTGTTATACTGCATGGGATCAGTCTCAGTGTTATTAACGGAGTTATAAATAATACTGTTGATATAGTAACTTGGTAAGTTTCTATAATAAGTAGGTGACGGATTGGTTACCCCATTCCAGTCCAAACGCGAACCTTTATCTTTTCCAAACTGGTAAGATGCAGTTGTCCAAAGGCTGGAATTTTTATTAATCTTCCAGAAATCCTGAACCTGAAAAAGCGGCTGGAATCCTCTTCGAACTCTTTCACTCCTTTTTTCTCCATCCTGCCATCCCCAGTAAGAGTTGTAATGTACACCTCTGTAGTCATATACTTCCTGAGTACTTGGACTGGCTGTAGATCTTCTATATGGTGCACCTATCGCATTGAATGTTATCGTATGGCTGTCACTGAATTTCTTTTCTATACCCAGGTAAGCTCCATAAGCATCGTAGAAAGTTCCTTCCTGAATTCCTTCCTCAGCCCATCTCCTGGCTCCCATTACAGTAAATGCCCACCCTTTCTTACTCATTCCTGAGGTATAACGTAAAGAGGTTCTGTTTCTGTAGTTTCTGTTAGTCAAGGACTGTGTAAACTGGAATCCTTTTCTATACTCACTGGCTTTCGTATTCTTATAAACAACAGAGCTGTTTCCACCAAAAGCATATTCAGACGGAGAATGGTTAGATGCGATCTCCGGATATCTCGTGATCTCGTTCAATCCACCCCAATTGCTGAAGTCAACATTACCATTATCAGATTTTACCATTGAGACACCATTCAGCATAGATTCTCCTGTTCTCCCATCAATTCCTCTCGGACGGAACCAGTAAAATCCTAAATCAAAAGCAGCAATTCTGCTGAAAATATCCTGAGAAGATTGTAATAATCCTACTGTAGAAGCTTGCCCGCTGCTGTTACTGTCATCATCATCATTGTCTATAATCGCTAATCCTTGATCTGCGTTGGTAAGTGCAGAATATAGAGTTATGACCCCTAGATCCTTTCTTTTCTCATCGGTTACGTCAAACTCCATCATTTTGGTTTCGAAGTTTGGTTTCGTAATCATAATTTGATAATGGCCCGGCTGCAGGTCTACAAACTGGAAGTATCCAATTTTGTCAGCCGTTACATCATTTTCGCTCCCTTTAAGATCTACTTCTGCCCTTTCAACAGGCTTTCCATCAGCATCCTTAAGATACGCAAATACAGTAGTCTGCGCAAAATAGAATGAAGCAGGAAGTAAAGTAAATAAAGAGACTAATGATAGTTTTTTAATCATGAGTATATTATTTTTTTTAATACTTTTCTTCTTAATTCTCAACAGTTTAAAAGTTGGGGGCACAAATTTAATCAAAATTTGGAATCTCCAACTTTTTTAACAATATTTTTTCTTAACATTGCAACCTTTTAAGATTCATTATATAAAAGAATTGTTTTATCTTGTTTTAAATTTACAAATATTTAAATGGAGTGAATTAAAAAAAGGTAAATTTGTGGTTTAAATAATTTTAATACTCTAGAGGATGAAGAGATTGATGAGTTTTATCGCTGTTATTTTTTCAATAATGGCTTTTGCACAACAGGGAAAACTTAGGAAAGTGGCTACTGTTGGCTTTTTGAATGTTGAAAACCTTTGGGACACCATCCGTTCTGCAGACTATATTGATGGTACAAAAGATATCCGTAATCCGGCTTTCCACCGAAGCATTCCAATGGATTCCATTAAGTTTTTAGAAGCAGAGAAACATGACGGGCCCTGGAGTGACGGTGCTTTAATAGGCAAAAAAGCAGTAAGATATCAAAGCGGATCTGACGAATTTACGCCAAACAGCAGTAAAAATTATAATACTAAAATTTATAAGGCCAAGCTTGCCAACGAAGCCAAGGTAATATCTGAAATGGGTGCACAGTATACGAAAACAGCACCTGCAGTAGTGGGACTTATTGAAGTTGAAAACAGGCAGGTCATTGAAGATCTGGTAAAACAGCCTGTTCTTGCCAAATATGACTACGGAATTATTCATTATAATTCTTATGATTACAGAGGAATTGATGTTGCATTAATTTATCAGAAAAGAAGATTTACCCCGACCAATTCATTGAAAAAAGAACTAAAAGTTTTCGGTGATGATGGTAAAAGAGAATATACAAGGGACATTTTGGTAGTAACAGGTTTCCTGGACAATGAAAAAGTTGCATTTTTCATGAATCACTGGCCATCAAGAAGAGGTGGCGAAGCCGTTTCATTACCTAAAAGAAATGCTGCTGCCGCTTTACTGAAACAGCAGATGGACAGTATAAGAGCAGCAGATCCTTCCACTAAACTTTTTGCAATGGGTGACTTTAATGATGATCCTGTGAGCGCAAGTTTGAAAAATTATCTAAAAGCTGTTGCAGGCCCCAAAGATCTGAGCGAAACTACACCATATCTTAATTTAATGTATCCTTTATATAAAAAAGGGATCGCTTCACTGGCTTACCAGGATGCCCCTAACCTTTTCGACCAGATCATTGTTTCTAAGAATGTAATATCTGATCAGGTGACAAAAGAATATTCTGTATACAAAGCAGAAATCTTTGCTCCACCTTATTTAGTGAATAAAGAAGGAAATTATAAAGGATATCCTTTCAGATCCTGGGATGGAGACCGATTTACAGGAGGATACAGTGATCACTTCCCGGCATTTGTTATTCTTCAGAAAGAACCATAAAAAATTAACTTAGGCACTCATTTTGAGTGCTTATTTTATATACAATGTTCATTATGAAAAATCTTATTATACTATTTTTCTTCGCCTTTATTCCTTTCAGCTGTTTTTCCCAAAACAGTCCCAAGAAAGAAGAAGAAAAATCAGAAATGAAGCCTTCTAAGAACGAAGACGGAGAATGGGAGCTTACTGTGATTGATACCCAGTTTGATTACTTTTTAAATGCTGTAGCCAAACCGATCAGCCAGTACTCAGAATCTTACCTGAAAACAAAAAATACATTTCTGGTTACTGAATGGAATTCCTACTACAATTCAGGGAAATACCGGAATATTATAGAGTCAGGTATAGATTACGACCCAAGAGAAAACTACGGAATAAAATTCGAATATAAGTTGTATCAGGTCTTTGCCTATGTCAGCTGGAAATACGGACTAAGAATGAATGGACTTTCCGGAAGCGATGCTGTTAGATAAAATAAACACTAATGTTTATACATTTGATCTACAATAAAAAGGTTCAGAATTTCTTCTGAACCTTTTTATTTTTATAATAGCTGAAAATTATTTGTTGAATAATTCCTCCACTTTATCCCAGTTTACAACATCAAAGAATGCTGAAACATAATCAGGTCTTCTGTTTTGGTAGTTTAAATAATAAGCATGCTCCCAAACATCTAATCCAAGAACCGGAGTTCCTTTCACGTCTGCAACAGGCATTAACGGGTTATCCTGGTTTGGAGTAGAAGAAACAGATACGGATCCGTCTGCATTTTTAATCAGCCAAGCCCATCCTGAACCAAATCTGGTTTTAGCCGCATCAGAAAAATCAGTTTTGAATTTTTCTAGACCTCCATAATTTTCAATGGCAGCTTTTACATTTCCTACAGGCTCTTTGCTTCCACCCGGAGTTAAAATTTCCCAGAATAAAGAGTGGTTAAAGTGTCCTCCTCCATTATTTCTTACGGCCGGCTTGTCAGTCCCAGTCTGGCAGATCTCTTCGATCGTTTTTCCTGCCAATTCAGTTCCTTCGATTGCTTTATTTAGATTGTCAATATAAGCCTGATGATGTTTTGTATAATGGATCTCCATAGTCTTTGCATCAATAGTTGGCTCTAATGCATCGTATGCATATCCTAATTTAGGTAATTCAAATGACATAATTTTTATTTTTAATGTTATATCCAAATTTAGCCAATATTTAAGCGATTATCAACAATTGGGGATTACTTTAATAAATCTTTAACATTGATATATTGATTTAGAATGAATTAATTTTTATAGGAGGGAAGCAGAAAGTCGGAAGATGGAGGTATCGCAGTATAAAATACATCTCAAAGTTGTACTTACTAATAAAATATAAGCTGCTGTCTTTCCTTAACAGTCCCCAATTTCAAGCTTCTTAAATACCTAAACTCTAAGACACTCAAGCTATAAGATTTTCAAAAACTCCACTATCCAAATAAAAAGCACGAAGATCGCTGATCCCCGTGCTTTTTTATTAACAATTAAATTAATCTATTTATTCATAGACATCAGGAATTCTTCGTTATTTAAAGTTCCTCTGATGTTTTTATTTACAAATTCCATTGCTTCTACAGGATTCATTTCAGAAAGGTATTTTCTGAAGATCCACATTCTCTGAGAAGTAACTTCATCTAAGAGAAGGTCATCTCTACGCGTACTTGAAGACACAAGGTCAATTGCAGGATAAATTCTTCTGTTGGCAATTTTTCTATCCAACTGAAGTTCCATGTTCCCTGTTCCTTTAAATTCTTCGAAGATTACTTCGTCCATTTTAGAACCTGTATCGATAAGCGCTGTAGCAATAATGGTTAATGAACCGCCTCCTTCAATCTTTCTGGCCGCTCCAAAGAATCTTTTCGGCTTGTGAAGTGCATTAGCATCCACACCACCTGATAAAACTTTACCTGATGCCGGCGTAACGGTGTTATAAGCTCTTGCCAATCTCGTAATTGAATCTAGTAAAATCACTACATCATGTCCACATTCAACCATTCTCTGGGCCTTTGCTAAAACAAGATTCGCTACTTTTACGTGCTTATCTGCTGCTTCATCAAATGTAGAGGCAATTACTTCCGCATTTACACTTCTTTCCATATCGGTAACTTCTTCCGGACGTTCGTCAATCAGAAGAACCATCATATATACTTCAGGATGATTGGCTGCAATAGAGTTGGCAATATCCTTAAGCAACATCGTTTTACCTGTTTTAGGCTGGGCAACGATCATCGCTCTCTGCCCTTTTCCGATAGGTGCGAAAAGATCCACAATTCTTGTTGAAAGTGTAGATCCATTTCCTGTAAGGTTAAATTTCTCTTCAGGAAAAAGCGGAGTCAAATATTCAAAGGCAACACGGTCCTTGATGAACGCAAGATCACGTCCGTTTACTTCTGTAGGTTTCAGCAAGGAAAAGTATTTTTCACCTTCTTTTGGAAGTCTTACAATTCCTTTAACGGTATCTCCGGTTTTCAGACCAAAATTTCTGATCTGTGCTGTAGAAACATATACATCATCAGGAGAAGAGATATAGCTGAAATCAGATGAACGAAGGAATCCGTAGTTATCCGGAAGGATTTCCAAAACCCCTTCAATACTAACCATCCCGTCAAAACTAAACTCTTTTCTGTGCTCAGAATGATGCTCCTCATTTCTGTCAGCATGTTGTCTTTGCTGATTTGGATTCTGATTCTGATTCTGGTGCTGATTAGGATTTTGGTTCTGACCCTGGTTTTGGTGTTGATTAGGGTTCTTATTTTGGTTTCCGCTGTTTTGCGGATTGTTGTGTCCTTTTTGTTGGGATCTGGCCTGAGGTTGGGAAGTAGCAGGCTTTTCTTCTGATGGAGCAGATCCCTGAGGTTCTGCATTTTTAGGAGCTTCTGCTCTTTCTTGTGGAGTTTCTGTATTGCCTGTGTTGGCAGTTACTCTCTTTCTTTTTTTCCTAGCCTGTGCTGAATTATTTTCTTCAGGAGCGGAAACTGTTTCAGCTTTAGGCTCTTCCTGCTTTATTTCTTCAGCAGCCGGCATCTTTTCTTCTACTTTCTCTTCAGCTTTAGGGCTTTCTTCAGTAGGTGCTTTTGCTTCTGCTTTGGGTTTGGCAGGTTGTCTTTTAGGCGCTGCTTTTTTTACAGGAGCCTTTGCAGGTTTATCTGCCGGTTTTTCTTCAGTATCCATACTGGTTTCTGTGGCGTTGAAATAATCTTTTGCAACTTTAGGGTTAGAAGCCTGAAAGTCAAGAACGGCAAAGATCTTATCATTATCATTGCTGTTTCTAGCAACTTTAACGCCTAAATCTTTTAAGATTTTAGTCAGTTCCGTTACGGATTTTGACCTTAACGTTTCTATGTTAAACATACTTAATGTAAAAATGTAATTAATTGTGAGTAAGAAAAGTAAGTCCGGTGACTTTTGTTTTCAAGTACATATGTATAATGCAAATCTACACTTATTTTTGAATTGTGCAAAATTTATGTTATTTTTGCCAGGTATTTAATAATCTATGTTACAGAGAATACAGACTATATGGACCCTTTTGGCAGTTTTGGCTGCTGTTTTCCTTTTCATTACGGGACAGGATGTTGACGTTTTCGGCAATATTCCGGTGATTAATATTGGCTGTATTGTACTTGTTTTAGCAGGAGCATTGAGTATTTTCAGTTTTAAAAACAGAAAAAGACAAATTTTGCTGAATACATTCAGCATCATTATAAACGTTTTGTTGATTGGTGTATTGGCGTACTGGTTACTAAACTTATCCGGAGGAATTCAGATTCCTGAGAAGGGTATTGAGCCGGTTTTCCCATTGATCGCGGTAATATGTCTGTTTATTGCAAACGCATATATCCGCAGAGATGAGAGGCTCGTGAAATCTGTAGACCGACTTCGATAGCCTTACAACGATTTTTTGAGTGAGAACAGTTCCGAAAGGAGCTGTTTTTTTTTATTTAACACAAAGTTTCACATCTAAGTTTTACTATTTAAGCAGGGCAAAGATGCGGGCTTCGCCGTTGGTCAAGCGGACGGTAATACGAGCGCTTATTCAATCAATCGAAGATTGATTTTCACTTTGCATCCATAATTTTTACATTTTTAAATTAAACTTTGCGTTTAAAATAAACCATTAAGATTGAATAGTCTTTTATGAATATTAAGTTCAGCTTCACTTAAAAGCAGATAATTTTCTTAATTATATTTACCCCCTTTAACCTTCTTAATGGTTCAAAAATGTATGCTCACCAGATATTTTATATCATTTCATGCAACATTTCCGTTAAGAATACGACTGATCCTATAAATTTGTATCAAAAAATGAAAAAACTAACCTACCTGGTCCTGTCATTCTGTTCAATATTTACATTTGCACAGGAAGTTTCAAAAGAAAGAGTAACCACCATACTTGCAACCCTTGCTTCAGATGAAATGAAAGGCCGCGAGATCGGAACTCCGGAAAATGATAAGGCCGCAGAATACATTGCAACGCTTTTTAAAGAAAACAAACTTGAATACTGTACGGGAAATTCTTACCTGATTCCTTTCGAATATGAAGGAAAGAAAGCTTATAATGTATGCGGCATCAAAAAAGGAAAAACAGATAAATACTTAGGATTTTCAGGGCATTTCGACCATATCGGGACCAGTGATAAAACCGGCGACAATATTTATAACGGGGCAGATGATGATGCGAGCGGAATTACCACTTTAGCAGGTATTGCCGACTATTTTAAAAATAAAAAGCCTGAATTCTCAATGGTTTTCATGGCCTTCAACGGTGAAGAAAAAGGAATGCTGGGTTCAAGAGCTATTTCCACAGATACCGGTTTAGATAAGATATATAATAATATGACTGCACTTTTCAATTTTGAAATGGTGGCTACAGAATCCCAGTTCGGAAAGAACGCTCTTTTTATGACAGGCGATGAATTTTCTGATTTTGATGAGCTTTTTAATAAGTATGCGGCCAACGGATTAAAAATCAATTCCGATCCGTATGCTGCACAAAAATTATTCTACAGATCAGACAATGTGAGCTTTGTAAAGAAAAAGATTATTGCTCATTCATTTTCTACCGTGGACATGACGAAAGCGTCCCATTACCATAACGAAAGTGATGATGTAAAGGTTGTAGATTTTGATAATTTAACAACCATCATCAATAATGTTGGAAAAACTTTAGAAAAACTGACACCACAGAATTTTGCTCCGAAATATAATAACAAAGTAAAATTTCAATAATAAATAATAAAAAACAAAACCGCCGGACTGGCGGTTTTTTCATACCCTGAACCCTTCTAATCACTGAAAATTAAACAAACGTTTGTAACAAAAAACAATTTACTGAAACATATTAATTAAAGTAAAACAGGATTAAGAACGTCTTTTCCTTTAATTTTACGTAATTTTGCTATCCAATTTTTCATTGAATGAAACCATTACAAAGAATACTTTATTTCGCGAAACCGCATCAAAAATACCTTTTCGGAAGTATGTTTTTCAATATACTGTACTCCTTACTCAATATCTTATCTGTAGGAACTATGCTTCCTATTTTGGGGCTGATGTTCGGTACGATTGAAAAACAAGGAAAAGAACCGGTTTGGAGCGGTGCCTTTGGCGATTATTTCAATTATATAAAAGATAAAGCTTATTATTTTGTACAGGTACAAATTGATCAGCATGGTGCTGTTTATGTACTTGCTGTTCTGTGTGCGATTACAGCAGTTTCATTTTTATTAAGAAATATTTTCAGGTACGTAGGCGCATTCCTTTTAGTGAATTACCGTGTTGGGATTACCCGTGACCTTCGTACTGCGATGTACAATAAATTCCTACAGCTTCCTGTTTCATTCTTTACGGAGCAGAGAAAGGGAGATATGATGTCCAGAATCTCCAATGACATCGGAGGTGTAGAAGGTGGAATTATGGGAGTACTGGTAGATATCATCAATGCTCCGTTCATGATTATCTCATCATTGATTGCCTTATTTTTACTGTCCCCTCAGCTGACACTCTTTTCACTGGTGGTTTTCCCGGTTATGGGATTATTGATCTCCTGGACGGGGAAAAGCTTAAAAAAGCAGGCTCATTTTGCCCAGGCTGAACTGGGAAATCTTTTTTCACTGGTAGACGAAACTTTAAAATCTTCTAAAGTAATCAAAATCTTTAATGCGGATAAGATCCTTAAGAACAGATTCAACGAAACAACGACCAACTGGCAGAATTTCGCCATAGATATGAGCCGAAGAAGAGAATTGGCCTCTCCTATGAGCGAATTCCTTGGTTCCATTACCATTCTTATTATTACGTGGTATGCCGGAACTCAGATTTTAGAGGAACAGACTATGAAACCTCAGGCTTTCCTGGTTTTCATCGGAATGTTCTTCCAAATCCTGGATCCTGCCAAAAAGCTTTCCAGTGCAATATCTTCTATCCAGGGAGGTATGGCAAGTTTGGAAAGAGTAGCTGAAGTTCTTGATTATGATTTAAAGGTAGAAGAAATTGCAGAGCCGGTTTCTATCTCTACCCTTAGCAACCAAATTGAATTCAAAAACATTGGATTCTATTATGATAAAGACAATGTTATCCTTAAGAATTTCTCACTGATCATTCCGAAAGGAAAAACCATAGCACTTGTAGGACAGAGCGGGAGCGGAAAAACAACGATTGCCAACCTTCTGGCCAGATTCTATGATGTGAATGAAGGTGAAATTTTAATTGACGGAACTAATATTAAACATTTAAAATTAAAAGAATACCGTCAGCTTCTGGGAATGGTAACCCAGGAGTCTGTATTGTTCAATGATTCCATCTATAATAATATACTGATGGGTAAACCTGAGGCCACAAAAGAAGAAGTTATTGAGGCGGCAAAAATTGCTAATGCCGATACCTTTATTTCGAATCTTCCCGAAGGCTATGATTCCAATATCGGGGATGATGGGAATAAACTTTCCGGTGGCCAGAAACAGAGGGTTTCTATTGCCAGAGCCGTATTGAAAAATCCACCGGTAATGATCCTGGATGAAGCCACCTCTGCCCTGGATACTGAATCTGAAAGATTTGTTCAGGATGCTTTGGATAAAATGATGGAAAACAGAACCTCACTGGTTATTGCCCACCGCCTTTCAACCATACAAAAAGCAGACTGGATTGTAGTAATGGAGAAAGGAATTGTAGTGGAACAGGGAACACATCATGACCTTATCGCTAAGAAAGGAATGTACCACAAACTGGTGGAACTTCAAAATTTCGACTAATCGTTTATTGAATTAAATTTCACTTAAATGAATCCTATACAAGAGTACTTCTACAGAATTAAAGAACCTGAAAGAAGTGCTCTTTTGTTTTTACGCAAAAAAATTCTGGAATCTGATACGGAAAATATAACAGAAACATTAAGCTTCGGGCTTCCATTCTTTAAATACAAAAAGAAAATGCTGTGTTATCTTTATTACAGCAAAAAGTATAAGCAGCATTATGTAAGCTTTTATCACGGCGATAAACTCGATTACCCTGAACTTATCCGGGATGGCAGAAAGAAATTTAAAATCCTTTTAATTGATATGGAAAAAGACTTACCTGTTTCTTTTATTATGAATGTCATTGATGATATAAAGCAGTACCTGTGACCAGCCAATACAGAGACTAAGCTCAGCAAAATACAGCTAAAAATTCTTTTGCTTTAACGAAATGCAAAGTTATTTAAATCAATCTGGTATAATCAAAATAGGACTACATAACATCACGCATGAATAGAAAAATTCAGAATACCAGGCTTATATTTTAAGTATAAAGTTGTTGATGTTAATATCAGAGGGGATATCCAATTTTTTTCGGATTCTATATTTTCTGCTTTCAATCGCTCTCACACTGCTATTGGTACATGAAGCAATTTTTTTAGTATCAAAATTCAGTCTCATTAATGCACAGATATGGATTTCGGAACTAATAAGACCTGAGTTGATATTTAAAAGGTTAGGCATAAAATCCGGAAAATAAATCTGAAATTTTTCAATAAAGAGAGGTGAATCTACTTCTGCCAGCTCTAAAATTTCGGCAATATTGTCTTCAGTAAGATTATTGTTAGTGATCTGCTGTTTCATCAATTCATTATTGGTCTTAAGCAGGTCTTCGATGGTTGAATCTTTAATCTCCGTTTCCTTCATTAAACCGTTAATGAGTTTATCTTTCTGGTATATAAAGAACGCATCTATGAGAAATTTCGTAAAGCAAAAAATGATATTAAGCAACTGTATTATCTTAAAGTCTGCCTCCTTGATATATTTGCTTCTTGGTAAAAAATTCAATTCAAAATATAAACAGCCGACAAAGTTTAGAGCAATAATGATCACAATAAACAATATAAGATAATAATCTTCTTTGTAATTGAAATAGAAAGGCAATGCAAATAAAAGCGAAAAATAGAAATATTCAACACCTGCATTCCTAGAAGTATATATATAGAAAAAACTTATTATGAATGTAAGAGCTATAAAAACAATTATTATTGTTGCTTTTAAAACTCTTCTGAATTTACTGATTTTTCCTATAAAAAATATTAAAAATAACCAGAAAAAAGTAATACAGATAAGAAATGTAGATCTCCCACCATCTCCAAAGAAAAATACCGAATAAAATAAAAACAGTAAAAAAAGAAATAAAAGATAACGATTGATCAGCTTTATATAGTTATGGTCTAAATAATTATCATATACTTCATTTTCACTGTTAATTAGTTTAGAAATCCTGTTTATCATATTCCAAAACGTTTAAAATGTGACTGTATTACAAAATACACAGTAAAGATAATTCTCCCACAGATTGATTACAAACTTATATTTTAAAAATACGCTTCCACTTTGAAAGCGTATTCCGGCTCATTCGGAAATAGTTCGCCGTTTGCGTATTATTAAGTTTATTTTTTTTCTGATATTCAAGGATATTGAGAATGGACCTTTGGTCATAGGAGCGAAGTTTTTGATTTTTACTTTCCACTAAAAGCTCTTGCTTACCAAAAATCATTCTGTTTAATGCTATAATATCTATAACAGTATTAATCGTTTCAATTTTTTGCATGATCCTGAAATTATTCATTTTATCAGGGAATTTCTCCTCAATAATATCAGTATATATTTTTTTATAATCCGGCCCTGTATCTTTCATGCTTTTTTAATCCACTTGGAAAGAGTGGTTTTAGGTATTCTGTATTTCAGGACCACGTCATTCATTGTCATCTTTTTGCTGACAATCTTTTCTATTATAAAACTCTTCACTTCCTCAGTATATATGTTTTTTCTAAAAGCCGGCAAGTTATCTTTTGGCCTAGAAATATCATGCCTCTTACTGGGAGGGGCATAAAGAATCAAATGCCCGCTATACACTCTAAAAAAATCATACTCCAGTAACTTGCTCCATCTTAACAATAAAAAGGTATCAATACTGCTTTCCCGATACATACTTTCAATCTCGTTCTCACTGCATTTCATAAACTTCTCAATTCTGCCGACAGGCATCCCAACTTCACGAACCCGTTCATGTATAAGCTTTCCAATATGTATACTTTTTAAATTCATTCTTCATTTGTTTTTATTATTGACTGAAAATATTAACTATTGCTGTCGCGGGTACAAAATTATTGACAACCCACGTAGCCCCCTCATCATAACCTACTCAATATTACGCATGAGTAGTAAAACTCATACACAAAGAGATTATGGAGGAATCAGAATAATTTCAAACTGTCAGCTTCATATGAAAACAAAAAAGGAGAAAACTTAATTTCTCCTTTTTTCTATTTTGACTTATTCTATATTAATCTTTCATTTTGGCGATCACATCCAGACCTCCTTTTGTAATGTCTCCTATCTTGCAGATGATTTCGGTATCCAAGGGCAGGAAAACATCCATTCTTGAGCCGAATTTAATGAAACCGAACTCATGTCCTGCTTTGGCCTGATCTCCCTCATTACAGTAGAAAACAATCCTTCTTGCCACATATCCCGCGATCTGTCTGAATACTACCTGATGATTGGTTGCTGTTTCTACAGCTACCGTAGTTCTTTCATTCTCTGTAGATGACTTTTCGTGCCATGCCACAAGATATTTTCCGGGATGGTATTTCTTATAGATCACTTTTCCGGAAACCGGATATCGGCAGATATGAACATTCAGCGGTGACATGAAAATGGAAACCTGAATGGCTTTTCCTTTAATAAATTCAGTCTCATCCACTTCTTTGATCATAACCACTTTTCCGTCTACCGGAGCAATCACATTTTCTCTATGCTCAAGTATATTACGGTCCGGAACTCTGAAAAACCAAAATACCAAACTATAAACCACCAATAATGGCATAATGATCAGCAAAGACCATATTTTAAGAAAATAAATAGCCAATATACTTATGATGATAAACAGTATCGTTGCTACGGTAATCGTTCCTTTTGATTCCTTATGTAATTTCATTAAATAAATTTTTCTAAAATAAAGTACAAATATACGACAGGAACGCAGATTAAAAAACTGTCCAGTCTGTCCAGTACACCTCCATGCCCCGGAATGATGTTTCCACTGTCTTTTACCCCGAAATTTCTTTTAAGCTGGCTTTCTACCAGATCACCCAACGGAGCGAATGCAGCAACCAGGAAACCTACCACCATCCAGTTTCCGCGAAGTTCCGGTTGGTAATGCTCTACAAAGTAAGATAAAACCAGCGTCAGGATAACTCCTCCGGCATACCCTTCCCAGGTCTTTTTGGGGGAGATTTTAGGGGCCATTTTATGTTTTCCGAAAAACTTTCCGGTAAGGTAAGCAAAAGTATCACTGCTCCAGATCAGGATAAACAGGAAAAGGACCTCAAGTGAGAACGTTCCTTCAAAGCTGGAAAACTTGGGCAGACCTAATGCAAAGCTGAAAGGCAATGCCACATAGATTACCGTAAATATCAGTTTTCCGCTGTCATAATATAATTCATTGGAATATTTGAATAATGTAACTACCGCAATAGCAATCAGGGAAATAGCCAGTATTTCGTTCAGTCTGAAATCGAAAAAGAAATCATGCTTGAAATATCTTTTGGAAAAAATATAATAAATAAAAATAACCAGCGGAAGTACGATCCATTTTTCATAGCCTTTCCCAAACTTCATGATCTTAACACATTCCCAGGTACCTACCAGCAGCAAAAGACTTATCAGACCGTAATACAGGTATTCCTGTCTGATAAAATCCGGATGGATCTTGTTGATCAGCTGGGCACCCAGCGGTGTTGTGCAAAGAATGATAACGGCAACGTAAACAAGTCCGGAAATGGTTCTTTGAATAAGGTTTTTGTCCAAAATGTAAAATTTATAAGTTGATGCTTAATCTTCAAGCAGCAATAAAAACAGTTTTGTATTCGTATTGGAAGAAGTATCTAAGCTTGACTGACCTCCACTGATGGAAGTAAGGTTCTTGATATTCCCATTTCTTTTTATTTTTCCCATCGCATCATTAAGGTTGTTCACAATTTGTGATACATTGGCCATGATAATGATTTTACCCGGAAGTCTTGAAGAGTGGTAATGCAGGATATTGTTGTGCGAAAGCATGATCCTGCCGTCATAGGCAATAAGATATTCGCAGGTAATGAAAGCAGCATCGTTGCTATGCTCCATTTCAGAAGTATAGGGTATTTTCACTACGCTCAAGAAGTTTTGAAGCTCCTTGTCCCAGCAGAAAACATTACTGATTCCTTCTATTTTCACAATCTGGTTTAAAGTCTGTAGAGCTTCCGCTTCATCTGCACAGTAATTAAAAAAACCTCCTGAATGCGTAAATAATTGCGCAAACTTATAGTCAAGATCCGCATTTTTCAGCGAATCCCCGAGCTTTTCCAGACTCTGTTTTTCTTCTTCCTCAGGCTGGTTGGTAAGTTTGCTTACAATCCTCTTGAATAAATTCAACTTAATCTATTTTTAGTCAACTTTATACAAAAATAGAAAATTAATTACAATAGATTCTAAAAATAGTCCTTAAATATGAAAAAACCTGACAATTCTAAGAATGTCAGGTTTATTTGAATATATTTTGGAAGTATTTTAAAGCTGAGTCGGGCTTTCCGGAGCCTGAATTTCACTTTCTTCTTCTTTATCTTGGATAATGATCTGCTCATCGGGTTGTTTCGCAGTAGAAATCGTGCTGGTAACAGGTCTTTCTGTTAACTCAGGATCCCATGCTCTTTTACCGAATATATCTTCAAGATCTTCGCGGAAGATCACTTCTTTTTCCAAAAGTTTATTTGCTAAAGCATCAAGCTTATCTTTATTCTCAGTAAGAATTCTTACCGCTCTTTCATATTGAGTTTCGATGATCGATTTGATCTCTGCATCAATTTTCGTAGCCGTCTCTTCGGAATAAGGTTTACCGAAAGAATATTCAGACTGGCCTGAGCTGTCATAGTAGGAAATATTCCCAATATTAGGGCTTAGTCCGTAAACAGTAACCATAGCCTGCGTTCTTTTCGTTACTGATTCCAAATCAGATAATGCTCCTGTAGAAATATTATTGAAAATAACCTGCTCTGCTGCTCTGCCTCCTAATGTTGCACACAATTCGTCCAGCATTTGCTCAGTAGTGGTCAGCTGCCTTTCTTCCGGAAGATACCAGGCTGCACCTAAGGAACGTCCTCTCGGAACAATTGTTACTTTTAAAAGTGGTGCTGCATGTTCTACCAGCCAGGAGATCGTAGCATGACCTGCTTCATGATAAGCAACTCTTCTTTTTTCAGAAGGTTTGATCGCCATATTCTTTTTCTCAAGACCTCCGATGATTCTGTCTACAGCATCAAGGAAATCCTGTTTTGTAACAGAAGTATGACTGTTTCTTGCTGCAATTAATGCTGCTTCGTTACATACATTCGCAATATCCGCTCCACTGAATCCAGGGGTTTGTTTTGCTAGGAAATCTCTGTCAACGGTGTCATCCAGCTTGATTTTTTTCAAGTGAACATCAAATATCTCTCTTCTTTCGTGCAATTCCGGAAGGTCTACATAGATCGAACGGTCAAAACGTCCGGCTCTCATCAGGGCTTTATCAAGGATATCCGCTCTGTTGGTAGCAGCCATTACAATAACGTTAACGTCTGTTCCGAAACCGTCCATTTCTGTAAGAAGCTGGTTCAGGGTGTTTTCTCTTTCGTCGTTTCCGCCTGAGAAATTATTTTTCCCTCTTGCACGTCCGATAGCGTCGATCTCATCGATAAAGATGATAGCCGGGGATTTAGCTTTTGCCTGGGCAAAAAGGTCTCTAACTCTTGAAGCTCCTACTCCTACGAACATTTCTACGAAATCTGAACCTGAAAGGGAGAAGAACGGTACTTTGGCCTCACCTGCAACAGCTTTTGCCAATAATGTTTTCCCAGTCCCCGGAGGGCCTACAAGTAGAACTCCTTTAGGAATCTTACCTCCCAGTTTTGTATATTTTTCAGAATTTTTCAAGAAGTCTACTACTTCCTGTACTTCTTCTTTAGCGCCTTCAAGACCTGCAACATCTTTAAATGTCACCTGGATTCTTTCTTTTTCGTCAAAAAGTTTCGCTTTAGATTTTCCTATTGAGAAGATCTGTCCGCCAGGACCTCCGCCTCCACCCATCTTTCTGAAAAGGAGGAAGTAGAAAAGACCTAAGATCGCTATCCATATCAATGCTGAAACCAGGATATCCATGAAAGGATTTTTGCCTGCCCCATAATCTTTTGTGGTTTTGATGTTAGCGTCTGCAGCTTTTATCTGATCAAATTTCTGAAGGAAAAGCTGAAGATCTCCATATTTTACGGAAAAATCTGCTTTTGGAGCCATATCGAATGCAGAAAGAGGATTGCTTTGGTTGGCCGTTTTACTGACCATTGCTGTCTTTGCTGCTTTTGTCAGGAAAACATCAGCTTTCTCTGTGTCTTTGTATATGATAACGTTTTGGACCTTTCCTGCCTGCATTTCCCTAAAGAAAGCATCCTCATCAATAGATTTTGCACTGTCGCCTCCTAAAAAATTGGAACCGAAAAATAACAAAAGAGCCACGATTGCAATTGGAAAAAACCAGTTGAATCCTTTATTGTTCATTTATACTTTTTAAAATTTAAAATTCATATTCTATTTTGGTAATTGCTGCATCTCCCCAAAGTTCTTCAATATCGTAATATTCACGTACTTCTTTCTGGAAAATATGTACTACCACTGTTACATAATCTACCAAAACCCACATTGAGTTTTCGGTACCCTCTACATGCCAAGGTCTATCTTTAAGATCGTTTCTTACTTTTTTCTCTACACTTCCTGCCAATGCAGAAACCTGAGTATTGGAGTTTCCGCTACAAATTATAAAAGTTTCCGCTACAGAATTTTCAATTTTTGAAAGATCAAAAATCATTATATCTTCTCCTTTTACGTCCTGGATGGCTTCAACAATTTTATCTATTAGTGCCTGCTTTTCTGCTGTTTTATTCATTAAAATATCTATAATCTGCAAATTTATTGTTTTTCTTTTACTTTAGCCTTATTTTTAGCCCTTTAAAGTCTTAAAGTTTTCTTAAATGGGTCAATTATTTTATTTAAAAGAGTGTTCTTCTACTAATGACGAAATATCCCGGTTTTTACTTTACGGAAATTCAGATTTTATCGCTTTATATACATTCAACCAAACTAAAGGCCGCGGACAATATGGAAATACCTGGGCGGCAGCGGCCGGAAAAAATGTTGCGTATACGCTGGCTGTTAAGGCTCAGAGCGTTCTGCTCTCAGATTTTATATTCAATTACTATACCGCAGTGGTTATCCGGGGTTTCCTTGCCAATTTGACTGATAATGATGTAAAGATAAAGTGGCCGAATGATATTATCTTTAAAAATAAAAAAATCGTCGGAATTTTAATTGAAAAGAAAAAAATTAATCAAAATAATTATTTTATCATTGGGGCAGGCTTCAATGTTCTGCAGGATCATTTTGAGGAAATATCGCAGGCAGGATCACTTCTGACGCAGACCGGACAGGCTTACGACCTTGATGATTTTGCTTTAAATCTTCACGAATATCTATCAGAAAAACTGAAAAATATTCCTTCGGAACAGGAAATCATTGATCAATTCAACCGGAATTTATTCCGTAAAGATGAGATCTCAGTTTTCGAAATAGAAAAAGAGAGACAAAATGGCATCATCAGGAATGCTGACGAAAAGGGAGAGCTCTGGATAGAGCTTGAAAGAGATGGCTTAAAGGCCTTCTATCATAAAGAAATCAAGCTTCTTTACTGATTGGCTCTTTTCAGATACAGGTATAGTGTAAGCGGGAAGAAAACCATATTAGGCAGCCACATGGCAACAGCAGGCGACAGGCTTTTGTTCTCTGAAACCACTTTTAATGCTTCAAATGAGAAAACAAAAACAAACGCAAGGGAAATCCCTATGGCAAGGTTAACTCCGAGACCTCCTCTTTTTTTCTGGGATGCCAGCGAAAGCGCCAGAAACGTCAAAATAATAATGGAAACAGGCATTGAAGTTCTCTGATGAAACTCATTAAGATAAGAATTCAGGTTGCTGTTTCCTTTTTCTTTTTCCCTGTCAATGAATTTTATAAGCTCCGGAGTAGTTTTATTCTGTCCCAGAAGCTCGTTCGGGAAAAGCTCTTCCGGGGAATGCCCGTAGCTTTTCTTTATTTCAGCACCACTGCCCAGTTTTTCAGAGTTATCTTTATTGATGGTCTTTTCCAGATAGTTGGTAAGCGTAAATTGTTTTTTAGCCTTATCCCAATATACTTCCGATGCCTTAAGCTCGTAAGTCATCTTTCTGGTTTTATCAAATTTCTGATATACAAAGCCTGAACCTCTCGTTTCTCTTTTGTTCCAGGAATTCACGAAAATGTATTCCATTTTGCTTAATTGTGCAGAGGCAGGACCCGTCCCCAAGATCTTTTCTTTATTCGCCGCATTATAGGTATAGGCCTCAAGTTGATTTTTCTTGATATTAGCCCATGGAAGCACCATATGATTCACCAGAAGTGATATTAGCGCAATGAAAAGTGAGGTATACAGGTAAGGCTTTGCGAATCTGTGGAAACTGGCTCCACTGCTGATGACTGCAACAATTTCAGTATTATTTGCCATTCTGGATGTGAAATAAATCACGGAAATAAACACCAGAATAGAAAGGAATGTTACTATCAGGTTAATGATCCAGAATGGATAGAAATTGATCAGGAAGTACATTAGATCCAGCTTAGGGTCCAATGCTTTTGCATTTTCTATCCTCGGAATCTTCTGCTGTACATCGATTACCAATACAACTATAGACAGCAATATCAGCATGAAACTGAATGTTCCAAGGTATTTCTTAATGATATATTTGTCTATAATTTTGATCATATTCTTCTCTGTTTAAAGTCTTTGTCTAAGAACCGGCACTACAGATTTTTTCCATTCATAGAAATCACCTGCCACAATATGCTCTCTCGCTACTTTCACAAGATCCAGATAAAATGCCAGATTATGTACTGACGCAATTTGTTTTGCAAGATATTCTTTTGACACAAATAAATGACGCAGATATGCTTTTGAATATTCTCTGTCTACATAACTTGTTCCAAACTCGTCGAGAGGAGAAAAGTCACGCTTCCATTTTTCATTTTTAAGATTCATTACGCCCTGCCATGTGAAAAGCATTGCATTTCTGGCATTTCTGGTAGGCATTACACAGTCCATCATATCGATACCTAAACCAATGGACTCAAGGATATTCCATGGAGTTCCTACTCCCATAAGATACCTTGGTTTGTCTTTAGGAAGAATATCCGTCACTTCGTCTGTAATTCTGTACATTTCCTCTTCCGGCTCCCCTACAGACAGCCCGCCAATGGCATTTCCTTCTGCTCCTGCTTCGGAAATAACTTCTGCCGAGATTTTTCTGAGATCTGAATAAGTAGATCCCTGAACAATCGGGAAAAGCCTTTGTTTATGACCGTAAATCTCTTTATTCTGCTCAGTCCATTCAATACATCTTTTCAGCCAACGGTGTGTAAGCTCCATAGATGTTTTGGCCTGATTGTATTCGCACGGATAAGGCGTACATTCATCAAAAGCCATGAAAATATCTGCCCCGATCTGTCTTTGGATTTCCATAGACTTTTCCGGGGTAAACATATGATAACTTCCGTCGATATGAGATTTGAACTTCACGCCTTCTTCAGACATTTTTCTGCTTTTGGAAAGCGAAAATACCTGAAAACCTCCTGAATCGGTAAGGATCGGCAGATCCCAGTTCATGAATTTGTGCAGTCCTCCTGCTTCCTGCATAATATCCATTGTTGGACGAAGGTACAGGTGATAGGTATTACCCAGAATAATCTGGGCTTTAATGTCTTCTTTTAATTCTCTCTGATGGACTGTTTTCACACTTGCAACAGTTCCTACAGGCATAAAGATAGGCGTCTGGATCTTGCCGTGATCTGTAGTGATCTCTCCTGCTCTCGCTTTTCCTTCAGAGGTTTTTTCTATATTAAAAAATTTCATTCGTATATTCTTTTAATTCGCCGCTATTAACGGTTCTGCTTTGGTGGCAGAAAACGTTTCCGCATCATAATTACCTGTTTAAAACGGGCGCATTTCCACTGTTTTTCAGCTTATCTTGTATATATTTATCCGCTTTCGGGTCTTTTTTTAATACTATTTTTTGTGCGTCTTCCGCAATATTTTTCATTTTGTCTTTAACGACATAATATTTAAAGCTTTCTACAAAATCCTCAGATTTTATCTTGTGGGTTTTAAGGATAAACCTTGTTCCTGCTTCTAAATTTTTGTTTTGATAGATAATGACTGCCTGATCCGTAATAGCAAGATCAGCCAGAATTTCAGCCATCTTTTCAGGCTCGATCAGGTTTTTAGGCTTGTCGATATAGTCGCCACATGAGAACATGCACAGGGTAACGAAAATGAAGACCAGTTTTTTCATAATCTGTTGATTATTGATTTCCATTTTAAATTTAAAACTCCAAATACAGCTTCATGAATAATGCCGCCGTTCATTTTACTTTCTCCTAAAATTCTGTTTGTAAATATAATAGGAACTTCTACAATTTTAAAACCTTTTTTAAAAGCTCTGAACTTCATTTCAATCTGGAAGCCGTATCCTTTAAGCTTCACATTATTCAAGCCAATCTCTTCGAGAACTTTCCTGGAAAAACAGACAAAGCCTGCGGTTGTATCATGAATGGGGAGCCCCAAAATAAACCTTACGTATTTGGAAGCAAAATAGGAAAGCAGAACCCGTCCCATTGGCCAGTTCACTACATTGACTCCTTTGGAGTAGCGTGATCCTATTGCCATGTCTGCATTCAGACAGGCTTCGAAAAGTTTGGGCAGATCATTTGGATTATGTGAAAAATCGGCATCCATTTCAAAAATATAATCATATTTGTTTTCGATAGCCCATTTAAATCCGTGGATATATGCCTTTCCCAAACCATCTTTTACATGCCTTACCGACATATGGAGATGGTGTGGGAATTTTTTTTGCAGGTCTCTAACTATTTCTGCTGTTCCGTCCGGAGAAGAGTCATCCACCACCAGAATATGAAAGTCATCTTCCAATGCAAAAACCGCGGAAATAATATTTTCTATATTTTCCTTTTCGTTATAGGTAGGGATGATGACGAGTTTTTTCATTTCAGTTTGCAAAGATAGTTTATTTAACCTTTTTATTTTATACAAAATAATCTATAATTTTGCAAAAAATATTCTTTTGCTGTTATCACAAAACTTTATAAACCACGTAAGAATACCTGAGAACAATGACTGGGTAATCTTTATATTAATAGGATGCATATTTCTGTATGTTTTCATGATGAATATCATCGAAAGAGATGCCAGCCTGAAAGACTTTCTGCTCCAGAAATATTTTAATGCCAGCAATAACCTTCCGAGCTGGATCATTACTTCCTGCGTAACGGCACTTACACTATCTGCTTTGGTTTCACAGTATATCCCCATCGTTCCGAAATATATTAATGATCTGCAGTTTTTCGGGTATCAGCTTAATAAATTTGGATATACACTGCTTGCGGTCATATTTTTTTATGCCTCGAAATCTGCGTTGGGCTTTTTATTTTACCAAAGCATAGGTGACGGCAGAAAATGGACTATTTTTTATTTTACCTCCACAAAATTCTACTTTATCCTTTCATTTTTGTTAATAATCCTGTGTGTAACCCATTATTATTTCCCGATAGACAGAAATAAAATATTTTCGTATTACTTCTACTTCTTTGCGTTTGTTGCTGTTTTCAAGATTTTCTTCTATTTGTTTCACAAAAACAATATACTTCCCGAAAAATGGTATTATAAATTTTTGTATATTTGCACCCTCCAAATCGCACCTTTATTGTTGCTTTGGAAGTTGTTATTTTTTTAATAAAAGTCAATGATGAGAATAAAGTCTATATTGGTTTCTCAACCAGCGCCTAGTGAGTCTTCTCCATATCTGGATATAGCAAAGAAGGAAAAAATAAAGATTGATTTCCGTCCTTTCATCCACGTCGAAGGAGTTGACAACAAAGAACTAAGAACTCAGAAGATAGATCTGACGCAGTTTACTGGGATTATTTTCACCAGCAAAAATGCGATAGACCATTACTTCAGACTTGCCGAAGAATTGCGTTTTGCGGTTCCGGATACGATGAGATATATCTGCCAGTCTGAGGCGATTGCCAACTATCTTCAGAAACATATTGTTTATAGAAAGAGAAAAATTAGTTTTGGGGAGAAAAACTTCTCGGATCTTCTGCCTCTGTTTAAGAAATTCCCTGCTGAAAAATACCTTCTGCCGTCTTCAGATGTCTTAAGCCCGGATATCGTAAAAACGATGGAAACGGCCAATGTGGACTGGACAAGAGCAATCATGTACAGAACGGTATGCAGCGACCTTACGGATATCAATGCTAAAGATTATGATATGCTGATCTTTTTCAGCCCACAGGGAATCAAATCTCTTCAGCAGAATTTCCCGGATTTCAAGCAGGAAGAAACAAAGATCGGTGTTTTCGGAAACACTACTTTAGCAGCAGCGGAAGACGCAGGCTTAAAGGTAGATCTTATGGCTCCTACAAAGGAAACCCCATCTATGACAATGGCACTTGAAAAGTATATTAAAGCTCTTCATAAGTAGACTTTAATACTCAATATAAACAGCCGTCTTTTCAATACAGGAAAGATGGCTTTTTTTTAACTAAATTTGAACAAGAATTAATATTGAATGAAATGTCCTATAAATTATTCTCAAATTATGAAAATCTATAGCACATTACACCAGGCCAAATAAATTTAAAATATTTAAATGAAAGCTCCACAGGCAAAAAAAATAGAGAAAATACTAGAAATACACGGCGACAGAAGAATTGACAATTACTTTTGGCTTAATGAAAGGGAAAATCCGGAAGTGATACAATATCTTGAAGAGGAAAATGCCTATGAAGAGTTTATGATGAAAGACACCGAGGCCTTTCAGGAAGAGCTTTTTGAAGAAATGAATGCTCGCTACAAAAAAGATGATGAATCTCTCCCCTATTTCTTTAACGGATACTGGTACATTGTACGCTATGAAGAAGGAAAAGAATATCCTATCTTCTGCAGAAAGCATAAAAGTCTGGATAACGAAGAGGAAATTATTGTTGATGTTAATATTTTAGCAGAAGGCGAAACCTATTTTGAAGTGGGAAGCATTGCAGTTTCCCCGAATAATGAACTGGTTTCTTTTTCATCGGATAATGTAAGCCGCAGGATTTATACCATTAGCTTTAAAAATCTTGTAACAGGTGAAATCTTCTCTGATCAGATTTTGAACACAACAGGAAAAGCAGTTTGGGCCAATGATAATGAGCATGTATTTTACATCAGAAAAGATGAAAGTTTACGGGCTTTCCAGGTGTACAGACATAAGCTGGGCACTGATGCTGCGGAAGATGTTTTGATTTTTCATGAAAAGGATGATACTTTTGATGTGAATGTCTTCAAGACAAAATCCATGGAGTATATTTTCATTGCCAGCTCCAGTACAATTTCCGACGAGCATAGGTTCATTCCTTCTGACAATGTTTTTGCAGAATGGAAAATCATCCAGCCCAGAATTGATGATCTGGAATATTCTGTAGAGCATTTTGAAGATGAATTTTATATCATCACCAATGCAGATGATGCAATCAATTTTAAAATCGTAAAGACCAAAATTGACAACTGTGGAATGGAAAACTGGGTAGATGTTATTCCACATCGTGCTGAAGTTCTGCTGGAAGGTTTTGAAATTTTCAGGGATTATCTGGTCCTTGAAGAAAGAGAAGAAGGGCTTCTCCAGATTAAAATCATCGATGAAAAAACCCAGGAATCTTATTATCTTCCTTTTTCCGACCCAACATATACGGCCTATATCGGGATCAACATGGAGTTTGACACTGAGGTTCTCCGTTATGGCTATACGTCACTGACGCAGCCAAGCTCAACCTATGAGTATAATATGAAGGAGAAAACAACTCAGCTCCTGAAACAGCAGGAAGTTCTTGGTGGCAAATTTGTTCCTGAAAATTATATTTCAGAAAGAATCTGGGCAGAATCGAGGGATGGAGAAACAAGAATCCCGATCTCATTGGTTTATCATAAAGACACCAAAAAATCTGCAGACACACCTTTACTGTTATACGGTTATGGCAGTTATGGACATACTGTAGATGCAAGTTTTTCTAATGTAAGACTTTCCATTTTAGACAGAGGATTTATTTACGCCATTGCTCATATCCGCGGTGGTGAATATCTGGGCAGAGAATGGTATGAAGACGGTAAAATGCTTTTCAAGAAAAATACATTCTTCGATTTTATTGATGCCGGAAAGCATTTAATTAAGGAAAATTATACATCATCAAACCACATGTATGCAATGGGCGGAAGCGCAGGCGGACTTCTGGTAGGAGCCGTTGTGAATTACGAGCCTAAGCTTTTTAACGGAATTGTAGCACAGGTTCCATTTGTAGATGTGGTGACAACAATGCTGGATGAAACTATTCCATTGACAACCGGAGAATATGATGAATGGGGAAATCCTAATGACAAGGAATACTATGAGTACATGAAGGAATATTCGCCTTACGATAATGTTGAAGCGAAAGACTACCCACATATATTGATTACAACAGGCCTTCACGATTCTCAGGTCCAATACTGGGAACCTGCAAAATGGACTGCAAAACTGAGAGAATTGAAAACAGATGATCATCTTTTATTATTCAAAACTGATATGAGCTCAGGTCACGGCGGAGCCAGCGGACGGTTTGAATCGTTGAAGGAAGACGCTCTGGAATATGCATTCTTGCTGAAAATAGATAAAAAATAACTTTAATCTTTTCTTCAGCTTTAAAAACAAAATCATGTTATTATTAATATTTCTTGCAATAGCCATTGTGTATTATTTAATACAAAAGGATAAAATCCGAAAGACAGAGAAGCGGGAAATTTTTAAAGAAAAACAAGAAAAAAAACTGCAGCAGCTTCTTGAAAAAGCAAGAGAAGAAGATGCAGAAGCTAAAGAAAAAAAATGACGAATACTATGAACGAATCTGAATATTGGCAAAAGATAGAACAGTTTTTTATAGACAATTTTGATACTGAGAAAAATCCTCCGATTGAAACACTTTTATTTCTGATCGGACTGCAGGAATTGGGAAGCGGCCAGCAGAAATACACCAAAGAAGACAAAGTAAACCTGATTCATATTGCAGTGTGCAGATTGCTGGAACCTTTCGGTTACTATAAGTTTACTCATTATGAAGATGGATGGCCACAGTATGACAAGCTGGAAGAGCTTCCGGAACTAAAGCCAAACGAACAGTCTCTTTTGATGAAAAAAGCAATTATACAATATTTTCAGGAAGAGGAGCTGATTTGATGTACTGATGGTAATTTGCCAATCAGGCAATAAATGATGAATGCTACAATGCATATATAAATAAAAAAAAAGACGGGTTTAGCCCGTCTTTTTTATAAAGCCAAAGATAAACATATTCCGGCCTTTAAAAATTTTCATATTATTTGAGAATTTCTTCAAGCTGCGCCAGTCCCATTTTAAAACCTTCTTCAAAACCCATTTCCAGCTGTTGCTTCATAGCTTCAGAAGCTGGAAAATAAATATTGATGGTCACTTTTGTACCTTCTTCTACTCCTGTAAATCCAAGCAGCCATTTTGCCTGTGCAAAATCTTCATTAATGTTTCCTTTTTCGTCACAGAAAGCATCTACACCATCAAAACTTCTATGCTCTGTAATTTCACCATATGCCATCTGACCATACATTTTTTCACCTTCAGGTCCTACCATGGCATAGTGCCAGACCCCACCTTCTTTAAAATCCTGTTTTACAGTTTCACATTTCCAGGGCTTCGGTGCCCACCATTGATCCAATAATTCGGATTTGGTAAAATAGTCCCACACTTTTGAAACGTCAGCGTCATATATTTTCATGACATATACACTGTTTGAATCAAAATCTTTGTTAAAAATGATATTAGATTCCATAAGTAATTATTTTTGTTAAAGCTACTCCTTTATCCATTTACAGGACTTTTCATATGACAAGTTATTGTAAATTCATAAATAATTGTTAAAAAACTCCCTTTTAAGAGAAATTAAACAATTTTTTGGCTCGTTTTTTGTTTATCAAGTCTTAAAATAATTAATTTTAACATTCATTTTTTTCAATATATAAAATCCAATAATGAATAATAAGTTCATCCCAATAATTTCGGTGTTTATGACAATCTCACTGATTGTATTTGTTACGCTCCAATTTTATTGGCTGAAAGGTTATTATGGTGCTCTTGAGCAGGAATTTTCCAATAAAGTATATGCTGCTTTAGAAAACACTTCAAAAAATATTGAAGAAATTGAAGCTGATAAATACCTGAACCAGGATTATACTAATTTAAGAAACAATATCCTTGCCAGCAAAGACCAGCCTTCTTTAACAACCATTCAGCAGGTAGAAGATTCCGGCGCACAGCGTCAGATCATCTATTCTAAAAACATCATATCAAAAACACAGCTTCCGATCTCTCAGAAAGGTGATTCGGTAAAGCTGACAACTTTGTATACAGACGATGCAACTTATAAAATAAAGAAAGACACAACCAACCGCGAGCTTCTTACCACAGACCTTAACAATGATATTGAAAACGGGGATTATGCCATAAAAGAATTTGTAAAAGTGGTTGGCACCAATCTGCCCATCGATAAAAGAGTAGACACTAAAGTTCTTGATTCGGTAATCGCTAAAGAACTGAAAATAAAAGGCATCACTGCAAAATTCGGATACGGGGTAATTGACAAGAACAACAAGCTTACCAGTGTTGTCAATAAGGTTTATAAAGAGAAAAAAGACAGCAATACCTATAGCTATCCCCTTTTTACAGATAAAAAAGACCGGACTTTATACAGTCTGGCTTTAGTATTTCCTAAAAAAGAATATTCCCTGGCGATGAACAACTGGCCCATGCTTCTGGGAACTTTTCTGTCATTACTGACTATTCTTGGGATTTATATTATCTCCATCAATTATATGATGAGACAGAAAAAACTGGCTGAAGTGAAGACAGACTTCATCAATAATATGTCCCATGAGTTTAAAACACCACTGGCAACAATTTCTGTAGCCACAGACTCTTTAGCCAATGATAAGATTGCTACCAATCCAGATAAAGTAAAATACTATTCGGAACTGATCAAACAGGAAAATTTAAGGATGAAAAAGCAGGTGGAAAACGTTTTGAATATGTCCAAGCTTGAAAGAAATGAGGTAGAGCTATTTCTAAAGGAGACCAATGTACGTGAACTGATCAAAAGAACGACAGAATCTTTTAATCTCATTGTGCAGCAGAGAAACGGTTCTTTGACACAGGAATTTACTGCAACGAACTATACTTTTAAAATAGATGAGTTCCACATCTCGAATATGCTGGTGAATTTACTGGACAATGCCAACAAATATTCTCCTGAAACCCCTGAAATTAAAGTAAAAACAAGTAATGAAGGAAACTGGTACGTCATAGAAATTTCCGATAAGGGAATGGGAATGGAGACCCATAATAAAACTAAAATCTTTGAAAAGTTCTTCAGAGAAGAAACTGGAAATATCCACAATGTAAAAGGACAGGGACTGGGGCTTTCTTACGTAAAGAAAATCGCAGAACTGCACAAAGGGCAGATAATTGTAGACTCTCACAAAGACAAAGGAAGTACGTTTACGATAAAACTGCCGATGAGCTAAATCATCAATGATAAGTAATGAGTAATGAATGAGAAGATCCTATAAAAATCAATGAGATCAAGATCATTTATCATTAAAAATAGAAACCAAATAACAAATATAGAAGATAGAGTGAGGAGGTCCATTCTTAATTTTTAATCATTAATTTTAATTATTAAAATCATGAGCAACAGAATATTATTAGTAGAAGACGATCAGAGTTTCGGAGCAGTGCTGAAGGATTATTTAACGATCAATAACTTTGAGGTAACCCTTGCTACAGACGGAGAGCAGGGTTTGAAAGAATTTACAGAAAATGAATTTGACATCTGTATTTTCGACGTGATGATGCCTAAAAAAGATGGATTTTCATTAGCCGAAGACGTAAAAAAAATCGATAAAAACACCCCTATCATATTCCTTACAGCAAGAAATATGAGAGAAGATATCCTAAAAGGATACCAACTGGGTGCGGACGACTATATTACAAAGCCGTTTGATACAGAACTTCTTTTGTATAAGATCAAAGCGATCCTGCAGAGAAGCTCTACTTTGGAAAATGAGGAGCAGGAGCAGTTCAAGATCAGTAACATTTTCTTCGACTCTATGCTGAGACAGCTTAAAGTTGGTGATAAAGAATACAAACTTTCTCCAAAAGAAAATGAGCTGTTAAAACTTCTTTGTATCCACAGAAACGATTTCATGCCGAGAGATCTGGCGTTGAGAAAAATCTGGAAAAAGGAAAATTACTTTACTGCAAGAAGTATGGATGTGTATATTGCCAAACTTCGTAAACTCTTAAAAGATGACGAAGGATTGGAAATTATCAACGTTCATGGTGAAGGATTTAGGCTTTTAGTTAAAAATTAAGCCTATATACCAATTATAAATATAAAATTAGCAAAACAATTAAAAATGTTTTGCTAATTTTGTTTCATACCGATTGGATATGAAAAATACATTCTTGGGCATTATTGCCATTTCAATATTAGCTGTTTCATGCAAAAAGGACGAAAAGCCTACTTATATAAAAGAAGAAGCAGGTGTTCAGCAGCCCAGCATTGCCGTTAATTCAACTTCTCAAACTGCCCTGATGGAGCAGGCAGGTGTACAGTCCAATCCAAATCCGGCTTCTGCCACGGTAGTTCCGGGAATTAAAAACCCTCCACATGGGCAACCCGGCCACAGATGCGATATTCCCGTAGGACAACCGCTCAATGTAAATCCGACAACTATCCAGACAACACCCGGTCAAAACCCCAATAATTCCATTAAAATAGATGCCAATTCTATGTCAGCAGGCAAAGTGCCAATCAACAATAATGCACAGCCGGTTAAAACGGCTCCGGGAATGAATCCTCCGCACGGACAGCCGGGCCACAGATGTGATATCCCGGTAGGACAGCCCTTAAACAGTAAGCCGGCGCCAGCGCCAGCTCCAACACCACAACCTGTTCAAAGTGCAGCGCAAAATGTTCCGGGACCTGTAACAGCCGCTCCTCCAACAGGTGAAAAACCTAAACTTAATCCTGCACACGGAGAACCATGGCACAACTGTGCTTTAAAAGTTGGTGATCCTTTATCATAATTTTTGTATTTTTGCAAAGATGAAGCTGTTTCACATTCTTACAGTTATTTTTTGTCTAGGAATTTTTTTAGTTCCTAAAGACAGCTTCTACTCGCAATCTATGCAGGATACCTGCTGCAAAACCAAGTCTGAAAAAAGCGACTGCTGCAAAAATCACTCTTCAAAAGAGAGTAAGGACAGCCAAACCAAGTCTTCATGTAATGACGACTGCTGCTCAACCTGTGTTGCGTGCTATACTTATATAGAAACTCCGTTTTCAAAGAATTTACATTTTGAACCGTCTTATTACAAAGCGAATAAGAATCCGCAGTTCCAATATTCACCGCCTCATTTATCAGACCGTTTAAAAGAGATCTGGCAGCCGCCTAAAATAGGTTAATTGTCAAACAGTGAGTCCGTTAAGCATTTTAAGGGACCGTTTATAATTAATCTAAACTTTTAAACAAAATGAAATTATATATTTCCAAGTTCATTCTTGGTCTAATGATCGTGTCTGTACACTTTATATCCGCTCAAAACCTTTCAAAATCCCAGTTCAAAGTCAAAGGAAACTGTGAGATGTGCAAATCCAGAATAGAAACTACCGCTAAAAAAGCAGGAGCCAAAACCGCTGTTTATTCTATTGATCTGCAGACTCTAACCCTGGAAACCGACAGCAAAGTTTCTCCCGACGAAATTTTAAAGAAAGTAGCCGATGCCGGTCACGACAATGAAAAATTCAAGTCCCCTGACGAAACTTATAAAAGTCTTCCTGGGTGTTGCCATTATGAAAGAGACCTTCAGCCTTCCATTGCAGAAGCTCATCTGCATCATTCTAAAAAAGGAAATGAGTTTTATGTAAAAGGAAACTGTGCTTCATGTAAAGCCAGAATAGAAAAAACCGCAAAAGATGCCGGTGCAGATTCCGCAGAATGGAATGCGGAAAAACAGACGGTAACCTTAAATTTTGATCCTTCAAAAACCTCGCCGGATAAGGTTTTAAAAGCGATTGCAGATGCCGGTCATGACAATGAAAAATACAAAGCTTCCGACGCTGTTTACAAAAGTCTTCCCGGATGTTGTCTGTACGATAGAGATATTCCGTTTGGAGAAGCCAACCCAAATGTTCACTATGAAGAGGGCGCAAAACACGACGATCATGAAGAACATGGTGCAACTCTTAATGAAACTCATGAACAGCATGAGAAAAGCATTGAAGGCGTAACGGTTACCGGTTCAAAAGCAGCAACTGCATTGAGCAAAAAAGAGGCAGGTCTTGTTTTTAATATTGATAAAAAAGAATTACTAAAAGCAGCTTGCTGTAACCTGTCTGAAAGCTTTGAAACCAATGCCACCGTAGATGTTTCTTTCAGTAATGCTGTTACGGGAACAAAACAGCTGAAAATGCTTGGCCTGGATCAAAAGTATACCAGTTTAACCAAGGAACTTCTTCCTGAAATCAGGGGTCTTGCTTCGGCTTACGGACTGAATTTCATTCCCGGAAGATGGATCGAAAGCATCCAGCTGACAAAAGGCGGAAGTACGGTAACAAATGGTTATGAAAGCATCACAGGACAGATCAATACTGAGCTTCTGAAAAATGCCAAGGAACCTGAAACGTCATTGAATATATTTGCTGATTTCAACGGAAGAGCGGAAGCCAATATCACCAGTGTCTCTCCTATCAATGAGAAATGGTCACAGACATTCTTATTGCACGGAAACGGAACATTTGGAGACACGGATATGAATCATGATACTTTCCTGGACAGACCCAAGGGAACCCAGATTAATGCAGCTTATCTCCTTAATTATAATGATCTTGAAAAATCGGGATTCGGGTCTCATTTCGGGATCAATTTTATCAGAGACGAAAGAACAGCCGGACAGGTTGCTTTTGATAAAAAACTGCCTCAGGACGAACAGGGGGCATATGGTGTGGGTATTGATATTTCAAGATTCCAGGTCTGGAATAAAACAGGGTATGTCTTCAAAGGAAAGCCTTACCAGAGCCTGGGATGGATGAATCAGTATGTATACCATCAGCAGGACAGCTTTTTCGGATTGAGAAATTATGCCGGGAAACAGCATACCTATTATTCAAATTTAATTTTTGAAAGCATTATCGGAAATACCAATCATAAGTACAAGGCTGGAGCCAGTTTTCTATATGACGGCTATGAGGAAACGTATTTAACAGACGATATGAAGAGAAATGAAATCGTTCCGGGGATTTTTGCAGAATATACATTAACGGGATTAAAATATACTTTGGTAGCAGGAGCCAGAGCAGATTTTCATAATCTTGCGGGTACTCAGTTTACCCCGAGACTTAATTTTAAATATGATTTCACGCCGCAGACGATCTTAAGGCTTTCTGCAGGCAGAGGATTCAGGACGGCTAACGTTTTTGCTGAAAACCAACAGTATTTTGCATCAAACAGAAGTATCCAGATTTTGCAGAATGGTGGAGATATTTATGGTTTAAGACCTGAGATCGCATGGAACTACGGAGCCAGTCTACAGCAGGAATTCAAGCTTTTCGGAAGAAAATCTTCCATCGTCGCTGATTTTTTCAGAACAGATTTCCAGGACCAGGTGCTTGTTGATCTTGACCAGTCTCCACAACAGCTTACTTTTTATAATTTAGAAGGAAAATCTTTTGCGAATTCTTTCCAGACGCAGTGGGATTTTACACCTTTCAAAAATTTTGATGTAAGATTGGCTTACAAATATTATGATGTTCAGGCAGATTATCTGGACGGCAGAAGAGAAGTTCCGTTCATGGCGAAGCACAGAGGCTTTGTGAACCTTGCCTATGCAACAAATAAAAATAATAATGGCGGATTCTGGAGTTTTGATACCACTCTGAATTGGGTAGGAAAGCAGAGGCTTCCCAATACATCAAGCAACCCTGCTGAATTCCAACTGCCAATATATTCTGATTCTTATGCTGTGCTGAATGCACAGATCTCGAGGAATTTCAATAAAAAGCTCAGAGCTTATCTAGGAGGTGAGAACCTTACGTCATATTATCAGAAAAATGCCATTGTTGATTTCAGAAATCCTTTTGGAAATTATTTTGATGGCGGAATGGTGTATGCCCCTATCATGAAGGCTAACTTCTATGTGGGACTGGATGTGACTTTTTAATTTTTTAACATAAAGTTGAAGAGTGTAAAGTAGGAATCAATAAGTTGGTTAATGAATCTAATAACTATAAAAGAGACTGTTTTAAAAACAGTCTCTTTTTTATTAAGCTGCGACATTTGAGCATCTTATTTAAAAACGAAATGATCTGTTAAATTCATGTTCAAAAAAAGCATTTAACAAAACCCACTTCTATAGATAAACATCTATGATTAATCGATATATATCGATGCTTTTTATAAGGTATTTTATTTTAGAAAGCTGTTACTTTGTACCAGTAAAATTAACCAACGGGGAATGTTACTGGAAACAAAAATGATGAAACAAAAATATTGATGTACAGATAACCTCAAGAACTTTTTGAAAACTTAAAAACACAAATAAGGAAAAATTAATTTGGTTTAAAGGTTATTTGATACAAATAAAAAAGACTGTTGTTAAGACAGTCTTTTTTTATTTTTGCAATTATCTTCCGAAATCATCCTGTACACGTACAATATCATCTTCATTTGAAGGATTGGAAGCATCGGTATGCTGCCAGATTTCCGCTACTACTCCCCAGCCGTCTAAACCGATCAGCCTGTGTCTTTCACCTTGCTGAAGTTTAATCTGATCTTTTGGATGGTATTCTTTCAGCTCGCCTTCTTCATCGGTATTGCTTGTTTTGATCCCAACTGTTCCTTCCACTACCTGCCAGATTTCGGCTCTGCGATGATGGTACTGCCAGCTTAAACGGGCATTGGGAGCAACCAAAAGGATCTTAGGACTTAGCTTTCCACCTATTTTCAGGTTTTCTACATCAATCCCATCAAAATACTGATTGGCAAAATCCTGCGCCTGGTTTTCATCGATCACAAAAAAGCCGCCCCAAGGTCTTGTATCATCTTTTGCCGCAATAGTAAAACCCTGGCTCGCTAACATTTTTTCTACCTTTTCGAATATTTCTGTTTTCTCTGCATTCATATAAATTGCGTTTCTTTTCTAAATTATTTTTAAATATATAAAAGTTTGTATTTCTTATTCTTTAGACATCGAATAAGGAAAGTCTTTTTCCTGGGATCCTCTTTCTTTATTCGGTTTATTATCCATCTGGAAATCCAGTACAGCTCCACTCATCAACTCTTTGTGGCTCAGCCAGTTTTTCGAATACGGCCGAAGATTTACGTTTAATGATTTTACATATAGATTTTCAGCATTGTTTTCCGGTGCTTTTATTACAATTTTCTTGCCGTTTTCCAAATGGATTACAGCTTCTTTAAAAAGCGGCGCTCCCAAAACATATTGGTCTGTAGCCGGGGTCACCGGATAGAATCCTAAGGCAGAAAATACATACCAGGCGGAAGTCTGACCATTATCTTCATCCCCGCAATAGCCGTCCGGTGTTGCATAATAAAGCTTATCCATCACCTGTCTTGCCCAGTATTGCGTTTTGTACGGGGCACCGGCATAATTGTACAGGTAAATCATATGCTGGATCGGCTGATTTCCATGGGCATACTGTCCCATATTCATAATCTGCATTTCGCGGATCTCGTGAATTACGCTTCCGTAATAGCTGTCATCAAATACCGGTGGAAGTGAGAATACCTCATCCAGCTTGGCTTCAAATTTCTTTTTCCCTCCCATTAATTTAGACAAACCGTCAATATCCTGGAAAACCGACCATGTGTAATGCCAGCTGTTCCCTTCTGTAAACGCATCACCCCATTTAAACGGATTGAATGGCGACTGGAATTTTCCGTCTTTATTTTTTCCACGCATCAGATCTGTTTCCGGGTCAAATACATTTTTATAGTTGTAAGCCCTTTTTTTATAAATATCAATTTCTGAAGCCGGTTTTCCCAATGCTTTTCCTAACTGATAAATGGCAAAATCATCATAAGCATATTCCAGGGTTCTGGCAGCATTCTCATTGATCTTTACATCATAAGGAACATAGCCTAAAGTATTGTAATATTGCACTCCTCTACGGCCTACAGCATCGATCGGGCCTTCGTTATTGGCTCCATGTTTCACTGCCTGCCAAAGTGTTTCCACATCATATCCGCGAAGTCCCTTGATATAAGCATCGGCAACCACTGAAGCGGAATTGTTCCCGATCATAATATCGGAATATCCAGGACTGCTCCACTCCGGAAGAAATCCGCCTTCTTTAAATGTATTGGCTAAACCTTCCTGCATTTCTACGTTCATACTTGGATATACAAGATTCAGGAAAGGATACAGAGCGCGGAAGGTATCCCAGAATCCGGTTCCTGCAAACATTTTTCCGTCCAGGATTTTTCCGTTGTAGGGACTCCAGTGTTTTACTTTGTTCTCAGCATCGATCTCATATAGCTTTTGAGGAAAAAATAATGTTCTGTAAAGGGAGGAATAAAATGTTCTGATCTGCTGATCTGTTCCGCCTTTTACTTCAATTCTACCCAGTGTTTTATTCCAGATATTTTTTGCGTCTGCTTTTACCTGTTCAAAATTCCTGCCTGCAATTTCTCTTTTAAGATTCAGCTCTGCCTGCTCGAAACTGATGAATGAAGAAGCTGTTCTTACATAAACGCTTTCTTTATTTTTTAATTTAAATCCGACAATTGCCCCGGCATGATCACTTGTGATTTCCAGCTGGTTTTTCACAAAAACACTGTCTTTCCAGGTAGTTGTCAAATCAAAATCCTTATCAAACTGGACCACAAAATAGTTTTTGAAATTGTTATATTTTCCTCTGGAATATTTAGTGGTGTACCCAAGGATTTTTCTTTCTTTGGGAAGAATTTTAATGTAAGATCCTTTATTCAGGGCATCAATAACGATATAGGCACTGTCTGTTTTAGGAAAATCGAATTTGAAGAAAGCTGCTCTTTCTGTGGGAGTAAGCTCTGTGGTCACATTGATATCCGCCAGATAAACGCTGTAGCTGTAAGGTTTTGCATTCTCTGCTTTATGGCTGAACCAGCTTGCCCGTTCTTCTTCCTTAAATTTTAGTTTACCGACTCCCGGCATGATGGTGAAAGCACCGTAATCATTCATCCAGGGAGAGGGCTGGTGGGTTTGTTTAAAACCTTTTATTTTATCTGCGTCGTAGGTATATGCCCATCCATCACCCATTTTTCCGGTTTGAGGAGTCCAGAGATTCATTCCCCAGGGAAGTCCTATGGCAGGATAGGTATTTCCATTGGACAAGGAAGGTTTGGATTGTGTTCCCATTAAAGGGTTTACATAATCGGCAAGAGACACTTCCTGGCCAAATGCTAAGATATTAAATAGAATAAAAAAACTTGAGAATAAAGACTTCATGATATCATTTTGTTAAATTGATCCTGGCTTTTTTCAAAGCATACCCTGCAGCACCAAGAATAGCTGCATCTTCAAAAATAGCAGAAATTTTAATAGGAAGATTGATTTTATGCTCTACTAAATGCTGATTTAACCTCTTTTTAAAGTAAGGATACACTTTTGCGATATTTCCGCCAATGACCAGCACTTCAGGGTTATAGTCTTTTACATATTTTATAATGAACCCGGCAAATGAATCTGCATAATCGTCAAATATCTGAGTCTGTATATCTTCCGGCTGGTCCAGCAGGTCTTTGGTGCCAGAAATTTTCTTACCGGTTAATGCCGCATACTGATTAACGAACCAGCGTGTTGCCAGATAATCTTCACAGATAGAATCTTTGAAAGGCGAATCCCATAAATCTTCATCTGAAGCTGTTTCTCCATTATAGAAAGCTGTTCCCAGACCTGTCCCGAGGGTTACACCAAAAATCTTATTATAGTCCTGTACGCAACCGCCAAAAACTTCCCCTTCAAGAAAGGCTCCGGCATCATTCACAAAATGAATCTGATCCGGGGAAACTGAAAGTCTTTGAGCTAATTCGTCTTTAATATTGACTTTATAAATATCAATAAATTTCCCCTGCTGCATCAGCGATATTCCATTTTCATAATCAAAAGGACCCGGCATGGCTATACCGATCAGAAGTTCATTTCTGACAAGGTTATGGATCACTTTTTCGATGGCTGAGATCCAGGAAGAAAAAATGGTTTCGCGTGTCCCGAAGGAGTCCACATGTTCTCTCACATAGGTAGAACTGATAATTTCACGTTTTTCAGGATCAACCTGGGCCATGGTGATGTGCGAGCCACCGATGTCTATTCCTACTATATTCTGCATTATATTCTTTCTTTATATTCTGTATAAATTATTCTTTTTCATTAAAAGGGACAGACAGGAAAGTATTTTATACTCCCCGCCTGTCATCCTAAATCCCCTAATTTTATTTTTACTTTTTATACGCCTGTTGAGGATTCAAATTTTATTCTATGATCACCTTTCCCGAAGATTTCATCTTACCGTCTTTTGAATTGATCTTATAAATATAAGTTCCTGTAGATAAGTTCCCGGTATTAATAACCACATCATTCTTATTAATTTTTTGGTTCATTATTAATTTTCCTACCATATCATATAACGTGATTTCACTGGTAGATTTATCTTTAATGGTAAAATGAATATCATTTCCTTTTTTAACAGGATTTGGATAAGCGTAGTTCATGTTATTTTTTTCTGAAGCAATATCTTTTGTTGATAACGCTGCAGCACAGGCTACATCTGTTCGCCAGTTGGAAGCTGACATATTGACCAGAGTCGCAAAATGAGTGTTTGCTGTAGCATCTAAAGCCCCGTTTCCGCTGCCTTCGTTCATTTTCCAGTTGGCTTCAAGATTGGGAGAACCGGCCGGAACGTTACAGTTATTGGTAAGAATTTCTGAAGCGGTCAATGCTCTTTTCCAAACCCTGAATTCATCCAGGAATCCGTTAAGGGTACGGGAATTATCATAATTTCTGGCCAGATAAAGAATTCCGTTTGCTGTAAAATTTCCAGAAGCAGCTACACTGGCATCAAGCACTCCATTGATATAGATTTTCATTGCTGATCCATCGTAGGTTGCAGCTACGTGATTCCATGTATTAGTTGTCAATGCTGTAACACTGTTAAGTTTTACCTGAGCAGATCCGAAACTTAAGATAAATTGCAGCTTATTATTAGCCAGGTTCCCATCTCCAAATCTCAGCATTGCAGAGTTACTATCACCCACTTCAATTCCAATTACTGATGAAATATAGGGAAAACCGGGTTTGAAGGCATTTACTTTAACCCAACCTTCAAATGTCACTGCGTTTCCACTAAGATTAAATTGCCCTGCATTCAGGTATTGAGTACTTCCATTGAACGAAAGTGATCTTGCGCCAGGGCTCTGCACGGGAGCAAATCCACTGTTGAATGTTGACTCTCCCGAATATACGCTGGTGGTTGTTCCACCACATACAGCCTGTACTTTCCATACATAATTTGTATTCTCCGTTAATCCCGGTAAGGTATAAGAGTTTGTGGAAATATTCTGAACATCAGTCCAGGTTGTTGCTGCAGCTGTTTTATACTGTAAATTATAGCCGGAAGCACTTGCTACCACATCCCATGATACTTTGGTGGTTGTTCCCAAAAAGCTTTCAGACTTCATTCCAGAGGGTGTTCCACATGTACTGCCGGAATTAAAACGGGGAGCAAACAAATAGGTACTTTTTATAGTTGCTGAGCAGTTCGACTGTATTCTCCAGTCATAATCCGTATTTAGCGTCAGGTTATTAACCATAATATTGTTTCCGGAATAATTACTTGCAATGTTTGTCCAAGTAGTTGAATTAGCTGGTTTATAATCAATATTATAGGTCTGGGAAGCATTGCCTGTCCAGTTTAATTTAGCTGAAGTTCCGGTGGTATTAGTCGCTTCAAGTCCTAGAGGCGGGTCACAGGCATCTCCCTGGGCCCAGGAATAAAGCGGTCCGGTAAGCAAGGTATTTTCGTTGTACAGAATATTTGACCCAGTGCTTAAATAACTGGCATTATTAACTCCGTTAAGATCGTACCACATAAAAACGCCATAACCGTCATTAATTGTATTGGTTGCCAAAGTGGAAAGAGTAGCAGCAGAAGTGGACTGAGGATTTGAATTCTGTATCCATGTAGCTGCTGCAGAAAGCTTGGAATTGGTAAGAGGCGGTACGGAAGGCGCACTGTAAGTTCCATAATAGGGATTCCAGCTGTAATTGATATAATTTCCGGCTGCATCACCGTTGTAGCTTTGTCTTGAAGTTGCCGGTCCTAAATAATAAAAGGTGATCAGCTTATCCGGCATTGCTGCCTTTAGCTCCTGCAAAAGCATTACAAAAGAGCTGCTGTTGGGTTGCCCAGTCCCGTTATTTCCGTAGCCTGCATATTCATCGTCAAGATCCACCCCATCCAGACCATAGGTGTAAACGGTATGGGCTAGCTGCCGGGCAAAATCACGTGCAGCTTCCCGGTTCGGGAAATTGGAAATTCCGGCTCCCTGATGATTTCCGAGGATATCCAGAAGTACCTTAATTCCTTTCAGCTGTAAGGGGCGGACGTAGGTATTGACGTCATTCAGGACTTTTGTGACGTTATTGTTATTCGAAATATAGGCCCTGCTTTTGGAAACATCATAATTAATATTGGCAGCAAAAATAATTGCTACATCAAACAGCTGTCTGTTTGTGTTCTGCAAAGTATACGATCCAGCATTCAGCATATTATTGTTGTTCACTTCCACATAGCAGATCCCCACAGGGTTAAGTTGCTGGGCTTTAAGTATGGTTGCCCCGTGAATGACCAGTAAGATCAGGGCGGTAAGAATAGATTTTTTTTTCATAGTATTAATTTAGTTTCGGTAAAATCACCGGGCCGGAGCCCGATGATGATGATTTTTTATTTTATAATTAATTTTTCAGCTTGTTTCAGGCTTCCGTTCTGAGATTCAAACTGAATGATATAATTGCCTTCTTTAAGTCTTGAAAGATCATACTGCTGATCTCCTGCATTGATTGTTTTTGTTTCCAGAGGGTTCCCGGTAAGGCTATATACCGTTAGTTTTCCTTTATTATATTCGTCGGGAACTGAAACTGTAAATGGCAAAGATTTACTTGCAGGATTCGGGTATAACTTTATCTTTTTTGCTGTAACTTCTTCAAGACCTGCATTTTGGATTCTTGCTGTTGAAACTTTTTGAGAACCTGCCGGACAAGGCACATCTGTTCCCCAGTTGGAAGCATCCACTCCCGTTAATGTCAGAGTAATTCCGTTTCCTGAACTGTCCTGAACCGAAGAACCACTCCCTTCATTAAATTTCCAGTAGGCTGTAAGAGAAGTTGCCGGAAGAGTCACATTACACATATTCTGGCTGATTTCTGTCTGGCTTAATGCTCTTTTCCAAACTCTCACCTCATCTATTTTACCATTGAAATTCCTTGATGTATTGTATAAATATCCTACATTGAATGCTCCGCTGGAGGAAACGCTTCCGGTCTGGGATTTAGTGGCATCAAGAACTCCATTGATATAAATTTTCATGGCAGAACCATCGTAGGTTGCTGCAACATGATACCATGTATTGGCATTCAAAGCTGTAGCAGCGGTCAGTTTTTGCTGTACATTATTGATGCTTACCACAAATTGCAGTTTGTTATTGGCAATATTGGCATCGCCTAATCTTAAAAATGCTGAATTGCTGTCGCTTACCTCCGTTCCTAAAAGAGATGAAATATAAGGGGATACCGATTTAAAAGAGGATGGTTTTATCCAGCCCTCCAGTGATAATGCAGATCCGCTTAGATTGATGGTTCCCGCCGCACCTGATTCCGTGCTTCCATCCAAAGAAAGAGAGGTCGATCCCGAAGGAGCTGTTCCTGTTCCGCTGTTGAATCTCGGGGCAAACATATAGGTACTCTTTACGCTACAGTTAGTTCTGATTCTCCAGTCGTATTCCGTATTGGCTGTTAATCCTGATATGGTTACAGATGTAGCTGTTGTAGCTGTTGCAACATTCGTCCATGTAGTAGAAGTAGCCGGTTTATAATCTACATCATATGTGCTGGTTCCTACGGCTGACCAGTTTAATTTTGCACTTGTTCCTGTAAGATTGCTGGTAAATAATCCTATCGGGGCATCACAATTGGTTCCCTGTGTCCATGACTGTAAGGCAGTGCTTAAGATAGTCTGTTCCCCATATAATGTCTGTGTTCCTGCTGAAAGCTGTGATGTTTCATTGGTTCCGTGCAGATCGTACCACATAAATACTCCGTATCCGCCGTTCTTCGTCTGGGTAGCCAGGCTGGTTGTAGTGGAATTGGAAGTATTTCCCAGCCATACAGCTGCCGGAGAGATCTGTGCATTAGTAAGAGGCGGAACATTAGGAGCGGAAAAAGTTCCGTACATAGCATTCCAGCTGTAGTTGACATAATCCCCTACTCTAAGTCCGTTCCATGAAAGTCTTGAAGCAGCAGGGCCATAGTAATAAAAAGTGATCATTTTATCCGGCAGTAAAGCTTTTAATTCCTGTACAAGCATCACAAAAGAACTTGTGTTGGGTTGGCCGGTTCCGTTTTGTCCGTAATCAGAATATTCATCGTCAAAGTCAATTCCGTCTAACCCATAAGTATTTACAGTATGGGCAAGCTGCTGGGCAAAATCCTTGGCTGATTCACGGGTTGGAAAATTACAAATACCTGCTCCCTGGTGGTTCCCCAAAATAGTCAGTACCACCTTCATTCCTTTTGCCTGAAGGGGTTTTATGTAAGTATCTGCGTTGGTCAACACTTTTGTAACGTTGTTATTACAGTACAGATAAGGCCTGCCTCTGCCTGTATCATAATTGATGTTGGCTGCAAAAATATTGACGACATTAAACAAATATTTACCTGATGTCTGCAGTTTGTATGAACCTGCATTCAGGATATTGTTGTTGTTTACCTCCACATAGCATATTCCTGTAGGATTAAGCTGTTGCGCATTCAGCACAGGAATGGCATGAATGATCATTACGATCAACATAGTAATGGCTTTTTTCATAATGTTTTTTTAAGTTGTTTTTGGTATGATCTGAAATTTCTTCCTTGAAATTTAATTTTGCAATATAAATACAGACTAGAAAGCTCCTTCCGTTGACTTTTCCAGCTCACGGGCCGATTTTAAAAATTCTTCCACATCCATTTCTTTGAAAAAGAGCAGTCCATGGGTTGCCCTGAGACGCGGGCTTTCATTGTCGTAGAAATAAGGTTTTCCTAAAACCAGCTGAACATCTTTCAGTTGCTCTACCCAGGTCTGAATGGAAAGGTGACTGAATTTTCCATCGTAACGGTAACTCGGGAACGAAGCATCCACCTGGCTCATGTAGCTGTTGGTAAAGCTTTCATCCATCGTACTCATGGCATTCAGCGATACAGGGAAAATATGCGTGACATCCGCTGCATTAAACTGATACCAAACATTTCTGTACCCCCAGATTTTAATATTTGAAAGATCTTTTTCTTTGCCCCATTCCCTTACAGCTTCGGCTATGGCCTGCAGAACTTTGTAATGGGTGTCGGGACCGCTGCCTTCGGGGTCAAATGCCAGGCTGATTACGGTAGGATCTATCTCCCGCAGCTGTTTGAGGATCGGGATAACATCTCTTTCCCGGTTGGGTTTCTCCGTAAAAATCGCACCGGTATAAAACCCCAGTCTCAGATGATGAACATTTTTGGTTCTCACTCCGAAGTGGGCCCATACCAGCTCTTCTTCATATTCACGGATCATTCCTTTTAAGGTCTGGATCTTTGGCTCAGGATTTTGTCCGTCATAGCTGAAATTCACGGCAGTGATGATTTCACTGATCCTGGTTTCCAGATCCTGTCTGTTTTTGAGATTCCAGAGCTCAACAATATTCCTTACCATTCTGTGGGAAACGGCTCTCGATCTTTCGTAAGCACTTCCAGAGGCAATATTGATCAGGTAATGGTAGACGTCTTTATCTTTTTTATTTTTATATCCTGCTTCAAAAAAATCGGGGTACTGAAGCATTTCTATTTCATCTTTCTTCACAAAATAAAGAGTGTCATTCAGAATTTTTATCAGAAACTTATTGGTAACCGCCGTAAATCCTGAAGTAAGAACCGAATAATGGGATGCATTGGTCTCATTACGCGACTGATAGTGGATATAAGGCAGCAATCCTAAAGAAATATCATCGTGATGTGGTCCGGTATGGTAAAAAACTTCGCTGCTGAGCCTTTCTGTTCCTTTTTTAATTTTCCCGTTAATGGAATCAATGACAGATTGAACGGTATGTTCGCCAAGGCCGGGAATAAGCTGTGTATACTGATCTTCTCTGAGATCATCCAATGTTAGATGTTCCGCATATTTATTCAGCTTCCGGGTAAGGGACATGATGGCTTTGTCTGTTTTTTCCTGTGACCAGCTGCCAGAACGGTAGTAATCATCAATATAATCATTCAGCATACTTGCCGCTCCCAACGTGATATAGAATCTTCCATTCGGGAGCCCTGCAAGAACAGAGGCCGGATATATGTTGGATGGCGGAAGCTCAAGAGCATTTTTTATCACAGGAGCCTTTGCTTCTCCTGCCGCGAAAATAATAGCTACTGCATCTTTGTTATGGGTAATGGTTTCCAGACCAATGGTGATCACCAGCCTTTCCTTTGAAATTTCAATCCCTCCAAGATCTCCTGCTGCAACAGCCTGGGTTTCAAAATTGGTGGATGTAAGCCGTGTGGTAGAGTAAGGATCGGAACCTTTGATATTAAAAGCGATATGGCCATCGGGACCTATTCCGCCCAGAAAAAAACCTATTCCACCCAATCCACGGATCTTCTGCTCATATTCCGAGCACCAGTTATCAATTAAAAAAATAGATTCTTTCTGTAGTTTTTCCTGAGGATTCCGGGCTTCGCGGTATCTCAGCTCAAGGTTTACTTTATGATCCGGGAAAATTTCTTCAAAACCCTTGCCTTCTGCTAAAGGAATTTCATTGGAATTGATGAGCAGTGCATTTTCACGTTTCAGTCCAAAACCTTCAATATAATATTTGTTGACGTAATGATAAAAGCTATTCGCCTGTGATGACTGTATAGGATAAAATTCATCAATCTGAACAAAATAAAGTTCTGCCAGTGAGGGTTTATCCTGAAACATCAATCCGTGTTTCTTCCTCAGTTCAAGGATGCTTTCGTTGTCCCAGTTTTCAAGAATATGTTGGGTCCAGAAAATAAAATATTCCGGCGTTTTACCCGTGGGAAGACTGATGACTCCGGCCGGGTTTTCATGAACCCACTCCAGAAAGCGCAGGGCTGTAAGCATCCCTAAATTCGGAAAGTTATCTACAACGATATAGGGAACATTTACCTTATTGTTGCGTGGAACATCATTTAAAAATGACTGTTCTACGGGCGTAAAAGTTTTGTTCTTTTCCATTACGTTTTGTATTTGGTTTTATACGGGAATAACCTTAAGTCAGCAGGTCAGGATTCTCGTTAAAGGTTTTCCATAATAGTTCTCCAAACAATGTATTGGCCCAGGCAAACCATTCCCTGGTAAATTTCTTATCGTTATCCTTGTGGAAGGATTCATGCATAAATCCTGTTCCTCCATGAGTTTTCTGCAGGGTTTCTATACACCATTTTATTTCCTTCTTGTCATTGGAAGTAAGCGCTTTCATGATGATACTCATCGGCCAGATCATATCAAGACCGATGTGTGGTCCGCCGATTCCTTCTGCCAGTTTTCCTTTGAAAAAGAACGGGTTATCCTGTGACCAAACATAATTTCTGGTATTTACATAAACTGGATCATCAGCTTTTACAGCGCCCAGATAAGGAAGGCCCAGAAGGCTTGGACAGTTGGCATCATCCATTAAATTATAACTCCCGAATCCATTCGTTTCGAACGCATAAATCTTTCCATATTGAGGGTGATCGTAGATTCCGTACTTCTTGATGGCAGCGTTTACCTCATCAGCCAGGCTATTTAGCTGCTGGGCTAACATTTTTTCATTTTTGATCTGTGAAACCATTTCCGCTGCCTGACGTAAACTCACGACTGCAAATAAATTGGAAGGGATAAGGAAAGCATAGATGGTAGCATCATCACTCGGACGGAACATAGAATTGATCAATCCTACAGGTTTTGTCGGATAGCCGTAACCGCCCATTGGAATTCCGTCTGTTGCCCAGGCTGTTGTACGTTCAAATTTATAGGGTCCCAGATCTGTTTTTCTCTGCTGCTCTGTAAAGGTTTGCAAAGTAAGCTTGATTCCCTGCAGCCAGTTGTTATCAAAGGGTTTTGTATCTCCCGTCGTCTTCCAGAAGTGGTAAGCCAAACGAATTGGGTAGCATAATGAGTCGATCTCCCATTTTCTTTCGTGAGTGCCGGGTTTCATATCCGTATGATCATATTCTTTCCACTTGCTTATTTTATTTTCGTCATTATAGAAAGCATTGGCATAAGGATCTTTAAGGATGAATTCTGTCTGTTTATGAATAACCCCGGAGATCAGTTTATGAAGTTTTTCATCCTTTTTTGAGAATTGCAAGTATGGAAAAACCTGTGCAGAACTATCGCGAAGCCACATGGCATCAATATCTCCCGTAATAACGTAAGTATCCGGAGTTCCATTGATTTCTTTATAAAAAACGGTGGTATCTAAAGTATTGGGAAAGCAGTTTTCAAAAAGCCACGACAGCTCTTTATTCTTCACTTTCTTTTTAAAAGCTTCAATTGCACTTTCTACCGCTTCACTCGTAAAATGTCTTTTATCTTTCGGAACGCGGACTACAGGGAAATTTTCTACGCTTAATGTTTTTGCGAAAACATTTTGAGTAAACATCAGTCCCGCTCCTGCCAGTGCACTTGTCTTTATAAACTTTCTCCTTTCCATTATACTTTTATATTTCGTTATTGTTTGATCTATTTTACAGGCTTGCTTCCCATTACAAATTTCAACTCGCCACCATTCATAATGTCGCTGTGATTGATTTCCCAGCTTTTGAATTCTTTCCCATTCAGGAACATTTTCTGAACGTAGATGTTTTTATCGGAAATTTTATCCGCAATCACCGTGAAGGTTTTTCCATTTTCCAGCTTTAAAGATGCTTTCGGAAACTGTGGCGCCCCGATTGCGTATACTGGTTTTCCTGGAGTTACAGGATAGAATCCTAATGATGAGAAAATATACCATGCAGACATCTGGCCGCAGTCTTCGTTATTGACAATCCCGTCCGGTTTTGCCGCATACATATTATCACGGATGAATTTGACCATTTTCTGGGTTTTGTAAGGAGCTCCCGCATAGTTGTACAGGTATGGAACATGGTGTCCCGGCTCATCACCAAATCCCAGAGAACCAATGAATCCTGAAATATCTACATGCTGCTCACCGATCATTTTAAGTTCTTCGGTAAAGGTTTTGTCCAGTTTTTCTTCAAATCCTTTTTTACCTCCATATAGATTCATCATTTCATCAATCTGGTGAGGAACGAAGAAATCATACGCCCATATATTCCCGGAAACCCAGTGTGGCTGCAGTTTTTTCCAGTCGTTTAAGGTAAAGTCCGGTAGGAATTCTCCGTTTTTCTGCTTTGGCCAGAAATGGTTGTTTTCTTTGTTGAATGTATTCAGGAAATTCATAGAACGTTTCTTATAAACTTCTGCCTCTTCTTTTTTACCCAATTTCTCGGCAAGCTGCTGAATGCACCAGTCATCATACGCATATTCCAGCGTTGCAGAGACTGAAGCCCCGTTTTCAGATGGTGTGTACCCTAATTTGATATAATCATTAAGGCCGCCACCGCCATCGCTGCTGCTCATTTTATCCGTTAAAGACGCATCTTTCATTGCTGCAAATGCTTTTTCCTGATCAATACCCGGTACGCCTTTGGAAATAGCATCCCAGATTACGGATACACTGTGATAACCAAGCATGCAAAAATTATCGTAACCACAAAGTTCCCAGATTGGCATGTGATCTTTACGGTCTGTGTATCTGCTGATCAGCGAGTTGGCAAATTCTTTTGTATGTTTCTGATCCATAATGGTCAGCAAAGGATGGGTTGCTCTGAAGCCGTCCCAATAGGAATAGGTGCTGTAGTTAGTAAACCATTTAGTATTCATATTTTCCTGTGCAGCAACATAATCTCCATTGGTATCCATATACAGATTAGGAGCGATGAATGTATGATACACTCCGGTATAGAAGATTTTTCTCTGGTCGTCCGTACCACCGGTCACCTGGAATCTGTTGATTAGATCTCTCCAGGTGTTCTGAGCCGTTTCTTTAGCTTTTGCAAAATCTACGTTCTTAGCTTCGGCATCAAAGTTTTCCTGAGCACCTTCCGTACTTACAGGAGATAAGGAGACTTTAACCTCTATACTTTCATTTTCCTGGGTAGAAAATCTCACGAAAGCTTTGGCATCTTTAGCAAGCGCTATTTTTTCGTTCTCTTTTATTTTTCCTTCAGAATAGGTTCCATAGGATTTAAAAGGTTTTGAAAATTCCATCACGAAATAAGCAAAACGTTTTCCGCCCCAGCCGTTGCTGTAGCAGTATCCTTTGATCTTATTGTTTCCTTCTATGCTTACCAGCGTATGGTAAATATTCCCGAAAATTTTATTGGTAGGATCAATGATGACATTAGATTCTTCACTCTTTGGGAAGGTATATTTATGGAAACCTACTCTCGGAGAAGCGGTCAGCTCGGCTTTAATTCCGTAGCTGTCCAACATCACGGAATAATATCCCGGTGAAGCCGTTTCTTTGTCGTGACTGAATGTCGACCGGTAGCCACTTTCCGGTTTGTCCTCAGAACCTGGAAGCATCTTTATTTTCCCGACGGTTGGCATCACTAAAATATCTCCAAGATCTGCCCAACCTGTTCCGCTGAGATGATTATGACTGAATCCCATAATGGTTTTACTGCTGTAATGGTATCCCGAACACCAGTCCCAATCGCCGCTTTTAGTATTCTGATCCGGACTGAGCTGGATCATTCCAAAAGGTGTAGTCGCTCCGGGAAATGTATGGCCGTGTCCTCCTGTTCCGATGAAAGGATCTACCCATGAAAGAACATCATCCTTCCGTTGCTGGGCATTTCCCACATGAGAAAACAGGATCATTGATAAAAATATAAGCAGTTCTTTTTTCATAATCATAATAGGGAAATCTTAAAAATTTCTCAAGATAGGAGTTTATTTAACAATATAAAAACCGAAACAATGATTTCAACAAGCAGTGACCGGTATATTATTTATATTTTGAATCCGCTTACAGCGAATTCTTTTTCATAAAATCAATAATTTCAGAAATATATCCAAACGCAATGGCCACAACGGTATCCGCGGCTCCATAATATACAGTTACCTTATCTCCTTCTGAAAGGGCAGCACACGGGAAAACCACATTCGGAATATCTCCCGTAAGTTCATACAATTCTGCCGGAGCCAGTAAATAAGGCTTCGTTCTGTACAATACTTTTGACGGATCTTCAAGGTCAAGCAGTGATGCTCCCATAGAATAACGGAACCCTCTGCAGGTATTGATCACTCCGTGATAAAAAAGCAGCCACCCTTCATCCGTTTTAATCGGAACAGGTCCTGCCCCTATTTTTGTACATTGCCATGCACTGTCTTCAAACGGTGCTACTTTCATCACGCAACGGTGCTCGCCCCAGTATTTCATATCCGGGCTGTAGCTGATGTAGATATCTCCGAAAGGCGTATGCCCGTTATCGCTCGGTCTGCTCAGCATGGCATATTTACCGTTTATTTTCTCAGGGAAAAGAACCCCGTTTCTGTTGAAGGGAAGGAATGCATTTTCACACTGAAAGAATTCTTTAAAATCAAAAGTATAGGCAATTCCTATAGTAGGTCCATGGTATCCGTTACACCACGTGATCCAGTATCGGTCTTCTATAAAGGCAACACGGGGATCATATTTATAATCCGATTCTATCATTTCTGTATTTCCGGCTTTCATATCAATCGGGTCATGATTGATCTCCCAATTGATCCCATCTTTACTGAAACCTGCAAAAATATTCATCTGCACTGCTTTGTTATCGCAACGGAAAACTCCTGCGAATCCATCTTCAAAAGGAACCACCGCACTGTTAAAAATGCTGTTGGACGTAGGTATTGCATATCTGTTGATAATCGGATTTGCAGAGTAACGCCACATGATATCCCGGCTCTCTTCCGGACGATCCTGCCAAGGGATCTTTGCTGGTTGAAATGTCATAAAGTATTTTTACTTTTTTATTTAATGTATTTAATAAAATGATTTAGTGTTCTTTTAGTTTTTCAGGATATGAAAACGGAACCAGAAGGGTCACGACAAAAGCAGGTATGGTAGCAATAAGTACCCAGATAAAAAACATTTTGTAACCTACCCAATCACTGATCATCCCGCTGAACATTCCGGGAATCATTACCCCAAGATTCATAATCCCGGTTGCAAAAGCATAGTGAGCCGTTTTATGTTCACCTGGTGCGATCTGCTGCATGATGTAAAGCATGAGTCCTACAAAACCGAATCCGTAGCCAAAATATTCGACTACAACTGCAATTCCTACCGGAAGAAGTTCTGCCGGCTGGAAATAGGCCAGTAGTGCATAAACTATAAATGGAATATTAAAGGCTGAGCATAACCAGATTAAAGATTTTTTCAATCCTCTGGCAGCAATAAAGTAGCCTGCCAACACAGATCCCAAAATAAAGGCTGCTGAACCATAGGTCCCATAAATAAGCCCAATATCCGATGTGGATAATCCAAGACCTCCTGAAGTTCTCGGAGCTTTGAAAAACAGGGGAGCGATTTTTATCGCAAATCCTTCTGCAAAACGATACAGGATAATAAACAGTACCGCCCACATGATATTTTTCTTTTTGAAGAAAGAGATGATCACCTCCAAAAGCTCTTTACGGACATTTCCTGCTTTTCTGGTTTCTTTTTCCTGCTTATTTTCTTTCGGTAAAACAGCATAATGGTACAAAGCCAGGGCAAAAAACAAAAGACCATAAATTCCCATGATGATCATCCAGGCATTGGTGACTCCTTTGGTTTTCTCCAAAACTCCCGCGAAATAAACCAGAACTCCGCTGCTTATGATTTTGGCCAGATTGTAAAAAGCGCCCTGCCATCCGATATATTTTGCTTGCTCTTTGTTCGTTAAAAAATTGATATAGGTCCCGTCTGCAGCTATGTCATGTGTGGCTCCGCAGAATGCAACGACCGCAAAAAGAGCAATACTATATTTGAAAAAATCCGGCAGAGGAAGCGTTAATGCCACCAAAGCAAACAGAATTCCTATGGCAAACTGAGTTGCAACAACAAAGAACTTTTTTGTTTTATAGATCTCAAGAAAAGGACTCCATAGAGGTTTTAATGTCCAGGAAAACATAATAAGCGCTGTCCAGAATGTAATCTTGGAATCTGAAACACCCATATCCTTGTACATAATTCCGGAAACCGCATTAATGGTCACAAAGGGTATTCCCATTGCAAAATATAATGTAGAGATCCAGAGGATCGGTTTTACTGAGCGAGTTTCAGACTTATTGTTTCCCATATTCAAATAAAATAGTAAAGAAAAGAAGGCCTCTCAAAAGCATCATTCCGAATTGAAACGAAACTAAAATTGAAGAATCTTTAAAACAAGTGTTTATCCGATATTTCTCCTGCCGAAATGAAAAAATTAAATCTAACTTTTGAGACGGCCTCTTTATCTTTATAATTGATCTGCTTAAAATTATTATTTTTTATCCCACCATAACCTGGTTCCACCTGTATCGGGGCCTCCCAGTAATTGGACAGCTTGTGCATAGTTCAAAGTACTGTTACGGTATTTTGATGGGATAGGGATTCTTCTGATCATAGCATCAGTGCTTATCGTTCCCTGGCTATCATTCAATACATTTTTGAAGATGATTGGATAGCCCGTTCTTCTTTGTTCTGCCCATGCTTCTGCACCATCAGGATAAAGCGCAATCCATTTCTGGGTCATAATTCTTTCTAATTTTCTTTCAAAAGAATCTGTGGCATTCCATTTTATGGTAATAGTACTTAGCTGTGGGTTTCCCGCCAAAATATCATTAGAATGATTTTTGGGATCTATATAAGGGGCTTCTGTAGAGGTAGAATTATTTACATAGGCATCATAGCCTCCAGCCTTTCCCCACTCTTCTAAAGATACAGAAATTCCTTTGTTATAATTGGTTCCTGCATCACCAGCACCTGCATAGCCTCTTATAGCAGCTTCTGCTTTTAAGAACCATGCTTCAGCAGCAGTAAAAATTTTGTTTTTACCATTGGAGCCAGAAAAGTAATCTCCATTAGCAGAGATCGCAGCTGCCTTTGAGTAGCTTCCGTAACCCGGACTCAAATCCACACCTTGCCTTACTCCCACATATTGGTTTAATACACCAGCATCGGTTGCAGGCTGTGCATATAAGGAAATTCTCGGATCATTATAACCATTCATGTATGCCATCAGAGGAGCTCCGATTTTACAATCACCCCAAGAATAAATAATATCAAACAATGGAGAAGCCTTTCCATAAGAAACCAAAGCATTTTCTGAAGTATCATCGATTAATCCAGCAGATGAGGCAAGTGCTTCTTCTGCATATTGTTTTGCTTTTGCAGGATCTGCATAGCTGATTCTGATGGCATATCTCAGTTTCAGAGAGTTGGCCAGCTTTGCCCAATTAGCAGTATTCCCTCCAAAAACCAGGTCTGATTTAGAAATTACCGCTTTATCTTCTACTCCAATTGGTTTTTGTAATGCAACAATCGCTGCATTAAGATCGGTAACGAAATGATTATAGGCATCTTGTTGAGAGTCAAAATCTGTAATACCATTAGCTCCGGGTGTTTCAAATTTGCTGTAAATTACCGGCCCGTGAGCATCTGAAACTTTTTGTGCTGCCAAAATTCTTGAAATATTAAGAACTGCTAAAGATTGAGAAAAATCTATTCCCGGATAATATTTCGGAGCATTTAATTTGAAATTTTTGTATTGCTGATTAACATCTTCCAATTGATTGAGCATAATTCTTTCGTTCCAGCCATCCATCATAAAATATGTGGTATTGTTTATTCCTCCATTATAACGGGTTGCTGTACTGAAAAAACCACTGTACATATCTGCATTTAAATTAGTTTGCAATTGATAAATCCAGTTTTGAGGATTTTGCAAATTGCTTTGTATCTGTCTTAAAGGATTGGTAAGCAACGCGAAATCTGCCAAAAGCTGCTCGTCATAAACCCCATTGTATTCAGAATCTATTTCTTCAAAATTGCCGGTACAGTTTAATAAGGGTAAAAGTCCTATTGTACCTAACATTAATATTTTAAAATATTTATTTTTCATTATTATTGTATTAAAAGTTTGCTTTTACTGAGAAACCTATCGAACGGGTAACCGGCATACCAAGAATATCTACCCCAACTCCACCCGGGTTTACACCGGATACCTGTTCCGGATCGAATGGCGCTTTGTTGTATAGGAAGAATAAATTGGTTCCAATTAAGCTTAGCGTTGCATCTTTGAAATATTTACCGTTTATACTGAATTGATAAGAAATAGAAGCCTGTCTTAATCTTACATTTGTTGCATTATACATATACGCTTCATTAATGCCTCCTGAACCTCCGACTACATCATAATATGCTCTTGCATCCGTTTTTCCTGTGTACGCCGTTCCATTTGCATAGGCTGCATTGGCAATAGAAACACCTCCATTGTCTCGGGCATCTGCGGAAACTTGGCTTACTCCTTTTTTGTCATTCAAAGCCTGTGTAATCCCCAGTACTTTACCCCCGAATTTACCATCAATCAGGAAATTAATATTTACTTTCCCAATATTAAATGTGTTATTAAAACCTAACATAAATTTAGGATTGGGATTCCCTAAATACGTTTGTCTGTCTGCAGCCAATTGCGGAACTCCTTCTGCAGTAACTACAATCCTTCCTTGCGCATCTCTCAAGAAAGCAGTTCCGTAAATATCTCCGAAAGAACCACCTACTTTAATTCCGTTGTACCCACCACCAGTCAAGAAAAACGGTTTTACATCACCACTTCCTGTATAGAAACCGATTGGGAATACTTCTTTTATTTTATTTTTATTTGCAGAAGCATTTACAGCAACCGTCCAACCAAATTTCTTAGAATCCAATACTTTGTAAGACAAACTGGATTCGAAACCAGTATTCTGAATTTTTCCTGCACTGATGTCAATTCCTGCCAGATTGGTACCATATATACTGCCTCCTGTACTTACATTTTTTAGATATTGATTGGATACATTTGAATTATAGTACGTAAAATCGAAACTCAATCTATTATTAAACAACCTGAATTCTGTTCCCGCTTCAAACGTTTTGTTCATTTCCGGTTGTGGAAACAGATAGGCAAATTGTGGAAAGTTTACAATATCAACAGGTGCTGAGCTATAAGATCCTGTAATTACACCACCATTAAAAATAGGTTGTGGGTTGGTAGATGTAGGATCTAAAGCATTCCCCACAGTTGCGTATGATGCTCTTACTTTCCAAAAGTTAATAGCTTCAGGAAGCTTGAAAACATCGCTTAAAATAGAGTTAAGACCTGCGGAATAATAATCAAAATTATTTTTAGGGGCTTTTGATAATGTAGAAGACCAATCGACTCTATACGTAAGATCTAAATACAATAATCTTTTGTATCCAAAATTGGCACTCGCAAAAACCGACTGATCTTGTCGATGCGGGGTGTCAATTTTGTAGCCATTCCCCTCCCCATTCCAAGCAAGGTTATTTAAAGTAAAAAGATTGGCAGTAAATAATCTGTTGTTTTCTATATTGGTAATTGTATATTTAAGATCAGAAATACTTGTTCCAACCGTAAAATCAAAACTTAAATTATCACTGATTTTTGGGCTACCCGCTAAGATAAAGTCACTATACGTTGTGGTTTTCTCAATGGTGTTTTTTGATAATTTTCCATTGATACCACTCACAGTATTATTAGAAAACGCATAAATATTTCGTTGTGTGTCAGAATTATAATAATTATAATTTCCTCTTAATTTTGCAGTTAACCAGCTGTTTAAGGCATAACTTAAACTTGCAGATCCGTAGAAGTTTTTATTTTTGGTCGTAACAGGATTTTTGTTGAGAATCCAATAAGGATTTTGGGTTTCACTATCCTCAAAACCACCATCCGGCCTGATTGCCCACCAGTTTTGTGCGGGTAAAAAACGGGTATTGTTAAAATAGGTATAGTTATCTCCACTGAATTGATCAAAATCGATTCCTCTTGGCAACCAATATAAATTACTAATTGGCGAGAAGTAAGAACCCGGTGTTAATCTATTTTTAGAATCCTGCAAAGAAGCCATTACGTTGGCATCCAATGTCAATTTATCGTTAAGAAATTTACTGGAATTTCTATAGTTAATATTATATTGATCAAATGTAGAAGTTGGGATTACACCGGTATTATTAGTACTCCCCAATGAGAAAAAATTAGTTGTTTTTTCATTCCCTGCCTGGAAACTCAAACTATTGATCCTTGTAATTCCCGTATCGAAAAAATTTTTCACATAGTCTTTAGAAGCTCCTTTTGCGCCCCAGCTATCATAAGTACCTGTAGCTCCGGTAGCCGCATTATAAGGGGTTGACTGTAAATAACTGTTTTGTAATTTTGGTAAATTGTAAACATCATCGAAAGTAATGCTGGATGAAAACGAAATACTGCTCCTTCCTGCAACTCCTTTTTTCGTCACAATCAAAACTGCACCATTACTTCCTTGCGATCCATACAAGGCCGCCGCAGAAGCACCCTTCAAGAAGTTGATGCTTTCTATATCTTCAGGATTTATTGTGCTTAAAACATCTCCAGTGTCTGGCATTCCTGAAAAATAATCTACGTTTGGACCTCCTGTTCCTGTAATACCTGTATTATTGACGATAGGAACTCCATCAATAACATACAAAGGTTGGCTATTTCTTGTGGATTTGTCACCTCTCATGGTGATTCTTACGGAACCTCCGACACCACCATTGGTTTTATTAATCTGTACATTGGAAACTTTCCCGTTAATAGAGTTTAAAAGATTGGGCGTTTTTACTTCTGTAAGTTCATCTCCTCCTATTTGCTGGCTAGAGTAAGTAAGGGAGCGAGCCTGCCTTTTAATCCCCAAAGAGGTCACCACCACTTCTTCAATTTTGGTTGTTTTAGCAGTATCTGCCTGTTTTGTTTCCTGTGCGTAGGCAGATAAAGAAATAGCTAATAAAACCGGTATAACAGTTTTTCTCATAAGGTTAGTTTTATTAAGATTTATTTGAGAATCAACTACATTGCCTTAAATATTGTTTAGATTTTAAAACAGGATTTATCTTCATTTTTCTGCAACATTATATCCTATTCGCATCAAATAATTAAAGTTTTGTTAAGATTTAATTCACATTAACAAATCTAAATTTTGTTCACAGTCAGATATAATGCTATTTTATCATAAAACGATATTATTTTTTCATACGTTTTTGTGAAGCCGAAATTACACCCTGATTTACAGCATAGTAAGTAGATATCAGACTTATTATTTATAATTAATATGTAGTGCTTTTTCAGCATATTTTGATTAAAATACATTTGATTACATCAAAAAAATCCGGATACAACTATCCGGATCTTATGATTAAAATGTATTTATTTAATATAAAAGGATTACTCGATTTTTTTCACTCCTTTAAAAAGCTCTTTAAACTCTGTAGGGGTTGTTTTTTTAATAGACTTGAAAACTTTATTAAAATTGGCGATATTATTAAAACCAGCTTCAAATGCAGTCTCAAAAACCGTCAGATTTTTCTCCATGAGCCATCTTGCCGCATAGCTGATCCTGATTTCATTCAGATAATTCACAAAGGTTTTGCCTGTTCTTTTCTTGATGAACCTATTGAAGGTTACGCTGCTCATATTGATAAGGGATGCAGCATCATGGAGTGTTATTTTGCTTTCAAAATTCTTATGGACAAAATCATGAACAATCTTCATTTTATCATTATCGGCAAAGGTTTCAAGCTCTATACTGTAAGAGGATAACAATGTCTTGTCTTCGGCAATGGCCAGTTCATTAAGAATTTTCATGATCTCAATAAAAGATTCAAAACTGTTCATTTTGGATAAGTTGAAAAAAGAGTCTTTAAGCTTTTCTGCCGTTTCCTGAGAAAATAAAATGCCCCGGATGGAGTCCTTCATCAGGTTGCTGATAGGTTTCAGGATATTTTTATCCATCATGGACTGATTAAAAAAATCCTGATTGAACTGCACTGTGATTTCATGGGTTTTCCTGTTTTTGCATTTATGATTGGCCCAGCAGTGCGGAAGATTGGGACCCACCAACACCAGTTCGATATCGCCAATCTCCCCTGTGTGATCACCGATCATACGGCGGTATCCCTTTCCTTTGCTGATAAAATTGATCTCGATCTCCGGATGATAATGATACGGAAAATCAAAAGAAGCCTTTATCCGGTCAAACACAAGAAAGCTGTCCTCGGGAGATAATGGAGTTATTTCTCTCAAAATATTTTCTAGCTTGCTCATCTAATCTTTGAAAAAATTAAAGTTATTATTCAATACAGAACTTTTTACAAATTTGATAAAAAACCAATCAATTAATATATAATTTTTATTTTTTCTTTATTTTTAATAAAAACAGCAAATTAGAATTTAAATTAATGTCTATTATAAATAACAATAATGCTTTTAAATAATAGATGTATTCTGTTGATAATTTCAAAACGCCTTTTTGTATCTTTAGCTAAATTATATGAGGCGACGGTTATTTTTAGAAGCCACTATAAAAATCCAAGGCCATCAGTAGAACTTAATTCAGATATGACATTTAAAATACTTTTTAATTTCGGACTATGAATGTAGTATAGATTTTATCATGATAAAGTTTCAAAAATTACTTATCGGGAAAAAAGTACAATATTTAAGGCTTTTTATCCATTGATTCCGGTTTACAACCGCTCTATCTTTGTATCATCAAAACAACATATTAAAACAACAACAAAACAAACATTATGAGACGTAACGCAACAGCCGTTTGGAACGGTAACATCAAAGAAGGTAAAGGACACTTAACTACTCAAAGCACAACTTTAAACGAAACACAGTATTCTTTCAACAGCCGTTTCGCAGACGGAGTAGGGACAAATCCCGAAGAATTATTGGCAGCAGCACATGCAGGATGTTTTACGATGAAACTGAGTGCCGAGCTTTCCCAGGCTGGTTTTACTCCTGAAGAATTAAAAACAACCTCTGTGATCACCCTAGATCCAAGCGTTGGAAAAATCACAAAATCTGAACTGACTCTTACCGCAAAAGTTCCGGGACTTTCAGAAGAGGAATTCCAAAAATATGCTAAAATTGCAGAAGAAGGTTGTCCTGTAAGTGCAGCTTTCAATTTCGAAATTACTTTGAGTGCTACTTTAACTCAATAACAGCAAAATTCTTATTGAACCATTAAGATTTTTTTTAAGTGATTAAGGAAGGTTAAGAATATCAAACAATATTTTTAAGTAAACTGCTTCTATCCGCTGGCAGATTCTTGATTAATCTTACTGCTTAAAAGATCTTAATGGTTTATTTTTTTGGTGAAAACATTTTATCTGAAATTCTCAAATTAAGCAGAAAAGTTTTTCCCACAGATCACAAAGATTACACAGATTTTTTTATTAGACTTCAATAGATTATGAAAATCAAAGATTTTCAAAAAACTTAAGTGATCTTCTTTAGCACAATGATTTTAAACTTTAGATCAACTTAAGTGTCTTAAAACTTTTGTTCCTTTTGTAGCAGAACCTTTTCAGTAGCATATTTGTTAAAGTAAAGCACACAATTTCAAAACAAAATATACCAATCGGTATATTTTATGTATATTTGCAGTATATTAAATACTTAAAATGTCAAAAGCAGAAAAGACCAAACAGTTTATTATTGAGAAAACAGCTTCTTTGTTCAATACCAAGGGTTATCTGTCTACATCTTTATCTGACATTACTGAAGCTACGGGCCTTACCAAAGGCAGTATCTACGGAAACTTTGACAATAAGGATCAGGTTGCGCTTGAAGTTTACAAATACAACTCCAGTCTTCTGTCTAAAAGTATGGCCAGATCTTTAGGAGAGGAATTTCCAACTACGATTGATAAGTTAAATGCTTTTGTCAGTTTTTACCGTAAAAACTGGAAAGCAGTCTTTGAAAATGGAGGCTGCCCTCTGATGAATGCCGCCACCGAAGCTGATGATACCTTCCCCAGCCTGAAGAAACAGGTGACCCAATCGTTTGAAGGCTGGATCAAAAAAATAACAGCCGTCATTATTGAGGGGCAGAAAACAGGAGAAATACACCCGGATATCGATGCTGACGCATACGGGTCACTATTTATTATGCTCATTGAGGGCGGAATTCTTCTTTCCAAAACAACAGAAGATGAAAAATACTTAAACCTGGCTTTAGACAGAATATTATTCATGATCGATAAAGAGCTAAAAATACTTCCATCATAAAACTTTTCAATATGGAAACAAAAAAAGTGGCCATTGTAGGATACAGCAGAATTCCTTTTGCCAGAATTAATACAGCCTATGCAGACCTGGATAACCAGGAGCTTCTGGAAGCGTCTCTCAACGGACTGATTAACAAATATCATTTACAGGGAAAACTCTTAGGCGAGGTAGCTGGAGGTGCCGTTATCAAACATATTTCAGAGAGCAACCTCATCAGAGAAACAGTGATGAATACTGCGCTTGATCCTGCTACTCCAGCATGTGATCTTCAGCAAGCCTGTGATACCGGAATTGAGGCAGCCGTATACATTGGAAATAAAATTGCGTTGGGACAGATAGAAAGTGGAATTGCCTGTGGCGTTGAAGCAATGAGTAATATTCCGTTTGAATCCGCACCGAGATTAAGGAAAGCCTTGTTAAAAGCCAATAAAGAAAAATCAGTATTTAAAAAACTTAAACAACTGTTAAGTCCAAAGTTGAAAGACTGGATGCCTATTCCTTACAGAGGACAGGAACCGAAAACCGGTCTGGTGATGGGTGGGCATACGGAAATTACAGCAAAATATTACCAGATTTCCCGTGAGGAGCAGGATGAATTGGCATTCAAAAGTCACAGAAACATGGCCAAAGCTTATGATGAAGGATTTTTTGATGATATGATCATTCCCGCTTTCGGCTTAGATAAAGACAATAATCTTCGCAGAGATACCAGCCTTGAAAAACTTTCACAGCTGAAGCCTGCTTTTGATAAAGAGAACGGAACTCTGACTGCCGGAAATTCAACTCCTTTTACAGACGGCGCTTCTGCCGTACTTCTGGCCAGTGAAGAATGGGCCAATGCCAATGGTCTTCCTGTTTTAGCCTATATTACTTTCTCAGAAGTGGCAGGAATTGAATATGTAGAAAACAAACAAAATCTACTTCTTGCCCCTGTTTTTGCAGCAGACAGAATGCTTAAAAAGGCAGGAATGAGTCTGGAAGATTTTGATTATTATGAAATTCATGAAGCTTTTGCCGCACAGGTCCTTGCCACCATCAAGATATGGGAAAATGATGATCTTGCTAAAAAATTCGGACTGGAAAAAGCACTGGGGAAAATTGACAGGGATAAACTGAATGTAAAAGGTGGAAGCCTTGCAGTAGCACACCCTTTTGCAGCTACCGGCGGAAGAATAATCGGTACCTTAGCAAAACTCCTCCACGAAAAGGGCAGTGGGAAAGGCTTCATCTCTATTTGTGCTGCGCGCGGACAGGGTGTAACTATGATTTTAGAAAAGTAAAAAGAAAAATATGGACAGATTAACACAACTGCAGCAATTCATTGGAAAGGAATTTGACCAATCGCCATCTCCGTTTATGAAATGGCTCAACCCTATTGTAGTTTCTGCAGAAGAAGGACATCTTGAATTCCAATATACCGTGAGACCGGAATGGCTTAACCTGATCGGAAACCTTCATGGCGGTGTCACTGCAGCCATCGTTGACGACATTATTGGAGCCACAATGTTCTCCCTGAACGAAAATTCTTTCATAACGACCATCAATAATGTGATCGATTATTTTTCAACTGCAAAAGAAAATGATAATATTGTAGCCGAAACGAAAATTATAAAAAGAGGCAGGCAGTTTGTCAATGCACAATGCGAAATATGGAACGCAGACAAAACAAGACTGATTGCCAGGGGAACCTCTAATCTATTCAAAATTAATAACTAAGTATGAAAAGAGTTGTCATTACAGGACTGGGCGCGGTAACGCCTTTGGGGAACAATGTCGAAGATTTTTGGCAAAATAGCATTAACGGTGTCAGTGGAGCAGGTATAATTACCCATTTTGATTCAGAGAAATTTAAAGTGCACTTCGCCTGTGAAGTGAAAAACTTTGATCCGAAAGTATACCTGACCCATAATGAAATAAAAAGGAGTGACCTATTTTCACAATATGCAATGTATGCTTCTACTGAAGCAATTCAGGATTCGGGGCTCGAATTCGAGAAAATGGACCCATTCGATACGGGTGTGATCTGGGGAACCGGACAAGGCGGCATGATCACATTTGAAACTGAGGTTATGAATTTTGCAGACGGAGACGGAACGCCAAAATTCAATCCTTTCTTTGTTCCTAAATTTATTGCCAATATGGCTTCAGGAATGATCTCTATGAAATTCGGACTGCAGGGAATCAATTATACAACCATTTCAGCCTGTGCAACAGGAAACACCGCATTGATGGATGCGTTCAACTATATCCGTCTTGGAAAAGCTAAAGTGATTGTGAGCGGCGGTTCTGAAGCAGCTATTACGCCTGCTTCTGTGGGTGGTTTCTCAGTTATGAAAGCAATGTCCACCAGAAATGATGATTTCGCCACAGCAAGCCGTCCTTACGATGCAGACAGAGACGGTTTTGTCATGGGTGAAGGTGCCGGCGCTTTGATCCTTGAAGAGTATGAGCATGCCAAAGCAAGAGGAGCCAAAATTTATGCTGAACTGGCTGGTGCTGCTATGACCGCAGATGCGTATCATATGACTGCACCTCATCCGGAGGGAGTCAGTGCCATTAAAGCCATGCAGCTGGCTATGAAAGAAGCTGGTGCCAATATTGAAGATCTTGATTATCTGAACCCTCATGCTACTTCCACTCCGCTTGGAGATCTGGTAGAGTTGAAAGCGATCAGTACATTATTCGGAGGAAATAAAAATCTTGATATCAGTGCTACAAAATCCATGACAGGGCATTTACTGGGTGCTGCAGGCGCCGCAGAAGCCATCCTTTCTATCAAGGCTGTGGAAAAAGGAATTATCCCTCCTACTATCAATCTTCATCATATTGATGAAAGCATTCCGAAAGATGTAAATATCGTTTTTGGGGAAGCTAAAGAAAAGGATATTAATTTCGCGTTAAGCAATGCCTTTGGATTTGGAGGACATAATGCGAGTTTGGTTTTTAAAAAATTCAACGGTTAATTGAATGGTTTTTAATTTACAGGTTTAACAGAATCTGCTTAATTATCCCTGACAAGGATAAAACCAAAATCAGTAACCCAAATTCAGGTTAAATAACAACAAAAGCAGTCAAAATTGACTGCTTTTTGCCTTTCATTCTTTTTTTAAGAAATTTATTACTTTCTTAAATGACAGATCTTTTACTCAGAATCTTGTATAAAAAAATCATCCGCATTGTCTGTCATTGGAATATATAACCTTTCCCATTGTTCACCTTCTTCTATTTTCCAACTGTGCCCCTCGCCTTCTACATCTTCTGCTAAAAGGATAATTCCCGGTTCGATAAGGAATGTGGAACCATTACTCACTTTAAACCTGATCTTGCCTTTCAGCGTTACCACATATTGCTTTCGCGGGGCAGTGTGCACCTCTTTTTCCCACTCTTCAGTGGTCGTACTTATCCAAAAAGCGGTTGTGTTCATCTGCTTCAAAGTAGGAATTCTTCCTATTTCGAAATTACTGGTCCCATCAGGACTATTCACGAGCCTTACGGCAGGAACAGAATCACTTGTGCTTTTCAAATTATACTATTTTTATACAATAATTACTCTGAATTAAGACCTCAGCCATTCCGAAGAAGAAAGGTATTTCTGATCGGGATAATAAATAAAAAGGCAATTTCGCCCTTTTATGGTATTAATGATTGGCTGCGTCAATGCTTTCGGAACCGCCGGACATCCCCAGCTTCTTCCTATTCTTTTGTGCATGGATGCAAACTCGTCGCTTACATAATCTGCTCCGTGCATCACGATAGCTCTTCTGTAGGCGGCATCATTAAAACCTTTATCCATCCCCAACAATTTCAAAGAATATCCGTTGTCTCCCTGGTAAGTAGCATCTGTGATATAAAATCCTAAGCTGCTCTGCAGCGAACTTTCCGTATTAGAAAAATTCGACGCAAATTCTTCGCCTGTATTTTTTCCGTGTGCTACCAGTGAATTGAACAGTACCTTTTTCTCATTGGTATCAATTACCCAAAGTCTTTTTGTATTCGAAGACATAGAAAAATCGCAGATAGTCAATAAATGCGAGTCTTGGTTCAGCAATCCTGCTTTTTTTAAATTTTCAAAACCTGTCAATGCTTTTGCGAAAACTTCGTAATTCAGTTCATGTTCAGGGTCAAATGGAATTGATTTGTACAATTCTTCTGACGAAGATGCTGTACCAGCGGTCTTCTCAGATTTCGTTTCTGCTACTTTTACAATTTTTGCTGTATTGACATTCTCATTCTTTACTGCCTTTCCCGGCGAAAGATAGAATGAAGTCGTGACCATATACACCAGGCCTAATACACTATAAATTCCTTTCATTCAATAATATTAAATTCCAAATTAGTGAGGCAAAATTATAAAAACATAATTACCAGACACTTATAAGTCTACAAAGTTTAACTGAATTTAAGAAACTTTAACGTCCTGATTTTGTGAATTAAAGCTATATTTTTTGGCTAATCCGGAACAAATTCCAGGCTTACAGAATTCATACAATACCGCAGTCCCGTAGGTTTCGGACCATCATCAAAAACATGTCCGAGATGGGAGTCACACCGTTTGCAAAGCACTTCCACTCTTTCCATTCCATACGCAGTGTCTCTCTTGTAATAAACACCTTCTTTGTCTGCCTCGAAAAAGCTTGGCCATCCGCAGCTGCTCGCAAATTTTGAAGTAGAACGGAAAAGATGATTCCCGCAGACAGCACAATAATAATCACCGGTTTCATCAAATTCATTATACTTTCCGGTAAACGCTCTTTCTGTAGCAGCCTCTCTGGCAATAGCATATAAATCCGGGGTAAGGATCTTTTTCCATTCATCATTAGAAACATCAAGTTTTGAAGTATCGGTTCTGGAATAGTATGGATTATTTTTTGCTTCTTTATTTTCCATAGGAAAGGTTTTAATAGATTGGGTGTTCTGCAGACATGCCTGCAAAAAGGTTAATAATATGATGAAAACTAAAAATTTCATTCTACATTTTAGTCCTGAATTCCATCCTAGTTATAATGATGGTTTCATTACCAAATTTAGTAAATTTGAGAATATGAATGACGAAGCGAAAAGAAAACAACTGAGAAAATATAAAATGTTTGCCACCGGATTATTTGTACTGATGGCCGTTATTTTTATTGCCACTACCCTACTTCAGAAGTCGAATCCATCTCATTGGCTTGGCTATGTGAGGGCTTTTTCCGAGGCAGGAATGGTTGGAGCCTTAGCAGACTGGTTCGCTGTGACTGCTCTTTTCAGGCATCCGCTTGGGCTTCCTATTCCTCATACGAACCTCATCGAAAACAGTAAACAGAGGCTGGGTGATAATCTCGGCAGTTTTGTCGTGAGTAATTTTCTTTCGCCTCAAAATATTCGTCCGTATATCCAGAAGCTTAAAATTTCGAATTTCGTCGGAGAATGGCTTGGCAAAGAAAAAAGCCAGGAAATCCTGATCAGAAATCTTTCGGATATTGTTCTGGATATTCTCAATAAACTCGATGATACTTCTGTGAGCCAGTTTATCAGCAAGAAAGTTTCAGAAATGACGGATGATATCAAGCTTAATAAGGTGGTGGGAAATGGTATCAGTTATATCCTGGAAAAAAATGACCACCAGAGAATCGTTACCAATCTTTCCAAGCAGATCAAAGATTATATCATCGAAAATGATGAAATGATCAAAGAACGCGTACAGAAAGGAAGTTATTCATTCATCCCTTCTTTTGTTGACAATAAAATTGCAGATAAAATTGCCAGCGGACTTTCAGATTTTTTCAGGGAGATAGAAGAAGATCCTGACCATGAAATCCGAAATCTGATTACCCGGAAGATCCATGATTTTTCTACCGATCTGAAGGAAGATCCGAAATGGGATGATGAATTTAAAACCATCAAAAATGGCCTTCTGAAAAATGATAAACTTGATGAATACTCTAATGACATTTGGGTTTCCATTAAGAAAACTCTGATGAAGGAGTTACAGGATGACCAATCTTCTTTAAAAACCTACCTCACTAAAAACCTGAATGAATTTTCCGAAAATTTAAAAACGGATGAAAATCTTCAGAATAAGATAGATCATTGGGTTCGGGTGACTGCTTATAAATATATTCTTAAAAACACTCATCAGTTCGGAAACCTCATCAGTTCCACCGTAGGAAACTGGCAGGGCAAAGAGCTAAGCGAGAAACTGGAGCTGGAAGTGGGAAAAGACCTGCAGTTTATCCGGGTCAATGGAACGCTTGTTGGAGGACTTGTCGGCCTGATCATCTACACCATCGCCAATTTCTTCCTCTAAAAACTATCAAAACCAACCATGAAAAAACTATTTATCATTTTGCTATTTCCTCTTTTTGCGCTTTGTTTCTGTCAAAAAGTTGAATTAAAAGCAGTAACAGATTCCTCACAGATCTTCAAAGGGGAAATTTCGGGAGTTCCGGTTACCATGCAGCTTAATTACACTGGAATTGTTGACTGTAACCAGTACCAGCATTTTGTAGACGGATGGTACTATTACGACAAATATCAGAAGAAAATTCCACTAACAGGAATTTATGATTTGGGGGTGCTCTATCTCTATAATTTTGGAAACAGACATAAATATTATGCAAAAGAATTAAGGAAAGCTATCACTTCTCCGCGTAAAGTGGAAAAAACAGACAGCATTGCCCGCTTTTTAAAACCTAAGGAGTCCCTTTTATTTGAAAGAAGTGATAAAAAACAGAATGTTTCCGGGACTTTCTATATGGGAAAACAGTCACAACCGGCTAAATTATATACCAGCAATCCAATGATCTACCGGTATAACAATTATTTACTTCTTCCTGGCAATAAGAAGCTCAATACTTTTGATTTCATGAATAGGCTGGGGGGAAATACATTATTATCAACAGCCGCTTATAGTATAGGAAATAGAATATTGCTTTATTTTGAAAACTTGTCCAATTTTAATTTTTGCGGAATGTGTGGAGCCAGTGATGGTGAAAAAGGATACAGGGTTTTGTATTTTACCAAGAACTGGAATTATAAAAACTATGAAGAATTTCTTACTGAAAGTTGCCTTGAAGGAATATCTGAAACACAAAAGGTAAAAACCAAAAATGCTAATATACTACAGTTTAATATTAAAAAATCATATAATAATCCTCCTTATATTCTGACAGTGGATATAAAAAATGCTTCTGTTTCCAAATCAAAGTAACAAAATCAAAAATAAAAAGAGAGCTTCTCAACTCTCTTTGTCTTATCTTGGAAGCCTGCCGGCTCTTTTTAAAAGTTCTTTATTGATGTTATTGATCAGTTCCGGACCTTCGTAGATAAATCCGGTGTAAAGCTGTACCAGACTTGCTCCTGCATCCAGTTTCTCTATTGCATCTTTTGCACTATGAATTCCTCCTACTCCAATGATCGGGAAAGCTCTGTTGCTTTTATCGGAAAGATATTTGATCATTTTTGTACTTCTTTCACGGATAGGTTTTCCACTCAATCCACCATTTCCTATTTCTGCTAAAGCCTCTGGTGAAGTTTTTAAGCCTTCCCGGTTGACAGATGTATTGGAAACAATGACTCCGTCAATTTTTGTCTCTGCAATCAATTCGACAATTTCATCTAACTGGTTGTTATTAAGATCCGGAGCGATTTTCAGTAATATAGGTTTCTGTACAGATTTCGATTGATTGATTTTCTTTACTGCTGTAATCAGCTCACGCAGATATTCCACATCTTCCAGTTTGGCGTGGCTTCCCACATTCGGACAGCTTACATTCAGGACGAAATAATCTACATGGGGATGAAGGCCTTCAAAACAGTCCAGATAATCCTGGGTATAGTTTTCTGGGCTTGTATTGGTGTTTTTTCCGATATTTCCACCGATGATTATTTTCCCTTTATTTCCTTTGAGTTTTTCTATAGCAGCTTCAAGACCATCATTGTTAAAACCCATTCTGTTGATAATTCCACCATCTTCAATGAGACGGAATAATCTCTTCTTAGGATTTCCTGCCTGAGCTTTTGGTGTTACGGTTCCGATTTCTACAAATCCGAAACCAAGATCACCCAACTCATTGAACAAGACCGCATTTTTATCAAAACCCGCAGCCAACCCTACAGGATTTTTAAATTTCAATCCGAAAACTTCTCTTTCCAGTCGCTTGTCTTCAATAGGTTTGGGCAAAAATAATTTGGTAAGAAATCCAAAATTTTTAAGCATTGAAAATGTAAAATGATGAACTTCTTCGGGATCAAATTTAAAGAGAATGGGTCTGATGATACTTTTGTACATTGAAAAAAAGTTTTACAAAAATACTCAATTTAAAATTAATGTTCAGCTAACCTATGATATTTTATCAAATTGTTTTATAAACACCATCTATAAAACACAATAGTTTTTATCCTTGTCAAGGTTTAAAACCTTGACAAGGATATTTCCTAGAAACTTGCTCTATAACATAGAAAGTTTATTAATACAATCTTTGCGTTTAACTTAAGAATACGAACTTAAATCGAAATTCAAAATATCACCTACTCTTTTGAACTCATCATCTATAGTGGCATTTACCGTAATTTTTTCGTTAGAAATAGGATGATTAAAAATTAATTGATGGGCGTGAAGTGTCATTTTGTTGATGTCAAATGTTTGGAGCCACAATTTATTCTGTTTATTGCAACCGTGTTTCCGACAACCTAAAATCGGATGCAGAATATGTTTAAAATGTTTTCTCAACTGATGAAATCTTCCCGTTTCAGGAATGGCTTCTACCAGACAATATCTGGAAGTCTGATGTTTTAAAAAAGGTAAATTGATTTCTGAAGTCTGTAAACGGCGATAATAAGTGATTGCATTCTGCTTAACTTCATTTTCATTAATCAAATCGTAATCAATCGTTTCTTCTTCTTTTGCCCATCCACGAAGAATTGCTATGTATTTCTTTTCAACTTCCCGTGATGCAAACTGATCGCTCATCGTTCTCAATGTTTCTTTATCTAAAGTGAACAGCAAAACACCTGAAGTTTTTCGGTCTAACCGATGTACAGGAAAAACTTTTTGTCCAATCTGTTTCTTCAACTCCTGAATGGCATACGTATCGGCTTCTCCCGCATAAAAAGATTTATGAACCAGTAATCCGCTGGGTTTGTTGATGGCAATAAGATGCTCGTCGCGATAAAGAATTTCTAACATGGGACAAAAGTAGAAATTTTATACTGATTTAGCCCTGATGGCAGCGGCATCCTTTTGCAAAGCAAAAGATACAGCGGACAGCAGGTTCCCGGCTCCTTAAAAATTGCATGAAACTTCGCGCTGTTACCTGCTTTATTTTTTCATTTCCACGAAGGTTTATAATGTATAGTATAATTGGAAAATTGGATAAACACCTATTTTTTCGGTTAATACACTCTTTTTTTACTGAATTCCATGATTTTGGAATCCAAATTCATATTTTTGCACATCAGACGTAAAAAAATTATGGCAAAGCAAGAAGATGTTTTCAAGAAAGTGATTTCTCACGCTAAAGAATATGGTTTTATTTTCCCTTCCAGTGAGATCTATGACGGTTTATCCGCTGTTTATGATTATGGACAGAACGGTGCCGAATTAAAAAACAATATCAAACAGTATTGGTGGAAAGCTATGGTACAGCTTAACGAAAATATTGTCGGCATTGATTCGGCGATCCTTATGCACCCTACCACATGGAAGGCATCGGGCCACGTAGACGCTTTCAACGATCCATTGATTGACAATAAAGATTCTAAAAAACGTTTCAGAGCGGATGTTTTGGTAGAAGATTACTGTGCTAAAATTGAAGACAAAGAGAATAAAGAAATTGAAAAGGCCGCGAAAAGATTCGGTGATGCTTTCGATAAAGATCAATTTGTTGCAACGAATCCAAAGATTCTTGAATACAGAGCAAAAAGAGAAGCTATTCTTTCAAGACTGGCAAAATCTCTTGAAAATGAAGATCTTGCTGATGTAAAAGCCTTAATTGAAGAACTGGAAATTGCTGATCCGGATACCGGTTCTAAAAACTGGACGGAAGTAAGACAGTTTAACCTGATGTTCGGAACTAAATTAGGTGCTTCTGCAGATTCTGCGATGGATCTTTATCTAAGACCGGAAACGGCTCAGGGTATCTTCGTTAACTTCCTGAATGTACAGAAGACTTCACGTCACAGACTTCCTTTTGGTATTGCTCAAATTGGTAAAGCATTCAGAAATGAGATTGTTGCCAGACAGTTTATCTTCAGAATGCGTGAATTTGAACAAATGGAAATGCAGTTTTTTGTAGCTCCGGGAACTGAACTTGAGTTCTATGAGCAGTGGAAAACAAAACGCCTGAACTGGCACCTCGCTTTAGGTTTAGGTGATGACAACTACAGATTCCACGATCACGAAAAACTGGCTCACTATGCGAATGCAGCAGCTGATATTGAATTTAACTTCCCATTCGGATTTAAAGAACTGGAAGGTATTCACTCCAGAACGGATTTCGATTTAAAAGCTCATGAGGAATTTTCAGGAAGAAAACTTCAGTTCTTCGATCCTGAAAGAAATGAAAACTATGTCCCTTATGTTGTGGAAACATCGGTAGGTTTAGACAGATTATTCCTTTCTATCTTCTCTCACTGTCTGAAAGACGAAGTATTGGAAGATGGTTCAGAAAGAACGGTTTTATCTTTACCTCCGGCTTTAGCACCAATTAAAGCGGCCATTCTTCCATTGATGAAAAAAGATGGTCTTGCGGAATACGCAGAAAAGATTTTCAATGATCTGAAATATGATTTCAACTTATTCTACGAAGAAAAGGATGCCATCGGAAAACGTTACAGAAGACAGGATGCCATCGGTACTCCTTACTGTATCACCATCGACCATGATTCTTTAACGGATCATACGGTAACGATAAGAGACCGGGATACAATGCAGCAGGAAAGAGTTCCTGTATCCGAATTAAGAAGGATCATCGACGAGAAAACAAACTTCAGAAATTTACTTTCTAAACTATAGACTCAAGCCCCATTTGGGGCTTTTTTATTGTTATTTATTAGCATAAACATCTATTTTAAAAACCTCGCACAGATTGGGCAAATGACGCTGATTCTTTCGAATCTGCAGAGAAGATACTTACAATACAAACCTTATAGGTCTTGAAGACCTATAAGGTTTTTCATATTCAGAAAAGCTCAGCATCATATACTTTCTTCATCAGACAAAATTTTCCTGCTTCTCTGTTTTATTTAGAATATTAATAAAGAAAATGAAACTTGTCCGGTGTATGTCTTAATTTATTATTTTTGGAAAAATAATAATTATGAAAAAAATATATTTTCTGCTCTTTGGATTGTTCCAGACTTTATCCTATTCCCAGACACAAGACCTTACAACACTCGCAGCCGGTGATCATGTAGGCATGAATGCCCTGTTCGATGATAAAGATAATCTTTATGGCTACGTCTCTCTTTATTCTTACGGAAAAGCAGGCGATAAGACTAAGAAATTCGAATATGTAATTTTGGACAAAAACCTTAACCCCGTTGCCAACAAAGAATTTGAAGGAGATATTACAGCAGGCTCTTACCTTGGTTATGTTGATTTTAAGGGACAAATCATTTTGAAACCTTCCATGATGGATTATTCCCTGGTAAAAAGCAGGGAGGTCTTCACACCGGTTTCTATGGTAATAGATCCGAAAACCAATACTATTAAGAGAAAAGTGTACTATGATTATTTAGAGGATGGTACTTTCAAAGAGATCAACGAGCCCAAAAACTGGAAAGCACAACGCAAAGAAAACCGTGAGGAGAAAAAAGAAAAGGGCTACAACTATGTTTCGGCTGTGGGAGAAGTGAAAGAAGGTGGTTATTTTGCCATAGAATATAAAGACTATGGAAAATATGTGAACAGCAACAGCATTATTAAATTCGACGATAATAAAAAGGAGCTTTGGAGATACAAATACAATACGGACGGGAATAAAAAAGTATTCTCCACATTATCCGTTCTGGAAAGAGATGAGAACTATATGTACTGCATCATGAAAAAGGTGGATGATGATAAAAAATCTTTCAGCCTTGTTGTAATTGATATGAAAACAGGAAAAGAGGCTGCCAATAAACCTGTCACCGGGCTTTCCGATACAACTATCGACCTCATCGACAGTTTCTCTCTGGGCTATGGCAGCAGTCTTGACAATGATAAAACATTTGACGACAAGATTGTTCTACTGGGAAGAAATTTCGCCAAATATGATTTTATAGGCTATGCCAGAATGATGGTCAACAAATCTGATTTTACCGTAGACACGAAAGAGATCAATTTCAAGCCGGACTTTGCATCATTCCTTCCGAAAATCAATGCCAACGGAATGGTAGAAAGCGGCTATATGCTTCAGACCAAGGATATGTATTTTATGAATGACGGAAGCGTTGGGATCCTTACTGAAAAATACAAACCGGCCGGCCAATATAACGCCCCTAAAACGACCGATTTAGTTTATATTTATACGGATAAAGATTTCAAGATCAAAAATATCAAGGTTTTTGAAAAGGAAAAAACGAAATGGGTGAACAGCGATTATCTTTTCTCCCAGTACCTCAACGGCGGGAAAGATGTTGTTTTCTTCTACCGCGACTACCAGAAAGATGAAGTTACCAAACAGAAAAAATGGAATCTTTTCATCAACACGGTTATAGATGGAAAGTTCAAGCAGGAAATCATTCCTATTTCTGAGAAAGACAATTATGCCGTTACACCGTATGTTGGAAAAGAAGGCTATATCCTTCTCCGGGAGTACAACGAAAAAGAAAAATTCAATAAGATTCGCTTAGAAAAACTGAATTACTAAAAAATAGGAATCCTGATGGTGCATCAGGATTCTTTTATTTGGTAGCTGCTCTGGTAAAAATCTGCTATATTTTTAATGTCATCAAGGCTTAGATTCCACATAAAGTTCAGGAACTGCTGATAGCTTTCACTTTGATTTTTAGGTTCAATCCTGTCCAGATAACGGTTCAGGTTGTAATTTTTCCGGGCTTCATATATTTTTGAAAAGCATTTGCCCAGCCAGCCTTTATAATATTTTTCCTCTTCGCCGTCCTGCAGGAACTGCATGGCTACATAAATCCCCAGTCCATAATCTTCGGAATGAAAATAATTGGGAAGGATTTCCATTCTGGCCATTTTCTTTAGGGTTGTAAAGGTCTCAGAGGCTTTTTCCGGTTCTGCAGATGTTTTCAGCTCAGTGAATGTTTTTTTGAGTCTTTCAATTCTCCTGGACATTTCAGGATGGGATGCCAGGGAATCTTTATCCAGCTTCTCTTTGTAAAAATTATAATTATACAGTGAGAAATCTTCTTTTTTCATCCACTTTTCATTGAAAGCCTGCTTGGGAAGATCAAAAAGCTTTTTATAGGTTTCCACTTTTAATTCACGGGGAGAGATCGTATCGAAATCCTGCAACCGTTGAAGGACATTGACGAATTCAGCTTTCTTAAAATCACTGCTCTTAAAGATCACATACCCCAGCGAATCGGCCTTCATTTCCTGTTTTCTTCTTTCCACCCCTTTTTTATAAGCGCGGTTTTTAAGGATATCAAAGGCCTTCTGATTTTGGCTATGGCTGCGTTTTTCCGTTGTTTCCTTTAAACTCTGAACCGTTATTTTATCTAGTTGATTCTGTTCAATAATGCTTAAAAATGTTTTAAGTGAGTGTTCATCAAGTTTATGTCCAAGCTCATGAGTGATGACGGCAGCAATCTGATCTTCGCTGTTTAGCCAGTTGTAGAGGCCCATATTGATCACGAAAGTACCGTCTGCAAGGCAATAAGCATTAGGAGTATTGTCCCTCGCCACCAAAATTTTCAGATCCTGGGGAATATTCGGATTGTTTTTTTTGAGGCGCTGGATCAGGCTTTTTATTTCAGTTTCAAATTCAGACTTGAAAATAAAATCTTTGTTTTTCACCTGTTTCTCAAAATCAGTCCCGAATTCCTTGTAAATCCTGGACAGTTCTGTCCCTGTCTTCCCAGAATACTGCGATTTTAATTTTTTAATAAAAACCTCGTTATTTCCGGCAAAACTTTTTAAAAATTCTTTTCTCTGTAAATAGTCTGCGGTGTCAATCATTTTATAGGTCTGGGCAGCTCCCATCACTGAAAAAATGAAAAACACGAATACAATAAGTTTTCTGGTCATATTTTTCATCATTAATCGCAAAAATAGTTTATTTACCGTTTCTTTCTCATTTTCTTATCAAAATTATTATAAATTTGTTTGAGACTGATACTCATGATCATATGAAGGTATTAAAATATGTAATAGGCGGAGCAGCCTTAGGTGCAGCTGCAGTTTATCTTTTGGGATACGATTATTTATTCAGCGGAATTTCCAAAACGTATCTTAAAGGAAAATCAAGCGCCTATATTGACGATGGGAAACTTTTTCCCGGAAACTTCATCGCTACGAAAGAGCCGGAACTGTGGGCGGAAGACCCTGAATACAATCATAAGGAACTCCCGGGCAATGTAATTGAAAATTTAAAACATTCCAAAACAGCTGCCTTTGTTGTCATAAAAAATGGCAAGATCCTTCATGAGCAGTATTGGGACGGCTATAATCAGCTTTCACCGACCAATTCTTTTTCCATGGCAAAGGCTGTTACTGTCATGCTGCTAGGAAAAGCTCTGGAAGAAGGTATCATTAAAAATATGGATGAAAAACTTTCTGATTTTCATCCTGAATTTAAAGAAAAACAATTCGGAAGCAATGTCACGCTTAAAAATTTAGCCCAAATGGAAGCAGGGCTTGACTGGGATGAAAATTACAATAATCCTTTTCTGCCGAATGCAAAAGCCTATTATGGCAAAGATCTGATTAAAGCAGTTTTTTCGAGAAGGTTTAAAGAAGAACCCGGCACCCGGTATGAATACCAGAGCGGCTCTACCCAGCTCCTCGGATTTGCTTTGAAAAAAGCCCTGAATCAGACTTTAGCAAGTTATTTATCCGAAAAATTCTGGATCCCGATGGGAATGGAACAGAATGCCTCATGGAGCACGGATAATTACGGGATGGAAAAAACATACTGCTGCATCCATTCCAATGCAAGAGATTATGCGAAGCTGGGACAGCTGTTTCTAGATGACGGGAAGGTGGGAGATCATCAGATCCTTAACAGGGATTTTATAGAGCAGATGAGAACACCTACGGAAAAATCTGAAGAGATCTACGGAATGGGGCTCTGGATCAACCATGATAATCCTATCAAACATTATTATTTTCTGGGACTGCAGGGACAATATATTATTATGGTTCCCGAACACAATATGGTCATTGTAAGAACCGGAAGCTACAGAAATAACCCTAAAAATGACAGGGGAAGACCGGATCAGGTAAAATTTCTTGTCAACGAAACCGTATCATTATTTCAGTAAAAACTATGGAAAATTATCATGTAAAAGTCGATGAGTACATTGAGAAATCTCCGGATTTTGCAAAACCTATTTTAAATTATCTCAGGGAAACTATTCATGAATGCTGTCCTGAGGCAGAAGAAGCTATAAAATGGAAGTTTCCTACCTTCATGTATAAAGGAAAAATACTTTGCTCTATTACTTCTTTCAAACTGTATTGCAGCCTCGGATTCTGGCTGCACCAGGAGATGAAAACTTTAAAGGAAATAGAAACAACAGCCGAAAGAAGTTCAATGTTCAGCTTAGGCAAGCTCACCAAAATGGAAGACCTGCCTTCAAAACCTCAGCTTAAAAAGGCGATTAAAGAAGCGATGGAACTTACAGATATGGGGGTTACCATGAAAAAAGCAGCACCCTCCAAAGTGGAAACGGAAATTCCTGATTATTTTCAAAATGCCTTGAATAAAAATAAAGATGCCTTGGCCGTTTTTGAGAAAAAATCGCCTTCTTTCAGGAAAGAATATATCAGCTGGATCACTGAAGCAAAAACTGAAGTAACCAGAAACAAAAGAATGGAACAATCTTTGGAATGGCTAGCCGAAGGAAAATCCAGAAACTGGAAATACGAAAAAAAGTAAACACAACAAAAACAGATGAAAAAAAAAATTATATTCTTTCTCTTCCTTATATTTTCACATTCCCTATTCTCTCAACACTTTGATTTTGAGAGACAATATAAATACGCACGGTCACTGACCTCTAAAAATCCGGACAGCTCGGAAATTGTCCTGAATACCATCATAGATTCTGCCCAGAGAAAAAATCAGCCTAATTATATTGCTAAAGCTTATTATCTGAAATCGTTCAACAGCTATCTAAGATCGGATGCCAAGGGAAGTCTTGATTTTGCTGAAAAAGCACTGAAAATCGCTACAGAAAACAATTATGCCCCTGGAAAGGCGCTTGCCTACAGGATGCAGGGAACACAGTATGCAAAACTCGGACTGTTAAAAGAAGCTTCAGAAAGCTTAAATAAAGGGTTGTCCGAAATAAAAAACGAAAACACGGATGAAGGACATGAGCTGAAAGGAATGATCTACAATTCTTTTCTGATCCTTTTTAATCAGAATGAATATCAAAAAAAAGAATCTTATTCTAAAAATGCAGTCCGGGAATTTCAGCAGATCAAAAATATTCCGAGAAGAAATGAGCTTCTGGTTTCGGCATACACTAACCTGGGTTATAATTTATCAGAAGTTAAAAAGTTTGAAGAAGCCCAGTCTTTTTTCGCGAAGGCTCTTGCCCTGGTTGGGAATGATAATTATTATCTGAGATCCAATATTCTCCATGATATCGGATTCTCATATTCACAGCAGAATAAACAGGACAGTGCTGTTTCATATTTTCAAAAGGCTTTAAAAATTGCCAATAAATATGGTTTTACGGAAAAGAAAATAGAGATTACAAAAAATCTTGAGGAAGCCTACAAAAAATTGAAGGATCCTGAAAATGTTCAGAAATATAAATTAGAGAACCTTGAATTAAAAGACAGCATTGCCTACAATCAGAAAATGGCCGTCAATAAAACCCTTACCCAAAAGGAAGAGAATTTCGACAGCCAGCTGGTTAAAAGCCACAGCCTCTCAAAGGGTCTGATTGCAGCCTGTATCATGCTGCTTCTCGTTTTGGGAACAGTTATTTTTAATATGATCAGCCTCCAAAAAAAACACAAAAAAACTGTAACTCAAATTTATCAGCAGGGAATTACCCCCGTTGCATACGAAGAGGATCCTCATGAGGCTGAAGATCAATCGGGAAACAGCATTCCGGCTGATATAAAAATTTCACCTGAAGCAGAGGAACATATTTTAGCAGGCTTAAAGGCCTTCGAAGAGAGCTTTGGCTTTAACAACAAAAATATTTCACGTTATAATATATCGAATACCCTGAATGTGAATACAAAATATCTGTCTGCTGTAATCAGGAAGCACAAAAATTTCAATTTCAATCAATACATCAATCATCTGAGGATCAATTATATTGTTGACAAGTTAAAAAATGATCCTCAATACCGTAAATACAAGATCAATCATCTTGCAGAAATCACAGGATACTCCTCTCACAGTGCATTCTCTCTTGAATTCAAAAAAATAACAGGAATACACCCTTCTGCATTCATCAAAGCTCTGGAAGGAATATCGTAATTACTGTTCCGCTATGGTCAGGTTGTTATAGCCTCCCGTATTATTCAGTGAGAAGCCTGCTGTATTTAAGCCATTTAAATTGAACCAGATATAAGGCATCAAACGTTGTCCTGTAGTCATATAAAAGGAAGCTGTACAGTTACTTCCTGCATCAATATTCCCGTTGCTGTTTGAAGACATGGTATTCACACACTTCACGGTATTTACAATATTTGCCGGAAGTACTCCTGCTGTATTGTCATACAGCTGCCAGATCGCTTCTATTTGTATTGGATTCAAAGGATCTGTCGTATAATTAATAGCAAGAGGAGCCAGATCTGTAGTAAAAGAAGCTACATAAACTCCGTTCCGGGGTGCTGTAAAAATTCCCGTCGCAGCATTGAAATTGTTTCCGGAATTACTCTCAAAAGCTTTCGTCCAGCCTACCAGGTAATTGCTGGCGCGGTTCTGAAGACCTGTTGTAACTGCTGCTGCCGGGGTTACCAACTTTACAGTGTTATCCGTTTTTGCAGCAATAACAATGACCTTATTAACGGCTGGTTGGGCAGTAAGCAAGGGCAGCCATTCATTTCCGTTAGAATATTCCATTCCGCTATTGTAGCGAACGGCACCTTCGTCTGCCGTTGCTGCCGTAAGTGAAGAAGTTCCGAAACCGATTGCTCCGTCCCCTGAATTTCTGGCATCTACTTTTACAGTCGGGCTGTGTGTTCCCGCTCCTACTCTTCCTGCGCTTGTAATCAAAACATCATTAGCCTGCTGGGCAGGTGTAAATGAAGATCCTGATACGGGATTGTCCTTTTGCCCATCGGTATGAAGGATTCCTGCTGGGTTCGGTGTATTAACTCCAACCTGTGAAAATGCAAAATTGAAGCTTAAGGCTAAAATTATTATTAAATATCTTTTTTTCATCATTCCTGTTTTTATAATCCGAAAATACTTAGAGAAGTCAGTGAACCGTCCGTATCTAATGTTTTTGCAGTTCCTAAAGCCTGATTGAGGCTCACCGTAATATTATCTCCTTTGTTAAGGTTGAAAATCCCGGAGCAGTTTCCCGCAACACGGTTGGAAAGGGAATTCGTTCCCGGATAGCTTCCGACACATTTGAAGACCTTATTGGTTGTTGAAGAGGTGGAATTGGTTTGAATCAGGGTCTCATAACGTGAATCATTGGCAATAGTCCCTGAAGCCAGTGAAAATGTAAAAGAGACAATATATACTCCGGTTTTGGAAGCAATAAAAATTCCCGTCCCTGAATTAAAACTGCCATTAACATCTGTTTTTTTTGTCCAGTTAGTAACGGCTGCCTGTGTTCCACTGGTAAAACTTTGTGTTGAAAAGTTTTCTGCATCCACAAAATCATTGGTGGCTTTATGTGCCAGTGTGACCCATGAGGTTCCATTGGAGTAACTTAAGTCCTGTGTTCCGGTATTGTACCTCATCGCACCTGCTTTTGCTGCAGAAGCAGTCTGTGATGTTCCGCCAATACCTATAGCATTGACGTGTTCACCAGATCTTAAATCCAATCTTACTTTGGGTGATTTTGTTCCAGCCCCCATATTTCCTGAAAAAGTAACGACTACATCATCATAATAGCTTGACGGAACTGCCGAAGCTGTATTTTTCTGTCCGTCTACATGAAGGATTGCTTCGGGAGCAGACATATTGATTCCTATCTGTGCCTTAATTAATAGACTTCCACCTATCATTAAGGCAATTGCTAATCTTTTTTTCATATCAAGTGTGTTATTGTTCTACAATGGAAAGATTTACAAAACCGTACTCATTACTAGCCGGTGTGATATCTGTCCGCAGGCTTAAACTTCCGTTATAGACCGACTGGTAAATATGTGGCTGGAAAGTATCTCCTTTATTGAGCTGTACGCCGGCCACGCATGAACCTGCAATCTGTGCCTGTTTTGAAGTATTCGAAAAAGATTTTACACATTTTTTAACGACAGTGTTCCCGTTCACAACATATCTTGCTTCGGAAAAATATCCTGAAGCAAGGGCGACTCTTACAAAGTCATATGTAAAAGAGATTAAGTAAACACCGGTTCTTGGCGCTGTGAAAATGCCCGTTGCGGGAGTGAAATTAGCAGTAGGGTCAGAAATTTCCGTCCATCCGGAAATTCCTGTAGAAACCTGATAAGGAACTTTAACTGCAAAATTAGCTGCCTGAAGGTTAGCTACTACAACAGCTTTTGTAGGCGAAGAAATAAGATCCTGCCAGACAATTCCGTCTGAATACTGCATTTTCCCACCATTAAACGGATTATACCTCATCGCTCCTGAACCTGCCACAGATGCTGCCTGGGTAGTCTCTCCTATCCCAATAGAATTGTCTGCATTATTAGCGGACCGGGCGTCTATTTTTACTGCGGGAGCAAGGGTTCCCACGCCTATTTCTCCGTTGGCAGTGAATACCACATCATTAGCTGCCTGGGCAGCAGTTGGAATTCCGGAGGCAGGATTATCTTTGGCACCGTCGGTATGCAGTACGGCTTGAGGACTTGATGTATTAATACCAACTTGAGCATTGGCAAAACTCATCAAAAAGCATCCTCCAGCCACTACACTTTTCATCATTGTGTTTATTTTTTTCATGTAATTTGTGGTTTTTAGAATGTGAAAATTCCTTTGCAAAGATAGATTGAAGTGAATCACCTGTACAATACACAGATTAACTGAATAAACTTAACTAACTGATAACTATAGTGTTAGAAATATTTAAACAATATCAAAATTCGGAATTTTAATAAATTATGATGACAAAGTTTCAAAAACCGGCATTTTTTTTACCGGAAAATAGATTTATTAGAAATTTTTAAAACATTAGTGAAACCTGAAATTGGCTTCAGGAAGTGTATTGTTTTTTAAGAAAGCTTCGTATTCCGGAGAAAGTTTAGCCCGCCCGAATGTATTCTCTCCGCTCATGCTTCCGAGACGTACTTTATCTTTCCCGAATTTTTTATTCATGGCATCCATTGCTCTCATAACGGGAAGATGTTGGTTTTGGGTATCTTCTTCAAAGAGGCTGATCAGTCTTTCGTTTTCAGGAACGAAATCATTGACGATAACCCCTGCTCTTTTGTAATGGAACCCTTCTCTGTAAATAGCCTCAAAAAGCTCGTTCACTACCCTACCTATCAAAATAGAGGAATTCGTAGGATTAGGAAGGACTTGCGTCATTGCATTTTTATATTCCGGAAGATCTTTTCTGAAACGATTGGTCTGGACAAAAACGGTAACCATTCTGCAGCATGTATTTTGCTTACGGAGTCTTTCGGAGCAATACATCCCAAAGGTTTCCACACGTTCCCGGACTTCTTCTTTTTTGGTAAGCATTTCCATAAAGCTTCGGGTAACTGCTATTGACTTTTTAGGCGATGGACTGTCTAATTCGAGCTGGCGGATCCCTTTCAGCTCATTGATCATTCTTACTCCGTGGATCCCCATGATTTTCCGAACCCATATTTCGGGTTTCTGAAGGAGATCCCAGGCTTTATAAACACCACTGTCATTCATTTTTGCTGCAAGTTTACGCCCTATTCCCCAGACATCACCTATGTTGAGCCATTTCAGAGCTTTTTCAATTTTTTCAGGAGTATCGAGGGTATAAACACCTTCAAACTTATCCGGAAATTCTTTTACGATCCTGTTGGCGACTTTACAAAGCGTTTTGGTAGGAGCAATGCCTATGCTTACAGGAATACTTTCCTGATTTTTGATGTCATTTTTGATCTTAAGGCAATAATCCCGGATATCTATATATTTAAAGCCTGAAAGCTCCAAAAAAAGCTCATCAATACTGTAAACTTCATATTCCAGGACGTATGATCTTGAGATTTCAATAACCCGCTGGCTTTTGTAATTATAGAGCTCAAATTTTGCGGAGAAACTTTTTACATCATGCTGCTTGAAAAGGTCTTTATATTTGAAAGCAGGAGCTGCCATAGGAATCCCCAGATCTTTTGCTTCTTTACTTCTGGACACTACGCATCCGTCATTATTGGAAAGCACCACAACAGCTTTTCCCTCAAGAGACGGGTCCAGAGTTCTCTCGCAGGAAACAAAAAAATTGTTGCAATCTACTAAAGCATACATGACAGGGTACTGATAATTTTAATGTAAAATTACATTTAAAAAACCAATTATTCTGTTTTATTTTAAAATCAACAGCACATTTAACAAACTGAATATGATATAGTTAATCTATTTCAAACACGTCAAGTTTTGTCGCATTAAAGCTTTACTAGGCTCTGAAGGCTACTATTTCTGACTTCGAACATTTCAGCAAAATGATTTTATATTTGAACTTAAATTACCGGGTCGCAAAAAACCGAATCACTGAGTTTGTACATTAAATTTTGAAATACCGTATATTATTGGGGTATAAGGTTGTATGAAAATTTTTATATTTAAAATATATTTTTATTTAGAGCCTGTTTAAAAAAGTATAAAAATTTTTGTTAGGCGGTTTTCAGAAGTTGGATATTTGAAAAAAAAAAATGCAATACCCAACTGATCTGACTGAAA
>NZ_QNFY01000010.1 GCF_003290185.1 Chryseobacterium lathyri | reverse complement strand
CAACTTTTATTTATTAAAATATTGCTAAGCTTTTTCTCCTGATTCCTGTAAGCTTTTTTAAATACCTATCGCTTATCTAAAAGCTCTTCTGCGCTACTGTTCCACTCTCGTTTTTCAGTGCGGCAAAGATAACAACTTATTCAAACGCAAAACAAACTTATTTAACATAAAATTCATAATTAAGTAATATAAATTCATAAGCTACTGGTAAGCAGGTAGAAAAATTTTAAACTTATGTTTAATTTTCACTTACTTTGATTATCAATATTATCTTATTGCTTATTTTGAACGTATATAACGCTTAAAAATTCTGCATAGGATTTTTCTAAACCTATAATATCGCCGGACTTCAAATTTAAACCGCCTGTTCCGGAAGTATCTGATTTTACTTTTAACGAGGAAGCCTGAAAGTATAGATTTTCATCACTTCCTTTGGGCTGAACTTTAATAGTAGAGCCTAAAAGCTTCTTTGTTGATATGGTATACACTTCTCCTGGTATGATATCCAGAGTAATATAAGATCTGGGGGTAAGCAGGTAATCTTTCTTATTGATATTAATCTTCTGATCTTTATCTGAGGAAGCAAAGACATAAAGCTTTCCATTCTGATCTCTCAATTTTTCTTTGGGAGTATAGTATAGAGCCATCCTATAGTTAGCTGGGTTGAGGGGCTGAGGAGTGCCATCTATATTTTCAAATGGTTTCAACGAAAAGGTATTGGCACCTATTTCTTTTGCTTTTTTATATATTAAGGAAAAAACAGCTGCATCATCTCTTGAAAATCCCTGGACTTCAATTTCTCCCAAATATTCGGCGTCAACTGTAGTTGACGCTTTTTTATACAGGAATTTATCTGTATTGTCGTTGGTTTTTTCAACTTTTGAAAGGTATACACTTTGGGCATGACACAAATGGACACAGAATATGGAAATGGCAACTGCCAGGTTTTTGATCATACTATTGTTGTGTTAATATTTTGACAGATTCTTCAAGGCTGTTTTCCCAATGCTTGAGTTCTATTTTATATATTTCTTCTATCTTATCTAATGACATTGTACTTCTTGCCGGTCTTTTGGCAGGAGTAGGATACTGTTCTGTTGTAAGAGGATTCAGTTTTACTGAAGAGTTTGAAAATTCAGCAATTTTTTTAGCGAAATCAAACCAAGTGGTTTCAGGATAGTTTGAAAAATGAAAAATACCAAAGGTTTTGTTTGGAGTTTCTATAATCCTCATGATTGCTTCTGCGAGATCATTTGCATTGGTAGGCTGCCCAAACTGATCCGCTACAATCCCAAGTTCTTCTTTCTGAGAAAAGAGATTCAACATTGTTTTAACGAAATTCTTATTGAACTCCGAATACAGCCAAGAGGTTCTCAGAATAATAGTTTTTGGATTGATTTCGAGAGCTAACTCTTCACCCTTTCTTTTTGACTCACCATATATTCCGGTTGGATTGGTAAAATCATCTTCTGAGTAGGAAAGGTTTGTATCTCCGTCAAACACATAATCTGTAGAAACATGGATCAGGATACATTTATAATCTACACAGGCCTGAGCAAGATAGGCTACTCCATCAGCATTTACAGCAAATGCTTTATCTTTTTCCTTTTCGGCTAAGTCCACAGCAGTATATGCCGAAGCGTTAATACAATAGTCTGGTTTATTATCGTAGAAGAAATCATTAACCTGATCTTCGTTTGTGATATTCAGAGTCTGGGAATCTGTAAATAGGAACTCGTAGGTATTTTCAAAATCAGGGGCAATTTTTCTGATACAGTTCCCCAACTGCCCATTGCTTCCTATTACTGCTATTCTTTTCATCTATAATTTATTATTTTTGAGGTGTACTGTAATATCTGACTTACAAAACAGGACATTATCCAACATCAGCTGATTATGAATTTTTTGCGTTCTGTGATCTTAAGAATTTCACTCTAGGCTGGAAATCTTTCTGCTCTAAATCTACAAAGAACTTTCCAAAGGTTTCTCTTATGTCCTGGGGGTGAATTTCTGATCTTCTTGTTTTAAGATTGAAATAGATCACCGTAACCCATAGTACAGCATGAACTGTTTTTTCATCCAGGCTTTTCATGAGTATTTCCACTTTAGCCGTTCTGTCCTGCACTTCTATGGTTTTGCTGCTGATCACAACCTGGGTATTATATCTCACTTCTTTTAAATAAGCGATCTCATTTTGAATAGCAATCCATGTACAGCCGGTCTTTTTGGTATATTCTTCGTATGTAAATCCATAAAATGTTTCTACATGATCTTCTCTGGCATTGAACATATAGTCTAAATATTTTACATTATTCAAATGTCCTATCGGATCACAATCGCTGAACCTTACTTTTACGGTCGTTGATACTTCTTTTTCCATAGCGCAAAAATAAAAAAACCGCCTTTAAAAGAGGCGGTTAATTTATAAAACTTTGTTAATTTATTAGTTGATTCCTAATTCTTTCTTAACAGCAGCTGTAGCATCTGCACCAGATTTGTATACTAATGCTGAAGAGTTTGCATCCATGATAAATTCATATCCACCAGCTTTAGCCACTTTCTCGATTGCATCATTCAGTTTTTTCTCGATTGGTCCGAAAGCAACATCCTGTTTAGCCTGAAGATCTTTTTGAGCCTTCTCTTGCATTTGAGCAATTTCTTCCTGAATCTTTTGTAATTCTGTTTCTCTAGCTTTGTTTTCTTCAGCAGTTTTCTTAGGAGCTTCTTCACTGTACTGCTTTAATTTAGCCTGTCCAGCATCTGCTTTTTTCTTGATTTCAGCTTGTTTTGCATCTAAGAAAGCTTTTATGTCGGTATCTGCTTTTTTCTTTTCAGGCATTGCATTAAGAACTCCCATTAAATCTACAGTAGCTAATTTCTGAGCTTTTGCCATACTTACCGATACAACCATTATTACCGCGGCAAATAATACACTTAATTTTTTCATAATTGGTAAAATAAATAATTTAATTTGTTTTTAGATTTTAAATTTAAGTAAAAGTTAATTTAAAAATTTACTTTTTACTTTTGCTGCTTGTTTTTTCTTTCTTATCAGATGCAGCGGATCCTTTTAATAAGATGTTTAATACTTTTTCTGTGTAATCATATCTTGGCAGAAGAAAAAGGACATTGTTATCCGATTTATCAAGAACCGTGCCCAATCCATTTTTCTCAGCCATTGTTTTGACAGCTGTCCAGATCTGATCCTGAAACGGTACTACCAAGTTTGTTCTCAGCTTTGTAATTTCACCATTGGCTCCAAAACGTAAGCTGGTAGTTGTTTTGATATTTTTCTCGAGATCCATTACTTCTTTTTCTCTAAGCTTCAGCTGATCCCCTATCAACAATACTTTTTCACTTTCAAATGCTGATTTTTTTCTTTCGTACTCCGACTGCAGATTTTGAAGTTCAGACTGCCATGTATCGATCTGTGAATTCAATCTTGCTTCTGCTTCTTTGTATTGAGGTAGTTTATCTAAAATATAGCCTGTATCTACAATTCCAACTTTCTGGGCGTTTGAAAGTCCGAAAAGCAGGAACAATACAGATGTGAAAATGATTTTAAAGTTTTTCATATGTGTGATTATAATGATTGGTTCATCAGGAAGTGTGTTTTCCATCCAGATGGCTCTGTTCCGGAAACAGTTTTATCAAATCCGTAAGCAAAGTCAAATCCGATCAAACCAAAAGCTCCCATATAAACTCTTACACCAACTCCCACAGATCTTTTCAGCTGGAATGGGTTGTATGTACTCCAGGAGTTCCATACGTTACCCCCTTCTGCAAAGGTAAGTGCATAGATTTTGGCCGTCTGGTTCATTGAAATCGGGTATCTTAATTCTAATGTAAATCTATTATAGATTGTACCTCCCCCTCTTTGGGTAATATCATCTACTTCTCCTCCGTATGTTGAAGCATTTTCATAACCTCTCAATGGAATCAATTCACGTCCGTCATATCTACCTCCAAATAAACCTGTACCTCCTACATAGAATCTTTCAAATGGCGGAGCACCAAGTTTTTTATTATAACCATCCATGAATCCCATTTCAGCGGAAGATCTCAATACAAGTTTACCTGCAACCTCATTATATACATCAGCCTTGAACTTGATCTTGTAGAATTCCATCCACTTGTATTTGTCAACCGGTGACATGGTAGAGTAATCTTTATTGCTGAACAATGAGTAAGGTGCAGTCAGTTTCGCGGAAACTTCAATATTTGAACCCATTGTCGGGAAAATAGGATCAATACCCGCAGAGTTTCTGCTTAAACCTAAGTTAAGGCTTAAGTTATTGGCATCACCGTAGTATTCTGTAGCATCTCCGAACTGGAAAGGATAGTTATTGAAGGTATATTTTTGGAACTGAAGCCCAGTGTATAACGAGAAATAGTCATCCGGCCAGTTCAGCAATCTGTTCAGACCTACTGAAGCGGAGAAGATATTAAGCTTTTGATCAAGCCCATTACTGTCATTATATTTTACTCTGGAAGTGTTCAAACTTACTGAAAGGGCAGTTGGTCTTGTTCCGAATAACCATGGCTCTGTAAATGAAATACCATAGTTTTGGAAATACTGTCCTGCCTGAGCCTGAATAGACAAAGTCTGTCCGTCTCCCTGAGGTACCGGTTTAAAATCTTTGAATTTAAGGAAGTTCTTTAAAGAGAAGTTATTGAACGTAAGTCCTAATGTCCCGATAAAGCTGTTACCTCCATATCCTGCCTGTAACTGTACCTGAGAAGAACCCTTCTCTACCAGTTTCCAGTTGATATCTACAGTATTATCCTGCTGATTTGGCTGAATATCCTGCCCCACCTGCTGTGGATCGAAGAAGGACATCCCGGCTAAATCGAAGTAGGTTCTTTTAATCTCTGTCTTTTTGAAAAGCTCCCCCGGTTTTGTTCTTAGAGCTCTAAGCACAACATGATCATGGGTAGTTGTATTCCCCTGCCATGTTACTTTATTCCATGTAGCCTGTTCTCCTTCATTAATTCTGATCTCCAGGTTTACAGTGTCTCCTGATACGGATTTTTCTACCGGTGTTACGCTAGAGAAAAGGTAACCGTTATTCATGTACACAGATTTGATATCCGAGTCGTCCTCTTTACCTCCGTCTTCTCCTACTTTTTTATTGAAACCTACGGCATCGTAGATATCTCCTTTTTTGTATCCTAATAATCTCTGTAAATATTCTGTAGAGTAAACGGTATTTCCGGTGAATGTAACATCCCCGATATAATACTTTTTACCTTCGTTAAGCTTTACATTGATTTCGTAATTATTTCTCTTGTTTCTCCATACGGAATCTGAAACAATCTTAGCATCTCTATATCCTAAAGAGTTATAATAGCTGATAAGGCTTTGTTTATCTTCCTGATATTTTTCTTCAATAAATTTTGAAGATTTTAGGATTCCTCCGATACCAAATCTTCTCTGTTTAGTTTCTTTGAATGCCTTTTTTCTAAGTTTTGCATCTGTAACGCTTGGGTTGCCTTCAAATTCGATATGGTCAATTTTTATTCTTTTGCCCTTCTCTACATTGATGGTCCAGTCTACCATAGACGGATCGTTTGCATTCACTTTATCCTGGATGGTAATTTTAGCATCAGCAAAGCCTTTTTTCACGTAATCCTTAGGAACCTTAGTCTTAAGACTGGAAATCAGGTTTTGTGTGATTTTTGTTCCGGGCTTTAGATTATTGTCCTTTATTAGTTTTTCGTTTTTAGATTTACCTATCCCTTTACCTGTGAATTTTACTTCTCCAAGTTCTTTAAGATCTTCAAGGTAGAATCTCAAAATTACGGTCTGCCCTTCAATACTCTGAACATAAACTTCAACTTCTGAAAAAGACTGGGTATCCCAAAGTTTTTTAACAGCGTTGCTGATTTTTTGTCCCGGAATATCTACAGCTTCTCCTTTAGTTAAGCCAGTAAATCTTAAGATTTGTGCCGGCGTATATTTTTTTACCCCATCTACAACAATGTCTTTAAGAGTGTAAGTTCCTGCTTCATTTTCTGCGTGTACAGCATTACTAACTTTAGTGCTGTCCTGAGGAGTTACTTGTCCATAAAAATGCGCCGAAGCAGCAAACATTATGATGGGTAATAGTCTAAACTTCATTTTATCGAGTCTTTCTTTTCTTTAATTTATTGGGCATTTATCTGATCGCCGGTTAAGCCGTATCTTCTTTCTTTATTCTGGTAATCAACAATACACTGGAAGAAGATATCTTTTGTAAAATCCGGCCATAGAACATCTAAAAACTGTAGTTCCGCATAAGCGATCTGCCAAAGAAGGAAGTTGCTTATTCTTATTTCTCCGCTGGTTCTGATCAGCAGGTCTACAGGAGGAAAGTCTTTTGTATAAAGGTAATTTTCGAATAGTTTTTCATCAATATTCTCAATATCAACTTTTCCTTCTTTCACATCGGAACTGATGTTTTTTACGGCATCTAATATTTCGTTCTGTGAGCCGTAGCTTATTGCCAGTACTAAATTGCCTTTTGTGTTTTCTTTTGTGAGTTCTACCACACGTTCAAGCTGTTCTCTCACGAGAGAAGGAAGCTTTTGCAGGTTTCCTATAACATGCATTCTGAGTCCTTTACTAAAGATCTCTTCGGCCTCCAGCAATAAGGTTTCTACCAGCAGATTCATCAATGTACTTACTTCATCTGCAGGACGGCTCCAGTTTTCAGAAGAAAATGTATACAGTGTTAAATAAGGTATATCAATCTCATTACAGGCATTAATGGCATTCCTTACTGCATTAATGGCATTCTTGTGGCCGAAAGTTCTTTCTTCGCCACGCGTTTTTGCCCATCTTCCATTGCCATCCATTATGATGGCGACGTGTTTCGGTAAATTCTGAGAATTTATTTTATCTTTAATCAACGACATATTAATTAATCACAATAGCATGGAGGTCTTCCGAATGAATAGGTAAGTCCTAAACTAAAAGTATTCATCCAGTCCTTAGACCTTTCATCCCCTATATTTCTTTTATTAAGAAGTTCTTGTTCTCTTTCTTTAGAGACCGCATAATAGTTTCCTGACTGTAGCAGCGAACCGCCGGTAGCAGGATCTAAAATATCTGCATTAAAGCTGGACGTCAGATCTTTTGAAAGCAAACGGCTATGATCAAGCTGATCCGTCAGTGTATATCTAAATGTGGCTTCTGCAAATATAGCCCAATTATGGTTAAACTTATATTTTAAACCTACCCCGAAAGGGATATGCATTGTTACTTTTTTTCCTAATGTATATTCCGGAGTACTTTTAAAATCCTGTTCATTAAGAGGAGCCTGTGCTACTCCATCTGCATCTCTTCTAAAATCGTTTACAAGATTGGCTTTAGGGGCATCAAACATCAAAGCACCAATACCTCCAAAGATATAAGGGCTCACCATACTTACCTGTTCATTATTGACAGGGAAAAGGTTGTATTCGAACATTAAGCTTGCTTCGTATACGTTATTTTTTCCGTATGAATTTCTATTCACTCTATATTCTTCTTTCGCAGCTTTATCACTAAACTGGATCTGGTTGTATCCTAAATCCAATCTAACGGTCTGGTGCGGGTTAAAATTAAATCTATATAATAAACCACCATAGAAAGGGAAACCCCAATCTGACATTCTGTCTAAATCCAACGGCTTTTGTAAAATATAATTGGTCCTTCCTATGTCCCCAACTAGGTTACTCATACCCAGACGAACTCCCAATTCGTTTCTTTGTGCTTTAACACTTACCACTCCAAGGAAGGCAAGAAAGCTAAACAATAATTTTTTATTCATAAAAGAATATGGATTTATGGTTATTTTAAAATTTAATTTTTGCAAATATAAAACATTTTTATATTAATGATATTCTTAATGTATAGTTAAAAATAAACAAAAAAACATAATTTGTTATAAAGTAAACGGCAAAGTGCCAAAAATATTCTTTTTTCCTTAGATTACCAATACTGAACGTATAAAAAAACCCCCATTTGCTGAGGGTTTAAAACGCTATTTTTTATTAAATATTGTTTGGACCTTATTTCGGATTTTTATTAATAACGGTTCCTTATAATTTTTATCTTCATCAAAATAGCCGTAGCCATATCCGTAGCCATATCCATATCCATAACCATATCCGTAACCTTGTTTCTTATTGTAATCATTATATATAAGTCCTAAATGACTAATTTCTCCGTTATGGTATTTTTCAGTGATCATCTTCAGCATATATTTCTCGGTATATTCGTGACGAACTATATAAATGTTAGCATCGGAATATTTCATCAGCTCATAAGAGTCAGCTACTAAACCTACCGGTGGAGAATCGATGATAATGAAATCATATTTCTCCTTCAGTTCTTCTAGGAATTTGATATTTCTGCTGCTCATTAAAAGCTCTGAAGGATTTGGAGGAATTGGTCCAGAAGTTACTACATCCAGGTTCGGAATCTTAGTTTTATTGATGACCTGCTCCATCTCTACTTCTCCTGTTAGGTAATTTGAGATTCCATATTTATTATCAATTTTAAAATCTCCAAATATCTTAGGTTTTCTAAGGTCCATCCCAAGCAGGATTGTTTTTTTATCACTTAGCCCTACTACTGAAGCCAGATTGATGGAAATATATGTTTTTCCTTCTCCACCAATAGAAGAAGTAATTAAAATAATTTTTCCTTTACCATCTTCGTTATTGTTTTCCATTAAGAATCTCATGCTTGCCCTGATTCCTCTGAACGCCTCTGATACTGATGATTTAGGCTGCTCCAAAACGGTAAGCATATTTTCGTTGCTGTTGTTGCCGATAACGCCAAGAAGTGGAATCTTTGTTGCACTTAACAGTTCTTTGATGTTTCGGATCTTGTTGTCCAGTACCGCACCGATTAGAATGAGCAGTAATGGAATCAGCAATAAACCAAATATGATTGCTGATTTTATTGCTTTTACATTGGGGCCAATTGGAGCCTGTCCTAAGTTTTTCGCAGGGTCTATTACTGTAATATCAGACTGGTTGGTAGCCACTTTCATCTGCGCCTCGTTCTGTCTGTTCAAAAGACTGTTATAGGTAGCTTCGATCATATTGTATCCTCTTTCCGCATCCAGATATTTTCTTTCTTTTTCAGGATATGAAGTGAGATCTGAATTGGCTTCTGCTACCTGACGGTCTATCTTATTGATTTCATCATAATATTTCGTGTAATAATTTCGTAAAGAACCAGATGAACCCATTCTTGCTTCATTAATCAGCCTGTCTATTTCTTTCATAGGCTCAGAGTTTGGCTTATAGATGGTCGCCATTTCTCTTTTCTTCATATATAAAGCCTTGAGTTCTGTTACAGACGCCGAAAAGAAGCCATCTTCAAAACCTGCAGCATTGGTGCTGATCATTTTATCAAAATCACGGGCCTGCAATGTATTTTTAATATTATTCAGTGAGCTAATTTTACTTACAATATCTGCTTTCTTGGCTTCAAGATTTTTTATTTCCTCTAAGGATTTTTCGTCTCTGTCTTTGATATTATAAAGCTTTTCAGAAGTCTTCAGATAATTCAGCACTGCTGCACTTGAATCCAGTTTTTTGCGGATATCATCTATATTGTTCTGAAGATAAACGTCTGTATTCTTATTGACGATATTTTTGTCTGCCAGTCTTTTCTTCTGAAGTTCGGCTACAGATTTGTTTAAGAAATTTACAGTACTGTTAAGATTAAACCCTTTTTTGGTGATAATCATAATGGTTCCGATTTCTTTGTCAAATTCCACTCCTATTGTAGACACAATACCATTAACACTCTGATTGACAGAACTAAGCTTTATGATAATGTTTTCAACTTTTATTTTAGGAGTCTCTGTATTCTTAAGCAGCCTGAATCTTAGATTCGGGGAGTTGTACCATTCGTTGATCTTTACAATCTTGTTGGCAGGCCTGCTATATCCATTTACGGATTGAAATCCTTCTAATTCGTAATTATATAAATTGGTAGACTGTCCCTCTTCCGGAAGAACCACTTCATAAGAATCTCCACCTTTTGGAATAAGCGTAATAGGATAATCAATCTGCTGAAGATGCTTTTTGTCAATCTGCAGAAACACCGGAGAGTCTGTTTTGTCAATATAGGTTGATTTGATCAATCCTTTGGTGGAATAATTCACAAAAAGATCTAATTCCTTTACCAGAAACTCATTATGAGATCTGGATAACAACATTTTTTTCAGATAAACTCCGTCCTGATTCCCGCTCTGTCCCCAGATAAAGTTGATGGACTGGCTTGGGGTAAAGTAACTGGAGGTATTATTGGATATGCTCAGAGAGAGGTCTGATGCATAAATGTTCTGTGCATAATATTTACTGTATACCCATGAGATTAAGTAGCCGATAAACAGCATAAATACAAACCAGTACCAGTTTTTCACTATTCTTCTCAGAAAGTGCTCGATATCAAATAACGCAAACGATCCGTACTTTTCCTTCTGGGGTTCGTTCTTCCCTATTTTGGTGTCTTTGTCTGGAATCATGGTTAAAGGTTTTTAAGAAGCAGATAAATTGATAATGCTGTAGTAATCACCGATACCCCAGTTGTTAAAGTCTGTACAGGATCTTTACCAAATCCGTTCAAGCTTTTTCCTCTTGTATTCAGATAGATCTCATCACCGTTCTGTACGTAATAGTACGGGGAATTCATAATATCTTCACGGGTAAGGTCTATTTTTGCCACTTTTATTCCTTCCGGCAATTTTCTGTGAATAACAATATTTGTACGGTCAATCGTTCTGTTCAAGCCTCCATTAATAGCTAAAGCTTCTGTAATAGTCAGCGTATTTTTGTGTGCTACTTTTTCTCCGGAAAGACCTGTCGTTTCTACGTCTCCCAAAATATAATACGTGATTCCGTTTGTGTTCAGTCTTACTTCAGATTTTCCTTCCTGAAAGTTTTCATTTACTTTTTCCTGAAGCTCCTGGGTAATATCTTCCAATGTTCTTCCTTCTGCTTTCACATATCCTATTCCGAAAACATTGATATCTCCTTTAGAATCCACTTTCAGACCGTTAAAGTAAAAGTTCACATTTCCGCCAACACCAGAGCCCCCAACGCCTCCAACACCTACTAATGCAGAATTATTGATGCCTCCTGCTCCTCCGGAAGAATTCAGGGATGAATAAAATTGTGCAGCATCTCCCTTGGGAGTGGTTACAATATTGAGATTAAGAATGTCATTCTTTGTAATTCTGTAAGTAGGAATATTGTAGGGAATAAGTCCTTCTTCATTGATTACAAGACTCTCGCTGGGCTGCATATACCTTACATCTTTTTTGGTGATGCAGGATGTAATCAAAAAGGGTAATAATAAAAATAAATATTTCAAGTTCTTCATCATATTGGGATGTTATTTGCAAAAGTAAAAATTAAATTCTTATTTTCTTATTATTTCGTAAATGATAGATAAGATCTGGAAGATAAGCTCCAAAAAAGCCTAATAAAATAATGATAAGTAAAAGGAAATTTATATTGATGTGTCTTAAGTAATAAGCTACAGCTACAATCATCAAATAGTAAACAATAATATAAAATGTGGAACGTCTATGGGTAAGGTCTAATTTAAGCAGTTTGTGATGAATGTGGTTTTTATCTGCATCGAAAGGAGATTTTTTATTGCAGAGTCTTACAATAATTACATTTAGGGTATCCACAATCGGCAGAATAAGAATAGCAACCGCCACTGCCGGTGCAGACTGCAGATGATATCTTGGCACATTGGGAAGTTCTCTGTCTATGAAAATATCAATAAAACAGATCGAAGTAAATGCCAGAAGGAAACCCAGAAGCATGGATCCCGTATCTCCCATAAATATTTTATTGGTCCTGTAATTAGATAAATTATAATATAAAAATGCCAGTACGGTACCTATAATTATAACTGATAAAACCACCAAAGGAAAATTATATTCTCCTAACCTGTAGTAGCTTATTCCGAAAAGAGCACTGCAGATCACAGAATATCCTCCGGCAAGCCCGTCTATTCCGTCAATAAGATTGAAAGCATTGATGAGAATAATAAAAGTAACGATACTGAACAATACACTTATGAAATAGCTCAATTCATAGATTCCAAATATTCCGAACAGGCTTCTGATTCTGATATCGGATCCTATTACAGCTAATGCAGACACCATAATCTGGGCAACAAGCTTCTTATAGGCTCTCATTACAACAATATCATCCATTACTCCTATGTACAGAAGGATAATTAATGAGGCAAACAAAAATTTGTACAGATCAAAAAGCTCATACGCAAAGATGGATGCGCAGATTCCTATTGAATAAAAAATAGCTATCCCGCCAAGATTGGGAATTTTTCTGAGATGGGAACTTCTTATGCCTGGCTCATCCATAAGATTCTTTCTTCTGGAAATCTTAATGATGGTGGGAATAGAGAAAAAGGTAATTAAAAAAGAGAATAGAAAACCTAACCCTATTTTCACGTAAAAAATAGAAATTCCTGATTCGCTTAAGAACAATTCAAAATTCTTCATTTTTTTTTATCAAGCACATCATCAATATCTTAATAAAACTTACTAAAAAAACCCCATAAAGAGTTACCTTTCAATGTTTTATGTAATGACCAAAATAATTGTACTTATCATTTGTGTTATAACAATTTTCTTATCAGCTTCTTTTGTCCTGCAAAAAACAACAGATAAAATATCTTTTTTTTCAACGGCAAAGATAAAAGATAATTCTTACCAAAACGATTATAGTTTAATATATCTCGAATTTTTATTTTCCTTTCATTCATAAAAATCGCCAGTTCAGCATCCATTTTATAAAATGTTTCATTGTCTTTTACAAAAGCGAGATAAGCTAAAAAAGAATATACCCCTTCAAAAATCTGGAAGTTTTTAAGCTCTTTTCTTTTGTGGGAATATCCGGATCCTTCAAATACCTGTTCCACCTCTCTTACGGCTTTCAGGATATCAAGCCCTTTTTCTGTGTGGGTTTTTGTAATAGAATCTGTCCGCTCCAGATACTGATAATGAAAATTCTGTGTCTGCGTCAAAGTTTTGCACTCCAGAAGCAGCTGCGGTATCAGCTGAATATCTTCAAAATGGATTCCTTTTTTAAATCTTTTATGATCAAACAGCTCTTTTTTAAACAGCTTGTTACAGGCAAAATAACTGAGGTCTGAAAAAACAGAAAAATGATCTTCAAGCTCTATTTTTTCAGACATATTAGGAATCTGAGTGAGTTTCTGAGTCACTTTTCCGTCCTGATCTACTTTCTGAATATTGCAGATGACCATTTTAGCCTGATGTTTTTCTGCCAGCTGCTGCATTTCTTCAAACATCGTTTCCATGACATAATCGTCACTGTCTACAAAACCTATATATTCTCCCGAAGCCCTTTCAATACCAAAGTTTCTGGCATCACTCAGGCCTCCGTTCTCTTTGGCGAAAGCTTTTATTTTATCCGGGAATTTTCGTGCGTATTCATCAATGACAAGTCCTGAGTGGTCTTTGCTGCCATCATTAATGACCAGAATCTCAATATCCTGCAGAGTCTGACTAACGAGGGAATCCAGGCATTTTGCCAGATAATTCTCTACATTATATACGGGAACTATAATTGAAACCTTCATTTTATGTTTTCTAAATTAATAATTCCTTTTGCTAAAAATTCACTGAATTTTTGGTAACCCTGCTTATTTAAATGGAGCGGATCTGCATACAGACTTCTGTCTTTATCATAATCAGAGCTTACTTCATCAAAATTCAAAATGGCCACTTTTTTATCCAGCCCGTCATGCTTTAATTCTGTCAGCAAAGCATTCCTGTAATCCGGGATTTTAAATTGGTCGCCCCCATTTAAAACCAATTCAGCACTTCTGTTACTGAGGCTGCTTAGTATATTTTTATTTTTAAAATTTTCTTCGGCTCCAAATTCCGGAAGGGAAACAACAACCGGCTTGATATTATAATGCAGGAGTGTTGTAATAATCATCAACATGTGATGGGTATAAAAATCCGGCCCTACATATGTTGCCGCATCATTAACTCCGGCAATTATGATACAGTAATCAGGCTTTTTCTCAATCACTTTTTTAGAAGAAAACTCTTCACTCTCTTCTTTAAAAAGGTTCTCATAGATTCGTTTGGTTTTGGCACCCGGATTTCCCGATGAATAAATCTCTGAATGGATTCCTTGATCCAAAAGCTTTTTCTGTAAAAGTGAATCCAGGTTTTGCCTTACCACCCAACTATCTCCAATAACGCCGATCTGAAGTCCGTTTTCCGGTTTTGTATTGGAAGAAAAATAGTTTTCTTCACCCGCATAAGCATATTTATTCCAAAAATAAATGAAACTGACGAGTCCGGTTAACAGAACAATGCTTGCTACTAATTTTTTTTTCATCTTGTGTATACTTAAAAAGTCAGCCTGGGATTAAGCGTTCCTCTTTTTGCTTCTTCAAAATCTTTTTTGGAACATGGAATACAGTTTTCTATATTTTCATCTTCTCCGAAATACCATAGATTGCTGAAAGTATCCCGTTTGAAAGCATATTGGTTATCGTCAATCAAAACATAGAACAGTTCATAATGCCTTTCTTTGGGATGGGACCTCTGAATATTGATTCCCTCGATCAGGTACCAGATCATCTGTGCCAGGAGCTGGTGGTTCAGCTGATTTTCAGAATAAATATTATAATTAAAAATTCCTACAGATTTTAAATTCTCACTCAAACCTATTTCTTTCATGTAGGCACAGATCTCTCTTCGGTTCAACCCGTTTACCTGAGGGTTCATGGAAAACGGTTCGCTGAAGCTTTCAACAGCATCGCAGTTTAAGGTTACCAAATCGGTTTTCCTGAAGAAAGGCTCAGTTTTTTCGGTGGAATTCATCATTTCAGCAAGGCGGATGATATCAAACTCAACGTCTTTGATCAGTCTTACTGAATCTGCTTCGTTCAGATGCTTCTGATACCCCAGATGATGATAGTTTTTGATGGAGAAATTCTTGGAACCTAAAATTTTTCCTAAAAAAGTATGCTCATTAATTGTTTCCCCTTGTTGTAGAGAAATAATATTGCTGATTTGGGTGTAGTTTATGTTTTTCTTGTGAAAATTCAATGTCGAAAAGAGTGAGAAAGCAAAATCATTGGATCCGCCGATAATCACCGGAAGGGCTCTTTTGTAATGACATGCCGACAAAACCTCCTGCAAGATATAATGGGAATCCTGAACCGTTTTTCCGGAAACCAGATCTCCAAGATCCACGACAGGAACCTCAAAATCCAGCTGCGAAAGTTTATAAAACTCTTTTCTTACCGCTGTAAAGTCCTGTACCTCTGCATCACCGCCCGCTCCTCTGTAATCTGAAACAAAGAGAAGAACAATGCTGTCTTCTTTTATATCTTTTGTAATTCTGCTGCCGATCTGCCAGCTTTCTGTTTTGAAATTTCTTGGTGAAATGATAAAATCTTCAAAATCCATATTTTTAATCTGAAAACTTGGGAATGGGTTAATTGACTAATTGCTTTCCTGAACAAACATACAAAAAAACCAGAGCAAGTTCATATGCTGTGGCAACTTTTGTTAATAAAAAAAGCCGTCAACACATATTGTTAACGGCTTTGTATACTTATTTTAATATTACTTCTTCTTAGCTGCTGTCTTTTTTACTGCAGTTGTTTTCTTAGCTGCCGGCTTCTTTTTCTCTGCAAAGGCATTTTTATCCTGGTCTGTGATCCATTTTTTCACCTCATCCAGAGATACATCCTTCAGCTCTTCAGCCTCATATTTTGTGTCATCTTTTTTCTTAGGAATCTTGAACATGGCTTTCCCGAATTTAACGAATGGCCCCCATCTTCCGTTTTCAATAGAAATTTTTTCTTTTTCCCATTGCTGGATGTATCGGTTGGCTTCTTTTTCCAGCTTGGCATCAATTAACTCATTGATGTCACTCTGTGAAAGATTATCGAAGTTATATTTCTTAGGAACATTCACAAAAATATCTTTGTATTTGATGAACGGTCCGAATCTTCCTGTTCCTTTAGTTACCGGATCTCCTTTATAAGTAGCAATTGGCGCATCAGCTTTTTTCTTTTCGTTGATGATCTCTTCTGCACGCGCCTGGCTTACAGAAAGAGGATCTTCACCTTTCGGAATGCTGATAAATGTCTCTCCCCACTTCACATAAGGTCCAAATCTTCCTACTCCTACAGAAACTGCCTGACCCTCAAATTCATTAAGTTCGAATGGCAGTTTGAAAAGCTCCAGTGCCTCAGCTAAAGAGATGGTTGCAATATTCTGTCCCGTCATTAGTGAAGCGAAGATTGGCTTTTCTTCATCTTCCGTTTCACCGATCTGAATCATCGCTCCGAATCTTCCGATTCTTGCATGAACATTTTTACCGGTCTTAGGATCTACTCCAAGAAGCCTGTCGCCATTCGCTCTGTCTGCATTTTCTTCTACATCTTCAATTCTCGGGTGGAATTTTGAATAGAAATTGGTCATCATTTCTTTCCACTTCTGATCTCCGTTAGCGATTTCGTCAAAGCTTTCTTCTACTCTTGCCGTGAAGCCATAGTCCAGGATTTCTTTGAAATTATCTGTCAGGAAATCATTAACAACCTCACCAATATCTGTAGGTACAAATTTATTTTTGTCGCCCCCGAATTTTTCTTCAAGAACTTCTTTTTTGATCTTATCTTTTGTAAGAGACATCTTAACCACTTCACGGGTTTGAGGATCTATCTCTCTTTTGTCTACATATTCTCTGTTCTGAATGGTCTGGATCGTCGGCGCATAAGTAGACGGACGTCCAATTCCTAATTCTTCCAGCTTTTTCACCAATCCGGCTTCCGTATATCTTGCACTTGGTCTTGTGAACTTTTCTGAAGCGGTTATTTTTTTATAACTTAAAACTTCCCCTACATTTACTTTAGGAAGCAGTTTTTCATTGTTTTCCTCATCATCGTCTTCTGTCTTTACAATTCCGTAAGCTTTCAGGAAACCGTCAAAAATAATCACCTCCCCCTGTGCTTCAAAATGCTGGGGCAGTGATGCGTTTCCTATTTCAATCACAGTCTTCTCAATTTTAGCGTTTGCCATTTGGGAAGCCAGTGTTCTTCTGTATATTAATTGGTATAATCTGTTCAATTGGGCATCACCGATACTTTTCACCGCAAAGTCAGTCGGACGGATCGCCTCGTGAGCTTCCTGTGCAGAGGCCGATTTTGTAGTATAGTTTCTTGGTGAAGAATATTCAGCTCCATATTCTGAAGTGATCTGCTTTTTTGCGCCTTCGATCGCTTCCTGGGAAAGGTTCACGGAGTCGGTTCTCATATAGGTAATGTACCCTTCTTCATATAGCCTTTGTGCAAGACGCATGGTATTGGTTACGTTATATCCTAATCTTGAAGAGGCTTCCTGCTGCAGAGTAGAAGTGGTAAATGGTGCAGATGCAGAACGTGTTCCCGGTTTTGTTTCAACATTCAGGACTTTAAATTCTGTAGTTTTTGCTTTTTCAAGGAATTTTTCTGCGTCTTCTTCTTTTTCGAAGTCTTTTTTAAGCTTTGCAGCAATTTCCTGCTCAGCTTTATTTAAGAAAATTGCATCCAGCTTGAAGCTTGCTTTCGGAACAAACTCACGGATCTCTTTTTCTCTTTCTACAATTAATCTTACAGCCACAGACTGTACTCTTCCTGCAGAAAGACCTGGTTTTACTTTTTTCCAGAGAACCGGAGACATTTCAAAACCTACGATCCTGTCCAAAACTCTTCTTGCCTGCTGGGCATTCACAAGATTCTGATCAATATCTCTGGGATTTTCAATGGCTTTTAGAATGGCATTTTTAGTAATCTCGTGGAAAACAATTCTTTTTCTGTTTTCGGGTTTCAGTTTCAATTCGTCCGCCAGGTGCCATGCAATAGCTTCTCCCTCGCGGTCTTCATCGGAAGCCAGCCATACCATTTCGGCTTTCTTTACGGCAGCCTTTAATTCTGTTACCAGTTTCTTTTTGTCAGCCGAAACCTCGTAATCAGGACTGAAGGTGGCAAGATCTATTCCCATACCTTTTTTCGGAAGGTCACGGATGTGTCCGAAACTCGATTTCACTTCGAAATCCTTCCCTAAATATTTCTGAATAGTTTTTGCTTTTGCCGGGGACTCTACGATTACTAAATTTTTCGACATTCTAAAAAAATTTTTTGCAAAAGTAAAGCTTTTTTATTATATACATTTTGTTAAAACGGTTTAATTTAATATTTAGATGTGTTTAACATGCGTTCCTGAGGGCATTTTTAAAGATATCAAGTCCTTTAGGGTGTAGGGTTTAGCTCGAAATTTAACTTTAATAAAATAGATGATATAGAATTTTTCATCAACAGTGATAGATGCAAGCATATGCCGTTATAAAAAAGCAGAACAGGAAATTCTGTTCTGCTTTTTATGGCTTTTTAAAGTTTCTACTGTTTAATAATTTTCACAATTTCTTCAGAATTGTTAATTCTTACTAAATATACTCCTGAACTTAGAGCTGACAAGTCTGTTCTTCCGTTTTCAAACTTTCCGGATTTAACAAACTGTCCAGCAACATTATAGATCTGATAATAATAGCCTGTTTTATCTGAATCATTAATATACAGTATATCCTTTACTGGATTTGGAAATAATGATATTTTCTTCTCATTTATCTTTTCCTTCATCTCTGTCGTGCTCAAGACAGCCGCTTCTTTTCCTGCAGCCATAGCCGTAACCTGTAATCTCGGAATGGGACCAGCTTCATTTCCCTGAGCGTCGTACTTCACTCTCACACATCGACAGCTTATTCCTAAATAGGGATCATTATTATCATTAAATGCAATAAACCGGTTGGCCGTAGAAGCTGCATCAAACAAGACATTAACAGATCGCCCCAGATAGTTTGCAGCCAAAGCTGCTGTCCAGACACCAGGATACTGAAAGTTGACTGTATTGAATGTTCCCTGTGGAGACTGATTAGCTATAACATTTCTGAATCCGCGCGAACCCGAATCCGGGAAATTACCAAGTATATAGGATGGACCTATAAACATATACCCTATAGTAGAGGTTGTGGAAGGATTTCTGACTCTATATCCTGCGTAATCTGTACTGACACTATAAAAGGTCGCTATATTTTTATCTTTTTTATACCAGGGCGACTGCCCGAAATCCTGATTAGAAATTAATGCCACATTGGTGACATCCGGGATCCTCCAACCCTCCGGACAAGGATCAAAAGGTGATTTTTTTCCTCCTCTGCCCCATCGGTCAGCAGCAAGATTGGGCTCATTGGCCAACCAGTCCGTCCCATTGGTATAATTAGGCATTGCACCGTTATAAGGAGCAAAAGAACTTGGGATCATATATACCAAAGGATTCTTCACAGAGTAAGACAGTACTTTTGCAATTTTATCCGCTGGTTTATCGGCACTCTGCACAATTGGGGCTGCATAAGTATTATAAGGAACAATATAGTTTCCTGACATATTATTATAGGCAGCAGGAGTTAGTGTAGTATAAGCTATAGTTCCGTTACTCGATGCTATTCCTAAAAACACATTAAATGATGCTCTGTTGTCTGCATACTGAAAGGTAGGAATCGGGTCTTTTCTTCCCCATTGATAATGTAGTCCTGTAGAAGCTCTTATTTTTGCAAGTTCTGCAGCTGTTGGTGTCATCGCATTGGCAACTATCGGAAATGCATCTATCGCTCCCAGGTTCCTGTCCATAAATTCTGTCTGAAATACAGCATCCGCCTTATTTACATAATTCACATAGTTGACCGCTTCAGCCATCGGAAGTTCTGTCCTGTAGTTATAAGATCCTAAAGAGGAATCGGTTATCCAGATATGCCAGCTCCAATACACCGGTGAAGAAATGCTTCCGTTATGAAGCGTCACTACAGCATTCCCACTCTGGTTCGGATTAATCTCCACCGAAATTTTTGAGCTGCTGAGAGTCTCAAGTGAGGCCGGGGAAGGATTAACGACCAACACTTTATTAATCAGGGCTGTATTAGTCGTCCAAAGCACATTTACTTTTAGATTATTGAAGTTGGGGGCATCTAATATTTCCTGATTATTCAAAAGCTGACTTTGCACTGAAAAGGCTTTGCTTACCGGGATTTCCACAATAAAGGGCGTTGAATTTTTAACAGCCTGATAGGTATTAGGATTATTGATTCCTTCTCTGTATTCTGTTTTCGGAGCGAGATATTCAGAAGGAAAATTGTAATCATTTACGATATAAAGAGGGTCTTTGATGCATCGACATCCATTGGCATCGGAAGTATACATTCCTGACATAGGCATATAAAAATATCTTCCTTTAATATTGGGATAATTAGGATCCGGAATATCGGACTGTCCTTTATCAGGGATCATAAAAAGCCCTCTGGTGATAACCGCCGGGGAAGTATCAAAATGCCTGGCCATTGTTGCCGTCCATAAGGCAACGTGATGCTGGTCGGTATACTGCCCCTGGTGGGCATTCCTGATCAACTGTCCTGTTCCCGGAAAAACTCCCATATTATTCCCACCGGCATTGGAAAGATCAAAACCAAAGTTAGGGTAGACCTTAAATCCTGTTATGAATGATGGTACTCCTGTATCTGTAGGTTTAATAATATGATACTTGTTTGCTTCGAAAACATTTTTAGCCATATTGCTTCTGACTCCGAAAGGGGAAAAATCCAGCCTGATATCATCTATATAAGACTGTGAGGCTAAATTCGCTACCAGCATTGACGGTATTCTCCATCCGTTGGGACATGGATCATAGGGAGATTTATCCCAGTAAGGTTTTGCACTTGCATTATTGTTATATCCCGTACTGATGAGTCCCCGGGAATTATCAGACCAAAGGTTAAGTTCTGAAAGCCTGCTATCCGGAATTCCGGCAGCATTTCCAAACCAGTTAACCGGAAGATTGGGGTTGTTGTTGTAATAAGCCTGGCCGCTGTTATCGTCTTTGTTCACATAGATCAGACTTAATGGATTTTTCACAGAAAGCCTGATATTATTGGTTATCTCTGCATTTGCAAGCGGAACATATTTTGTGAGGTTATCAATATTTAAAGCACCGGTAAAGTTTTTCGCGCCTCTATGCCTGATCCTCCCTATGGATCCTGACACTTCGTAGAAGTCGTTCCCTCTTGTTACCAAAGGCGGAATCGGATCTTTTCTTCCCCATTGGTAGAGCAATCCCATACTTTTGCTCCAGTCCGAAGAAGTAATGGAGCTGCTTAAAGCTCCGAGATTACGGTCCATCCATCCCCAATCTGAATCAGGAATCCGCTCAACCGTTCCATCTCCCCTAACTCTTGTGATACTATCAAAACTTTTGTAAGTGGATCCGTTAGTAGGATCATCGGTCACCCAAATATGCCAGCTCCAATAGATTTCACTGTTTACTCTTAAGGCAACCACAGCATTTCCTTTTTTTGCTTTGTTGATGGGAACTTTTATTTTGGCATTTTCATCGGACCCTAAAATTTCCAGCGAGTATCTCTCCCCTGATTTTATCAGACCATGAGAATCTTCCCACAATACCTCAGCTGTCTGGTTGCCGGAAGGGATTCCGTCCCCTTTAATGTATCCGTCCCCCTGCCACATAACATAAGCTTTTCTTACCGGAATCAGCAAACCTTCGCTGTTTTGGCCGGGATCAAAAATATAACTGTTGGGAGCTTTTGTCCAGTCCGAAACGACTGCCCTTCTGTCAGCAGGCTTTGTTAAAGTATCTTTTGCAGATACTGATTTTTCTGTATATCCATACGGAAGATTTTCTTTCAATCCTCTACTATTCCTAGAATAGGTACAAATCGACACTAAGCAAAAAATTGCCGCAAAACTTTTAACTAAATTTTTCATATCCTTAGACTTGTGTGTCATTTACATGAAATACAACTTTTAAGCCTTTATCAACAATAAACAATTAAAAATATGAATAGAAAAACAATATGTTAATTGTATTAATAATAAATCATCATTAAAAGATTATAAATACGAAAACGGCACTTTGTAAAATACAAAAGTAGAGTTTTCAATTGATAAATTTTTATGAGGATAATCACCGTTTAAAAAAAGAGGAATAAGGAATAAAAAAAGACAGCATTGGAGCTGTCTTTATAAAATATAGTCAATAAAATAATTCTAAGGGAGAATGTGATTTTTATAAAGCTCAATGGTAAATCTACCTACTTTAATATTTAAGAAGGAGGAGAAAACAACAAAGTTAAAAATAACAAGTGCAATGATAAAAGCATAAATCATTTTTTTCATGCCACTCGATACTACATACATTGTATTGGGGATCAGCACGTAAGAAAACCCGATAAATGCACCTACAAGTCTGGATGAGAATACCGGATTGTTCCTGAAAATAAAATAAAAGCATATTCCCACAACGGCATAGCTTCTATGGTATTCATAATAGGGATACAGCTCTTTCATCTTGGTATCAAATGCAAAAAGAAAGAACGTCAAGATCATCATCATGGCTTCGGGAATTCCAAAACCTCCATTCAGTCTTTCTGAATATTCATCCATATATCCATTTAATCCATTCACCAAAATATTATCTGAGGCCATACTGTCTAAAAAGCTTCCAAAAGCCCGGTATATCTCGAATGGCGAAAGAAATATGGAGATGATGATCAGGACCAGCATGACGGTTTTACTCAGTGGAATACGGGCCAGCCAGTACATCGGGAGAAACAGGTAGCAAACGGTATGTATACCCGATCCCAGGAATATAAAAAAGAGATAATGCCATAATTTCCGCTCTTTAATGTACCGTACGGCAAAATAAACAATAAATGTCCCCAGATTTTGCCTGATCTGTCCGCTTTCCCCCACAAAAAAGTAAGGAATAAACATGAACAGGGTAAATGTAAAGGGGTAAAAAGTATTATCCTCCGTATATTCTATCTTGAAGAAAACAGCACAGATAGCAATAACCAGGGTAAGCACATAAAAGGGTGCATTAAAGACATTCAGCAATATCTTATTAATGAGTGTATACAGCCATTCCACTTCCAGATGATCCGGACCCTCCATGTGGAGCATCTTCATAAAAATACTGTAATAGCTCTTTGTATCAGAATAAATGTAAATTGCCTTATAACTTCCATAATCCGGGCCTACATTATCCCTGAAGCCCGCCAGTAAAATAAGATAGATCCCCAGGAACCACAACCACTTTTTTTCTACTCTTTTACCAAAAACTTCCTGTACACTAAAGAAAAGCATGTATACGATCGCAACGATGAAATATGGATGTAATAAACTCATGCTAATTTAGTGTTTTTTGTAACCGGTGCAGTACGCACAAGGAAGATGCAAATCTGTAATAAGAGAATGCAGGCAGCAGAAAAGAGAATGCTCCTGCCATTAGAAATCCGTTAATTTTTTCATCATTTTTTTTCAACATATCTAAAACAGATTCTTATTTAGTAATAATATTGGTTTAAAATATATTTTAAGAGGGAACTTTTGCAAAAGTAGAATATTTTTTTATTCTGCCTAGAATATTTTATTGATTTTCAGATAAACTTATAGCTTAAATGTTTTGAACTAATACTGAAAAAATTAAATTTGCAGACTTGATTTCATAATGTAATGCATCGTTTCTTTATATTTTTATATTATCTGATTTCTAAAAACAAGCTTCTTTCAGCAATTCTTGCTTTAGGAATAGCTGTAATATGTGGTGTTTTTGCTTCAAAAATTAACTTTGAAGAGGATATCAACCAGATAATCCCTAAAAATGAAAAGTCCGATCTTACCGCAAAAGTCCTTAAACAGCTCAATTTTTCAGATAAGATCATTGTGATTATAGAGAACAAATCCAATGAGGACAGCTTTCAGCTTTCTGAAACGGCTGATAATTTTCTGCAAAAGATGGAACCTCTGAAAAAATATATAGGTTCTGTCCAGGGAAAGGTGAACGACAGTGAAATCTCGGAAACATTTGATTTTGTCAACCAAAATCTGCCTCTTTTCCTTGATGAAAATGATTACAGGGAAATTGAAAGGAAACTTCAAAAAGACAGTATATCCAAGCAGGTAGAGAATAATTATGTTTCTCTGGTCTCACCGACAAGTCTTGTAACAAAGGAATTCATCAAAAAAGATCCTTTGGGAATTACTTACTTAGGAATCAAAAAACTGAATGCTTTAAACATCAGCAAAGATTTCAAGCTTGAAGACAATTATATAGTCACAAAAGACGGGAAAAACCTTTTGCTTTTCATAGATCCTAAAAATGAAAGCAATAACACCAAAAGCAACGAAGCTTTCATCAATCAGCTCAACCAGATAAAAGACAGCATCAATAAACAGTTTAAAGGAAAAACAGAGCTTAGTTATTTCGGCTCTCCGATAATTGCCGTGGCCAATGCCCAGCAGATAAAAAAAGATATTCAAAATACGGTCATGATCTCCATGGCGGTACTTCTGGTCCTCCTCATCTATTATTTCAGGAATTTCTTTACTCCGATTATCGTATTTCTCCCGACTGTATTTTCGGTATTGCTGGCCCTGCTGATCCTTTATTTTATAAAAGACAGAATTTCAGCTATTTCCTTGAGTGTAGGTGCCATCCTTATCGGAATCACCATAGATTATGCGCTCCATATTCTTACCCATTACAAGCACAACAATAATATAGAAGAGCTGTACAAAGAGATCACACAACCGATTATACTGAGCAGTGCCACAACTGCTGTCTCTTTTTTATGTCTAGTATTTGTACGTTCTGAAGCGCTGAAAGATCTCGGTCTCTTTGCCGCAATTACAGTTATTTTCTCTTCCATTACTGCACTGATCATTGTACCTCAGCTTTATAAGCCCAAGCAGGAAAAGGGTAAGCACAGCATTAATTTTATCGACAGGATAGGTTCTTATCCATATGAAAAGAACAAACCTCTGATCATAGGCTGCTCTATCATTATTATTGCCTGTCTGTTCGGTTTCCGGCATGTGGGCTTCAATGAGGACATTGGTGACCTCAATTATATTCCGAAAGACTTAAAAATAAGCGAGGCCAAACTTCAGAAACTTTCTGATATCACTTCAAAATCCATTTACACTATTTCTTATGGGGACTCGGAGGAAGAGGCACTGGCAAGAAATTCGCGGCTGAGCAACTTTCTTGAGAAGGAAAAACAGCAAGGAAAAATCCTGAGCTATAATTCACTGGGAAATATTGTCCTTTCTGAAAAAGATCAGAAACAAAGGATCGAAATATGGAATAAATTCTGGGATGGAAATAAAAAGGAGCGTACTGTTTCTGAACTGGTAAACAGCGGAAATCAATTTGGATTCAACAGCAATGCTTTTGACAATTTCAATGAAATTTTAAATAAGAGCTATACAACATTAAGCCTCAAAGATTATGAGAAAGTAAAAGCATTACAGATCTCGGAATTCCTGAGCAATGAAAACGGATTTTATACGGTCTCCAATGTTGTAAAAGTAGATGAGAAGAAAAGAGACACCTTCATAAAAGACGTTGAGAAGAACCACGATGCTCTCGCCATTGACCGCCAGCAAATGAATGAGAACTTTTTGGGTCTGTTGAAAAGAGATTTCAGTACGCTGATCAACTATTCTCTTCTGGCCATTATCCTGACCATTATTGTTTTCTTCAGAAATTTTGAGCTTACTGTTCTCACCATGTTCCCTATTGTATTAACAGGAATCGTAACGGCGGGGATTCTTTATTTCTTAGGATTAGAACTAAATATTTTCAGTACGGTAGTCTGTACACTGGTTTTTGGAGTTGGGGATGATTTCAGCATTTTCCTGACCCAGGCCATGCAAAAGGAGCATACAACCGGTAAAAATGAGCTTCCAACTTACAGAACGTCTATTATTCTTGCCGTTTTCACAACTATTCTATCAATAGGTTCTTTGATCTTTGCAAAACATCCGGCATTACATTCACTGGCATTGGTCGCCCTTATCGGGATGTTCTCTGTGATTATCATTACCTCCACGCTGTATCCGTTCTGGTTCAGATTATTAATCACAAACAGAGCAAAAAAAGGACTTTCTCCTATTACTTTCAGACTGTTCTTACGATGCATCATATCATTCTTTTATTATGGTTTGGGAGGATTCGTTTTTTCACTGATCGGAAGTGTATTTATCAAAAGATCAAAAGGAAAAACTTTAGATATTATTAAATTAATTTTAGCTAAATTTTTAACATCTGTATTGTATATTACTCCCTTTGTAAAGAAAAGAGTTATTGGAAACCCTGCGGAAGATTTCAGCAGACCGGCAGTGATTATCGCCAATCACAATTCTTTCCTGGATACACTTGCTATTGCAATGGCGACTCATAAAATCATCTATCTGGTCAATGACTGGGTATATGACTCTCCTGTTTTTGGAAGATTGGTAAGAGCACTTGGCTTTTATCCGGTTTCTAAGGGAATAGAGAACGGGATGGAAAAACTAAAAGAAAAAATTGAACAGGGATATTCCCTCGTTGTTTTCCCCGAAGCAGAACGATCTTATACGAACGATGTGAAAAGGTTCCACAAAGGAGCATTTTATCTTGCAGAACAGTTCGGACTTGATATTCTCCCTCTGTACATTCACGGAAATTCCGAAGTATTGCCAAAAGGAGACTTCATTATCTATGACGGAAGCATTACCGTAAAAGTAGGGAAAAGAATCAGCAAAGATGATCTGAGTTTCGGAAAAAACTATTCTGAAAGAACAAAAAAAATCAATGCGTACTTCAGACAGGAATTTGCAAAACTGCGACATGAGCTGGAAGACGAAAATTATTTCAGGAAAAAATTATTCTTAAGCTACCTCTATAAAGACAGTGAAGTGGTAAAAGAAGTAAAAGATGATTTTAATGCCCATAAATCTGTTTATTTTGAATTGAACAAACATATTCCGAAGGATGCATCCATCCTGCATATCGCAGATGATTTCGGACAGAAGGATATTCTGCTTACCCTTTATCAGGCAGAAAGAAGAATTTTCTCTTTCATTGAAAATGATGAAAGAAGACAAACGGCAAGACAGACTTATTTGGTTAAAAGAAGAAAGCTGAATTATATTAATAATCTTTCGGAAATCAATAAAAATATTGATGTACTGCTGGTTTCAGATCATAATTTTGATATCAGTACACTGAATGAACTTCCTGAGAGAATTATATTCCTGAACACGGCATCCAAAGAGCTAAACAATCCAGATTATTCACAGGAGTTTAATTCACAGGCAATAAAAATATTCAAAAAACAGTAAATAAATATGAAAAGCATATTTTTGTAACCGCTAAAGAATATTAATGAAAAAAAACATACTCATCATTTATTATTCGCAAACCGGCCAGCTGGAGGATATTGTGAAGAACATGGCCCAACCTTTTGAAGCTAAAAAGGAGGAATATGACGTTACCTATTATAATATACAGCTGAAGGAAGACTTTCCTTTTCCTTGGCCGGGCGACGTTTTTTTCAATACATTTCCTGAATCTTACCTTCAGATTCCGAAAGAGATCTTCCCGCCTTCTGATGAGGTCCTGAATAAAAAGTACGACCTTATTTTATTCGGCTATCAGGTTTGGTATCTTACGCCATCTATTCCCATCATTTCATTCCTAAAGAGTGGTTTTGCAGAAAAGATCATGAAAGATACAGATGTAGTTACAATTTCAGGAACCAGAAATATGTGGATGCTTTCTCAGGAAAAGCTTAAGGTATATTTAAAAAATCTTGGCGCAAAACTGGTAGGAAATATTGCTTTAGTGGATAGGCATGACAATTACACAAGTGTACTGACGATCTTACGCTGGCTGACTACAGGGCAGAAAGAAAAATCAGGAATGCTTCCTGCCGCCGGGATTTCGGATGAAGAAATTTCGGGCTCTGTAAAGTACGGAAACATTATAGAAAAGCATTTCAGCAACGGAAGCTTATCCGGCCTTCAGCCTGATCTGGTAAAGAATGGCGCTGTAGAGATCCGTCCTTTTTTAGTAAGAGTAGAAAAAGTAGGCAACAAGATCTTCACCGTATGGTCTAATCTCATTATTAAGAAAAAAGAGAAACGTCCATTGCTGATAAAATTCTTTAAGGTATATTTGATGGCTGCGATATGGATTATTTCACCTGTCGTCTTAGTTTTACACTTACTGACAACCCCTATATTTTGGTCTAAAAGACAAAAACAAAAAACATATTTACAAGGAATTAATTTAAAATAGAATGTACGACGTATTTATAACAAAAGCATCAACATACTTACCTAATAACCCGGTATCAAATGATGAAATGGAGACTTATCTTGGTCTGATAAATGGCGCTCCCTCTAAAGCAAAATCATTGATTTTAAGAAATAACAAGATCACAACAAGATACTATGCTTTGGATAAAGAAGGAAATCCTACCCATACCAATGCACAGATCACAGCCAAAGCTGTTGAAGGATTGTTTGATGAAAACTTCAAAAAAGAAGATATGAAGCTATTGTCCGTTGGAACCACTTCTCCGGATCAGATGCAGCCTTCACATGCTTCTATGGTTCATGGTGAGCTGAATATTGGAAAATCTATTGAAATTAATACCGCTACAGGTCTCTGCAACTCAGGAATGAACGCCCTGAACTACGGATTCCTTTCCGTAAAGGCTGGTGTACAGGATAACGCTATTTGTGCAGGCTCAGAAAGAATGTCTGCATGGATGACTGCAGATAAATTCAATCATGAAGCAGAAAACTTAAAATTACTGGAAGAAAGACCAATTGTTGCCTTCAAAAGAGAATTCCTGAGATGGATGCTTTCTGACGGCGCCGGTGCATTCCTTCTCGAAAATAAGCCCCGAGAAAACGGAATTAATTTAAAAATAGAATTCATTGATTTTTATTCTTACGCTCATGAAATTGAAGCTTGTATGTATGCCGGATGCGATAAGCAGGAAGACGGAAGCCTTAAATCATGGGCAGATTACCCTTCTGATGAATGGCTGAAAGAATCAATCTTTGCTATTAAGCAGGACACCAAAATCCTGGACAAATATATTCTTGTAAAAGGAGCAGAAAGCTTAAGATCTTCTTTTGATAAGCATAACCTGGATCCTGAAAAAATAGACCATGTTCTGGCGCATATTTCTTCAGGCTATTTTAAAGATGGTTTAAAAGACGAATTCGCTAAAAAAGGCATGGACTTCCCTACAGAGAAATGGTTCTATAACCTTTCTGAAGTAGGAAACATCGGTGCAGGTTCTATTTTCATCGCTCTGGAAGAATTAATGAATTCCGGAACGTTGAAAAAAGGAGAAAAAGTATTGTTATGTGTTCCTGAAAGTGGAAGATTTGCCTACTCTTGTGCCCTATTAACGGTTTGCTAATGAAACACCAACTGCCGACATCTGATCAGGATTTTGTGGGAAGCCTTATCCCACAGCGTTTTCCGTTTGTCATGGTTCATGAGCTTACAGAATACTCTGATGATCATCTTGTTTCAGGTTTTGAAATAAAAGAAGATAATATTTTTATCCAAGACGGGACATTCCAGGCTTCCGGCCTTATCGAGCATCAGGCACAGAGTGTTGCTTTACACACAGGTTATAAATATTACCTGTTAGGAAAAGACGCCCCTACCGGATATATCGGAGCCATTAAATCTTTTGAAGCTGAAACCTTGCCAAAAACAGGTGATCTGCTGATCTCGGAAGTATCGATCCTTAATGAGGTGATGGGGGTAACACTGGTGGATATTGTCACGAAACTGAATGGCTCGATCATTGCAAAATCCCAAATGAAAACTGCTGTAAAATAAATGTAATGGAAATCAAGGAAGAGCACCTTATCAATATACATAACTTTCTGCCGCACCGGGAACCGATGCTGATGGCAGATTATATCCTGGAATTGACCAAAGAAAAGGTTGTGACTTCCTTTGAAATAAAAGAAGATAATATCTTTGTCCACAACAACGAGTTGGCAGAAGCCGGCCTGATTGAAAACCTTGCCCAGACCTGCTCATCCATTCTCGGACAGAGCTTCTTTGAAAATCCTTCTGCAGACACCAAGGTGATCGGCTTTATTACCAATATCAAAAAAATTGAGCTGTTTGCGCTTCCCAAAACGGGAGATAAAATTATTTCGAAAGCTTCGCTGATCTCGCAGTATGAAAATATTTGCAATATCTTCTGTGAGACTTTTAATAATGATGAATTATTGATCAGGGCGGAGATCAATCTGTTTATTCAGGAAGTGAAATCTTAAGAATACATTTCAATGAAAATATACAACCGTACGATTACCGTGCGGTTTTTCTTTTTTAGCCCCGATTCGTGAAAAAGTTGTCTTGTTTATGTTTTTTAACCACGGATTGCACAGATGATTATGAAGGAGGGAAGCTGGAGCTTGGGAGAGGAAAGTTATTCAAGAAGTCTCAGAATAACTCTAAGCCAGTTTTATTGTTCTTTTAACCTATCTCATCAATTTGTATAATAAACTATCATACATTGAAATCCTGCCAGTAACTTCCAGCCCCCATCTTCCCTCTTCCCTCCCAAATATTTAATAACCCTTTATTTTCGATATATTTGATAAAAATAATATTATGAGTGTAAAGGTAAGATTCTATTCGTATGACATTGAATTCGATTTTGAAAATTCCGTTGAGTTTCCGATTGCTCCACAGGTTGGTGATGAAGTGAATCTTATTTCATTTTTTAAGTACCGGACTTCCGAAAGACTGGAATATGTTAATAATATGGAAGATCTTTATCTCTACGAAAATGCTGTCGTTTCAGAACGCACATGGTGTAATGATTTTGAGAAAACAGAAATATATTTGCTGGTGAAGCTGAATTACACCAAGAGGAAATAAAGCTGCCTTTCAGATTAGTTTAAACAAAAAAGCAGAGCATCACTGCCCCGCTTAAAAAATTGGTTTCATAAAGGTTAGTACCCGAAGATCTCTTCAAGAGATACCTCCTGGAATGTTCCCATTTTATTGATGGATTCCATATTCAGGTTTTCTTTCTTGCCTATGATCGCTGTATTGTATTTTACAGGCTTGATATCAGCCTCGTAGAAGCTTGTAAGCTGTGGCAGCGTCAGCCCCTGAATTTCAGAATAAATATCTTTTCTGATATCATAATCAACACCAAGCTTTTTCAGTGCCATCTGATTAAAGAATATATTCGTTCTATTGATTCTGTTGGATGCAATCTGCTTCAATGCAGAACCTTTTGAATTCTCAAACTGTGCGGGAATCTGTGGCAGGGATGCCATAAGATCATTCATTGCATTTACAGCCAGAGGAAGCTTATTCGCCTGAGTTCCGATATAATTCGTGATATAGTTCGCATGTCCTTTCTCTGTTGCGTTCGCATAAGAAACATACGCAGAATAAGCCAGTGACTTACTTTCTCTGATTTCCTGGAAGACGATAGAAGACAGTCCTCTTCCGAAATATTCGTTGAAAACATTCGCTTTTCCGAAATTACTCAAGTTCACATTCCCTCCTTTGGCTACTTTAGACATTTCCATCTGAACCATGTCATAGTTTGTAAAATATACTTTTCCTTCTGCAGCAGGCTCCGGATATTCCTTAGCTTTTGCCGGCTGAACAGTGGTTTCTGCAATATATGGTTTAACCGCCTTTTCTAAACCTGACTGATCCTGTCCGTAAAGGAATATCTCATATGGAGACTGGTTCAGTACTTTAATTTTCTTAGTCAGTTCCGTTGCATCAATGCTCTCAAGACGTTCTTTGGAAACAATATCCGTCATTCTGGAATTCTTACCGTATTTAGCATAGTTCGTAAGAGCAGCCATGATTCTTGTCTTATCCTTTTTACCGGCTTCTCTTGCCTCCAATATGGTTTTTACGGTCTTTGCGTAGGTCTCTTTGTCTGCTTTTACATTCGTAAGCCAGTGGTTCATCAGTTCAGTGCCTTTCTTCATATTGGCCTCAAGACCACTCAGTGTAATGATCACCTGATCGTTGGACGTTCTGAAGCTGTAAGAGATTCCCAGTTTATAGAATTCACCTTTCAGTTGCTCAGGAGTATATTTATCCGTTCCAAGATATTCAAAAAGAGTTACCGCGATTGGAAGTTCCTTATCATTATCCGTTCCGAAAGGGAATATATAGCTGATCTGTGCTACGTCATTATACTTATTCTTTACAAAGCTTACCTTCTTATCTTTAATCTGAGAAGTCTGGATCGCTGCTTTATAATCGATAAATTCCGGCTTGATCTCAGATACTTTACTGCTTAAGATCTCTTTAAGGAAAGGTGACTGCGCTTCTCTGTTCAGCTTGATCGGGGTAATACCCGGATTCTGTACGCGAACCAGCTTATCATTCACTCCTTTTTCTTTGTAAACAACTACATAGTTATCTTTGAAAAACTCGTTTGCAAACTTAACAACATCTACCTTTGATATTTTTTCATACTGATTAATATCGTCTAATTCCTCCTGCCATGTTTTCTCATTGATATAAGTACCATATAGGGTCGTTGCCAGTCCGTCAGCAGTTTCCCACGACTTCATACGCTGTACTTTCTTGTCATTGACGATTGCTTTCAGCATCCAATCCGGAAACTGCCCTTTTTTCACTAAATCCAACTGATCTAACAATAGTTTTTTAGCATCATCAAAGCTCTGTCCGTCTTTCGGAGTTACCGACATCGTAAAAGCACCATACGTTTTAAAGGCCGATTCGTAAGCTCCCGCACCTAATACCTTTTGCGTTTGGTTTATATTAAGGTCGATAAGACCGGCATCACCTCTGTTACTTAAAATTTCTGCAACCACATCTGCTAATCTTGCATTCTGAGTTCCATTGGAATCTGATCTCCATGCCAGCGTCATTCTCGGTGTACTCGGGCTTTTTACCGTTCTCGCCACAATGCTTTCCATCGGCTGTTCAGATACCATTTTTTTCATCGGCAGCTCTTTGTACTTGAAAGCTCCAAAATACTGATCTACCAGTTTAATGGTTTTATCAAAATCCAGGTCTCCTACCAAAACAACAGCCATATTATTAGGCACGTAATATGTATCAAAATACTTATGAATAGCAACCATTGACGGGCTTTTCAGGTGTTCTGAAGTCCCGATCGTGGTCTGCTGTCCGTTCGGATGCTTTGGAAAAAGAGCCTCCATCATGGCATAGTTCACAAGACGGCCGTCGTTATCCTGGGCTCTGTTATATTCTTCATACACAGCTTCCAGTTCGGTATGGAAAAGACGCAATACCAGTTCTGAGAAACGTTCTTTTTCCACTTTCAGCCATTTTTCAAGCTCGTTGGATGGAATATTATTTTTATAAACCGTTTCATCTAACCAGGTGTGGGCATTCGTTCCCGTTGCTCCTAATGAAGAAATCGCTTTGTCATATTCATTGGCAATTGCATACTTGGAAGCTTCCTGAGAAACCTCATCTATTTTCTTGTAGAGCAATTTTTTCTTTTCAGGATCCTTTTCAGCTTTATGCTGCTCGTAAAGGTCAGAGATCTGTTGAAGCAATACTTTCTCCTTTGCCCAGTCCTGAGTTCCCAGGTGAGAAGTTCCTTTAAAAACCATATGCTCAAGGTAATGCGCCAGACCTGTATTGTCGCTAGGGTCGTTATTAGATCCCGTTCTTACCGGAATATAAGTCTGAATTCTCGGGGCATCATCATTCTTTGCCAGATAAACCTTCAGTCCGTTTTTCAAAGTATACACTCTCACACCGGACTGGTCATTCTTAACAGTTTCGTAAGTATATCCCTGGCTGTCCGTCACCTTTTGAGTATCAAATTTCTGCGCCATTGCATGCAGCATGCAGAAAAGTGAAACAGAAATAAAAAATTTCTTCATAAGTCTTATTTATTTAAATCAAATTTCAGTAGAATCTTATAAGTCTACTTTCATCATGCACTTGTTACAGCAAACGGCAGATTATGACTTTTTATGTTAAAATTTGAATTTATCTTTAAATAAAGCCCGTTTCGGCATTATAATTTAATATGATTTACATATAATGTATTTTCACTATTTTAGCCAACTGATTAAAAAGAATAATACGGTTTACATGAAAAAACAAGACCTGCCCCAGGATGAGAGCAATCTGAAGTCAGCAAACATGACCGAAGTCTTGTATGTGACGGACGAAAATGACAATTATACAACGGCCAACAGCATTGGATGGGAAGCTAAAAAAGCAGCCCTCGAAGAATCCATGGAGCTTATTCATGAAAGAATTGAAGAGGCCAGACACAATGTGGCCAATAATTTAGTAAGTCCTATTATTTATTTCATGGAACTGAATAAGATGGATCTGGGTGTTCTCGCTTCCTATGTCGGGATGTGGCAGTGGAGAGTGAAAAGACATGCAAAACCAAAAGTATTTAAAACACTAAACCAATCCGTACTGAAAAAATATGCAGATGCATTTGGAATTTCAGTGGATGAATTAAAAAACTTTGACGGAAAATAATAAAGAAATGAAGCATAAATATATGCAGAATTTCATTTCGCCAATGAAAAAGAGAAAAGCAGCAAATGAAACTTAACTTCGAACACCATCAGACCGCGCATTGCGAAAACGGTGTCGCCTCCAATCTGTTACTTAATAAAGGCTTAAAACTCAGCGAACCTATGATCTTTGGGATTGGTTCCGGACTGTTTTTTGTCTATCTGCCGTTTCTGAAAGTGAATTTCGCTCCGGGCTTCAGCTACAGACCGATGCCGGGTGCTATTTTCAGCAAAGCAGCAAAAAGATTGGGCATTAAAATCAAAAGAGAAAAATTTTCCAATCCTAAAGAAGCACAGTCCGCTTTAGAAAGAAACTTAAATCAGAATATCCCTACAGGACTTCAGGTAGGTGTCTTTAACCTTACCTATTTCCCTGAAGAATATAAATTCCACTTCAATGCCCACAATCTTGTGGTATATGGAAAAGAGGACGGAAAATTCCTGATCAGCGATCCGGTAATGGATTATACCACTACCCTATCAGAAGCTGAGCTGGAAAAGGTAAGATATGCCAAAGGTGCACTGCCCCCAAAAGGACATATGTACTACCCGACCTACATTCCAGAAAATGTGAATATTGAAGAAGCTATAAAAAAAGGAATAAAAGATACCTGCAAAAATATGCTGGCTCCGGTTCCTCTTATTGGCGTAAAAGCCATGAGATGGGTAGCCAGAAGCATCCCGAAATGGGCTGAAAAGAAAGGAACTAAGGTCACCAACCACTATCTGGGCCAGCTGATCAGAATGCAGGAAGAGATTGGCACCGGCGGAGGCGGATTCCGGTTTATTTATGGTGCATTTCTTCAGGAAGCATCAGTAATTCTTAAAAATGGTGAATTAAAAGAACTTTCAAAAGAAATTACCGCCATCGGAGATTTATGGAGAGATTTTGCCGTGGATATTGCCCGTGTTTATAAAAACAGGAACTCGAAAAGCGATATTTACAACAACCTTTCAAAATCCATGCTTCATATTGCTGATCTGGAAGAGGCTTTTTATAAAAAACTGAGAAAAGCGATCTGATATGGCAGAGAATATGATTGAGATTAAAAATCTCTATAAAAAATATAAAAACTCCGAAGAGTTTTCTGTCAACGACATCTCGCTGAATATAGAAAAAAACGAGATCTATGGAATTCTTGGGCCGAACGGAGCAGGAAAAACCACCTTGATCTCTATGCTTTCCGGATTGATCAAACCTACTTCAGGACAATTTACGATCAATGGATTATCTCCTCAGAAGGACAGCTTTAAGATCAAACAGATCATTGGTATTGTGCCTCAGGAATATGCCCTCTATCCGACTCTTACCGCTAAAGAAAACTTAATGTTTTATGGAAGCCTGTATGGCTTAAAGCACAAAGAGCTTAAGAAAGTGATCGATGAATCCCTAGAGATTATGGGACTTTCAAAATTCGCAGATAAACAGGTAGAACAGTTTTCCGGAGGAATGAAACGCCGCTGCAACCTTATCGCGGGAACACTTCACAATCCAAAAGTTTTGTTTCTGGATGAGCCGACTGTAGGTGTTGATGTTCAGTCGAAAAAGGTGATCATCGATTTCCTGCAGGAACTGAATAAAAATGGAACGTGCATTATATACACCTCCCACCATCTTTCCGAAGCGGAAGAATTCTGTACCAAGATCGCTATTATCGACAGAGGAAGAATCCATGCCATAGGAACACCGGAAGAACTGGTGTCACAAATCGCAAACGCTGAAAACCTGGAAGACGTTTTCATATCATTAACAGGAAAAGAACTAAGAGATGTTGTTGTATAAACTTTGGAGAAGCTTCGTGAAGGAAATCCTTCTTCTGAAGAGAGATATCGGTGGAATTGTCATTATTTTCGTCATGCCGTTGCTGTTAATTGTAACGATTACTTTAATTCAGGATTCTACTTTCAAAAATCTGGAAGGTTCAAAAATCCCGATCATTTTCATTGACAATGACAAATCTGAAGTCTCAAAAAGTATAAAACAGGAACTGGAAACCAGTAAAACATTCCAGCTGCTGACAAATTACACCGAAAAGTCAGCACAGGACGCCGTCTTTTCCGGAGATTACCAGATGGCTATCGTCATTCCTGAAAATTTAACGAAAGATTTAAATTCAAACATAGATTCCAAGGTGCAGACGATCGTAAGCTCTTTTGGCCTGGAAGGAGATTCTGCAGCCGTTAAAAAAACAGCTGTGAAAGCAAAAGAAATTCATCTGTACTTTGACCCGGCCACCAACGCCGGATTCAAAAATTCAGTCATGAATTCTGTGAATAAAATGGTCTTTGAGATCGAAAACAAAAAGATCTATAAAGCATTTCAGGATCAGCTGGGAACTGAAGAGAACCTTGAAGAAAACAAAAACCTCATCAGCTTCAAGGAGATCACACCGAAAAAAGGAGCCATGGACATAATGCCGAATTCTGTTCAGCACAATGTTCCGGCATGGACTCTTTTTGCCATCTTTTTTATTGTAGTACCACTTTCCATCAATTTAGTCAAGGAAAAAAGTCAAGGCACCAGCGTAAGAGCAAGGATCAGCCCAACTCCTTATTTTGTTCATATTTTAGGAAAAACATTCACCTACCTTATCATCTGTATCATCCAGTTTTTACTGATGGTAGCCGTAGGAATTTATCTTTTCCCATACATGGATCTTCCGGCATTTGATGTCTCTGGAAAGATGTTCCAGCTTATTGTGGTAACTTTATTTTCAGGGCTGGCAGCGATCGGTTTTGGTGTTTTATTGGGAACCATTGCAGATACCCAGGAACAGTCTGCCCCTTTTGGAGCAACATCAGTGGTGGTTCTCGCCGCGATCGGAGGAATATGGGTTCCCGTATTTTTAATGCCTGAATTTATGCAGACCGTGGCGAAATTTTCCCCGATGAACTGGGGATTGAACGCCTACTACGATATTATTTTAAGAAACAGCGGTATCGCAGGAATTGCCAAAGAACTCGCATTACTGTTTGCATTCTATATTGCCATGGTAGCTATTTCTATTTTTTACGAAAGAAAACAAAATGCAGTCTAAAGAAAACATATTAACCTGTACGGAAGAAGTAAGGGTAAGATTCAATGAGACAGATCCGCTGGGCATTGTCTGGCATGGGCATTACATTGTATATTTTGAAGACGGAAGAGAAGCTTTCGGAAGAGAACATGGCCTGACCTATCTTGATATACAGAGAGAAGGCTATGTGACACCTATCGTAAAAAGTACATGTGAGCACTTTCTTCCTCTAAAATATGGGGAAACATTCAGGATCGTGACCACTTTTGTCAATTCAGTATCTGCAAAACTGATCTATACCTACGAAATTTTCAACCAGAATGATCAATTGGTGTGCAGCGGAGAGACCATCCAGGTATTCTTAGACAGCAACGGAAGCTTATGTTTGTATAATCCTGAGTTTTTTCAGGCATGGAAAGATAAAATGGGATTATAATGAAGAAAGAAATTTATATTACAGACTACAACTGTATCACTCCTATAGGCTTTGATGTTTCTTCCAACTGGAACCATCTTGTGGAAGGAAAACCAGGCGTAGCATTACATAAAGTCATAGAAAACCAGGAGGCTTTTTACGCCTCAATTATAAATACTGAAAAGCTGGAGGAAGAATTTAAAAGTAATTTCGACAGCCCGGATTTTACAAGGCTGGAAAAAATGTTTCTTCTAAGCTTAAAACCTTTGGTTGAAAAACATGAAATTACAGAAGAAACCGCTTTTATTTTATCAACAACCAAAGGAAATATCAGTTTATTAAAAAACCAATCGGAAGTACCGGAAGGCGCTTATCTTTCAAAATTAGCACAAAAAATTGCTGATTATTTCGGATTTAAAACAAAACCTATCGTTGTTTCCAATGCCTGCGTGTCAGGAGTAATGGCTATTGCCGTTGCCAAAAATATGATCCAGGCAGGGAAATATAAAAATGCTTTTGTGATTGCCGGCGATGAGGTTTCAGAGTTTGTCATTTCCGGATTCAATTCTTTCCAGGCTATCGGAACAGAACCTTGTAAACCTTACGATAAAAACAGAAACGGAATTAATATTGGAGAAGCCACAGCAGCGGTTTATATTACTTCTATCTTGAACGAAAACGAAAAGCTTAGGTTTAAAATCTCAGGAGATTCCGCAGTAAATGATGCCAATCATATTTCCGGACCTTCCAGAACAGGAGACGGGCTGTATGCAAGCATCAAGAATTCAATGACAGAAGCCAATGTTAACCCGGAACAGATTGATTTTATTTCTGCCCACGGAACCGCTACCATTTATAATGACGAAATGGAAGCCATAGCTTTCAACAGAATGGAACTTCAAACTGTTCCCTTGAACAGTATGAAGGGATATTACGGACACTGTCTTGGCGCATCGGGACTTTTGGAAAGCATTATTTCCATGGAAATTGCCCGGCATGGACTGCTGATTCCTTCTAAAAACTTTAAAGAAATGGGAGTTTCCCAACCTTTGAATATCATTAAAGAAAACCAGTCTGCAACTATTCAGTATATTTTAAAAACAGCTTCAGGATTCGGAGGATGTAATGCGGCAATAGTTCTAGAAAAATGTTAAAATGAAAGGGATGAAGAAAACTGAAAGCTGTATCATAGAACATTCAAAAATAACCGTCAACGGGAATGCTGTTTTTGAAAGCCGGAGCGAAACATTTCATGACTTTGCCAAAGATGCCTATAAAAGTTTAGAGCTCAATTATCCCAAGTTCCACAAAATGGATAATCTGAGTAAGCTTGCTTTTCTTGCTGCAGAAATGGTTTTAAAAAATGAAGACCATAACACAACAGCGGTAGTTCTTGCCAACCGGTCATCCAGTCTGGATACGGATTTTAAATACCAGGAAAGTATCAACTCACAGGAAAATTATTTCCCGAGTCCTGCCGTATTTGTTTACACCTTACCTAACATCTGCGTAGGCGAGATCAGCATTAAACATAAAATGCAGACAGAGAATGCTTTTTTCATTTTGGATGAATTTGACGAGACATTTTTAAATGATTATGCAGAACAGATCCTGCTGTCCGGAAAAGCGGAAAAAGTTCTCTGTGGCTGGACAGAACTTTATCAGGATAATTATAAAGCTTTTGTATATTTGCTAACCTTATAAAAAATGTAATAACATAAATGTAACAATATAACAGTCTAGCAATGTAACAATCCTTACAATCTGATCATTGTTACACTGGTAAATTGATAAATTGCTACATTAATTAAAATAATTATGGAAAACTTAAAAACAGAATTGAAGCACAAAATTATTGAAGTCCTTAACCTTGAAGATGTTTCTGTAGAAGAAATCAAAGATACAGATCCCTTATTCGGTGGTGGTTTGGGCCTTGATTCTATTGATGCTCTGGAACTTATTGTTCTGCTTGATAAAGATTACGGGATAAAATTAGCCGATCCTAAAAAAGGAAAAGAAATCTTCCAGTCTATCGATACAATGGCTGCATTCATTGAAGAGAACAGAACAAAATAATATATTTAATCTAGCAATGTATCAATTTACCAGTATAACAATATTGGTAAACTGGTAAATTGATACATTGTTATATTATAAAGTAAAATGAGTCGAAAAATTGCCATAACAGGAATGGGCATCATTTCCTCCATCGGAAACAATGTGGAGGAAAATTTTATTTCGTTGAAATCCGGAAAACACGGAATTTCAGACATTGAGATGTTTGAAACCCGTCACGCCGGATCTATAAAAACAGGTGAAATAAAATGGTCTAATGAAGAGCTTGTACAACAGCTTCACCTGCCTGAAGATAATAATGTAACGAGAACATCTTTATTGGGCATGATTGCCGCAAGAGAAGCTGTAGAATCTGCCGGAATTTCAGACATTAATGAATACAGAACCGGACTCATCTCTTCCACCAGTGTAGCCGGAATGGATATCACTGAAAGGTATTTCTACTCTTACGAAGACTTTCCTGAAAAGCAAAAATACATCGATGCTCATGATGCAGGTAATTCCTCATTGGCAATTGCTGATTATCTGGGCTTAAAAGGCATGGTTTCTACGATTAGTACGGCATGCTCTTCGGCTGCCAATGCAATTATGATGGGAGCCAAACTGATTAAAAACGGAGTTTTAGACCGCGTGATCGTAGGTGGAACAGATTCCCTTTCGAAATTTACTCTGAACGGATTCAATACCCTGATGATTCTCACGGATTCTTACAATACACCATTTGATAATGACAGAAAAGGATTGAACCTTGGTGAAGCTGCTGCTTTTATCGTTCTTGAGTCTGATGAGGTTGTAAAAAAAGAAAATAAGAAAATACTTGCCTATCTTTCAGGTTACGGTAATGCCAATGATGCCCATCATCAGACCGCATCGTCAGAAAACGGGCAAGGTGCTTTTCTGGCCATGGAACAAGCATTTAAAGTATCCGGACTGGCAAAAGGAGACATCGATTATATCAATGTTCACGGAACAGCTACTCCCAATAATGATCTTTCAGAAGGAATTGCCATGATCAGAATCTTTGGTGAAAATCAGGTTCCGGAATTCAGTTCTACCAAAGCTTTTACAGGACATACTTTGGCAGCGGCAGCGGGCATTGAAGCTGTATTTTCTATTTTAGCGATGCAGCACAGTATTATTTTCCCCAACTTGAATTTCAAAACGAAAATGGCAGAATTTGATTTGACTCCGGTTATAGAATTGAAGGAGAAAAGCATCAACCATGTTCTTTCCAATTCATTCGGATTCGGAGGTAACTGTTCTACTTTAATTTTCTCAAAATCATGAGTGCCGTATACATCAACAGTGCATCCTGCATCTCCGTTCAGGACACTCTAAAAGAAAATTTCTTTCGAGATCTTAATGCTGACCAATCTGTTCAGATCTTAAAAGCTATAGATCCTAACTATAAAGAATTCATTCCGCCTGCGATGATCAGGAGAATGTCTAAAACTGTAAAAATGAGCTCTGTAGCTTCACATTACGCTTTACAGGAAGCTGGAATTGAACAACCGGATGCCATTATTGTAGGAACGGGGATGGGATGTTCGCAGGATTCTGAAAAGTTTCTGAAAAATGTAATTGATAACAATGAAGAGTTTTTAACTCCGACATTTTTTATACAGTCGACGCACAATACCGTTGCAGGGCAGATTGCTCTGGGGCTTCAATGCCATGCGTACAATTTTACCTACGTCAACACCTCTTCATCTTTGGAATTTTCATTCCTGGATGCCAAGCTTCAGATCAATGACGGAGAAGCTGAAAATATTCTTGTAGGGGCGGCAGATGAGCAGACTAACAGAACGATGGAGCTTTACTGTCTGAACAATACCATTAAAAAGAAAGAGGATCTTCCTGCTGATTATTTGCATTCTGAAACGGATGGAGTGATCTGGGGTGAAGGTGCTGCTTTTTTTGTCTTGGGAAAGAATAAGGCTGAAAACTCTTACGCCAGGCTTAGAGATATTCAGATCAGCAACAGATTGGATCTGGAAGAAGCACCGTCTTTTATAACAGATTTTTTATCCAAAAATGATTTGAAACATGAAGATATCGATGCTGTGATCTTAGGTTTCAGTGGAGATGCAACATCTGATGTTTACTATACAAAAGCAATGGACACATTTCAAAATTCAGCTTTGCTGTATTACAAACATTTGAGCGGAGAATTCAATACAGCAAGCGGCTTTTCAACATTTATGGCGTGTCATATCCTCAAGGAGCAACAGATTCCGGAAGTCATGATGATCAATTTGGAAAAGAAAACAGAAGTTAAGAATATTCTTCTCTATAATCATCTCGCAGGAAGCGATCACAGTCTTATGCTGTTGGAAAGAGCCTAAAGATGAAAGGGTAAGAATGAATTTGTAAATTTGTTATTGCCAAAATTCAAAATAACAGAAGATGAAGCATTATCCATTCATTCTATTTTACCTTTTCTGCAATGCATTTATTTATGCGTTTCATGGAAGCTTTTGGGTTTATATAGCTTGTTTTCTGGCGTTTTCTGCAGTTGTAGTCTGGGGATCTTTTGATATAGAGCTCGGATATTTTGTCAACAGCATTACTCATAAAAGAACAAAAACCAATGAAATTGCCCTGACTTTTGACGACGGGCCAACCGAATTCACCCCGAAATTTTTGGATTTGCTTAAAGAACATCAGGTAAAAGCTACTTTTTTCTGCATCGGAAAACAGATTGAAAAATATCCTGAGACCTTTCAAAGAATTATTGCTGAAGGTCATACCATCGGAAATCATACCTTTTCCCATTCCAACAATACAGGATTTTTATCTGTTTCAAAAATGATTGAGGAGATTGAGAAATGTGATGAGATAATGGCAAAAACCAGCACTATAAAAACTGATTTATACCGGCCTCCTTTCGGCGTTACCAATCCGAGCATTGCCAAAGCCATTAAAAGAACCCATAAAAAAAGCATCGGCTGGAATGTCCGTTCGCTGGATACCATTATAGACGATGAAAAGAAAATTTATAAAAGAATAACCAAAGGCCTGAAGAAAGGAAGTATCATTCTGCTTCATGACACTTCCGAAAAGACTTATCGTGTGTTGGCCGATTTATTGTTATTTTTGAAAGATAAAAAATATTCGACGTTTACGGTCGATTCAATTACAAAATCAAAGAAAAATGATTAAAAATATTGCTTTTGGAGCATTTTTATTAGTTTCCGGCTTCATTTCCGCACAGATGACCACAATGTCAGGAGCAGAAGCAAAAGCATTTGTCGCCAAAGTTTCTTCTGAGACCCAGGAGATCAAAACCCTGCAGAGCGATTTTACCCAGACCAAAAAAATGGACTTTCTGGATAAAAATATTGTTACCTATGGCAAAATGTCGTTGAAAACTCCGAATATGCTGAGCTGGAAATACACAAAACCTTATCAGTACAGCATTATTTTTAAAGACAATAAAATTTTCATCAACGATCAGGGCAAGAAATCATCTGTTGATGCGAAAAGCAAAACATTTGAAAAGATCAATAAGCTGATTGTAGGAAGCTCGAACGGGAAAATGTTCAGCGATCCTGAGTTCTCTGTTTCCTATTACAAAAGCGGGAACTCCAATGTAGCAAAATTTACCCCGAAATCGGCTCAGCTGTTAAAATACATTAAACAGATTGAACTGCATTTTCCTAAAAATCAGTCTACCGTTTCGCAGGTTAATATGACAGAAGCTTCGGGAGATACCACCAATATTGTTTTCAAAAACACCAAGATCAATGCAGCGATTGCAGCTTCAGAGTTTAGTTTATAGTCTGATTGTTTTGCTATTTGTTTCCTGCAAAAGCTATCAACTTGCAGAGGCAAAACCGGTTCAGAGTTCTGAAAAAACCGTTGAAAATTTATATTTTTCTTCCGGTGAAGACTATGTGTATAAATGCCAGATGGATATTTATAAAAACCACGTAAGCGGAATTCTGATTATTAAAAAGCTTAATGAAACAACTCATCGGGTCGCCATGACCTCAGATTTTGGAAATAAATTAATTGATTTTGAGATCTCTGAGAATGATTTTAAACTGAATTACGTTCTTCCGGATCTGGACAAAAAGATGGTTATCAGCTTTTTAAGAAACGACTTCCGGGAGTTACTGAAAAGAAAATACCCGGTGAATGAATCTTTTGAAAATGACAATTCTAAAATTTACCTGTCAAAGACTGATCATAAAGCCTATTATCTGTTCTTCAATAAAGAAAACGGACTGTTAAAAGAAATTGTGTACACAAAAAACAATAAGGAAAAAATCGATTTTACTTTTGAGGCAAAAAAACATATCTTCGCGGATAGCTTAAACCTTCAACATAAGGATTTTAAGATCAATATAAAACTATTTCAAATAACCGAAACCGAACAGAATTAACATGAAAAAATTTCTATTTTTAGTCACAGCCTTTATTTCAGGCCTGTCTTTCGCGCAGGTCACTTTTACTCCGGGGATCAGAGCAGGAGCCAATTTTTCTCATTTCTCGAACAGTGAAGAGTTTAACTATTATTATCTGGAAGAATTTCCTAACGCTGCTGAACCTTACCTGGACTACAAAACGAAAACAGATTTTTATATCGGCTTTATAGGAAATATCCGTCTCGCCAAATTTTATGCTTTGCAGCCGGAGATCAATTATTCCAGGCAGGGAGCTAAAATAAGCACGAATGTAAACAACTGGGACGGGAAAACGCTTTCCGTATCTTATCTGGGATTGCAGCTTATCAATAAATTCTATTTCAACCAGTTCAATATACATGTTGGGCCTACTTTGGAATTTGTGGTAGATAAAAAGAATTTTGACCCTGAAAATGAGATTGACCTGGGAATTACAGCAGGTTTAGGCTATGACATTACTAAAAACTTTGGTATCGAAGCCAGGGTAAAAAAAGGTTTTATCCCTGTGGACAGCTATAATAGAAATCATTCTAATGTTGTTTTCCAGACAGGACTTTATTATACATTTAATCTGAAAAAATAAGATCATGCAGACCATTCTTACAGACTTTTATACTTTGGAATCTTATGAAAAGGCAGAAAACGGCAGTTTTACCGCTTATATTCATCTGAATAAAGATCATGATATTTTTAAAGGGCATTTTCCGGGTAATCCGGTAACACCAGGGGTTTGTATGATGCAGATCGTAAAAGAGCTGACAGAAGAATTCACCGGCTCTAAGCTATTTTTAAAAACAGCCTCGAATGTAAAATTCATGGCTATTATCAATCCTTTTGAAACACCGGATCTGAGGCTTCAGCTGGATATTACTGAAAATGAAGAGGATGTTAAAGTAAAAAATGCAACCTCTTTTGGCGAGACTATTGCATTAAAAATGTCTGTAAGCTATAAAAAAATACTTTCATGAAACTTTTCTTATCCCTCATAACCGCTTTTATTTTTTTCTTTCAAAGTGATTTGGAAGCCCTAAGAAGCAGCTACGCAAAAGCTAACCAGTCTAATGCCAATACAGAAGCATTCATCAATCTTGCAGAAAAACAATCCGGTTCGGATGCCGTAACCAGCGCCTATAAAGCTGCTGCAAAGATCATGGAAGCAAAGACTACCAAAAACAACAGGAAAGCTCTTGTAAAAAATGGTGCTACCAGCCTTGAAAGCATTATCAAAAATAATCCGAATAATATAGAACTTAGAGTAATCAGGCTGAGCGTTCAGGAAAATATCCCGAAAATAGTGGGGTACAGAGGCAGCATGAAAGATGATAAAGCATTCCTTATCAATAACTACAGTAAGCAGAACGCAACCCTGAAAAGTTATGTAAAAAAGTTTGCGATGCAGTCCAAGTCCTTTACAGATACTGAAAGAGCTACTATAAAATAAAACAATGACCCTTCCTGAAGTACAAAATGCAATTTCTGAAAAGAAGATCTGTATTTTAATACCTACTTACAACAATGAAAAAACTCTGAAAAGAGTGATAGACGGTGTTCTGGACTACACCGATAGCATTATTGCAGTTAATGACGGGTCTACAGATACTACTCCACAAATATTAGCCCAATATTCCCAGATAACGGTTATCTCCCTGCCTGAAAACAAAGGAAAGGGAAACGGTCTTAAAACAGGCTTCAGAAAAGCAAAAGAGCTGGGCTATCATTATGCGGTCACCATTGATTCTGACGGGCAGCATTATCCCGATGATATTCCTGTATTTGTAGAAGCATTGCTTAAAGAAGATAAGGATGTACTTCTGATTGGTAACCGGAATATGGAACAGGATGGAATTCCCAAAAAAAGCAGTTTCGGGAACAGGTTTTCTAATTTCTGGTTCTGGTTTGAGACCGGAATAAAACTTGAGGATACCCAATCCGGCTATAGATTATATCCATTGCTGAAAATTCCAAAGAAATATTTCACCCCAAAATTTGAATTTGAGATCGAAATCATTGTAAGGACAGCCTGGAGGCATGTTCCTGTAAAAAATGTCCCGATAAAAGTTTTGTATGACCCGGCAGAACGGGTTTCTCATTTCAGACCATTCAAAGATTTTACACGGATCAGTATCCTGAATACTATTTTGGTAACCATAACACTGCTTTACATTATTCCGAGAAATTTCGTGAATAATTTCAAAAAAAAAAGCTTTAAAAGATTCTTAAAAGAGGATGTTCTGGAAAGTGACGGCAGCAACCGCACAAAAGCATTTTCTATTGCTCTCGGTGTTTTTATAGGTCTTTCTCCTTTTTGGGGATTTCACACCCTGCTTGTCATCTCACTGTCTGTTCTCTTTAAGCTAAATAAGGTCCTGGCTTTTATAGCCTCCAATGTCAGCCTTCCGCCATTTATTCCTTTTGTGATTGCTGCTTCTCTATTTTTAGGATCCCCTTTTGTGCATGGGGACAGTAATATTTTGAGCAGTGAACTCAATTTTGAGCTGATCAAAAATAATCTTTTACAATATGTGATCGGAAGTGCTATCCTGGCTACTTCTATGTCTGCTCTTTGCGGGGTTCTAACGTTTATTTTCCTGAACAAACTGAATCCGGAAAATAATTAATCAGCCGTTAGTCTTTTCGTGTGTAATTATTTAAAGACAACATCCGAAAATGATAACGGACACATAATCAAGGTGACAAATATAGCCAGTATGATCAAAACCAGCTGATACTGATAATAGGTCTTCTCTTTATCTTCTTCTTTCACTTCAAAAGTAAATCTGATCTTGTCCGGTTTTCTGATAGCCATCCAGATAAAGATCAAAATAACGAGGTTAAATACAATAGGTGCAAAAAGAAACAGTTTGCTTCCGAACCCGTCATTCTTACCTCCATATCCATGAATAGGGATAACATCAGGAATAGAGCTGTACTTTGTAAGGAGGTAGACTGTGTAAACAATAATTATGATAAAGGGAATGCAGAACAGCAGTTTTATATGTTTGGGAATCATTTTAGCTTCTTTAGAGTTTTCTTCAGGTACTTTTCTACATTTTGTCTGTCCGGAACTGTGGTAATTTCTTTAGTCAGGGCTTTTTCAAATTCAGTTTTCGCTTTTGAAAATTCGTTAATACCCAAATAATATCTTCCAGCCTGATAATAGACCAGCCAATAATCCGGGTTCATAGATTGGTAATAAGGAATAAAATCATCACTTAATGCCATCTTTTTGTTGTCTGTAGCATTGCTCACTTCTGACCCTAACATCTTAGATATTTCATAATTGTTGAATTCTTCCGAATCTGCAAAAGGATCTCTGGCGATATTCAGTGCTGTTTTTGCCTTTAAACTTTCTTCCAATTTTTTTCCGGAAAAGATCTCATTCAGGTCATAACAGACAAATTCTCCCAGCTGATAAGGGTTTGAAGAAACCCACACCAGTCTTTTTTCAGGTGAGAAAATGACCGCATGATGAGCCAGCAGCTGATTGATCGCTTTTTCATTCCCGTAGCCGATCTTTTGATCTTTTAAACCAGATTTATCCCTTAAAATGGCCGCCATTTTTTCAGGATTGAGCTTTTTCTTTTCCTGAAGGAGTTCCTGGAGTTTTTCGTAGCGGTATTCGGAATGGCTTTCTATGATATGCTTTTGGTTTCTTTTGTCTTCTTTATAGGCTTCGGACTGAAAATGATTGGTACAAAACACTTTGCTGGTATTTTCCACCCTGTAAACTCCGAAATTTTCAGGGGATACCTCAATGATCACAGCATTTTTATCATGAGCACTTCCAACCAGAATGGATTCGGAAACAAAAACTTTTCTTTTTTTGGCAATAGCGATGGCCTCCTCAATATTTTTCGCATACTGCAGAATTTCCCGTGTCACAAGAGAAATTGGAGTCTTAGCGGTGAGTGGGATTCTAGATTTTCCTGCGTTAATTGTCACTGTTATCCCTTCTTTATTCATCCCGGAAACTACACCTATCATTCCCGGCCAACTTACGGACATATATGGAATTCCGGCTTCCGGTTCTACAAATTCGATTAGCTTATTTTTAGCAAACTCATCTCCTACATAAAAATCGAAGTTTCTTCCGATGAGCAGCTGCCCATCTTCTGTATTTTCATTCCAGACTGCCAGGGAAGTACAGCCTACCATAGCAAGATCCTGCATGGCATGTCCGATATCGTGAGCGCCGTGAAGATAGAGGTTCCGAAGATATTTTGGGGCAATAAAATTGTATTTATCCGAAGAATACTGAGACAAACCGTACAATTCTGCCTGATAGTCTTCCCTTACATTCAGGTACATTTTCCTGTTATACCATTTTAGAAATCCCCTAAGGAGTTTTTGTTTAAATTTTGATGGAACAAAACCTTCCACTTTAGAGAAGAAAATTTCTTCCTGCTGCTGCATCAGGCTTTGGGTTAAAGCTCCGTTATTATATCCGAGCTGCAATGGATTTCCTTTAATATAAAGTTCCCAAAGCTGCTGTTTATTTTTGGTTAAATAATTCCGGTTGAAGCTGAATGTAGAATCATTGATCTTATTGATCTTTGGTGTCTCCAGCGTATAGCTGCTGACCTCCGGAATATGATGAACCGATTTTGAGATTCCACAGGAAATAAGGGAAAGGATAAGGATCAATTGAATTCCCCGGAATGTCATAGTGAATCTGTTATTTTTTTTCATGGGTATTCATCATTTGTTTCAGGCGTTCATCTACAATTTCTTTTCCGAGAATTTCTGCACAGGTATTAAATGCACCGATCGTTACTCCCAGAATTCCATGCATGTTGACAGACTGTCCTGTCAGGAACAGATTATCGGTCTTGGTACGGGGTGAGACCATTGTTTTAAGCGGATTATCCGAACTTTTCATGTATCCGTACATATTTCCTTCAAAGCTGCCAATATAGTCCCTGTAAGAGAGTGGCGATGAAGTATAGATGCTTTTGATGGAGTGTCTCAGGTTCGGAATTTTCTTTTCTAATGCAGAAATCATTTTTTCTGCTTTTTCCAGCTTGAAATGTTCGTACTTTAATCCTCTATCGTGTTTTTCGGCAACTGTATTTACTGTTTTTTCCCAATCTTTAATCTCATCAAAATCCATATAGGAGATCGCAGTAAGGCTTTCCGCATAATCGGGATAATGTTTTGAGGGCGTGGAGGAAAGCATATAGGTTTCCGGCCAGCTGTCTTTGCTGTAACGGAATGCATTCCAGACCATTTCTTCGGATGAATAATGGTATATGTTATAATTAAAATTTGGCAGTGACTGTGGTTTTAAAACCAGATAAACACTGAAACATGATGAAACAGGTTCCCAGCTCATTACCCGGTTCAGGAAAGATTTCCTCAGTTTTTCTTCTCCAATCAGCTTGATGAAGGAACGGATTTCTATGTTTGAAATAAATTTTTTCGCTGCATATTCTTTTCCAGATTTTGTTGTAACGGAAGACAGCACTCCGGCTTCATCGAAAATAAATCCGGAAACCTCGGAATGTTTATGCACTTCTGCACCGTATTGGCGAAGTTTTTTGATCAGGAGTTTGGTGATCTGGCTTCCTCCTTTAACACATTTGTAGGCACTCTGAATATAGGAGTTTACAGTCAGTGCATGAACATAGAATGGTATATTTTCCGAGTCTCCGCCATATAAAAAATTGGAACCCAGCAATACAGCCTGCAGTTTTTTATCCTGGGTCACAGACTCTATGAATCTTTTGGTATTGAGATGGAGGATCTCTTCATTATAGCTGTCTTTTCCGATCACCTGATATCTCGGAAACTGTGCACAGACATATTGGATCTCTTCGCAGTAACTTTCTAAATTCTGTTTTTCGTTGGGAAAATAGGCTGCAAGCTGTTCAATAAAATTTTCATAACCCTGTGCATGAGGATATTCGTCATTTTCTTCACCAAAAGAGATCTTATCGTAGCCGTCTTCATTCATTTGATGAAGTTCCAGATCATCCATAATCTCAAGATAGGAAAAGAAATGATGGAGATTCTGTCCTTTTGAAAGACCTCCCAGATAATGAACTCCAGTATCGAAGATGAGCTTTTCCCTTGAAAAAGTCTGCAGATTTCCTCCATACTGGTTATTTTTTTCCAGGACACAGACCTTCAGACCTTCTTTCGCCAAAATTAGAGCCGAAACAAGACCTCCCAATCCGCTGCCGATCACAAGTATGTCGTATTTTTTATTCAAAAGGAGAAAAGCTGTGTTTTTATTTCAAAAATTAAGAAATCCAGAGATTACAAAGCAATACCTGAACCTGAATGAAAGGTTTATTTATCTAATTCCTGAATTTATTTAACAATTTGAGTTTATTAATTAGTTTTCAGGGATAAAATTAGAAAAATTAATCAATATCATCCCAAAAATCGAAATAATTGAACCATTGAAGGGGATATTTTCTGATCATGGTTTCAAGATTCTGAACATAAGAATTGAGAAGTCCCTGAGAATCACGGTTTTTAATATTTTTTGCAACCCTTGCGTATAAGTGGTAATGAAGTTTTTTTTCTTTCATCACATACACATAAACCACAGGAACACCTAAACGTGAAGCAATAAGGAACGGACCGGCCGGAAATTTTGCACTTTTCCCCAGCAGATCGGCTTCGAGGTATTTCGAACCTTCGAAATAACGGTCTCCTGTAAAACAGATCAGCTCATTATTTGACAAAGCCTGATTGATCTCAAAAATATGCGACATATCGTCTTTGACATAGATAAACTTAATATTACTCTGTTTTACAGCAACGCTTTCCAGGTATTCTTTAATGACCGTCACTTCCTGGTCTGTAGTGACAAGATTGATCTGGCAATCGAAATCAATGTCAGCAAAGAAATGTTCTGCTATTTCAAAATTCCCGATATGGGCACTGATAAGGACACCTCCTTTCTTTTCAGCCAGAAGGTTGGTGAGATTTTCAACGCCATCAAATTCGTAGGTATATTTCTCTCTTAAACCGGCAGAAATTGCCGTTTTATCAATCAGTACTTTTCCGAAGGTAAAATAGCTTTTAAATACGGAAGCTTTTGATTTCCAATATCCGTAATCCAGTCTTTTCTGAAAATAGTAAAAGATGTAACTGTTGCTCTTTTTCAAGAATAAAAAATAATAGGAAGCTACGAAATAGAGCACAACATATGAACTCCGGATCCCGATATTTCTAATACACCACACGAATATTTTATATCCTAATATGGTTCCTTTAGATTTACCTTTCCACTTGTTCATAAGTCTAATTTATCAATGTAACAGTGTACCAATGTAACAATACTATTATTGCATTTATTCACCATTGGTACACTGTTACATTATTACATTGGTATATTGTTAAAGAATAAAGTTCAATCGATAGTTATGCGTTTTTTTCAGCAATTTTTTGTTCAATAGTAGTATAGAAGTCATCAAATGTGACCATTTTTTTGAAATCTGCCTCTCCTAATTTTACTCCAAAATTAGATTCGATAACCACAACCATATCAATATAGTCCAGACTGTCAAGTCCAAGCGTCTTTTTCAGATTGGCATCATTGCTGATCTCATCACCATCCACTTCGAATTCGTTTACTAAGAAATCATTAACGATGTCAACAATTTTTTCCCTTTCCATGTTTTTAATCAAATTTTTTAACTATTAATGCGGAGTTGGTTCCCCCAAATCCGAAAGAATTTGACAAAAATACGTCAATTTTTTGATTTTTCGTTTTTGAGACCAAATTTATCTTCTTCGCCTCATCGTCAGGGTTTTCCAGGTTAATGTTGGGTGCAACGAAATCGTTCTGCATCATCAGAATTGAGTAAACGACTTCACTTGCGCCTGCCATCCAGCATTCATGACCAGTCATGGACTTGGTAGAACTTACAGGAACATCGCTTCCGAAGATCTCGTATATCGCTTTGGCTTCATTGGCATCACCAATGGGTGTGGAAGTCGCATGAGCATTGATATAATCGATATCCTCTGCTTTTAATCCTGATTGTTTTAAAGCCCTATCCATCGCTAAAGCCGGACCGTCTACATTAGGGGTTGAGATATGTCCTCCATTGGAAGAGAAACCATAACCCACTATCTCTGCAAGGATAGTTGCTCCCCTTTTCTGGGCAGATTCTAAGCTTTCCACAATAAGGCTGGCTGCTCCCCCACTTGGAATAAGCCCGTCTCTTCCGGTATCAAAAGGTCTTGATGCTTTTGTAGGCTCATCTTCCCTTACAGAGAAAACACCGAGGCCATCAAAGCTCGCCATTGAATATTTGTTGGTTTCCTGGGCTCCTCCACAGATGATCATATCCTGAAAACCGTTCCTGATCATCATATAAGCAAGTCCTAATGAATGTGAACCGCTGGCACACGCTGCACTGATGGTAAGATTAATTCCTTTCAGCTTAAAGATGGTTGAAAGGTTCATCGTTACGGTAGAGTTCATTGATTTGAAGATCGCTCCCGATCCCATCAATGTGGTATCTTTCTTTTCTCTGGCAATGTCGATAGATTCTACTACTGCCTGAGAAACGCTGTCGTTTCCGTATAAAATACCTACTTCATGGCTGTCCAGGAAATCCTGGTCTATACCTGCCTGTTGAAGCGCATCACTGGTCGCAAGGTAAGCATATTCGCTTTCCTCACCCATGCTTACACGCTGGCGTCTGTTGAGTAGATTTTTAAGATCGGGCTTTGGTACTACACCTGTAAGGCCTGACCTGAACCCGAATTCTTTTCTTTCCTGTACTAAAGCAATACCGGATTTTCCTTGATATAGGGATTCTCTGACTTCTTCCAAAGAGGTCCCGATGCAAGAATAAATTCCCATTCCGGTAATTACAACCCTATTTTCCATGAGTTCTATTAATTTAACAATGTATCAGTTTAAAGGTAACAATCTTATTAAGGTCACAGCACTATTGTTACACCGGTACATTGTTATATTGTTACATTATTTAAGAGTAAATTCCTCCGTTTATATTTACTATTTCCCCGGTAATGTATGAAGCTTTTCTTGAAGCTAAAAACGCTACTAAGTCTGCTACTTCTTCTGCTTCTCCAAATCTGTTGGCCGGGATCATCGCTTTAAGCTCGTCTTCATTAAAATCCTGGGTCATATCTGTTCTGATGAATCCGGGAGCTACTGCATTTACCGTAATATTTCTTTTCGCAACTTCCTGAGCTAAAGCTTTTGTAGCACCAACTAAGGCTCCTTTTGCTGCAGAATAATTGGTTTGTCCCGCTGTTCCTTTTACTCCGGAAACGGAAACCATATTGATGATTCTTCCGTATTTATTACGAAGAAGTTTCTGGATAAAGAAATTAGTTACGTTGAAAAAACCATTCAGACTTGTATTGATCACACTGTTCCAGTCTTCACTCTGCATCCACATGAATAATCCGTCTCTTGTAATTCCGGCGTTGTTTACGATCACCTCAACAATAGCATCAGGATTATTATCCTGCCATTGCGTCAAAACATTCAAGCTTTCTTCAGCATTGGCTACATCAAATTTAAGGATCTCTCCTGTAGCTCCCAATTCCTGTACTTTAGCCAAAGTTTCTTTAGCCGCTGCCTCGTTTGAAGCGTAGTTGATGAGTATATGATAGTTTTTTTCTTCCGCCAGTTTTATACAGACCGCTCTTCCAATTCCCCTGGAGCCGCCTGTGACAATTGCACATTTCATGTGTTCGTGTTTATTTAGTTTTAGTTTTTTTCCGTTAATTTAATCCTCAAGTGTATAACAATTCATTATCACTGATAATTACATTGCCTTTAAATACTTTTTCACCTCCTCCAGGTAAGGATACATCACCATATCATCAGAGAATGCAGGAATAATCTTTCTTATCTCGTCATACAGCTCTTTGGTAGAAGACGAAACTTTATCCTGAAATCCAAGATATTCAACAGCCTGGATGATTGTAATTGCTTCAATAGCCAGCACTTCAAATGCATTCTCGATTACTTTTCTGCAGATCACTGCTGCATTGGTCCCCATGCTTACAATATCCTGATTATCATTATTATTAGGTATACTGTGTACATACATGGAATTTGAAAGCATCTGACTTTCCGCCGTTGTAGATGTTGCTGTAAACTGAACACCCTGCATCCCGAAATTGAAGCCTAATTTACCTAAATTTACAAAAGGAGGCAATATTTCGTTGATCTTTGCATTTAAAAGGTAGTTCAACTGCCTTTCTGCAAGCATCGTAAGTTTGGTAACAACAATTTTCAGCTTATCCATTTCCAATGAAATATAATCTCCGTGGAAATTTCCGCCGTGGTATACATGCTTGTCTTTTACATTGATGATCGGGTTGTCATTCGCTGAATTGATTTCATTTTCAAGAACGTTCTCAGTATATTCCAAGGTATCCAAAACCGGACCTAAGATCTGGGGAACACATCTTAAAGAATAATATTCCTGGACTTTTTCCTTAAATACTTTTTCCTGCTCTTCAAAGTGGGTATAAAGATGGTCCTCTCTTTTTCTGATCAGTTTGCTGTCTGCCAAATGAGCACGCATTCTTTCGGCTACTTTCTGCTGACCGTAATGTTTTTTTGTACCGTTCAAAGCTTCTGATAAATGATCATCATAAGCCTGAACAATCTCGTTGATCGCACAGGAAAGCCTGATTGAAATATCCGTTAACTGATTGGCTTTATATGCATTAACAATTCCTATTCCGGACATTACAGAAGTTCCGTTCATCAGGGCAAGTCCTTCACGGATTTCCACTGTGATCGGTTCTAATCCTTCTGTTTCAAAAACTTCTTTTGTTGCTTTTCTTTCTCCTTTGTAAAAAACTTCACCTTCCCCGATCAGGACCAAAGCAAGGTGGGCAAGCTGAACTAAATCACCACTAGCACCTACTCCTCCGTGTTCAAAAATCAGCGGTGTAATATCTCTGTTGATCAACTCTTTAAGCAAATGAATAACAGACTGGTGTACCCCTGAATTTCCAAGAGAAAGTGTATTAAGTCTCGCCAGCATACAGGCTTTTACTTCCTGGGCGGGCAGCGGATTTCCGATTCCTGAAGAATGGCTTCGGATCAAATTATACTGAAGCTGATGCGTATCTTCATCACTGATTTTGAACTGAGCCATCGGCCCGAAGCCGGTATTGACACCATATATTACTTTATTTTTCGAAAATTCCTTTAAAAACTGAAAACTTTCTTCCACTCTGTCCAAAAGTGATTCATTCAGCTCGATTTTTTCGTTTTCAATGATAATTTTTTGAAAATCCCTCAGTTCTAAAAAGTTATTTATTTTCATCAATTAAAAGTAATAGTTGCTAATTTTGTAAAATATTAATTAATTGTCACTAATTTTGCGGCAAAGATAGAAGTTATTATTAAAATAAAAAATCAAGATGAGTAAAGAATTTGTTGATGTTCTCGTAATCGGTGCTGGGCCTTCCGGATGCGTATCTTCTTCATACTTAAAGAAGAACAATGTCAACGTGAAAGTTGTTGAGAAGACAAAATTCCCCAGACTGGTGGTTGGTGAAAGCTTAATTCCCAGGGTAATGGATCATTTTGATGAAGCCGGACTTTTTCCGGCTTTGGATAAAATGGGCTTTGAAAAAAAGCTGGGAGCACGTTTTTTACGAGGCGATGAAGTATGCATTTTTGATTTTAGTGACAAGTTCGGGGAAGGCTGGGACTGGACCTGGCAGGTTCCGAGAGCTGATTTTGATAATACTCTGGCTCAGGAAGTTATCAATAAAGGCATTGATCTGGAATTTGAAACAGAAGTTATTGATATACAGTTCAACGGCACAGATTCTATAACCACCGTAAGAAATAAAAACGGTGAAACGAAAGAGATCCACTCTAAGTTCGTAATCGATTCTAGTGGCTATGGAAGAGTACTGCCAAGACTTCTTGATCTTGAAAAACCTTCAAAACTTTCTCCGCATTCTGCTATTTTCTCTCATGTAGAAGATATTAACAGAGAAGAAGGTCAGGAAGGCACTTTAATTTCTTTTGACATTATTGAAACTGAAGTCTGGCTTTGGGTAATTCCTTTTTCCAACGGAAACACGAGTGTAGGCATTGTAGGTCCTACAGAATATATTGAAAGATTGTCTGAAAATGGGGATGTAACGGAAGCATTAAGGAAAGCTATTTCCCTTTCTGATTATTATGTAAAACGTTTTGGCCATGTAGATTTTATTTTTGAGCCAAGACACCTGAAAGATTATTCGTGCTCGGTAAAGCAACTGTTTGGTGACGGATACGCCCTGACAGGAAACGCTTCTGAGTTCCTGGATCCTGTATTCTCGTCGGGAATGGCATTTGCTACGGAATCGGGTATGCTTGCTGCAAAACTGGCTTTAAGACAGCTTAATGGTGAGAAAATCGACTGGCAGAAAGAATACAGTGATTATATTCTTTACGGTGTGGATGTTTTCACGACTTACGTAAAGGAATGGTATACCGGAAATCTGCAAGAGTTATTTTTCCACAGGCCTGAAAATGAAGATGTAAAGCAGAAAATATGTGCGGTCTTAGCAGGCTATGTCTGGAACAAAGACAATCCTTTTGTAAAAAAACATGATACGGTTATTAAAAATCTTGCCAACCTCATCAAAACAGAGAGACAGCAGGAACAACCATAAAAAAGCGGTCTGAAAATTTCAGACCGCTTTTTGTTTTATTTAATTGCTTTTTCAAATATATTATAAAAAAGCAATCAATTATTACTTTTTTTCTTTGTAGTGGTTTGCTTTCAGAGCCAACATTTTTGAAGTCTTTGCATAACATTCCGCAATCCTGTCATTATGGTTGGGAATTCCTATCACATTATCACCTGTTGCTCCAACTCCTTCAACAACCAGTAAAACATGATCGGGATTATTTGTTTCTACAAAGGTCATTCTGGAATCCAATTTTGCAGGCTCGTTGACAACCCCGGCAAACCATCCCTGGGAAATCCATGTAGGCTCTACAATAAGGGTATATTTTGTCTGCTCAATGTTTGTGGCAGCCTTTATATCGATATTTTTATTCCATGAAGCCAAAAATTTATCCGGAAAACTTTTTTCTTTTGAATATTCCCAGTCTTTTCTCCATTTTTCAGATTCTTCTTTACCGTTGGTCTGCTCAATATCCTCCATCCTATCTTTGATATACTGATCCTCACTGATCTTCTTTTTCGCAAAAGTAACGCCATCAAATTTGAAAATTACTTTGATGAATTTCTGATCTTTCAGGAATTTGTAATCTCCGGAAACAACTCTTACCCTTTGAGCCATAACACCGGCAGAAAGAGCAATTAACAAAAGAAATAATATTTTTTTCATCCTCTGGTCTTATTATCTTAAATCTATAAATGTGATTGGTTTTCTGCTGTTCGGATTAAAAACAGTTTTAGACAGAATATCAAAATCTACGATTTCAATTTTAGGACTTACCCTCAGTTTTGCCCTGAAATGATCCCGAACTTCATTAACGAAGGTTTCCTGGTCCTGGTCTGTGCTTAGTTTGATGATAATTTCATCCAAACCGATTTCATTCGACTGAATAACAATCTGATAGCATAATATAGTATTAAAATCATTTAAAATATCATTCATTGCAGGCGGATACAATGTTGTTCCTTTGTACTTGATCATCTGCTGTTTTCTTCCGACAACGGGACCAAGCCTCATGGTATTTCTTCCACAGCTGCAGGGCTCGTAATGCGCCTTTACGATATCTCCTGTTTTAAAACGCAGCAAAGGAACAGCCTCAACACCTAAAGTGGTGATCGTCAGCTCACCGTTCTCTCCTTTCTGCACAGGATTTCCGTTATCATCAAGAATTTCCGTGATAATCAATTCCGGGTGATGATGACCTCCGATCTGGAACTCGCATTCCGTGAAGGCTGTGCTCATTTCTGTAGAAGCATAGGTTGAGAATAACTTAATATTCCATTTCTCTTTGATTTTCTGCGAAAGAATATTGTCTGTAAAATCCTGATTTTTGATGCTTTCACCAATGCAAACTGCTCCGTAGACACTGGAGTTTTTATAGTCCAATCCATGTTTTTCGGCATAATCAATCATCTTCAAAAGAAAAGACGGAACTGTGATGAGGTATTTAGGTTTGTACCTTAGAATAGAATCCCACTGCAGTTCCGGAATACCGGGACCCATTCTTACCACGCTGGCACCCATTTTTCTTAGTCCCAGAAAATAGGCAAGACCTGCCATAAATCTTTTATCGATTGTGGTGATCATCTGCACTACATCTCCTTTCTGAATTCCGGCGCAGGCAAATGAAATGGCTTCATTATAGGCCAGTCTTTCAAGATCACTGTCTGATAATCCGAAAGTTACCGGATCACCCAAAGTTCCTGAAGTGGTGCTGTAGTCTACAATTTTATCCGGTGAAATACAGAAAAAATCATGATTATGTTCCTGCAGGTCATTTTTTGTGGTGGTAGGAATTTTTTGCAGATCTTCTAATGTCTGAATATCCGAGATATTGATACTGTTCTCTTTAAACAGTCTCTGATAAAAAGGCGAATGGGTTTGAAGATACGTTAACAGTTCCTGGAGCTTATGCTCTTGAAACTTTTTAATGTCCTTAAGGTCTGATCTTTCGATGTCCGGATAGAATTCCAATGATTTAATTTTAAGGAACAAATTTATTTAATTAAAATTAAACGTTTGAATGAATAAAAAATTAAAAACAGGAACCCGCAATATTCTACCTCTGAAAAGTAAAAGTCTGTATATTGGTATTTCCGGCCGTATTGGTTGTTGTTACTTTCAAAGTATGTGAACCTGAGCCTTTGGGACATTTCTCATCAAAAACATAGATAAAGTCATCTTTTACCCGGGCAAAGCGGAGCCATTTCCCGTCCAGTTCCGCACGGAATGATATGATGTCACCAATTTTAGTTCTTCCATTCAATCGTAGAGTACTGTTCTTTATAAGCGTTTCGTCCTTCCAACCTGCAGAGACATATGGTAAACTTTGATCTAACAAGAGAGTTGCTGTTCCCAACCTGTTAAACTCTGCTTCTACTTTATCACCGCTCCATTTTCCTTTGACAACATCCGTATCACTTCCATAATCGAACAAAACAACTGTTCTTTCTTTTTCTTTATCCGATAATTTTCTGTTGGGCTTTATTTTCAAAGTATAACCATCATGAACCGGAATATATGGAGTATGAAGAATAACGGTGTTGGAAACAGCATCTGCATTGGAGCTTAGCTTTTCATCCATCTTAAAATTTACAGCATCATACAATGCATTTTTGCTGAGACTGATTTCGGCATTTCCCGTACTTACTGTTTTTGCTTCATCCGGTTTCACCAATTGATCCGAAGAAGTAACCTGCTGCGAATTTCTCGCATAACGGACTTTTGTAATCAGCTTACTTGTATTTCCATTGACGTCCTTTAAAACAATCTCAATATTGTGAACACTGTCATCCTCGAGGCGAATAATTCCTGTTTTACCGGATAAATTGTAATTTTTCAGTTTCATTCCCGGTAATTCAGATAAATGCTGGATGCCCATTTTATCTCTTGAAAACTTTGTGTAATCTATACAGCCATTAATATATCGGGTATCGTCATAGCTCACTTTATCAATGGAAAAGCTATAGATCAGCTGACCATCCATCAACAGCTCTGCCTGATAAATTCCAAGATTAAACCCCTGATTGGCTTTATCCACAGCTTTAACCGCAAAGCTTATTTCCGGTGAAGTAACCTGAATAACATCTGTTGTATATGCATTTCCGGCTTTTTTAACTGCAATTCCATTTGCACCAGGCTCATAGGTGCTGAAACGACGGTCATACCAATATAGCCCGCTGATCGAAGGAACAACACGGTCCGGAATATTAAAGCCAAAAAGCAAAGGATTAATACATTCTTCCGTTTTTGTATCTCTTATCTCAAAATGTAAATGCGGTCCTGCCGAACCTCCGGTATTTCCACTCAAAGCAATGAGCTGACCTTTAGAGACGGGAAACTGTCCGGGAGAAAAAGTGATATCCTGTTCCCATTTTTCGTCTTTATATTGTCTTTCTTTTACATATTCGTCCAATTTATCGAAGTATTTATTTAAATGTGCATATACTGTGGTATAACCATTCGGATGGGTAATATAAACAGCATTTCCGAAGCCGTATCGTTCCACTTTTATCCTGCTTACATAACCGTCTGCAGCGGCAACAACGGATAGGTTTTCCTGGCTATTGGTTCGCAAATCCAAACCCATGTGAAAATGATTGGAGCGGACGGCTCCAAAGTTGGCAGCCAACTGCATAGGAATATTCAGAGGGTTCCTAAAATAATTTTGTGGGTAATTAATCTGAGCACCTATTGTTATTATATTGATGAAACAGATGACGAATAGAATTTTACATAAGTTTTTCATACAGCATTAGGGTTTGAGGTTATTTAAAATTAAGAAATTTTACATAATGATGAGTAAGATTTTTAATTAGTTTTGGCTAAAGCCAAAAGATGGGCTATACTTTTTAAGCGGGCTAAAGCCCGCTTCTATTGATAAAAATGGATGTAAATTATAATAAAAACAACAGTAAAAGTTGGCCTATTCACCATTCACCATTCACTTTTTACCACTTCCCTCATTTATATTTCTGAAATTGAAGTTTTTAATAGATATAAGCTAAATAAAACATATCTTATAAACCGACAAAAATCACTAAATTTGCAGACTTAATTAATCAACGATATTGAGATATTTACAATGAGCCAATTTAAAGAATACAAAAACCTCAACCTTATTGACGTAGCCGAGAATGTAGCGGAATTTTGGAAACAGAATAAAACGTTCAGTAAAAGTGTTGAGATTCGCGAGGGTAATGCCGAGTTTGTTTTTTATGAAGGTCCGCCTTCAGCAAACGGTATGCCCGGAATTCACCACGTTATGGCCAGAGCATTAAAGGATATTTTCTGTCGTTTCCAGACTCAGAACGGGAAGCAGGTTTTCCGTAAAGCGGGCTGGGATACACACGGACTTCCTGTGGAACTGGGCGTAGAGAAAGAATTAGGAATTACGAAAGAGGATATTGGCAAAAAAATCTCTATTGAAGATTACAACAAAGCCTGCCGTGAAGCGGTAATGCGATATACAGACGTATGGAATGACCTTACGGAAAAAATCGGATACTGGGTAGACCTTGAGGATCCGTATATCACGTATAAGTCAAAATATATGGAGACGGTTTGGTGGTTGCTGAAGCAATTGTATGATAAAGAATTATTATACAAAGGTTACACGATCCAGCCTTATTCTCCGAAAGCAGGAACAGGACTATCTTCCCACGAGCTGAATCAGCCGGGAACGTACCGTGATGTTTCGGATACAACGGTTGTGGCACAGTTCAAAGCGAAGAAAGAAACTTCTGAACTGTTCAGTGATGTGGATGGAGACGTACATGTTTTAGCATGGACGACTACTCCATGGACTTTACCTTCCAATACAGCACTTGCAGTAGGGAGAGATATTGAATATGTTTTGGTTAAAACATTCAACCAATATACCTTTGAACCTATCACCATTGTATTGGCAAGGGTTCTTTTACCTAAAGTATTCGGTAAGAAATATGCAGAAGGTACAGATGACGATTTTGCCGGTTATACTGAAGAAAGCAAAGTGATTCCTTTCAAGATATTAAAAGAATTCACCGGAGAAAAATTGGCAGGAACCCAATATGAACAGCTGATCCCGTGGTTTACACCGGAGGAGTCACCTGAAAAAGCTTTCAGAGTGATTATCGGAGATTTCGTAACCACCGAGGACGGTACCGGTATCGTTCACATTGCCCCTACATTTGGTGCTGATGATGCAAGAGTAGCTAAAGAGGCAGGAATTCCTCCCATGTTGATAAAAGACGGAAACGACAATCTGGTTCCGTTGGTTGACCTGCAGGGTAGATTCATTAAAGGTGAAAATGTACCTGAAGTATTTTCAGGAAAATATATCAAGAACGAATATTATGATGACGGAACTGCTCCTGAGAAATCATGGGATGTGGAACTGGCAATCGTTCTGAAGACTGAAAATAAAGCTTTCAAAGTAGAGAAATATGTTCACAGTTATCCGCATTGCTGGAGAACTGACAAGCCGGTATTGTATTATCCTCTTGATTCATGGTTTGTGAAAATGACCGCTGTAAAAGACAGACTGGTTAATTTAAACAAGGAAATCAACTGGAAGCCGAAAGCTACCGGAGAAGGACGTTTCGCGAACTGGCTTGAAAATGTGAACGACTGGAATTTATCCCGTTCAAGATACTGGGGGATTCCGTTGCCAATCTGGAGAACGGAAGATCTTAAAGAAGAAAAGATCATAGGATCTGTAGAGGAATTATACAATGAAATAGAAAAATCTGTTGCAGCAGGATTCATGAAAGAAAATCCGTTCAAAGGTTTTATAATAGGAAATATGTCCGAGCAGAACTATGAATTGGTTGATCTTCATAAAAATGTGGTGGACAAAGTGGTTCTGGTTTCCGATTCAGGAAAAGCAATGAACCGCGAGAGCGACCTTATCGACGTTTGGTTCGATTCAGGATCTATGCCTTATGCACAGCTGCATTATCCTTTTGAAAATAAGGAAATGATCGACAACAATAAAGCATTCCCTGCTGATTTCATTGCAGAAGGTGTTGACCAGACGAGAGGTTGGTTCTATACCCTTCATGCGATCGGTACCGCTGTTTTTGATTCGGTTGCTTATAAAAATGTGATGAGTAACGGTCTTGTTCTGGATAAGAACGGGCAGAAAATGTCAAAACGTTTAGGAAATGCTGTGGATCCTTTCGAAACACTTTCCGTATACGGTCCGGATGCTACCAGATGGTACATGATCTCGAATGCAAACCCTTGGGAAAACCTGAAATTCGACATCGAAGGAATTGACGAAGTGAGAAGAAAGTTCTTCGGAACACTTTATAATACGTACTCGTTCTTTGCATTGTATGCCAATGTGGATGGCTTCAATTATACGGAAAAAGAAGTGGAAAACCGTCCGGAAATCGACAGATGGATCCTTTCTGAGCTTAATCTTTTAATCAAAGAAGTAAAAGCATTCTACGAAGATTATGAACCGACAAGAGTAGCAAGAGCAATCAGCACATTTGTGAATGATAACCTGAGCAACTGGTACGTAAGACTGTGCAGAAGACGTTTCTGGAAAGGAGATTATTCTGATGATAAAATCTCAGCTTACCAGACTTTATATACGTGTCTTGAGACTGTGGCGAAATTATCAGCCCCTATTGCTCCGTTCTTTATGGATCAATTGTATCAGGATTTAAATAAGGTAACAGGAAAAGAAAACTGCGAATCTGTGCATTTAACAGACTTCCCTGTAGCTAATGAAAGTCTGATAGATCAGGATCTGGTGGAAAAAACACATTTGGCTCAGAACATCACGAGCATGGTTTTCTCCCTGAGAAAGAAAGAGAACATTAAAGTTCGCCAGCCCTTACAGAAAGTATTGGTTCCGGTTCTGGATGCGAAAACTGAGGAGCAGATTTTAGCCGTTGCAGACCTGATCAAGCAGGAAGTGAACGTGAAAGAATTACAGCTGATTAATGCTGAGGAAGCATCTCATTTAATTGTAAAACAAATCAAGCCGAATTTCAAAGCTTTAGGTCCTAAATTAGGGAAAGACATGAAAACGGTAGGCGGAGAAATTGCGAATTTCAGCACAGAGCAGATTGCCAGCCTTGAAAAAGAAGGAAAAATAGATATTCAAGGGTATGAGATCACCCTTGATGATGTAGAAATCTCTACAAAAGATATCCCGGGATGGACGGTAACTTCCGACGGGAAAACAACTGTGGCATTAGATTTGACGTTAACAGAAGAATTAAAATCTGAAGGTATTGCAAGGGAGTTCATCAACAGAATTCAGAATCTGCGAAAAGAGAAGGACTTTGAACTGACGGACAGGATTAAAATCTCCATTGAAGAAAACTCACCTTTCATTGAAGATGTTAAGAAAAATGAGGAATATATTTCATCTGAGGTCTTGTCAAATAAAATAGAAATTGTATCTTCACTTTCAAATTTTAACGAAATCGAAATAGATGAGGTTAATTTTAAGATAAATGTCGAAAAAAATTAACATATAGTTATTGTATTTCAAATTCCATTTCATAATTTTATTAAAAAAGAGAAAAGAATATGTCAGACGAAAGAGTAAGATACAGCGATGCTGATTTACAGGAATTTAAAGCTATCATAAGAGAAAAAATAGAAAAAGCAGAAAGAGATCTTCAGCTGATCAGAGAAAGCTTCATCAATGACCAGAATAATGGTACAGACGATACTTCTCCTACATTCAAAGCTTTTGAAGAAGGAGCAGAAACGCTGAGCAAAGAGCAGAACTCTATATTAGCAGGACGCCAGGAAAAATTTGTGCGTGATCTTAAGAATGCTTTGATCCGAATCGAAAATAAAACCTATGGTGTATGCAGAGTGACAGGAAAGCTGATCCCTAAGGAAAGACTTTTAGCCGTTCCTCATGCTACGCTGAGCATTGAAGCGAAAAATATGCAGAAATAAACCGTTAAGGTTTGTAAAAATACTATTGGGTTTATATCGTATTCACGGATACTTTATAAACCTAATTTTTAATGTATACCCATGAGCGAAGTATTAATTTTAGCAATTATTGTTGCTGCAGTTTTACTGTTTTTCAATAGAGAATGGATCAAAAACAGATTCTTTCCTGACCGGCAGAAGAACTACACCATTGATGATCAGTTTAATTCTGATAAACGTGAAAGGGAAAAAGAAATTGACAGAATTTTGAGTAAGATGGGCAAAAACGGGGTTAGTGACCTGTCTGCAAAAGACCGGAAAAAACTCGATGAGCTGTCCAAAATGTAACATTTAAAAAAGAAAAGAAAATGGAATCTATCATAGTACATCCTAAAAATCCTATGGAACTGAGTGCACTGAAAAGTGTTTTAAAAGATATGAACATCAGATACGAGCGTGCTCAGACCAAAAATACGTTCCATACAGAAAAGGTAGCCAAGAAAATCTTTGACAAGAAAAATTCTGAGAAACCTTCTAAACCAAAAGGACAGTAATGAAAAAGATCTTAGCTATAACATTTTTAGTATTGTTAATTGATCAGGCTTCAAAAATTTACATCAAAACCCATTTCAATCTGGATGACAGTGTTACTGTTCTTCCGGGCTTTAAACTGACTTTTGTAGAGAATCCGGGAATGGCTTACGGGCTTCATTTCGGAGGTATTATCGGGAAATATTTCCTGGTGATCCTTAGACTTTTCTTAATTGGAGGAATGGTTTATATGTTCAAAAAATGGCTACAGCAGGGAGCATCCAACTATCTTTTGATCCCAATGGCTATTATTTTTGCCGGTGCCATTGGAAATATCATTGACGGAATGTTTTATGGACTTATCTTCGACAGCGGAACAGTTTACGACCCAAGCATCGACCGATGGATAGGATATGGAGGAGTTTCGAAGTTTGTTCCTTTCGGACAAGGTTATTCTGCTTTTATGAAAGGCTGTGTAGTAGATATGCTTCACTTCCCTCTGGTAGACTGGTATGTTCCTGATAATATCCCTTTGATTGGTGGTAAACACCTTGAATTCTTCAAGTATATTTTCAATGTGGCCGATTCTGCCATTACGGTAGGAGCTGCTTTATTATTAATATTCAGAAAAAAAGCTTTTCCTAACGGACTTGAGTTTTAAAAAACAGTATTCCGGATGAAAAAAGTAATCAAAAATATTTTTAAAATTTTCCTGCTGCTTGTTGTAGCGGGAATTATTTTTATAGCCTGGGCTAACTACAGTATCAGAAAAGAAAGCAGCGCTTTTGTTTCTTACAATATCTCTGATGTTCCTGAAACCAAAGTGGCTTTACTCCTCGGAACCGGGAAGAATCTGAACAACGGCATGCCGAATGCTTATTTCTACAATAGGATACAGGCCGCCATAGACCTGTATAAAAGCGGAAAGATCAAATACATTATCGTAAGCGGAGACAACAGCACCAAAGATTATAATGAACCGGAAGATATGCAGCTTACTTTAATGAAATACGGCATTCCAAAGGAGAGGATTATAATGGATTATGCCGGATTTCGTACTCTGGATTCCGTGGTAAGGGCAAAAGATATCTTTGGACAGCAGAAGCTGGTGATCATTTCACAGAAATTCCACAATGAAAGAGCTGTTTTTCTGGCTAAAAAAAACGGAATAGAAGCTTTCGGGTATAATGCTAATGATATAAATAAATACGCCGGCTTAAAAACCAACCTCAGAGAGTATCTGGCCAAAGCAAAGGTTTACTGGGATTTGCTTTTCGGAGTACAGCCGAAATTCGGGGGAGAAAAGATTATTATTCCTTAACTCTCTTCCTGAAAAATACCCTGCTTTTTAGCTTAAAAATTCTCCGCAATTTTAATTTCACACAAACATCTGTGCAAATCTGTGTAATCTGCGGGAGAATTAATTAAATTTGCAATTCATTAATTTTTTATAAATAATTTAAACAAATGTCAAGAATTCTTACCGGCATTCAAGCCACCGGAACCCCCCATCTTGGAAATCTTCTTGGGGCGATTATTCCTGCTATTGAACTTTCCAAGCAGGAAGGAAATGAATCATTTTTATTCATTGCGAATCTTCATTCTCTTACCCAGATCAAAGATGCGAAGGTTTTAAAACAGAATACCTACGAGATTGCTGCGGCTTGGCTTGCTTGTGGGCTGGATACAGAAAAAACATATTTTTACAGACAGAGTGATATCCCTGAAACCTGTGAACTTTCTTGGCATTTATCATGTTTTTTTCCTTACCAGAGATTAACCCTTGCTCATTCATTTAAAGATAAAGCAGACAGGCTTCAGGACGTTAACGCCGGACTGTTCACCTATCCTATTCTGATGGCTGCGGATATTTTACTGTATGATGCAGAAATAGTTCCTGTAGGAAAAGATCAGCTTCAGCATCTTGAAATTGCCCGTGATGTAGCATCAAGGTTCAATAACCAGATGGGGGAAGTTTTTGTACTGCCTCAGTCTGAGCTTCAGGAAGACACGAAATATGTTCCCGGAACAGATGGCCGTAAAATGTCTAAATCCATGGGAAATATCATTAATATATTCTTACCTGAAAAAGAGCTGAAAAAACAGGTAATGAGTATAGAAACCGATTCTAAAGCTCTGGAAGAACCAAAAGACCCTGAAACAGATAAAGTTTTTGCGATCTATGAATTAATTGCTACTCCTGAGCAGACGGAAGAATTAAGAGCTAAATACTTAGCCGGAAACTTCGGTTACGGACACGCCAAATTAGAACTTTTAAATCTGATTTTAACCCGTTTTGCAAAAGAAAGAGAAATGTTCACTTATTATATGAACAATCTGGATGAGCTGGAAGCAAAACTTCAGGAAGGTGCTGCAAAAACAAGAGTAGTTGCAACAGAAACCATTAAAAAAGTAAGAGCAAGCTTAGGAATTTAAACATTAAGATACCAAAGCATTGTTTTTAGAAAGAATAAAGCAATGCAATCCATCTTCAAACTCATAGACAATATCCCATCCGGGATATTGTTTTGTTATAGTCCTGATGATAGACAGTCCCAAACCGGTAGAACTATGGTCTGAGCCCTGCTTATAAAAGCGGTTGAAGATCTGCACTTTGTCCAATGGAACACCATTACTGCTATTCCGGAAGACGAGCCTGTTATCTTCTATAATGATATTGACAATCCCCTCCTGATTATTATATTTAATTGCATTTTTAAGCAGATTGGAAAGCAGGATATCCGCCAGATCAGGATTAAAATCTGCCCCAAAGAATCCTTTTTCAACAATGCTGACTTCAATTTTTTTGAATTCGATAAAATCCTCATAGCTTTTAACCAGTTCCGCAATCATTTCATTGAAATTTACTTTTGCCATTTTATTGAACTGACTATTCTCTATTTTGGAAAGCATCAGCAGGGATTTATTCAGTCCTGCCATTCTTCTCAGGTCTCCTTTCACTTCAGTAAGGAAATTCATATTCTTCTTGTCAAGATCATCATTCTGGATCTTCAGATCGATCTTATTAGTCACAATAGCCAGCGGTGTCTGAAGTTCATGAGATGCATTTTCAATGAATTGCTTCTGCTGATGGAAAACAAATTCGTTCCGTTTAATCATTTCCTCTATTTCCACATTAAGCTCTTCAAATTCTTTGATAGAATAATTCTGAGGTTCCTGTAGGGAAGAAGCTCCGAACTGGTATTTCTTCAGCCTGTTTAAAATGGCATAGAACGGACGCATGGCTTTGTTCAGCATATACCCATTGACAGCAACAATACTGATCACAAGTAAAATATACAGCACGATTAAAGCTGTAGTCAAGTCATACACCAGCTCGTCCTGCTCTACAGTAGAAGTCCGTATTTCAAGTCTCTGGCGTTTTCCGAACTGATCTATAAAATCGGTCTCAAGTACGCGGTAAGGCTGGTCCTTATCATCATATTCCATATAGAACATCTTGTTATAGAGCCTGTTTTTATCTTTATATTCAGATTCTGAAATAGGCTTGATCTTAAATTCGTTAAATCCGAAATCTTTACTGTCCAACAGTTTAGGATCGTGATATACGGCCTTAATGATTTGTATCTTTCTGTCTTTCAGTCCGTCATCTACATTATCATAAACTTCGTCCAGGATATAGGCATAAAATAGCGCTGCCCAGACCGCAATGATCAACAGCAGAATGCCGATCATATATTTGATAGTGTAATATTTTAAGGAAACTTTCATTTAGACAAATTTATAACCAATTCCGTAAACGGCATGGAAATCGGCTTCTGCATTGAGGCTTTTCAATTTTTTACGGAGATTTTTAATTTGTGAATAAATAAAGTCCAGACTGTCTGCCTGGTCAATATAATCTCCCCAGATGGCTTCAGCCAAAGTCGTTTTCTGCAGCGTTTTTTTCGGGTGGATCACAAAATAGTACAGGAGATCATATTCCTTACGGTTAAGAATCAGATCTTCATTCCCGACTTTAACGGTTCTGTTTTCCGGATCAATGCTGATGTTTTTATAGGTAATTGTATTTTCCCCATCCTGATTCTTTCTTCTGATTACAGACCTGATTCTCGCCATTAACTCAGCAAGATGAAAAGGTTTTGCCAGATAATCATCGGCCCCTATTTCCAGTCCTGCCACCTTATCATCAACAGAATCTTTGGCCGATAGAATAATCACAGGATCTTTCTTATGCAGCTTCCTGATTTCTCTCAGTAGGTCAATTCCATTTCCATCCGGCAGCATAATATCCAGAAGAATACAGTCATATTCATACGAAATGATCTTTTCCAGCCCTGTATTGTACGTAAGGGCAAATTCTACAATAAAACGCTCTGCTTCCAGAAAAGTCTGTACAGTATCTTTCAGTTCCGGTTCATCTTCAACAATTAATATCTTCATCCTTCCAGTATTAGCTTCTATCAAATATATAAAAATAGGGAGGAAGATCGAAGCTTGAAGTTATTTCCGGGAAACAGATGCCCATCCATTATTTACACAATATCAATTGAAAGATATTCAATTGATACTGCAACTTAAATAGCTTCCATCCTCCATCTTCCCTCGTCCCGCATATTAGTCATCAATTCTCTTGAAGTTTCCTTTTCTGTCAAATTCAAGATCCAGGCCGTTGGAAAGTTCTGCTTTATAAGACCATCTTTCTTTTTCTATCTTAACGATATAGGTATTTGGAAAGTTCTTAGCAGCATAGTTCCTGATCGATGCCGGAATAAATGCATAAGGCAGTTTCTGATGTTTTCCGTCCACTTCTTTCCAGTCTCCGCTACTGTCGAATTCTACCTTCATCCCGTTGACCAGATATACCTGGTATTCATCAACACCATAGATTTCTCTGTCTTCGATTGCCGATCCTATAGCAACACCTTTAAAATGGGAGGCAAGGAAATTTTTAGCCGTTTTAGGCAGTTGATTGGCATTGATTGTTTTGTCCTGCGCAAAAATAAATCCGCCTGCCAGTAAGAAAATTAAAACGAATGCCCCGGTGATTTTCCTAAAATTTCTCATAATCTTAAATTTTTTCTGTTTTATTATGGAGCAAAGTTCAGAATCAATTTAGGAAAGAATTAGGAAAAATGAAAAGTGGAGAATGAATAATGAAAAAAAATTGAACCATTAAGATCAGATAAGTGTTTTAAGAAAATTAAGAAAGCTGCTGCTTAATAAAATCATTTGATTTTTTCTTAATTAAACTTAAGATCTTCAATCATCTTAATGGTTCAAAAAAAATAAATTTTGTAGCTATTGAAAGCTGTGTATTTTATAAATATTCTTTAATCTGCAAAAGATGGGTAATACTTTTCAGACCTTCTTCCTGCTTATTTTCTTTATACACATCGAAGAAGATTACATCAATTCCATAATTCTGGGACCCGACAACATCCGCGATCCAGTCGTCACCAATCAGGATACTTTCTCCTTTACTGGCTTGTGCAAGCCCCAATGAATATTCAAAGATCTTCGGATTGGGTTTTCTCACCCCTACAGAATCAGCGCTGGTAATGGTTTTGAAATATTTATCGATTCCTGAAAGGATGCATTTCCTCTCTGTTACTTCCTGGAAGCCATTGGAAATAACGTGCAGCGTATAATCTTTTGATTTCAGATATTCCAAAATGTACTCTGCACCTTCTACCAGCTCGTTGTGGTTGAGGATCTTATCCAGGAAATGCTCTTCAAAATATTGCGAAAGCTCTTCATCATCCACTCCGAAATGTTTGAAAGTATCATAGAAACGGTGTTTTCTCAGGTATTCTTTACCGATAATACCGTCTCTGATCTTTTCCCAAAGGCTCTCATTAATTTCATGATAGACAGAATGGAAGGCCTCAAAGTCGATATTATAATGTAAGGTGATTTCCTGTTTTTCAAAAAGGTCTTTGATGGTAAGGTAAGCGTTCTTACGGTGATCCCAGAGCGTATTGTCCAGGTCAAAAAAAATGTGCTGAATTTTCATACAGCACAAAATTACTCATTTTAATTTTTGGAAATCGGGAAATTCTTGCTTTTGGTTTGTACCAATTCAAGACTTTTAGAGTAACTCAGTAAAAAATCAATTGTTTGTTTCTTAGGTTTCAAAGTTTTCACTTTTAAGGAATCATTTTTTTTCATAGGCGAAAGTATGTTTTCCTTTAAACGTGAATTTTTCGAAAATATTATCCTAACGTGTCAATACAATGTTATTTTCGTCCATGATTTTTCTCAGGTTAATGAGTGCATAGCGTACTCTTCCCAATGTGGTATTGATACTCATATTGGTATGATCTGCAATTTCTTTGAAGCTTAAGCCATCAAAAAATCTTAATTTAATAACTTCCTGCTGATTCTGTGGCAAGAACTGAAGCATCCTTAAAAGATCTTCCTGGATCTGCAGCGTTACTAGCTGCTCTTCAATATTTTCTGAAGGCTCCCGGATCAGATCGAAAATAGAATACTCATCTGTTTCAAAAGTAGTTTCTGAAACTTTAACGTTTTTCGCTTTTAGTCTGAAATGATCAATAATAAGGTTGTGTGCAATTCTTTTTGCCCAAAGAATAAATTTTCCTTCTTCGTTATATCGTCCTTCTTTCAACATCAGGATGATTTTCATGAATGTATCCTGAAAAACATCATTGGCCAGATCTTCATCATTAATTTTGTAAAAAATGAATGTAAACAGTTCTCTCTGATGACGATGAATAAGGGCTGATAGGGCTTCTTCATCTCCTTTCTGATAAAGGGAAATTAGTAGGCTGTCCGTTTTTGATTTCATAACTCTTCTCAATAATAAAAAATTTGCAGACCAGCAATTCTCCAGATATTTTATCTGGCCCTAGCTGTAAATACAAAACAGTTTTTTAGAGTAAAGTAAAATCAATAGGCAGTACAATTATTATATGGTGTAAATATAATAATTTTTTAATAACTGTTAACCTATTATTAAATTTTTACGGGAAAATTAAAAAAAAATCACTTAAACATATCATGAATAAAGACTGTAGGAATATTTAATGTTAAATTAACATTTAAGCCTTTCAGCTCTTTTCCGTTCAAACGGGCCTCTCCGATTGGGAAAGCATAGCCTCCGGTAAGATCCAAAAGGCCGAAAAGAGTAACTCCTATTTTTGGTGCGATATATTTATTAGTTCCTTCTGCCCCAATTAAAAGATAATATGAGTGGTAGAAATCTACATTTTTTTCAAAATTAAGAAGAACATCGGCCTGCAGTTTCGGCATGATCGCAAACTTAGACCCGGCGGATCCCATTAAAGCAGATGCACCCAAACGGTATATCACATCATCATTCTTCAGAAAAAGCAGCTTCCCTCCCAATTCTCCAAAGCTTTGGTTCTGGTATGTATATCCTACGGTGACCATTTTATGCATGGTATACTGTGCCCTTGCCACTATGCTCAGGAAAAATATAAAAAGTACGGTAACTGCTGATCTAAAATTCATCATCTCTAATTATTTAAGGTGTAAAATTAAAAAAAACTGCCTTACCCAAAGATAAAGCAGTCCTATTTATTATTTCTGAAGACAAATTAAATGCCGAAAGCAGCTTTAATTTCGTCTACTTTGTCAAGTTTTTCCCAGGTAAAGAACTCAAGACCTGTAAGGGTAATTTCATTTTTCTGACCTTTATTGAATGTTTTGTCAGCTATATAATGCTCTTTCCCCATATGCCCGTAAGAAGCCGTTTCCTGGTAGATAGGATTTCTTAATTTTAAGTTCTGCTCAATGGCATAAGGTCTTAAATCAAAGATTGAAGTCACTTTTTTAGCAATATCACCATCATGAAGATCTACTTTCGCAGTTCCATAAGTGTTGATATACAAACCGCAAGGTTCAGCAACACCAATTGCATAGGAAACCTGTACCAGAACTTCGTCAGCTACTCCTGCAGCCACTAAGTTTTTAGCGATGTGCCTTGTAGCGTAAGCAGCACTTCTGTCTACTTTCGACGGATCTTTTCCAGAGAAAGCACCACCACCGTGAGCTCCTTTTCCTCCGTAGGTATCTACGATAATTTTTCTTCCCGTAAGACCTGTATCCCCGTGAGGACCTCCGATCACAAACTTCCCTGTTGGATTGATGTGATATTTGATCTGATCGTTGAACAATGCCTTGATCTCTTCAGTCTGCTGAGCTACTACTCTTGGAACCAGGATCTTTTTGATGTCTTCACGGATCTTATCCAGCATTTCTTCTTCAGTTCCAAAGTCATCATGCTGTGTAGAAACCACAATAGAATCAATTCTTACCGGCTTGTGATCGTCAGAATATTCAATTGTTACCTGGCTTTTTGCATCCGGACGAAGGTAAGCGATTTCGTTCCCTTCTCTTCTCAATACAGAAAGTTCTTTAAGGATCGTGTGGGCAAGGTCTAAAGCAAGAGGCATATAATTAGCCGTCTCGTTGGTTGCATAACCGAACATCATCCCCTGGTCACCAGCTCCCTGTGCGTTAGCTTTGGCTTCAAAAGATTCGTCGTTTACTGCTCTATCCACTCCCTGGTTGATATCCGGAGACTGTTCGTGAATCGCGGAAATTACTCCACACGAATCTCCGTTGAACATATATTCTCCCTTAGTGTATCCAATTCCGTTAATAACATCTCTTGCAATAGTTTGAACATCAAGATATGCATCGGACTTCACTTCTCCGGCCAGCACGACCTGCCCTGTTGTTACAAGGGTTTCACATGCTACCTTAGAGCTTTTATCATATGCTAAAAAGTGATCGATTAATGCATCGGAGATCTGATCGGCAATTTTATCCGGATGTCCTTCTGAAACTGATTCAGATGTAAATAGATAAGACATATTATTCTTTGTTTTTTAGATTAAAATATATGAAGAAAAATAAGAATAAATTGCCTAGAAAGAATACTGTTTTAGCATATTTTTAGAGAGGTTGCAATCAGGTCAAATTTTTCCTCGTTTATAAACGTTCGCAAATTTAAGTACTATTTTTTTAATACTAAAGGTTTTTGCTTATTAATTGTAATTTTCTTAAGATTAATGATTTATATCACTTTGCAGTCTTCTTAGTTCATTGCGGTTTGATGCTCACAAATTCCTTTGGATTTACATGATAATTCAGTTTAAGCTCAAGAGATTTTTTGATAGACAGCGCCAGCTCATCAATAATTTTCTGCTTAAAAGTCGGCTTATAGTAAATAATGCTGATCTCTCTGTATGGAAAAGGTTTTTTGAACCTGAAAACATTCTCTTTTTGCTCTTCCGAAAGCTGGCTCAATGCTAATTCCGGCAGAATACTGATCCCTCCCACTTTATCCACCATATGGACCAAAGTCTGAATATTGGATGCTAAGAAATCCAAATTCTTAGGTTTTAATGTATTTTCTTTTAAATGACAGATATTCTCAAACTGGTTTCTCAGGCAGTTCCCTTCTTCCAGGAGCCAGACTTTTTCCACATTCAGTTCTTCAGGTATGATGTAAGAGTTCTTTTTATTCGCTTCCGTATTGGAGCTGTAGATCATCAATTCTTCATTGAAAAGAAAGTCCTGATAAAATTCATCAGCAGAATCATAAGGGGTAGAAATAATTCCGGCATCCAGTTCACCTGCTTTTAAAGCCTTGACAATATTGTCTGTGGTCATTTCTTTTACATTCATCTGGATTTTCGGATTATCTTCCAAAAATTTAAAGATTTCTGTCGGCAAAATAAAAGAAGAAACGGTAGGAATGATTCCTAAATTGATCGTTCCTCCTAAAATATTATTCAAAAGGTTGGCCTTATTTTTCAGCTCATTGACAGATTCTATAATTACCTTTGCCTGATCAATGATTTGGAGCCCAACATCTGTAGTACGGATTGGGTGTGTTGTTCTGTCGAACACTTTCACATCCAGTTCATCCTCAAATTTTTGTATCATCGCACTTAATGTAGGCTGTGTAATAAAGCATGCCTGAGCTGCTTTACCAAAATGTTTGTACTTATCTACAGCGATAAGATACTCCAGTTGCTGAATGTTCATCTGATTAATATTATCTATTACAAAGATAAAATGTTTTTGCTATTTGTAATCAAAAATTCAAGTAAATTTGATATTTAATACGTCTGCATAAGACAGTTTACAAGGGAAATCAACCATACAAATCATAACTATATGGATTCTAAAAAATTAACGCTAAGCAATGGCGCACCTTATTTTGAACATCAGGACTCACAGACAGTAGGTCCCAGAGGGCCTGTCCTGCTGCAGGATTTCATTCTTCAGGAAAACCTTGCGCACTTTGTAAGGGAAAGAATCCCCGAGAGAATTGTGCATGCCAAAGGAACCGGAGCCTACGGAACATTTACCGTAACACACGACATCAGTCAGTATACAAAAGCCAAATTATTTTCAAAAATAGGAAACTCATGCAGAATGTTTGCCCGGTTTTCTACTGTAGGGGGTGAAAAAGGAAGTGCAGATACAGCAAGGGACCCGAGAGGTTTTGCTTTAAAATTTTATACGGAAGACGGGAACTGGGATCTGGTAGGAAATAACACGCCGGTATTCTTTATTAAGGATGCCAAAAAATTTCCAGACTTCATCCATACCCAGAAAAGAGTTCCGAAAACCAATTTAAAGAGTGCCACGATGATGTGGGATTTCTGGAGCCATAATCCGGAATCTCTTCACCAGGTTCTTATTTTAATGTCTGACAGAGGAACACCTTATGGTTACAGACATATGCACGGGTTCGGATCACATACTTTTTCGATGATCAATGCTCAAAATGAAAGAGTCTGGGTAAAATTCCATTTTATAACAAAACAGGGAATCAAAAACTTCACTGATGCAGAGGCAGTAAAGATGGCTGGAGAAAACCCTGATTTTGCACAGGAAGATCTTTGCAACGCCATTGAAAATGGAGATTTTCCGAAGTGGACCATGTATATCCAGGTGATGACGGAAGAGCAGGCAAAAGATTTCAGATGGAATCCTTTTGATATTACGAAAGTATGGTTTCATGATGATTTCCCGATGATCGAAGTAGGTGAAATGGAACTGAATGAAGTTCCGGTCAATTATTTTGCACATGTGGAACAGTCTGCATTTTCACCAAGTAGTCTTATTAACGGAATCAGTTTTTCTCCGGACAAAATGCTTCAGGGAAGGTTATTTTCTTATCCCGATGCCCACAGATACAGAGTAGGAGTAAATGCTCACCAGCTGGAAGTGAATCGATGTCCTTTTGCAGTCAACAACTACCAGAGAGACGGTTTTATGGCAGATTCCAGTCAATACCAGGATAAACCGAATTATTTCCCGAACAGCTTTGATGACATTAAACCGGATCCGGTTTATAAGAATTATGAATATGAGCTGGACAGTGCCCATGTTGCCAGCTATAACAGAAATGAAAATGATGATGATCATTATACCCAACCCGGATTACTGTATACAAAATCGATGACCGCTGAAGATAGAGAGCACCTAATCAGCAACATCGTAGGAAGTATGAGAGGAATTTCCGGGCCGAAAAAAGATGAGATCATCAACCGTCAATTATGTCACTTTTTCAGGACTAATATAGAACTTGGCATGAAAGTGGCATCTCAGCTAAATATCAATATTGATGCTAATATGATGAATCATTCGAAATAGGATTTTGAAGGATTCATTAAGTAAAAGGAAAAAAAACTAATATTTTTTCCTTTTTTTTGCAAAAAATTCATAATTTGCAAAAAATAATATTTTATAGTGGAAAAATGAGTTACGAAAATATATTATTAGAAAAGGAAGGGAAATTAGCTGTTGTAACCATAAACAGACCTCAAAGCTTAAATGCTTTAAATGCAAAAACGATTCAAGAGATAAGCTCAGCCATGGATGAACTTAACGCTGATGTGTCCTGTAGAGTAATCATTATTACAGGAAGCGGCGAAAAATCATTTGTAGCGGGAGCCGATATAAAAGAATTCAGTGATTTTGGACAGGAAAAAGCCGAAGAACTGGCCAGAAACGGGCATAATACCCTGTTCAACAAAATTGAAAATACATCTAAGCCTGTTATTGCAGCCGTGAACGGTTTCGCATTGGGAGGAGGTTTAGAGCTAGCTATGGCTTGCCACATCAGATATGCATCAGAGAATGCAAGACTGGGGCTTCCGGAAGTTACTCTGGGATTAATTCCGGGGTATGGAGGGACCCAAAGGCTTCCTAAATTGGTAGGAAAAGGTATTGCCAACGAAATGATCTTCTCAGCCAAAATGATCCCTGCTCAAAAAGCAAAGGAAATCGGATTGGTGAATGAAGTATACCCTATTGAAGAATTATTAACCAAAACAAAAGAATTAGCGAATATTATAGCCAATAACTCACCAATGGCTATATCAAAGGCCATCCAAGCCGTAAACTTGTCTGACACGGATAAAGGTTTTGAATCTGAAATCAAGTATTTCGGAGAACTTTTTGAAATGAACGACAAGAAAGAAGGAGTTACCGCTTTTTTAGAGAAAAGAAAGCCTAATTTCTAAGATTTTTAATCCAAATTATTTCGAAAAAAACTAATGCTGCGGTATGAATAAGTTTGATAAAGCTTATCTAAAAATGGCCCAAGAGTGGGCAAAATTATCCTACTGTAAGAGAAAACAGGTAGGAGCTCTTATCGTAAAAGATAGGATGATTATTTCAGATGGTTACAACGGAACTCCTTCGGGATTTGAAAACTGCTGTGAAGATGGAGAAGGAAAAACACACTGGTATGTACTTCATGCGGAAGCCAATGCTATCTTAAAGCTGGCCGCTTCCACTCAGTCTGCAAAAGGTGCTACGTTATATTTAACGCTGTCGCCATGCAAAGAATGCAGTAAGCTGATTCTGCAGGCTGGAATTACAAGACTTGTGTATATTAATGAGTATTCAGACGACGACGGGATAGCGTTCTTGAGAAACCATAACATTGAAATAGAACAAATATCGGACTGTGAACTAAAAAAATAAGCACAAATGACCTGGGATGAAAAGATCAAAGATTTTGAAATATTTCTTCGTTTCGAACGAAATTTTTCAGAAAACACTCTCGATGCCTATATTCGAGACATCAAAAAATTAAAAGATTATGCCGAAGTGGATCTGGAAAACGTCGGTCCAGACTCTATCGGTTACGAAAACTTACAGGAATATATCTTCAATCTTTCCAAACAGAAGTTCAGCGAAAGATCACAAGCAAGATGGATTTCTTCGATAAAAGCTTTCTTCAAGTTTCTGCTTGAGGACGAGTTCAGAGAAGATAATCCTGCCTCACTGCTTGAAGGTCCAAAACTGGGATTGTATCTTCCTGACACCTTAAGCCTGCCTGACATCAATAAGATTATTGCAGCCATTGAGTCGCATTCTGACCTCGGAAAGAGAAATCATTGTATCATTGAAGTTCTTTACGGATGCGGATTACGTGTCTCGGAACTTATTGACCTTAAGATTTCGAACATCAATTTCAAAGAACAGTACATTAAAGTAAACGGAAAAGGCAACAAAACACGTTTCGTTCCTCTAGCCGATTATACTGCTGAACTTTTGGAAACTTACATCAAAGAAGTACGTTCGAAAAGCAAGATCAATAAAAAATATGAGGATACGCTGTTTCTTAACAGCCGTGGAACATCCATGTCCAGAGTAATCGTATTTCTGATCATTAAAGAACTTACAGACAAAGCTGGCGTAAGCAAAAAAATATCTCCACACACTTTCAGACATTCTTTTGCAACGCACCTTTTACAGAATGGGGCAGACCTTCGCTATATCCAGGAAATGCTGGGACATTCCAGTATTACCACTACGGAGATCTATACTCATCTGAAAACAGAAGAACTTCGGGACGTGATTTTAACTTATCACCCGAGAAATATTAATATTGCTCAATAAAACGAAGTTCCATCTGACTTTTGAAAAAATATTGTTAACAGATGAAATTATTGAAATACTGCCCAAGCTGTGGCAAAGAAACCCTGCATTGGGATGGCGAAAAGAAATGGAGCTGTCCCGAATGCGGTTTTACCCTCTACAATAACGTTGCCGGCGCGGTAGCTGTTGTTATCCGATATGGTGATAAAATCTACCTTACCAGAAGAAACAGGGAACCTAAAAAGGGAAAACTTGATCTGGCCGGAGGTTTTGTAGATCCAAGGGAAAGCGCAGAGGAAACGTGCAAAAGAGAGCTTTTTGAAGAGCTTCAGCTTGATGTGGATATTTCAAAACTAAAGTATCTTACCAGCCTCCCGAACATCTATCAGTATAAAGAAATTGATTACAATACAATCGATCTTTTTTATGAGTATCGTGTTCAGGAAAAGTTTGAGGTGAGCCTGGAGCTTTCTGAAATATCAGAAGCGACCTGGATTCCTTTGAATGCTTTGGACCTTGATGATATTGCTTTTGAATCTCAGCAGAGATTTTTTGTAGAATATCTGAAGAATAACCGGTAAGTTATTATAAAGAAATTTACTCCCGCAGATTACAATGTGTGGGAGTTATTTTGTTTGATATCAATAAGATTTTGATTTCAGCATATCTTCGAAATACTGAACTAGTAATGTTCTTTCAGCGTCTGTAAGATTAGCTTCTTTGTGGTAGACGATATATCCCGGCATAGGCATCGCTTTGCTTTGGATTGTCTGAATGGATTTGCTCAGCATGCTTTCCTTCAGTTCCTTGTTATATGTACCCCAAACAGAAAAATTGAGATGTTCCCGGCCTTCATTCACATGGCTTTTTACAGACCACGAAATAGGCGCAACATAAGCATATTTGGGATATACTGTTTCATTGGAGTGACAATCGTAACAGGCTCCTTTTATCAAACCCCTGATTTTTTCCGGAGTCTTTTTTGTATCGACGAAGTTAACGGCTGTATTGACAGGCTTATTTACTTTATCAATAGAAATAAACTGCATCAGTGCAAAAACTACCAGCGCCCAGAATAACACTTTCTTTAATGTATTCATAGCTTTATTTTACCGGTGTTAAGACTGCATTTCCGGATTCTGACTTCACTTCTTTATTCAATTCCTTCTGTATGGTGTCTTTGGGGGTTTCTGCAGGAACATCTACAGGCTTAGGAATATTTCCTTTAGGATTATCCAGCGTTCTGGTATCTTTCAGGTCCCAGTCTTCCTTGGTTTCCCATAACGGCCGCACAACAGCTTTTTTGTAGAAGACATAGGAATCTTCAGCAAAAGTTTCTTTTTCAAAATCCGCTTCGTCCCAGAATTTATTTCCATTGTTATCCACCAGTATTCTTACGATATATTCATTAGGTTTCAGGATGTCAAATTTCACGCTGTTTCCTTTGGTATATCTTGAATAAATAACTTTATCCGAAGCATCCAGGAGCTGGATCCAATAACTGGCCTCCGGTGCATTCTGTATATTAAATGCAAGACTTCCGAATTGATCTACCTTTTCTACTTCGAAATCAAAACGTTTTGACTGTACATTTTTAGCGTAATAGGACGATACCGTCTCCTTTGGAATCGTAAGCTGATATTTTTTGCCATTCACAAAATCTGAATGAATCTGAATCTGGTAAGGATCTGTTTCAGAGATTTTAGCAGTAAATTCCTGAGTGGTTAAACTGTCACTTTTAAGAGTCCATTTTTCAGGACTTATCTTATCGATGATATAGCCGGATCTGATATTAAAGTCAGAATTCGGAGCCAATAATGGGCCTCCGCTGTCATTTTCAAGATCCATTGCATTTTTCTTGTTGTATTTATAGAATACGGAAACAGTATCCTGCTTGCTCCCGATATCGTAGCTGAATTTAAGATTTTCAGTAACCGTTTGCCCCACATCGCTTTTTACAGCATCAAACCAGATTTTTACGGTATCCGATTTCGGGCGGTGGGTCACCTTAATGTCCTGAAGCTTTTCGTTTACAGAGGCTACTTTCACATTCTCAGGGTTTCCTTCAAATGTCATGATAACTCCTCCGGGACTTTCTTTCATTTCAAGATATTTCAAAGGCTTTTTGGAAGGATATATTTTTAAATTTAATCCTGAAACAGACTTTTCAACATCTACAGCTTCTTTTTGAAATCCTATTTTTTCTTTTCCCGGATCATAAATAGAATTACTATTCTCATCCTCAAAGGCTATAATCTTATATTTTCCCGGGGTAAGATAGTTAAGTTCATAATACCCATCTTCATCCACTTTGGTAATGTAATAGGGTTTCTGTCTGTAATTCATCGTATCTTTCACCTGGTAAAGCCCTACAACAAGCTTATTTTCTCCTTCTTTCTTTTTAAGTGCTACTGCATCCGAAATTTCACCGCTGATATAAAGATCATCCAGCTTATCTCCCGTAGAAAAAGCAAAATTGAAATACCTAAGAATATTAGACTCATTATTATCAGCAATTGAGTTTCCAAAGTTGAAGTTATAAGTCGTATTGGCCTGGAGGGTATCTTCCCACTGGATCATCACAAACTTATTGGCGATGTTGGAAGGAAGAATCCGCTTTATATTTTTGATAGGCGGAGAAATGATCAGGTTTTTATTGATATCCTTTAAGGTAATATATTCGTCGAAATCCAGTCTGAGCTCATGGATGTCTCTTTTTACATTAACTCTTGTAGTGTCAATATTTGAGCTTAAAAACTTTGGAGCCAGGGTATCTTTCGGTCCTCCCACGGGAGATCCTACTCTTGCACATGAGTGTACAAGAAAACAGATAACGAATAATAGAAGAAGTCTTTTCATATATGTTTAAGCAAAATTAAACATTATTCTCCAAAAACTTCATGTCCGGCATTCAAAGTATCTTTATTGTCGTTCATTACACTGTGCAGCTTATCTTTCTGAGCCGGAAAATCTTCAAATAATCCTGATAAAGCCAATGCTGTATATACTTTCCCTGAATATTTGTTCCCAATAGCTACGATCGTCACTTTTGATTTCAGCAGATGGGCAAATACGGAATTGGTTCCGTGCCACCATCCGTTATGATAAGTAAGTTTCTCGCCATTGTCAAAGATCTTCATCCTGAAACCGAGTCCGTAATTATTCATTCCTGCTTTCTCGTTGCTATACGGTGTGAAAACCATCTGCATCAGATCAGGCTTTAAGAAGTCTTTTGAAAACATGGCTTTTGAGAAGTTATAAAGGTCCCTTGGCGTTGTATACACATTTTTATCACCATAGATAAGGTCAAGCCTGTCTAAAGGATACAGTCTGTTTCCGCCGTAATAAAAAGACTGTGCGGCTGTAGGAATATCTTTCTCCTGAAAAATATAAGTATGTTCCATTTTCAGAGGCTGAAATACCATTTCTTTCATGGCCTGCGGAAACGGAGTTTTGGTGATCTTCTCTATCAGTAAAGCCAGCATCGCAAAGTTGGTGTTGCAGTACATAAAACCTGTATCCGTATCCCTTGCCAGATCTGGTTTGTATTTGATGATCATATTCAGAACATCCTGGTTAGTAATAAAAGATTTTGAAAGTTCTGCCGGAGCCGGCTGTATTTTGGCAATAAAATATTCGTATTTCGGAAGACCGCTTCTCTGATCCAGCAATGTCTGTACAGTGACATTCGGATAAGGAAACCCCGGAAAATATTGGGTAAGGTGATCGGTCAGTTTTATTTTTCCAGCTTCCACCAATTTCAGCATGGCCATAGCCGTCAACGTCTTTGAGACAGAAGCTACATGCAGTGGTGTATTTTTATCGATCGGCATCTGGTTTCCTTCTCTGCCGAAACCTCTGTAGTTTTCATACAGAATATCATCTCCTTTTGCGACGAGTATCCCTCCGCTCAGATCTCCACCTTCCCAGATCTTTTTATAATACTGGTCGATGTACCCTGTGAGTATTCCTTTATCTCCAAACTGATTGTCTTCTTTGGTAAAAACATTGCCCAGATCTACATTTCCGTAGTTTGGAAGATTAGTCGTGTTTTCAGCTGAAGTCTGCTTGGATTCAGATTTTTTTTTACAGGAAATAAAGGATAAAAAAACAGCTACAATAAGTAAAAAATTACGCTTCGTCATGAGTATCAAAAAATGAGCAGCAATTTAATAAAACTCAAAATAAATTTTCAGTTCGGAGCGTATATTATGAATTATTTAACATAAAAGATGAAACTCGCGAAAGGGATAAAGACACAGGCAATGAGTAATTTTATCTTTTGCCTTAGATTTTTCCTAACAGTAGGAAGCAATTATCTTGTCCACGATCACCTGTGCCAGCTTTTCTTTGCTTTGGTGAGTCCATCCGGCGATGTGTGGTGTTACGATTGTTTTTTCAGATTCCAGAAGGTATTTAAGATCTTCATTTTCTGTTTCCAGATTTTCAAAAGATGCCTTTTCATATTCAAGGACATCAAGGCAGGCACCTTTTACTTTCCCTGATTTTAAAGATTCAACTAAATATTTAGTTTCTACGTTTTTTCCTCTGGCTGTATTGATGAAATAAAAGTCTTTTTTCATTTCTGAAATAAACTTTTCATCAATAAGATAGTGAGTTTCAGAAGTCAGCGGAATATGCAGGCTCAGAATATCTGCAGATTGTTTTAGTTCTTCTAAACTGACTTGTGTAGCATATTCATCAGAAAGCCCGGGAAGGATATCATGAAAAATAACCTTACAGCCAAATCCTGAGAATCTTTTTGCTGTAGCTTTCCCCATGTTTCCATATCCTATAAGCCCTACCGTTTTTCCGAGAAGCTCATCTCCCCTATTTTCTTCACGAAGCCAGATTCCGTTTTTCACTTCTTGGGAGGCGATAAAAAGACGGTTCATTAAAATCAACAGCATCCCTACAACATGTTCTGCTACCGAATCTCTGTTCCCTTCCGGAGAATTGATCAACTGAATTCCCAGTTTTTCTGCAACTGGAATATCAATATTTTCCATTCCCGCTCCTACTCTGGCAATAAACTTCAGGCTTTTCCCTTTTTCCAGAAAGTTTTTATCCAGAGGAATTCTGCTTCTGATGATAACTCCGTCATAGTTATCAATTTTATGACAAACCTCATCATAGGAAGATGTGAAATCTTCTTCTAATACAAAATTCTTAGTTAAAAGCTGTTCTGTGATGAGAGGATGGTTTTTATCTAAAAGAAGTATTTTCATAGTTTAAACACAAATGGCACTAATTTATTTCACAAATAACACAATTATAAAGTACCGTTAATCACTCTTTTAACTCCATTTTTAAACTGAAGTGTATTAAAGTTAATTAACATTCCAAGTTTACAATTACTTAGGCGAAGGTATGTAAGTATTTGTGCTAAATGAATATCTTGTAATGATTCTATGGATTTTATTTCCAGCACAAATTTTTTTTTCAATTAAAAAGTCAAGCCTATAACCAATATCCATTTTAACCTCATCATAAACTAATGGCATCGGTTTTTGCCTCTCTACAAGAATATCAAATTTATTTAATTCATAAAACAAACATTCTTCATAAGCACTTTCCAAAAAGTCCCGGTCCTAATGACTTATGGACTATATACCCTGCTTCATAAACAATTTTTGATATATCATTTTCTGAAATATCCATCTTTATTATTTTTTTTCATTTGATTAGGCACAAACCATTTGTGAAAATTCGTGCCATCTATTCGTGTTATTTGTGTTTAATTTTTTATTTTTTATCTTTCTTTGACTCTTTTGTTTCTTCCGGTTCCTGGAATAATTTTTTAAGTTCCACCGATTCCAGGGGCTTCATTCTTCCGGAAAGGATTAATGACAGTTCTTTTCTTCTGAAAGCAGCAGCATGTCTCAGTTTTTCTTCTTCAGTTTCGGGAATCATGTCCGGGATAGGAATAGGACGGTTGAATTCATCTACTGCAACGAAAGTATAAATTCCTTCATTGGTATGAACTTTCTTCTGATTGATCGGATCATCCAACCAAACATCCACATACACCTCCATTGAAGTAGAGAAAGCTCTTGAAACTTTAGATTCCAGAACCACTACCCCACCTTCAGGGATAGGATGATTGAAAGAAACATGATTTACAGATGCTGTTACCACTCTTCTCTCGCAGTGTCTGGCTGCAGAAATAGAAGCACAACGGTCCATTTTTGCAAGAAGTTCACCTCCGAAAAGGTTTCTTAAAGAGTTGGTTTCGTTCGGAAGAACAATATTGGTCATGATCGTCAGAGATTCTGACGCTTTTTTTACTTTTGCCATTGAGTCTTAGTGTTGTTTTGAGCTGCCGAAGCGGGTTTTATGCCTTTTCCGGCTGGTTTTGCTAATGAATCTTTTTTCAGGGAATCTGAAACAGCCGTTTCCGGACCTTGTACCATTACTTTTACGGTGTCTTTTACAATTCTATGTGTAGAAGTCTGGACAGAAACTTTATCAAAAGATTTTTTTCCGAAAAGAAGTTCTCTTTGGGTGAATGCCAGATACAGAATTCCTAAAACAGGAATGGCAAGCAGAAAAATCCAAAGAATAGATTTTTTGAATGTATAATCTTTCTCTCTCTTTTCTTTAGTACTTATTTTTTCACCATTGTTGATATCCGAGAGCCTGATCTCTTCAAGCCCATAAAAGTCCGGATGCCCCGCTTCTATTCTTTTCCCCTTGAAATGCGTCTTATCATCTTCAATATGGATAGCTCCGAGGTTCTGAATTTCCAGAAACTGATCTGCCTGAAGTTTTTTCTTCCAAAAATCAGTCTGGATTTTCAAGTCACTTCTGGAAGCCTCTAAAGACATCTGCTTTTCTCCGGCTATAAAGGCAGCCAGCTCGTCAGACTGTATTTCATAATCCACTGCAAAAACGATCTCGCTTGCAGGCGGAAGAATGCTTCCGTTCTCAGAATTAATAATTGCCTTGGAGTTTTTAAGCGAAAACGCACCGAATCCCGGAACCGTCACAGTTCCAAATTGTTTCAGATATTCTAAAATGTAAGCTGAAATATTCATTTGGCAGCAAATTTATAATTTTTTCGTGACTTTTTGAAGAGATTTGTAGGATATAAAAAAAGACTGCCTGAACAGTCTTTTGATAAATAGGTATAAAATTGAATGTATTAAACCCTGTTTGGCAAATTATCATCCGTATTATTGAATTTTCCAGCTGATCCCGAACATAAAATTAGTTCCTGCCTGTGAAAAATAGTATGGATCTCCACCATAAACCGCTCCGTTGTTTACATATTTTTTATTAAAGAGATTATTCACCAGTAATTTTAAAGCAATATCATTATGGGCTATGGTAAACTGGTACTGCGCATTGAAATCGGTCAGGAAATAATCTTTCAGCTCGAGGTTTTTATCCCCGGTATTATCCAGATATTGTTTTCCGACATATTGATTCGTTAAAGCAAACAGAAAACTCTTGGAAGGATTGAACTTTAGGCCAAGATTGGCAATGACATTAGGCGAAAATGAAATATTGGTATCACCCAGATTCTGAAGTGCTCCATTATTTTTAATTTTAAAATCAAGGTTTCTATTCTGGCTGAGACTGATATTCCCATTCACTTCCCATTGCTTGGAAAGTTTAGCCAACGCTCCGATTTCAATTCCTCTTCTGTAGCTTTTTCCGGAGTTTGTTCTGATGAATGCTCCTACATTATTTAACTGCCCGTTCAGTACTAACTGATTAACATAGTACATATAGTATAAATTAGCCGTAACAGATAAAATTCCAAACTGTTTTTCAATACCGGCTTCAAAATCATGGAGTTTTTCGGCTTTTACTTCATTATCACTCATCAGGTCATCCCTGTTCGGTTCGCGGTGGGCATGTGCGTATGAAAGGAAAACTTTCCCATTCCCGATTTTATAATTCACTCCCGCTTTTGGATTAAAGAAAAGCCAGCTCTTATCAAGATTTCCACCTTCTCCATCTCCGGTATTCAGGATCTTGGTATCATAATCAATATTTCTGATCTGAAGATCTCCGAAAAATTCAAAGTGATCCCCGGTTCTCCATAAAGCTTTTGCAAACCCTGCCAGCTCAGTTTTCACCGAACGGTTTCTGTAATATTCATACTCATTGATCTGTGGAAAATAAACCCCGGTAACATTTCCAAAATGTCTTCCATAGTATTGGTTCGCGACCACACCGAAATTAAGATCTATATTATCCAGCTTTCCGTAAAGTGTAGAAACAGCCCCGTAAAAATCATTATCCAGCCATTTTTTTCTGATAAAATCGGTTATTTCTACCGGAGAGCCATTTACAACCGGTACCGGCAAATTATAATTGGAATAATGTGTAGCCTCTACATCTGTTTCATCAACTCTTTTATAGTTTTCATAGTAGCCTTTTCCTTTCGTATAATGAAGCGTGGTTTCCAAATTCCAGTTATCATTGAATTTCTGCTCCCATAAAAGTTGGAAATGATTCTGTCTGTAATTATCCGTCTCGTTATCATAGAATTTCTCTTCTCCGGTCAACAGATCTGTGTATTGTCCTGAATAATTGAATTTAGGATTGGTTTCCCAGGTTGGCCGGTCAATTCCGTTCCATGCCTGATAAGTTTTTTCTTTTCCTCCGAAAGCCATCAGACGAAGCCTTGTTTTCCCTTCTTCAAATAATGCAGTGAAATTGTAAGAATCCAGTTTTGAAGAAGCTCTGTCAATATACCCGTCAGATTGGATACGCGTATACCTTCCCATCACCGAAAGCCTGTTGTTCCAGAATTTCCCGGAACCTGCTTCCGCTGAATATTTATAGGTATTAAATGAGCCGTAGCTGTCATCGGTTTTGAAATACATCTTCTCATCCGGTTCTTTGGAGATCACATTGATACTCGCACCAAACGCAGAAACCCCATTATTGGAAGTCCCCACCCCTCTCTGAATCACAATCTGAGAGGCAGAACTGGTAAGATCCGGAACATTGACGAAAAATGTTCCCTGGCTTTCAGAATCGTTATAGGGAACGCCGTTCATCATCACATTAATACCTTTTCCTTCTACTCCACGAATTCTGAATCCCGTGTACCCAATCCCGTTTCCGGCATCAGAGGTTGAGATAACAGACGTTTGATTTTTTAAAAGAATTGGAAGATCCTGACCCAGATTCCTGCTGTCTACATCTTTCTGTACGTTAATGATTTCTTTGGCAACAGGAAGTCTTTTGGTAAAGTTGACAGCTTCAATTTCCCTGACCTTCAGTGAATCCTTATTTTGCGCCTGGATAAAGGCTGCAGAGCCTACCGTAAGCCCTAAAAAAAATAATCCTTTCATTCTATAAATTTTTAAAATTTAATGAATAAAAGGGGCGGATTAAATAATGTAGCAATTTACTAATTTAACAGTCTAGCAATGATTGGTATATTGTTATACTGTTCCAGTGGTACATTTTCAAAATTCCCTAAACAGCATTATCTGTTCCAGGTTCATTGGGTATAATCTCAGCTTATTAAAGCACCCCTTTATTTCAACGCGAAATTACAAAAAAAAAGTGAGATAGGATCTTCCGATACTCTGTGAATGATAAGATCTGCATTCTCAATTTAATCTGAAAGAGATATTCTTATACAAAGATTAATAAGTCTTATTTCTGGCATCGATATAATAATAGTTCTTTCCGTCTTTCGTCACGTCAAACATTTTCCCCATTTTCCAGCTGAAATTCCTTTTTATATTGGAATATTCAAAAGGAACAATCACTTTATTATTAACATCAATTACTCCAAACCTGTCGTTGTGGGAAGCCACAATCATTGGATCTGCGGTATCATCACCTTCCAGAATATATAAATACTGATACTGGGGATAGATCTGGTAATCCCTGTAATCTGCTGCGTTCACGAATCTGGACTTTTCAATGATACCGTAAAATCCGTTTAAAACGTATGCCTGATACAGCTGCTGCTTATAATCCTCCAACTTACATTTTCCGAGATCCGAATCTTTGAACTGATAAACTCTTTTCCCCGCCTTATTCACCCGGTAAGAAATCATATCCTTTTCTACGGTAGCATATTCTTTAGTTCCGAATTTTCTTATTTTTTCGTTGGGAGAGTTCAAAAGATTACAATCTTCATAAAAAAAGACGGCAATATGGTATTCAGGTTTGATAATAAATTTTCCGTTCTGATTAACGTAACCAAATTTTCCATCTTCTTTTTTAGGGATCAAAACCGGAAGATCCGGATTGATGATCACCAGATCCGGGTTTGGCTTAGCCACTGCAGATCCCTTTTTCACTACAGTTTTAGTTACATTTTTAATCGGTAGCTTCTTCACGGATTTCGTCTGTGAAAAAACGAAAACCGAGATAAATACACACCAAAAATTCAGGATATTTTTCATATTCATCATTTGCCTGCAAAATTACGGCCAAAAATAGAAATTATCAAATTCATATTTATAAAGAATCTAAATAATTTCATTCTGATAAAATACTAAAAAATTCGTAAATTTGGAAGCACTTTTTAAGTGTTTGATAATCTAAAAACGTTTTGGAGATATAATTTTGATAGGAATGCTGTCAAAAAAGTGTATAAATCTTACCCAAAGAGAGTTTTTCAGCAAGACAAATCGCAGGTAAATTACTTACATTCTATTAAAGGTCAAATATATCCCACTTTGAAACGGAACATTATTTCACATTTTTAAAGGGGTAGATTATGTTGTTGATGACTATACTTGTTTTTTTGCAGCAACTTTAGTACTGACAACTGCCTTACATCTACTTTTAAAATTTAAAAGACTTCTATTATTATGAATATGTATCAGGATTACATCCAAGAGATTGAAGAAAGAAAAAACCAGGGACTCAATCCAAAGCCAATTGACGGTGCCGGATTACTAAGCGAAATCATTGCACAAATTAAAGATCCGGGTAACGAATATCGATCAGATTCTCTTAAATTTTTCATTTACAACACCTTACCAGGAACAACAAGTGCTGCAGGCGTAAAAGCTAAGTTTTTAAAAGAGATTATTCTGGGAGAATCCGTAGTAGAAGAAATATCTCCGGCCTTTGCTTTTGAATTATTATCTCACATGAAGGGAGGACCTTCTATTGAGGTACTGCTTGATCTGGCTTTGGGTAATGATATCTCTATTGCCAAGGAAGCGGCAGACGTTCTTAAGACACAGGTTTTCCTTTATGAGGCAGATACCAACCGTCTGAAGGAAGCATTCAATAGCGGTAACGAAATCGCCAAAGAAATTATTGAAAGCTATGCACAAGCAGAGTTCTTCACTAAACTTCCGGAAGTTGCTGAAGAAATAAAAGTAGTGACTTTTATCGCAGGTGAAGGTGATATCTCGACAGATTTACTTTCTCCGGGGAATCAGGCGCACTCAAGATCAGACCGTGAACTTCATGGTAAATGTATGATCACTCCTCAGGCGCAGGAAGAAATTAAAGCTTTGCAGGCACAGCATCCTGATAAAAGTGTAATGCTTATCGCAGAAAAAGGAACCATGGGTGTAGGTTCATCCAGAATGTCCGGAGTGAACAACGTAGCTTTATGGACAGGTAAGCAAGCAAGCCCGTACATCCCATTCGTGAATATTGCTCCAATCGTTGGAGGAACAAACGGTATTTCTCCGATTTTCCTTACTACGGTTGACGTTACCGGTGGTATTGGCCTTGACCTTAAAAACTGGGTTAAAAAACTGGACGAAAATGGAGAGCCAATCCGTAACGAAGCTGGGGAACCGATTCTTGAAGAAGCGTACTCCGTTGCTACAGGAACCGTTCTTACCATCAATACAAAAACAAAAAAACTTTATAACGGTGACCAGGAGCTGATTGATATTGCTAAGGCATTCACTCCACAAAAAATGGAATTCATCAAGGCTGGCGGATCATATGCAATTGTATTCGGTAAAAAGCTGCAGACATTTGCTGCAAAACTTTTAGGAATAGAAACTCCTCTTGTTTTTGCTCCGTCAAAAGAAATTTCCCACGAAGGACAAGGTTTGACTGCAGTTGAAAAAATCTTCAACAGAAACGCAGTCGGAACAACTCCGGGAAAAGTTTTGCATGCCGGTTCAGACGTTCGTGTACAGGTTAATATCGTTGGTTCTCAGGATACAACAGGTTTGATGACCGCCCAGGAACTTGAATCAATGGCAGCTACCGTGATTTCTCCAATTGTTGACGGTGCTTATCAATCCGGATGTCACACTGCTTCTGTTTGGGATAAAAAGGCGCAGGCCAACATTCCGAAACTAATGAAATTCATGAACGAATTCGGTTTGATCACAGCCCGTGACCCGAAAGGTGAATACCACGCTATGACAGATGTTATTCACAAGGTTCTTAATGATATAACGATAGACGAGTGGGCGATCATCATTGGTGGTGACTCCCACACAAGAATGTCTAAAGGGGTTGCTTTTGGAGCAGACTCAGGAACAGTTGCCCTTGCACTGGCTACAGGTGAAGCATCTATGCCAATCCCTGAATCCGTAAAAGTAACTTTCAAAGGAAACATGAAAGAGCACATGGATTTCCGTGATGTTGTTCATGCTACTCAGGCTCAGATGCTTAAGCAGTTTGGTGGGGAAAACGTATTCCAGGGTAGAATCATTGAGGTTCACATCGGAACACTTCCTGCTGACCAGGCATTTACCTTTACAGACTGGACTGCGGAGATGAAGGCAAAAGCTTCCATCAATATTTCTGAGAACGAAACCCTGATCGAGTCATTGGAAATTGCAAAAGGCAGAATCCAGATCATGATTGATAAGGGTATGGACAATCATAACCATGTCCTTCAGGGATTAATTAATAAGGCTGATAAGAGAATCGCTGAAATCAGATCTGGTGAGAAACCAGCTCTGACACCGGATGCGAATGCTAAATATTATGCTGAAGTTGTTGTTGATCTTGATGCCATCGTTGAACCGATGATTGCTGACCCGGATGTAAACAACGAAGATGTTTCTAAGAGATATACTCATGATACCATCAGAGACCTTTCTTATTACGGAGGCGAGAAAAAAGTGGATCTTGGATTTGTTGGATCTTGTATGGTTCACAAAGGCGATTTGAAAATTGTTTCTCAAATGCTTAGAAATATTGAAAAACAACAAGGTAAAGTTGAGTTTAACGCTCCGCTTGTTGTAGCCGCTCCAACGTATAACATTATTGATGAATTAAAAGCAGAAGGAGACTGGGAATTTTTAGAAAAATATTCAGGGTTTGAATTTGATGATAATGCTCCTAAAGGCGAAGCACGTGTTGAATACAAAAACATGATGTATCTTGAGCGTCCAGGCTGTAACCTTTGTATGGGGAATCAGGAAAAAGCGGCTAAAGGAGATACGGTACTGGCAACTTCTACCCGTCTTTTCCAGGGAAGAGTAGTTGAAGATTCAGAACGTAAAAAAGGAGAATCTTTATTGGCTTCAACTCCGGTGGTTGTTCTTTCTGCTATCATTGGAAGAATTCCTAATATTGATGAATATAAAGCTGCCGTTGAAGGTATTGACCTGACTAAATTTGCTCCACCTATTAAAGAGTTAGTCCAGGTTGGTCATAGTATAGCTTAACGTTAGGTCGTAGGACTGTTTTAAAATTATATAATTGAAAGATTTAGTCCTTTAGGATTTAAATCTTTCAATTTTTGTTTAGAACCTTTCTATTTAAGACTGCTTTAGAATTATTTAAAATAAAAATATAGAAAGAAATTCCAATTTTTTCTTAACTTGATAGAAATATAACATTCTGATTATTTATCATAATTATCCTTTTTATGAATTGAAGGAACAGAATTTGATGAATTAAGTAACAATGATATTTTTCCGTTTTAAAATAAAATTATTGACGGAAAAGCTTATTTAAAGAAGAAAAATTAAATTAAGATATGACTTTTGATATTGATATGATCAAAAAAGTGTACGAACGCTACCCGGAGAGAATTGCTGCGGCAAGACAAATCGTGGGAAAACCTCTTACACTTTCAGAAAAAATCCTTTACACCCATCTTTGGGAAGGTAATGCTACATCAGCACATGAGAGAGGAAACTCTTATGTAGATTTTGCACCGGACAGAGTGGCCATGCAGGATGCAACTGCGCAGATGGCGCTTTTACAGTTTATGCAGGCAGGGAAAGCTAAAGTAGCTGTTCCTTCAACGGCTCATGCCGATCACCTGATCCAGGCAAGAGTAGGTGCTGAATCAGATTTACAGGAAGGAATCAACAAAAACTCTGAAGTTTTCAACTTCCTGAGCTCTGTATGTGACAAATACGGAATTGGTTTCTGGAAGCCGGGAGCCGGTATTATTCACCAGGTTGTACTGGAGAACTACGCATTCCCCGGAGGAATGATGATTGGTACAGATTCTCACACCGTAAATGCAGGAGGTTTAGGAATGGTGGCTATCGGTGTTGGAGGTGCTGATGCAGTAGACGTAATGGCCGGAATGGCGTGGGAGCTTAAAATGCCAAAACTTATCGGGGTAAAATTAACCGGTAAAATGAGCGGATGGACTTCTGCAAAAGACGTTATCCTGAAAGTAGCAGGAATTCTTACCGTAAAAGGTGGAACAGGATGCATCGTGGAATATTTCGGAGAAGGGGCACAATCTCTTTCAGCAACTGGTAAAGGAACGATCTGTAACATGGGTGCTGAAGTAGGAGCAACAACCTCTACTTTTGGATACGATGATTCTATGAGAAGATATCTTGCGGCAACAGGAAGACAGGATGTGGTAGATGCAGCTGATAAAATAGCAGAACACTTAACCGGTGATGCTGAAGTATACGCCAACCCTGAGCAGTATTTTGATCAGGTAATCGAAATTAACCTTTCTGAGCTTACTCCACACTTAAACGGACCTTTCACTCCGGATTTGGCGACTCCTGTAGCGGAATTCAGAGCTAAAGCTGAAGCTAACGGATGGCCGATAGAAGTGGAATGGGCTCTTATTGGCTCTTGTACCAACTCTTCTTATGAAGATCTTTCGAGAGCAGCTTCCATTGTGGAAGATGCTGTAGCAAAAGGAGTTAAGCCTAAAGCGATCCTGGGGATTAATCCTGGTTCTGAGCAGGTAAAATTCACAGCAGAAAGAGACGGTTTCCTGAATTCTTTCAGAAAATTTGAAAACGCAAGAATTTTCACCAATGCCTGTGGACCTTGTATTGGGCAATGGGACAGAGAAGGAGCTGATAAAGGAGAGAAAAATTCTATTATTCACTCGTTCAACAGAAACTTTGCCAAAAGAGCTGACGGTAACCCGAACACGCATGCATTCGTAGCGTCTCCGGAAATGGTAGCTGCAGTAGCAATTTCAGGAAGATTAGATTTCAATCCAATTACAGATACTTTAACTACCGAAAACGGTGAACAGGTAAAACTTGATGAGCCTAAGGGTTCTGAATTACCATCCAGAGGATTTGCTGTTGATGATAACGGATACCAGGCTCCATCTGAAGACGGATCTTCAGTTGTTGTGAAGGTAAGCCCTACTTCGGACAGACTTCAGTTACTGGAAGAATTCCCGGCTTGGGACGGTAAAAACATTGAAGCCGCCAGAGTTTTGATCAAAGCTTTCGGAAAATGTACTACTGACCATATTTCTATGGCTGGACCATGGTTGAAATACAGAGGCCACCTCGACAATATTTCAAACAACATGCTGATTGGAGCTGTAAATGCCTATAACATGGAAACCAACCGTGTTAAAAATGAATTAACGGGTGAATATGGTGAAGTTCCGGCTGTACAAAGAGCTTATAAAGCTGCAGGAATTCCTACCATCGTTGTTGGTGACCAGAACTACGGTGAAGGTTCTTCAAGAGAGCATGCAGCAATGGAGCCTAGACATCTTGGGGTAAAAGCTGTATTGGTAAAATCATTTGCGAGAATCCATGAAACAAACCTTAAAAAGCAAGGGATGCTTGGAATCACTTTCGCTAATGAAGCTGATTATGACAAAATTCAGGAAGACGATGTGGTTAATTTCTTAGATCTTGATCAATTCACTCCAGGAAAGCAGTTGACTTTAGAATTCATTCATACGGACGGAACTAAAGATATCATCATGGCTAACCATACGTACAACGATCAGCAGATCGACTGGTTTAAGGCAGGTTCTGCTCTTAACCTGATTAAGAAACAGGAAAATTAATTGTTAGATTTAATTAATCATAGAAAAGCGGCTTCCTCGGAAGCCGCTTTTATTTTCGTGTATTCAAAAGATTTATTCTGTAGTTTTCTCCGATTGGAATTTCATGCAATGGCAGTATTACCTTTTTAGGACCAATGCTTTTAATTTTGTCCACATTAATAATAAAAGATTTATGAATCCTGATAAACTTTTCAGAAAGCTGGTTTTCCATTGATTTCAGAGTATCCAGTACGATATACTCTTCATCCGCAGTGCGAATATTCACATAATCTTTAATGCTTTCAATATAGTGGATATCATTGAAATTAATGCGGTGTTGCTGCCCTGATGATTTTACAAAAAAATGAGATTCCATCTCTCCGTGAAAAGAAAAGCGTTCCTGGGCCTTCAACGCACATTTATAAAATCTTTCAAAGGAAACAGGCTTTAAAAGATAATCTATGATATTGTGTTCGTACCCTTCTAAAGCATACTCGGAATAGGCTGTCGTCAGAATATATTTCTTCTTTTCTCCAACAATCTTCATAAAGTTGATTCCTGTGAGTTCAGGCATCTGAATGTCCAGAAAGATCAGATCTGCATCATGGGTCTGTATATATTCCAGGGCTAAAATGGGATTTTCAGTAGAAAAAACAAGTTCAAAGAAAGGTATTTTTTCAACATACTTTTCCAAAAGAGAGACAGCCAGCGGTTCGTCATCTACAATAATACATTTAATTTTTTTCATGCCGTAAATCAATTTTTAAATCTACAACAAATTCTGTTTCTGAATCATTGATGATGAGTTGATGCTTATGAGGATATAAAATCTCTAATCTTTTTTTCACATTCTGAATGCCAATTCCTGAACCGGAGTCTGCCATTTTTTGTTTTTTAAAGTTTAAAAGATAAAAATGTAATACCTGTTCATTATCAGAAACCTTTATTTCAAAACCTTTCCCTCGAAAATCGCCATGTTTAAAAGCATTCTCAACAAATGGGACCAACAACATTGGTGAAATATTAAGCTCCGGATGAGTAATCTCTTTTGTCATAACCAATAATTCAGGTTCCTTGATTCTAAGCTTCTCCAAAGCAATTAAACTATCAATATATCCCATCTCTTTATCCAAAGAGATCACATCTTTTTCCAAATCTTTTGTACTATACCTCAACAATCGGCTTAATTCTTCAATGGCAGGCAACGCTTTTTCAGAATTTTGATAGACCAATGAATAGATATTATTCAAAGAATTAAAAATAAAATGTGGATTGATCTGCGTTTTCAGCGCCTGAAGTTCCGCCTGCTTCTTCTCAATCATTAATTGTTTCTTGTCATTTTCAGCTACCCCATATTTTTCTAATATCCATAAGATTCCCCCAATAAACACTGTTAGAGAGGCATTATATATATTATCTGCTAAATAAAATAAAAGTTCCGCATCCTTATTATAATTCCGGAACCCGAGAGTAAGTGGAAGAATAATTTCCTCGATCCCATAACGTACAAATCCAAAACATAAAATAGCCAGCAGAAAAACAAAAACTGCAGAATAAAGCTTCTCCAGCTTAAATACTTTGGGAATGATGATAAGGTATAAAATATAAAATGTTAAAATCTCTGTAATAAAATAAGTAATACTCAGGACATTCCACTCAAAGCCCCTACGCTCTGGGAAAAAAAAATTCGGCATAATGACATTGCCTACAAAGTTGAAAGCCCAGTAGATGACCTGAAGCCAGATAATTTGTTGCTTTTTCATTTTCAAATATAATTCTCTACTGGATACTATAAGGTACTTTCTCGACAAAACACCAAAAATTCCCGATGAAACCGGTTTGGTCCGTTAAAATGAAGCATTCATCTAGTCTCTATTTCCAGAGGATCTTCTATCCTATAATTTTGCTCTATAACGTAACACAAAGTTATTAGCAATTATTATAAAATAAACATGAAAAGAATACCTATACTTATCTTCACCTTATCCTGTACATTATTATCTGCACAGTCCGTAAATGATACAGCAAAAGTAAAAACAATTGAAGCCGTATCATTGGAAGGCAATAAAAAAATTATAGAACGCAAGGTTGACCGTCTTGTTTATAATGTTCAAAATTCTATGGTTTCCCAGGGAAGCTCAGGAACAGAAATTTTAAGCAATACACCTATGTTAAAAGTAGAAGAAGATAAAGGTCTTCTGTCTATTGCAGGGAAAAGCGGGGTTTCTGTCATGGTGAATGACCGTATGCTAAATCTTTCCGGATCGGAGCTGATGAACTATCTGAAAAATTTACGTTCTGAAAATATTGCTAAAATTGAAGTGATCACAACACCTCCCGCCAAGTATGAAGCACAGGGTAACAGCGGAATCATTAATATTGTTTTAAAAAAGAATCAGAATACCGGATGGAGTGGTTATCTGAATAATTATTATAAACAGGCAACTTTTGCAGGCTTTGGCGGAACTGCAGGTCTGAATTATCAGAATGAAAAAGTAAAAGCTTCTTTAAAGTTCCGGGGATATGATGAAGAAAAACAATCCATCGAGAATTATACGGTTATCAGCAATCAATCCTCTGTAAGCAGAGACCAAAGACGTGATATGAATGATGGGTTAGGTATCAATCTAAGTCTTGACTATTCATTGAGCGACAAGTCTGTTATCGGACTGATCTATGATATGGCAAGAACTCATTCTAATATGGATATCCATTCTTTTCAAAATTACTTTACTGATGATATTTCTACACTAAAAACTGCCACAGAATCCAAACACCGTTCCACCTCGGATTCGCAAATGCTCAATCTCTATTTTGATCAGAAGTTTGGTGAACATAAATTAAGTCTGGGGGCTAATTATTATGGAAACTCGCCCGATACAAATGTCAATTTTATAACCACAGATCTTGCTGATCATTCTACTCAAATTGTAAGAAATCTTTCATCGGTAGATTACACAATTTATTCAGGGCAGGCAGATTTAACATTAAATTTAAAAGGCTTACAGTTAGAAACAGGTGTTAAATACAGTCAGTTTTCCAATAGATCGGATATTGGGTATTTTAATCTGGTTAACAGCGATTATATCATTGATCCGAAAAGGAGTAATCTTTTTGATTATGATGAAAAAAATTATGCCGTCTATATCAGTGCAAGTAAAGATTTCGGAGAGAAGTGGTCTGCAAAATTCGGTTTACGTTACGAGTATGCGCAGACAACGGGATTTTCTGCGACCACCCAATCTCAGTCTGAAAACAATTACGGAAAACTTTTTCCCACAGCTTATATTTCCTATAAAGCCAATAAAAATAACCAATTCAGCATGAATTATTCCCGAAGAATTAACCGTCCAAATTTCCGTGCTCTTGATCCTTTCAGATGGTATTCTAATCCACTTAGTTATTATGCCGGAAATCCGAGCCTTCAACCTTCATTTAATCATAATCTGGAATTTAATTATATTTTTAAAAATAAATTTTCTGCCAACCTTTATTATCAGAGAAGTACAGACAATTTTGACCAGATTACTTTCCTGGATGGAATTTACCTGAACAGCACCTACCAAAACTATTATGATCAGGATAATTATGGGCTTAATCTTACTTATACAGACACTTTTTTCAAGATCTGGGAAAGCAATATTTCGACCTCCTTCAGCTATAGCGAAACTCAAATTACCAACTTTAATGCAAGTCCCAAAAATGGGCAGTCAATTTATTATTCTGCTAACAATACTTTTAGATTAAATAAAACAAAAACCCTCTACTTTTTCCTGAATTACTGGCAATCCCTTCCTTCAAAAAGTGGTAATTCAACATCAAAAAGCAGTGCCGGATTAAATGCAGGAATCAAAGTCAGCCTTATGGAGAAAGCATTGCAGATGAATCTTTCTGTGAATGACATTTTCAGGCAGGGCGGCTACAGAGGAAGTGTTTATTTTACAAACAATACACAATCTTTTGATAATTACTGGGATGCAAGAAAGCTAACCGTAAGCATTACTTATAATTTTGGGAACCAAAAGGTCAAATCTAACAGCAGAACGGTCAATTTTAAAGAAAAAGAAAGAGCAGAATAATAAATTCTGCCCTCATTTAACAAAAAACAGAGATTCCTTCTCTGTTTTTTGCTTTGCTTTTTATGTATTTTAAAATTCAAATTCTACTCTGGCAAACAGGAAACGGCCTCCTATACCATACTGAGAAACCTGCCTGGAATACACAAACTGATTATCCGCTGTCAAAGAGCTGATATTCGGACTTTTCGACGGAAGAATATTGAAGATATTATTACTCCCTATCGTTGCAGAAATATTGTTATTGAAGTCATAGCCTACGGAAAGATCGGTCACAAAACGTTCATTCAGAACAAAGTGTTCTCTGCTTTCAGTAACTCCGTCAAAGTTGGCATCCAGCACATCAGCATCTGTCACTTTTCCAAAATAGGAATTTCTGAGGGAAACCGTAAGTGCTGAAAGTTTCAGGGTATTGGCAAGTGTAGCTTTTATACGTGGAACAGCTTCTTCAAAATACACTCTGTTCGGCTCAGAGAAATAATTATTGATCTGACTTACCAGTTTAGGCGAAGCATGGATATCACCAACTCTTCTGGTCTGATTAAAATTAAGTCCCAGGTTATTTTCCAGAGATATCCCTTCCGAAATTCTTGTATTCTGAGAAACTGTAATATCCAGTCCTTTTGTCTGGGAATCTACCGCATTAGCAAAGAAATTCGCAGCACTGGCTCTTGCAAGATCGAACGCTCCCTGTAGCACGGCTTGGTCTGAACCCGGCGCAAAACTTCCTTCCGGACGGTAGAATAAATCGGTAAGCACTACTCTATCTTTAATTTTTATAAGATAGGCGTCTGCCGTAAATACCAGACTTAAAGCCGGAATCTTCCATGTAATTCCTGTACTGTACGACTGTGACGTCTCCTGTTTCAGTTTGGGAATTCCCAAAGCCTGAGCTGCTTCGGAATTATTTCTAAAAGTCCCTACCTGGGTAGTTTCTCCTTTCTGGATCAATGTAGAGGTTGAACTGTAATAGATCTGTGCCAGAGATGGTGCTCTAAAACCTGTAGAAACTGCACCTCTCCAGTTAAAGTTTTTAGCCAGCCTTACATTCGTTGCCAGCTTATAATTAAAGGTAGAACCAAAGTCAGAATAATTTTCAAATCGCACAGCTCCTTCTACCAGCCACCAATCCGTAGGTTCAATTTCCACATCAGCATAAGCGGCAACACTGTTTCGGCTTCCGGAAACGGCGTTATCCGGGCTGAATCCGGGGAAAACCTGTGATCCGGCTGGTCTTACAGCTCCAAAAAAGTCAGTTACTTTTTCACTGTCAGGGGTAGCAGCAGTCACTACACGTCCAAAAATATCATAAGAAACATAGGAGTTTTCATTACCCGCATTTACTTTATAGTTTTCATAACGGTATTCCCCTCCAAAAGCCACATTCAGGCCATGAAGTACATCATATTTTTTTGAGAAATCAAGATTCAGCGTATTTTGTAAGAATTCTGAGCCTCCTGCTTCAAAGGTTCTTGGAGAATTTTCTCCTAAAGAAGCATTAAACGTGTTCACCACTCCAAAATTAAAAGCATTTTTACCAAAAGTATTGCTCAGATCCACATTCCAGCCATTCCATTTTCCTTTGATTCCTCCAGCCAGGGAATAATCATTCACATTGGCTTCAATTTGCGGCAAGTATCCATTCGGGGTAACGGCATTGATGTTTCTTTCTGTGTTCGGAAGACGGTAAAATCCACCTGCATTTCCCAAACGGTAGCTGTATCCTCCAAAGGAATACACTTTCCAGTCTTCATTAACCGGAATTTCAGAGTTGAAAAAAAGCTGTGCAGACTGCAGCTTGGACTGTCCTGCCCTAAGGCTGAAATCTTTTCTTTCCAATCCTCTGTAGCTAAGCTCCTGATTTGTAAAGTCTTTTCCTAGTAAACCCTGCAATGCTGCAATGCTGTTAGCTCCTGATATCTGGTTTTTAAAATCCTGCGAAAAATAATCAACCTGTGATGCATATTGCTTGACTGTATTGATGATCTGCTGAGTGTTGGAAGTATTGGTAATGTTTTTATATAATCCATCGATATTCACTCCGTTCTGCAATGCTCTGTAATTAATGGCATTATAAGCATTAAAGATGGGTCCCTGACGTTCTCCAGCTCTTGAATATGGATCACGGTATTGTACGGATCCAGTTACATTAATGAATCCCTTTTCACCTATTCTCGCTCCATAGTTGAGGTCTGCAGATATGGTCTGCCCATCTATTCCTCCGGAAAAATTATTGGCAACTGGTGAAGCATATCCTCCCAGAAAAACCTGTCCCGATAATCCTAGCCGTCTTTTAAGTCCTAAATTCACAACTCCGGCAATGGCATCAGAACCGTATTGGGCAGAAGCACCATCTCTCAGTACTTCTATTTTATCCAAGGCAAATGCAGGAATCGCATTAAGATCCGTTCCCACCGAGCCTCTTCCCGGTGTCAATGTAACATTAATCAACGAAGACTGGTATCTTCTTTTTCCATTAAGCAATACCAGCACCTGATCCGGGCCAAGTCCTCTTAGCAAAGCGGGATCCACGAAATCAGTTCCGTCGTTCACCGTATGTGAAGTAGAAGAGAAAGAGGGCACCACGTAATTAAGGGCCTGACTTATATTATTAACAGGACTTTGTCTTAAGATCTTTGAGATATTGATGATATCTACCGGAACCGGAGTTTCTGTAAGAGATCTTCCGGCTCCTCTCGATCCCAAGATCACTACATCATCGATCTTTTTGGATGATGCAGAATCCGACTGTCCAAAATAAAATGCTGAAATGAATGCTGCTGAAGCTATGATTGTTTTTTTGTTGAAAGTATGCATGTGTTTTTCTATTTTTTATTACTGATTGTTTGGTTGATTTCAGTCCATAGTTTTCCTGCAACCTTTATTTTAAGGTTACGGTCAAAAGCCTGAATGATTGAATTATTTTTTAAAGAAGTCTAGAAACAACAACACATGTGCATGTGAGTATGGCATGAAAGCAGGTCAGAATAACGAAGTGATACTTCATGATCTGAGAAACGAAAATTTAAATTGGTCTTGTGGTTTCCCTTGTCTTTAAACATTGATTTTATTTTTAAAACAAAAATGTCAAGATGGGAAGAAAATAGAGAATAAACATTTTTTCCGGGCATGCCGGCTTATCTATTTCAGCACCTTGCTTGTTTTTGCAGGTTGCTATCCCATCTATGAGATTCTTGATAATTACGTGGCAAAGATATAATTATTTCGGAAATAAAAAAATAAATGCTTAAAAATTTAACTTTTCGCAAATTTCATCGTAACAAATCGCCTTTTTTTACGTCTAACTGAACAGTAGTAAAAAAACATTATGAGAAAAACTATATTCACGCTGTCTTTGCTGGCGTCTTTTTTTGCTTATTCACAGGAAAAAAACAATAACATCCCAGACAAGGAGAAACAGATTGAAGGCGTAGTCATTACCAAAACTAAAAAAGCCGTTGAACAGAAAGCAGACCGTACCATTTTTGACTTTTCCGAACAGCCACAGCTTAATAACGGGAATGTTCTGGAAGGTATAAAGAAGCTTCCGGGACTGGTTTCCACAGATATTGCCGGAATGATGTATCAGGGAAAAATCCTGGATGTTTACCTGAACGGAAGACCTTTAAATATTACTTCAAACGAACTGAATTCTTTTCTTGAAGGGATGCCTGCCAACTCGGTAGAAAGAATAGAAGTGATCACCCAGCCGGGAGCAGAATATCCGGCTACCTCAGGAGGTGCCATCATGAATATCATTACAAATAAGAATGCCAATAAGTATTTAACAGCAACGTATTCTGGAAATTATTCGTTTACCAATTACGATAAATTCAGAAGCAGAACCACCAATTCTCTAAATCTGAATGCCAGAAATAAACTTTTCGGATGGCAGCTGAATGTTGGTCAAAACTATCGCGAAAGTATGCTGAATGGCGATCAGGATGTTCTTCTTCACAACAATACGGACAGAATTGGACGCGGATATTTTGCAAAATCAGGATTGACTTTTGATCTTGGACAGGACAGATTATTGCTGAACTACGATATTTATCACAACAATAATGACAATTATACAGCCAGTACAGGACTTGCCGACATCCCTGTCAGCCTTAATCCTGTCACGTACCGGGAAGCTGATTATGAAGCATCCGATGTTGCCCATACCAACAACCTGAGGCAGGAAGCTGTTGTAACGTATCAGAAGCGTTTCAGCGAAAAGTCTCAAAAGCTGGACTTCCAGTTTGGATATACTAAGGCTACATCTAAATTCTCCCAGGACAATTTCTTCCAGAGAGGCTTTTATACGGATATCTGGCAGCCTTTCCTGAATGTAGGCGGCGAAAATGTACTTGATAATAAATCGGATATGAGGGTTGCTAACTTCAAGGTAGATTATTCACAGCCGATCAAGCTTCTGGACGGTGGAAAAGTAAGTTTGGGAGGTTTATATGAGAGACAGGATTATGATACGGAAAGTAAAGACCTGACCAACCTGGAATACCAAAGACAGACGGCTTCTACCTACCTTGAATTTCAGGCAAAACTGAAAAAGTTTGACTTTACTTTAGGAGCAAGAGCGGAAAATTATGATATTTCCGGGATTACAAGAACCATAAAGGATAATGCTGTTCTGGAAAGAGATTTAACACCTTTCAATAAATTCAAGCTTTTTCCGAATGCAAGCGTACAGTATAGCCTGATGAACCAGGTGTATGTTGCAGCGAATTACAATAAAAAAATCACGCTGCCAAGCATTTCTGCCCTGAACCCGAATAACGTCATCTTTGCCAGCCCGAATACGGAAGTTACCGGTAACCCGGATCTTCAGCCTACGATTTTTGATAATTATGAATTGAAAGTTTCGGCGTTTGATTATGCCTTCATTGGGTACAGTGTAAGTTCTGCAAAAGATCAGGTAGCACAGATTATCATGAAAAACGGGAAGAACCTTTACAATAAGCAGGTGAATATTTCGAATATGAAAATTCATAACTTTAATGTAGGTCTTCCTGTACCGTTTATGATTTTCAGCAAGCCGATGAGCGAGATCATGAAGTTTAATTTTAACCCTGACAAAATTAACTTTATGTATCTGTATGCCGGTTACCAGAAACACGATATTGATAATTTAAATAATAAAGGCTTCTGGATCTTTAATATCATGACCCAGCTGCTTTTACCGAAAGACATAAAATTGACCGCTAATTATAGCTATCTTACTCCAAAAGCCGGATATTTCTACTTTACGGCTGATAAACCATTCAACAATAACCTGGATATCACGTTGACGAAGAAATTTATGAACAACCGTCTTACGGTTTCCGTTTTTGCGAATGATATTTTCAACGGGCAGGTGATGCAGGTATATTCCAATCCGCCTGAAGGCCAGCCTGTAATGATCAGAAGTAAGTATGACACGAGAAACTTTGGAATTTCTATCAATTATAAAATTCCTACCAAGAATAAACTGGCTAAGGAAGATCCAAATATTCTGAATCAGACTAAAAAAGAAGACACAGGCGTTATGCAGCAGGCACAGTAATTTTTTAGAATTAAAAATCATAAAATGAGGCAGTAAAGAAATTTTACTGCCTCATTTATTTAAAACAATATAATTTAAACTGAGTCCGGGTAGGATATTCCTTTTTTAAGAATGTCATGAAGTTTGAAGCCAGAAGAGGGAAGACATTGTCCCTAAAACAGAACTACAGTAAGCTTTATTAATCTTTATGCCTTCATCAAATTTTTAATAAGTGTCAACTATTAACTTCCAGCTTCCCTCTTCCAGCTTCCTGCCCCTTAACCCCGACCCAGGTTAATTTAAAAATCTATGGTCTGGAATCTCCAGTTCAGAGTATCAATAAGGGTAAGCTGATTTGCTTGCACAGGAAGTTCTGTGATGATCTTTAAAACCTGCATAGCCATCATACTCCCTACAATGCCTGGCAATGCTCCCAAAACTCCGAGACTGTCGCAGTCAGGCAAATTTTCGTCAAAAGGTGGTTCCGGAAAGAGGTCTCTAAGGTTTTTACTTCCTTTATAATTGAATACGGCGGTTTGTCCCGAAAATCCCAGGATACTTCCGTACACCAACGGTTTTCCAAGCTTAACGCAGGTATCATTGATCAGATATCTGGTGGTAAAATTATCGGATCCATCTATTATAATATCGTACTGTGAAAGGATTTCTTCTGCATTTAAGCTGTCGATTTTTATATCAATTCCAATAAACTTTACCTGATGATTAAGCTTATCGGCAAATGCTTCCGCACTTTTAACCTTTGAAATCCCAACTGTATTTTCATTGTGAATGACCTGGCGGTTCAGGTTGTGAAGTTCCACCTCATCAAAATCTGCCACACCTAAAGTTCCGACTCCTGCAGCGGCGAGGTACTGAATGACCGGACTTCCTAAACCTCCTGCCCCAATGACAAAGACTTTGGAAGCCATTATTCTTCGTTGCCCATCCAGACCAACTTCTTCGATAAATATCTGCCGGCTGTATCTTGTAAAAATATCTTCGCTTTTCATTCTAATTAAACACTTTGAACCATTATGTTTTTTTAAGAGTTTAAGAAGTATTAAGATAAGCTCTGCTTTAAGGTTTAAAAATCTATTGATTTTTCCTAATTAGACTTAATGACTTCAATGTTCTTAATGGTTTAATTTTTAAATTCCGCTATATGCAGGATCCCAATCTTTCATCACTGGATCGTAACCGGCTTTTCTGATGCTGGCTTTTACTTCTTCCATACTTCGTTCGTCGCTGGTTTCAAATTGTTCCAAAGATTCTACATCTACGGCATAACCTCCCGGGTTTGTTTTAGAAGCCGCGCTCATGGCTGTTGCCCCAAGTGAGATGATATTGTCCCTGAATTTTTCATTTTCTCTGGTAGATATGGAGATTTCCAGGTCTTCATTCCATATTCTGTAGGCACAGATCAGCTGTAGCAGGTCCTTATCTTCCATGATAAAATTGGGTTCAATGATTCCTTCTGCAGGCCTCAACCTTGGAAATGAAACTGAAAAACGGCTTTTCCAGTATTGCTTCTGGAGATAATCAATATGGAGGGCATTGAAAAAACTGTCTATACGCCAGTCTTCAAGCCCAAGCAGCACACCAAGTCCGATCTTATGAATTCCAGCTCTTCCAATCCTGTCCGGGGTGTCTAAGCGGAAATGGAAGTTTGATTTTTTCCCTTTAGGATGGTATTCTTTATAAACCTCCTGATGATACGTTTCCTGATACACCAACACCGAATAAACACCTTCCTGATGAAGCTGGAAATATTCCTGTTCTGATAAGGGCTGTACTTCAATCGAGATATTGGCAAAATGAGGTTTCAACAGGCGGACAGCGTTTAAAAAGTAAGAAATTCCTACTGTTTTACTGGCTTCTCCACTTACCAATAGAACGTGATTAACACCCATAGATTTCAGAACAGAAGCTTCTATCATCAACTCAGTATCAGAAAGGGTTTTCCTCCTTACATCATTATCCAGACTGAAACCACAATACGTACATATATTCTGACATTCGTTGCTGACATACATCGGTGCATAAAGCTGAATGGTTTTTCCAAAGCGTTTCTGGGTCAGCTGGCGGGTCATTTTTGCCATCAGTTCCAGTTCCTGTGCGGCGGCGGGAGAAAGCAGATTTAGAAAATCATCTAAGGTTCTGTTTTTCTTCCGAAGGCTGTTCAGAACATCTGAATGGGTTACTTTTCCGAGTCTGATTCTTACCTCATCCCAATGATAACGTTCAAAAACATCTTTAAAGCTGTTCATTGTTTTCTGCTATTTTATTCAAATAAAAAAGAGGTCAAAGGACTTGACGCTTCGGCGTGATCTGCTATTGCCCCTAATCCCGATTCAAAGGCTCTTCTTCCGGCAATAACCCCTTCTTTAAACGCCAAAGCCATATTGACAGGGTTTCTTGCCACAGCAATTGCGGTATTGACGAGAACCGCATCAGCTCCCATTTCCATTGCTTTTGCTGCATCAGAAGGTGCCCCGATTCCCGCATCTACCACAACGGGAACATTGCTCTGGCTGATGATGATCTCCAGGAAATCTAATGTTCTCAATCCTTTATTGGTACCAATTGGAGCTCCTAAAGGCATTACTACAGCAGTTCCTGCATCTTCAAGACGCTTGCAAAGTACAGGATCGGCATGGATGTATGGCATTACGATAAATCCCAATTTAGCCAGTTCTTCTGTTGCATACAGGGTTTCAATAGGATCAGGAAGAAGATATTTCGGGTCGGGATGGATTTCCAGTTTCACCCAGTTTGTTTCCAGGGCCTCTCTAGCAAGTTGCGCCGCCAGTACGGCTTCTTTTGCGGTTCTGGCCCCCGAGGTATTGGGAAGGAGGTGAACATGGGTTTCTTTTAATGAATCCAACAGTCCGTCTTCTGCTGCACCGGAATCTATTCTCTTCAGTGCCATGGTGACCATATCTGTTTCCGAAGCGATCACAGAAGTCGCCATTTCGTTTAGGTTTCCGAATTTTCCGGTTCCCAGGAACAGTCTTGAATCAAATATTCTCTCTGCTATTATTAATTTCTGATTATTCATATCATTGCTTTTTTAAATTCACTGATAACAGCCGGACGGTTGGTGATTTCTCCCGAGACTGCAGCACCATATATTCCGATCTGCTGAAGAGGTTCAATATCCTGAAGGACAACTCCTCCGATGGCATAAATTTTCGGAATGGCTATCGATTTGTCTTTTAAATTTTTAATAATATCCTGATAGCCTTCAAATCCGAGGATCGGGCTTAGCTTTTCTTTTGTAGCGGTAAATCTCAGAGGTCCTAAACCGATATAATCGCATGGTTCACTGATTCTCTGAAGGACATCTGAAAGGGTATTGGCTGTTCCTCCGATCATTTTATTTTTACCTAAAACGTGCCTCGCCATTTCAATGGACATATCTTTCAGTCCCAAATGGACACCGTCTGCATCAATTTCTTTAGCCATTTGAACATGGTCATTAATGATACAGACCGTCTGATATTCTGAACAAAGTTTTTTTGAAATTTCACAAAGCTGAAAAAATTCGTTTTCATGAGCATTTTTCCAGCGAACCTGCAGCCATTTTATACCATTATCTAAAGCTTTCCGGATATTAAACTCCTGTTCTTCTTTGGTCTGTCCCTGAGATATGTATTGTAATTTTTCCATGATTAAACTGAATGAAAACCCAATAAAGAGGGGTTACTTTTTAAAAATTTTTCGGTATATAACTTTCCTTTCCTGCAGGCATCTTCCAGACTTTCCCCTTTCGCCAGCCAACCTGCAATTGCTGAAGACAGCACGCATCCTGAACCGTGTTTCGGATAGTAGCCAGAAGACTCATCAAGATTCGGCTCCAATGAAACCTCTTCTCCATTCCGGATCAGGATATCTGTACCAATTTTATCTGTTCTGTGACCGCCTTTAACCAGTACAGCACAAAAATTTTCGCTTTGATCTAAGAGGCTACTTTCTTGCAAAACCCTGTATTCATTATAGTTGGGTGTAATAAGATCAATTTTTTTTAAAACATCTTTCAAAAGAGGTAAGGTTTCCAGATCAAAAAAAGAAAATTCTGAAGTACTTTTTAATACCGGATCCCAGATGATCTTTGTTCCGGCATTATAGAACCGTATTGTTTCTATGATCTTTTCCAGAAATATCGCATCTTTTATTACTCCGATTTTTATAGCTTCAACAGGGTATTCTTTCATCAAGACACTTATGGATGTTATGATCTCGTCTAAAGGCCGCCACTCTATGCTTAAACACCGGGATTCCGTCTGAACGGTCATTGCTGTGCAAACACCCAGTCCCATTACACCAAGCTGCTCAAATGTTTTTATATCAGCCAAAACACCTGCGCCACCTGAGGGATCAAATCCCGCAATGGTCATCACGAAAGGACGTTCTGTCTGCATTTTTTAAATATATTTAATGGCTGGTCGCTGTTCCATACCGCACCTAATAGTGCTGCTCCATCTGCTCCGTTTTCAAATACTGTACAGATGTTGTTTTCGTTGATTCCTCCCAATGCAATTAATTTTACTTCCTGGTTAGTTCTATATCTCAATTCTTCTATTAAAGATGAATCTTCCCCATACCCCTTTTTAGAGATGCTTGGGAAAACAGGACTGAAAAATGAATATTCCCATTCTTTTCCTAGTGCATTATACGTTTCCATATCATGAACCGAAGTGGAAAGAATGTTTTTTCCGATATGGGATTTATAAATCCCTGCATTCCGGTCCGCTTCTCTGAAATGAAACCGGGAAATATGATGATCCTTCCCCAAATCATAATATCCGTGTAATACCAACTGGGAATAAAATTCCTCATCAATACCATACAGGAAATTTTTCATTTCTTCCCGGCTTATCATTGGTTTTCTTATATGAAGCAGGTCCAATCCTTCCTGAAACAACTGATTGATGATCTCTGTTTCGTTTTGAACTATTGTTTCGGGAGTGATAACCAGGATCATATATAAATTTCTTTTCCTTTTTCAATAAATTCCTGGGATTTATCCAGCATGCCTTTTTCTGCAGAATCGCGGATTTCCTGGGTAATTTTCATAGAACAGAATTTTGGACCGCACATGGAACAGAAATGGGCAATTTTAGCACCTTCCGCCGGCAGCGTTTCATCGTGATAAGCTCTTGCCGTATCGGGATCCAATGAAAGATTGAACTGGTCTTCCCATCTGAATTCAAATCTGGCTTTGCTCAAAGCATTATCTCTGTATTGCGCTCCGGGATGACCTTTCGCCAGATCTGCAGCATGTGCAGCTAATTTGTAAGTAATAACTCCAACTTTTACATCTTCTTTGTTGGGAAGACCCAAATGTTCTTTCGGAGTTACATAGCAAAGCATTGCGCATCCGAACCAGCCGATCATTGCCGCTCCTATTCCGGAAGTAATATGATCATAACCTGGGGCAATATCTGTCGTCAAAGGACCTAAAGTATAAAATGGTGCCTCCTGGCATACTTCCAGCTGCTTATCCATATTTTCTTTGATCATATGCATTGGTACATGGCCCGGCCCTTCTATCATCACCTGCACGTTGTGCTTCCATGCGATCTTGGTCAGTTCCCCTAAAGTTTCAAGTTCAGCAAACTGAGCGGCATCATTGGCATCCGCAATAGATCCAGGACGAAGACCATCTCCCAAGGAAAAAGCTACGTCGTACTTCTTCATGATCTCACAGATTTCTTCGAAATGGGTGTACAGAAAGTTTTCTTTATGATGGTAAAGACACCATTTTGCCATAATAGATCCCCCTCGTGAAACAATTCCTGTTACTCTTTTTGCTGTAAGATGGATATATCTTAATAAAACTCCGGCATGAATAGTAAAGTATGAAACGCCTTGTTCTGCCTGTTCAATTAAGGTATCTTTAAAAATTTCCCATGTTAGATCTTCCGGAACACCTTTTACCTTTTCAAGAGCCTGGTAAATGGGAACAGTACCAATAGGAACCGGGCTGTTTCTGATGATCCATTCCCTTGTTTCGTGAATGTTTTTTCCCGTAGAAAGATCCATAATGGTATCAGCTCCCCAGCGGCAGGCCCAAACCGCTTTCTCTACTTCTTCTTCAATACTGGATGAAACAGCACTGTTTCCGATGTTAGCATTAATTTTAACCAAAAAATTACGTCCAATAATCATTGGCTCACTCTCCGGGTGGTTAATGTTGTTTGGAATGATTGCTCTTCCTGCCGCAATTTCATCTCTTACAAACTCCGGGGTGATCTTACCTTTCGGAGTATTGGCACCGAAACTGTTCCCGGGATGTTGAAATGCCATATCCTGGGAAACCGTATCCAGCTGCTCGATCCTCTGATTTTCCCTGATGGCTACATATTCCATTTCAGCGGTAACGATTCCTTGTTTTGCATAATAGAGCTGCGTAAGTTCGAAGCCTTCTTTTGCCACTTTCGGTTTGTGATCGTAGGCAAAACGCAGGTCATCAAGACGTGAATCTGCAAGGCGGGCTTTTCCGTATTCTGAGGTGATTCCGTTCAGGATATCCACATCTTTTCTGTCCAGTATCCATTGTTCCCTGATTCTTGGAAGTCCTTTCATGATATCGATTAATGCATTTTCGTCCGTATAAGGACCTGAGGTATCATAAATGGTTACAGGTGCATTATCTTCCAACGTCCCATTGCTAAGCTTTGTGGGACTGAGGTGAATTTCACGCATTGCTACGCTGATAGGATGTATTTTTCCTTCAACATAAATTTTCTTGGCGTTCGGAAATGGCGAACAAGTGATTGAATGAGCCATAAGTTTTTGTATTATTAAATGAAAATTATCCGCCCTGAGTGGCAGTAATGATTAAAACTGAATCTTTATCTTTAAGGGTTGTTTCTGCCCAGTCGGACAATGGAATAATACGGTTGTTGAGAGCCACGGCTATCCCTTTTTTCTTTCCGGGTATTTCCATAGCCATGAGTGCTTCCAGATTATCGGGAAGTACTTCAAATGTTTTCGTTGTGTGGTTGATTGTAAGTTCCATTCCTAATTATTTTAAAATATACTTTAGGAATGGCCATTATTGCACAATAGAATGTACAGCAAAAGTCATTTACTTTTCCCTACGCTGGTATAATCCAGATCAGGTTCAAAGGGTAAAGTCTCAGTCTGTATATCTACAGACACCCCTAAAGTTGTGACGAAGGTAGTTATTTTTTCAGAATAGGCAAAATTGAATTTGTTTTAAAAATAAAATGGCCATCTCAATATTGAAATGACCTTATTTTATTTTTAAAAGATTCTATACTCAAAATTTTACCTAAAAAGATTGAATGAAGTAATTTTTACTCTTCACAAGCTCTCCAGATAGCATCATTCTGCGGAACGGGAGCTGTAATTTCTATTTTTTCTTTAGTTACCGGATGAATAAATTCCAGTTTCCGTGCATGAAGATTAATCCCGCCATCCGGATTGGAGCGAGGCGCTCCGTATTTCAAGTCGCCTTTTATAGGAATTCCGGTTTTCGACAGCTGAGCACGGATCTGGTGATGCCTTCCGGTTTCCAGATCAATCTCAAGGAGCATATAATTATCTAAGGTTTTGATCACATGATAGGTCAAAATCGCTTCTTTTGCTCCTTCTGTTACCTTTGGAAAAACAATGGCCTTATTATTTTTTTCATTCTTCTTTAAGTAATGAACAAGTCTTTGGCTCTGAGGGATCATTTCTTTACCCACAACAGCCCAATATGTTTTTTTTACTTCCCTGTTTTTCACCATCTGGGTAAGGCGGGAAAGTGCTTTGGAAGTTTTAGCATAGATAACCAGACCCGAGGTTGGGCGGTCTATACGGTGAACCAAACCGAGAAAAACATTTCCCGGCTTAGCATCTCTTTTTTTGATAAAATTCTTAATGGACTCCAGCAAAGATTCATCGCCGGTTTTATCGCCCTGAACAAGCTGTCCTACTTTTTTGTTAACCACCAGAAGATGGTTATCTTCATATACAATCTGCTCTTCCATACATTACGAACGCCTCGGTCTGTTAGTCAAAGAAATAACAATTCCTCCAAGAAGACCGATTGTTTTAAGCATTGAAAGTTTAGAATCTGCCGGTAAAAATGCCCCGATGACACAAAGTGCTGCCGCTGCATACATACCATACATAAAGTTTTTATTAGGAAGCGTAGGTGCCTGAACGAAGAAACTTGCTCCTATCAATACATAAAAGACTTTTCTGGAGAGAAGCTCGTTAATTTCCGGAGAAAATAAATTGAACCAACCTACCGCCATACATATGATTGCTGCGATGGATAAGATTCCCTGAAGTGATTGTTGTTGATTCATCATCAATTAGTAGCTTTCATTTTCATTAGGGAACTCAACACTTTTCACATCTTTCACGTACTGGGCAACCGCACCTGTTATTTCTGTGTACAGATCAAGGTATCTTCTTAAGAACTTCGGACTGAAGCCTTTGTTCATCCCAACCATATCGTGGTATACAAGAACCTGTCCGTCACAATCAGCTCCTGCTCCAATTCCAATAGTCGGAATAGAAATACTTTCTGATACTTTTTTCGCTAAATCAGCAGGAATTTTTTCTAAAACAATTGAAAAACATCCTAATTCTTCCAAAAGCTGTGCGTCACTGATCAGTTTTTCTGCTTCTGCTTCTTCTTTAGCTCTTACTTTATAGGTTCCGAACTTATAGATAGACTGTGGTGTCAATCCCAAATGTCCCATAACAGGAATTCCTGCATTGATAATTTTTTTGATAGATTTTGAAATTTCTTTTCCTCCTTCAATTTTTACAGCATGAGCACCACCTTCTTTCATCATTCTAACTGCAGACTCCAGCGCTTTCTCAGGATTACTCTGGTAGGTTCCGAATGGAAGGTCCGCTACCACAAGAGCTCTGTCAACTCCACGAACAACACTTTGAGCATGATAAATCATCTGATCCAGCGTGATGGGTAAAGTCGTTTCAAAACCAGCCATCACATTAGCAGCAGAATCCCCTATCAAAATAGCATCTACCCCTCCGGCATCTACCATTTTTGCAGTAGTAAAGTCGTAGGCAGTAAGCATTGTTATTTTTTCCTTGTCGAATTTCATTTTCCGCAAGGTTTCAGTCGTAACTTTTTTAATTTCAGAGTGAACAGACATAATGTATCTATTTTTTAAAAGTTAAAAAGTCGGCTTTCGCCGACTTAAGTTTTTGTATGATTGTTATAAAACTACGTGACCTAGTTTCATCAGTTTGTCGTGGTTCAAAATTTTGATGTTTCTTCCGTCTACTTCTATGAGACTGTCCTGTTTGAATTCAGAGATCAAACGGATGGCACTTTCTGTAGCAGTACCGATGATGTTGGCAATTTCTTCTCTGGTGAGCGAAATTTTAATAAACCCTTCAGGATCTACGCCCAGTTTCTGTTCCAGAAGTATCAGGATTTCAGCCAGTCTTTCTCTTACCGTTTTCTGCGCAAGGAAGGTAATGGTATTAGATGATTCTCCCAGTTCGTAGGAGATTTTCTGAAGCATTGCAAAGGAAAGCTGCGGATCTACCTCTAAAAGATACATGAAAACATCTGCCGGAAGGAAAATGCATTCAATGTCTGTCATAGCCTCAGCCTTTGCCTGGAAGTTTTCCCCGCAAAGTAGTGAACGATAGCCGATAATATCCCCCTCTTTGATAAATCTTAAGATCTGGTCTTTTCCAAAAGCTCCGGACTTGGAAAGCTTGGCAGCACCTTTTTCTAAAACGTATACTCCTTTTGGCGTTTCTCCGTCCTCGAAAATGGTGTCGTGCTTCTGAAAACTTAATTTTTTCTTGCTGTTAATATATTTTTCAAAATCAGTGCTAGAAAGTCTTTCCTTAAATGATTTATCATTAAAAACTCTGGCGAACCTCTCTTCAATTGCAATCTGTTGTTCCTGCGACATTTTATATGACATTTATCACAAAAATAGAACTTTTTAACGCGATAAACAAAAAAAATTGTTATAATTTTGTAGTTCAATATATTATGGTGGTGAGCGAGAACTGTTTTCATTGTGGTCAAGGTATAGAAAAGGAGCGAATTTTATTTGATGAAAAGACTTTCTGCTGCAATGGCTGTAAGTCTGTTTACGAAATTCTGAATCTCAATGATTTAACCAATTTCTACGAACTTAATAAAAGGGCCGGAATCCGCCCTGATGAGAGCTCTTCTCAATTTGAATATCTTGACACCCCTGAAATCTTCGAAAAAATCACTGATTTCTCAGAAGGAAAAACAAGTCTCGTTACGTTTAAAATCCCTGTAATACACTGCTCTTCATGCATATGGCTTCTGGAAAGCTTACATACCCTGAATGAGCACATCAACTATTCTCAGGTAAACTTCACCAGAAAGACTTTACAGATCTCATTCAATCATAACGATCTCAAATTAAGCGAACTAGCTAATTTCTTAACCAATCTCGGCTATAAACCCGTTATCAGCCTTGAAACCGCCGATAAAAACGTAGATCACCTTGACAAATCTCTTCTTATAAAATTTGCCATTGCCGGATTCGCATTCGGAAACGGGATGTTCCTTGCCTTCCCTGAATATGTAGGGGGTGAGGATTACTGGATGGAGCATTATAAAGGACTCTTCAGAACACTGATGTTCCTTTTAGCCTGTCCTGTTGTATTTTATTCTGCTTCGGATTATTACAAATCTGCCTGGTATGGGTTGAAAAACAAGATCGTCAACATCGATGTTCCGATTGTCCTGGGAATTTTTGTTCTTTTTGGACGAAGCATTTACGAAGTGGTTACAGATTACGGTCCTGGATATTTTGACACATTGTGTGGATTGCTGTTCTTTATGCTAATGGGGAAAATTTTTCAGAAAAGAACGTATAGCGCTTTATCCTACGACAGAGATTATAAATCATTTTACCCTATTGCAGTTACCAAAGTAGATTTTGAAGGAAAACAGAACAACATCCTTCTTTCTGAGATTAAAGTGGGGGACAGAATTCTGGTAAGAAACCAGGAAATCATTCCGGTGGATGCCATTCTGATTAACGGGGAAGGAAATATAGACAACAGCTTTATCACGGGAGAAAGTGAAAGCATCAGCAAGCAGCCGGGTGATAAAATTTTTGCAGGAGGAAAGCAGATAGGTTCATCATTAGAGCTAGAAGTAATTAAAGATGTGGATCAAAGTTACCTGACACAGCTTTGGAATAAGGAAGCTTTTAAGAAGCATGAAACAGGTCTTGACACACTGACCAACAACGTCAGCAAGTACTTCACATTCATCATTTTAGGCATTGCATTAATCTCAGGAATTTACTGGTCATTTATTGACCTTAAAATCATGTTCCAGGTTATTTCAGCCATTCTTATCATTGCATGTCCTTGTGCACTAGCCTTATCTGCTCCGTTTACTTTCGGACACATCATGAGAATCTTAGGACGTAATAAGTTTTACGTGAAAGATACCTTAACGATTGAGAAAATTGCAAAACTTGATACTATTGTTTTTGATAAAACAGGAACTATTACCCACAGAAAAAAATCAAACATAAGATATGAAGGTTTTGAAATCAATGAATTTGACAACCTGAATATCAAAACTTTATTAAAAAACTCCAACCATCCGCTTTCTAAATCTCTGTATGAATTTATAGAGGTAAGTGATGACTATTTCCCTGTTGAAAATTTCCAGGAGATTTCCGGAAAAGGATATGAAGCCAGTGTAAGAGGAAATATTTATAAAATTGGCTCCGCCCGTTATAATGATCAGGAGCCTAAAAACCTTGAAACAGCTGTATACATCAGCAAAAATGGCAGACTTTTAGGTAAATTCATCTTCAAAAATGAATACCGTCCGAGATTAAAGGAGCTATTCACGAAGCTTACCAGCTACCAAATATTCATCCTGAGCGGTGACAACTCTTCAGAGGAAAACCAGCTTAAGGAACTTATCCCTACATATCAGGGAATGACCTTCAACCAGAGCCCGGAAGACAAGCTGAACTACATCAAAAATCTTCAGGATCAGAACATGAAAGTGGCTATGCTGGGAGACGGACTGAATGATGCCGGTGCACTGAAGCAAAGTAATGTGGGAATCGCCATCGCAGATGACACAAACAGCTTTACCCCTTCTTCCGACGTGATCATGAATGGCGATAAGGTAGTCACATTAGATAACTACCTGAATGTTTGCAAAGGATCTATTACTATTGTAAAAATGACATTCATAATCAGTTTTCTCTACAATATCGTTGGTTTAAGTTACGCAGTTACAGGTCAGATGCATCCGCTCTTCGCAGCAATCATCATGCCAATCAGTTCCATCACTGTGGTTACATTCACTACTCTTTCCACCTGGATTTTGGGCCGCAAATATTTCAAAAAACAGGCGTAGAAGCCCTTATTTAGACTGATTTTAAATTAGCTGAAATCCGCATTTCGTGATGAATGTCATTATTTTTCACTAAATTTGAACCCCGAAAATAGGTTAATTTTGTTGTCCAATGGATATTCTATATTTAATGATCCTCTGCAGTGTTTCTTTAGCTGCGATTTTCTTGGTCGTATTTATAGTGTATGCCCGAAAAGGACAGTTTGAAGATGATGAATCTCCGGCTGTCAGAATCCTTTTTGATAATGGAGAAATCAAGGAAAAGGATGAAAAAGGCGACAAAGATAAAGACGAGAAAAAAATAGGAGAAAATAATAAAATTGAAGAAAAAAGTGAATAGTTGATATGGAAACACAAAAGTTTAGTTATGACAACAGTATTGTCCGTGCGTTCCTTTATGCGACCTTAGTTTTCGGTCTTATAGGATTTACGTTCGGGCTTACGGCGGCATTAATGCTTTTCTACCCGGAATTGCCGGAATTTATATTCGGTACAGATGATACAACCATCAAAAGTCTTGCATCAGGCAATATTCAAGGGTTAATAAACACTCATGGTGCATTTGGTTTTGGAAGAATCAGAATGCTTCATACCAATACTGTAATTTGGGCATTTGTATGTAATATCGTTTATACCGGTATTTATTACTCATTACAGAGATTATTAAAAACAAGAATGTACAGTGATACATTATCCTGGTTACATTTCTGGACCTGGCAGTTTATGATCGTTGCTACGTTCGTTACGTTCTTTATGGGGATCAATACTTCAAAAGAATATGCTGAACATGAATGGCCGATCGACATATTGATTGCATTCTCCTGGATTGTTTTCGGAATCAACATGTTCCTTACGATTTCAAAAAGAAGAGTAAGACACCTTTATGTAGCTATCTGGTTCTATATCGGTACATGGATTGCCGTGGCTATGCTTCATATTTTCAACAATCTTGAAGTTCCGTTATCTTTCTCCGGCTGGAAATCTTATTCAGCATATGCAGGGGTAAAGGATGCTATTGTACAGTGGTGGTACGGTCACAATGCCGTAGCTTTCGTACTGACAACTCCGGTTCTTGGTTTAATGTATTACTTCCTTCCGAAGGCAGCAGACAGACCGGTTTTCTCTTATAAACTGTCTATTATTCACTTCTGGTCATTAATTTTCGTATATATCTGGGCTGGTCCTCACCACCTTCAGTATACTGCTCTTCCTGCATGGGCGCAGGCAGTGGGAACAGGTTTCTCTATCATGCTTATCGCACCGTCATGGGGAGGGATGCTAAATGGACTTCTTACGCTGAGAGGAGCTTGGGATAAAGTAAGGGAAAATCCTATCCTTAAGTTCTTCGTAGTAGCTGTTACATGCTACGGTATGGCAACATTTGAAGGTCCGCTTTTGGCAACTAAAAATATCAACAAAATTGGTCACTTTACAGACTGGGTTATCGGTCACGTACACTTAGGAGCTCTAGGATGGAATGGTTTCATGGCATTCGGGGTTATCTATTACTTGGTACCCATTATGTGGAGAACAAAAATTTGGTCTGTAAAACTAGCTAACTGGCATTTCTGGTTAGGAACATTAGGAATTATTTTCTATGCAGTACCAATGTATATTTCAGGATTTACACAAGGTTTGATGTGGAAACAGTTCAACCCGGATGGTACTTTGATGTACAAAAACTGGCTGGATACGGTAACTGCAATCATTCCTTACTTTAAGATGAGATTCTTAGGAGGTATATTCTATATTTCCGGGGCTATCCTAATGATTGTTAACGTAATCGCTACCGTAAGAAAAGGTTCATTCCAGAAAGATGTTCCTGCTGAAGCACCTGCATTGGCCAACATCGGAAACAAACGTAAAGAAGGTGAAGGTACTCACTTATGGCTTGAAAGAATGCCTGTATTATTAGGTATTTTATCTTTCTTCACGATTTCCATCGGTAGTTCAATTGAAATTATCCCTACACTATCCCTTAAGAAAAGTGTTCCTACGATATCAGCAGTAAAACCCTATTCACCACTTGAACTGGAAGGTAGAGATATTTATATCCGTGAAGGATGTAATGCCTGTCACTCCCAGATGATCAGACCTTTCAGGGATGAGATTACAAGATTTAATGGTAAAAACGGACAGTATTCTAAAGCGGGAGAATTTGTATATGACAGACCATTCCTATGGGGTTCTAAGAGAACAGGACCGGATTTACATAGAGAAGGAGGGAAAAACCCAAGTTCTTGGCATTACAAGCACATGTATAACCCAAGATCTACCTCTGCAGGTTCTATCATGCCTCGTTATCCTTGGTTAATTGCTACCAACCTGGACAGATCCAAGATGGTAGACAAAATGAAGCTGATGAAGAATACATTTGAAGTTCCTTATACGAAAGCTGAAATAGATTCTGCCAACAACTGGGCAGACAACCAGGCATCAAAAATCGTAAAAGACATCTTCTCTGAAGCTAATGACCTTAAGGTAGCTTATGCTAAGAGACCTCAGGGAGAATTGGAGAAAAAAGAGATCGTAGCTCTTATTTCTTACCTTCAGAGATTAGGAACAGATATCAAGACTACAGAAATAAAAACAGCAAGTACTAACTAAACATTAAAAGGTTCACATGATTCCTCAGAACTTTAAAGATATATTATCCAATACAGAAAACGCTGGTCTCTACCAGACGCTGGCTCTGATTTTCTTTATGCTGTTCTTCATAGCTCTGGTAATCTATGTTTTTAGCAGACCTAAAAAATATTACAAAGAGGAAGAAGAAGCTCCACTTGGGGATGATGAGGATGACGATTTTAATTTAAAAAATTAAACTATTTATTATGAAACAAAGAACACCTGTTGTTGTAAACATCTTAATAATAACTGGACTTTTAATAGTTTTTTATTATTTGTTTGTACAGAGCTACTCGTTCCTAGCTTCACCTTACTTCTGGGGAACTGTTGTGATCAGTGCTATTTTAGCATACATCCACAGTGCTATTGGAGATTTGATTGAAAATAATAAGTTCAAAAAACTATCTCCGGAAGAAAAAGCAGCTTATCTGGCAGAAAAGAAAGTGCCTTTCTTAAGAAGGATGTACGACAGTGCATTCAAAAAACAGTCTGCTACAGAAGAAAAAGATATCCTTATCGATCATGGTTTCGATGGGATCATGGAATTGGATAACCAGCTTCCGAAATGGTGGGTAGGATTATTCTATTTTGGGACTGCTTTTTGTATTGTATATATCGCAGCATATTCTTTCACAGATTTCGCACACCCGTTGAGCGAATATGAGCAGGAATATAAGGAGCAGATGGCAAGCATTGCAGAATATGAAAAGAATCAGCCTCCTGTAACAATAGAAACAGCTAAATACTCTGCCGACAATATCGCGGAAGGTAAAGAACTATTCAAAACCAACTGTGCATCTTGCCACAAAGAAGACGGTAGCGGTGGTATTGGTCCAAACCTTACGGATAACTACTGGATCAATCAGCCAGAGAAAACTTTATTTAAAAATGTTTTCCATATGGACTGGAATGGTTCTCCTACCAACCCTGCGATGAGAGCATTCGGTAAAAACGGAGAAGTTTCAGGAGCAGAGATTGAAAAGATTGCAGCTTATGTATATCACATTAATCAGGAACAACCGCCAGTGACTCAGGCTCAGGGAGGAGCAGCTCCTCAGGGAACCGAAGCGCATTGGGAAAAAGAATAATTTTAAAAAAATTAGAAACATATGAAAAAAACATAATTTGTTATTAGATTAAAATAGTAACGAATTATGTTTTTTCTTTTTTAAAATATAGTATACTATGTCAGATATAGAAGAAATAGAAGTACGAGGCGGACAGGGACAGGTTCTGGATCCTGAAACTTACAGAGATTCTATCGGGACAATGGAGCAATCCGGTAAAAGAAAATGGGTATTTCCGAGAAAACCCAAAGGAAAATACACCAACTATAGAAACATTGTAAGTTATACTTTATTAATTATTTATTTTACGGTGCCATTTCTCAAAATTAATGGCAACCCATTCTTTTTGTTTAATGTTATCGATAGGGAGTTTTTCATTTTCGGACAGCCTTTCTATCCACAGGACTTTTTTATCCTTACTCTAGGTGCTATCGCGTCCTTAATATTTATCATCATTTTTACGATTGCGTTCGGAAGAATTTTCTGCGGATGGATATGTCCTCAGACAATTTTTATGGAATCTATCTTCCGTAAAATTGAATATCTTATTGAAGGGGACCGAAACAAGCAGATGAAGCTGGACAGACAGGAGTGGAACAGCGAAAAAATCTGGAAGCGAAGCCTGAAGTGGTCAGTTTATGTTATCATCTCCCTGATCATCACTCACTTTATGCTGATGTATATCGTGGGGTATAAAGAGATCTTCAAAATTATATCAGAAGGACCGTTTGCCCATCCTACCAACTTTATTATAATGGTCCTGTTTTCAGCAGCATTTTACTTTGTATTTGCATGGTTCAGAGAACAGGTCTGTACTTTAGTTTGCCCATACGGCAGACTTCAGGGTGTTTTGATTGATAAAGATACGATTAATGTTTTCTACGACTTTAAAAGAGGAGAAAACAGATCGAAATGGAGAAAAGGTGAAGACCGTAAGGCTGCAGGAAAAGGAGACTGTATCGACTGCCATCAGTGTGTGGTTGTTTGTCCTACAGGAATTGATATCAGGGACGGACAGCAGCTGGAGTGTGTAAACTGTACCGCATGTATTGACGCGTGTGATGAAGTAATGGAAAAGGTAGGACTTCCAAAAGGATTGATCCGATATGCATCGGAAAATGAAATTGAAAACCAGACCGAGTTCAAATTCACAGGAAGGATGAAAGGTTTTGCAGTGGTTCTTGTTTTATTGGTTGGGTTCTTAGGGTTTCTTCTTTACAACAGAGGAGAAATGGAAGCGAAATTCATTAAGCCCGCTGGAAGTACATTCTTTGTAAGAGACGGTAAGATTACCAATACCTATAATTATACATTCCTCAATAAAACCAACGACAAAAAGATTGTGACGATAAAAGTTCTTGAGCCTGCACACGGTGAGATCACGTACAGTGCATCCAGCAAGATCCAGGTAGACAGAGATAAAATTTCGAAAGGAACAATCAATATCAGCTTCCCGGAAAATGATATGAAACTTTCAAAACAAAACATAACCATCGGTGTGTATGATATGAAAGGAAAGCTTATAGATTCTTATCAGACGTATTTCGAGGGACCATTTAAATTACAATTTTAATTAAAAAGCCTCAATAATGAGGTTCAAAACAGATAAAAAAACCGGAAGAAATGAAAAACTTTAGCTGGGGACACGGTGTAGTCATTGCATTATTTGCATTCATTGTTTTTATATTATCGATGCTATTTCTTTTCCCGAACGGGCAGAAAAATTCTGAAATGGTAACCGATAATTATTATGAAGAGGAACTTAAGTACCAGGATGTCATTGATGCCAAGAAAAGAGCTGACGACCTGCAGGAAAAGCCGGTATACAGTCAGGAAAAAAACGGAATTAAGATTACTTTTCCAAAAGAATACAATAATACCAATACTACGGTAAAGTTTGTTTTAAACAGAACCGACGATCAGAATTTAGACATAAAAAAATCTGTACAGCTTGATGCCGCTCAGTCTTTTTTTATACCGGGACAGGTATTAAAAGCAGGAAATTATACCCTGAGACTTATGTGGATGAAAGACAAAACAGACTATAGAATGGATTATGATGTGATATGGAAATAGGACTTATTTTATCGGCAATTGCATTAGGATTTGCTTCCGGTTTTCACTGTATCGGAATGTGCGGGCCTATTGCTTTATCGATGGGGTTGACTAAGAAACAGGCTACTAATTTCTATCTTCAAAATTTAACCTATCAGTTCGGCAGGATTTTCACTTATTCTTTATTAGGTGCCATATTGGGAATTGTAGGAGAAGGTTTTGAAATGGCTGGCTTCCAGCAATATCTTACGATCGTTGCAGGAATTCTTCTGATTATCATGGCTTTGTTTTCATTTGGAGGAAAAGATTTTGCCTCTAAGATTCCTTTTCTTTCTAAATTTCTCTTTTCAGTAAAATCAAATTTAGGAAAGCTGCTTCAGAAAGCAGATTACCGCTCAAGGTTTACAACCGGGCTTCTTAACGGCTTCCTTCCGTGCGGGATGGTTTATATGGCTCTTACAGCCAGCCTGGCAGCCGGAGGAATATGGCAGGGAGCTTCATATATGGCTTTATTCGGACTCGGGACACTCCCATTCATGTTTGCTGTAGTTCTTGCCGGCAATCTCATGAATCAGGCTTTTAGAATTAAAATTTTAAAAGCAGTTCCTGTTATTATGATTATTTTAGGAGGATTATTTATTCTGAGAGGCCTTGAACTGGGAATTCCTTATATTTCACCGAGAGCCGAAGCTATGACGATTTCTAAAGATCATAACGGCAATTGCCACATTGAAGGCCACGACCATAGCTCAAGCAACTGTCATTAAATAGCTAACTAATTCCATGAAAAATATCCTTTTTTTATTCATTGCAGGTCTTTTTGTTCTGCAATCATGTACTATTAACTCTGAAATTGTCTATCACAAAGATGCTGCATCAACTTCTGTTACAGACATCGATATGAGACAATTTATTTCTGAAATGAAAGCTATGACTCCCGATTCTCTGAAACAGCAGAAAGAATTCGGAGAAATGGACAAGTTGCCAACGATTTGGACAAGTTTTCTGGATGTTCAGAAGCAAAGTGGCAAGCCGCAGACTACAGATCCCGATTCGATAAGACTCATGAAAAAGATCTTCATGAAAATGAACAAGGAAAATAATGAGCCGGCCGGACTTTCCTTAAAAATGGATCGCTTTACCCAAGCGGACTATCAGATGCTGAAAAGCTATAACAAGAAGGAAAAACTTCCGCTGGACCAGAATATTTTCAATAACTGGGACGGACAAACATTAACGATCAACACGGAAAATTTCAATCTTAAAAACATTGAAGAAACTCTTAAAAGCAAAGCTTCTAAAGACGAGGCTGAAAAAGTGGAAGGAATGGTTACCATGTTTTTTAAAAGTATAGAAACAACCCTGAAATTTGAAAACAAAATAAAATCTATCACCGGAAAACATGATTGGGTAAAACAAACCGATAATTATACCGTTAAAATTGATTACGATCTTAAAGCGATGTATGATAAAGAGGCCAGACTCAGGAATGCCGATAAAAAAATTGTTATCGTTACAGAATAAAAAACGGGCTGAAATTTCAGTCCGTTTTTGGTTGGTATCTGTTTTGTAATACATAAGAGAACACAAAAAATTTCAGTAATGATTAAACAGATAAATTTTTTATGGGCTGCTATCCTTGTCATAGTTCTCCAGTCCTGCTCTATCAATACAGAAACTACCTATTACAAAGACTCTGCTACCAGCATGCAGTCTAATATCCTGATGGATAAAAGTGTAATGGGAATGATGAGCATGATGGGTTCTGATCCAAAGAAACTGAGCGACCTGGATAAATTGCCTACCGACTGGACAAGTCTTTATAATGTTCAGAAGCACGGAAGAATAACTCTTAATGAGGATTCGGTGAAGGTGCTGAAAAAAGTCTATATGAAAGTGGATAAAGATAAAAACGAGATCATAGGCCTTTCCTTGAAGTATGATAAACTTATGCCCGCAGAAATTACCCAGCTTCTGGCCAGCGACAAACGTCTGAAAAAGATCCCCTTACAGGATATTGCAGTCTGGAATGGTAAATCTCTGATTATTAATACTGATAAATTTAATTCTGATGGAATTCTCAAAATGCTGGAAGAAAAGGAAACGGAAGAAAAAACAGTTCCTAAAACCAAAAGTGATTCCATTGAGGCCTATGGCAAACAAATGGCTTCCGGAATGGCAGGAATGCTGAGAATGTTCAATCTTACATTTTCTAACAGGCTTAAATTTCAGAAACCCATCAAAAGTATTGAAGGCAAACACGATTTCGTAAAACAGATCGATAACAAAACAGTTGAAATTGTTGTAAGATCCAATGATCTTGTGGACGGCAAAAACCTTGTCAATAAGGATAAGAAAGTGGTTATTACTACTGAATAATTGACCTCTAAGACCCAATATAAAATCCCCTTCCAAAAATGAAAGGGGATTATTATTATACTGAAATTGAAATATAATTTTAGTTAATCAGATCGAATCTCGCATATTCTGCAATTTTCTTAGGAATTCTGATTCCTTCAGCGGTCTGGTTGTTTTCAAGCAATGCAGCCATAATCCTTGGAAGGGCCATTGCAGAGCCATTCAGTGTATGAACCAACTGAGATTTCCCTTCTGTTTTGAAACGGCATTTCAGACGGTTTGCCTGGAAAGTTTCAAAATTAGATACAGAGCTTACTTCAAGCCACATTTCCTGCGCAGCACTCCAAACTTCAAAGTCATAGGTCATTGCTGATGTGAATCCCATATCACCACCACAAAGTCTCAACACCCTGAACGGAAGCTCAAGATCCGTAAGAATTTCCTTGATGTGCTCCACCATTTCCTCCAGCGCAGCATAAGAGTTCTCAGGCTTTTCAAGTCTTACAATCTCTACTTTTTCGAACTGGTGAAGACGGTTCAAACCTCTTACATGAGCTCCGTAACTTCCCGCTTCTCTTCTGTAGCACTGAGAGAAAGCTGTATTTTTGATAGGAAGATCCTTTTCTTCAAGCAATACGTCACGGTAAAGGTTCGTTACAGGAACTTCAGCTGTTGGGATAAGATAAAGATCATCCAAACCAATGTGATACATCTGCCCTTCTTTGTCAGGAAGCTGTCCTGTTCCGTATCCTGAAGCCTCATTAACCACATGAGGAGGATTAACCTCCATATAGCCTTTTTCCACATTCTTATCCAGGAAATACTGAACCAAAGCTCTCTGAAGCCTTGCCCCTTTTCCTAAATAAACAGGAAAACCTGCTCCAGCGATTTTTACTCCAAGTTCAAAATCAATCAGATTATATTTTTTGGCAAGCTCCCAGTGAGGGATCGCTCCTTCTCCAAGTCCTTCTACATCGTGAGACTGGAAAATATTCTCGTTGTCTTCTGCAGAAGCTCCACTTTTCACTAATTCAAACGGAATATTGGGAATCTGGTATAAAATATCCAGTAAAGCTTTTTCTGTTGCATCTAATTGGGATTGCAGTTCTTTACTCGACTCTTTGAATTGTGCTGTTTTAGATTTTGCAGACTCCGCTTCTTCTTTTTTTCCTTCTTTCATCAAAAGTCCAATTTCTTTGGAAATTTTGTTGATCTCGGCAAGCTGGGAATCTAATTCAAACTGTATTCTTTTTCTTTCGTCGTCGGCAGCAACAGCGTCGTCTACCAACCCAAGATTCTTGAATTGTCTTTTGTTAAGACCTTCTAAAACGCGTTCTTTATTGTCGCGCAAAAAATTGACTTGTAACATTTTATTGAGATGTTAAATATTAGATGTTAACTTAAAAAGCTAAGCTAACAGTTTTGCAAATTTAAATTATTTTATGATAGTAATGGTATTTATAGCATTGGGTGCATCCGCAGTCTTGGTAAATACGACTTGGTTATTGTAACGAACTTCCGAGACCTGAAATACCGACGGTGTCCAACGATATTTAATCTCCATTGAATCAACAGTAGTTATCACCACATTGTTCTCTGTTCTGCTCAATGCGAATGCCAATTTAGAATGATATGTTCTGTTATCGGGGCTTAATGAGTCCAATGTTCTTCTTTTTGCTCCCCTTAAATATTCAAAGTAGTATATAGAGTCTGTAGTTACTTTAAGGGGTACAGATACCGGAGCCACGTCCGCAACACCAAAAGCATCATTAACCGCATAGGAAGAATAGGAACCTGTCTTTTTTGCATTCAGCAGATCCTGTCCCGCACTGTTTTTTACATAAATGTTCAGAATCTGATCAATTCTCTGTAAAGAATCATCATCGCTTCCGCAACTAACGAACGCAAAAAGCACAAACAATAATCGAAAACCCGAATTCTTCATAAGACAAAGGTAATAAAGATTTGTAATTAAGGAAGTTTCTTCAGATACAAAAAGAAAAAAATAAGATAAGATAAACCTGATATAAGTATTGTTGATGTCATGGCAATACCCATCCCTAAAGTTCCATATACAGGTATTAATAAATATGCAGCCACTGCAAGGAAAATAAGAGAAGCTATACCCACCCAGGTATTGATTTCTACTTTACCCACTGCCGGAAGAAGATTCCCATAAAGATTTCTGGTTAACATTCCTATATTGAATCCTATTAATAAAACCATCAGTAACTCCGAATTATCAATATATGCAGTTCCGAAAAAATATTTTAAGATGTAGCGATCAAAAAACATAAAGAAAATAAATATACCAATACAAACAGGTATAAATACTTTATGGAAATTAATTACATAAGATTTTAAAAATGTTTTATTCTGATAGTTTTTAGAGAGCAATGGTAAATCGCTTTGCAAAAAACTAATGGCTAAAAAGGTGATATTGGATGGTATCAGAATGGCAACACGGTAATTGGCAACAGCAGTTTCATTCATTAAAAACCCGAGTAAAAGAATGTCTAGAGAGAACATAGTGTCGGAAATAAGAGATGTTGCAGCTGTAAATGCACCATACCTCCACATTTCCCTGTAATTTTTAGGAATGAACTGATGAAATGAATAAATCTCTTTGTTCAGCCAAAACAATGAAAGATATGGTGTGATGGCAATGGCAATCAGGTAACCATAAAACTTAAAGAAATAAGTGAGAATAAGAATTAAAATCAATCCTCCGATATTAACCACATTATTAACTTTTGCAAATATCCGGTTCTTACCCGTAATCCGGTAAAAAACCTGAATATGGCTCACAAAATAATATCCCGCCAATCTTACCACACCAAAACAGAAAATAATAAAGATATTTTCATACTTTTTATAATAAAAAAGAGAAACACATAAAAATAAAATAATCAACAAGATTTCAAAGAACAGCCCTTTGAAAAAAAAGTAGGAGGAAATTTTCCGCTTTTCAGTCTCGTCAGTTGAAATTGATCCGAACCGCATTAAACTCTGTCCGCTTCCAAAACCTGTAAACGGCATAAAAATGGTAAGTACCGAAAGAGCAATACTTAATACTCCAAATTCATTTTCAGAAAGCAACCTGATCACCAATAAATTTCCTGCAAATCCACAAATTTTAGCAATCAGGAAAGATAAAAAAACGTAATGCCCTTGATTATTAAAAAAGCTTCTCAAAAAATCTTTCAAGCTTTTCATGGCTTCTTATTTTTACAAATATTTTCATAAACTTCAGAAAACTTCCGGCCAATAATTTCTTCTGAAAAAGTATCTTTTGCATATTGAGATAGTAAAGAAACACTTTCATTTTTAGGTTCTTCTAAAATTAGACTCATTGCAGAAAACAACTGTTCTTCATCTACCTTTGGAAGTAAAATGCCCGCATTTTCAGGAAAAAATTCGCTGATTCCACCAACATTTGTTGATATCACCTTAAGACCACAGGCAAATGCCTCTGCAATTACACAAGGCTGATTTTCGTCATCGCTAAAAAGAATGAAACAATCGGATTTTTGCATTCGCTCAGCGACCTGGGCTATAGTTTGTATTCCAAAAATTTCTATTCTGTCTTCAGCTTTTGCATTTTTTACTTCGTCTTTCAAAGTGTCAATATTCCCATCACCTCCCAACTGTAAATTAAACCGATATCCTTTTGACAAGAGCTTTAATGCAACCTTTAATATTTTATCTGAGTTCTTTCTGGGAATCAAATTGGAGACATGGATAAATGTAAAATCAGAACCTGATTTTATTACCGGCTTAAAAAGGTTAGTATTAACCACATTGGGAATAACTTTCATTTCAGTGGTTATACCAATTTTCTTTAGTCCTTTTTCTAAATCACCACTCACAGGCAATATCTTCTCTGCAGCGTTTCCAATGATTTTGGCAATCAATTTTGTAATAAAAGGAGTGCGATTACGATTTACTTCCCTCAACGCTGTCCAATGTTCAGTAACTACAAACGGAATTTTAAATTTCTTCTTTAGATAAACAGCAAAAAGCATAGAATTATGCATTACATTAGCATGCACCAAATCCGGTTTCTGCATTTTATGATAGCCTTTTTTATACGCCTGCATTCTCCGTAAAAAATTCTGAACAGGATTTTTTGAGTTTTTATAATAAATAATACAGGTCCTGATACCGTTTATCGTCCGATCATCCTCCAGAAACTTTTGCTTTTGATTAAAATCACCAATGGCATGAACTATTTCAACATCATGTATTTTTGCCACAGCCTCAGCGTGACGCTGAACAAAATTTCCATTCGTAGGCTCTATTTTATTGGGAAACCATGATGAGATAAACAGTATTTTTTTCTTTTCCAAAATTTTATCTAGATGTATATTCACGTAAAGTCATTAATCGACCTTCAAATAATGGTTAAAATTAGTGAATTCCTATCTTTAATCCGAATAATTCCCAAAAATATCAGCATAATTAAAGGAAGTTAGTATACCATTAATTTTCAACGTATAATAATTCATTAATGATAGATTAAATACTTCCACAGGAGCAAATTCTGTAATCCTTTCGGGTATGCAAATCAAGGATAATGTGGAATAAAAGCTGTTTCTATTGCAGTAGCCCAGCAGAGGTACTAAACAAAAGAACCTTACATTGAAGACTTTATAAAGACTGTTTTCAACAGAAAACTGCCTAAGGCTTCAATCTAAAGTTCTGATCGATTGATTTTTATATTCGCTTAAGCTATACCTGCAGCCCAGCTTTTTTCCAATGGCAGTAAAAAGTGGCTTAAAAAGTCCAGGTATGTATTTTTAGAGAAGTCAAAAACCTGGATGTCTTTTGGCAGTTCACCGCTTCTCAGCTGAGATTTAAAATCCTGAAGCTTCAATGTTTTTACCTCCCCGTCTTGTACAAAGCTGGCTTTCATCCTGTCGAAAAGTCCAAGCTGGTATTCTTCATCAATTTCGCGCATGATCTTCCCTAAGGCGTCAATACTACAGCCTGAAGCCATTTCTTTCTCTTCATCCACACAAACCACGATAAATTGATTTTTTTCAATTTTAAAGGATGAAGAAAGCGGTTTTCCGTGTGCCGCCCAGGTCGCCAGGAAATCGAAAAGCTTTTCGGTAATGGCCTTAGCTTCTTTGGTTTCAAAAGGTCTGGATGCCGGGTATATAATAACTCTGTAGTCGCTGGTTTCTACTATGCTGGATTCTTCAATTTTCATATCCTGTCAATTTTAAAGTATAAAATTAAGAAATATTCCTGATTTTATGATAAAGAAAAACCCAGACCTAAGCCTGAGTTTTTTCTTATTTTCTGCTGTTCTTACAGATCTTCAGCTTCTGCAAGAAGTTCTACAATATCTTTTACAGCTACTTCTGTATTTTTATTAAAATGTTTTACACCGTCCGTCATCATTGTGTTACAGAAAGGGCATCCTGTAGCAATGACTTTTGGCTCGAAAGACAAAGCTTCTTCCGTTCTTTCGATATTGATGTCTTTATTTCCTTTTTCTGGTTCTTTAAACATCTGTGCACCTCCTGCTCCACAACATAAACCATTGGTTTTGCAGCGTTTCATTTCAACAAGTTCTGCATCCAGTTTTTCAAGGAGCATTCTTGGAGCTTCATATTCGCCGTTGGCTCTTCCAAGGTAGCAAGGATCATGGAAAGTGATTTTTTTCCCTTTAAAGGCACCTCCTTCTATCTTCAGCCTTCCTTCCTCCATCAAAGTTTTAAGGAACTGAGTATGGTGAACGACTTCAAAGTGACCTCCAAGGCTTGGATATTCATTTTTCAGGGTATTGAAACAGTGAGGGCAGGCAGTGACGATCTTTTTCACTTCATAAGCATTCAGGACCTCAATATTAGTAAGGGCCATCATCTGAAAAACAAATTCGTTTCCTGCTCTTTTTGCGGGATCCCCGGTACAGCTTTCTTCCTGTCCGAGAACTGCAAATTCAACTCCTATTTTGTTTAATATCTTGCAAAATGCTTTTGTAATTTTTTTGGCTCGGTCGTCAAAACTTCCGGCACATCCAACCCAAAATAAAACTTCCGGGGCCTTTCCTTCGGCAGCATATTCTGCCATTGTTTTTATATTGAAATCCATTTTCTCAAATTTACGAATATGCCAATGTACCAGTTTACCAATGAATTGCTACATTGTTACATTATTTTACATTAATTCTCATTTGCCCAATTCAGACGGTCTGCCTGGTTATACTGCCAAGGAGCAGCATTGTTTTCTACATTCGTCATCATCAGATTCAGTTCCTGAGGGGCAGCGGACTGCTCCATCACAAGGAATCTTCTCATTTCGAAAATGATAGAAAGCGGATCCAGCAATACCGGACATGCTTCTGTACATGCATTACATGTGGTACAGGCCCAAAGCTCTTCTTTCGTAATATAATCATTCAGAAGCTTCTTACCGTCGTCTTCGAATTTTCCGTTCTTGTCTATATTTCGTCCTACTTCTTCGATCCTGTCTCTTGTTTTCATCAGAATCAGTCTCGGAGAAAGTTTTTTACCTGTAATATTAGCTGGACATACGGCAGTACATCTTCCGCATTCTGTACAGGAGTATGCATTAAGCAACTGCACCTGGTTAAGATCAAATATATCTTCTGCTCCAAATTTAGACGGAACATCTGCTGTTTCGCCTTCAGCCGGTGCAGCATAAGGGTCTGCGTTAGGGTCCATCATCAGTTTGATCTCCTTGGTAACAGAATCCAGGTTATTGAATTTTCCTTTTTTCTCAAGGTTCGCAAACCATGTGCTTGGAAAAGCCAAAATAATATGAAGATGTTTTGAGTAATAAAGATAGTTCATGAAGAAAAGAATCCCCACAAAGTGGAACCACCATGCAAATCTTTCAACAAAAATCAAGAAGCCATTGTCAAAACTGAATACTTCCAGGAATGGAACAAAAAGCATCTGGCTAATCGGGAAAGAACCTATATGATGAAAGCCTTCTGCATTTCTTGCCTGCAAAACAGATTCTGAAGCATTCATGCTAAAGAAAGCTACCATCAGAGCGAACTCTATGATCAGAATCCAGTTGGCATCATTTTTTGGCCAGCCAAAAAGTTCTTTCATATTAAGCCTTTTTACGCCATAGAAGTTTCTTCTGATAAAGAAAATAACAACTCCGATGATTACTAAAAGAGCCAGCACTTCCAATGTTGCCGTAAAGAAACTGTAGAAAGTATCTCCGAAAATGGAAGCCAGAAATCTGTGGGTTCCAAAGATTCCGTCAACAATAATTTCTATCAGTTCAATATTGATAATAACAAAACCTACGTATACAAAAAGGTGAAGGATACCTGCTACAGGACGTTTTCCCATTTTGCTCTGGCCCATTGCCACTGTGGCCATGGTTTCCCAGCGCTCGGCTTTCCTGTCGCTTCTGTTGATTTCTCTTCCTAACCTGATATTCCTGTAGATCTTTTGCAGGCTTTTTGCAAACAGCCCGAATCCTGCAATTAATAAGATCAGAAAAATAATGTTATCGATGTATTGCATAAGGTGATTAGTCTTTATTGTTCTTACCGAAAACTGAGAAATTAATGTATCTCTTAGGGTTTGCTTTCATGTCTTCAATCAATGAATTCAGGTTAGTGGAAGCAGAGTTCAGGTTATTGTAAAGCTGCTCGTCCTTCATTAATTTCCCTAAGCTTCCCTGTCCGTTATCGACACCTGCTATTACCTGGTTAAGTTTTCCTACGGTAGCGTCCAAATTAGCAATTGTCGCATTCAGTCTTTTAGTATCAATGCTTTCTGCAAGGTTCCCGTATTTATCTAATGTCACCTTCCCACTTTGCATGGTAAGGCTTGCATCGTCAAGTACTTTTTGAAGTTTAGGATCGTTATGTCCCACAAGAGTATTTACACTTCCTGCTGTAGTCTGCAAAGCACCTACCGTCTTATTAAGATTGGCAAGCAGCGCCCTGATTTCTTCTCTGTTTTGTGCATTGACCACTTGGTTTGCATTCGCCATCAAAGAGTCTACTCTGTACAGAACAGTCTGCAACTGATCTTTAACAGGACCTACCTGAGAAGAAAGGCTTCCTAATGTTCCCAGTTTGAAAGATCCCTGAAGCGTATCACCGTCTTTTGCAGTTGGACCTCCATACATCAGGTTTACTCTCATTTCTTTTCCTGACATCAGGCCTGGTTCAAAGATTTCAAGGGTTGAATTTTTGGAAAATTCGAATTTGTCATCTACCGTAATTTTCACCACAAAACTGATCTTTCCGTCTTTTGCTGTTCTAGGAATGATCTTATCAACCTGACCTACTTTCAAACCATTAATGGAAACCGCAGATGACTGCGCAAGTCCTTCCACATTATCGTATTTTGCGTAAAATATATTATCGGTAGTAAAAAGACTTCTGCCTTTCATGAATTGAAACAACACCACAAAGCCTACAATAGCTATAAGTGCAATCACACCAGCTTTTAATTCTTTACTGAACTTCACTTGATAAATTTTTTCTAATGAGCAAATATAACACATTTTAAATTAATCTTTTTCTTTATTGTTCTGCGTTAAATACAAAAAAGCGGCAGAAAATTCTGCCGCTTTTATATCTGTAAAATTAAAATCTTACTGCTGCTGATTTCCCAGCTTGTTCCAGATTTCAATTCTGTAATCTTTGATATCTGCATTATCCTGAAGACTCTTCATCCAAGCCTGTCCGAACATACTTGCACTTCTCTGGGTAATAGATTCCGTAAACTGCTTAAGGTCACCCGGCTGCTTGTTCACTGTTTCTGATTTTTTGATCAATACATAAACTCCTGTTCCTCCTTCAATAGGGTTAGAAAGTTTACCTTTTGCAACTCCAAAAGCAGCACCTGCAACTTTAGGCTCCATAGCACCGGCTACTGAAGGGTTAAGCATATTAACCTGAGCAGATTGTTTTGTTGAAGCAAACAGTTTTGCGATCTGGTCTAAGCTTGAAGCTTTAGCGCCGGCAATTTTATCAGAGATCTGTTTAGCCGCCAATTTATTTTTAACAACCACCTCGATCTGATCTCTTACAGATTCAGGATCTGCAAGACCTGCTTCCTGTTTTCCGTTAAGATATGCTACGATTTTATCTCCTGTACCTTCTACAGTAAAGAATTCTGTATCTCCTTTAGTTCTTTTCTTATCGAATGCCCATGCCAGGATTTCTCCGTCTTTATCTGTCCCAAGTCCCTGAAGCTGCCCGTCGAATCTTTTAGCGGCTTTAGGATTAGAGAACTGATAGTTTCCTTTTTTAGCAATATTCACGAAATCGTTGAAAGATTTCCCCTGAACCTGCTGAATGAATCTTCTTGCTTTTTTATCAGATTCGGCTTCTGTAGCATCTGAAGGTTTAACTTCTTTTACAAGGTTAGCTACCTTATAGCTCATAGCACCGGCTTTTTTATCTTCAATATTGATGATATGGTATCCGAACTGTGTTTCTACCACTCCTGTAGCGCCTTTAGGGTTATTTGCCAGATAGGTAAGGAACTCAGGAACGAAAGGTGTTTCTGGAGTTGTCCAGCCTAAACTTCCACCTTGTGCTGCAGAGTTAGGGTCATTAGAAAGTTTCAGGAATTCCGTAAATTTAGCAGGAGTAGCCTTCACAATAGCTCCGATAGAGTCTGCCAATTTCTTAGCCTGTTCCTTAGATCTTGCTACACCCTGTCCTGCAGGGCTTCCTTTGAAAGCGATAAGAATATGTCTTGACAATGTAGAATCTGAAGTCTTTTTATCCAAAAGTTTCGACACTACATAGAAATTTTGTTCTTTGTAGGGCCCAAAAGTCTGTCCGATAGCTGCAGTTGCAATTTGTCCCTGAATTGTCTGAGGCAATTGGGCAGGCGCTGAATATTGATTGTTGAAAGGCATATCAGAATTAGCCATCACGAACATAGAGTCGTTCTTTGTATTCTGGAAGTTCTCTGTTCCTCCACTTGCATCCGTACCACCTGAGAAAAGCTTATTGATCTCTTTCTGAGCCGCTGCATCATCTGCCGGGCTAGGCTTAGAAGGGAAATATACAATTCCGATGTTTCTGCTTGGCTCCGCTTTAAACATGACAGGGTGTTGCTTGATATAGTTTTCAAGGTCTGCCGTAGTAACGTTAATTTTCGTTTTTTGAAGGTATGCTGCATAGTCGATCTTTACAAAGTCGATATCAGCCAGCTGGTCTCTCTGCTTCATAAGCTCTTCAGCTTCTTTTTTGCCAGTAGTGATTCCCGCTGAAATATTAGTAAACACCTGTCTTGCCATCAGCCTGTATTCCACAGTTTTTCTGGTCTTCAGCCATTGGTTGTAGCCTTCCGGGTTGGTGTTCTTTAATGTTTCAATTTCTTTTTTAAGCTCTTGAGTTTTAAAATTACCTTTCTCATCAAAGAACTGTTGGTTTTGAGCGAACATCTGATCATACTGGATCTGATTCCAGAAATAATCATCAGTCATTTCAAAGCCCAATTTCTCAAATTGTTGTTTGATAAGTTTAGATTGTACAAGTAACTGCCAAGCCTGCTCTTCAAGTCCCGTTTTTGGACGGCCCTGTTGCTCAGCCTGCTGCTGCAGTACGAAAAGCTGATCATTGAACTCTTCGCGGGTGACTTTCTCACCGTTTACTTTTCCTAAAACATCAGGATTTTTTCCAAAAACCTTGTCGATGCTGTCGGGATTTACCAGAAACGCTAAAAGCGCCAATGCGATCACTCCCATCAAAAGCCAAGGCTTACTCCTAATCTGTCCTAAAATTGCCATTTTATATATTATAGTTTTTTATCAGTTTGCGAAAATACACATTTTTAAGAAATTAGAGAAGCAGAACTCCTTTATTTTAATTTTTAAAATGAAAGATTACTAAAAAAAGGAAATTTTGACCATATTTTTTAGCAAAAAACAAATGGCATAGGTATTGTGCAATTTAGAGAACTATAATACGCTGCACGTTTTCAGCGCATATTGTAAAATATCATTTTAACGATTTAAAACGAAGATGACAATTTGTCATTTGATTAACTATGACAGAATTTGAAGATATTAGTTTAGAGGAAATGATCAGCGATGGGTTTGACATTGTAGCCGAGGAGATCAATCTTTCAGACTTTTCGGAGACGGATAAAAATTCCGAACAGAGAATATTCCCTATACTTCCCGTAAGAAATATGGTCATGTTTCCGAATGTGGTAATTCCTATTACTGCAGGAAGAAAAACATCGATACAGCTTCTTGAAGAAGCACAGAAAAATGGTGAGTTCATTGGAATCGTGAGCCAGAAAAACTCAGATTTGGAGCAGCCAGCCGAGAAAGATATGTACCAGACCGGTACATTGGCAAAGATCATCAAAATCATCAAACTTCCTGAAGGCAATATTACAGCTATTACTAAAGGTTTCCACAGATTTAAAATAAAAAGAATCGTAGAAAGCCGGCCTTATTTCAAAGCTGAAATCACAAAACTGAAAGATTCCAGGCCAAAAAATAAGGAAGAATATGAGGCTTTACTTGAGAATATCAAAGATCTAGCCTTGAAAATAATCGAGCTGGACCCTAATATTCCAAATGCGGCCAATTTCGCTATCAAAAACATTAATAATAATGATGATCTTCTGAATTTCATCTGCACTAATGCAAGCTTTCCTTCTACGGAAAAACAAAAGCTGCTTGAGGAGAAAAGCCTTATGGAAAGGGCTAATAAGTGCTATGAGATGATGCATGAGGATTTCAGAAAACTGGAACTGAGAAACCAGATTCATCAGAAAACATCAAAGGATCTTGACAAACAGCAGAGAGAATATTTTCTGAATCAGCAGATCAGGACCATTCAGGATGAGCTGGGAGGTGGCCCGGAAAGCGATGTCGAGGATCTTATCAATAAGGCAAGAAGAAAAAAGTGGAATCAGGAAGTGGAAGATCATTTCCAGAAAGAGATCAGCAGACTGCAGCGCCAAAACCCGAATTCGCCGGACTATAACGTTCAGAGAAATTATCTTGATTTCTTCACAGATCTTCCGTGGGAAACCTATACAAAAGATGTTTTTGATATTGCCAAGGCTGAAAAAACTTTAGACAAGGCTCATTTCGGACTGGAAGATATTAAGAAAAGAATTCTGGAGCACATGGCTGTTTTAAAGCTAAAAAATAACATGAAATCCCCTATTCTTTTACTTGTAGGGCCTCCGGGAGTAGGAAAAACATCTTTAGGAAAATCGGTTGCTGATGCCCTGGGAAGAAAATATGTAAGATTATCTCTGGGCGGACTTCATGACGAAAGTGAAATCCGTGGACACAGAAAAACATATATTGGAGCCATGGCAGGAAGAATCCTGCAATCTATCAAAAAAGCAGGCACTTCCAATCCGGTAATCGTTCTTGATGAAATTGACAAAATCGCTCAGGGGCTTCACGGTGACCCAAGCTCTGCCCTTTTGGAAGTTCTTGATCCTGAACAGAATAAATCTTTCTATGACAATTTCCTGGAAATGGGCTACGATTTGTCCAAAGTGATGTTTATCGCTACGGCAAATTCACTGTCTACGATCCAGACGCCATTGTTAGACAGAACGGAGATCATTCAGATCGCCGGATATACGATGGAGGAAAAAACAGAGATTGCAAAGAGACATTTGATCAAAAAGCAGCAGGAAGAAAACGGTTTGGATGCGAAATCATTCAAACTCGGAAATTCTGAACTTAAACATATCATTGAAGCACACACTTCAGAAAGCGGTGTAAGAACCCTGGAAAAAAGGATTGCATCCATTGCAAGATGGGTTGCCCTTCAAACTGCTTTAATGAAAGAATATGACCCAAGGATCACTATTGAAAAAATAGATGAGATTCTTGGTGTTCCAAGACCGAAAAGCCTGTCTGAAATCACCGGGGTACCTGGCGTAGTTACAGGTCTTGCATGGACCAGTGTGGGTGGAGATATTTTATATATTGAAAGTATTTTAAGTAATGGAAAAGGAGGTCTTACCATGACCGGAAACCTGGGTACCGTTATGAAAGAATCTGCAACCATCGCCTTGGAATATATCAAAGCTAAACATGACGAGCTTGGAATAGCGCAGGAAGAGCTGGATAAGAAAAACATCCACGTTCACGTCCCGGAAGGGGCAACACCGAAAGACGGGCCGTCTGCAGGTATTGCTATGCTAACGTCAATGGTTTCTTCATTCAAAAATAAGAAAGTAAAACCTCATCTTGCGATGACAGGTGAAATTACGTTAAGAGGAAAAGTACTTCCTGTAGGCGGAATCAAAGAAAAGCTTCTTGCAGCCACGAGAGCAGGAATAAAAGAGGTAATTCTTTGTGAAGCGAACAGAAAAGATGTGGAAGAGATCAAAAAAGATTATTTGAAAAACCTGACTGTACATTATGTGAACAGAATGGAGGAAGTAGTCGACTTTGCGATCGAAAAATAATTCAGAACATATCATATCAACTCTCAATAAGGAAACGCATCTCAGATTATATTTGAGGTGCGTTTTTTGTCATTAAGCTCAGCTGCAAAAGCACAAAATAGTTAAGATTAATTTAAAAAAACATGTACCACACGACACTATCCTATGGCTTCTCTTTCAAAAAGAATTATGTTAATTAACCCAAAATACGTCTTTAATTAGACGGGTTTTCTTATTTTTATGCAACAGATTTGAAAAATTATGAATTTTCTTCGACTTCCTTTTCTTGTTAACCTTACGCTTGTAGTTATTTCTATTATTGGCTTGGGTTACCTGCTGGCACTCGGACAGAGCATATTAGCTCCTTTCTTCTTAGCTTTTTTAATGGCTATGCTCTTTCTTCCCGCCGCCACTTTCATGGAAAGAAAATTAAGATTTCCAAGATCCATATCAACAATGACTTCGGTTTTTGTGATGCTGGCTATCTTATCTGGGCTTATTTATTTTTTCGGATCACAACTTTCTGATTTCAGCAAAGACATTCCCCATCTAAGGGATCAGGTGACGACTGTTTTCAGTAATCTGCAGCACTGGATTTCAAAAACCTTCAATGTAAAGATAGATGAGCAGCTGGATTATATTAACCAGGGCTTGAACAAGCTGCTTTCTTCCTCGGGAGTAATCCTTGGCTTTACTTTCGGAATATTTTCAAGCGGTTTTGGCTTTATCGTATTTTTCACCTTGTTCTTTATTTTTATTTTAAATTACAGAAGGGTTCTTAATAATTTCATTGTAACCGTTTTTAACGAAAAACATAAAGCAAGTGTGCAGGAAGTGGTTAACGAGATCAGAGTCATGACGAAAAAATATATTTTCGGGCTTTGCCTACAGGTTTTGATTGTTTCAATGCTCTGCACCATCCTTCTTACTGTTTTAGGAATAAAATATGCCATACTTCTGGCTATTTTGACAGGCTTATTAAATGTAATTCCTTATCTGGGAATATGTATTTCCCTCTTAATATCATGTTTTATTGCCTTTGCAACCGGCGCCCCTTCTACCTGTGTATACGTAGCAATCGGGTATATTGCCATACATATCATTGACGGAAATATTGTCCTTCCGTTTGTTGTAGGTTCAAAAGTAAAGATCAATGCTCTGTTTTCCTTCATCGGAATTATTTTAGGCGAACATCTTTGGGGGATCGCAGGAATGTTCCTCTGCATTCCGGCTATTGCAATCATTAAAATTATTTTTGAAAGAGTAGACGGCTTAAAGCCATGGGGCAAGCTGCTCGGGGAAGAAGAAAAGCCGAATAAAAAGAAAAAGAGCTACAAGATTTCTAAGAATATCACATTGAAGGAAATGGATTGACCATTGACAATGAGTTATTACAAATAAAAAAAGCTGCCTCCATTGAGACAGCTCCTATAGTTGATCTTATAGTGCGCACAATGGGCTCATTCCGCTTGGACAGGTCTGGTTACACGGAATATATGCATGGCTATCAGGACAATATCCCAAATCGTCGCCACCACCACCTGGACCACCTAAACACGGGTCTCCCGGCGGAATAATACACGGGCAGCCTTCCGGTCCTATATCACAGATAGGAGGTTTTCCTCCGCCATGAACTTTCTTTAAACTCTCACGATTTAATTTTTGAAGATTTTTCAGCATAATACGATTGTTTAGTTTTGATTTGTATAACAAATATATTAAATGAAATTAGAAATTATTCCAAACATAGGGATAAATATGAAATATTAACAAATTTTAATAAAAACAGACTTACGAATAGCATTTTTGTTTTACATTTGATATAAAATCAACAATTATGAAAATCGTAAAATTTATCTTTGCCCTTCTTTTCGGGCTTATGTTTATCAATGCCGGATTAAACAAATTCTTTAATTATATGCCAATGGAAAAGCCAACGCCTGAGCAAATGAAACTTTTTGCCGCATTTGGAGAAATTCACTGGCTGATGCCTCTGGTGGGAATTGTAGAAGTTGTTGGCGGGCTATTATTTATTTTCCCAAAAACAAGAGCATTAGGAGCCATTGTCATTTTACCCGTAATGGTGGGAATTGTGGTTCACGTATTCACAATAGACAAATCTACCATGGGAATGTCCATCGCAGGAGCTCTGTTCCTGATTAATCTTTGGATGATTATTGATAACAGGGAGAAATATAAGGCTTTGATTAGCTAGGAAGTTATTGATGAATGGTGAATTATCAATTAGCTTCGCTGTCAATTTTATATCCTGAGATACTCAGTAATGACAATTCACCATTCACATTAAAAATCTATACAAATGCACTGAATCCTGTAATTGATCTTCCTACAATCAGTGAATTGATTTCTTTTGTTCCTTCGTAAGAATAAATGGCTTCGGCATCTGCCACAAATCTTGCCACGTCATACTCAAGAAGAATACCGTTTCCACCCATCACTTCTCTCGCCCTGGAAACAATATCTCTGGTTCTCAAAGTACAGAAAACTTTGGCCAGGGACGCATGTTCATCCTTTAAAATTCCTTCATCCTGCATTTCCGAAAGCCGGAAGACCATAGTCTGCATGGCAGTAAGGTTGGAAAGCATTTCCACAAGATGTCCCTGGATCATTTGGAATGAAGCAATAGGTTTTCCGAACTGTTCTCTGGTTCTGGTATACTGTAGTGCACTTTCATAGGCCCCTCTTGCACAGCCTGTAGCCATCCATGCCACTCCTGCCCTGGTCATACGCAGAACTTTTCCGGTATCTTTAAATGAATTGGCATTCTGGAGATGGTTTTCTTCGGTAACCAGGCAATCAGTTAAAGTGATTAATCCGTTTTGAACAATCCTTAATGCCATTTTCCCTTTTATCTTTTCTACGGAATAGCCCGGATTATCTTTTTCCACAATGAAGCCCTTCACTTCACCGCTGTCCAGATCTCTTGCCCAGATAATGACAAGATCAGCAAATGTTGCATTCCCGATCCATTTCTTTTGTCCATTGAGAATCCAGCCCTGCTCTGTTTTTTTACAGGTAACGGTAAGACCGCCTGCTGCTCCGGACCCTACTTCAGGTTCTGTGAGGCCAAAAGCACCTATTTTTTCGAATTTCTGCATCTGGGGAAGCCACTTCTGCTTCTGCTCCTCTGATCCGCAGATATAAATAGATCCCATCGCCAGCCCTGACTGCACACCAAAAAATGTAGCAATAGAGGCATCAATTCTCGCCATTTCCATGGCAATGACACCTTCCATCAGAAAAGGCATTCCCGGACAGCCATACCCTTCATAGGTTACACCACAGATATTCAGTTTCTGAAATTTCGGAATGAGTTCAAAAGGAAATTCATCCCTCAGCCAATAATGATTGACCAAAGGTTTCACTTCTTTTTCCATAAACGTTCTTACTTTAAGCTGAATCTCCCGTTGTTCCGGAGTAAGCGTATGGTAGATGTCGTAAAAATCACCATCAATGGGAGGAAGCTCCCGTTTTTTCTTATTGGGATCAAGCATTTTCATCATTCCGTTCAGCTGTTTATCATCCAGCTTGGAGAAATTCTGCATCAGCTTAGGCAGATCAACTTTTTGAGAAATAGCACTCAGCTGGTCAAAATCTATGGATCTGAATAATTCTATAGCGTTTCTGATTTTGGAAAAAGTATTTGACATAGTAATGTTTTGTGGGATTGATTTGTAAAAGTTAAGCAAAAACTGCTCCGAAAATAAGTCATTCTATGAGGTATTATTTTACAAAACACTCATTCACAGTAAATTAAAACTGAATATTTCTTTACAAACTTTTTGCGATTGATTTTCAAATATTACAATAGATCCTGCCTGAACTTTGACCTAAGAAAACCCACAAAAATCAACGCTATGAAAACGACTTACATTAAATTATCCCTGTCAGCAATTCTTTTATCAGGAATCTATTCATGTAAAAAAGGAGAAGCCGTCTCCACTGAAAGCTATGCTACAGATTCTGCTGTTGCCGTAGTTACAGACAGCGTTTCCTCTGTAGCCACTATGACGGTAAAGGACAAACAGTTCATTAAAACAGCTGACGTAAATATGGAAGTCAAGGATGTCTATGAAGCAACCGTTTCCATTGAAAAGACAGTTCAGGATCTCGGAGGATTTGTAGCCCACAGCAATCTTCAGAGCAATGTGATCTCACAGGAGGCCTATAATACTTCCGATAATGACGCGATGCTGATCAAAAAGTACCAGACAGAAAATACGATGCAGGTACGCGTTCCGACGGAAAAACTTGGTGAATTGCTTGTGAAAATTAATGATAAAAAACTTTTCCTGAACTCCAGAACGATCAATGCCGAAGATGTAACCTCCAACATCAAATATGCAGAAATGGAAGGCAAAAGAATTAAAAAGACAGGCGAAAATATCGATCAGCTGAAAACAAATAAAGACAAAGTACAGCTGGACAACGACAATATGGCGGAAGGAAATCTGCAGCAGCTTGCCAATATGGATACCACCGACAACATTAAATACAGCACGATAGATATTTACATTAAAGAGCCTAAACTCCGTATTGCAGAAATTGCAGTAACCAATACCAGAAATATTGATAATAAATATAAGTTTAACTTCATATATGACGCTAAAAATGCTTTTGTAGAAGGATTTTACCTGATTCAAAAGATCGCAGTGGGACTTATCACCATATGGCCACTTTTATTAATCTTAGCCACCGTTGTATACTTTTTAAGAAAAAGAAAACTGACAAAACCGGAATGCACAAAAATTCAGGAATAACAAAAGCAATCCTAACCAGCTGGTTATCATCATAATTTTAGATTTTACAGACCTCCTTCACAGGAGGTTTTTTATTTTTTTTCAAAAAAAACTGTAACGATCATTATCCTGCCCTTACCTACTGTTTAAAGAATGAATAATAAAAAAACTTTAATCATATGAAAAATTTAGTAAAACTTGGGTTCGCAACGTTATTATCGGCAACCGTTATGACAGTAAAAGCTCAAAATACCAACGCGGAAAACAGTACACTTTGGGAAGTTTCCGGAAACGGTCTTACCCAACCTTCTTATATTGCAGGAACCTGTCATATTATGTGCAGCCAGGATTTTGAGATCAAACCGAAAGTGATGAAAGCCCTTGAAAAATCTGATAATCTTGTGATGGAAATCAATTATACAGATCCCGCTGAAATGACAGCCATGCAGAAAATGTATCAGACGGATAAAAAACTATCGGATCAGCTTAGTCCTGAAGAAACAAAAGAGCTGGATAAAATCCTCGCGGACTACGGAACAGATTTGAAGAAGATGGACAATTCCAGCTCACAGGCATTGTATGCACTAATTTCGATGAAAGCTATACCGTGTCCACAAACTGAAGTAAAGCTGTATGAAATAGAACTCCTCAAAAATGCGCTGAAAAGTAAAAAGAAAGTCTTCGGGCTGGAAAAAGTAGAGGACCAGATGACTTCAATCAATAAAGCCTACAATCTGAAAGCAGTCATTCAACAGTTAAAAATGGGAAAGGAATATGAAATCCTGCTTAAGAAAATGATCACTGCCTTTAAGAAAGAAGATGTACAGTCCCTTTATACCCTTTTTAAAGATGATAAAATGATGAATGCCGAACAGGAAAAAACCATGCTTACAGACAGAAATAAAAACTGGGCAGAAAAAATGCCTGAGATGATGAAAAAAGAAAGTGCTTTCTTTGCAGTAGGAGGTGCTCATCTGATGGGAGAAAACGGAATTATCCAGCTTTTAAGATCCAAAGGATATACTGTAAAACCTGTATCAAGCCTATAACATCTAACCAAACCATGAAATTATTGTGAGCAGCCAGACTGAAACCGATTTTTTAAAGCTCGTCAATCAGCATAAAGGTATTTTATATAAGGCCTCCCGGATCTATGCGGATTCTTTGGAAGACCGGGAAGACCTCCAGCAGGAAATCCTTATCCAGCTCTGGAAATCTTACCAGAACTTCAAAGGCAACAGTGAGTTCTCTACATGGATGTACCGGGTCGCAATTAATACCGCTATTACTTATTTAAAAAAAGAAAAAAAACGGACGGATAACCAAACGGATGTACCCCATCATTTTGAAGTCCAGAATGAAGACTATAACCCTTCAAAGGACCGGCAGCTGGAAGTTTTCTACACTGCGGTCCAGGAACTTAAAGCGCTTGAAAAAGCTATTATATTCTATTTCATGGAAGGCATGTCTCATAAAGAAATTGGTGATAACCTTGGCCTAAGCGAAGGTAATGCCCGTGTAAAACTCAACAGAACCAAAGAAAAAATACAGCAAATCATAAAAAAATCAGGCTATGAATTTTGATCAATTAAAAGAACAGTGGAATAATGAAGATGGTGAAAACGTCAACATTCCCAACACCATAGAACAGTTAAAGAAAAGCAAGCATCCTATCGAAAAGATCCAGAAAAGCATGAAATCGGAATTTCCAATGCAGATCATTGCCGTTATTCTTATTGCATTCTTTCCGCAACAGCTGGATTTCCCTTCATCGCAGTATGTTATTTATTATACATCCTATGCGATGCTTGTGGTCATATCTTCTTACTATCTGTTCGGATTCTATAAATTTTATAAGCAAACCGAACTGTATACCGGAAACACCAAAAACAGCCTCTGGAAAATATACCACGAACTGAAGCTGAACATGGAAAGATACCAGTCTTTCGGATTTCTACTTCTTCCCCACTTTATGATCACTTTAGGATTGGAGTTTTACAATATATTTCAGAAAAAAGGAATGCCTTTAGAAAGTTTTGCAGATTCTTATCAGCGGGCTTTTATCCTGATTGTACTTCTCGGAACCGTAGCGATTGTAGCCAGCATTGTTTTATGGACTCAATACTTTTACGGACGCCACGCCAAACGTTTGGAAAATATACTTAACGAAACGGACGAATAGTTTTCCTGATCCATCTTTTACAAAACAATAACCATGAAACCTCAGACTTGTTCTGAGGTTTTCTTTTTAAAAAATTGTTATTTATCGCGTTCAAATTTATCTGAGGTTTTATTTTTCCTTAAATTTGCACATCAGAAATAAAATGATAAGGATTTTAAACATTTAATCCTGCCTCTTACTTTCTGAACCTATATAATTTCTAAGATATGCTATCAAAAATAAATCCTATACAAACTACCAGCTGGAAAGCTCTTGATGACCATTTTGCAGGCAACGACTTTGATTTGAGAAGCCTTTTCCAGTATAATCCTGACCGTTTTAAAGAATTTTCTCTACAGAAAGACAATTTCCTTTTTGATTATTCTAAAAACCTTATCGATACAAGAACGAAGGAACTTTTACTTCAATTGGCAGATGAATGCCAGCTGAAAGATGCTATTTCTAAGATGTTTTCTGGTGATAAGATCAATGAAACAGAAGGAAGAGCAGTATTACATACAGCCTTAAGGGATTTCTCAGATAAAGAAATCATTGTAGACGGAGAAAATATTAAACCTCAGATAAGAAGAGTTCTTGACCATATGAAAGCTTTCTCTGAAAAAATTATTTCAGGGGAACACAAAGGCTTCAGCGGAAAAGAAATTACCGATGTGGTCAATATCGGAATCGGAGGTTCAGATCTTGGACCGGTAATGGTTTGTTCAGCTTTAAAACATTTTAAAACAAGATTAAATGTTCATTTTGTTTCCAATGTTGATGGTAATCACATCGCTGAAACTGTTAAAACCCTGAATCCTGAAACTACATTGTTCATCATTGCTTCCAAGACTTTTACCACTCAGGAAACAATGACGAATGCCAATTCTGCAAAAGACTGGTTCCTGAAAGCAGGAAAAGAAGAAGATGTTGCTAAGCATTTCGTTGCCTTATCCACTAATGTTGAAGCAGTTAAAAATTTCGGAATTGCAGAAGAAAACATTTTCGAATTCTGGGACTGGGTAGGCGGAAGATATTCTCTTTGGAGCGCTATCGGCCTGAGTATTGTTCTGGCAGTTGGCTATGACAATTTCGAGCAACTTTTAAAAGGTGCAAATGATACCGATCAGCATTTCCAGACTGCAAATTTCTCTGAAAACGTTCCGGTATTAATGGGACTTTTGGGTATCTGGTACCGTAATTTCTACGCAGCGACAAGCTACGCAATACTTCCTTATTCTCAATATCTGGACAGATTTGCAGCTTATCTTCAGCAGGGAGATATGGAAAGCAACGGAAAATGCGTAGACAGAAACGGAGAGTTCGTAGAATATGAAACGGGACCTATTATCTGGGGCGAGCCCGGAACAAACGGCCAGCATGCTTTTTACCAGCTAATTCACCAGGGAACTGAACTTATTCCTGCAGATTTTATCGCTTATGTAAAAAGCAGCAATTTAGTTTCTGATCATCAGCCCAAGCTTTTGGCTAACTTTTTTGCACAGACTGAAGCACTTGCCTTCGGAAAATCTGAAGAGGAAGTAGAGGAAGAATTAAGAAGCACTGGAAAATCCGATGAAGAAATTGATAGGTTATTAAACTATAAAGTCTTCCACGGAAACACACCTACTAACTCTATATTATTCAAGGAATTAACCCCTTTTTCATTAGGCCAGTTAATTGCCATGTATGAGCATAAGATCTTTGTTCAGGGGGTGATCTGGAATATTTTCAGCTTCGATCAGTTCGGGGTGGAATTAGGAAAAGTTTTAGCCAATAAGATCCTTCCTGAGCTTGAAAACAATGAAGCAATCAGCTCTCACGACAGTTCTACGAATGGATTGATTAATTATTATAAAGGAAACAAGTAGCAGATGTCTGCATTACGGTCATATTATTATAAGCTTCCTCCCGGCCTCAGGCTTCTGGGGCGGAAAATTTATTATTTTCCGATAGATTTTTATGAAGGAATTACGGGAAAAAGATCAAAAAATGAACCTAAAAAAGGAGACATCTATGTAGGAGGCAGTGACTTTATTCCTCATGGGATCCGTCAGGTAAATGCGCTTAAAAAATATATAGGCTTACAAAATACAGACCATGTTCTGGATGTGGGATGCGGGATCGGAAGAACGGCAGTAGCCCTTACCGGCACCATTGATAAAGGAACATACGACGGTTTTGATGCCGTAGAAAAGGGAATCAACTGGTGTAATAAACACATCGGAAAAAAACATCCGAATTTTAAATTTCAGTTTACCCCGATTTATAATGACCTGTACAATACTTTCAGCCAAAAAGCAGAGAGTTTTACATTTCCTTATGATGAGTTACGGTTTGATAAGGTATTTCTATTCTCGGTTTTCACGCATATGCAGATACCAGAGATCAAAAGGTATCTTAGTGAAATCAGCAGAGTGCTGAAAAACGACGGGCAATGTCTGGCCACATTCTTTCTGTATGATGAAACTCAAAAAGAATATGGCACAATGCCGTTCCCACATCAGTATGAAGGCTACAGGCTTATGGATGATAAAGTGACCGCAGCCAATATTGCAGTAAGCATCCCATTGCTAAACGAGATGGCCGCAGAAGCAGGATTAAAAGTAACCACCATAAAAGGAGGATTCTGGAGAAACGATGTAGAAAAGGAAGGAGCTGATGAATTCCAGGATATTGTTGTATTCAATAAAATCTAAATAAAAAGTAAAAAAAGTAAAAATGGCAGAAATTCTTGACGGACTTAAAGTATCCAAAGAAATAAAGGCAGAAATCAAGGTGGAAGTGGAAAAAATCCTTGAAGGCAAGAAAAGAGCACCCCATCTGGTGGCTATTCTTGTAGGAAACAACGGAGCAAGCAAAGCCTATGTGAACAGCAAAGTAAAAGACTGTGAGGAAGTAGGATTCCGTTCTTCGCTTTTAAAGTTCCCAAGCACCGTTTCCGAGTCTGAATTGCTGGAGAAAATTGATGAATTAAATAAATCTAAGGAAGTAGACGGTTTCATTGTACAGCTTCCTTTACCGGACCAGATCGATCAGGAAAAAATCATTTTGGCGATTGATCCAAGAAAAGACGTAGATGGTTTCCACCCTGAAAATTTTGGGAAAATGGCATTGGAAATGGACACTTTCCTGCCTGCTACTCCTTTTGGGATCCTGACATTACTGGAAAGATATAATATTGAAACCAAAGGAAAAGACTGTGTAATTATCGGAAGAAGCAAGATCGTAGGAAGACCTATGAGCATCCTGATGGGAAGAAAAGATTTCCCGGGTAACTCTACCGTGACTTTAACACACTCTTATACAAAAGACATCGAAGAATACACAAAAAAAGCAGACATCGTTATTACCGCATTAGGTGATCCTCATTTCTTAAAAGGAGATATGATCAAAGACGGTGCAGTAATCGTGGATGTGGGTATTACAAGAGTAGACGATGACTCTCCAAAGGGATACTACCTTGCAGGTGATGTAGATTTTGACAGCTGTGCAGCTAAAGCAAGCTGGATCACACCCGTACCTGGAGGAGTAGGCCCTATGACCAGAGCCATGCTGATGAAAAATACCATCATCGCTTACAAAACCTCAGTCTATAACGACTAATTTTAAAATGAACAAAGAAGAAGATATTTTATTAAAAGAAGGTAAAATGCTCCCTGTAATGGAGCATTTTTACACTTTACAGGGAGAAGGAGCACATACCGGAAAGGCATCTTATTTCATCAGATTGGGAGGCTGTGACGTCGGATGTCATTGGTGTGATGTAAAAGAAAGCTGGGATCCGAACCTTCATCCATTGATGAATGCAGAGGAAATTGCAGAAACTGCTGCAAAGCACAGTAAAACAATTGTTTTAACCGGCGGTGAACCGTTGATGTGGAATTTAGATATCTTAACGTCAAAGCTAAAAGAACTGGGATGCACTATCCATATTGAAACCTCAGGAGCATATCCTCTGAGTGGGCAGATCGACTGGATTACCCTTTCGCCTAAGAAAACAGGACTTCCGAAAGAAGAGATCTACAAAAAAGCAAGTGAGCTTAAAGTGATTATCTTCAATCAGCATGACTTTACTTTTGCTCAGGAACAGGCGGCAAAGGTTTCTGAAAATTGCAAACTGTATATGCAGAGCGAATGGAGCAAGCGTGATGAAATGTACCCAAAGATCACTGATTTTATTTTAGCCCATCCGGAATGGCAGGCTTCGGTTCAGACTCATAAATACCTGAATATTCCATAAGATTACTTTTAAATTCACCGAAATGCTGGATCAGAATATTTTTTATTCATATGATTATTTTTTTGCCTGACATACTTAAATAATAGGAGAGAAAGTTTATAATATTCATAGAATCCCGGAATATACCGCAAAAATTATGTACATTAGATCTTCGTATCCGTTATAAATACTGATAGATGCAGAGAATTCGATACTCTAGATACCTGAAATCGATTATTATTTTGCTTGACCTTCTGGTTATTGCATCTATCTTCATATTCTTTTTCATAAGCAGAAACGAAAGCTTAAGATATCATAAGGAAACATGGTACCAGAATATTTTTTCCCTGGTATTGCTTTTTTTGTTCTGGATGCTTCTAAGCGGCAGGACAAAAATTTATAATATTCAGAGGAATCTCACCTATACTTTGTTTCTGGAACGCCTTCTTATCCATTTTCTGTTCTTTATACTCGGCGTTCTGCTCATTGGAAAAGTAAGCAAAAATGTATTTTTTAATTCAGATATTTACTGGCTTTCCTTCTATCTTTTTTTCTTTATTTTCCTGGCGAAATCAATCATTTATTTTATTATAAAATATTTCCGTTCATTGGGGATCAATTATAGAAATGTGATGTTTTTGGGGGAAACAGGTTCTACAGAAATTCTGAAGAATATATTTCAGGACAGAAAAGATTACGGATATAAAATATTTGAATACGGAACTTCTGATATAAAACCAGCCGAACTCGTTGAATTTTGGAAAAAAAACGGAATCCACACTCTGTTTTTATCTACAGAAAACCATTTCACCGAAAATCTTGAAACTGAGATCTTCAAACTGGCTGAAGACCATAAGGTCCATGTCTCATTAATTCCGAGCATTACACAGAGCGATTTTTTCCTGTACGATCTTGGATACATTCAGACACAGCCTATTCTCAGCCAGGCAAAATACCCTTTGGATTATTACTCCAATTTCCTGGTTAAAAGGATTTTTGATATCGCTTTTTCTATCCTTATATTAGTTTTACTAGGTTCCTGGTTATTTCCGATGATTGCAATTCTCATAAAAATAACATCTAAAGGGCCTGTTTTCTTTGTTCAGAAGAGATATGGTTTCCATGAAGAAGTATTTTCATGTCTCAAATTCAGAACCATGATCGTTAATGATGAATCAGCTACGAAAACTACGGAAGAAAATGATGTCAGGATCACAAAAATCGGACGTTTTCTCAGGAAAACCAGCCTTGACGAGCTTCCCCAGTTTATCAATGTTTTGAAAGGGGAAATGTCTATTGTGGGACCACGTCCGCATATGCTTTCTGTAGATAACTTTTACAAACCTAAGATAGGAAGATACAGCTTAAGAAGTATGGTGTCGCCTGGTATCACTGGCCTTGCCCAGGTAAGCGGACTGCGAGGAGATTATGGAGATGTGGAGGTTGAAATGAAAAAAAGAATTCTTGCAGACACATTCTATGTAAGAAACTGGAGTTTTGTTTTGGATCTTATTATTATTTTAAAGACCGTTTTATTGGTGATCGGCGGTGATAAAAACGCAAAATAAATAAAACAAAAGGCTAAGACTGAAATTGAGGAACCATATTTGCTTCTAGGTTAAATAATCCTCCGATGAGCACCTGAGGTCTAACCTGAATTAAATAAAAAAAGTCTAATTTAGCAGCATGTTAAAAAAGTTTTTTACAGCAATAGGAGAATACATTATCCTTCTAGGTAAATCCTTGCAGAAGCCCCAGAAAATGAGGGTTTTTTGGAAGCTGTTCATGAGAGAAATCAATGATCTCGGCGTCAATTCTTTTGGGCTTGTGATCTTCACTTCTATATTTGTGGGAGCCGTTGTGGCTATCCAGATGTTCAATAATTTTGATTCGTCTTCTTTTCCTATTCCACCTTCATTCGTGGGATATGCCACAAAAGCTGTTTTGGTATTGGAATTTTCACCGACAATTATCAGCTTGATCCTGGCAGGTAAAGTAGGATCATATATTGCCTCAAGTATAGGCACCATGAGGGTTTCAGAACAGATCGACGCATTGGACATTATGGGAGTAAACTCTCCGAATTTCCTGATATTGCCCAAAATTTTTGCCTGTGTGATTTTTAATCCTTTGCTTATTGCCATCAGTATTGTATTCGGTATCGGAGGTGGCTACCTGGCAGGTATTCTAACTGGAAACTGGACAGAAAATGATTATATAGTAGGTATCCAGATGTATATGCCAAATTTATTTGTATACTATGCATTTGTAAAAACCACAGTGTTTGCTTTTATTATTGCTACGGTACCTTCTTACTTCGGCTATAATGTAAAAGGAGGATCGCTGGAAGTAGGTAGAGCCAGTACTCAGGCCGTAGTATGGACCATGGTATTTATTATCATTTCGGAATTAATTTTAACCCAATTAATATTAAGCTGATGATTGAGGTAAAAGATCTTAAGAAGAGTTTTGACGAGGTTGAAGTACTGAAGGGAATTTCAACTTCTTTTGACAAAGGAAAGGTAAACCTGATCATTGGGCAGAGTGGTTCCGGAAAAACTGTTTTCCTGAAAAGCTTATTGAATGTTTATCAGCCATCATCAGGAGAGATCCTGTTTGACGGCAGGGATATCAACGTCATGACGCGTGAGGAAAAACAGCATCTGCGTTCAGAGATCGGAACGGTATTCCAGGGTAGCGCACTTTTTGATTCTCTTACGGTGGAAGAGAATATCATGTTTCCGCTGGATATGTTTACCAACCTTACTTTCAGAGAAAAAAAGAAAAGAGTATTTGAAGTAATTGGCAGGGTACATCTTGATAAGGCCGGGAGAAAATTTCCGTCTGAAATTTCCGGGGGAATGCAGAAACGTGTTGCCATTGCGAGAGCAATCGTGAACAATCCTAAATATCTGTTCTGCGATGAGCCGAACTCCGGTCTTGACCCCTATACTTCCAATGTCATTGATGATCTTCTTCTTGAAATCACCAAAGAATATAATACAACAACTATCATCAATACGCACGATATGAATTCCGTGATGACAATTGGGGAGAAAATTGTATACCTGAGACTGGGGATCAAAGAATGGGAAGGAAACAAGGATATTCTCATTACTGCGGGCAATAAAAATCTTATTGACTTCGTTTATTCTTCAGAACTGTTTAAAGAACTGAGAGAATATTTACTTGAAAATAATAAAACGATTGAAAATACAATCTCTAAAATAGATGATAATGAAAAAGGTACTTAGTATAGCATTAATCGGGTTTTCAATGTTCGCTTCTGCGCAGATCTCTCTGGCAGGAAAAGCCAACTTAATATTCCCGACAGGCTCTCCTTCATGGAAAAACATTAAAGGAACGGTAAATGAAGCCATTGAGGGAACAGGAAAAAACAATGCAGGTTTTAACGTGGGGCTTTCTTTAAAAATAGGACTTCCGACTGCACTTTATGTAATGCCGGAATTATACTACACTCATTTCAAAAATGAATTCACTACGGAGAATACTACTTTTGATGTAAAGAGCAACCGTATCGATATGCCTGTTCTTTTAGGGTATAATCTTTTAGGAGATATGCTCGGAGTTTTTGTAGGACCGGTAGCAAGCTATAATTTAAGCAAGGAAGATACCTACAATGATTTTAAAGAAAACGTTAAAAACAATTTCACAGTAGGATACCAGTTCGGTGCGCAGCTTGAAATTAAAAAGCTGATCATTAATGCACGATACGAAGGGGCTTTCAGCAAAGATGAAAGAAACTTCATCAATAAGGTCTCCGGATCAGAAATCAGATATGACAACAGACCGAATCTGTTTTTGGTAGGCGTAGGTTATAAGTTTAAATAATTTGAAAATAACACTATAAAAAACCCTCAAATATTAAATTTGAGGGTTTTTATTTTGCTGAAGTTCCGCTTCCCGTCTGGCAATATCTGCCGCCTGTTTTTCAAGATCTTCTTTTTCTTGCTGTAGTCTTTTGAATTCTCTTTTCTTCTCTTCAGCCTTTATTGCGCTTCCTTTGCTTACATATCCTACCATTCCGCCAATAATAAGGCCAATTCCGACTCCGGCCATTACACCCATCATGTGTGAGATGGTAATTCCTCCCACCGTAAAATCAGTGGTCAGATAAAAAAGCAGTGCCGACACGGCAAGCAGTATAAGTCCAGTAATTGATAAACTTTTCATAAATATTGTGTATAGTGGTTTACATTGAAAAAAGCCTTACCCAATTTAGTGAAAAATTCAATAAGGCTCTATACAAGATTAAATTCTGGAATAATTATATTTTCCCTCCGGCTGCTTTATAGTATTCCAAAGCTTTTGGAAGGTTTTTATTGATATCTGAGATCCTTGTTTCAGGATTCGGGTGGGTAGATAAAAATTCCGGCTGTCTTGAGCCCGATGCCGCCCCTTCCATTCTGTTCCAGAAAGGAATCGCTTCTCTCGGATCATATCCTGCCATAGACATCAGGTATAGTCCCATCTGATCTGCTTCTGATTCCTGATTTCTACCATATTTCAACAGAGCTACCTGCGATCCGATAGGATATACTTTTTCAAAAATACCGGCCCATTGTGAGTTGGAAATTGTTCCGCCCAGAATAGAACCTCCATACTGCGCAACCATAGCCTGCGAAATTCTTTCATTGCCATGCCCTGCCAAAGCGTGTGAAACTTCGTGTCCCATCACAACGGCAAGACCATTGTCATTTTTTGTAACAGGAAGAATTCCTGTATAAACGGCAACTTTACCGCCAGGCATACACCAGGCGTTCAATTCATTGCTTTGTATAAGATTGAATTCCCAGTTATAATTAGCAAGATCTGCAGATCTTCCTATACTCTGGTAATATCTTTCTGCTGCACTTTTTATTCTGCTTCCTACACTCGTTATTCTTTTTGCATCTGCAGTTCCTGTGATAATCTTAGATTTAGACAATGTCGTTTTATATTCCTGAGCAGACATTGTTAATATTTCCGAATTATTTGCAATCTGTAATGAAGACCTGCCCGTAATTGGATTAGTAGTACATGCTACAGTTGACAAGGCAACTGCTCCTATTCCTAATAGATGTGTAAATTTCATAGTTGTTTGAGTGTTAATAATTCAACATTTACAATTTTTATTCCAAAATGATTCAGAAGGAATATATTTGCATACATTTTGCTATTTAAATTTACAATTATTACAGTTATGAAAAAGTATATTTCACTTATATTTATTTTTGGATTTCTTTTTTTCTTTCAAAGCTGCTCCTCACAGGCTTCATTAGATTCCAAAACAGTTGATGCACTTGTAAGTTCCCAGGAATTTACTTTTCATGCACAAAGAGCAAATCCTATGAATTATGATGTTATCAATGTAATGGGAGCTATCCAAAACGCACCGGCAACAAGAATGCTTCAGCTAGACGGTGGAAACTATACAATAGAGCTTAAAAAAAATACTATGGAAGTAGTTCTTCCCTATTTTGGAAGACAATATAATCCCTCTTACAATACATCTGACAATGGATATCGTTTTACATCCAAGGACTTCACTGTCAATAAGGCTCAGAATAAAAAAGGAAACTGGATCTTAAAGATTAAGCCCAATGATACAAGAAATGTTGATGAGATTATTATAGAAATTTTTAAAAGCGGTAAAGCATTTGTTTCTATGAGAAGTAATGACAGACAGCCTATTACTTATGACGGTTATGTTTCTAAAAATGAGGAAATGCCAAAAGAAAAAGAGAAGCTTTAGTCTTTAGATAGAAATTTTTCAACAAACAGTTTTGCTTCAGTGCTGGGATTAGAAACCATTTCCGAAGCATTTTTTTTGTGCTGTATGTAAGCAGCTTCTACAGAATCGCTCCTTTTCATCATAGCCAGAATATATTCCTGAACCCAATATTCAAAGCGTTTTTCTGCCTGCTGGGTGCGGACTTCGTTAAAACGTGAGGTTTTCTTTTTCAGATCTATGAATTCATCAATTTTGGTGCATATTTCTTCCAAGCCTTCATTGTAAAGGGCAGAACCTAATAATACCGGGATTTTCCAGCCTTTTTCTTTGGGAGGGATAAAATCCAGTGCCCGTTTCAATTCCAGCCTGGTATTTTTGGCTTTCTGAAGGTTTTCCTTTTCTACTTTATTGATAAAGATAAGATCTACCATTTCCATAATACCCCTTTTGATACCCTGAAGTTCATCTCCACCGCCAATAATTTTCAGGAAAAGAAATACATCCGTAATATCAGCTACAAGTACTTCAGACTGCCCTACTCCAACTGTTTCGATCAAAATATAATCATATCCTGCCGCTTCGCAGATCATCATGGTCTCAAAGGTGGTATTCGCAACACCGCCAAGAAATCCGGAACTTGGTGAAGGGCGGATAAAGGCATTTTCTTCTTTTGCCAATTCTTCCATTCTGGTTTTATCTCCCAAAATGCTTCCTTTGTTAATGGAAGAACTGGGATCGATGGCAAGAACAGCAACTTTTTTGCCGTTAGCAATAGCAAGTCTTCCGAAATTTTCAATGAATGTGGACTTTCCTGCACCGGGAACTCCGGTGATTCCTACCCGTATGGAATTTCCTGTGAAAGGCATTATTTTCTTCAGAAGCTCTTCTGCCTGGGTCCTGTGCTCGGCTTTCTTGCTTTCGACTAATGTAATAGCTTTTGCGATCAGGCGTTTATTTCCTGACTGTATTCCTTCCATTAGTTCTTCTGTAGAAAATTTCATTGATTCAAAAATATAAAAATAACCTTCAAACTCCCATACAAACGGGTATTAATTTTATTTCTTCTAAATTAAAACTAGATACTACCTCATCATCTGGAAGGGGAAATTCCTACATTTGTTACGAATCAAAATTCAAGAAACATGAAAAAAATATCCGCTGCTGCATTATTTACCTGCCTATTACTGGCTTCCTGTACACCAAAAGCTTCTACAGCCGGACCTATAGGACCCGCCGTTTCTACTGCAGAACAAATAGCTCAGGGAAAAACAATATTTGAAAATTCCTGTGGCAGATGCCATAAGCTTCCGGATCCTACAGCACACACTTCTGTACAGTGGGTAGGAATTATGAATTCAATGGCTCCGAAAGCGAAACTGAATGACGATCAGCATCAGTGGGTATATGACTATATTGTTTCTGTGAAAAAATAATCACCAAATCAGAATATGGATATGAAAAAAGTAATCTTAAGTATGACCGCAGGTGCTGCGTTTATGGTATCATGCGGACCTAAAAGCGTTGCCGTAACAGGGCCAAAGTACACCGCATCTGAGCAGCTGGTTCAGGGAAAAACTATTTTTGAAAATTCATGCTCCAAATGCCACAAGCTTCCGGATCCTGCTAAGCATGATGACCAAGGATGGATCAAAACATTAAGCAGAATGGCTCCGAAAGCAAAATTAAGCGATGAGCAGCACCAAATGGTATATGATTACCTGATTTCTGTGAATAAGAAGTAGCATTTTAGAGTTGGAGAGTGAAAGAGTTGGAGGGAGATAGGGTTTGAGAGTTGGAGCGTATCAGTGTTTAAGCAATGTTATTCACTATTCACTATTCACTATTCACTATTCACTATTCACTATTCACTATTCACAATAAATAAATTATAATTCTATCCCAAGTCCCGGTTTTCCCGACAGGATAATGTTTCCGTTTTTTACAAAATTTCCGGAGGCATAGTCATTGGAAATAAGATTGGCGCCATCAAGGTCGGCAAAATCAGTAAGGCCCGCCAATACACAGCCAGCAGAGATCCCAACCGTGGATTCCGTCATGCAGCCTATCATTGTTTTATAACCCAGTTCTTTTGCTTTTATAATCATCTCCAATGCCGGAGTGAGTCCACCGCATTTCATCAGTTTGATATTGACACTTTTATAATAAGGCAGGAGCTCTTCCAGGGAATTAAGATCTTGGGAATCTTCATCTGCCATCCAATTGGCAAAACCTTCTTTTTTTAAAACTTTATACTGGTCAACCGGTCTTGGCTGTTCCAAATAGGAAAATTGTAGGACATCTTTATTTTCCTGAAGCCAGATACAGTCCTGATCTGTAAAACTGGCATTGGAATCCAAAGCAATATTGAGGTTTAATCTCAGCAGCTTTTCGATATTGTCTTTATGCAGCCCTTTACATTTTACTTTGAATCTGTTCCAGCTGCTTTTTTCTATTTTCCGGATCTGATTTTCAATATCTGCTACTGAAATGGTAATGGAGCTTTCTGCCAAGTTCCCGGAAGGAATATGATTTAATTCTGTAAAGCTTCTGTTTTCAAGTTTTCCGAAAAGATCCCAATAGGCACAATCTAAGGCGGACATTAAAAACGGATGCAGATCCAGCGTTGAAAGAAAGTGAAAAAAATCTTTGGGATGAACAACAGTCCGCTTTTCAAGTAACGGCTGTATCTCTTTTAATCTGATGATAAAGTTTTTCAGATCAATATGATAATAATCTATGGCAACACATTCACCATATCCTTTACAGTTTAAATAAGATAATTCTATCAGTAATGCTTCTCTTGTGTCATAATTACCATAGGCAATCGAGAAAGTTTCCTTTAGCTGAAGCTTTTTAAGTTCATAATTAAGTTCCATATATTAAAGCTACAAAAAAAGGACCTTAAAAAGATCCTTCTGTAATGAGTGAGACGTCATTTAAGAAAGTAATTACTTTTTTCCTTTCTTTTTAGTTTCTGTCATTTTGCTTTTAATAAATTTCTCCCTGCTTTTCAAAAAATCAATCATAGCCTGGTTATAGCTGTATTTTCTTGCTTCTTTTAAAGGTTCCAATGCTTTTTTATATTCCAACCTGATTTCAAACAACAGCGATTTCTGTATCAATATTCTTGCTTTGTCTATTCCTTTGATTCTTAAAGCATAATGAATCAGTTTTTCTGCTTCATCGAGGTCTTCATTGTCCAAAAGACATTTGATATAATGCTGTGGTGTGTTGAGATTGGCTACATTACACTGCATGGCTTCTTCGAAATACATTTTTGCCCTTTCGTAATCGGTCAGCATTTCGCTGTATATTCTTCCCATCAGGCAGAGGCTGTCCGCGTCTTCAGGATCATAGGACAGGGCATAGTTCAAAGCTTCCAGGCAGTCCGGAAGGCTGTATGGATAATTATCCAGGGCTTCAAAATAATATTTACTTTTAGTTAAGGTCATTTCTGTCGTTTTTTAATTCTCTTTTCAGAATGTTTCTCTGTTTTTTAAATGATTTATCCTGATAGTTCTTTTTAAAGTCCGCTCCGGAAAATGTACGGACCGGATTTCCTCTCTGCACCTGCAGATGATTGTTCCATGTATCCTGCATTCTTTTTTCAAGCTGTTTGATATACAATCCGGTTACTTTTTCTTTCAGCCGCATAATGGCCAGCTTTTTATTCTCCAGCTGTGACCGGGAATCCTGTGTAAATACACTTTCTCCGGTGGGTATATGAACGGCCCGAACAGCGGTGTTGACTTTATTTACATTTTGTCCGCCGCTTCCCTGGCTTCTTGTGGTCTGAAACTGAATATCTTTTTCATTAAAATTGATTTTCTCCAGCCCCTCCAGCTCGAAAACACCGATAAACCAGTTGCTTCTTTTATGGAGTTTCCTGAATGTGCTTTTACCGGTCCAGCATATGCTTCCTAACCATGTTTTTAAAAATGGATCCAGATCTTTTGCTTTTAGAAGAATGGTTACAGATTTTAAAGTCAGGTTTTCATCGCCGTTTTCACGGTGAATGATTTCGTAATCTATTGTATTGTTTTTAATTTCCTCAAGGAAGACCTTCAGAATTTTAGCGGTGACCCACTGGCACTCTAAAGGCCCTCTTCCTGAGGTTATTTGTATAAGCTTTTCCATTTTACTTTACTTTAGGTATTTCACTTAATTTTGGATGACCAATAGGGTCGATCCCTTTTTGCAGTAAATCTTTAGCAGCCATTACAGCCCAGCATTTATCACTGGAATGGATGTTTCTGTAAAACGTCAGTAAAAGTTCAGGTTTAACAACGGTAAAGCCATTGATTTCAATCGTCTCCAAGTCATTCCTTTCGAAGAAATCTATAGTAATTCTATGAGATTTTCCGTTTTCGAGTTCCATTGTCTTTTCATATCTGCGGAAATTCTCTTCGCTCTGTAAATGATCATAGCGGGTCCATACTTTCTGAAAACCTTCCTGCTGAAGAATCATAACTGTTTCTGCTGTGTTTTCTTTCTTTACAAAAACATCAATATCCTTATGGTCATGGGCATGCTTGTATTCCGTATGTCCTGTTTCTGACATGAAATGCCAGGCCCAGCCTCCCGATATGATGACTTTATCTTTTAGTTTATTTAAAATTTCAAGCCCGTGCAGAATTCTAAATTCCGGCCAGACTTCTCCGTATCTTTTTATGTTATGAGGTACTCCCATTTTTTAATTTTAAAATAATTCTTTATTAAACCTTATAGGTTTTTGAAACCTATAAGGTTGTAAAGTTTAAGACTCATTATTTGTCCATTCTCACAATTCTGGGCTGAAATGTTCCAAGGATATCCACCAATTCGCTCTGAGCATTCATCACTTCGTGAATGTCTTTGTAAGCCATTGGCGCCTCTTCTGTATTTCCTCCCATCAAAGTGACTTTCTTCAGCTTAAGCTCTTTTTTGATATCATTCTGAGTAAAAAGGCTTCTGCATTCTCCTCTCGAATGAGCTCTGCCGGCTCCGTGTGACGCTGAATTCAAAGCATCCGGATTTCCTTTTCCACGAACGATAAAGCCTTTTGCCGTCATGGATCCGGGAATCATTCCCAGTTCATTTACGTTAGCCGGAGTTGCGCCTTTTCTGTGGACAATCACTTCTTTTCCATTATAGATTTCTTTCCATGCGAAATTGTGATGGTTCTCGATTTTTGCTCTTACTCTTCCGCCGACAGCTTTTACCAGTCTTCTATGGATGTCATCATGACAGGCAGAGGCATAATCTCCGGCAAGGTTCATTGCGGTCCAGTATTCCAGGCCGAGATGGGTATTCAGATCCAGCCAGGCGAACTGTTGGGCTTCTTTTGGCAACGGACACTGATCTGCAGCAACTCTTGAATAGTATTGTGCAATCTCAGCTCCTAAACCTCTGGAACCGCTATGTGAAAGTATTCCCAGATATTTTCCTTTTGGAAGGCCGATCTGGCCATCTTCTTCCGTAATTTCAACTTCTCCGAATTCCACAAAGTGATTCCCTCCGCCGGAAGAACCCATTTGTTTAATGGCTTTTCCTTTTAATCTCCTTAAAACCGGAATCATATCGAAGGTATCTCTCTCAAAGATTTCATGATCTATATGAGATTTATGGATTTCGTACATCCCGAATTTGGTGTGTTCGGCAAGAGCTTTTTCATATTTATCTCTTGCTCCGTCAAGATATGAAACCGGTATATCCAAAATACTGAGACTCATCCTGCAGCCAATATCCATGCCTACTCCGTAAGGGATCACTGCGTTTTCTACCGCAAGAACACCGCCTATCGGAAGTCCGTAACCGCTGTGTGCATCGGGCATTAAAGCGCCCTGCGTTGAAATCGGCAGTTTTAAAGCTGTGTACAGCTGGTTTTTGGCTTCTTCAGAGATATTGTTTCCAAAGATCTGAAAGGAAGCACGCTGTGTATTGAGCACCCTTTTTTCTGTTTTCCTGGATGAAAGCAGCGATTCTGCAATCTGCCCGAAAGTCAGGTCTTTTTCAAAGTTCTCCGGGTTGAGGAGGATTTCTTTTAAAATAGATTTTACATGGTGAATATTCTTCGTTGCAAAATTTCTTTTCATAACCTCCAAGGCCACATTGACGCTTTGATTGTTCGGATAACCGAGTTTTAATATATCTTTTCCTTTTAGTTTTAAATTTCCCATTGTTTTTTGTTTTAAATAATTGGACTTATAAGTCCTCAAAATAATCTGCAAGCTCTGTTGCAGACATGATATAGGCAGTATATTTTCTGCTTTTGATAAGATCAGTTTCATAATCTGCTTTCCATGGTTTTGGTCTACCATAAATTTTTTTCCGGATAATTCCCGCCACTTTATATTGCCTTAAATAGGATCCCAGTTCATCACATTCTTTTTCCAGTTCAGAATCCAATGGTTTGTAATGGGTGATCATATTGGGTCTTACTCGGAGGATAAATCTCCAGGGTTCAATAAATTCGTAGTAGATATCGTTTCTTTTCCGGAATGGATTGTATTCTTCTTTTTTAAGAAAGTACTGTCTTTCTCTCTGTGTGAATCCTAACTTTGGATCATTCCATCCCAATGAAGAAATCCTTTTGAGTTTCTGTTCTCGTTCCACATATATTCTTCTTCCAGACTTTTTCTTTTTTTTCAGGAATTGTCGGCTTTCAGAATACATGTAGGTGTTGATTTTGTTCAAAATCCCTTCGAAAAAATCTGTATCTTTGGATCTTTTCACATCATCCCGGAGAACAAAGAATCTTACAAATCCTCTCTGATAAGGATTTTCCAGCGGAATCCAGGGAATTTTCCTTCTGATATCCCACAGCTTTTCACTACGATTATATTTTTTTCTTATCTGTTTTTCTACATCTTTTCTACCTGCTCTTTTTCTGCTTCTTGCACTTCTCAGCCGAGGAAACAGAAGATTATAATTTTCCATAAATTATAAGAAACAAGATGCCGTTACAATATCCAGATTTTGGATTTGTGCACATCTTTTCTTACTCAACTAAAATATAAGTTGATTGATTTTACGATAATAAACAGCATAAAATAGATCATAAAGATCTTTTCACCTTGTTCTTAATGACACTAAAAAATTTCGGGGAAACTGGAGTTTAAATACTGCGCAATAAAAAACCCGAAATCTTTACGACTTCGGGTTTTGATATTTCGTTGTACTATTATTCTAAGAGTATACCAAACCACGAAGCCTTACCACCATAAGCGGTACTCCAGCTGAAGAATTTTGATTCGTTTTGAACATTGCTTCGTTGTTTTTTAATGGGTTAAACTTGATTTTCAGGTGCAAATATATTAATTTTTCTGAATATTCAAATTTTTTAAATAAAAAAGCCTGAATAATTTTATATCCAGGCTTTGCTTTATTGGGATGATTAATCTTTTGATCCTAAGCTATCCATCTCGTCGTCCATCCCTTTAGTTTCATTGGAATGGTAAACTCTTTCTGATCCCAGAAAATAGATATTATGCCTTGCTTTGGCAATGATTCCGTTGTATTCCTGCTCCGACATACCTTCAGGAATGCTGTCCCGTGCTTCTGACGGTTTACGGTAAACTTCAAGTGCACCGTTTTCATTTAAAACAGTCTTGGCGACCTTAGCCTGCTGCAAGTCATCCGCATACACAATAACATTGCTTCTGCCAATACTGTGCTTGTGGTAAGCCTCCAGCATTTCTGCATCGTGAGCAAAAACGTATTCAAAAAATTCTTTTGTTTGTTCATCCTCCTGATAATGATCAGCTGACAATCCGCTTTCTACCTTAGATTTTGAAACAATAATATTTGCTTCATCAAAACCTTTTTCTTTTAAATTCTTTTTAATTTCCTCTGTATCTACAGTCACCGGAAATACTGAAACTACTGTATAGGCCATAATGAAATTTTTCACTTAAACTATACAAAAGCTGTGCAGTTATTCTATAAAAAATGTTAATTTAAAAATCTTTCTAAGATTTCCACCGCACATTTAGGAAGATTGGTTCCCGGACCGAAAATAAAATCGGCACCGTTGGCATACAGAAATTCGTAGTCCTGCTGTGGAATAACGCCTCCTACCACAATGGTCACATCATCAGCTCCCAGTTTTTTGAGTTCTTCGACCACCTGAGGGACAAGGGTTTTGTGCCCAGCTGCCAGTGAGGAAACTCCAAGAATGTGGATATCATTTTCTACGGCCTGTTTGGCTACTTCTTCAGGAGTCTGAAACAATGGTGCCACATCGACATCAAATCCCATATCTGCGAATGCAGTAGCTACTACTTTGGCACCTCTGTCATGTCCGTCCTGCCCCATTTTCGCAACCATCAATCTTGGTCGACGGCCTTCTTCTTCTTCGAATTTCTGAGTCAGATGAAGGGCTTTTTCAAAATATTCGTTTTTTCCGGCATTCATAGCGTATACTCCAGAGATTGTTCTAATATTGGCTTTATATCTACCGAAGGTTTCTTCCATGGCATCGCTCATTTCACCAAGAGTCACTCTTCTTCTTGCTGCTTCTATACATAATGCCAGAAGATTTCCTTTCCCTGTCTTTGCACTTTCACGGATCTCGTTCAGGATTTCTGTAACGGCTTGAGGATTTCTTTCTGCTTTTATTTTTTCAAGTCTTTCGATCTGTTTTCTGCGGACTTCTGTATTATCGATATCCAGGATCTCTATTCCGTCCTGTTTTAAGACTGTTCTGAATGAATTTACGCCAATAATAAATTCTTCACCACTGTCGATTTTAGCCTGCTTTTTAGCGGCTGCTTCTTCAATCCTCATTTTTGGAATTCCGGCTTCAATGGCTTTTGTCATTCCTCCTTCCTGCTCTACCTCATCGATGTATTTCATCGCTTCCTCGATCATTTGCTGGGTAAGGCTTTCCACAAGGTTACTTCCACCCATAGGGTCTACAACGTCGCAGATCCCGCTTTCCTGCTGGAGGATAATCTGGGTATTTCTTGCAATTTTTGCTGAATAATCTGTTGGAAGTGCGATGGCTTCATCCAGAGCGTTGGTATGCAGCGACTGGGTTCCTCCTAAGGCTGAAGAAAGAGCCTCAATAGCTGTTCTTGTAATATTGTTAAAGGGTTCCTGTTCTGTAAGAGACCAACCAGAGGTCTGTGAGTGGGTTCTTAATGCTAAAGATTTTGCATTCTGCGGGTTGAACTGCTTTAAAAGAGTTGCCCAGATGTATCTTGCAGCACGCATTTTTGCAATTTCCATGAAATGATTCATCCCGATTGCCCAGAAAAATGAAAGCCTTGGGGCAAAATCATCAACGTTCATTCCGGCTTTAATTCCTGTTCTTACATATTCAAGACCGTCTGCCAAGGTATAGGCCATTTCCAGTACCGGAGTGGCGCCTGCTTCCTGCATATGGTATCCTGAAATGGAAATAGAATTGAATTTGGGAATATTTTGAGCAGTATATTCAAAAATATCTGCAATAATTTTCATGGAAGGCGCCGGCGGATAAATATAGGTATTCCTCACCATGAACTCTTTCAAAATGTCGTTCTGAATGGTTCCCGAAAGCAATTCCTGCTTTACACCCTGCTCTTCAGCAGCCACAATATAGAAGGACAAAATTGGAAGTACAGCACCGTTCATGGTCATGGATACAGAAATCTGATCTAATGGAATTTCATTGAAAAGGATCTTCATATCTTCCACAGAATCGATGGCGACACCTGCTTTACCTACATCTCCTACTACTCTTGAGTGATCGGAATCATATCCTCTGTGTGTTGCGAGATCAAAAGCAACTGATAATCCTTTCTGTCCTGCTGCCAGATTTCTTCTGTAAAATGCGTTTGATTCTTCTGCAGTAGAGAAACCTGCATACTGCCTTACCGTCCATGGTTTCTGTACGTACATGGTAGAATATGGGCCTCTGAGATAGGGTGCAATTCCTGGAGAAGTCTGTGTTAAAGATTTATTTTTAACATCTTCTGAGGTGTAAGATGATTTTAATTCTAACCCGTCTTTTTCAAAGTTATAGATCTCTCTTTGCTGAGGCTCTATGCTAAAATCCGGAGTTTTCACAGAAATTGTCTTTCGCATTCCAATAATTTTTGTCTCCGTAAAGTTAATTTTTTTGAGCGAAACATGAAACTTATGTTAACGTACAGTTTTCCTTACCTTTAAGCATAAAAAAGACAGGACAAATGCCCGGTCTCTGTTATTGAAATACTTACTTATTATTATATTATTTCAATTTCTTTATTCCCATTTCATATAAAGCAAATGCTATAAGATCCGTATTTTACCTGATCAGTTGCTCTTCCGGCACATTGAAACATATGCATAAATTACAGTTTGGAATTCGAGATGCTTAGTATTTGATTATTTACAAGCTTATTTTTTTAATACTTTTGTAAGAAAGCAGGTATTTAATGAAAAATTTTTTATTTTTTCCCTTTCTATTCTTTTCTACATTAATTTTCTCACAAAATTCCGTTGACGATTCAAAAAAAATATCACAAACGGAACTCGTAAAGGCTATGAGGAGAATTCAGCAGGCGCAAGATAAAAACCCAGACTCTGCTTTGGCAATCGCTAATTCTTATCTGCCCACATTTAAAGATCATAATTCTTTGGCAGAACTTTACCTGGAAATAAGCACCTGTTATTATTTTTTAGGAAAAAACAATGAAGCACTCTCATTTGCCCAAAAAGCTAAAGACGTTTCATATCTTGGCGAAAATTATAATCAAAGAGTACGAATTTGCGGGCTTTTAGCGAACAGATACAGAGATATCGGGCTTATTCCGAAAGCAAAATCTTCCTTGAAAGAAGGGTTGAACGATGCTGAAAAAATTCATGATCCACAGGAAAGCAACTGGGTGAAATCCCTTCTTCTCACAGAATATTCAAAAGCCCTTACTGAAGAAAAAAAATACGATTCCGCAAGTATTTACATCACAAAATCTTTAGATGCACTTTCCCATATGAAAACATCCGATAAGGTAAAATTTCAGTATACGGTTACGTATTTGGGAGCTGGAGTGAATTATGTTTTTGCCAAACAATGGGAGAAAGCAGAAGCTATGCTGGAAAAAGCAATTATTTCTGCGAAAGGTACAGAGTGGGAGCAATATCATATTTCTTCTGCCCAAATATACCTTTCTGTTATTTATACCAACCGGAAAGAGTATCAGAAAGCTATTGATACATTGATAAGTGCCGAAAAACTTACTGAGCCTAAGGATCCTAAAAGAGTAGAATTATATCATTATTTAGCCCAAAACTATCTGGCTGAAAATAATTTGAAGGAGTATAAAAAGTATAATGAACTATACCAAACCGCGAGAAGCAGTCTTTCCGCAGAAAACCAAAAAGCGGTCAACAAATCTGTACAGATTTTGGATAGTATTATAAAAGAAGAGGCCGACAAAAGAAAACGTACGTATAATTTTTTGATGGCACTTGGCATTTTTACGGTTCTGAGTCTGGCGGGAATTATTTTTTATTATCAGCGTAAGAAAGCAAAACAAAAGCAACTCTTCCAAAACATAATTTCCAAGCTTGAACAAAAGTTAAAAGAAAACAATAGCAGTACTTTTATTCCTAAGGAAAATCCTCTGGAATTGGTGATAGATACTACAGAATCGCAAAAAGACCGTACTATTCCGGAAGCTGTTGAAAAAAAAATATTGCAGAAATTGAAAAAATTTGAGCAGTCCGAAAAATTTATTAATCCCAATCTCAGTTTATCTTCCCTGGCATCTGACCTTAAGACCAATCCACGCTATCTTTCAGAAATCATCAGCCAACATTATGGCAAAAACTTCAATACTTACATCAATGAACTTCGTATAGAATATATATGCAGAAATATACTGGAAGATTCTAAGTATAGAAAATATAAGGTAGGTGCCCTTGCTGAAATCTCCGGTTTCTCTTCCGCAGAAAATTTCTCAAAAATTTTTAAAAAAATCACGGGAATTTCGCCTTCTGTTTTTATTGAAAATGCGACTAATGAAAATAAAATACAAACAAAAGATCAAGATCAAACAAATACCTGATAATAAACCAGTTAACTAGATTTTTCATGCTGTAAGATTCCGAAATTGACAGGTATATAAATAGGGTTTCATAAATAGTCGGGATAGTTTTGTTCCAATAAAATTATTCTAACAGAAAAAACATATTTATGAAAAAAGCATTATTTACTGTCGCTATTTTGGCTTCGGCAGTTTATTTTGCTCAGGTAGGGATAAATATATCCACTTCCAAAGCAACCTTAGATGTTGTAGCAACTCCTTCTGATATTACTAAGACTGATGGACTGATTGCTCCAAGGATAACAGGTAATGAGCTCAAAGCAAAAGATGCATTGTACACTCCCAATCAGTATACAAAGCCTGAAAAAATCTTGTCATCATTCTAAAATAAAGATCAGCAAAAATGAATTTTAAAGATATCCATATTGGAAATTTAATCCGCCAGCATATAGCGAAATGCAACATAGAAATATCCCGATCGTGTGATTTTTTCAAATGTTCTGAAAGAGAAATAGAAGCCATGTATAAATCCAAAACCCTTGATACGGATATTCTTCTGAAATGGAGCAAATTACTGAAATATGATTTTTTCAGGATATATTCCCAACATCTGGTTCTTTATTCCCCACCCAAAAGTCAAAACTTCAATCAAAGAAGAAATTCAGACAGTCTCAAACCTGCAGAATTCCGGAAGAGCGTCTACACAAAAGAGATTATAGATTTTATCCTCCACCTTGTTGCTTCCGGAGAAAAAAGTAAAACACAGATCATTGAAGAATATAAAATACCAAAAACCACCTTATACAAATGGATAAAAAAACATCAGAGATAGATACAGATTTTCCCGATTATATTAAAATATATTCTGACCTCATCATCATGAAGCATCCTGACAAAATAGAGGAATGCCACTATTATCTTTCCAAAAAAAAGCTATCTACCCTGGAGGTCATCAAACTGAATGAGATTATTTTCGGAAAGGTATATACTAATCAAAAATACCGTTCCTACGATCATTCAACAATAATAGCCATACTGGATTACCAAAAAACGAACAGGATGAATGATTCTGAGTTAGCCAATCATTATAGCCTCAGCAGAAACACGGTAAAAAAATGGAAAGAAAAATTCAGCAAAAAATAATTTATTTATAAAATTCAACTCTTTATACCTATTCCAGTGCTTACAAAATGTATCAAAAAGAGCTTACTATACAGGAACAAGAAAGAGCAATCAAATAATTAATTATCAAACAGTTATAATGAAGTATTTATCTGTAAAATTCAGAATTTTACAGATAAAAAGCTTTCTTTCTGTTTAAGAGACTACTACTTTTGCTTCCAAAATCAGAAACAGATGAAAAGAATTTTTTTACCCTGCCTTGTTTTATGCATGGCGAGCGTATCGGCTCAAGTAGGAACCGGGAATGTAGGAATCAATACCTCAACTCCTGAAAAAACGCTGGATGTAAACGGTGATTTCAGATCTTCCAAAACAGATACATCCACTAATACCCAATATTTACTGGAAACCAACACCACCTTGGCCCCAGAATATAATATAGCCGGAGTTATCAATCCTTCAGATGGAACAGGGAGCATATTTGCACAGACTAAAAACATTTCCTCTTTTAATACAGGTACCTCCGACGGTGGAGCAGCATTAGACTTGATTAATATGCCGGGGTATAGCGTAGCGATGCTTACAAATTCAAATGGAAGTCTAAATTCAAATATGACAGCAAGTCAGGGTGGCTTTTCTATGAGTTCACAGGATACCTCTACAGGAGTATATACCTCTTTTACTGTTCCCAATAGCATATATCTAGGTCCTTATTTTATGTACAAGGACAATACAGGAACTACTACTGGTGAATATTACCTTCCCAGAAATTACGGACTAAGGGGGCAAGTCCTTGTAACCCATGGTAAATCAACTGCTCCTGGAAATGTTGCGGGAACGCCAAATGATCTGGTGTGGAGGGATGTAGCTGATCTTATTGTTTTAAAATCTCCCGGAGGCAATTGCTATAAAATTACCGTAACCGATGCCGGAGTTCTGGGAACAACCCCTGATGCTGACTGTATGGTAGATCCGTATAATCCCGCCACTTATTCCAATACTTCAAGAATGGCCAGCGGAAACAACACGCGTACTACAACCAGTCCGGAAAAAATAATGGAAGAGCAGAAAAAGCAGATTGAAGAAATACAAAAGCAAATGAATGAGATCAGAAATCAGCTGATACAAAAGAATAAAACTAAAAGCACAAAGTAAAATATACAATAGTTTCGGCCGCTCTCTGAGCGGCCGAAACTTATTATTTACATTCTATTATTTCAATTTTGTTATTCCCATTTCGTACAGGGCAAAAGAAATAAGATCTGCATTTTCACTGATCACCTGGTCGGTTGCTCTTCCGGCTCCGTGACCTGCATTTTTCTCAATTCTTAATAAAATTGGATTTTTACAGCCCTGCTTATCCTGAAGCTCTGCTCCGAATTTAAAAGAGTGTGCCGGAACCACCCTGTCATCATGATCACTTGTAATGATCATTGTGGAAGGATAGCATGTTCCTTTTTTCACATTGTGCACCGGAGAGTATGATTTAAGATATTCAAACATTTCTTTGCTGTCTTCCGCAGTCCCATAATCATAAGACCAGCCTGCTCCTGCTGTGAACTTATTGTACCTCAGCATATCCAGAACGCCTACACCCGGGAACGCTACTCTTGCAAGATCAGGACGCATGGTCATTGTTGCTCCTACAAGCAGCCCGCCGTTCGATCTTCCGGATAATGCCATATATTCTTTTGAAGTATAACCTTTGCTTTGCAGATATTCTCCTGCTGCAATGAAGTCTTCAAAAACGTTTTTCTTTTGTGTTTTTGTTCCTGCATCGTGCCATTTTTTACCATATTCACCACCTCCGCGGATATTTGGCACTGCGTAGATTCCTCCGTTTTCCATCCAGATCGCATTCACTACAGAGAATGAAGGCTGAAGGCTGATATTGAAACCTCCGTAAGAATACAGGATCGTAGGGTTTTTACCGTCTAGCTTTGTTCCTTTTTTATAGTTGATCATCATTGGAATCTTGGTTCCGTCTTTTGAAGTGTAGAACACTTGCTCTGAAATATAATCTTCCGGATTGAATTTTACTTTAGGCTTCTGATAAACTTCTGATTTCCCTGAATCTGCATTGAATTTGTAGGTCGTTCCCGGTGTAATATAGTTGCTAAAAGAGAAATAAAGTTCTTTTTCCTCTTCTTTTCCTCCGAAACCTCCTACGTTTCCTTTTCCTGGAAGAGCAATTTCCCTGATCAGTTTTCCTGTTTTGTCAAACTGCTTTACCTGATCAATAGCATCAACCATATAAGTAGCAAAGAAATATCCGCCTCCTGTAGATATTCCCAATACATTTTCTGTTTGCGGGATAACATCTTTCCAGGTTTCCGGTGAAGGATTGGTAATGCTGGTTTTTACAAGACGCATGTTCGGGGCATCTTTATCTGTAAAGATGAAAAGATCATCCCCCTGAGTGTCTACAATACTGGCATTAATATCAAAACCTTTATTAATCTGTACAAAGTCACCGCCTTTTTTTAAGTCTTTGATATACAATTCGTTCCCATTGGTTGCATTGGCTGCAGAAATAATCAGGTACCTTTGGTCTTCAGAAACCCCTGCTCCAAGATATCTTCTGGGTGTTTTATCTCCTCCGAAGATCAATTTGTCTTCAGATTGCTTTGTTCCTAATTTATGGAAATACACTTTGTGCTTATCTGTCATTCCCGAAAGGACCGTTCCTTCTTTCGGTTTATCATAGCTCGAATAGTAGAATCCTTCATCACCCTGCCAGGAAATTCCGCTGAATTTTACATCTACCAATGTTTCATCAATCTGTTTTTTGGTAATGGCGTCTATGATAATGATCTTATTCCAGTCGCTCCCGCCTTCAGAAATGGAGTATGCTGCCAGGTTTCCTTTTTTATTGAATGACAGATTGGAAAGAGAAGTAGTTCCTTTTTCTGAAAATTTATTAGGATCTAAAAATATCTCCGTTGCTTTAGTCTTATTATCTGTTCTGTATAAGATAGACTGCGCCTGAAGGCCATTATTTTTATAATAGTACGTATAATCTCCTTCTTTGAAAGGTGCTGAAATTTTCTCATAATTCCAGATCTCGGTTAACTGATCCTTGATTGTATTTCTGAACGGGATCTTTGAAAGATAATTCTGGCTGTAAGCTACTTCATCATCTACCCATTTCTTTGTAGCGTCAGAATCATTTTCAAGATCTCTGAAAGGGTCTGCAACCGCATTACCAAAATAAGTATCTGTCTGACTTCCTTTTTCTGCTTTAGGATAATTCATTTTTTGAGAATAAATAGTTGCTGAAAACAAAACTCCAGCAGTTAATAACATAGGCTTAAAATTCATAATCAAGGGTTTTCTCAAAAATACGTAAAGTATACGAAATAAAAAAAGCCCTGAAACCAGAGCTTTATTACTATTTTTCAAAGATCATTATTTAGATCCGAAACTATCAAAATAGAAATCTGTCAATCCCGCAACAATTTCATCAGGGCTGCCGTTCCAGTAGTATGTTTTTCCACCTTCGTTTAGCTGGTACAAACTGAACTTTTGCTCCGTTATCACTGTTTTATCAGCATTTTTAAAAGCCTGTACACTTTGAACAAGGTATTTTTTAAGGTCTTCAGGCTTAACGTTTTTCATATCCCCTGTTGGAATATCAGAAAATTTAGCCGGAACCTTGAAGCTGACTGAATAATTAACCTCAGCAATTTTCTGATCCTCTATATATTCATTCTGGACAATTTTTACGTCTTTAACGGAAAGTTTTCCATTTTTAAAATTTTCCATCATAGCAGTGAAATAATCTTCGGCTTCTTTTCTACAGGCATCTGCCGTAGTTTTGGAAAAAGCAGATAAAAAGTTGTCGGTGGTTTCTTTCATCATATCCCTGGAAACGGTTTTAAAATCTACCTGATAAGCATTTTCTCCTTCTACGGTAGGTCTTAAATAATCATTCAGCTTAGAAAGTACAGCATCATCGTTTTTAACGAAAGTTCCAAAATACATTTCAAAGACTTCAGAAGGTTTCTTCACTTCTGTCTGAGCCAGCAGATTTTGACTTAACAATGCCAGCATCATGAATATAATGACCTTAAAATTGTTCATATTATTTTGTTTTAATTCAATGTTTTTTTGAATGAATATACAGCAAAAAAAAGCTCCTGGATTTCAAGAGCCTGATTTATAATTTATTTTTAATAATTTTCTTCTTCTCCCTTCATCTTCTCTGCATTTTCCGCCATGATGACTGCATCTATCATTTCAGAAATATCTCCGTTCATATAAGCATCGAGGTTATACATAGATTTATTGATTCTATGATCTGTCACTCTCCCCTGAGGATAGTTGTAAGTTTTAATCTTTGCGGAACGGTCTCCCGTAGAAACCATTGTTTTTCTCTGTGCAGCAATATCTCCCTGAACTTCCTGAAGTTTAATATCATATAATTTCGCACGAAGCATTTCCATTGCGAGCTCACGGTTTGCCAGCTGAGAACGGGCCTGCTGACATACAACCACTAAACCTGAAGGCTTGTGAGTAAGCTGTACCTTAGTCTCTACTTTGTTAACGTTCTGTCCACCGGCACCTCCTGAACGGGATGTCTGCATTTCGATATCTGCAGGATTGATCTCCACATCCACTTCTTCAGCTTCCGGAAGCACTGCAATGGTGATGGCAGAAGTATGAACTCTTCCCTGAGATTCAGTTTCGGGAACACGCTGTACACGGTGAACTCCGGACTCGAATTTCATGATTCCGTAAACACCTTCCCCTTCTACTTTCATGATGAGTTCTTTGTAGCCTTTTGCTGCTTCGTTAGAATCCGTCACTTCATGTCTCCATCCTTTTGTTTTGAAGTACATGCTATACATTCTGTAGATGTCTTCCACAAAAATGGCCGCTTCATCACCTCCTGTTCCGGCACGTAATTCTACTATGATGTTTTTATCATCTGCAGGATCTTTAGGAATCAAAAGAACTTTTAATTCTTCTTCCAGGCCGGGTATTTTAGCCTGAGCTTCCATTTTTTCCTCTTTCGCAAGGTCTACAAGATCTCTGTCTGAACCGTCGGCGATGATCTCATCAGATTCTTCAATCGTATCCAGGGCACCTTTATACTGGTCGTAAACTTTTACAATCTTTCCTAAATCACTGTATTCTTTATTCAGAGAAGAATATTTTTTTTGATCTGAAATGATATCAGGCTGTATAATAAGGTCGGCAACCTCATTATATCTTTGTTTAATAGCTTCTAGTTTTGGAATTAATGATTTAGACATTCTGCAATTTTTGAGAGTGCAAAGATAAGAATTTATTAATTCAAATTAAAATTCCTTTGACCTGCCAGATTCATATAATTTTTTGAATCATTAGGATTTATGGTGTTTTTTTTAGAATAAACAGAATATTTACCCTGTCAAGGTTTTTTAAAAAATTTCCTGTCAATGACATATAAAATCAGTCCAAAAGCTACAATTCCAAGTCCTATAATGCTTTCTTTAGGATTATGGATGAGTGTAAAGTAGAGGATATACATACTGAAAAGCAGAAAAACTGTTGGAAAAATGTAAAATATATTGGATTTAAATATTTTCCGCTGGTCTTTTTTAAGAAAGAAAACCGTCGAAATAGAAAGGCTGGCAAACAGTTGAAGAATAAAAGCGGTATACACAAAGATCTCTTTAAAACTTCCTGTCAGAATGATCACTGAAGCAATCACTGCATGAGCAAAAATAGCCCTTACAGGAATTCCTTTTTTATTATTGACAGCAAGTGATCTCCACAAATGGTTTTCTTTCGCAAAAGCCTGTGTAAGTCTTGAACCTACCCATAAATAGCCACTGATGGTAGCAATCAGCTGTAAGGCAATAAAAACATTGACGATTTTCCCAAAACCGCTGCCCAGCATATTCCCTGCGGCTTCCCCCATGACATCTTCTTTCCCTGCCAGCTGGCTTACAGGTGCATGTTTCAGCATGATAAAATTAACCAGCAGATAACTTACTGTGACAAAAACAGTTCCCACAATTAAAGCTTTAGGAAGATTTCTCTGAACGTCTTTTATTTCTCCTGCAATGTAAGAAGCAGAATTCCAGCCGGTATAGGAATAGGTAACAAAAACCAGGGATGTAGCAAAAGCTGGAAGCATAATCTCGTTCTGCCAGCTGTCAGTGAATTTCAGGCTGTTTCCTATCTCAGATCCTGAAAGCACAACGCCAAGAATCACCAGTATAATAATAAAAGCAATTTTGATAAAGGTAAAAAAATTATGAAACCTGCTTGATGTTTTAAGGCTGAACGATAAGCTCGCTGCCACAAGAAAAATGAAGCCTATGGCAAAACCGTTTCCAAAAGTATAATTAAACGCTGAAAGGTATTTTGACATTGCCAGTGCCGCCAAAGCAACAGGCGCAGAAAACCCGATGATCAGAGAGATCCAGCTCACCAGATAGCCAAATACCGGATGATAGGTTTCTTTAAGATAAATATAATCTCCGCCGTTTCCTTTAAAATAAGATCCCAGCTCGGCATAGCAAAACGCTCCGAACAGGGCTAGGATTCCGCCGATGATCCACAACAGGAAAATACTGTAGGTGTTGGTAATATCAGACAGCTGAAAGCCTAACGTGGTGAATATTCCTGTCCCTATCATATTGGAGACAACAATTGCGGCAGCCGTTTTCCAGCCGATCTGATGTGTAGCAGTACTCATTTAGCAGTTAAAAATTAAAATTAAGTCTTCCGAAGAAATAACTCCCCAGCGTTCCCATCTGGACCGGCGCATATTTAAACACGCCATAGTATGAATTTTCATAGATCTGAAGGTCCGGAAACACATCAAAGGCATTATTGGCTCCTATGGTAAGATTAATATTTTTCGTTATATCATAGCCTACACTCACATCTGTAACCACTTTAGAAGAGAACTTCTGAACTTTTCCAAATGGGTAGCCATCTCTTATGACCTGGCCAAAATACGTATTTCTCACCATAAAATTGAATTTTCCAATTGCATAATTCAATCCTAAGGAAGCTTTTGTCTTAGGAGAAAGTGTTTCGATGATATTGATCTGGTCCGGTCCGAAATATTCATCCTGGGAAGGCACTAAGTTTTCAGGAAAATGGAAATCTGTGATTTTGGTTTCTGTATAATTTCCTGCCAGATTGATATTTAAATTTCCTCCGCCCAGTTTCCAATCATAAGTGATAACAACATCTACTCCTTTTGTTTCTGTGTCTACTGCATTAGCAAAGAATCTTCCGCTTTCTACGTCGTACTGGGCCAGTCTCGGATCTTCGATATTACTGGTGATCACTATTCGGTCTTTTACTCTGATCCAATATCCGTCAACTGTTACAAACAGCCTGTTGGCAGGTTTCAGGGTAAGGCCTGCACTGGCATTGACTGATGTTTCCTGTTTTAATTGATCAAATCCAAGCGCTCTGGCTGCATCACTGTCATTCCTGAAAATCCCTTTGGTGACAATTCCCGATCCTGAAGTGGAGATGTCGGCATAGGAATTATTAAAATACTGCTGCTGAAGCGATGGAGCCCTGAAGCCAGTTCCTACTGATGCCCGTATTGCATAATCTTTTACAAATTCATACCTCACGGCCAGTTTTCCATTCAGCGTATTTCCAAAATCCGAATAATTTTCAAATCTTCCTGCCAGATCTATGTTCAATTTTTTAGCGATATCATAAGAAACATCAGCATATACGGCTGTTGAATTCCTGGATTTCTTTAAAGCATTGTCCGGAGAAAACCCGATAAATGATTGTGAGCCGCCATTCCCCTCCACGGTAGATCCGGGAACCGCAGGATTTCCATTGATATCATACCGGGTGTAGGAAGCTTCATCTCCCGGTTTGATCTCGTACTGCTCAAAACGGAATTCTCCCCCAAATGCTATATTAAACTGATTCAGATTTTTAGAAACATCAAGATTCACCGTATTCTGAAGAAAGCTGTGCGCTCCTGCATAAAAGCTCGTTGGAGATTTCGCCCCTAAAGATGCATTATTGGTATTGTCTACATTATAATTGAAAGTATTGCTTCCGAAAGTATTACTTACATCAAACAACCAGTTGTTAACATTATATTTTGCTCCTACAGCATAAGAAAAGTCGTAAACCTGCGAGTTCAAAGAGGCCTGAAATCCGTTTGGATAGATAGAAGAAACTACATTATCTTTTTCTCCGGGAAGCCTTCTGAAACCGAAGCCTTTTCCTTGTTTAATACTGAAACCTCCAAAGGAATACAGCTTAAAGCTTTCACTTAAAGGGTATTCAGAATTAAAAAACAACTGGGCCTGCCTGATTTGTGCATCCCCGATTTGAAAATTAAAGTCATCCCTGGTGAGGCCTCGTTCTCTAATAATCTGATCATCAGCAGCTCTGGCCGCGATAGGATCATTAGCAAATTCATAGGCAAAATTATCTCCGAAAATGTCCAGATCATGATTTTGAGTTCTTGTGGTCTTTCCTCTGTGGCTCAATTGCAATGAAAGGTTTATATAACTTTCCTTTTTCCCAAGAGAAGATCCGTAATTGATTCCGGCCTGATAGGTTTCACCATCATTTCTTCCGCTAATTCCATAGGATGCTGAAGCTGATGCTCCTATATCTTTCTTAAGAATAATATTGACTACTCCTGCAATGGCATCAGAACCATATTGTGCTGCTGCACCGTCTCTTAACACTTCTATCCTGTCAATAGCGATTACCGGAATTGTACTGAGATCTGTTCCTACAGAGCCATTTCCAACGGTATTCTGATAATTGACCAGTGAAGTGGTGTGTCTTCTTTTCCCATTGATGAGTACCAAAACCTGATCCGGCCCCATTCCTCTCAAGGTTACGGGATCAATATGTTCTGTCCCATCAGATGCTGACTGCCTTACAGAATTAAATGACGGAATCACATAATTCAGCAGATCCTGAACCGTAGTCTGTGGCGCAGATTTCTGTAGCTTTTCTATATTGATAACATCTACGGGAACCGGTGTTTCCAGTTTTGTCCTTTTCGTATTGCGGTTTCCTACGATAATTATATCTTCGATCTGATTTCCTTTTTCCTGTTCCTGTGCATTCACCAAAACAGCTCCCAGGAGTATAACAGACAGGCTTAATTTTTTCATCTTTGTCCTTGTAAATTAATCATAAATATTCCCCACGGACCTCATCCGCAGCTATAAAAGACTTCAAGAAATGGAATTGTTGTCAGAATATTGACTTTTCTCATCTTCCCCAAACTGGGTTGGAATTAGCACCTTTACACTTTTTAGAGTCGTGCAGGTTGCTAAGGTTTCATAGGGCCAAATCCCTCCACCTTTCTTGATAAATCTACTGCAAAAGTAGACTAATATTTTTAATTGGCAAAAATTAGATTTATATATTCTGTAGTGTTTTATAAAAAAGAGGGACGATGTTTATCGTCCCTCTTTTGTTATTTAATAATCATCTTCTGAATGGCAGTGCCTGTTTCAGACTGCAGGTGAACCAAATAGGTTCCCGGCGGGTAATTCGCTTTCAATTCATAAGTTCCGTTTTCGGTATTCAATTTAATTGAATCTATTTTTTTACCGCTCATATCAAAAATAACAATCTCTCCGTTTTTGGCTTTGTGATATATTAATTTTGCTACACCGTTTTTCACAGGATTATCTGCAATCTGAAGCGAGAGTTTATTCGCAGCATTTACATCAGATGCTGACAGTGCCCCTGCATAATTCCCAAAAATCCTGAACTCTCCCGGTTGTAAGGTAATAGGAGCTGTTGTAGAAGCAATATTAGAAACAGAGCTATCCATCAGGTTCTGCCACTGCCCTGTATAAGGGAAGTAAGGAACAACATTTTGAGCGGCAGTGGTATAATTCGCCAAAACTACCACATTCTTCATTCCGGCTATTGAATTGTCATATACATAAATTCTGGTGATCAGCCCTTCAGGATCGTTGGTAAGATTGTTAGACTCTACAGTATATGTTTTGGATTTGAAAACCGGATAAGTATTTCTGATATTGATAATTTTAGCCCAGGTATCATACACTGCTTTTCTGTTGGCGTTGGTATCATATCCTAAAGTAAAGGCAACAGGTTTTTCATCTGTACGGCATCCGCTGCTGATTGTACCGTCTGCACATCGGTTGATGCTGAATTCATAGCCCAATTCACCAAACTGCCAGATCATTTTCGGGCCTGGAATGGTAAAGAATGTTGCTCCGAAAGTTTTCATTCTTTCAAGAGCAGTGTTCAGATTGGTAACGTTGTAACTTCCATTAACCGCACCATACGCAAGGTTTTTAAACATCAATCTTTCTTCATCGTGACTTTCCCCGTATCCTACAGCATGCATATTGGTAAAGCCGTGAAGACTGTGGTTCATTCTGTCATAGTTACTGTTTTCCTTATAGCCCATTGTGTTTTGGTTGTAAGGCTCAGTCTGCTTATTCCAAAGCATTACCCCTTTTCCTTCGGCAATTCTATAGTTGGCCCACTGCTGCTCTTCAGCATCGGTTCCTAAATGTTCAAATATCATATAGGAATTTGGGTCTATAGCCCACTGTTTGTCGGCATAATTTTTCATAATATCTACTCTGTCCTGCTGGTAAGCATTGGTACAGGTTTCATCATTTTCAGAGCAGTTCTGGGTAAATCCTTTCGTAAGATCCCAACGGAATCCATCAATATGGTACTCAGTCAGCCATTGCTGAAGACTTCTTTCAACATAATACTGCGTTGAAGGACTTGAGTGATTAAAATCATTAAACACATTATAGGAATGCTTCGGAACCTGATTAAAATAAGGATTATTGGCAGCGATATCACCAAAACCGTCTCCATCCGGATCAATATTCCACAGTCTAGCCAAAGGTGAACGTCCTGTCGCGTGATTAAATGCAATATCTAAAATAACCGCTATCCCATTCTGGTGACACAGGTCTACAAATTCTTTAAATTTTTCAGAAGTTCCGTAAGCTTTGTCCAGGGCATAATGGAAAGAAGTATTGTATCCCCATGAAAGATTGCCTTCAAATTCCATAATAGGAAGAAGCTCTATAGCATTAATATTTAAATTCTTTAAATAAGATATCTTGTTGATTAATGACTGCCAGTTTTTTTCCTGTGTGAAATCCCTCAGTAATAATTCATAAACCACTAGATTTTCTTTAGCAGGTCTTTGAAAGTTGGTCACCTGCCAGTTGTAAGGCGGCTGCCCGGTTTTAAACATAGATACTTCAAAGTTTTGTCCTGCAGGAAACGGAGGTAAATTAGGATAGGTGGCAGCTGAAATCCACTGATCATCATAGGAAGATAAGATCTGAGGTGAATAAGGATCCGCTACTTTTCTCAGATCATTGGTTCTGTACTGGAAAGTATATAACTGTTGTGGAGTCAATCCGGTCAGCTCTATCCAGTACAAATCAGGATTTGTAATATCCCGCTTCATTAAATAAGAGTCATTCACCGTCCAGTTATTAAAGCTTCCGATGACATGTACAAAGTTTTTATGAGGGGCATAAAGTGCGAGACCTACTTTTGTATTATCTGTAGGATTATAATTGATTCCCTGTCTGATCCAAGCCGGAATTGCTTCAGAAATGACATTTCTTGGGACCTGCAATATGAATGTAGCATTCTTAGTATTTGAATTGGCTGTTGCAATCAGTTCCATATTGGCATCCTGAGTCACCGTATAGTTATAATTATACGACTGTGAAGGAGTTGAAGTAGAATTTACTACTGCTCCGTTTGCTTTTAGCTGAAATGTTGAGGCAACATTGGTGGACGCCGTAATATTGACTGAATTTCCTGCCGGAACTGTAGTCAGACTATTCGCAGCCGGATTGGTTAAGTTCAAATTTAAGATCCCTACATTGACAAATATATCGGGAGAGGTTTGGTGAGCTCCGGTTTTATCTTTTAATAAAAACCCGAACCTTCCGATTCCCGTTCTTCCATAAAAAGCAGTAGGAGTAAAGGTTAGAGAATATGTGTCTGTCCCTGAATTGTAAGTGAGCTTATTCAGCTCATTAGAATTATTCCAGCTGCCGTTTGTAGGACAGTCCTGGCTGTTCTGATAGTTAGTGTCCAAAGACCAGGACCAGATATAAATGGCATTATTTGAAACACCCCAAGCAGTTTCATCGATTTGATTTCCCGGTATGCTTAAAATAATCTGATCCGTCTCATCAAAAGCAGCGGGTGTAACCGTATAAGTTATTTGTCCAAATGCCAGAATAGTAAGAAACAGCAGTATTGTAGAATAAAATTTTTTCATAAAATTGTTTTTTTCAAATTAGCCAACTACTAAAGTAATTTATTTTTTGAAATTATTTGTTTTTTGTATGAAAATATAATTTCCAATTTAAATATCATCAATAACTTTAAAAAGTTGAAAAAGATAGCTTATAATAAATATGACCCCCTTTTTAAATATATTGCTTGAATTATTTTCCTAAAATCCATTGTAATTATTCTCTATTGTTATACACCCCATCTTCCAATATCGGGCATATACATCCTAATCTCATGAAGTTCCTTGCCATTGTATTTATAATTAATAAAGCCACTAGATAGTGGCTTATTAATTAAATTCTATATTTTATTCATCATCTTCTACATTCTCATACTTATAATCTGTTAGAACTAGTATTCCAAAATATTTCCATTCAAACTGATCTTGATAATTAATCTTTAATATTAATGTTTTTTTTGTTTTTTGAAGTATCTCAATAGAATTAATTATTTTATGATGAGAAGGATATTTTCCATACGGTGAAGAAGCTATAAAGCTTTTAGAATCTTTTTTTACTAAATTAAATTCATCGAATATTCCTAATTTTATTTTTTCCTGCGATTTAAAACTCTCAGCCTTCAAACATATTATTCTTTGAAAAATTTTGCTTGCATTGTCATACTTGTATAAACTTTCTTTGTCAGAATCATATTTTAAATATTCATATTTCATCTTAGAAGTATCTTGCTTAAAATAATCAAATATTCCTAAGTTAATCTTTTCATTATTTAATATTCCTGATTTATAAGTTACAAGAATAGGGTTGTAAAACTCTAAAATTTGCCCTTTTACTATATTATTAGTAAAAGATAATAACAGGATAAATAAAAATACTATTTTAATTTTTCTTGTCATTTTTGTTTTTTTTTGCATCTCTAACTTGTATTAATTGATTCATAATCATTTCAGCAGGAGATCCTGGTGTACGTGGGACTATAAGTTTAAAACCGTCAGCTCCATATTTAATATGATCTCCGTCAGCACCTCCTGTTGAATCTTCTATATGCGATTTGATTTCATGATAAATTGCTTCTGCTAAATCATAATTGCTATATCCAACTGTTTTTGAATTACCTGCATCATCTGTTCGCTTTGTGCTATATGTTGAATCACTATTATTTCCTTTAAAATAGTTTTCATTTAAAGAAACCAAATGAACTTTTTTATCTCCTGATTTAGATATGTCTAGATTATTAAATTCAGAAGAGTTAACATACCCTGAAGGAATTGATACTTTACCATCCTTTGCAAGTCCCATAGATTTAACATCATGAATTGCTTCTGCTACAGTGGAAGAACTAGTCCCAAAGTTTTTAGAATTTATATAAATATCTTCTGTTTTTACTAGTCCCATGTTTATCCCAAATTCTTTTACCTTCTGCTGTCTTATAGAGTATTTCTTTAGAAGCTTTAAAAGAATCATTGCAGTTAGGATAATAATATCCTTATTGGACCTACCATCTGGATCTATAAATCTGATATGATTGTTATAAGCATAGGTATAGGGCGACCATCTTCTTGATTTCTCAGCTAATGGATCCACCACTCCCCATCTTCCCAAATCCGGCATATACATCCTTGCCCCATAATCATACATCCCCGTCTCTTGCAACTCCTTCCCTCTTTACTTATAATTCTTATACTTTCCAACTCCAAATATCATTTTAATGATCCATTTTAAATTTTAAAAATATAGCGTTGAAAATCAACGCTATATTTTATTACAACTGCCAGATCAAATCATGGCAATAGATAATCACTTAGTATAATCTTGTAAAACTAAAACGCCATAACCGTTAAAATCATAAATGTCTGAATAGTTAACTTTTAAAATTATATACTTTTTGCTTTTTTCAAGTATTTCTATTGATCTTATTTTTTCAATATGACTGGGATAATTTCCACTAGCAGAGGAAACTGTAAAACATTTCTCAGATTTTTGAGTCAAATTAAAATATCTAAATACACCTAAAAAATTTTCAGAAGAAGTTAATTTCCCTGGATTTTTAAAATTTAAAAATAATTTAAATTTATTGTGTTCTGTATCAAATAAGTAAACAGTATCATCATCAGAACTGTATTTTAATAAATTTATATTCTTTATATTCATTTCATTAGGATCTGGATTATAGTAATCCAAAACAACTTTATTGACTTTTTCATTATTAGCTATTCCATTTGAAAGATTGCTAATAATTATAGGAGTAAAGAGTTTTAGATCTTGACCTTTAATGAAATAGAAAAAGCTAAATATTAAAAAAAACAATATTTTACTTTTTTTCGCTATATTTTTTATCACTCTCATCTCTTAATACTTTATTTAGTTGTTGGTCATATATAACTGTTACCAGATTTCAAATGATTCATCCCGAAAGGATAATAATTGTTGCTGTCTACAATTTCAAGAGCACCTGCGCTGGTTCTTCCAAAGCTTAGCCTTGCATTCTAAATAATTTTTTATTGTAAACCAATGTAATTGCAGTGGTTTATTTTATCTGCTCAAAGTCACAGACTTTGCGCAGCGGGGAGCGAGAAAAATCCCTTATTCGCTTTTACTACAGTCGCTCTCCATAAAAATATGAGCTTTATTAAAATCTGGAATGAATTTTTTATCTACGAAGTAGAGTATTCTTTCATCAATTGTTGATTGCCTACCTTTCTTTAGATTAGAGATATCTTGATTTGTCTTTTCAAAAAAAGAATCGAAAAAGTTAATAATTTGCTTATCTTTTTCTTCACCCAAATCATAGATTATTAAAGAACCTTTATAATGATAAGTCTTAATTCTGTTAGAGAGATTATCATTGTAATTCATTTTTGCAAGACCGAACAGGTATTGATTGTTACATTTTTTAATTAAGCTTATTTCAAAAAAAGCGAACTCTTTTTCAGCAATTATTTTTTCTACATAATTATAAAATTCCTTCTTTTGGTGGGTCTGAGCAGAACATCCAAAATTCAATAAAAGAATATATAATAAGATAACTAATTTAATCTTTTTTAAATTTTCCTTCATAAGCTTTAATTATTTGTGTGCTATTATATATAATGGTTGTATTGTGTGCTGGCGCATAAATAAAGTTAACTGCATTAGGCATAGTTTCTGCAGAAACTCTATCTCCACTATTCTTTTTACTTAAAACCTTAGAAGTATAACCATTCGCCTTAAACGGAAACTGTGACATCCGAAATCCACTAGGGTTTAAAGGACCTGAAATTTGGTCAGGACTCCATGTCCCAGGATGCAAATGTCCTTGTAATTTAACATTACTTCCCTCATAAACGGGACTTGTAGACGTTTGCTGATTAGATGTATATACAACAGTATTATCTTTACCATTTACTTCAGCTGTCTGTATCCCAAATTCCACATTTACTTCTCCCGACTTCATCCAATCGCCTACTTGATTAAGATAATCCATACCTTTTGCTTCATCTCCTTTAAAGTCCAAATATGTCTCTCCAGTTGTTGAATATTGATGAGTATTCTCTTTGATAAAGCCTTTTTCACCAACTTCAAATCCACCATCATTTTCAGTCTTTAGATTTCCACTACTATCAAAATTCTTTTCAGTATAAATCACATCTGTTTTAGATTCAGCCATCCATGTAAGATTGCCACTTTTATCCATTTTGTATATATCCGTTGCTTGTCTTCCATCAGGGTCAATAAACCTTATTGGATTATTGTATGCATAGGTATAAGTACTCCAACGACGAGAAGTTTCCGCCAATGGATCTACAACACCCCATCTACCGATATCGGGCATATAGAACCTTGCCCCATAATCATACATCCCACTCTCCTGAAGCTCCTTGCCATTGTACTTATACTGGTAACTGTAATTCCCAGGTAAACTGTTATAGCTGCTATGCTTTAATCCAAATGGATAGTAATTGTTCTCTTCAACTACTTCCAGGCCCGTACCATTATTAAAGTAGCTCAATCTTACATTTCCTAAATGATCAATATAATTATAAATATACTTATTTTTTTCAAAATCAAAATAACCCTCTGGTGTCGGTACAAACTTTAATGTTGGAACCGTAGGAACCGTTGAACCAAATGTTTCCAGATTGTTATATTGAAATCCATCTAAGTAATCTGTATTCTGTTCAGCACCCG
>NZ_QNFY01000009.1 GCF_003290185.1 Chryseobacterium lathyri | reverse complement strand
GCTAAATACTGTATTAATAATTAATTATATTTGTTTAAAATTAAAAACCACCAAATGTTGAATTAAATAAAAAATATAAATATTTTTAGGTTTATCTGTAGTATGGGGAATGTTTTTAAAATCAAAGAGTTAAGGTACGTACCTAGGTGGTTAGTTTTTTTTATTGATATTTCAATAGTTTCCTTTTCTGTCTTAACGATCTATCTGTTATTAAAAAAACTGCACGTAAAAATTTATTTTGTTGAATATCTCAATGAAAAAATTTTAACTGTTATTGGGGTTAATATTTTATGTATGCTCCTCTTCAAAACATATGCAGGAATAATAAGATATTCTACTTTTTTTGATTTTTTTAAAATTCTGTGGTCTTCGGGCAGTACCTTTATAGTATTGCTGGGCCTGAATTTTATATCAGATATGGTGTTGGGAAGGCCGCTTTATTTATATCCGGCACTTTTTTTATTCTTTTTCATTTCCACTCTTCTCATGTTCTTTTTCAGGATGCTTACCAAACAGCTTTTTAGCATGGTTATGGATCATAAGTATAAGAGTATCCCATCCAAAATAAGAGTTGCTGTTGTAGGAGTGGGGGGCGAATCTGTCTCATTGGCCAATGCAATTATTCATAATCCGGGGCACGCTTATCAGTTGGAAGGCTTTTTTAGCGCCAGATCAGATTCCAAAAAGGCAATGTTACTAGGGTATAAGATTTATAATAAAAAAGAACTTCTTAAAAGTCATAGTCTGACTAACCAATTTGATGCGGTTTTAATCCGGGGAACGATGGAGAAGGCAGAAATGGAAGAGTGGATGACACTTGCACTGGATAAAGGATTGAAAGTGTTGAAAGCACCGTGTCTCAACAAAATAAAGGAAGATGGTATTGTAGGAGGTTTCAGTCCCCTTCAGATTGAAGATTTACTGGACCGCAGCCCGATAAAAATTGAAAGTGAAGAAGTAAAAAGCCGTCATTTTAATAAAAGTATCCTAGTGACCGGAGGTGCCGGGTCTATTGGAAGTGAAATTGTGAGGCAGGTTGCTCAGTTGGATTCATCACTTATTGTGGTTGTAGATCAGGCTGAATCCCCTTTACATGAACTGAAGCTTGAGTTGCTGGAAAGATTTCCGAACCAGAATTTCAAATTTGTGCTGGCGGATATTTCGAATTACTACAGGCTTGAAAAATTATTTGAAGATTACCATTTTTCAATAGTATATCATGCAGCAGCCTACAAGCATGTTCCATTAATAGAAGACAATCCGCATGAAGCTATTTTTGTAAATATCGGGGGTACCAGAAACTTAGCTTTATTATCCAGGCAATATCATGTTGGCCGGTTTGTGATGGTATCTACCGATAAGGCTGTGAACCCAACCAATGTAATGGGAGCCTCTAAAAGAGCTGCCGAACTTTTTGTGCAGTCTTTACAAAACTCTCCTGATAATACAACAAAATTTATTACAACCCGTTTTGGGAATGTGCTGGGATCTAACGGTTCTGTAATACCGCATTTCAGGAAACAGATTGAAAAAGGAGGTCCGGTTACCATTACCCATCCCGATATTATCCGTTATTTTATGACCATTCCTGAAGCATGCGAACTGGTACTTCAGGCAGGGACAATGGGCAACGGAGGTGAAATTTATGTTTTTGATATGGGCAAGCCTATTAAAATTCTGGATCTGGCTAAAAGGATGATAAAGTTATCCGGATATACGCCGGATGTTGATATTAAAATTGATTTTATAGGGTTAAGACCTGGCGAAAAGCTGTACGAAGAGCTTCTAACAGATAATTCTACGACTATTCCTACCCATCATGAGAAAATCATGATTTCAAGAGACCCGCTGATGGAATTTGAAGATATAGAACTTCTGTGCAGGCAGATTATGCGTTCGGCCATAAAAAAAGAGAGTTTGCAGGTCGTTCAGATTTTGAAAATAATTGTACCGGAATTTATAAGTAATAATTCGGAGTTTGAAATTTTAGATAAAACACCGGAACGTGAAGTCTATCAGTAACATAGTTTGAATTATGGTGTTGATAAGTGAAAAATAATCAAATATTTTTACTGTTTTATTTCTAATCGGAATGAAAATTGCTACAGAATGAATTGACTTTTAAAATAAGATGTTTCATTTAAATTCATTTCACGTATAGGTGAAATTTGGTTTAATGTAAAAAAATATACTTATTTCTGAATTTTGTTGTAAATATCTTTAATAAAATTGAGTATTAATTCGAATAGACTTAAATAACATATGAAGAAAACTATTATTACGTATATAATACTGATGTCGGTTACTTTGCTATCGTGTAAACCTAAACAGAATATGGTGTATATGTCAAAGCATAATATGGAGGAAGAAGTTAGCAGGGCAAAGTTTCAGGGTTTGCATATCCAGGAAGGGGATGTTCTTCTTATTCTTGTTTCTGCACTTGATGAAATTGCTGTAAAACCTTTCAACCTTAATACAACCAATAAGGTAGGAAGCGATACCAACACCGGAATTAATCAGTATGTACAGCCAAGTGAATATTTAGTGAATGAAGAAGGGTATATCTCTTTCCCGGTTTTAGGGAATGTTTACGCTAAAGGAATGACTCAGGTACAGCTAAAGCAGGACCTGGAGTCGCGTCTGAAGAGATATCTTACAGATCCTATGGTGTCCATTACTCTAAAAAACTTTAATGTAAGTATTTTGGGTGAAGTGAAAGATCCGGGCCAGAAAGAAAGCGTTTCCCAAAAAATCAATGTATTCCAGGCACTTGGCCTTGCAGGTGATATGACGGACTTTGGAGACCGCACGAATGTAAAGCTTATCCGTACAGGTGATGACGGGGTGGACCAGGTGGTTAATATTGATCTTTCCAGATCCGATATTGTAAGCTCACCATACTACTATATGAAGCAAAACGATATATTATATGTACAGCCGGATAAAAACAAGCAGGTTCAGGCAAATACAAATCCTAACAGGGCTCTTACATTCCAGATTATTGGAGCATTATTAACGGCAGGGACACTTATTGTTGCTTTAACAAGATAATAAATATATGCAGCAGACAGAATTTCAGGCAAGGCAAGAAAAATTGAACATAAGAAAAACCATTTCTCAATACCTGTATAAATGGCCGTGGTTTATTGCTTCTATGTTGCTCTTTGTGGCTGGCGCTTATATTTATCTCAGATATAGCGTTCCCAAATATCAGTCAAAGACTACCCTTAAATTTGATAAAAAACAAAATGATCTTTCTTCAGCTTTGGCCGATCTTGATAATCTCGGGATAGGTCTTGGTAATGCAGATGAGCTGAAAAGTGAGGCAGCAGTAGTGAACTCGCGGCCTATACTCATGCAGGTAGTGAAAAACCTTAATCTAAATGTAGAATATTTCAGTGCAGGAGAAATTAAAGATTCGCAACTGTTTACGAATGCTCCCATAACGGCAAAGATATTAGCTTATACCAACGAAAAATTTGTATCCTCCCAGTACTCCATATCGGAAATAAAAGGGGATCAGTTTACACTTCACAGTGAGAAAAAAAAGGATGTTACAGGGAAATTCAATATTCCTTTACAGCTGGACTTTGGAACGGTGATATTGCAGAGAAATTCTGCTATTAAGCCTAATTCTGAGTACAAAATTATTTTCTCGAACCCTATTGAGAAAGTAAAAAAGCTAGAAAAAACAATACAGGTAAACATTCCGGATGAAAAGGCCATGCTGATGGAGATTAGCCTAATAGGATCTCTTCCAGAAAAGTCAGAGGCTGTTCTGAACGAAGTGACCAAACAGTATAATCTGGACGGACTGAGAGATAAAAACCTGCAAGCCAAGAACACCCAGGAGTTTATTGATAAAAGACTGGAGGTAATCACTAAAGATCTCTCAGGAGTAGAAAACCAGAAAGAAGATTTCCAAAACCGTAACCGAATTGTTGATTTGCAGGCACAGGCAGAACTGGCCCTGCAGAATACCAGCGAGAATACTAAAGTTCTTCTTCAGCAGCAGGCACAGCTTGACCTTCTGAACTCCCTTTCAACAGAAGCTTCAAAAGGCAATAACCAGCTTATGCCTTCTAACCTGGGGCTGAATCCTTCGTTGGAGCAGTCTATCTCCCAATATAATTTGCTTATCATCAGCAGAAACAAAACCCTTAAGCAGGCCACCAATGAAAACCCTGCTGTCATAGAGATGAACAGGGAAATTGCTTCTCTCAAAAGCATTATTCGTGATAATATCAATGAGCAAAAACAAACGGTACAGACAGGTATTTCCCAACTTCAAAACCAAATCACAACCAGCAATAACGTCATAGAAAAAGTTCCGGGACAGTCTAAAGTTTACAGAGGAATAGAACGTCAGCAGAACCTTAAAGAGCAGCTTTTCTTATTCCTTCTGCAGAAAAGAGAGGAAAACGCAATCAACCTATCCGTAGAAGTTCCGAAAGCCAAAATTGTAAACCCTGCATTTACAGAAGATACCCCGGTATCCCCTAAAAAAGATATTATCCTTCCAGGAGCTCTTTTTCTTGGGATGTTGATTCCTTTTGCCGTTTTCTATTTACTGTTCATGCTGGATGACAAAATTTATAACAGAGATGATATTAAGGAGCGTTCCGGACTGGGCGTACTGGTAGATATTCCGTCTCTTAAAGATAATGAAAACCATTTGGTGCAGAAAAACGACTTTTCGGAGTTGGCTGAAGCATTCAGGGTTCTTGTTTCCAATCTTAAATTTGTTTTGCCTACAAAAGATTCTGCCAAAGTGATTATGGTAACCTCTTCGGTAAAAGGTGAGGGTAAAACCCTGGTATCCGTTAATCTTGCCCTTACCATAGCCAATAAAAATGGAAGAGCCCTTCTGATTGGTTCGGATATCCGTAATCCTCAGATCCAGAGATATGACAGTGAACCTGTGAAAAGAAAAGGTCTTACAGAATATTTATATGATGATTCGGTGAATGTAGAGGATCTAGTCCACACATCAACTACGAATCCTTCATGTGATGTCATTTATGCGGGTTCAATTCCTCCCAATCCTCAGGAGCTGCTTTCTAATGGAAGATATCAGAAGCTTATTGAGCAGATGTCTTCTGAGTATGCTTATATTATTATAGACTCTGCACCACTTATGCTGGTTTCGGATACACTGAGTATTGCAGATACAGCGGATGCAACATTGTATGTCGTAAGATCCGGAGTATCAAAAAATATATTGATAGATTTTGCTAACGACCTTGTAAGAGACTCTAAATTGACGAATGTATCTTTTGTCGTTAACGATGTTTCCAGAAGGGCAGGAGGTTATGGATATAACTACAGCTATGGCTATGGCTACAGTCAGACCAAGGATAAAAATAGCTGGTGGAAGAAAATTTTTAAATCATAGAAATGCATAAAATTTTAATTACAGGAGGAGCGGGTTTTATAGGTTCCAACTTAACGGAATATTTTTTAAATAAAGGCTATTATGTCGTTTGCTTAGATAATTTTGCAACAGGGCACCGTCACAACATCGAGCCTTTCCTTAACAACCCAAATTATAAACTGATTGAAGGGGATATCCGTGATTTGGAAGTTTGCCAAAAAGCAGTAGAGAATGTAGATTATATACTTCACCAGGCTGCATTAGGTTCTGTTCCGAGATCAATTAAAGATCCTATTACAAGTAACGATGTGAATGTTTCAGGATTTTTAAATATGCTGATTGCTGCCCGTGATGCCAAGGTAAAACGTTTTGTATATGCTGCTTCATCATCTACCTATGGTGACTCTGCATCATTGCCTAAAGTGGAGGATGTGATCGGGAAACCGTTATCGCCATACGCCATTACCAAATATGTCAATGAGCTGTATGCAGACGTGTTTGGAAAAACATACGGAATGCAGTGCATTGGTTTGAGATATTTCAATGTATTTGGACGCAGGCAGGATCCGAATGGGGCATACGCTGCTGTGATTCCTTTGTTTGTAAAGCAGTTAATCAATCACGAATCTCCAACCATTAACGGAACTGGCGATTATTCACGTGATTTTACTTATATCGATAATGTCATTCAGATGAATGAGCTGGCCATGCTTACCGAGAATCCTGAAGCAGTGAACACAGTTTATAATACAGCAGTCGGGGATCGTACAACACTGAATAATCTGATTGGATACCTTAAAAAATATTTAAGCGAATTCGATGAACAAATTGCCGATGTGAATGTCATTTATGGTCCGAACCGTGTGGGGGATATCCCGCATTCACTGGCGTCTGTTGAAAAAGCAGAAAAATTATTAGGATACCAGCCTACTCATACGATAGAAAAAGGATTAAAAGAAGCTATCAGCTGGTATTGGGAAAATTTAAAATAAACAAGTTTAAATCGAGTCTTTGTGGAAAAACAATATAAAATTGCCGTTATCGGATTAGGATACGTAGGTCTGCCTTTAGCACGATTATTTGCAACCAAGTATCCGGTTGTAGGTTTTGATATCAATCAGAAAAGGATTGAGGAATTGAATACCGGTGTAGACAATACTTTAGAAGTGGAAAACGAAGTATTGAAAGCTATATTAAAACAGGAAAGCCCTTTTCACCATTCCAATGAAAATGGATTGTACTGCTCTGCTGATATCAACGATATCCAGGATGCAAACATCTATATTATTACGGTTCCAACGCCGGTTGATAAGCATAACCGCCCCGATCTTACGCCGTTATATAAATCATCGGAAACGGTGGCTAAAGTATTGTCAAAAGGAGATATTGTAATTTATGAATCTACTGTATATCCGGGTGCTACCGAGGAAGAATGTATCCCTGTTCTGGAAAAAGTTTCAGGATTGAAGTTTAATCAGGACTTCTTTGCAGGATATTCTCCGGAGCGGATTAATCCTGGAGATAAAGAACATACCGTGGAGAAGATTCTGAAAGTGACTTCAGGTTCTACACCGGAAATTGGAAAAACAGTAGACGCTTTATATAAATCTGTGATTATTGCCGGAACTCATTTAGCTCCGACTATTAAGATTGCAGAAGCTGCCAAAGTAATTGAAAACTCACAGAGAGATATCAATATCGCTTTTGTCAATGAGTTGGCAAAAATTTTCAACCTTTTAGAAATAGATACCCATGCAGTGCTTGAGGCTGCAGGCACCAAGTGGAACTTTTTACCGTTCAAACCGGGATTGGTAGGCGGACACTGTATTGGTGTAGATCCTTATTATCTTGCTCAGAAGGCTCAGGAGAACGGTTATCACCCGGAAATTATCCTGGCAGGACGCCGTCTTAACGATTCTATGGGACAGTATGTGGCTTCCCAGCTCGTGAAAACGATGATTAAAAAGAAGATTACGATTAATGGTGCCAAGGTCTTAAACTTAGGAATTACCTTTAAAGAGAACTGTCCGGATGTACGTAATACCAAAGCGGTAGATGTGATCCATGGGCTGGAAGATTATGCTTTGCACGTTACTACTTTTGACCCGTGGGCTAAGCCTGAAGAAGTAAAACATGAGTACGACCTGGATGTGATCAATGAGATTCCGGATGAAAAATTTGATGCAATTATTCTTACTGTTGCACACAAGGAATTTATGGATATCAACCTTAATCACTATCTGAAGGAAGAAGGGATCATTTATGATGTAAAAGGAATCCTGGAGAAATGTGATTCCAGGCTGTAATAAAAATTAAAGCTGAGAGAAAAGGTAGAAGTTACTTTTTCTCTCGGCCTTTCCGGATTCATTCCGGATTTGAGATGTTTGTACCGTATTATACTATTTATTTTAACTAGAAGTAAGCAGCCTATTGAGCATGGAGGGAAATAAATCATATAAATTAGTTTTATTCACTTTAAGTTTTCTGTTTTTCTCTATAGGTTTTTTTATCTATGGGAAAATCGGCAATACTTCTTATCAGGATGTTTACTTTTTACCGATAGGTTTAGGTTTCTTTACCTTATTTATTTCCAACATATTTGTAAAGCTTAAGTCGTATTTTATCTTTTGGATCATAACGATTCAGCAGATCATGCGTTATATTGTTATTCCTCTTCTTTTTATAGGAGGCGACAAATTAAGATTTGGCAGCACTACAGTTAACGAAGCTTATGCTGTTTCTATGATGCTTATTGAGCTGTTATTCATCTTAATAGCTTATTTTATCTGTACTTATTCGAAAGAAACAAAACTAAAAACCGGTAAATTGAATTTCTTACCGTTAAATACCATTACTACCGGCTTATTTCTTTTATTCGTACTGATTATTGCAACCAACAGGAGCTTTTTACATAAATTAAGTTTCGTATGGGACGTTGCCGCCTATTTAAAGCTTAAAGTTTCCGGAGATTTGGAAAATATTTCTCCTTTAGTAAGTATTATGTTCCCTGTGATGAGGGCATATATTGCTCTATTTATCTTTTCAGTAATCAATTCATTTAATCTGAAGCAGGGCACAAAACTGATGCTTTCGATACTGGTTGTATTAATCAATGCCACCATTATTGTAGGGATCAGCCGTTTCAGTATTGTATATGCTTCTTTTCCTTTAATACTCTTATTGATTTATTTTTATCCGGCTTACAGAAAAAAAGTAGTTACCTATACCACTGTTTTCTTTGGGCTTATATTAATGGTGGCTTCACTGGCTAAGTTTTCCGGGAATACGAAAAAAGCTGATGTAGGTGGGTTTTTCACCCTCCATGAACTGAATGCGTATTTTGGGGGAGTGGCCAACTATGCTATAGGATACGATTCCTATGAGAAGAACATGGTAAATCCATTTGACAAGTATTATTATTTTATTTCTGACATTACCCAGAATATCCCTGTATTGTCCAAGTTTTCCAATGACAATTATAAGACCAACATTAAATTCAATAATCAGATCTATGGGGCCGGCCGCTCCAGGGATCAGATTGTGCCTGTCTCTGTAGCAGGACTCTATCATTTTTCAAAGTATTTTTTCTACATCTATATATTTGTTTTAACCGTCTTAGCCTTTAAATTTGAGACAAAAGCTTACACAACAAATTCCCCGGTTTTATTTTTTTTATATATCATTTTAGCTTTTGGCTGTTCAACATCCATGATGATTAATATTGGTTCCCTTTCCGCTACGTTATTTATCAACCTAGTTGTGTTTATACCATTCTTTACAATGATTAACAAATTAAATCTAGCAAAATGAAAAAGCTGATATTCTTATTTTCCGTATTCATATTTTTTTGGGGAAGCTCTCAGGAATATGTTAAAGACCGTTTTTCTGGGTATGCAACAGTTAAAAGCGAATATTTCAAGAATGCAAAAGATCTTACCGTTTATCTGCCAAAAGGGTATTCTAAAAACGGAGATACAGATTATACCACATATATTCAGAAGGGGCTAACTGAGAATTCCACTCTTATGATGCCTGATTTTCCTGTTTTGATTAACGAAAATGGACTGGCATTGAAATCAGGTCAGAAAATTCTTTTTCAGAAGAATTCAAAGCTCATCATGAAACCTAATGCTAAGGACCGCAACGGAATGCTTAATTTGTTCAATATTCAGAATGTGGATATATATTACGCCAATATCACAGGAGACAAACATAAGCATTTGTCGACCACCGGAGAATGGGGAATGGGAATCTATATACTGTCATCCAGTAACATCAATATCATCGGTTCTTATATTGAAAGCAGCTGGGGAGATGGAATTTGCATAGGCAGCAGAAATAATATCAATTCTTCAGATATCAATATTAAAAATACCATATTAAAAGATAACCGCAGAAACGGACTAACCATAGGAGGAGTCATTAATATGCTGGTGGAAAACGCTTACATTGCTAATACTTCCGGAACTAACCCTCAGGCAGGAATCGACATCGAGCCGGACAGTAATTCCTACGAGGTAAAAAATGTTAAGCTCAATAACATCGAAACCGAAAATAACGGGAATTACGGAATCATCATTTCTCCCGGAAATATGGTAGGTAAAAAGCAGAAGGCAATTTCAGTGGCAATAAACAATTTTAAGGATAACGGATCTAAAATTGGTCTTGCAATGGCGATGACCAGAGATAAGCCCAATGCAGGCTTTCCTGAGTTAAACGGAAATATTAGTGTCAGTAATTTTTCTTCACAAAATAATTCAACAGCAAAATTCAGGTCATTTAAAGGGGCTCCGCATCAGGTCAGTGTGAATATGGATTTTGGCAAACTCGGTACAACGGTTTCTAAAAGCAAAAGCAGCTATGATCAGAAATTAAAAAATAACGACGAAACGATTACTTTAAAATAATGATCAACAGACTAAAAAAGATTTTTAACACCAAAGACAAAAAAGCACTGTTGGAAAACTTTGTTTCATTATCTGCATTGCAGTTAATAGGAATGCTGTTGCCATTGGTTACCCTGCCTTATATTTTAAGAGTAATAGGATTTGAAAAATATGGAGTAGTAGTCTTTTCAGCATCACTCATTGCTTATTTTACTGCCCTTACTGATTTTAGTTTCAGGATTACAGCGACCCGTGATGTGGCTATTTACAGAGACAGTCCCAAAAAACTGAATATTATCTACAGTAAGGTATTAACGATTAAAACTCTTTTCTTGTTGCTTTCCTGGCTTATTATTGCAATAGCAGTATATCTGTATCCGCCATTTTACGAAAACAAAGAAATTTACTTTTACACAAGCTTACTCTTACTGGGATATGTCTTATTTCCAGAATGGTTTTTTCAGGGTATTGAAAAAATGCGATATATCACTTATCTGAATTTAGGAATTAAGCTTTTCTTTACCTTATGTGTCTTTATTCTGATTAAGAAAGAAAGTGACTTCTGGATTTACCCTTTATTGCAAAGCGCCGGATATATAGGAGCTGGTTTGGTAGGGCAGTATTTATTGGTGAAAAAATATAAGCTGAAATTTATTTTTCTGCCTTATAAACTGATTGTTAAAACCATAAAGACCAATTCACCGATATTCATCAACCAGTTTGTTCCTAACCTGTATAACAATACCAGTACTTTCCTGTTGGGAATTTTGGGAACACCACAGTTAGTGGGGATTTATCAGGCTATTTTAACGATAGTAAATTTGATTGTCACCTTAATAGAAATCCTTTCCCGTGTATTTTTCCCTTTTTTAAACCGCAAAAAAGATGCATTCCAATGGTATAAAAATATGATGCTGGTCACTATAAGTGTCATGATAATTGGAGTTTTGGCTTTTAATAAATTAATCTTCTGGTATTTAAATATCAACTATGACAATGCCTTCTGGATATTATTAGTGTTGGCAATTGGGCTGTTCGGATATACGCTGTATAACATTTTCGGACTCAATTATTTTATTGTGCACCGTCAGGATAAGCTGGTCATGAAAAATACGCTGTTTGCATCCCTTTTGGGTTTTATTTTAGCATACCCTCTGATTCATTATTACTCCGTATTGGGTGCGGCTATTAATCTGTCTTTAGCAAGATGTGTAATGGGTGGAGGATTATTTTATAAATTTTTTACAACAAAGAAATGAAGGTAGCAGTACATCACCGTAAAGGAAGTTTTTCGGATCGCTGGATCGAATACTTACAAGAAAAAAATATACCTTATGTTATATTGAATGCTTTTGATAATGATATTATAACGCAGATAAAAGAACATAAGGCAACCCATTTCATGTGGCATTTCAACCAGAATTATTTTGAAGATATGCTGCATGCAAAAACCCTGTTCAGAGCCATTAGCCAGATCGGGATAAAAACATTTCCCAATGAAGATTCATTTTGGCATTTTGATGATAAAGTAGCTCAGAAATATCTTCTGGAAGCATTGGATGCACCTTTGGTGAAAGCAGATGTTTTCTATCATAAAAAAGAAGCGGAAGAATATATAGAAAATACGTCATTTCCAAAAGTTTTCAAACTAAAAGGAGGTGCTGGGTCAATTAATGTAAAACTCGTAAGAACAAAAAATCAGGCCAAAAAAATTATAAATCAGGCATTTGGGCGTGGCTTTGATGCCTTTGATTCATGGACGGTTTTTACAGATACCATCGAAAGATTCTGGAGACAGAAAACTACTCATAATTTTCTTAGAGTTTTGAAATGGGGTTTTAAAGGCATTTTTGTAGACAAGCAGTACAAAGTTTTTCCAAAACAGAGAAATTATGTCTATTTCCAGGAGTTTATTCCTGGTCTTTCCTATGATATCCGGCTTATTGTTATCGGCAATAAATGCTATTATCTCAAAAGAAATACAAGAGATAACGACTTTAGGGCTTCCGGTAGTGGAATGCTGGAGTTTGATCCGGGAAAATTTAATTTTGAAGCAGTAGATATTGCTTTTAAGGCTGCCAGGCAGTTAAATATGGTATGTGTTGCTTATGATTTTATATTCGACTCTAAGGACCAGCCCTTGATTGTGGAGATCAGTTACGGGTTCCAGCCTTATGTTTATGACCGGTGCTTAGGGTTTTATGATACAGCCTTAAACTGGAATAAAGCAAAGGTTAATTTGGAATACGAAATCATTCATAATTTTTTAAATGGCTTTTAATGTATTTCGTTTTTGTTCAATGACTTATCATTTTATTAAAAGTTAATAAAATATAAACTTTGATTCAAATATTTGTGACATATTATTTTTTTGTATATTTGTTTTATGTAGTGAAAAATTCATTAATAATGTAATTATTGTAACAAATAATTCACATAAATGTATTATTTTAAAGATAAATTTACTACAACACTATTATTATCTGAACACACAGATCTGAAAAAAAATCATTTTTATTATTGAGAATAATGACAATATTTTGAGCTTATGGCTTTTAAAATACTGTAGTTGTTTTGTTCAAGTTAAAACTCAGCTAAAAAACTAATAACCCGAATTTTATCTAACCATATAGTGAAAGTGATATAAAAAATGAACATAATTTTCCTTGAAGCCGTTCAAATTCATGGTGGTGCCCGTAAGAGCACGATTGAATTGGCGAAACGACTAAATGAAGAGGGGCATAATTCGGTTATCGTAGATTTCTGGGGCAGTTGCAATGAATTTACTGAAGATGTAAAAGCCAATAAAATCCCAATAAAGATTTTAAAGAAAAACGATAGCCCTATAGCCATTTTCAGTACCAGAAATCCTTTTAAGGTAGGTATAAATATCACTTTGTTTTTATTAGACTGGATCAGACTGAAAAAAGAATTCAAAAAATTTCAGAACACCTTTAAGCCGGATGTGGTTATTGTAAATAATATTAAAACCAATTCGATCTTAAAGAAAGGAAGAAATTATAAGATCGCTTATTTTGCACGGGGCTGGTTTGCGTACAACTCTATAGGCTTCCTGAAAAAGCTGATGTTTAAGTACAATTCCGATTATTTTATCGGAGTTTCTCAGGCTACAAGACAGGCTATTTATACAGGAGGTTTGGCCCCTTTGGAAAAAATTTTTGTAGTGCCGAATGCTATTGATTTAACAAAAGTTGAGCAATACAAAAAGGAAAGAACAGAACGGAAGGATAATGACCCTATGGTGATTTTGCATTGTGGCGGTTTTTTACCGGCAAAAGGGCAGGATTTATCAATTTCTTTAGCAAGGAGATTAAAAGATAATGATATTAATTTTAAAATAATCTTAATGGGAGCCGTATATGACACACCTGTTTCAGAGAATTTTTTAAATAAAATCCGCCATGAGATCAGTCAATATAAACTTGATGATCATGTAGAGATTCTGCTCAATCAAAAAGATCCGTACAGTGTTTTCAAGAACAGCGATATTTTAATACATCCGTCCGATACAGAAGGGTTACCTCGTGTAATTATGGAAGCTATGGCGTTTGAAATACCTGTTATTGCTAATCCGGTGGGAGGGGTTACAGATTATATCCTGCACAATTTTACTGGATATATTGCCACTCATAATAATGTAGATGACTATTATGAGTATATCTATAAACTTTATAACGACAATGAGCTGTACAAGTTTATTGCCGGCAACGGAAAATCATTGATCATCCATAACTATGGTAAAAGAAACCAGGTAGAAGAGTTTGATAAAATCTTTAAAAAATTGGGTAAATCATGAAGTCAATAACTGTTTTTACGCCAACATTTAATAGAGAGAAAACGCTGATCAGGCTTTATGATTCTTTGTGCAGTCAAAGTAGCCCGGATTTCAAGTGGATCATTGTAGATGATGGTTCCAGCGACAATACTTCCAGCCAGGTTGAAAAATGGATAGAAGAAAACAGGATCGAAATACAGTATTATTATCAAAAGAATAAAGGGAAGCTGGCAGCTCAGATATTAGCCCTTGACTATATAGATACTGAGTTATTTACCTGTATAGATTCTGATGATTACTTGCCTGCTGACGGTATTGAAAAAATATTGAAATTCTGGAAAGCCAATAAAAAAAGCAATTCTGCAGGAATTATTGGTTTAGATGCCTATGAAGACGGTTCCGTAGCAGGAGAAAATTTACCGGATAGAAAAGAATCTACTTATTCTGAATTAGTAGATCATTATAAAATTAAAGGAGACAAGAAATATATTTTTGATACTGAGATTTATAAAAAGTATTTGCCTTACCCTTATTTTGAAAATGAAATTTTCCATGAGGTCAGCTGGATATTCACACTGATTGATCAGGATTATAAATTTCTTCTTTCAAATGAAATCTACTGTATTATAGAATACCAGCAGGACGGATTATCCAATGGACTATACAAAAGATATAAAGAAAGCCCCAAATCATTTATTGAATACAGAAAAGTGAAAATGAAGTATGGGATAAACAAAAAAATAGTGCTAAAGAACTCAGTACACTATATATCTTCGTGTCTTTTTGCCAAAAAATGGAATTTTTTTAAAGGTTCCCCCAATAAGCTATATACCCTTATCGCAATTCCTTTTGGAATAGCACTGAATGTATACATCAACCATAAAGTAAAGCAAAACACACACAGGATTAAACAAGGAAAATTGATTTAGAATGAATAATGCTATAATAGTACCAGGAGTAACAGATTTAAATAAGGGAGACCAGGCATTGGTTTGGGAAAGCTGGAGGCTGGCCAAAGATACAGGGCTGTATGACGAAGTATATATACTGGATGCCGGTGAAAATGACGAAGAAAGAGCATTGTTGTGTAAACAGTCCGAAGAACATGGCTTTAAATTATTAGATAATATTTTAAAACACCCCCGAAGAGGGCAGCATAAATCGGGAGAACATATTAAAGAATCAAAATTTGAACTTTTAAAGCAAATTAGAAATGCAGGGCTGGACTTTAAAAATACCAGACATTTAATTAAAATATGTAATGACCTTGAGAAAGTAAAGAAATCCTTTGATCATAAAACTTATCAAACCGTTAAGCAGTTTCATGAGGCAAAAACCATTTTTGTGAAAGGTGGAGGTTTCATTCATGCTTACGGTGAAAAAACCGCACCATATTTAATGTGGTATTTCTTATTTTATGTCAGATTGGCTAAGGCACTAGGGAAAAAAGTTGTTTTTTTACCCAATTCATATGGTCCGTTCATAGGATTAACGGTTAAGCAGCAGGTACGTACAGTATTCAATCAGCTGGATTTGGTGTATGCCCGTGAGAATGTTTCTTCAAAAAGCCTGGGCCAGTTATTGGAAAAAAATATTCCGGTAGAAATGGATCTTGGGTTCTTCTTAGAAAAAGGAAGCCAGGAAGAAGCTCTGAAAATATTACAGAAATATAATTTAACACCGGAGGATAAGATTGTGGGAGTTACGATCCGTCCCTGGCGTTTTCCAGGCTTGTCAAATCCGGAAGAACTGTACAAAAAATACATCGACTCAGTTGCAGACCTTATAAAGCACCTTTTGAGTAAAGGGTATAAGGTCGCTTTATGTAACCAGTCATTAGGGCCTAATTCCCACGAAGACGACCGTAATGCCATAAAAGATCTGCTTAAGAAAGTTCAGGATCCTAATATCATCTGGATCAACGAAAATTTATCATGTGATATATTGAAAGCGGTTTATTCCAACTTTTATTTCTTCATAGGGACACGTTTTCATTCCATCATATTTTCATTGACATCTCTGGTTCCTTCCATTGCTATCGGATATGGAGGTAACAAAGCTCTGGGTATAATGGGAGATTTTAATTTGGATGATTATGTGGTTCAGATTCAGGATGTAGAGTCGGATTGGCTGATTAACAAATTTGATAAAGCTATTTCAGAATATGATGATATAAAATCACAGCTGGAACAATCCATGAGTCTGGTGACAGAAAGCAGGAACAGATTAATAAAAGATATTCAATCCTTATACTAATATGAAAATAATTCGGACATCAACAATACCATTGTCTTTGAATGTTTTATTAAAAGGGCAATTGAAGTTCTTAAGCGAGTTTTATGATATTGTGGGGGTATCTTCCGAAGGTCAGCTGCTTGACGAAGTAGAACAAAGAGAAGGTATAAAAACGATTGAAGTAAATATGGAAAGAGGAATCAGTCCTTTAAAAGACCTCACCTCTCTCTATAAATTATATAAAATTTTAAAAAGAGAAAAACCGGTCATTGTACATTCCATAACTCCTAAAGCAGGACTTTTAACTATGCTGTCAGGAAAAATGGCAGGAGTACCGATCCGTATACACACCTTTACCGGGCTTATTTTCCCGACGAGAAAAGGGATGGTGCAGAAACTCCTTATCAGTATGGATAAGCTATTATGCTCAGCGGCCACCCATATTTATCCTGAAGGGGAAGGAGTGAGAAAAGACTTAATTGATTACAAAATCACTTCAAAGTCTTTAAAAGTTATAGGAAATGGTAATGTGAACGGTATTGATCTGGAACATTTTTCCCCCGGACAGATTACCGAAGCACAGAAAGATCTTTTAAAAAAAGAATTGAATATAGAAGATGCACATTTTGTGTTTGTCTTTGTAGGACGTTTGGTAGGGGATAAAGGAATTAACGAATTGGTCAAAGCCTTTTCTCACATAAACAAGAAAGAAAATTCACAGCGCCAGTCCAAATTATTGCTGGTTGGCCCACTGGAACAGGAGCTGGATCCTCTGCATCCGGATACATTAAGAGAAATTGAAAATAACCCGGATATCATATCGGTAGGTTTTCAGAAAGATGTACGTCCTTATTTTGCTATTTCCGATGCATTGGCCTTTCCAAGCTACCGGGAAGGGTTTCCAAATGTAGTGATGCAGGCGGGAGCAATGGGATTGCCAAGCATTGTTTCTGATATCAACGGATGCAACGAAATTATTATAGAAGACCAAAATGGAGCAATAGTTCCGGTCAAAAACAGTGAAAAGCTTAGTGAAGCAATGAGAAAAATGAAATTGGACACAGATTATTATCAGAAATTAAAAATGAATGCCCGGCCGATGATCGAATCTCGTTATGAGCAGTCTGTTATCTGGAACGCTTTATTGAGTGAATACAAAAAACTAATTAAAGAAAAAGATTACCGTGTATAAGTTTTTTTTAAAACGGGTTATAGATTTTCTGATTGCGTTAATAGGGCTGATCTTGTTGTCACCTGTTTTCATTATTGTCACGGTCTTGCTGTATTTCGCAAATCAGGGCAAACCATTCTTTTTGCAGGCACGGCCTGGGTTAAATGAGAAGATATTTAATATCATCAAGTTTAAGACAATGAATGATAAAAAAGACGGACAAGGTAATTACCTGCCCGATTCGGAACGCTTAACAAGGGTTGGAAGTTTTATACGTCAGACTTCCCTGGATGAGCTTCCACAGTTAATTAATGTATTGAAAGGAGACATGGCGATTATAGGTCCCAGACCTCTGTTGCCGCATTACCTTTCTTTATATAATGAATCTCAAAAACGAAGACACAATATACGCCCTGGCATTACAGGCTGGGCGCAGGTAAATGGGAGAAATGCCATTTCCTGGACGATGAAATTTGAATTAGATATTTGGTACATAGAGAATGTATCATTTGCAACAGATTGCAAAGTGATGTTCCTTACTTTAAAAAAAGTAATAAAAAAAGAAGGCATAAACCAGGCTGATCAGGCCACGGTAGAGGCTTTTACAGGAAATAATTAATTTAAATTAAATGTAGACAGAATATGTATTTATACGGAGCAAGTGGTCATGGCAAAGTAGTGGCCGAAATCGCCGAAGAATGCGGTTATAATATTGAAGCCTATATCGACGAAAATCCGTCGAAGGAGAGAGTGTTGAATTATACTGTTATTCACGAAGCTCCGCCCTATGATATAGAAGTGCTTATTTCTATAGGAAACAACAGGTTACGGAAAAGAGTAGTTAATCGGGGTGAGCATTTCAATTATGTTACCCTCCTTCATCCCAAAGCAATACTATCTAAAAGATTAAAAATCGAAGAAGGAACTATCGTTATGCCTGGTGTGACTATAAATGCAGCAGTAAGGATAGGGAAACACTGTATTATCAATACCAATGCTTCTATTGATCACGATTGTGTCATCGAAGATTTTGTCCATATATCTCCAAATGTCGCACTGGCAGGAAACATATATGTAGGGGAAGGAACTCATATTGGAATCGGAGCCAGCGTGATACAGGGAATAGAAATTGGCAAATGGTGCACTATTGGTGCCGGAGCTGTCATTATTAGCGATGTACCGGATGGCGCTACAGTAGTAGGCAATCCGGGTAAAGTAATAAAAAGTAGAAGTTTAAATATTTAGTAAAATTTAGAATAGTAAAATATGAAATCAAAAGTATGGTTGTCCTCTCCCCATTTGGGTGGAAACGAATTAAAATACATTAAAGAAGCATTCGCCGCAAATTGGGTAGCACCCTTAGGGCCGAATGTTGATGGTTTTGAACAAGATTTGGAGTTATTCTTAAATGAAGATGTAAAAGTAGCTGCACTTTCTGCAGGAACTGCTGCTTTACACCTGGCATTAATTGAGTGTGATGTCACTCATGGAGACGAGGTTATCTGTCAATCTATGACATTTTCTGCCTCTGCTAATCCTATTGTCTATCTGGGAGCTGTTCCCGTATTCATAGATTCCGAAAAAGATACCTGGAATATGTGTCCGGTCGCTTTAAAAGAAGCTATAGAAGACAGAATTTCAAAAGGCAAAAAGCCCAAAGCAATTATTGTCGTTCACCTTTACGGAATGCCGGCAAAAATGGATGAAATTTTATCCATTGCTGCAGAGTATGACATTCCTTTAATTGAAGATGCCGCTGAATCATTAGGCTCCAGATATAAAGGAAAAGCCTGCGGAACTTTTGGCCGTTTCGGTATCCTGTCATTCAACGGAAACAAAATTATTACGACTTCCGGAGGAGGCGCATTGGTATGCCATTCCCAGGAAGACAAAGATAAAGCGGTATTCCTTTCTACACAGGCAAGGGATAATGCCCCACATTATCAGCATTCTCAAATTGGATATAATTATAGAATGAGTAATATCAGTGCGGGAATCGGAAGAGGACAAATGGAAGTGCTGGATGAGAGGGTAGAAGGCCGTAGAAGAATGCATAGCTTTTATTCAGAACTCTGTGAAAATATAGAAGGAGTAAAAATATTTTCAGAACCTGATTCAGATTTTTACAGCAATCACTGGTTATCCGTTATTACAGTTGAGGGTGCAAAAACAAAAACATCAAAAAACCACGAAGATTTACGACTGGCATTTCTGAAGGATGACATCGAGTCCCGTCCAATCTGGAAACCGATGCATCTGCAGCCTATATTTAAAGATGCACCTTATTACGGAGGAAAAGTTGCAGAGAATCTGTTCGGAAATAGCTTATGCTTGCCTTCAGGATCTAATCTTTCGGAAGATGAAAGAGCCAGAATTGCAAAAGTAATGCTGGATGTGCTTTCAAATAAGAAAGAATATTCGGTAATGCGGTAATCCAGGTCTGTGTTTTGGAGGCTGACAGATAAAAATTAACACCAAATTATTTATATAAAGTATACTTTCCATTAAGTTGGTATCTCCGGCAGGCCTAGTATAATTAAAAAGTGATCATTTTTAAATGATCACTTTTTATTTTTATCCTTTAGCTGTAAATTTTTTTATTGACTCCTTTGTTAAAGGGGTAAAGAAATTCACCAGATTGCCATCAGGATCTCTGAACAATAATGATTTGTTCCCCCACGGCATCGTGGTTGGTTCCTGTATAATAGAAGAAGATAGAAAATTTTGTAAGCGTTCAAATTCTTTCTCTACATCATCAACTAAAAATTCTATGATTGCAGAACGGTTTTCAGCAGCTTGTATCAAACCTTCTCCACCAAAAAACTGCAGTGTTCGCACGCTTCCGATAGCAATGGTTGCTGTTGCTGTTTTCAGTTCAGCAAAATCGGGCGTATACTGTATGGCCTGTATTCCTGTTATTTGTTCATAAAATGGCACTAAATTTTCAATATTAGCCGTGATAATACGTATTGATACTAAATTCATTGTTGAAGATTTTTAATTAGGCTACAAAAATAGAATGGAGCTGTGACAAGTAGGTGTCAGTAGGTATTTATTGGTTTACAATTTTTTAATTTATTCAGTTTAATTGTAACTGTCAGATTAAATGTTGACTACTTTTTAAAATCAAAAACAGCATCATTAGAAGTTAAATGATGCTGTCCACATTTAGTGTTTTTACCTTAGTTGTTTAGATTCGAAATCATAATTTTTAATGCCCCAGTAACGGTCTTCATCATTTCACCCTCATTGTTTTTGATGCATTCCTAAACTGAGGAAATAAACTGACTCATTTTGCGATAGGATCATCTGAAAGCTGTTTTGCCTTAAAATATACCATGGTGCGCTATGAATTTTTTTTAGTTGTTTCAACCTAAATTGTGTTAAATATATATAGAATGGTTTAGTTTGTGCAAATATACAAAACAAGACACTATTCAGTGTCTAAAATAATTAAAATTTTCTTAAACTTGTATAATCTAATGTTTAGCTATGGAAAGAAAATCAGCAGCAGGCAGTGTCCGGAACAAGGAACGAAGTAAAAAGAAATTTTTGGATGCCGTTGGAAAGATATTGAAAACGAAAGGATATGCGGCATTAAAGATAAATGATATCGCAATTACAGCCGGAGTAGATAAAAAAATGATCTACACCTATTTTGGCGGTATGGATGGTTTGATGGATGAATATATCCGGTCCCAAGATTATTGGAGTAATGTAACCACCGATACAATGATGCCCGATCCAAAAGACGGAGGAAAAGCATTTACTGAGGCAATGTTACTGCAGCAATTTGATTATGTGCGCAGCAACAAGGAGCTGCAGAAACTTTTATTGTGGCGCTTGTCTGAATCCCGGAAATCCCTGACAAAGCTGACCAATATGCAGGAAGAAAACGGGGAAACTCTTTTTAAGTTAGTTATCGATCCTCATTTCGGAGAACGCTCGCAGGATTTCCGTGCAATAGCGGCCATTTTAGTTTCAGGGCTTTATTACCTGAATATGTATGCATCCGTAAATGGCAGTGTGTTTTGCGGTATAGATCTCAATACTGATGACGGCCGTGATAAAATCAAAAAAGCGGTATCTTTTTTAATAGATCAGACTTATGAGAATCTGTAATATTTAGTTAAGATAAGAAAATCAATTGCATTTGTGCTTTTTACTTTAAACTGCTCTTCTTATTTATGAAGCGTACCCAATATATATGCCAGATCATGTATTGCCGTTATTCCCCCAAAAAAACTGGTAAATATACCGTCTATAAAAGCTAAAAACGTCAACATATGTTTATTTTTCTGAAAATATTGAAATCTATATTTGCTTCAATATTTCAGAACAAATAATAGATATCATGAAAAGTTTAGTATTGAATTTATCCACTCTCTGTGTAGGATTTTTGGCTTTCTCACAAAATACAAATCACCATAAACCGAAAAAAGCAACTAATTTGGCTGCTGTCGTCCACAAAAATCCGAAAGGTCTTTTTGATCCGGCGCCATTTGCTTTTTCTCATGCTACAACGAATGAAGTTGAGGGGAAATATGTATTTATATCCGGACAAAGCGGAGGAGAAGGCTTGGAACATCATCTTTCTAAAGATTTTAGGACTCAGGTCAAGTTTTCTCTGAAAAACTTGGAAACCGTACTTGCCGATTATCAGTTAGGAGTTAATGACGTTCTTAAAATTACGGTTTTAATTGTTGATCATGATCAGGAGAAACTTAAAATATGGACAGAGGAAATGCAGAAAATATGGAAAAATAAAAAGTTCCCGGCAAGTACTTTAATTCCGGTTCCCAGACTGGCACTGGATGATATGATGATAGAAGTAGATGCCGTTGCTTTTATTAAAAAATAAAAATGCATATAGATCTGGGAATAAGCCATTTTTATAATATTTCATTGGAAAAATAAAAAGCAGAGATTAATTCTCTGCTTGTTCTTTTTTGACGGCTTGGTGCATGACCAGGATAATTCCCAAAAGTATAATGGCAATCGCCAGATAACGCCAGGCAAGACCATCCTGTTCTGTGACAGTTCCACTGACCGAAATAATAAAACTTGTAATAGAAGTAATCACGTACACTAGTCCGCCCATCAGTCCACCTGCTGTTCCCGCATTCTTAGGAAAATAAAGCATACTGGTTGTAAAAAATGACGTAAACAAAATTCCGGAACAGATATGAATAAAAAATGCAAAAGGAACCATAATGAAAAGGCTTTCCGCATAGAAGCTGGTCGCAATTAGTCCGGTAATCAGAATCAGCTGTAAAATGATAGGCTGTAAAATCCTTTCCTTAAAATCAAGTTTAAGTCTCCGTTTTCCTATAAAACCGCCAATCATCCATGAAAATCCTAAAATCAGGGTACAGTACCCGATAACCACCGGAGTAAAATGGAAGGTATTTTCAATAATAAAAGGACCCGTAATATTGAAAAGCATTACAATAGAATAGCTTAGTCCTAAAATGAAAATTCCCAGCATAAAGATCCTGTTTTTTAGCATCATTTTATACAGGCTGATGTTTTCGGAAAGATTAAGTTTCTTTTTCTCCGGTAAGCTTTCACCACTGAAAAACCATTCAAATAAAAACAGCATTCCCGCATAGAAAGCCAGGAAATGAAAATTGGCGTGCCAGTTAAACAGTTTTTCCAGATAACCGCCCAGGAAAGGAGCCAGAATAGGCCCGCACGACCAGACGATCGTGAAATAGCTTAGATAATGCTTTACTTTTTCAGAATCATAGAGATCTACAAAAATAGCCCGGGTAGCAACAACCAGTACGGAAACGGCTGCCCCTTGCAAAATACGGAGCAGACAGATCAGCAGAATACTGTCGGTCATTGTGATCAGGATACTGCTGATGATCAATAGGAATAATGCGACCAGTTTAGGACGGTAGCGCCCGATACTGTCCAGGATTCCCCCTACAAAAAGCTGTGAGATCCCGTAGCTCAGCAGGTAAGACGTTAAAGTGATCTGGATATCCTTTTCAGAGACCTGCATCTCCTTTGCCATCGATGGGAATGATGGTAAATAAATATCAGTGACAAACCCGGAAAGCGGGATCGACACAAAAGCCATAATGGTTATTAATCTGATTCTTTTTTCAGATGCTTCTTTCAACAACATATTCATTCGTTATTTTACTATGCAAAAATAAGCCGGGAATACAGAAATTCAATTTTAAAAGACAAAGTAAAAATTACAAAAATCAAAGATTTAAAATGCATTTTTAAATTTTAAGGGTGAAACCTCTGCATGTTTTTTAAAGAAATTATTGAAATGGGAAGGTTGTTCAAATCCCAGGGTATATCCTATTTCAGCAATATCCCAGTTGGTGTATTTTAACAGGTTTTTGGACTCTTCAAATACCCTATCTTTAATAATTTGAGTCGTGGTAAGCTGAGTGACAGATTTTACCGATGAATTCAAATGATTAACGTGTACATTAAGCTGATCTGCAAAGTCAGAAGCGGTTTTCAGAGCCAGCGGATATGCCGGGGAATCCAATGGGAACTGCTTATTAAGAAGCTCATCAAATAGGCGGTATAAACGGATATTAGCCGGAAGCTCACTGGGATTGATATCATCTACACGGTTCTCCAAAGCGAGGTGCATCACAGAGGCAAGGTGGCTTTTAATGCTGCTGCACCGGAAAGGATATGCTGAATTATTCAGCTTATACATCTGCTCAAAATAAAGGGTAGCCAGCTGGGTCTGTTCATCCGTTAAAAAAACAATTGGCTTGCTCCATTCTTTAAACAAAGAAGTCTTCTTAAACAGATTGAATTCAGTATTTCCACTGAAAAATTCCTGATTGAACAGGCAAAAATACCCTTCCTGAAGATCGCCGTCGCATTCCCATGAATACGGAATATTAGGCGAAGGAAAAAAGAGGGCAGGGCGGTCAATATACAATTCATGAGATCCATATTGGAATGTGCCCTTTCCCAGAATAAAGCTTATCTTATAATAATCACGGCGGTTATACGGACTTTTAAAGCTGCAATACCTCCGCATAGAAACATTGAAATGCGACTTTCCTGTTTCAAAATCATCAGAATCAAACATTTTTACCTGATTCTTTCGGATGCGTCTGTAATAATCTTCAATAGTTTCCAGCTGATCACTCATAATATAGAAATTATAAAAATCAAAGATACGAAAAGCAATATTAATTTAATGTTATTTTAAAGGAGTATGATCAAGTAAGATTGTTTTTAAATGGCACAAATCCGGGAAATTATTTGATGTCCAGTTTTAATAGATGCGACGGCAGTTGAAAAGGTCCGGCTGTAGCATCAGCAATAATGGTGAAACCTGCTTCTTTAAAAAACTCTAAAAGTGGGTCATGAATCATCATATTGAGCCATAATATATCGGTGAAACTGGCTGCAGACCTGCATTTTTTCCAGAGTGACTGTCTGGTTTCCGGTGAATCAAATTCCGAAAGGATCACAAAGCTGATCTCTGTAGCCTTTTTCCCTTCCGGCAGGGCAGGATGGCCGGAACCGCTTTTAAGAATGCTGTAACCGGCAGGCTGATCATCTGCATACGTTATAATAAGCTGGTTGGAAAGGTCATTCAGGTCATTGATCATTTTTCTGGGATCAATATTGCCGGCGATGTATTTTTTGATATCTTCTTCAGGAATAAGTTCTTTATGCAAGGTGTAAACCGAGGAATCGATAATGGTTATAAGATCAGAAATTCCTTCTTCAGAACCCACTGTAAATTTTGAAATTATATTCATGAATCTTTTTTATTCAAAATTAGAAGATTATTGCATTCAAAAGGGATACAATTCCTGTTAATTTATCAGGAACAGTTATTTTGGTTATATATTTTCGCAGTGCAACGTAACGAATATCTATTTTCCGGAATTCGAGAGAACCTAAAACTTTGGAATAAGAATAAATAGGCCAGATAAAAGGATGGAAAAATATTCAAATAATGGTCTAGAAGTCCTAATTCGCTTAATAAAAGCCGTTATTTTTTACTATAAATGCAAAGAAAATCAGATTGATAGAAGAAGAGCAGAAAAAAAATGCATTTTAAGCCAAACTTTTTTTGCCTGAGTTAGGCTGGAATTACCATAAAACCTATATTTGCACCCTAAATTTTAAAAATAATGAAAGAACTAATTGAAAAAATCAACGCTGAATTCGAAGCGTTCGCAACTGAGGCTAACCAACAAGCAGAAAAAGGAAACAAAGCTGCAGGTACAAGAGCTCGTAAATCAGCTTTAGAACTTAGCAAACTGTTCAAAGAATTCAGAAAAGTTTCTGTAGAAGAAGCTAAAAAATAATTCGTTCCCAAGCCGGCTCACTGAGCCGGTTTTTTTTTGCCTTAATTTAACCAATCAAATTTAGGCTTTGATCAAAATTGCCAGTTCGGAAAATTCGTAAGTTAATCCTTTTATTTCTGCACTTTTTTCTGTATTCAAGCAAATTCTGCTATCTTTAAGCATTCAATATAGGTTATGAAGATAAATAAATTTTTTGCTGTACCAGCGGTTATGCTGGTCGCCCAGTTCTCATGGGCTCAGGTGAAAGTAGATCCGAAAGAAAGGCTTGATCCTGTTGTGAAAAGCTTTGTAGATGAAATCAATAATGATTCCCAGCTGGAAAACATGGCTTATGAGCTTCTGGACGGTATAGGACCGCGTCTTGTAGGAACTCCTGAAATGCTGGCTGCCAATGAATGGTCTGCGGCTAAACTCCGTTCCTGGGGAATAGAATCCAGCCTTCAGCAATTCGGAACATGGAAAGGATGGCAGCGTGGTATTACCCACGTAGATATGGTGTATCCCCGTGTAAAATCATTGGCTGCAACACAGCTTGCGTGGAGCCCTGCAACCAAAAAAGCAGTAGAAGCTGAGGTGGTGGTGCTTCCAAAAGTTTCCTCCAAAGCGGAATTCGATGCATGGCTTCCTTCTGCAAAGGGAAAAATAGTGCTTATGGCACAGTATCAGAAGATCGGACGTTCAGATGAGCAGATCAAAGAATTTGCCACACCGGAACTGTATGAAAAACTGAAAGCAGAAAAAGAACAGGCCGGAAAAGACTTCCGTGATTATGTGAAAAACATTGGCTATGACAATAATACGCTTCCGGAAGCTCTGGAAAAAGCAGGGGCAGCAGGAATTGCTATTTCCAACTGGACAGGGATCATGGGAGCGAACAGGATTTTCGGAGCGAAAACGTCAAAAATCCCAATGATAGATATTGATGTGGAAGATTACGGAATGCTTTACAGAATGGCAGAAAAAGGGGCGAAACCTAAGATCAGGGTAGAAGCCCAGTCCAGGATTCTTCCTGAGGCGAAAAATTTTAATACGATCGGCGTCATCAAAGGAAAAGAAAAACCTGAGGAATATGTGATCCTTTCTGCCCACCTTGATTCCTGGGATGGGGCTCAGGGAGCAACTGATAATGGGACGGGTACACTTACCATGCTTGAGACCATGAGAATACTAAAAAAATATTACCCCAATAATAAAAGAACTATTATTGTTGGCCTTTGGGGAAGTGAAGAGCAGGGACTTAACGGTTCGAGAGGCTTTGTAGCAGACAACCCGCAGATTATAAAGGGAACACAGGCAGTATTCAATCAGGATAACGGAACCGGACGTGTAATTAATATCAGCGGGCAGGGATTTGTAGATTCTTACAGCTATATCGGGAAATGGTTAACCGGAGTTCCTAAAACCGTGAGAGATCATATTAAAACCGATTTCCCGGGAATGCCTGGCGGAGGCGGCTCTGACCATGCATCATTTGTAGCGGCAGGTGTACCGGGCTTTTCCTTAAGTTCTCTGAACTGGGGATATTTCGGCTACACATGGCACACGACGAAGGATACCTACGACAAGATCGTTTTTGATGAGGTTAAAAATAATGTGGTTTTAACGGCTGCATTGGCTTATATGGCATCGGAAGATCCTGAATTTACGAGCAGGGAAAAAAGAGTATTGCCTCAGGATGATAAAGGAGAAACGGTAAAATGGCCGGAAGTAAAGGAGCCAAGAAGGAATTCTAAAGATTTTAAGTAAAGATATCAGATATCAGATATCAGATATCAGATTACATTAATATGTGTCTTCGAGCTTAAAGATTAAAGGCTGTACAGATTATTGTGCAGCCTTTGTTTTTTCCTGATAAAGTAATTTTTTTATTTCTTCAATTTTACTTTTCTTAACAATATAAGTTTTACAGATTGTGTTATTCATATGCATGCTGAAATTCATCAGCGTAGTTTCCTTTTCCCATGTATGGGTTGTTGGAGGGATGTAGTCTGTAAATACCGGCCAAAGATTTGTAAGACACATAAAATTTCTTTTTAATGATAATATTAGACCAGGATAATTTCCAAAATCATCAAGCACCTTTATTTTAAATATGCTTTTACCGAAGGTAGTTCCCCAAAATACTTCACACAAAGCTCCCCCAATAATAACACAGGGAATTGAGTACAGGAAACTGATCACAGGTGTTTTCTTAAACAAAAACAGAAAAGTAAGAAAGAATGGCAATATATCGATAAGTTTTGCAAATAGTCTTTCACTTTCGTTGTCTTTATAGGTGGGGTCATAAGGAAAATCATATTCAAAAGATTTGTAAATTCTATAACCCATTTGATCAAATTGACGGGTTGCCCTGCGAATAATTCTTTTATCCTTAAGCTCAGATATTTTAATGATTTTTATTTGTTTCTTGTCCAAAGTTTATAATTCTTAGGATTGAATATTTTAACTAAGATAAAGTTCTATATCCGGGAATTTTGAAATTGAAGGCTGATATTCAGAGATATCCAGCTTTCCAAAGCCATATCCACAGAAAATAAATGGAAGATGATTCACTTTTGCAGAATTGTAATCGGTCTGCGTATCACCAATATAAATTGTGTTTTCAGGGTTCAAATCATTTCTTTCCATAATCAACTTAATGTTTTCAGCTTTTGGCTTCTTTGTACGGCCATAAGATTCAAAGTCGGCGAACAGATCACTGAATTTGTTATAGGCTAAAAACGATTCTATATATCCGTCCTGGCAATTGCTGACAATAAAAAGACTGTGGTTCTTTGTCAGGCTTTTCAACGTTTTTTCTACACCGTCATAAAGTATGCCTCCATATTGGTGAAGAATCTTATTTTCTTCCTGTACGATTTCCGAAAGGACCTCATGAACCAGCTGATCGGAAATTCCGGGAACCATATCTTTTAAAATATGATCGGCCAGCAAACCCATATATTGATTCATATCTTCAGGTTTTAAATCTTTTTTGATTAACCGGTGCTTATTTAATACCTCATTCCAGATTTTGATGATTGTGGCCCTGGAATCCCAAAGGGTCCCGTCCAGGTCGAAAATTAAATTTTTATATTTCAATGTATGATTACTTTGTTTGATTATACTATTGAGATTTACAGATAACTATAAAATCATGCTCAGCTGCACTCTTTTTCTCGCTTCATCCACTTCTGTCACTCTTACGCGTACATGCTGGTGAAGTTTCACCACTTCATTTACATCAGAAACAAATCCGTCTTTCAGCTGGGAAATATGGACAAGTCCGCTTTCCTTGATCCCCATATCTACAAAACACCCGAAAGCTGTAATATTATTGACAATTCCGGGGAGAATCATACCAGGCTTTAAATCCCGGATACTTTTTACATTAGGATCAAATTCAAATACTTTAGCTGCTTTTCTGGGATCTAATCCGGGTTTTTCAAGCTCTTTCAAAATATCCTTGATCCCTAAAATTCCTATTTCTTCTGTCACATAATCTTCAGGCTTTACCAAAGCTGTTTTTTCTTTGCTGGCAATCAGTTCGTTGGTTTTAATGCCAAGGTCCTTAGCCATTTTTTCTACAATTCCATAAGCTTCAGGATGTACGGCAGAATTGTCGAGCGGATTTTTGGCATTGGCAATTCTTACAAAAGCTGCAGCCTGCTGGTACGCTTTTTCCCCAAGCCTCGGAACTTTTTTAAGCTGTTTTCTGTCCTCAAAAGCGCCGTTCTCAGTTCGGTAATTAACAATGTTCTCCGCCATTTTCTCACCGATCCCCGAAACATAGCTTAAAAGTGATTTGCTTGCAGTATTCAGGTTGATTCCTACAGAATTTACACACTTCATAACTGTCAGATCAAGTTCGTTTTTCAATTGAGTCTGGTCTACATCATGCTGGTATTGCCCCACGCCGATGGATTTGGCATCAATTTTCACCAGTTCCGCGAGCGGGTCGGCCAGCCTTCTCCCGATGGAAACTGCTCCACGCACTGTTACATCATAAGAAGGAAACTCATCCCTTGCAATTTTACTTGCAGAATATACTGATGCTCCTGCTTCCGAAACCACAAAAACCTGCAGCGGCTTATCAAAAGCAATTTTCTTAATGAAAAACTCAGTTTCACGGCTTGCCGTCCCGTTTCCGATGGAGATTGCTTCAATATTGTAGGCATTCACCATAGAACGGATCTTTTTCATGGCCATTCCGCTTTCATTCTGTGGCGCGTGAGGGTAGAGGGTTTCATTATGGAGAAGATCTCCTTTTTCATCAATGCAGACTACTTTACAGCCGCTTTTGTATCCCGGATCAATGGCTAAAATTCTTTTTTCGCCTAAAGGAGGGGCAAGAAGAAGCTGGCTCAGGTTTTCAGAAAATATTTCAATCGCTTTTTTGTCTGCCTTTTCTTTAGCCTCCTGTAAAGCTTCGTTAGAAATGGCAGGCTCTAAAAGTCTTTTGTAGCTGTCTTTAATGGCCAGGGCAATCTGATCCGAACTTTCATTATTGGATTTGATGATGGCTTTTTCGATAAAATCAATGGCCTCTTCTTTATCAATACCTGTATTAAGTTTTACAAAACCTTCAGCTTCAGCTCTGAGCATTGCCAAAAGCCTGTGAGAAGGTGTTCTGTTAAGATTTTCTTCCCATTCAAAATACTGTGAGAATTTCTGTGCATCCTCTTCATCTTTTTTAGCCTTCACCACTTTAGAAGTAATCATTGCTTTGCGCTGGAAAAGGCGGCGAAGGTTTTTACGGACATACATATTTTCATTGATCCATTCCGCCATGATATCCCTTGCGCCCTGAAGCGCTTCTTCTTCCGATGGAACCTCAGTGTTCAGGTATTTAGAGGCAAGAAACTGCAGGTCATTGCTTTTCTGACTCATAATAATTTTGGCTAAAGGCTCAAGTCCTTTCTCCTTGGCAGTATCTGCTTTTGTTTTTCTGCGCTTTTTGAAGGGCAAATACAAATCTTCCAGCTCCAGAATATCGAAGCTTTCCTCAATTCTCTGTTTCAATTCTGCTGTCAGGGCATTCTGCTCTTCAATTGATTTTAAAATGCTTTCTTTTCGCTTTACAATTTCTTCAAACTGTTTGCTGATCTTTGAGATCTGTTCGATCTGAACTTCATCCAGGTTTCCGGTTTTATCCTTTCTGTAGCGGGAAATGAATGGAATTGTGCAGTCTTCGGCCAGTAATTGTAGGGTATTGTTGATGCTTTTTTCGGATATATTAAGCTGTTGCTGTATAAATGTTACGGTCGTCATTATTTTGTTTTCGGAAGGCTAAAATAAGGCTTTAGAATGAAAAAAAGGCGAGTTGCCCCACCTTAAATGTTTATTCTTCGTTAAAGAAAATGAACTGGCCAAAATTTAATTGACAATAGCGATTGCCATCCCGTCATATTCTTTTGCACCGACGGTTTGCATAATAGTAGCGGTAACTTTTGGGTTGTTGGCCAGCATTTGATTAAGCCGCTGCACTCCTTTCACTTTTTCATCGGTGGTATTTTCATCCAGGACTTTGCCTTCCCGGATGACATTGTCACAAATAATAATCGTTCCCGGATGTGAAAGCTGCAACGCTAATTCAAAATATTCGGTATAGGGAGGTTTGTCAGCATCAATGAAAATAAAATCAAAAGCTTCTTCGCCTTTGGAAATAAGTTCATTTAATATATCCATCGCTTTGCCGGTTCGCAGATCTATTTTATCTGAATACCCGGCTTTTGCAATATTCTGGCTGGCAACACGGGCATGATGAGGATCAAATTCTACCGTAATTATTTTACCATCTGCAGGAATTGCCCTGGCCATCCAGATCGTGCTGTAGGCTCCTAAAGTACCCAATTCCAGAACTCGTTTGGCTTTACAGCTAAGCAGCATCAACTGCAAAAACTTGCCCTGAGTGGGCGTCACACTGATTTGGGGGATAGAAGCATCATCCAAAGACTGAATAGTTTCCTGAAGAACACTGTCTTCCGGAGCAAACAAATTACCGATGTACTGATCTACTTTTTCAAATAACTGTTGATTCATATTTTTTGATTGATTTAATGATGAGTAATTTCTCTATCAACTCTTTCGATATAGTTCACTGACAAACCTGAGCCGGCTCGAAATTGTAATCTCTTTGTGAGTTATCATGAGAGTTTTACCTGTACAAAGTTAATGAATTTTAAAATCCTGAATCGGTTGTTTCACCTTCATATGCTAGCTGTGAATAGTAAAATCTGAAATTTTTAATTTCTTGATGTATGTTAAGATAATAATTGATATGGTTTTTCTATTTTTGAAAAATTGAAATTTAAGATTTAATTAAATTTTTAAACAAATAAACAATATGAAAAAACTTAGTGTAATTGCATTGGTAGGAATAGGATTACTTGCAGCATCGTGTACAAAAGAAAAATCAGCAGATACTGCAGCAACTGCGACAGAGCAGAAAGTAGCAGAAAGTAAAGGTGAAGTTTTAGCAGTTGATGTTGCTACTTCTGTGGTAAACTGGAAAGCTTTCCACAAAGGAGGTATGGCTCCTCGTTGGGGAACACTTAACGTAAAATCAGGAGATTTAAGCGTTGAAGGAGGTCAACTGACTGCTGGGAACTTCGTAATCGATATGAACTCTATTAAAGTAGATCCTGCTTCAGTAACAGAAAAAGATAAAAAACCAGGAGATCTTGAAGTTCACCTGAAAAACCCTGATTTCTTTGATACAGCAAAGAATCCTACTTCAGATTTCAAAATTACAAGTGTTACAGATCTGAAAGAAGCACCTAAAGATGCTGTTGCAGGAGCAAACAAAACAGTAAGCGGAAACCTTACTTTATCTGGAAAAACAATGAACGTAACTTTCCCTGCTAAAGTAGATGTTGCTGAAGGTTCAGCTTCTGTTCAGGCTAAATTTACAGTAAACAGAGCAGATTGGGGAATTAAATTCGGTACTTCAGAAGCAGATCCGGCAGAATGGATGATCAGCAAAGACATCGAAATCGCTGTTGATGTAAAAGCTAAAAAATAATTTGTTAGATACAAATACTCAGGGCTGCTTTCTTAGGAAGGCAGCTTTTTTTATGGTGAATGATGTTACTGGAAGCCACCGCTTAATTCACTACTTTTGCCCTATGATTATGATATACATTCTGTTGGTAATAAATCTTTTTACTTTCATTATTTTCGGCTGGGACAAAAGGCTTTCAATCAAACATAAAAGAAGAATTCCGGAGAGTACACTGTTGGGAGTGACTTTTGTAGGAGGAACTTTAGGATCGGTTTTAGGGATGCTTATTTTCAGACATAAAATTTCGAAAAAGTCTTTTTTATTGAAATTTGCACTTGTGGTTTTGGTTCAGGCCGGGCTTATTTACTGGCTTTGGAATACTGGCCAGATCCAAAATCCTATCTGATGTAAAATATGAACAGTAGAGCCTGAGGTGATAAATTACAAAACACCTCGATTGAGGTGCTTTGTATTAAACAATAAGTTGTACGTTACCCTGAATAATATAGCCAAGATTGGGTTCGTTAAATCCTGTTATTTTAATCACTAGGAATCCATTTTCGTTTTCAATAGAGGTTACCTGCGAATTCCCAACGTCTTTTGCTGACAGGTTTTTACCAAAGATATCACCAAATAGGTTGCTACGTAGATATGATACTTGACAAAGATCATGTATTCCTGAAGTATTTTATTATTTTGATTTATATTACCGTTCCTGTGCTGTCTTTCCACGTCGAATCCAGACCATCGTACCAAATTGGCTTTCTGTAATTATTATCGTAAAAGAATTGTGCATGCTTTAAGTTTTTGTTTGGACGTACAAATCCATGATCAAAAGAACTGGCTGTCAAAGCTGCTTTGTTTATTGTTTTAAAATCATTTCCATTTCTATAAAAAGAACCGGAAAAGTTGTTTTCAGGCGAGCTGGTATAAGTAGGGTCTTTTACAATGATGGCGTTAGGATAAGAAATGAAATTGCTATCCCAGTTTAAGCTGTCAATACTGGAAACATATGCAGCGTATGGAACAGAGCTTCCACTTGCCACTAAAAACTTGTTGCCGATCACAGATGTTCTTCCCATTGTTTCAGCTACGTAAATATTTGCTCCCTCATCATTAACGGCAATATGATCGCCACAGTTATTGAAGGTATTGTTAAATATTTCCCAATCATAGCAATTACTCCCTTGATATATAACATTTTTATTGATGCCATTAATTACACTTGAGGCAACTGTAATTCTATTGGAATTAATCCCTTTAACAAAATGACTGGTATAATCATTTGCCGTTGAATACAGGCCTTTGCCTAAAACATTGATACCATTCAGAATAATTTCGTCAGCTTTGTCTACATACACGAGTCCGTTTATTGAGTTACCGGCAGCATGAACGAAGAATGAATTGCTGATCTGAACCTGTTGAACTCTTTTAACATCATTACCCCTGATTCGAATAGCATACGCTTCGGTTTGGCCGCTGTCCACTTCACCAATATATAAATTAGTGATAGACGTGTTTTGATGACCTGTATTGGTATTCAAAGGTTCGATATCCAGGCATGAGATCTTTCCGGAATTACACCATACATTGACTAATCTGTTACCTCCGGCAACCAGTCTTAAAGGAATATCTCCGGCAGCGAATTCAGAATTGGAAATACTACTGTCCGAATATATTTGAGCACCAATTTTATTATCCCGGAAATAACAGTTTTCTATTCTTAACATGCCTTTTTCAGAATATAAACCATATTCAGAGAAATTTTTTACCACAACTCTGTCCAGAATTAATCCTCCGCCATCAGTAAAATCCATGGCAATAGTTCCGGATGTGATAGCATGATCATCATGTTTTCCGTTAAAAATAAGATTTGAAATTTTGAAAGTATTTAGCCCTTCCACACCTTTAAAAAGTGTATTTGAAGTTTTCGTTGTAAGAATGGTGCTGTTTTTATCCCATATATCACTTCCGCTTCCTGAAATGCTGAGTCCTGAAAATTCCATTGGAATTTCAATCGTAGAATTGATGATATATTGACCACGGTCGAATCTTACCGAATGAGAAGATTTAATGGCTTTTTTTATCGCTTCTGTGTCATCTGTTTCACCATCGCCCTTAGCTCCAAACCACTTTACATTTACCGTGTCATCAACCAACACTCTTCTGTAATACTTATTATCAATTTTTTTGTAGATAATCCCATCGCAATCATCCGTGGTAATCTCAGGAAGTGGAGTATTCGGGTCGTTATCGTCATCATAGTACTTATGTACAGCTTCTTCAAAAACTGTCCATTCATTGGTAAACTGGTCATTTAATTCAATTGTTGCCATTTTTTTGTTTTTTGATGTTAATAAATTGTGTTTCCTGCAGGAAATCTACTGAAGCAAAGATAAATGCAGCCTGCGACAGAACTTGACGTATATTATTTTACCCGATTTTTTAAAAGATTTTGCATAGATTTCTCATTATGAATTTGTTAATTAATCTATATTCTTGCTCATTATTCATTAAAAAACACTATTTTTGCACCCGTAAAAATCATTCATGCAAAACATTAGAAATATTGCGATTATCGCACACGTTGACCACGGGAAGACGACTTTGGTTGACAAGATTATTCATGCTACAAACATTTTCAGAGAAAATCAGGAAAGTGGAGAATTAATAATGGATAATAACGACCTTGAAAGAGAAAGAGGTATTACCATTCTATCTAAAAATATTTCTGTTACTTATAAAGACGTTAAAATTAACGTAATCGATACTCCCGGTCACGCCGATTTCGGTGGGGAAGTAGAGAGAGTTTTAAAAATGGCGGATGGAGTTATTTTGTTGGTGGATGCCTTTGAAGGGCCGATGCCTCAAACAAGATTCGTACTTCAGAAAGCATTGGAATTAGGACTTAGACCATTAGTGGTAATCAATAAAGTAGATAAGCCAAACTGTCGTCCTGAAGAAGTTCACGACCAGGTATTTGATTTATTCTTCAACCTTGAGGCTACTGAAGAACAGCTTGATTTCCCAACATTCTACGGTTCTTCCAAGCAAGGTTGGTTCAACACTTCATTAGAGCAGACAGAAGATATTTTCCCATTATTGGATGGTATCCTGCAATATGTTCCTGAACCTAAAGTAGAGGAAGGAAACTTACAGATGCAGATCGTTTCTCTTGACTTTTCTTCTTTCTTAGGAAGAATTGCAATCGGGAAAGTGATCAGAGGTGAGATCAAAGAATCTCAGTGGATCGGACTTGCTCAGGCAGACGGTAAAGTTTTAAAAGGAAAAGTAAAAGAACTTTATGTTTTTGAAGGATTAGGAAAGAAAAAAGTTTCAGAAGTAAAAGCAGGAGATATTTGTGCTGTTGTAGGTTTTGATGCTTTCCAGATCGGTGATTCATTCGTAGATCTTGAAAATCCGGAACCATTGCCAAGAACTGCAATTGATGAGCCTACATTGAACATGACGTTCTCTATCAACAACTCACCTTTCTTTGGTAAAGACGGTAAATATGTAACTTCTAACCACCTGAAAGAAAGATTAACAAAAGAATTAGAGAAAAACTTAGCATTAAGAGTTGAACAAACTGATGATGCAAACACTTTCTTGGTATTTGGTAGAGGTATTCTTCACTTGTCAGTTTTAATTGAAACAATGAGAAGAGAAGGTTACGAAATGACGATTGGTCAGCCACAGGTTATCCTTAGAGAAATCGATGGAGAAAAATGTGAGCCTTACGAATCTTTGGTAGTTGATGTTCCGGAAGAATTTGCTTCAAGAGTAATCGACTTGGCTACTCAGAGAAAAGGTGACCTTCACATTATGGAAACTAAAGGAGAAATGCAGCATATGGAATTCGAAATTCCTTCAAGAGGTTTGATCGGATTGCGTTCTCAGATGTTGACTGCTACTGCTGGTGAAGCTATTATGGCGCACCGTTTCACAGAATATAAGCCTTTCAAAGGTGCTATTCCTGGAAGAAACAATGGAGTACTGATCAGCAAAACTCAAGGTCCTGCTACAGAATATTCTATCGCTAAATTACAGGACAGAGGTAAGTTCTTCGTGGATCCGGGTGAGGAAATCTATGCAGGTATGATCATCGGTGAACAAAACAAGCCTGGAGATTTGGTAGTAAACATTGTAGAAGCAAAACAGCTGAACAATATGAGAGCTTCTGGAAAAGATAAAGATACTGGTGTTGCACCGAAAATTTTATTCTCACTGGAAGAATGTATGGAATACATCCAGGGTGATGAAGCGATTGAGGTAACTCCAAACTTCATCAGAATGAGAAAGAAAATCCTTTCCGAAGAAGAAAGAAAAAGAATGGACAGATCAGCGAAAGCATAAGAAATTCTTATATAAACTAGAAAAGCCTCGAATTTTTCGGGGCTTTTTTATTACACTATGTCTTAAAATGTTTATTTTGGCATAATAATCTCTTAGAAGAAATAAATTTAAAGTAGTTTGCAAACGATGAGAATGAATATCATAAAGCTTACTGTTTTAGCCGGAGTTTTTGCGTCATATACCAGTTGCTCCGTCCAGAACAATACAATAAAAGAAGCACCAACAAAAAATACAGCAAAGCCTAACAACAATACCATAAAGCCTAAAGATCCGGTTACGGGAGTAAAACCTGTAACAGCAGTGCCTCCGTCTGATGAGAACTTCAGAACCGCTCTCCCGGAGGTTAAAAGAGAATTCCGCGGAGCCTGGATCGCAAGTGTAGCCAATATCAACTGGCCCTCAAGGAATAATTTAACGGTTGATCAGCAGAAAGCAGAAGCCATAAGCATGCTCGATATGCTGAAAGATAACAATTTCAATGCAGCAATCTTCCAGATCAGACCTTCTGCCGATGCGTTGTATACAAGTAGTATAGAGCCATGGTCATACTTTCTGACCGGAGAAACAGGAGTGGCTCCTTATCCCAATTATGATCCTCTTCAGTTCTGGATTGAGGAGGCACACAAAAGAGGCTTGGAACTGCATGTCTGGCTAAATCCTTACCGTGCCCACCATTCGAACGGAGGTGCTGTAAACAGCCTGTCTATGGTGAATAAGCTTTCTGATATTGTGGTAAGACTAAAGAACGGAATGTATTGGTTCGATCCTGCCAATCCCAAAACACAGGGACATGTTTCCAATGTTGTAAAAGATATTGTGAAAAGATATGACATTGATGCCATCCATTTTGATGATTATTTCTATCCTTATGCCACCTATAACAGGGGTGCGGACTTTCCAGATAACGCATCGTGGAATGAGTACCAGAGAAACGGCGGAACCTTATCCAGAGCAGACTGGAGAAGGGATAATGTCAATAAATTTGTTGAGAGAATTTACAAAGAGATTCATGCAGAGAAAGATCATGTAAGATTCGGGATCAGTCCGTTTGGAATCTGGAAACCCGGATATCCTGCAGGAATTGTGGGTTCTTCTCAATATGACGAATTATATGCTGATGCCAAATTATGGCTGAATAAAGGCTGGGTAGATTATTTCTCTCCGCAGCTGTACTGGCCGATCGATGCCAAAGGTCAGGGCTTTGAAGCATTATTAGACTGGTGGAAATCCGAGAATACAATGAACCGCCATCTTTGGCCGGGTCTTAATACTGTTGAGATCAAAGTATCCGACCGACCAACAGAAATTAAAAATCAGATTGAAATTTCCAGACAGGTTTTAAAGAATGATGCCGGAGAAATTCATTGGAGTATCGCAGGATTAACGAGAAATGTAAACATGATGCCAACTCTGAAAAACGGACCGTACAGCGAAAAAGCTTTAGTTCCGAAAACACCTTGGATAAAAGCAGTCCCATTACAGACCCCAACTTTATTTACAGCAGATAACGGCAGTTTTGTACAGGCCAGCTGGAGTACAAAAAATATCGGAAACGTTTTCCAATGGATTCTTTTCACCCAATACAACGGAGTCTGGGAAACGGAAATCCTTACATTGGACACTCTTTCGAGGGATATACCAAAATCCAAAGGCGGCAGAAAGCTGAATGCAGTTGCAGTAAAAGCAGTTGACAGACTTGGTAATGAAAGCGACTATATGGCAAGGAAAATTAAATAAAAGGCTAATGTGAAGAAAATAAAGAAAACCAGTTCAGAAAAGAACTGGTTTTTATTTTAGAATAACTATAAATTATTAGCTTAAATGAATGGAGATCAGTTCTATGTAAATGAAATTTAAAGTAAATGATTAAAAATAAACTCTGGACGGAACCATTTTTGCATTAATATTTCCATAATCACCAAAAATATATCATTATGAATACCAACAGACTTTCCCCGACCATTGAAAAGGCATTGAGTGATCAGATGAACAAAGAAATTCATGCATCACACGTTTTTCTGTCTTACGGGATCTGGGCAGATGATAAAGGATATCAGGGAATTGCCAATTTCCTTTACAGACATGCGCAGGAAGAAAGAAATCATTCTATCAAGTTTATGGAATATGTGCTGAACAGAGGCGGGAAACCAAAAGTAGACGCTATTCCGGCTCCGCCTGCCGATCCGGAATCTTTAACAGCCTGTTTTGACGGAGTCTTTAAACATGAAGTAGACAATACTACAGCAATTTACAGAATTGTAGATCTCGCATTGGAAGAAAAAGACTGGGCTACATGGAATTTTATGCAATGGTTTGTACAGGAACAGATAGAAGAAGAAACACTGGCCGCCAACCTGATAGATAAATTGAAAATTGCAGGCGGTGACCGCGCTACCGATGAGTCTTTATTTACTTTAGATAAAACATTGCAGGAGACACCGAATGATGTCCCTCTGGCTCAGGAAGCCACGGGAAACAATCCATAAAAAACAATTAATTGACAAAAATTATTAAAAATCTGCCTAAATTCTGGCAGATTTTTTTATTATGAAACTCCCTTTAAAATCACTATCTTTGCAGGCTGAAAGTTGGGTGGTCGGAATATGAATTTAAACATCAGACTTCCAACCTGAACTTATTGAATATTAAACTTTGAATTTTACAATATGAAATGTGGAATTGTAGGCCTTCCGAATGTAGGCAAATCAACTCTCTTTAACTGCTTAAGCAACGCTAAAGCTCAATCTGCGAACTATCCTTTCTGTACGATAGAACCGAACCTTGGTACGGTATCTGTACCGGATCAGAGGCTTTTTGAACTTGAAAAAATAGTTAATCCAGAAAGAGTATTGCCGGCTGTAGTTGAAATTGTTGACATTGCAGGTCTTGTAAAAGGAGCGAGCAAAGGAGAAGGGCTGGGAAACCAGTTTCTTGCCAACATCCGCGAGTGTGAAGCCATTATCCATGTTTTAAGATGCTTTGATAATGGTAATATTATCCACGTTGAAGGTTCTGTAGACCCAATGAGAGATAAAGAAATTATCGACATCGAATTACAGCTTAAAGACCTTGAAACAGTTGGAAAAGCTGTTGAAAAAGCTAAAAAGTTTATCAAATCCGGAAAAAAAGATGATATCCTTGTTTATGAAACACTTCAAAACCTGGAAAAATTCATCGAAGACGGGAAAAATGCAAGAGAGTTTCCGGTCAATGATTTGACGCAGCCAATCATCGACGATATCCAGCTTTTAACCAAAAAGCCTGTGTTATATGTGTGCAACGTAGACGAAAATTCTATCAAAAACGGTAACGAATGGATAGAAAAGATTGATGCGATGGCTAAAAACGAGGGTGCAGAGACCGTTGTTTTAGCAGCACAGATTGAGGCAGATATCAATGAACTGGAAACATTTGAAGAAAGAGAGATCTTCCTTGAAGAATTAGGACTTGAAGAGCCTGGAGTAAACCGTCTGATCAGAAAAGCTTACGATTTATTAAAACTTCAGACCTATTTTACAGCGGGTGTAAAAGAAGTAAGAGCATGGACAATAGGACAGGGATGGACAGCTCCACAGGCTGCCGGAGTGATCCACACAGACTTCGAAAAAGGTTTTATCCGTGCAGAAGTAATCAAGTATAATGATTATATCACTTATGGTTCAGAGGTGAAAATTAAAGAAGCCGGAAAACTTTCTGTTGAAGGTAAAGAATATATCGTTCAGGATGGTGACATCATGCACTTTAGATTCAACGTATAAGAATATATTAAAGTTAGTTATAATAGAAAACGCTTCGGGGATCATCTCTGAAGCGTTTTTTCTTAATAAATAAGTTGAATAAGATTAAAAAAAGCCGTTCAATACTGAACGGCTTTAATTTTTACTAAGGCTCTATTCCGGGTCTGCATTGCAGCTGTGCACAGCCTATTGATATTTTACTGCAGGCTCCGGTCATGGGATCAATGCAGTCCATTAATCCGCCGGTAATACTTCTTAAATGCTTTTTGTTCAGTTTTTTTCCTTTCTGTAAATCTTGATTTTTCATTGTTTTAATTTTTAGTGAGTTAGTTTGAAAACTAAGGTAAGAAAAATATGTATATGTATATCACTTCATGAAGAAAAAAGTAATTTTTTTTTTTCATTTTTCAAATCATGCTAACTTTGTATATTTGAATTTTACAAAAAGTCAGTTATGGAAAAAATCACTCATTCATCCCTTGAAGATTTCTATAAAGAAATGGCCGCCAAACTGGGAAAAGATCTTGAAAGTATTTTTCCGAAAGGACTTCATAAAGATATAGGACATTTCAATGTATTCGATATCAGGCAGACTATCGAAAGAGCGCGAACTACTTCGGAAATGCCTTACAACAGAAGAAAATATTACAAAATAAGCCTGATCAGAGGACAGAATAGGGCAGAATATGCAGACAAAATCATAGCTATCAAAAAGAATGCTTTATTATTTGCTACCCCTAAAGTTCCGTATCACTGGATTCCGGAAGATCCCGACCAGTCGGGAAGCTTCTGCGTATTTACAGAAGATTTCTTCATCAAAGCGCAATCCCGGTTTTCATTGGAAGACCTGCCGATTTTTCAGCCGGGGAATATTCCGTTGTTCGAGATTGATGATGATCTGGCAGACGAAATAGAAACTCTGTTCACAAAAATAAAACAGGAAATAGTTTCCGATTATATTTTCAAATATGACCTGATCAGGAATTATGTACTGGAGCTCATTCATTACGGACAAAAGCTGCAGCCTGCTGCAAAGCTTTCTGCCTCAAATGATGCCTCATTACGTGTAGTGTTGTTATTTATAGAACTTCTGGAAAGACAGTTCCCGATAGAATCTTCAGACCAGAGATTACAGCTTAAAACAGCAAAAGACTATGCTGACAGACTAGCGGTTCATGTGAATTACTTAAATAAAAAATTAAAAGAAAGCACTGGAAAAACAACCACCGAATTTATTGCCGACCGTATGATTCAGGAAGCTAAAATTCTTTTAAGACAAACCAAATGGAATGTTTCTGAGATTTCTTATGCGCTGGGTTTTGAGGAAATAGCTCATTTTTCCAACTTTTTCAAAAGAAAGACTTCATTTACCCCAATGCAGTTTCGAACATGATTTGAATTTTGCAAATTTCAGATTGATTCAGGCAAACGTTTCTTCCGCAGAATTTTCCAACTTTGTATCATTAAATAATAAAATAAATAATATAAAACAATGAATACAAAAACAAAAATCGCATTAATCACGGGCGGAAGCCGTGGCCTTGGAAAAAATGCCGCTCTTAAGATTGCCCAAAAAGGCTTGGATGTTATTATTACTTATAAAAATAGCAGTGAGGAAGCTGAAGCTGTGGTTAAAGAAATAAAAGCATTGGGACAAAACGCTGTGGCTTATCAGCTGGATACCAGAGATGTAAAAAGCTTTGATGCATTTGTGAAAAACATTACAGATCATCTGAAAACTGAAACAGGCAGCCCAAATATCGATTTCCTGATCAATAATGCGGGAACAGCTTTATATGCTCCCATCATGGAAACTACAGAAGAACAGCTTGACGACATCGTAAATGTTCATTTTAAAGGAGTTTTCTTTCTGACACAGAAAATGCTTCCTTTTGTTAATGACGGGGGCGGAATTATTAATATTTCATCAGGACTGGCAAGATTTGCTTTGCCGGGGTCCTCTGTTTACGGTTCTATGAAGGCTGGTGTAGAAATGCTGACAAAATATATGGCAAAAGAACTGGGATCCCGTAAAATCAAAGCAAACGTTATAGCGCCGGGAGCTATTGAAACAGACTTTGGAGGCGGAAGAACAAGAGACGATCAGCAGGTAAATTCAATGATTTCTAGTATTACTGCATTGGGAAGAGCCGGACTTCCGGATGACATCGGAGGGGTAGTGGCATTCTTGTGCACCGAAGATGCAGGCTGGATCAACGGACAGAGAATAGAAGCTTCCGGCGGAATGTTTTTATAAAATATCATTGCAAGGCATTCTTTAAAATTAAAAATAAAACCAGATCTGAAAATGAACTGGTTTATTTTTTTGTAAACAGGATACACAGATTACCGATCCCGTTCTTTTATCTTTTATCTATTTGCCTTTTTACTTACCTTTAGTATCTGCAAAGTTCAAGGTATGATAAAAGAGTTTTTTGATCAATTCCCATATATTCTTGTAGGACTTGAAGTTCTTTATCTTGTTGGGATTATTTTTCTGGCCGGTAAAATTATTATGGATACTAAGAATACGGGCAAAACCCTGGCTTATCTTATGCTGATCATCTTTCTTCCGGTTATAGGAATTATCATCTACTTTGTATTTGGAGTTAACTACCGGAAAAATAAGTTCTATAGTTTTAAAATAGCACGGAACGAACAGATCTATCAGGGTGTAAGTGCTTATATCCGGAAAACACATTATAAAACATTAAAAAATCATACCGAAGAAATAGGACAGTTTTTAACAACAGTCAATTATCTTTATAATGCTTCCTATTCTCCGCTTTCACCGGGAAACCATGCGGAAATACTGATCAATGGGGAAGGTAAATTTGAAAAAGTTTTTAAGGTCATTGAAAAGGCGGTCCATCATATTCATCTGGAATATTATATCTATGATAATGACGGAATAGGGAACAGGCTTGCTGATCTGCTGATCAAAAAGGCAGAAGAGGGTGTTGTTGTCCGTTTCCTCTATGATGATATGGGGAGCGGGAAAATAGGGCGTAAGCTTTTGAGAAGACTAAAGGAAGGAGGCGTTCAGCTATCTCCTGTTAATAAAATTACATTCAGGCTGCTGGCCAACAGGGTCAATTACAGGGACCACAGAAAGATCATTATTGTAGATGGCGCAGAAGTTTTTACAGGCGGAATCAATGTTTCCGATAAATATATTAATCCTAATCCCATACAATACTGGAGAGATGTTCACCTTTATATAAAAGGAGAGGCTGCTTTCTACTTTCAGTTTTTATTCCTCAGCAACTGGATCTTTGCAACAGAAAAGATACCTGAAATCTCTAAGCTTTATTTTGATTATAAGAACAAAGAAGAAGGAAATTCGCTTATTCAGACGGCGGCCAGCGGTCCGGATACCAAGCCTTCCATCATGCTCAGTACAGCTTCTGCGGTACTTTCTGCCAGAAAAAGAATATATATTGTTACTCCATACTTTATTCCGGTAGAAACCGTATTAAATGCCATCAAACAGGCAGCTCTTTCCGGAGTTGATGTAAGGCTCATGGTTCCTAAATCCGGGGATTCCATGGTTGTGAATGCTGCGGCATATTCTTATTACGAAGAGCTTCTGGAAAATAATGTGAGGATTTTCTTTTACAAAAAAGGCTTTATCCACGCTAAAACAATGATCGTTGATGATAACTTTTCTTCCGTGGGGACAGCCAATATGGATGTAAGAAGCCAGGAACTGAATTTTGAGGTCAATGCATTGGTTTTTAATGAAGAAATCAATGATAAGCTTCAGAACCTTTTTCATGAAGACATGAATGACTGTGAAGAAATCTCTCTCGAATCATGGAGGAAAAGACCAAAAACCAAAGTATTCTTTGAACATCTGGCCAGGTTACTTTCTCCGCTTATATAAAGATTTAAAGCCTGGAAAGATTTTCTATGGCTTTTTCTAATGTTTCCTGCTTTTTTGCGAAACATAACCGGATCACATGGTCATTCCTTTTATTTTTATAGAATGACGAAAAAGGAACACTTGCCACTTTATGAGTGATAGTAAGCTCGCTCGCGAAATCAAAATCATTTTTATCCGATATTTTATCATACTTCAATGCCTGGAAATAAGTTCCTTCACAATCCAGCAATTCAAAAGAAGTTCCGGCCAGTCCTTTTCTTAAAAAGTCTCTTTTTTCCTGAAAGAACTGCCCCAAATTATTGTAATGAGCTTCATTTTTCATGTAAGCTGCCAGCGCCAACTGAATAGGAGTGTTAACAGAGAAGACATTGAACTGGTGGATTTTTCTGAATTCATCTGTCAGCGCTTTTGGAGCAGCACAATAACCGATTTTCCAGCCCGTAACATGAAACAGCTTTCCAAATGAAGCTACCAGAAGAGTTCTTTCCTTTAGTTCCGGATATTTGGCGAGGCTCAGATGCTGTTTTCCGTCAAAAACAATATTTTCATAGACTTCATCACTTAAAATAAGGATGGAAGTTCCTTTTACAATGGCAATCAGTTCCTGAATATCCTGCGCTGTTAAAATCTTCCCCGACGGATTATTGGGATTGTTCAGGATGATCATTTTGGTTTTATCGCTGACCAGGTTTCGTACTGCTGTCCAGTCGATCGCATAATCCGGGGCTTTCATTTCAAATCGTTTTACAACTCCGCCGAACAGTTCTACAGTAGGTTCATAGCAATCGTAGGCCGGTTCAAAAATGATCACTTCATCATCTTTTTTAACAAAAGTGGCTACTGCAGTGAAAATAGCCTGAGTTCCCCCCGCAGTTACTGTAATCTCTGAGTCTGGATGGTATATAGCCTGATGGCTGTTTTCAATTTTTCTGGCAATTTCTTCCTTTAAAGTAATCATTCCACCCATTGGAGCATATTGGTTAAACCCTTTTTTAATGAAATAATCTACATGATCCAGCAGCTCAGGATCCGGCATAAAATCCGGAAACCCCTGTGAAAGGTTGATTGCCTCATTTTCGTTTGCGAGCTGTGTCATTTGGCTGAAAATGGTAGTTCCTACATTGGAAAGCTTGGATAATGGAAGTTGTATCATTAAAGGATTTTTTACTTACTTCGAATTTAATTCATTTTTTGTAATCAGAAGCAGAAATTCCATAAAAAAGACTGTCCCATGCAAGGACAGTCTTTGAAGTTATATCATTTTATAAGACTTTATTTTGAAATCAGCAGTTTCTGTGAACTTGTGATATGTTCAGATTTCACTTCAACGATGTAAGCACCCTGTACCAGCTTCTCCGTATTCAGGGTAAGGGTCTGGGGACCGCTGTTGAGGATTTCAGATTTTTCAAGCAATACTTTCCCTGAAAAATCCATCAGTCTTACCGATACCAGTTCTCTTTTAGGAAGGTTGGTCTGTAGGTTCACATGGCTTTTAGCAGGATTAGGAACCATGATAATTCCTTTTTGTTCCTCTGCCTGAAGTTCTGTTTTAGCAATGCTCTCAAGATCGGAAAGTGGAGATTTCAATGCAATTGCTCCGCCTTCTTTTGTTGGTACAGTGTCTCTTTTTGAGTAGCAGAATGTAAAACATCTTGTACATATGATCATTTTATCTTTCTTTTCAGTAACGCAGATCGTATACGTTCCGGGAGTAGTATACGTATGGCTTAGAGTAGATATAATGTAAGGTGAAGAAGTTCCGTCACCCCATGCCACGGTATAAGTACTTCCCGGATTGTTAGGCGTAGAAACCAGAACAGGATTCGTAAGGGTTAAGTTAGCGGTAGCCGTATTGGTTACGGTGCTGAATGAAGTGTCAAGTTTAAAATCCGCAGTACATCCGTCACATGATTTCACACAGATATTATCGTACCATACTCTTTCGCTTGGGCTTGAGGTATAATCCGGAGATATCATAACAGCCGTGGAGTTATTCATAATGTTATTAAAATCAGCAGTCGTTACTGCTGAGCCCAGCGTCCATGTTCCATCCGAATTGCTTGGAAGGGTAGTGCCTGTACCATTAGCGATCGGTGCACGCACACGAACCCATCCGCTTCCCGGAGTTACGGTGACATTGGCTACAAAAGTGATATACTGATTGCCGGACATGATGTAGATGGTAGGATGAATAGGAGCACCATAGCCGCCATCTTTTTCAAGATAGAAATCAAAATAAAGACACTGGCCTAAAAATCTTTGCCCTAGATTTTTAAAATCAGAAGGATTGATATACCATGATCCGCCTGATTTATCATCAAGAATAATATACTGGGAACCATCCAGCGTATTCGGGGTACCGGCAGAAACGCCTACATTTCCGTTGGGATAAGGAGCAGGGGTCCAAAGTCCGGGAGGGTTATTGGGGTCATTAAAATCTGAACATGGTGCCTGGGCATTCACCATAAGACATCCTAAAAGAAGATAAATAGTTAAAAAATACATTCTTACCATAATATTATATTGATTTTATACATCAAAAACCAACAAAAACTTTAAGAATTAATAGTTATTTTGGATATAGGTTAAAATTAAAATAGTTTTTAAAATCTCTTTAATGTGAATTAATAAGTGAATACATTTTTCTAATAAGTGAAGCCTTGCTGCTATTAATTGTAATTAAAAAAAGGAAAGCTGAGATTACTCAGGTCTTTTCTGCAGCAAGCCAGTTATATTTGTTAGAACAGAGCCCAAAACCACTCTAATACCATGAAAATTATAAAAACTGCAATACCGGAAGGATCTGTTTTATTCAAAGAAGAAAATTTTTTTGATTATGCAGACAGTTTTAAAGGAGAATTGAATACTAAACGAACTATCAGTACGAACGAAATAGGCAGGGCCTTTTTCGCCAGTACACCTCAGTGGGGGAAGAACATGTTTGCTTTCAGAAACAGCATTGTTAAAATGTTCGGACTGAAAACCGGAACAGATAAGAGTAAATCGTTATCACCTGATGATTTTAAACTTGAAGTGGGAGATCAGATAGGAATTTTCAAAATATTCGATAAGACGGATCACGAAATTATCATAGGTGAGAATGATAAGCACCTTGATTTCAGGGTTTCAATTTTTTATGATAATGCACAACACAGCACAGAAAATAGTTTTTTAACAATTTCAACTACCGTGAAATACCACAACCGGATGGGAATGGTGTATTTCATTCCCGTGCGTCCTTTCCACCAATTGATTGTTCCGGTAATGCTGAAAAAAATGATTGCAAAACTGGAAGGCAGATAACAAAACGGAAATATATTCCGGCTGCAGTTTTTAATCTAAATTCTCAATCTTGTTTAAAAAATCATTCTTTTTACGCACAGAAACATCCAGGACAGAATGGTCTGCCATCACTACCTGCCCGCCTTTCCCTTTAATGTATTCTTTAAGGTGAAAAAGATTAATCAGATGTTTATGATGGATCCTGAAAAAATTATATTTTGTAAGATGTTCCTCAAATTCATGCAGTGTTTTGGAAACAATGACCTTCGTTTTATCCGTAAGATAAAAGGTGGTATAGCTGGAATCTGCCTCACAACGGATAATATCGCTGATATTGGTCAATTTGAAGCCCTGAAGGGTAGGAAGACTGATCTTGTTCTCGCTGGAAGAAATACCCGGCTGGCTTTTACTTTTTTTAATGGTTTCCAGCACTTTATTGACAGCAATGATAAAGTCTATTTTTTTAATGGGTTTAAGTAAATAATCTGCCGCACCGTTTTTAATAGCCTGAATGGCAAAATTTTCAAATGCGGTAATGAAAATGATCCGGGAGTCTATTTCTCTGAACTTTGAAAGCAGGTCAAAAGCAGTACCGTCTTGCAGCTGCACATCCAGAAAAAGAATATCCGGGGAATTTTTAGTAAGATAAATATAAGCTTCCTCTACGCTTGATGCCTGAAATACCGTCTGGATCTCAGGAAATTCATTCTTCAGTAGAAGAGCGATATAATCTCTTCCGTCCTGTTCATCATCAATGATGCATGCCTGTATTTTGGTTTTCATAAGGTTTTATATAAAGTTTAATCTGCGTTCCCGGTCTTTGCTCTTTTTCGGAGAGATCATAAATTTCCAGTATAATATGAGTCTCAAAAAGTTGCCTGAATGTTTCAATCCTTTTCTGGGATAATCTTACCCCGAAAGAATCAGGGCTGGTTTTCCTTTTGGTGTTAATGCCCGTACCGTTATCTTCTATGGTGACACAAATTGATGTTCCGGTATGCTCAAAAGACACCCGTATATTTCCTTTTCTGTCCTTTAAACCTGCAATTCCGTGTTTTATGGCGTTTTCCACAAAAGGCTGAATCAGCAAGGAAGGAAGCACCCAGCTTTCGTTGATGTTTTCAGATAAAGTAATTTTATAGTCGAACAGATCTTTTAACCTAAGTTTTTCCATATCCAGATATAATGAAAGATAATCTGCTTCATCTTTGATAGACATGAAGGTTTTTTCTGAATAATGCAGGGTCTTTCGGATCATTTGAGCAAATATCTCAAGATAATTTTCTGTTTCTTTATAATCTTCTTTATACAGAAGATATTGGATAGAATTGAGGCAGTTATAAATGAAATGAGGATTAATTTGAGCCTTTATCGCCTGCAGTTCCAGTTCAGCAATTTTTTTTTCATAGTATAACGTTTCCAGTTTTTTATTTCTTTTCTTCTGAAAATAAAAGGTGATAAGGATAAACAGGCCAGCAACACCCAGACTGATGATCATCAGCTTGAACCACCAGGTCTGCCAGAATTGCGGAAGAATCTCAAATTGCAGATTCGTTGAGGCATAAGACTGTTTTCCATTGTAGCCGATCCCCAAGATCTTAAATGTATAATTACCCGGAGGAAGAGAAGAAAAAATGATCTTCTGGGAAGTGCCCGTTTGCCAGCCATTGCTGAGTCCCTCGATTTTGTACCGGTAACTTATCTTTCCCTGGGAAATAAAATCCGGAAAACTTACATTGAAGGTAACGTCATTGTCAGGAGTCTGGCCCGTTAACGGCTGTCTGATATCAAAAATTTCCCTGCCGCCAATGATAATGGAATTGATGATTACTTTTTTGTTGATAAATTTCTTCTGGCTCATTAGATTTTTAACAGAAAGAATTCCCAGCCCTTTTGAAGTTCCCACATAGATGGTATCACCGGAAATAATACATCCGGATACTGAATTTGATGGCAGGCCGTCTGTCTGTGTGAAGTTATTGATGCTGATACCAGTTCCTTTAAGCTCAATCCTGCTGAGTCCATAATTAGTACTTGCCCAAAATACATTGTTGTTTTCTACTTCAATTTTTTTGATCTGGCCTGTAATCAATCCAATTTTTTCCGTAATCTTTCTGAGGACTTTAGAATGATCAAAAATAATGATCCCGTTAACGTTGGTAGCTCCGATATATAGATTGTCACCGAACTTTTTAAGATCTGTAAAGTAATATCCCTGGAGAAATAGTTTTTTCTTTTTAGAAATAGTATTCACTTTATAAAGATCCTTAAAGTTCCCGGCAAACAAGCTATCCCGGGCATAGGGAAGAGCTGTATACATTCTTTCTTTGCTGAGTATTTCAGTATAACTGCCTGTTTTATAATTATAGGCAACAAGTCCGTCTGATGTGCATAATATAATAGATCCTGGTGTATAGGGCACAATATTTTTTAAAAGATAATCCTTTAAAATTTTTTTTCCCCTCGCCTGGATATCATACTGAAAAAGGCTTCTTGTAAGCCCGAATATCACTGTGTTTCCCTCAGAAAATATAGATTTGTGTTCTATTTTAATGTTTTTTTCAAAAACAAGGTCTGTTACATGCCCATTATGGTAAATGCCACTTTTAGCTTCGTTATAGCCCAGGAAAATACCATGGCTGTTTTTGGCAATGGCCTTTATATTGGATGAATTATTTTTGATCGGAAAATGGACATAATTTTTAAAAAACTGGTCAGCAATGAAAAAGATGCCATTATTCCGAGTAGAAAACCAGGTATTGTTGTCTTTATCCACTAAAATATCGTTGAGGATGTAGTTTTCCATCATTCTGACAGGGTCGGAAAGCCTGCTGTTATCAAATAGAGGTTGTTTGAAATAAAGAGCTCCGCCCTCTTCAGGACACAGCCAGAGCCGGTAATTACGATCTATGACGAGCCGGTGAATATTTTCCTTTGCGGTATAGCTTTTAAGTTTTTTGAAGTAAATTTTGTTGTAAAGCTGGTAAACCTCTACCGTTCTTTTGTTTCTGAAAACAAAAATGTCACCCTTCCTTAATGTGACCGTGTTTTTCTTAAGAGAAATATTGCAGATTGTTTTCTTTTTTGTGATGATATTATAAGCCTGAATGTTTTCCGTTTTTTCCTGATTGAACAGATACAGCATTTGATCAGCAATATTCAGACCGAAAGCATAATAAGGATCTGTCAGGCTGCTTTTGATTGCCAAAGGAATCCTGCTCACCCTTTCATTCCCATATACGTAGATATTGTCAGGATTATAGGTAGAAAACAGGTAAAGAGACTCACCATCAACATAATAGTCGGGATTAACGGTGAACTGCATTTTTTGTAATTCGCTGTTAGAATCCGAGTTGATAATTCTGCCGTTTTTCAAATAAGCAAAATCATTCAGAAAAGGGGCAATAAAAATTTCCCCGTTGGATAAAGGGATACATGACAGGGCTTCGATGTTTTTTAAGCCCTGCTTATTGTTAAAATGTTTAAATTCCTTTCCGTCAAACCGGAACAATCCGTTATCACTTCCTATCCATAAAAACCCGGTTTTATCCTGACTGAGCGAGTAGGTATACGAATTGTTCAGACCATCTCCATCATTATAATTGATCATTCCGGGAATCTGGGCAAATAATAATGATGATGATAATATAAAAGAGAATAGATGAAAAAGTATAATTTTTTTCACTAGATATTGAATAATACGGTAAATATATGATTTGATTAATAATAATACAATATTTAAGGTTAAATACTGAAAAAAAACGAATCGAAAAATTCGTATAATTTTGTACAATTTCGTACTTTTGTGTGTTTGCTGAAATCATATATGTCACAAGAAATAAATCCAATCTACTCCGAAGATAATATCAGAACCCTCGACTGGCAGGAACACATCCGTCTGCGCCCCGGAATGTACATCGGGAAGCTAGGAGACGGCTCCTCTGCGGACGACGGCATTTACATTCTGCTCAAAGAAATTCTGGACAACTCTATTGATGAGTTCAGAATGAAATCTGGGAAAAGAATTGAAATAAAAGTGGACGACGGTAAAGTCAGCATCCGTGACTTTGGCCGTGGAATCCCACTGGGAAAGGTCGTAGATGCCGTTTCCAAAATGAATACAGGAGGAAAATACGATAGTAAAGCCTTCAAGAAATCTGTAGGATTGAACGGGGTCGGTACCAAAGCTGTTAATGCCCTTTCAGAGTATTTCCGCGTAAGGTCTTTCCGTGAAGGAAAAATGAAGATGGCGGAATTTTCCAGGGGACTGATTACTGAAAACCATGAAGAAAAAGATACTTCGGACCGAAACGGAACGGAAATATCCTTTATTCCTGATGGTGAGATCTTCCTTCATTTCAAATACAGGAAAGAATATATAGAAAAAATGCTGCGCAACTATGCGTACCTGAACCCCGGTTTGAAGATTATTTTCAACGGTGAGACCTATTATTCTGAAAACGGACTTAAAGATCTTTTGGAAGAAGAGATGGAAAACGAAATTCTGTATTCCATTATTCACCTGAAAGATACCGATATAGAACTGGCTATTACGCATTCTGACAAATCACAGACAGAAACCTATTTTTCTTTCGTGAACGGACAGAATACCACGCAGGGAGGAACGCACCTTAATGCTTTCCGTGAAGCATATGTAAAGACGATCCGTGAATTTTTCAATAAAAACTTTGATGCTTCAGATATCAGAAAATCTATCATTGCAGCCATTTCTATCAACGTAGAAGAACCTGTATTCGAATCCCAGACGAAAACAAAGCTGGGATCCAGTGATATGGGACCCAACGGACCTACCGTAAGGACTTTTATCATTGATTTTCTGAAGAGCAAACTCGATAATTTCCTTCATAAGAACCCTGAAATTGCCGAAGCGATCCAAAGAAAGATTCTTATTTCCGAAAGAGAAAGAAAAGAACTTTCAGGAATCCAGAAGCTGGCAAGAGAAAGAGCCAAAAAAGTATCCCTTCACAATAAGAAGCTCCGTGACTGCAGACAGCATTATAACGACCAGAAGAATGAAAGAAAAGGAGAGACCCAGATTTTCATTACCGAGGGAGATTCCGCATCCGGATCTATCACCAAATCAAGAGACGTTGAGACCCAGGCCGTATTCTCTCTGAAAGGAAAACCTTTGAACTGCTACGGACTGACTAAAAAAGTAGTATACGAGAATGAAGAGTTTAACCTTCTTCAGGCTGCTCTGAATATTGAAGAAAGTCTCGAAGATCTGAGATACAATCAGGTAATTATATCTACCGATGCCGACGTGGATGGTATGCATATCCGTCTTCTGATGATTACATTTTTCCTTCAGTTTTTCCCTGATCTGATTAAAAATGGACATCTTTATATTCTTCAGACCCCATTGTTCAGGGTGAGAAATAAAAAAGAGACAAGATACTGCTACACCGAAATGGAAAGAATAAAAGCTTTGAACGAACTTGGGAAAAACCCTGAAATTACCCGATTTAAAGGACTTGGAGAGATTTCACCCGATGAGTTCAAACATTTTATCGGAAAAGATATCCGTCTGGAGCCTGTAGTAATAGGCAAAGACCAGACAATAGATCAGCTGCTTGAATTTTATATGGGTAAAAATACACCGGACAGGCAGGTGTTTATTCTTGAAAATCTTGTAGTGGAAGATCCGGATATTGATAAAAAAGAAACCTTGGATGAAGTAGCAAACTAAAAATTAAACCAATAAACACAAATATCACAAATGAGACTCAGCAACCGCAACAAAGCTTCGGTTTACAATTTTGTACATACATTACTGATAATGATGGCCATATTTGGAATTGCAGCATTTTTGTTAAATGAATACAGGTTTCATGCTGTAGGAAAAGAAAGTTATATTCTTCTTATTGTTCCAGTCATACTAATGGTGATTTTTCACCTGAACGGCAGACAAATATTTGAATATGACAGTGATGGAGAAGCACTGAATTTTAAGAACAGAAATATCATTCCTTTTTTGGACAGACCTCTTCATGATGAATTTCCAAAATATAAATTGATAACATACGAGATCGTCAGTATTTTTTTTATTAAAAGACTATACGTGACCATCTCAAGCAAGAACAATGGCTCTACCATCCTCAAATATGAAATATCTTATTTGAGTAGAAAAGAAGTAAATGATTTAAAACTCTCTCTGAATAAAGTAGTACAAATTAATAAAGAGAAAAACGATTAAAAACAGATGACGACAGAAGAAAACTCGCACGAAGGTGAGAGCTTGAAAAAAGTCTCAGGACTTTATAAAGACTGGTTTCTGGACTATGCTTCCTATGTAATTCTGGATAGAGCGATTCCTTCCGTTTATGATGGGCTTAAGCCTGTTCAGAGAAGGATCATGCACTCTATGCGGGAACTGGAGGACGGCCGTTACAATAAAGTAGCCAATATCGTAGGAAATACCATGAAATATCATCCTCACGGAGATGCTTCCATTACGGATGCCATGGTACAGATTGGCCAGAAAGAACTTCTGATAGATACTCAGGGAAACTGGGGGAATATCTATACCGGAGACTCAGCAGCAGCGGCAAGATATATCGAGGCCAGGCTGACCCCTTTCGCACTGGAAGTGGTCTTTAACCCTAAGACTACAGAATGGGCAAAATCCTATGACGGCAGAAATAATGAGCCTATTGATCTTCCCGTAAAATTCCCCCTATTGCTTGCACAAGGAGTAGAAGGAATTGGGGTAGGACTTTCTACAAAAATTCTTCCCCATAATTTCAATGAGCTTATCAATGCATCTGTTGCTCATTTAAAAGGAAAGAAATTTGAACTGTTTCCTGACTTTATGACCGCCGGTTACCTTGATGTTTCCGAATATAATGACGGACACAGGGGCGGTAAGGTAAGAGCCAGAGCCAGAATTACCCAGACCGATAAGCATACGCTGGTAATTTCGGAACTTCCTTTCTCAAAAAATACAGGCGACCTGATAGACTCTATCCTGAAGGCCAATGAAAAAGGAAAGATCAAGATCAAAAAGATTGAAGATAATACCTCTGATACGGTAGAGATCCTTGTTCATCTTCACAATGATGTGTCACCGGACAAAACCATAGATGCGCTCTATGCATTTACAGACTGCCAGGTAACCATCTCTCCGAATGCGTGCGTAATCGTAGGAGATAAACCGATGTTCATGAATGTTTCCGATATCCTGAAAATGAATACGGAACATACAGTTTCATTGCTTAAGAAAGAGCTTGAAATTGAACTTCACGAGCTTCAGGAAAGCTGGCATTTCTCTTCACTGGAAAGAATCTTTATTGAAAACAGGATTTATCATGATATTGAAGAGGTAAAGACCTGGGAAGATGTTATTGCAACCATTGATAAAGGATTAAAGCCTCACACAAAGCACCTTTTAAGAGCGGTAACTGAGGAAGATATTTTAAAACTGACGGAGATCAGAATTAAGAGAATTTCAAGATTTGATTTAGATAAATTTAAAGAAAATATAGCTGCTCTAGAGGGCAAAATAGAACAGGTAAAACATCACCTTGCCAACCTGATTGCTTATGCCATTGAGTACTATTTAAATATTCAGAAAAAATACGGAAAAGATAAGCAGAGAAAAACAGAGCTTAGGATTTTTGATACTATTGATGCCACAAAAGTAGCAGTGGCCAATGAAAAGTTCTATGCCAATTTTGAAGAAGGATTTATCGGTACCTCACTGAAAAAAGACCAGTATCTGTTTGACTGCTCTGATATTGACGATATCATCATATTCAGAAAAGACGGAACGATGAAGGTTGTAAAGGTGGATGCCAAAACATTCGTAGGAAAAGATATCCTGCATGTTGCCATATGGAAGAAGAACGATAAAAGAACAGTCTATAATATGATCTACCGTGAAGGCAGAGACGGACCTTATTATATGAAACGTTTTTCTGTAACGGCGGTGACCAGAAACACAGATTATCCGCTGGCTTCTGATAAAAAAGGTTCCGAAACCCTGTATTTCTCGGCTAATCCTAATGGGGAAGCGGAAACAGTAACCGTCCTTTTAAAGCCGAATCCAAGAATCAGGAAAAATAAAATGGAAATTGATTTCTCTGAACTTGCTATCAAAGGAAGAGATTCTAAAGGAAACCTGGTGACCAAATATTCTGTGAAAAAGGTGGATTTGAAGGAAGAAGGCGTTTCTACACTGGCTCCCAGAAAAATCTGGTTTGATGATACGGTAAGAAGACTGAATGCCGATGCGAGAGGGACTCTTTTAGGTAGTTTTAAAGGAGATGATAAAATTCTGACAATCAATACCAATGGTGAGGTGAAGCTGGTGTCTTTCGACCTTGGAAACCGTTTCGATGATGAATATCTGGTGCTGGAAAAATGGAAGCCGCAACAGCCGGTAACCTGCATTTACTACGACGGAGAAAAGGAAATGTATTTTATCAAAAGATTCCTTCTGGAAAATACAGCCAATATACAGACCTTTATGCCTTCTGAACACCCGAAATCATTTATTGAAAACGTAATTGTAGCAGACGGTGCTTTAGCAGAAATCATTTTTGCTAAGGATAAAGGCAAAGACCGTGACCCGGAAACCATACCTATTGACGAGTTCATTGCTGTAAAAGGAATCAAGGCAATTGGAAACCAGTTTACGAAATTTAAAGTAAAAACAATCAATATCACGATTCCTGAACCTGTAGAAGAAGAACCGGAAGTATATGAAGAACCCGAAACAGGAGACGGTATTGTAGATGATGACCGGACTGTCATCGGGGATCTGTTTGAAGGCGGTGAACCAGAAAATTAAGAATTAAAATTATGAATATTCTCATCTTATTTATTATAATTACGGCCATTATCAGTTTTGTTGCCTTCAACAATCCGGGGATCACTGAGAAATATAAATTCAGTGTAGGAGCTATTCTGGGCAGAAAAGAATACATCCGTCTGCTTTCATCTGGGTTTCTGCATGCTGATATCATGCACTTGGTATTTAATATGATGACGCTGTATTTCTTTGGACCGATTATCATTCAGACTTTCGGAAATCTCGGTTTCACAATTGTATATCTGGGGTCCATATTGCTGGGAAATTTTCTCTCGCTTTACATTTACCAAAAACAGCCGTGGTATTCCGCGGTAGGTGCAAGTGGAGGTGTTTCAGGGATATTATTTGCATCTATAGCTATGATGCCTGATATCGGTATCTATATCTTTTTTATTCCGATTCCGGTTAAAGGCTATATTTTCGGACTGCTGTACTTCGGATATTCTGTATATATGATGATGAACCCTAGACAGCATGATAATATCGGGCATGCTGCACATCTTGGAGGCGCATTTTTCGGATTGGTTTATGCAGTGGCTGTAGCTCCGGATGCTGCTATGCATAATGCTCTGTATCTGGGAATCATGTCACTACCGCTGATCTATCTGGGCTATGAAATTTTCGTCAGGAAAAGAATAGGATAAAAAGATTTATCTTTAATCAAAATATCAGGACCAATGAACACATCAGAATTAAACCGTTTCATCGTTGTATTAATCTATGGTTCACTGGTCTTGCTTTCTTTACTGAAACTGTCCAATCCGTTACGGGTAAACAGAAAGGCCAACTTCTGGTTTGGGATATTTCTTTTTTTATGGTCAAGTTTTTGGCTGGATGAGGTTCTTACCCTAGTGAATAATGTTCCGGTAGAGGTACATTCCATCATTTCCGTTCAGATGATCCAGTTTCTGACGCCCATTATGTTCTATTTCAGTGTGTTATTTTACACCAATCCTGCATTTAAATTTAAAATTTCAGACCTGAAATACCTTATTCTGCCTGTTGTTTTTTGGATCAATATTCTGTTACAGCGTTTTGGTGGATTTGATGATCATACTGTTTTTAATTTTGTTTTTATCGGCTTAATCCTTGTACAGGCCTTATTCTATACCGGTCTTTCGTATTTCACTATCCGGAAGCACAAAAAAAGGATCCAGCAGTTTTCTGCGAATACAGAAGGTATCAACCTGAACTGGCTCGAATATATTACTGTCATTATTTTCATTATTAATATTGCTTACATAGTTTATAATTTATCCTATGATTCCACTGCCCTGAATTTTTTCATTAACGGAGCTTTTCTGCTGGTTATTTATTTTGTAGGGTATTATTCCTTAAAGCAGAAAGAGATTTATCCCCTGGAAGAAAAGCAGCGTGATGAATTGATTTCTATTGATGAAAATCCCGAGAGAGAAGAAGTAAAGAAAAAGCTGCTCCCCGATGAAGAACTGCTGAAGATCAAAAGTCAGCTGGAAGAAATCATGGATAAGCAAAAGCCCTATCTGGACAGCGAGCTGAACTTGATCAGGCTTTCCGAACTATTGTCTATTTCTACACACCATCTGTCTTATGTGATTAATACCGGATTTAAGAAGAACTTTTTTCAGTACGTGAATGAATACAGAATTGAGTATGCCAAAAAACTTCTCAAAGACCCTCAGAGCAAACTGTCAATTTTAGGGATCGCCTACGAATCCGGATTCAATTCCAAAACTTCTTTCAATACCACTTTTAAAAAGCTGACGGATCAGACTCCTTCCGAGTATAAAAATGGTTCAGGTTTATAAGTTTTAACGTTCTTTTTTAATTAATTAATTGTTTTTCAATGTGTTATATAGATTTATTTTTAATTTAAAAATAGGTTCACTCAGATAACCCTGAACATTCAAAGATACTTTTCCGGATAGCTTTGTATCATAAAATTGTTTTATGGATACCAAAGAATCATATGCTGTAGTAACGGGAGCGAGCCAGGGACTTGGAAAAGCATTTGCAGAAAACCTAGCCAGTAAGAATATCAATGTCATTTTGGTAAGCCTTCCGGGGCAACATTTAAAAGAATTGTCTCGACGGCTTGAAGAAACCTATCGGATCAGGGCAGAGTATTATGAAGTAGACCTTTCGGTGAATGAAAATGTCATGAAGCTTACAGAATGGCTGAACCGGTCTTTTGAAATTCATATCCTGATCAATAATGCGGGGCTTGGAGGCACGAAGAAATTTGTAGATGCTTCGCCGTCTTATATCAATACCATTTTACAGGTGAATGTAACAGCAACCTCACTAATCACCCATCAGCTGTTACCTAATCTGTTAAGACAGCCTAAAGCCTATATTCTGAATGTATCAAGTATGGCTGCTTTTTCACCCATAGGTTTCAAAACGGTATATCCGGCTTCCAAAACCTTTATCCATTCATTTTCAAGAGGACTTCATGAAGAGCTGAAGGACACTAATGTCTTTGTAAGCGTTGTGAATCCCGGAGCGATGAAAACCAATATTGATGTCTGCAAAAGAATTGAAAAGCAAGGTGTTTTAGGAAAGCTTACCCTCCTGGACCCGAACAAAGTGGCAGCTTACTGCATCAGGCAACTTTTCAAAAAAGATTCCGTTATTATGGTGAATCCCATAAGCTGGCTGATTATGAAGATCCTGCCGATATGGATTAAGCTGCCTCTGATGACCAGTGCCATTAAAAAAGAAATAGAAGCATGAAAAAAGTTTTCGTGACCGGAGCCACAGGGCTTCTGGGAACTAATACCATTATTAAATTATTACAATATGATTATTCTGTTACTGCTCTGGTGCGCAAGAAAAGCAGCTGGATGGGCGAAGAAAATGAAAATCTCAGGCTCATAGAAGGAGACCTGTTCTCGGATATTTCAGAGCATCTGCAGGATGTGGGTACTGTTATTCATATTGCGGCGGAAACCAGTCAGGACCTGTTGCGTTATGAAGATTATAAAAAGACGAATTATGATGCTGTAGTTCATCTGTTTGCTCAAACTGTATCAGTGGGAGTAGAAAAATTCCTGTTCGTAAGTACGGCCAATACATTAGGATATGGAAATTCTGTTGGCTGGGGAAATGAAGAAGCTCCTCAGCTGTATCCTTTTACCCGTTCCTATTATGCCAAAAGCAAACTGGAAACAGAGAATTACCTTTTGCAGCAGAGAAAGGAAACCAACGTAGTTATTGTAAACCCTACCTTTATGATCGGGGCCTACGACCGCAAGCCGAGTTCGGGGAAAATTATCTTTTGGGCCTGGAAAAAGAAGCTTGTTTTCTATCCAAAAGGCGGAAAAAACTTTGTACATGCAGAAGACGTGGCGGAAGGAATTATAAAAGCCACTGAAAATGGTAAAAATGGCGAAAAATACCTGCTGGCCAATGAAAACCTGACTTACAAAGAATTTTTTGGAAAAGTAAATGCCATAACAGGACAGGCTCCCGTTATGATCCCAATACCAAACCCAGGACTTGCCATACTCGGAATAATAGGAGACATACTGAGAAAACTGAAAATAAAAACCAGCCTGAGTTCTCCTAATATGAAAGCTTTAAGAATTAATAATTATTACTCCAACCGGAAATCTTCAGAGGAATTGGGGATCCGGTATCAACCTGTTGATAAGGCGGTTGAAGATGCGATCTGCTTTTTTGAAAAAGAAAAGCGAGGAAGCTAAGATTGGCGCACAGATATAAATAGCTAGAATACTAGAATATATAAGTCCTGTTCATCCATCCGCTTCATCAGATCAACTTGTTGATCGCATCTTTGCTTTCTTTAATAAACACTAACAATGGTAAACCTTTGCGTTAAAATATTCCCACAGACCCATGTTGTTTTTAGATTTATAAAAGAGCAGATGGATATTTTTTAAAATAATTGTCAGTTTCCCAGCCTTTCCAAAGCATTTTCAAGTGTTTCAGAGAAGTTAATATGTTTTGTTTTATTGCTTTCGAAAATGAAATCCCTGATGCTTTTGCTTTGATACTTTTCAAAATCCCCTACAATGGCAAGGCTCATGCGGTAATTAGAGAATTTTTGTAGAATATCTCCTGCTATTTTTGTTTTCAGATCAAAGAATTCAGGGGTGAGATTCTCCTCATAGATAATCAGCTTATCGAAACCCTGATAATAAATATTTCCAAGAAGATCCAGTCCGTCCTGAGCAGACCGGATAATGATGTCAGCAGAAACAATTTCGGCTATTTTAATTTCATTGACAGAGTGTGCGATAATTTCCATGATTCAATTTTTATTTTTTTCCAGCAATAAAGCGGTCATTTCCAGATAAATCTTTGATCAGTTGGGCTTCAGAAAAATATCCGGTATACAATTCAAAGGTTTCAGGACCAAGTTTCTGATTGATTTCCAAAAATAAAAAACCATTGTCTTTCAGGTATTGTTGAGCATCTTCTGCGATTTTCCTGTAGAAGATTAATGCATCCTTCACAGGAGAGAAGAGTGCCATTTTGGGTTCAAATTCCTTGACAGAATCAGCGATCTCAATTTCTTCTTCAATTCCTATATAAGGAGGATTGGAAATAATAATATCATAGCTTTCCGTTAATTCAAAATTCAGATAATCTGCATGAATAAAGTTGATTTCCAGCTGATGATGTTCTGCATTTCGCTTAGCCGTTTTCAAGGCTTTTTCCGATAAATCAATGGATGTAATTTTCGCTCCGGGAAAATGTTTTTTTAAAACCAATGGAATTATACCGCTTCCGGTTCCGATATCCAGAATCTTTAAACCCTGAACATTTAATTCTGAACTTTGAATGGTATGAATTGCCATCTCAAGCAGCTCCTCCGTTTCAGGACGCGGAATAAGGACATGTTCATCCACGAAAAACAACATTCCGTAAAATTCTGTTTCCCCAAGGATCTGTTGATAGGGTCTTCCGGTTTTTAGATCAGAAATAACCTGAACAAGCTTTTTTTCATCATCAATAAGAAGTTCTTGATGAGAAAGTCTTCTTTGCTGAAACGAGTCAAAGCCTGTAATTTTCTGTATAAAAACACTGCATAAAAAAGCACTTTCCGAATCGTTATAAAGTTCGGAAAGCTCAGTTTTAAAATATTTTTTGAATGCTGATATTGTCATTTATCTTGTGAAAACCAGTTTAGTGTCCGTAGATTTTTCCTCATCGATCAGATAGCCTTCATAGTTGAATGCTTTTACATCATCCAGGGTTTTGGCGTTAGTTTCCGCACAGAACCTTACCATAAGACCTCTTGCATGCTTGGTATAAACAACAATAGTTTTCAGTTTTCCGTCTTTTAATTCATAGAAATCAAAATCGATGATCTTATGATTTAATTTTTTCCTGTCAATCACTTTCCCGTACTCATTGCTGGCCAGATGAAGAAGAATTTCACCCTTTTTCATCTCGGAGTTCAGCTGTTCCGTGATCTTTTCTCTCCAGAATTCATATAGGTTTTTGTATTGATCGAATTCAAAATGACGTCCCATTTCCAGCCGGTATAGCATTACTTTATCGGAAGGCTTCAGCAGACCATATAATCCGGAAAGCATCCTGTAATTTTTCTGTAAATAGTCAACAGCATTTTTGTCCAGGGTTTTTGCATCCAGTCCTCTGTAAACCTCTCCTGTAAAAGCAAATAGGGCAGGAGCAGATTCTTTTGCCGTTGGCTTCGCCTTCCATTTCTGGTTTCTTTCCCAGTTCTCATCGGCCAGCTTAGGTGATATTTCCATTAATTCCGAAAGATATTTCGGAGATTTGTGCTTCAAATAAGACTGGATGAATGCAGCTTCTTCGATGAATTTTGGAGTGGTTGATCTTAATAAGTCAGTTGAATTCTCAACGTTCATCAGTTTCGCTGGAGAAGTTATAATTTTCATAATGTTTAGAGTACAGATAAATGTTTAGTATCAATTAAATTCATGATCATCACAGACACAAAGTCGTACATAAAATGACAGATGATTAGAATTTTAATGTTCGAATATTGTTTATAAAACATAGCAAAAACGGTTCCGATAAAGAAAGGTACAACTACCTGTCCGATTGTTCCATAAGTGCTGTGCAAAATTCCAAATAATAGGGCGGAAATGAAAATACCACAATATTGATTATTGTATATTCTTTCAATTCTTGGCTGAATATATCCTCTCATAAGAAGTTCTTCTACCACTCCGGCAGTAAGGCATATAAAGATCATCAGCAGATAATTATTTTTAAAAGCAGAAGAGATCTGAACCATTTTGCTGCTCATGCCTTCCTGAGTCAAAAGCTGGATAATTATACCAATAACGGAAGTTCCTATAAGACAGGTAAAATATAAACGGATTACTGACTTTGTATAGAATGACACAGTATAATTCTTTTCTTTCTGTAGCAGGAAAGGATTTTTTTCTACAAAAAAATTATAAAGAAAAACAAAAAAAAGAACCATCCAAAGAACAATCCTTGTATAAAAAAAATTAACGGATGTAATTCCTTTTATACCTGTAATTAAGTAAATAAGCGGCAATGCATAAAGCATTACTGCAGCAAGAAGCACAAAGGTAAAAAGAATTCCCAGTGCGTATTTACCATACAAACTCATAATCCAAATGATCGGTTGACTGCTTCTGATTAAATGATTCCTTTTCCCTGGCGGATGATTTCCGGTTCTCCCGAAGTAAGATCCACAATGGTAGAGGCTATATTATCACCATATCCGGAATCGATTACAATATCCACCAGATGGTCATACTTTTCTGCAATTAGCTCAGGATCTGTGGAATATTCAATAATCTCGTCGTCATCTTTTATAGACGTTGAAGCAATTGGATGGCCCAATTTTTCCACAATAAGCTGTGGAATCGGATGATCGGGAACACGGATACCAATGGTTTTATGATTTTTATAGGCCAAAGGAAGGCTCTTGTTGGCATCCAGGATAAAGGTAAATGGTCCTGGAAGATGGCTTTTCAGAAATCTGAAGACTGAAGTATCAATAGGTCTTGTAAAATCTGAAAGGTGGCTCAGGTCATTACATATAATTGAGAACTGAGACTTTTCCAGCTTGACTTTTTTAAGCTGGGCCAGCTTTTCCATGGCTTTTATATCAAAAATATTACATCCCAAAGCATAGATCGTGTCAGAAGGATAGATAATAAGCCCGCCGTTTTGTAATGTTTTAATCACCTCATTCACAAGATTTTCCTGAGGGTTATCAGGGTAAATTTTCAGTATTTTTGCCATAAAACAAAGATACAAATAATAAAATAGTTTTCATAAAAGTCCTTTATTTAAAAGAAAAATTAGGATTTTCAAAAAATAGCCGTATCTTTGCACTCACAATATCGCGGGATGGAGCAGTAGGTAGCTCGTCGGGCTCATAACCCGAAGGTCATCGGTTCGAGTCCGGTTCCCGCTACTAAGAAAGTACTTTCGGTAAGTACTCTAAAAATATACCGCGGGATGGAGCAGTAGGTAGCTCGTCGGGCTCATAACCCGAAGGTCATCGGTTCGAGTCCGGTTCCCGCTACTAAGTTAAGTGCTTTCGGTAAGCACTCTAAAGATACACCGCGGGATGGAGCAGTAGGTAGCTCGTCGGGCTCATAACCCGAAGGTCATCGGTTCGAGTCCGGTTCCCGCTACTAAATTAAATAGAAACCTGTATAACCGCAAGTTATACAGGTTTTTTGTGTTATATAGTATATACAAGAATCAACTAAGCTGTAATAGATGCTTCTTTTATCTAATAGGAGGCTGAGTTTCCCATTCAAAAGTTTTTTCTACTCCTAATCTTACGCTTACTGTTTTACTTATACTACCAGGAACTGTTGACTGATTTGATGAATAAACCTTATCTTTCAACTTAACAAAGTCTTCCATATTTATTTTTCTAAACTCAGGAAATTTTGGATTAAAATCAATATTGGTTGCATCATAAAGATCAACTTTGACAGCTTTCCATAAATCATAATTTTTATCATCTACTCTCACATCAAGAATTGCTCCAGGCAGTCCAAAGAATTTGAAAGGACCAACAGAATAAGGAATTTCTTCAGTAAAATATGCTGTTATGGGTGAGCCTCTAAAAATTGAGGTTGCCTTAAAACATTTGTAGCCTAGAATTTTCTTTGTGGTCTCTTTATCAATTAACCATTTAATTTGTGGAACTTTATCATATACAAAATAATCGCCTACATTATCTAATTGTGTTGTAAAGAAAAAATTTCTTTCTTCTGTAGATAGGTTTGAAATGTAATACTGATCCATCCCTTTTTTCTTTTTATCAAAGGCGGGATTTGTCCACATTATATTACCGTCCTGTTTAGATAAAACATTTTTGCCATCTGTGTAAAGGTCTTCATACACATTTGCTACCGTGGACCTAACATTTAAATATTGTATATGTAACTGCTTTTGTGCAACTAAATATCCAAAAATAGTAAGAGAAAAAAGAAAAAGAAACTTTTTCATAATTTTAATTTAGATCAGTACTTGCCCCAGTAGCAGCTTTTTCAACTCTATATCCTTGACTTTGCAAATTGGAAATAACTCCGTCTTGATATGATTGGCAAGCCGATAGAGTAGGTTGATCACTGGTAAACCATTTTTGATCTGTAGGCTCCCCTGCAGCATTAAAATAAGTTACCATTACTCCACATAATTGAAATACAACTTCAGCACTTCCTTTAGTCTCGATTTTGTTTTCAACTGTTTCTTTAGCTCCCATAAGGCCAGCAACTCCGAAAGCTGCTAATAAAATAATTTTTCTCATAATTGTCTAATTTTTAAATTGTTATTTTTTTGGGATTGCAATCTGAAGACAAGTATACAATTTAATTTTTATTCACAGTTATGAGAATCTATATTTTTTTTAACTTTTATATTATGTAAAATAGAATTCTTTTATGGCTTAACTAAATAGTTTTTTTTAACAAAAAGTTAAGTTACTAAAATAAGTTTTGTGCTAGAATAACAACAAGAAAATAAAGTATTCAGATTTTAATCCAGGAAAGTAGTTTGGTTTTTTATACGATCGGTCATCTTTTTAGTGGTTTCATTTCCGTTTTCGTCAAATATTCTCATATTTCCATTGTAGATGGATGGGTTTTCCTGATAGGTTTTTCGTGCTTCCAAGAATTGATTTTTAGATTTTGTCTTGACATTGGTTATATAATGTAAGGGTTCTATTATTTCTTCGGATTTCTTAATATCCGTGGCGTAAATTTCAATGGTTCTGTTTTTATTGTATACTTCCAGTACCAGACCGGATAAGCCTTTGAATCTGAAAGGTCCGTCAGGAATTGCTATTTCGTCCGTAAACCAGGCAAAAAAAGTATCGCCGGTATCAGTTGTGGTTTTTGCGAGCTGGCTTTTAAAACCTTTTATTTCTTTTTTATCATTCAGTATTTCCCATTTCAGCAGAGGTTCCTCGTAAGTGAAAATATATCTGCCAACAGGCATGGATACTATTAAATTTTCTCTGTTCTTGTAAACACTGCTTACCGACTTGGGATATTTGGGAATGGCTCCGTAATTTGTATTGATTGTACCTGTAGTTTTGGTTTCATTAGAATTTCTATTGTAAAAAGCTTTAGCTTCCCGGCTGTAATAGGACGATTCCAGACTATTGCACAATAAAGTGGAGGAATAAATATTAATCTGGCTTTTATTGATGCTGTCCTGAATGATTTTAGTCTCATAATTCACTTCAATCACAGCTGTTTGACCATACATTGAAATAAAACCTAAAACGAGAAATCCAAATGTTTTAATTTTCATGACTGTACATTCTAATAATACAATGGTATTAAAAAAATGTGACGTATCATTACAGGATTCCCGAATTTCTATATATTTTTTATGGATGCAGGCAATTTTCCTTTATTTTCCATTGTTTGTATTTTTCCTTCATGCAGTGTCCACATGGCCGGTAATTATTTTCTAATGCTTCTTTTTCAGATTTAAAAAAGACCCTGTTTTCCTGTTTCATCTTTTTACCAGAGGAGCAGTGGAGTAGCCCGTAAATTTTTAGTTTGCGGTTCCCTCCGAATTTAATTTTCCCGCTTCTGATCTGGCTCCTTAAGGCATTGGGTGAGAGTTCAATATGCTGTTTCATTTGTTAACTGACGGCATCATGAAAAATAATTCCCAATGTACAGCGGTTACCTTCTTTTATCTCACTTACACCATGCTTCATATTTACTCTGTAATATCCTTTAGTTCCTTTTTCAGGTTTAAAATGGGTGGTGAAAATCAACATGTCGCCTTTCTTTGGATTAATAACTATGGCTTTGGACTGTGCTCTGGGAATCTGCTGGGTAAGTACAAACTCTCCGCCTGTGAAATCTTTTTCAGGTTCACTCAACATCAAAACGAGCTGAATTGGAAAGTATATATCTCCATAAAGGTCCTGATGTAGAGTGTTAAAACCTCCTTTCCCGTATTTTAAGATTAATGGAGTCGCTTTCCGCTGGCCGTTATCATAACATTGTTGCAGTAAGGTTGTGTGATCCAATGGAAAATCAATATCTATCTTCAATGCCTTAAACCATGCATTAGCAACAGGAACAAGATGCGGATATATATTTGTTCTTATGGCTTGAATAAGATCAGGCAGCGGATAATTGAAGTATTTATATTCGCCCAGCCCAAACCGGTGACGGGCCATTACAACTGTTTTACGATATAAAGTCGGGTTATCATAGTCTGATTTTAATGCTTCGCATTCATTGTCTGATAGCAAACCGGATATTATGGCATATCCATTTTGATACATATTTTCAGTGATCATTTGCCAGTCTGTATTTTCAATTTTCTGGATGATGTTATTCATTATTTTACATTTATAATGCAAATTTCTGAAGCTGATTGCTTTTATAAAATCCGAAACATGTTGTTTTTATGGGCAGGATAAATCAAATGAATTGTTTAAATAAAATTTGACTTTTCCTTTTATTGTCTCGAAAGTAGTATTACTTCTACAAAATGTTTTATTTAATTCTACAATATATTTTTTACCGGAACAGATCTGAAGCTTACTTTTGTATCGCTCAATAGCCAGAAAACTGGTTAAAGAGTCTATTTATGTTTTTAATGATCTCCGCCTTCATTTTCTACTTTTTTTGAATGTTTTTATGATTAATACATAACAGCCTTCCGGCGGAGATCTTTTTTAATAACGGGCCTTAATTTTTCATTAGGATATAATAATGATTAATGTATATATATTCTAACTAAAAAGAGAACTGCATCTGTAGTTCTCTTTTATCATTTTTAAATAGGTATACTGTTTTTAGATTAACTTGGTACAGTGAAACCTAAAGTTTATTTTTATATTATTTCATTATAAATTCCGGGCCTATGGAAACCATTATTATTACAGAAAAGAAAAAATCAATAGTAACTGATTCCATAATACTCATCATATTCTGCGCAGTCCCCTTATTTTTTCTTATCAAATGGCTGATTTTAGCAGAAGAAGGGAGAATATTTATCATTTTTTTAATCATAGTAACCCTGTTTCTGCCTGTAGTGGTTATTTCCGGCTATATTTGGGATGTAAAGCAGAAAATAATGATATCCAAAGATGGGATAAGGCTTTGCTACGGGCGAAATTTTGTTGACATTATGCATTTTGAAGGAAGTTTTTCCATACCTCCTGATAATGAAATTCTCTGGACAGAAATAACAGGATTTCAGATTGATGCCTACGAACGTAGGGAACCGACTGAAGGTGGCGGTTATACTACTTTAACGAAGTACAGCCTTATGGTTAAGATGAAGAATAAGGAAAGAGGGCCATTTGATTTTGAAAGGTCCAGAAGAAATTATTACTCTATCGGGCTGGGGAAATTTGAAGAACATCCCAATACAATACTTAAAATTTGTGAAGATTATCAACGAAAGATCGAAAATAATGAATTGCATTAAAATAAAAATCCTGCTTAAAAAAGCAGGATTTATTATTATTATTATTATTAGTTAATATTTACTGAGCCAATTGACTGTAAGGAGTAAGCTTGTTATCATCAGACATGGTCTGTTCCAAAAACTCTTTTTTCTGGCCACCTTTCATTCTTCCTGCGGCATCACTGGCACCGAAATAGGCTTCGCTTAGTTTTGTACTGATTTCTGCCGGCTTGAAATCGAATTTTGTATCCCCTTCCACACCAAGATATCCGTTCTTTCTTGTAAGGTTTGAGATATAATTGTTGTAGTTGATGAATGTATTTCTTAAATATTGTGTATGGTATTCCATACATTTTTTAGCTTTTTTGGATGAATTGTTAAGAATACAGTTCTTCATATTATTTCTGTACAGGAACCATTCGGATTCCAAAATACCATATTCTTTTCCTAAAGCAGTCTTTCCGTTGGTAACGATATTGTTATTCCCTTCCTTATCAGCAATAGCCTGCAGGTGCTTGATTACCAATGGAACGGTGTTTTCGATCTTCGTTTTGGTTTCCTTTAAGATACTGAGATCTGCAGCCGGAGAATTTTTCTTTTGAGCTGTAGTAACATTAAAAATAAGCAGTAATAGTACAATCAATAAGTTATATCTTTTCATGAGAAATTTTTAAAGCACTAAAATAAATATATTTTCTCACTTTAAACAAATACATTTTAATTTTATTTAATAAAAATTAACAAGTTTTAAGAATTTGGGGCTTAATATTAAGTTTTTATGCATATTAAACAGGCAATAAATAAGGTATATTAAAAATTTAACATATTTTAATATAAATTACTGTTCTGATTATCAATTGATTACATTGTTTTGTTTTTTATCACTAGAAAATTAGTTGTTAGATTCAATTTTATTTCTACATTTGTATAACTAATTTCTTAGTGATATAGAATTTATAAAAAAGATCTATCACTTAATTGATAAATGAAAAGGATATGAAAATTCAGAATTTGACAAAAGCAGAAGAACAGGTGATGCAGTATTTATGGAAACTCGAGAAAGGATTCCTGAAAGATATTCTGGATCTTTTTCCGGAACCGAAGCCCCATACCAATACTGTTTCTACCATTTTAAAAGTACTGAAGGACAAAGAATTTGTAGATTATCATGTATATGGCAGGCAGCATGAATATTTCCCGTTAATTACCAAAGAACAGTATTCCGGGAAAACTATGAAAAGTCTTGTGAAAAATTATTTCAAAGGCTCTTATAAAAGCGCCGTTTCCTTCCTTGTAGAAAAGAATGAGATGAGCGTGGAAGACCTGGAAATGCTTCTGAACGAACTCAAAAAGAAAAACTAACTGATCATGGAAACTGTGTTTTTATACTTGGGAAAAGTAATTGTATGCTCCGGTGTAATGTTTTTATATTACCAGTTGTCTTTAAAAGACAAGACATTTCATCATTATAACAGATTTTATCTCCTGTTTGCAATGGTCGTATCCCTGTTGCTGCCCCTGATCAGGGTAGATGACTTTACAATAGAAGTGAATAATGATATGTATATGCTTCTTGACAAAATACAGAATTTTAATACTGATAAAAACATAGACAATGGCCACATTTATTTTAGAATTATTTTTTCAGCTTTGGGACTGGTTTCTCTCTATTTTTTAGGGAAGTTAATTTTCGGGGTCCTCAAGATCCAGAAGCTTAAAAATCAGTTTCAAAAAGAAAGTTTTGACGGGATCAATTTTTACCGTACAAACCTGACAGAAGCTCCGTTTTCATATTTTAAAAATCTTTTCTGGAAAAATACCATCACATTGGATTCCGATGTAGGAGAACAGATTTTAAAACATGAAATGGTTCATATTGAGCAGAAACATTCCTTCGATAAAATCTTTATTGAGATTATTACCTCTGTTTTCTGGTTCAATCCGTTTTTTCATATCATTAAAAAAGAGATCAGCCTGATCCACGAATACCTGGCCGATAAAAAGGCCGTAAAACAATCGGATACCAAAGCATTTGCGCAGATGCTTTTAGCAAGCCACTTTTCCGGAACACAGTTGCCTGCTGCCAGTCCGTTTCTAAGTTCAAATCTAAAAAAACGACTCAAAATGTTACAAAAACCAAAAACCAAATTCGGATATGCGCGGAGAATTTTTGCATTACCGGTTTTATTTTCAGTAGCTTTTGCCTATATGGTAAATGCCAAGAACAAAGAGATTAAAGAAACGAATATAGTGATTAAGGAAGCAGTTTCTCAGATTAAAAGAGATACCATTACCCCACAGCAAACTGAAAAAAGAGAAATCATAAGTCCGAAATTCTTCAAAGAATCTTCAAGTAAGAAAGAAATAGCAGAACTCGGAAAGAAAATCGAAGAAAAAAGTAAAGCTTTAAAAAATCTGAAGCCGGAAAGTAAAGAATTTCAGCAGAAGGTGGATGAGATTGGTGAACTTTCAGGAGAAATAGGAAGAATTACCAATTCTGATGATTTTAAAATGGCTTTTACCATTCCTGGTACAGAATCAAAAAGAATAAATGATTTCTTCAAATCTGATGAATGGAAAAACAGGACTAAAGCTCTTGAAGATCTTGGTGTGGAAATGCCTGATCTTTCTGATCTGGATATCGACTTTCCGGATGTTCCGGTACCCCCTTCAGCTCCGAATGCTCCGAGAGTAAGAGTCATGAAGTTTCAGAATTGGGACTCAGGGGATACAAAAGTATCAAGGAAAGCCATCAGAGAAAGAAAAGCGGCCAGCAAAAGAGCAGAAAAAGCGAGAATCGAAGCCATGAAGTTAAGTGAAAAGGCCAGAGAAATGGGAGAGAAAGCCAGAATTGAAGGGATGAAAGCCGGAGAGATGGGAAGAATACAGGGTGAAGCAGTCAGAATAGCTGGAGAGCAGATCAGAATAGCCGGTGAAAGGGCAAGGCTTGAAGGAGAAAAAGCAAGAAAAGCAGGTGAAAAAGTCCGATTGGAGGCATTAAAAAGAATTTCGGAAGGAGCCAAAGGAAATGTCTATTTTTATAAAAGCACGAATACTGATAAGCCAGGTTCAGTAAACAGAACTATGGAGCTGGAAGCAGATTACATTAAGAAAGATGCCAACGGAATGATTGCCATGAATGGCGTGAAAAAGTTCAGGGTGAATGGCTTGGATGATACTAAGATTTTCCTGGATGGGAGAGAGATCACCAAAAGTGAAATGGATGCAATAAAACCTGAAAATATCGCAAGTGTTACCATTAATAAAGAAAATGGAGCGAATATTAGACGTGGCGAAATAAGAATTCAGACAAAGAAATAAGTACCATTAGCTTTGTCAATGCTATATTGGCAGAGCTTTTTTATTATTAAATTCAAATGTATGATGAAAACTAAAATTTTATTTTTTTTACTTCTGGGCATACTATCCCAGGCCCAGACCAACAGGTTTTTTTATGAATACAAATTTATTCCCGATTCCAATAATAAAGAAGATGTGAAAAAGGAAATGATGCTTCTGGATATCAGTAAAACCGGATCGTCCTATTACAGCCACGACAAATTTGTTTCAGATTCTACTTCTGCGGCAGAGGTCCAGAAACAGATAAGCTCAGGCAGCGGTAATATTAGCATCAACAGAAGAGAAAAGCCCGGCCAGGTATCTTATAAAGTAACAAAAAGCTACCCCGATTTCAAAACTTATCTTTTCACAACGGTCAGTACGGACAAATATAAGATATTGGAAGATAAAAAGCCAGAATGGAAAATTCTTCCGGATAAACAAAAAATTGGGGAATATAATACTCAGAAAGCTGTTACAAGCTATGGCGGAAGAGAATGGACCGCATGGTTTTCATCAGATATTCCTTTTCAGGACGGGCCTTATAAATTCTACGGTCTTCCGGGTCTTATCGTAAAGATGGAAGATGCAACAGGTTCACACATCATGACACTGGCAGGAAATAAAACAATACAGAATCCTGCAGAGGAAAAGGAAGCCCAACTGCCTGGTAATGTCAGAATATTGGGAATGGGTGGAAAAGAACTGGAAATCACAAAAGAACAGTACAAAAAAGTATGGAAAGCCTATGTAAATGATCCCACCAAGAATATGAGAGAAATGTTGATGAGAAGTGTGGGTGACTCAAATGCAAAAGTGGCATTTAAAATGAAAACCCCGGACGGAAAAGAGTTGTCAGACCCCAACCAGGTCTTCAAGGAAATGGAAAAAAGAACTAAAGAAACACTTCAGAAAAATAACAACCCGATCGAACCTGATCTGGTGAAGTAATCTACATAATTTTTTAATAGAGAACAGGATAGTTATTAATGACTATTCTGTTTTTTTGTTATTGTCCGTATCTTTAAACCCTAAACCTTGAATCTAAATACTATGACAGAAAAGGAAAAATGCGAGGCCGGACTTCTATATAATGCCAATTATGACGAACAGCTGATCAGTGAACGTATGACATGCAAAGACCTGTGCCTGGAGTATAACCAGCTGAAAAATTCCGACACCCGGAACAGAAACGAACAGATCAAAAGAATTCTAGGAAGTACAAAAGAGCATATTTGTATTGAACCCAATTTCTGGTGCGATTACGGCTATAATATTGAAGTGGGAGAGAATTTTTACGCCAACCATAACCTGACTATTCTGGACTGTGCAAAGGTGAAGTTCGGGAACAATGTTTTTATCGGCCCGAATTGCAGCTTCTACACCGCAGGACACCCGCTGGATGCAAAACAGCGAAATGAAGGCCTGGAATATGCCCATCCGATTACCGTAGGAGATAATGTGTGGCTGGGAGGAAACGTCGTGGTTCTGCCCGGAGTTTCTATCGGAAATAATGCAGTAATAGGTGCGGGAAGTGTTGTGACCAAAAATATTCCTGATTATGCGGTTGCTGTGGGAAATCCATGTAAGGTTATTAAAAATGTTGAAGAAAATTTAAAATCATATTAATCATTATCATGAAAAAAGTAATCACCTTATTCATTCTCCTATTAACCTTTTCAGTCGGTGCTCAGAATCAAAGATTCATTTATGAGTATAAGTTTAGCATTGATTCTACAGCAAAAGATGTCCAGGAGACTGAAATAATGTTTCTGGATGTTATTCCGAAAGGATCTAAGTTTTACAGTAAAGATGTATCTGAATCAGATTCTATCTGGGCAGCTGCTATGGATATACATGTTAAGCGTGGAATAGAAATGGATTTTTCAAAAATTAAGTTCAAAGGTAAAATTCGTTATAGTGTTGAAAAGTCATATCCTGATTATTCGGTAAATTTTTTCAATTCTCTGGGGATTGATATGTATATGGTAGAGGAGGGAAGAAAGCAAGAATGGAAAATTCTTCCTGACAAAGCAAAGATCGGAGAACTGGCTGTTCAAAAAGCTGTTTGCGAATTTGTTGGCAGAAAATGGATTGCATGGTTTACCACAGAGGTACTCATTCAGGACGGACCCTATAAATTCTATGGGCTTCCCGGATTAATTGTAAAGTTAGAGGATTCCAGTCAGACGCATTCATTCGAACTAAAAGGAATTAAAAAGCTTCCGGAAGGAGATGAATGGAAGAGTTCCAGAGAGAATAAGCATGGTCTTGACCCCCTTATTAAATTGAATGAAACAAAATATAAACAAGCTTTTAAAGACTACTGTAAAGATCCAATGAAAAGTGAAAAGCTGATGCAGGCACAAAGCCGTGATGTTTTGGAAATTGATGATTCGGGAAAATTGGTAAAAACTTCTAATGCGAAGAGAAATGATAGAGAAACGCAATTGATTAATCAAATTAAAAAGGAAAATAATATTCTGGAACTTGATCTGTTGAAATAAAAGAAAATCCCGGAACGAAAGTTTCGGGATTTTATATCTGAAAATTGTTGCCAATTATTAAGCTAATTTTTGAGAATCTGCTACAAACTGAGCCAATCCGCTGTCTGTTAAAGGATGCTTCAACAAGCTCAAGATTGGAGGAAGTGGAGACGTGATCACATCTGCTCCGATTTTAGCACAGTCGATGATGTGCATAGAGTGACGGATAGATGCTGCCAGAATTTCAGTGTCATACATATAATTATCAAAAATTAATCTGATTTCCTGGATAAGGTTTAATCCGTCCGTTGAGATATCATCTAATCTTCCCAGGAAAGGAGAAACATAAGTAGCCCCTGCTTTAGCGGCTAAAAGAGCCTGCCCTGCAGAGAAAATAAGCGTACAGTTTGTCTTGATTCCTTTATCGGAAAAATATTTTAAAGCTTTGATTCCGTCCTTGATCATTGGGATCTTTACCACAATATTCGGGTGGATAGCGGCCAACTCATCACCTTCCTTGATCATTTCTTCATACGTAGTAGATAATACTTCAGCAGAAATATCTCCGTCTACAAGTTCACAGATCGTTTTGTAATGATTTTTGATCGCTTCATTCCCCTGGATTCCTTCTTTGGCCATTAATGAAGGATTGGTCGTTACCCCATCTAAAATTCCAAGGTCTCTTGCTTCTTTGATCTGCTCTAAATTGGCTGTGTCAATAAAAAATTTCATTTCGTTCGTTTAGATTTATTCATGCAAAGATAATGATTCCCTTTGTGAGTGGAAAATTTTAATTTTGGTAGAAGTTAGAAGTTAGAAGTTAGAAGTTAGAAGTTAGAAGTTAGAAGTTAGAAGTTAGAATAGAAGAGCTGAAGAATGTTTGTAACTTATAATTTATAAACAACCTGAATCTCAGGACCTCGTATCACATATCCCGCAACTCATTTCATATAAAATATTATCTTTGTTAAACATGAAAAACAGCAGTTTTACAGCCGTACTCGAAATTATCGGTATCAATCCTTTTGTTTTTGTTCCTGAAGAGGTCTTAACTGAAATTTTCAGGGCAGCAGGAAAGGATAAAAGCCCTATTCCTGTGAAAGGAACGATAAACGGAAAAGAATTTAGACAGAACCTGATGAGATATCTGGGGGAATGGAGACTATATGTGAATCTTTTAATGCTTAAAAATTCTCCCAAAAGAATAGGTGAAATGATTGAAGTTTCTATTGAATTTGATGATTCAGACCGAACCGTTTCTATTCATCCTAAACTGGATGCAGCCATTAAAGGAAGTGCTGTAGCAACCCGTAATTTTGAAAGCCTGATCCCATCAAGAAGAAACGAACTGATCCGGTATATCAATAATCTGAAAACTGATGCTAGTATCGAAAGGAATATTGAAAAGATCATCAGGCATCTCCATGGGGAAACGGATTTCTTCGGTAAAAAAATTGATTGAAAATAAACTGTTTGAGATCATAAGACCAATAGGAAAAATAAAATCCGGAAAATTTTCCGGATTTTATTTTTTTATTATGAATTTAAAACTTTGCTAAGCTTTACAGCATCCTGATTGGTAGGATCATATTCTATAGACTTGGCAATATGTTCTTTTGCTTTGTTAGGGTCACTTTTCTGTTCTGTAAAAGCAAGATAAAAATAAGCATAAGCCAGGTTTTTCTTATTTTGCTCTACTTCAGCAGGTTTTACAGAGGCAATATACTTTTCATAAGCAATTTTGGCATTGGCATCATCTTTAGCAGACTGATAGGCATAGGCCTGGCTGTAATAAGACGGGGCCCAGTCCGGTAACAAAACAGATATTTTTTTCCATGTTTCAACTGCATTGGTCCAGTCTGAAGCCTCCTGATAAGCTGTAGCTAATTTTGAGAGAGCTTCTGTATCCTTTGGATTGGTTTCAATTTGTTTCTTAAGACCATCGATAGTGGAATTGCTTCCTGTCTGAGCTGTAGCAGCTGTATTCGATGTGTTATTTGCACTATCCACTTTAGTAGTTTGCGCATTGACAAGACTTGCACTTCCTGCAATTATTAAACCTAAAAACAAATTTTTAATATTAATTTTAGCCATTTTCATAATCTTACATTTTTAAAATTCTATTCTTTAAAATTCAATAATAATTCCACAAAAACTTAAATTTTAGAGCCTTTAAGTTTTTTTAGAGAATATTAACGGATAAAATGTTTTTTTTAGCTTAATTTTTGATTCGTCAGGGATTGAGTTATCTTTGTAACTCAACAATTTTTTTAATAATCAATATAATTTCCCTGTATGAATATCATATTAGCATCCACTTCCACACTTTTTGGAGGAGAGTATTTAGAATATTTAAGAGAAGAATTAATTAAACTATATAAAGGAGTTGATGAAATCATTTTTGTTCCTTTTGCCAGACCCGGCGGAATTTCCCATGAGGATTATACGGCAAAGGCACGTTCTTTCTTTGAAACCATCAACATTAAAGTAAAAGGTCTTCACGAATTTGAAAATAAAGCAGAAGCGTTGAATAATGCACAGGGATATTTTACAGGCGGAGGAAATACCTTCTTACTGGTAAAAACACTGCATGAAGAAGGACTGATGTCTGTTCTGAAGAAAAATGTTGAATCAGGAAAAGCCTATCTGGGCTGCAGTGCCGGGAGCAATATCGGAGGTCAGAATATGAAAACCACGAATGACATGCCTATTGTTTATCCGCCAAGTTTCGACTGTATGGGTCTTGTTCCGTTCAATCTCAATCCGCATTATCTGGACCCAAATCCCGATTTAAAGCATAACGGGGAAACAAGAGAAACCAGGATCAGAGAATTCCTTACCCAAAATGATACAAAAGTAATCGGACTTCGTGAAGGAAACTGGATCAGAAGAACCGGAGATAAGATTACAGTAGAGGGCAGTGAAATGACAAGGATCTTTGAAAAAGGCAAAGAACCTTATGAAATAGAGGCGGGCAGTATCCTTTAAGCCATCAAAACTAGCTGTTATTTTTATTATATTTGATCAGGAATTGAATAGTAGGTGCTTTGTGCAGTCTACTATAAGTTTAGATTTATAAAAGCCTTGCAATGAAGAAAACACTTGCAGTTCTTATACTGTCGGTTCAGGTACTGTCTGCCCAGAATATTGCGCAGAAGCTGGATAAAGCCACCAAAGATCTTATGGATTCTTCGGGAGCAGTGTCATCCGGTTTATCATTTTATGTTACCGATGAAAACGGGACATTTATTTACGAATATCAGGGTAGTAAAGGCCTGTCAACAGCTTCTACGCAGAAAATTTTCACTGCCGGTGCAGCTCTTGAAACATTGGGAAAAAATTACACCTATAAAACAACAGTCGGTTATTCCGGAAATGTATCTGCAGGAATTCTGAACGGGGATTTTGTGATCAGTTCCAATGGCGACCCTACTTTGGGGAGCTGGCGATATGATGCCTACAAACCTGAAAACTTTAAAAAGAAGCTTATTGATGCCTTTAAAAGCTCAGGAATTGCAAAGATCTCCGGTAATCTGGTGATTGATGATTCTTATTTTGACCATCAGACGATTCCAGGCGGATGGCCCTGGGATGACCTCGGCAACTATTACGGAGCCGGAGTTTGGGGAATAAACTGGAGAGAAAACCAGTTTGACATCAATATTAACGGGACAGAGTTTAAAGGCTTTTCCTATCCACTTGAACATGTAAAATGGCTCAATGATCTGAAGGCAGGAGGCAGCTCTGATCAGAGTCTTATCTTTACTGCACCACATTCTGATGTAGCCTTAATCAATGGTACGCTGCCAGCAGGGAAAACAGTCACGGTTTCAGGTGCTGTTCCCAATCCGCCGATGCAGCTTGGAGCGGAAGTACAGCAATGGCTTAAAGAGTCAGGCATTGAACTCTCAGGAAAAATAACCACCAGTTCAGAGCTCGAACTGGAAGGGAAAGCAATACCGGGAGCTCCGAAGAATATAATTCTTACCTATGCATCTCCAACTTTGGATAAAATAGTCTATTGGTTTCTCCGAAAAAGTATCAATCTTTATGGGGAAGCTTTAATTAAAACTTTAGGAAAAGAAAAGAACGGCAATTCCAGTTTTAAGAACGGGGTTGCTTATTTAAAAGAATTCTGGAAATCTAAAGGAATCAATCCGAATATGATCAATTTTGCCGATGGAAGCGGACTTTCCCCGCAAAATTATGTTGCCGCCAAAGCTGAAGTTCAGGCCTTGCTATATGCAAAGAAACAGAGCTGGTTTGATGCTTATTACGATGGCTTTCCTGTTCAGGATAATGGAATGAAGATGAAAAGCGGAACAATGAGGGATACCAAATCTTTTGCAGGATATCATACAGCCAAAGACGGAAAAAAATATGTATTTTCAATCATTATTAATAACTATCAGGGAAGTGGAAATACAGAACTGCAGAAAATTCTGAATGTCTTAAAATAAAAACAGCTTGAGGAAATCCATACTTACCAGACTGAATAACTGGATTATATTTTTACTGATGACTTTAGTAGTTGTCACTATCGTGGTGGCCTCAACAGTTCTTATTAATTTTCTCAGGAAAGAGGAAATCAAGCGTGTAGATATCCTGGTAAGTGCGCTGAAATTCCAGCAGGAAGTAACTCCCAGCCTGGAAGTTCAGGAGCTGATTCTCAAAATATACAGTTCTAATAACACGATTCCAATGATTGTGCTGGATAGGGATGACCGACCTATGGTTCATAAAAATATTCCGCAGGAAATAGAGAATGATCCGGTTCAGATAACTCTTCTGGCCAAAAAAATGGCAAAAAGCTATCCGCCTATTGAAATAAAAATACCTGACGGAAATAATCAGTTTGTTTATTATGATAACTCACGGTTGCTTAATGATTTAAGATATTCTCCTTTTATACTGGGCTTTTTTATTTTATGCTATTTTCTGTTTTCATTCTGGTTCCTCCGAACGATTAAGAAAACAGATGAAGGGTATCTCTGGGCCGGACTGGCCAAAGAAACTGCCCATCAGATCGGAACCCCTTTATCATCTATGATTGGTTGGATGGAAATTATGAAACTGGATAATCCGGAGTCTGAAGGGGTATACGAAATTGAGAAAGATATTGAAAGGCTGAGGACTATTTCCGAGCGTTTTTCTAAAATAGGATCCGTTCCTGAGCTGAATGATATGAATTTCAATGAGACGATTGTGGAGAATTATAATTACCTAAAAACAAGGATCTCTAAGAAAATAAATTTCAGCCTGCATCTTCCGACCTATACTATTCTTATTCCTCACAATAAGATCCTGATGAGCTGGGTCATCGAAAATCTGGTGAAAAATGCAGTAGATGCTATGAAAGGAGAAGGCACATTGGAGATGTACGTTTTTGAAAGAAATAAAAATATCCTGATCGAGGTTAAAGATTCCGGAAGCGGAATGACAAAACAGCAGGCAAGAAACGCTTTTAAACCAGGTTATTCCACTAAAAAAAGAGGTTGGGGGCTGGGACTTTCACTGGCGAGAAGAGTTATTCACGAATATCATAAAGGTGATATTAAAATTTCCCAAACTGAAGTAGGAAAGGGAACTACATTCAGAATAACAATCAGGAAAGCGTAAATCATAAACTTTATTGCTGAAAAATGGCAGTTTTAGCAACAGTCTTTATTTTCGAACTTTCAACCTTTTTCTTTTTCCCAAACAGAATAGAACGAATGTTCAATGGTTTTATAGTATTAAAATGAAGACATGGATTCGCTAAAAAATTTATTACAACAAGATAGTTGAATACTTAGTAATTACAAAACAATAAATGTATTGTTCAGGCATTCCAACATTAAGGTTAATCATTTAAGGCTTTCATCCATATATTAAAGTTTTCTTCTGATGAAATGTTATATTTTTTTCGGATTCTGTATTTTCTTAATTGTACTGCTGCAACAGAAACAAAAGTAAAATGAGAGATTTCTTTCGTGGAAAAATTAAGAAATGCAAGTGCACAGAAGTAGAGTTCCGAATTGCGGATTTTTGGATTTATTTCTTTTAAGTTTTTCACAAAATTGGGATAGAGTTCTTCAAATAATATTAAAAATTCAGGGCTGTTATTTTTAGCTAGAGAAAATAATTCATTGAATTGATTTTCGTTGGCCTTTTTGCTAATACTTATTTTTTCCGATTCTAATCTTTGCTTTTCCTTAATTAAAATATCTTTTTGAAGGACAAGCTTTAACTTCTTTTTCTTCATCTTTTTGTTTCTGGAATAAAAGTAGATCAGAAAAATAAGAAGAATGAGAAAAGTTCCACTAGCAATGAAAGCAACTTTTATAGCCCTTTCTTTTGCAATTCTGTCTTCTCCTTTTTTTTCATCCAATATTAAATCAACTGCTTTTAAAAGCCCCTTATTGTTTACCTTATTATATTGAGCGTAATCTTTTTGATATTCAGTATAATATTTTTCCCTGTTTTTCTCATCGCCTAAGGCTTCGTAAATACGGTAGATATTTTCTTTTATTGACATTGCACATTCAATATCAACTACTTTAAACTTATTCATATCTTCCAAGGATTTTCTATAGCTATCCAAAGCCTTTAAATATTTTCCTGATAGATAGTAATAGTCTCCTAAAGCCCATAGAAGATTGTATTGACTAGATTGATTTTTTTTGCTTTTATATTCATCAAAAGCTTTCTGTAGATAAATGAATGAAGAATCCCATTGTTGGGTTTTCATTAATATATCAGCTTTCTGGATGTAAGTATCTATAGGTTTGGGATCAGAGATTTCGTTATTTAACTTAATTGTTTTATCTATAAATTGATTGGCTTTTTCGTAATCTTCTTTACGTTCATAATAGTTTGCTAAATACGCAAATGTCCTAGCTTTTATTTCTTTTGATTTGTTTGAGTTTTCAGTTAAAAGGATTGATAAATTTTTATTAGCTGTTTCCAATTCAAGTTCTTCCAATCCTAATGCAGCAAAGTTTATTATTTTGATTTCATTTAGTCTAGCTTGTTGCACTTTACTTTTCTTAGGCAATATTTTATCGGCTTTTGAAGCATACTGCAAGCTTTTATCATTTAAGTTTAAAGTGTAAAGATTATCAGCTATTTCAAGGTAGCATTTATAAATAAGCTCATTGTTGTTTATTTTTTCAGCAATACTGACAGCTTGTCTAGTATAAGAAAGAACTTTGAGCATATCTTTAAACTTATACTCTGAAGACAATTGAAGTAAAGAATCTATTTTTTTTACTTCTTTACTCTGAGAATACCCCATAAACGAGAAAAGGAAAAAAAACATAAAAATAGACTTCATAAATTGAAAATATTTGATTAGGCTAACATTTGTGAAACACAAAGGTATAATTTTTTTGGTAATATTCATGTAACATTTGTGTAATGGAATGGTTTTAATGTATTGTATATGAGTGTGTTATAAAATGTAATAACTTTGTAACATGTCTATTTTTTGTAATATAATATCATGAAGGGATATTTGCCCTACAATTTTAAAAAAAACAAATGATGAGAAAAAAAGGCATAAAAACAGGGAATATCTTTCCTCAGAATAGTAAACAATTACTGTTCATGTTTTTGTGTCTTTTCTTTTGTTTTTCTATCTACTCAAATTCAAATTGAAGAAGAATACGAATTTTTTTTATCAGATAGTATACACTTGTATACAAACCCTTTTACTTGCACAACAGGGAATATAGATTCTGTTTACATCTTAAAAGAAACAATTGTTTCAAACATTTTGGAAGTAGAACTTATATACAATGAAAACTGAACTATGTGACAGTATATGAAAATTAAAAAAGTACACAACGTTTACTAACTTAAAATCAAAAATACAATGAAAAAAAATGTATTAACATTAGTTGCCCTGTTGGTTTCAGCAGTGGCTTTTTCTCAAGTGGGTATCAACACTGCCAACCCCCAAGGAGTTTTCAATATTGATGGGGGTAAAGACAACAACACTACAGGAGTTCCAACTGCGACACAACAAGCCAATGATATCGTAGTGACCACTTCAGGACAATTAGGAATAGGTACTACCCAGCCAAGGGCAAAACTCCATGTAGCAGCAGGGACTGCCATACAGATAGATCCGGAAATCCGTTTAGGTGGAACCGCTACCTCCGATGGTAATGCTGGTAATGCTGGAGATGTAATTACTTCACAAGGACCGGGTATGCCAGCAAAATGGGCTACCATTGGAGGTAGCGCTCCTTTGGTTGTTGCTAATAATGGCAATTATATCTTAGATGCTAGCTATAATGCCCTTCTTACTGATGATATTATTTTAATGAAACCTACCGCCGTTGATGTTACTCTAAACTTTCCAGCTGGAGCACCTATAGGAAAAAAATATTACATCTCAAACCAAGGAACTAGAATGGTTTTAACACCTCAAGTAGCTGTAAAAGAAACTGCTACACAACATATAACTGCAGGAGCTGGATATACTATAATGTATTTAGGGCCTATAGGTGGATGGTCAAACCAGTCTGCTTTTTAAGAATAATCCCCCGGACTGAGCCCCGAAGTATTCAACGGAAGAGAGTTTATTATTAGTTTTATGAGAACTATCCATTTTTTCAAACTTCTCTCACTTCCTCCCCAGGCAAAGCCTAAGGAGTATTCTCTTTAAATATAAAACTCACAAATTATTAATTAAATTATTTCAAATGATGAAAAATATAATCTTTCGTGTGTCCATAGGGGCCGCACTATTCACGTTTCATACAGCTACAGCACAAGTTCGGTTTACGAATAGAGATGCTAATAGTTCCTCTATTAATAGCTCCGCATTTATAGATGCCTCATCCGCCGTTAACAACAATGCTACCTCCAATGTAGGGAAAGGATTGCTCTACCCCAGAACAGATCTTAGTACATTTACTGCCTTTGGCGGTAGTCCTGTGGGGATTCCCAATTCCTACCCTACATTCTATGACGGTTTCGTGGTATACAACACCAAAGTTGGTGATACAGCAGGAGTAGGAGCTACTCAAGGTACGCTTACTGCCGGCTTTTGGTATTATGATAACAAATCTAAAACCATTAATGGTGGTACTTGGAAACCTCTTGGAGAAAATCCAGGCAATACTTCTGATACCAGCATTTACAATGCCAATGGGACTTTAAACAGCAACAGAACAGTTGGATTAGGTGGTAAAATTTTAAATTTCGAAGGACCCGATCCAATAATAGGTTTCAGATCTACCAGTGCCAATGCTTCTGAAATATTCCTTCACAGAGATAATAACGGAACTAACATTCCAGCTGGACAATATATAGGTAAACTGAACTTCAGTGGTAAAGTGGAAGGTGTCAATAGATATTTGGCCGGTATTAGTTCGGTATATCAAGGAAATGGAACAACACAAGATTCAGAATTACGTTTTTCTGTGAACGGAGAAAGTAACAATCAACTGTCGCTTGACAATCAAAGATTATTTGCAAATACAAGGATAGGTATAAAAACATCTTCACCTACAGAAGAGCTAGATGTGAACGGTAATGTAAGATTTAGAGGAGTTACAGAAACATCTTCCATTGCAGCTACTGACAGATTTATGTTATTAGGTGAATTTGGAGTAGGAAAAAGATTGAGCTTAGCTGATTTAAAAACAGCGATAGGTCCAGATAATAACACCAATATTTACAATGCCAATGGGACTTTAAACAGCAATCGAACTGTTGGATTAAATGGTAAGATTCTAAATTTCGATGGACCTGATCCAATAATAGGTTTCAGATCTACCAGTGCCAATGCTTCCGAAATATTCCTTCACAGAGATAATAACGGAACTAATATTCCTGCTGGCCAATATATAGGTAAATTGAATTTCAGTGGTAAAGTGGGAGGTGTTAATACATATTTAGCCAGTATTCGTGCTGCCTACCAAGGAAACGGAACTACTACAGCCTCGGAATTGCGGTTTTCTGTAGGCGGAGAAACAAGTACTGAACTTATTTTGAATAAAGATGGAAATTTAGGGGTTGGGAATATTACACCCAGCCAGAAGTTAGATGTAGATGGCAATGCGAGATTACGCAATGTTCCTAATGGCAACCTGAATGTCCCGGACCGCTACGTTGCTATAGATGGCAACGGGAATCTAAAGAAAGTAGATATAGATTTACCTGCATTTGGTCTTTATGCACAATCTAACTCAACTGTAACACGATATGCTGACAATGTGGCTAGACCCTTGGTAATAAATGATTATACCCGAATCAATTCTATCTATGTAACAAGAATAAATGGAAATACTTTTAGAGCGGAAAAAGATGGTATTTATACCATTGAAGTATGGGCGTATTACAGCAATATTCCTCCTGCTGATGGTCCTGGTGGGGACGTAACCAGAGGATGCTCAATGAAATTAGATATCCCAAGTGGAGGGGCTGTACAAAAAGTTGGTGACAGATGGGCTGATAATACAGGAACTAATGGATTTACAAGAACAAAACGTTTACAAAATGGGGAGATATTTTCTGTAAGCACCAGATGTATAAGAAATGGTAGCCAAACATATCAAACAGCACCTGGTTCCAGTATTATGGTAACCTATTTACCCTCTAACTAAATTAACTTGTATAGTGTATTATGAATTTTAAGCATATCCATATTGGCACTCTAATCAACAAAGCTGTTACAGAAAGCGGGATAGAAATATCTCGCATCTGTAATTTTTTTAAATGCACAGAGAAGGAAATTGAAGAAATGTATCAGCAAAAAAGCATGGATACAGAACTCTTACTGAAATGGAGTAAACTATTGGAATATGATTTCTTTAGACTTTTTTGCCAACATCTTATTTTGTATGCTCCACCGTCTGCAATCCAGAAGACCGAACATTCTTTAAACAATAAAAAGCCTACACTTCCGCAATTTAGAAAGAACATTTATACTAAAGAGTTGATTGATTTCATACTAGAATTAATTAATACCGGAGTAAAAACAAAACTTCAGATTATGGAAGATTACAGAATACCAAAAACTACCTTATATAAATGGATAAATAAGTACAAAAAATGAATCAATATATAGGTACAAGGTAGGATGGGGGTGGTAAATACAGATTATGACAAAGAAATATGGAAATATAACATTAAAAATATCTGAATTACAATACCAGCTTGATTTTAATTTTTGAAAATGAAAAAGTAGTTGTTATCTTAATTTAGGATTTCTTATTAATTTTTAATTAGATGAAGATTTATAATATAATATAGTAAAAAAACAATAAATTTTTAAAAATACAAATTATGGATAAACCAAACTATCATAAAATATATTCAGATATCATCACTTATAAATATCCTCACAAATTAGATGAGTGTAAGAAAATACTAAGTAAAGATAAATTTTCTGAGTTGGATGTTTTAGATATTAATCAACGAATTTTTGGTGAAAAAAGTAAAAGTGTTTTGCTTGCAAATGCAAGACATCACTCTTTTAATAAATCTACAATTGTCTATATTTTAGATTACCAAAAAAAATGCAATTTGAATAATAGCCAGTTAGCAGTTCATTTTAAACTTAGTAGAAATACCGTTATCAAATGGAAGAAGACATTCCTGGTTTAGTTGTAAGCTACCAAGAAAAAGGCAACAATATTGATTGGTACGATAACTCTGTATGGTCTGAAGAACGCTTGAGATAGTTCGTGAATTCGTTTAAATTTCCGAGTTGCGGTTAACTCAAAATTTCTTTTACCATTTTCTGTGTCATTTACAGTAGTTTTTACAAGTATTTAAATTTGTCTCAAAAATAGTTGCAAGTTCGCACTCATTAAATAATGCTTTGTATAATATTTGAAATTTAATAAAAAATCAATTAATAACATCAATTAAAAACAAATGAAAAAAAGAAATTTATTTTTATTATTTATTCTTTCTATTCTTTCTTCTTGTAGAAATGAAGAGCAGACAGATATGTCTCAAATTGAAATCAGCTCTTTCAATTTAGAAAGGAAATGCTCAAGTTCTGAGGCACTAGAACAGAGATTGAGGTCGTCTCCTGAATTGAAGAATATGTATACTAAAGATCTCCATGAAGAAGAATTAATAGAGAAAAATTTAGAAAGTGGTAAGTTAATAAATAATGAAACGGTAGTAATTCCTGTAATAGTAAATGTTGTATATAGTAATCCTGTCAATAATGTTAGTATTGATAGAATATTGTCTCAAGAGGAAGTACTAAATAATACATTTGCCTCAACAAATTTTGATATTGGAAAGATTCCTAATTTATTCAAGCCTGTGAAAGCTGGAAATATTAAAATTAGATTTACTGTAGTAGATTTTAAGAGAAGAAAAGTGCCAGCGCAAATCTGGCAGGCAGATAAGGATTTAATGAAAACGGAACAATATGGAATAGCGGCTACAAACCCCAACAAATATTTGAATATTTGGGTTGTTGATAATTTAGATCAAAGTTCTACAGGATATTCATCTTTGCCTTTTGAGCATGGAAGATGGTATGATGGTGTTGTGATTCGTGCTGTAAATTTTGGTGTAACTAACAAAAATGCTATGTATGGACTTGGTAGAACAGCCGTTCATGAGGTTGGACACTATCTAGGTTTGAAACATATTTGGGGAGATACTGCGTGTGGAACAGATAACATCAATGACACACCTCAGCAAAAGAATGCTATTTATGGAAACCCTAATTTTCCTTTTTATACATTATGTGGGGGGACTAGAAGAGTAGCAATGACAATGAACTTTATGAATTATGTAGATGACCGGTCTATGTATATGTTTACAAGGGACCAAGGAAATAGGATGGAATATGTAGTGTCGGCTAGAGGGCGTAGAAGTAGTCTTAGAACGAACTAGCTATTTTGTTTACAAAATATTTATTTTGGGAAATTAAATGATGTTACGTCCATTTACTTAAATGTTTTGTGAGCATCTAAATGAAAGCCAATCATAATGGTGATCATTCAGAATCTGACATTAGAGATGCCGTCTCAAAAGGTAAACTAACGCTCTGAGAATTTCCTAAACAACAAAAGCTGTCAGAAGGAGTCCGAGAGAGAGGGGGTAAAAATGCTTTGTTTTTAAATACAAGACATTGTTCTTTTAATTAAAAAAAGTTAAACCCTTCCGATGTGAACCGGTTTCAATAAATAATAAATAAATTTGTAGTTCTTCAGGGTACAAATTGATTCCAATTATTCACCCCAATCTATATTTTGATTAATAATTAAATACTATAAAAAATTATGAAGAAAAGTGTTAAGGCTTTTGCAGTGTTGTTTTTATTCCTGACTAATTTTTTTTATGCACAGGTACGCGATTTTGTTATTGAACCGCCTCTTAGCTCAAAGCTCTATCTGTATAAGACATTCGGGGTTTTTGGAGGTAAAGAATATTCAACCAACGCTCTTTATCTGATCACCAAAAAAGGAGTCGTTCTGTTTGATGTTCCGTGGCAGAAAACCCAGTACCAGAGCCTTATGGATACTATAAAAAAGAGACATAATTTACCGGTGATTGCTGTATTTGCGACACATTCACATGCTGACAGGGCTGGAGACCTTAGCTTTTACAATAATAAAGGAATCAAAACTTATGCTACTGCTAAAACCAACGAATTATTGAAAAAAGAAGGAAAAGCAACTTCAAATAATTTAATAAAAGTAGGAAAGAAATATAAAATAGGAGGAGAAGAATTTATTGTAGACTTTCTGGGTGAAGGCCACACAGCAGATAATGTAGTGGTTTGGTTTCCAAAATATAATGTTCTGGATGGAGGCTGCCTGGTAAAAAGCAGCTCTGCTGTTGATCTTGGCTACACCGGAGAAGCCAATGTAGAGCAATGGCCACTGACGATGAAAAACCTGCAGACTAAATATCCTTCCGGTGCTAAGGTTATTCCCGGCCATGATGAATGGAAAGGCAACGACCATGTGAAGCATACGCTGGAACTGTTAGAAAAGCAAGGCGGTAAATAAGAAATACTAAAAAAGCGGAGAAAATTTCTCCGCTTTTTTTATAACCATTAATTTCTTACTGTATTATTTCTTTCCCGTCAGCCACTGAGTTTGCAGCTTTAGTTCTGCCGGAGTTGGGTTGGCTTTATACTGTAGACTTTCAATCGTCATTTTGTCTAAAATAGCTTTTCCTTTAAGATCCATCTTATCGGTTTTATCACCATTTTTTCTGAGAATAGTAACAGTAACATCCTGTCCTTCCTTAATTGTTTTGGTATATCCTATAAACTCCTGCACCTTCTGAATATCAATTGTTTTTCCATCCAGAGCAACAATTTCGTCAGTGATCTTAAATCCTACGCTCTTTGCAAAAGGAGATAGTGCAGAACTTTCATCAAATACAAAAGTGTTATTTTTATCATTATAGCCTGTCTGATTCGGGTCTTTAATGAACCAGAAAAGGGGAGGTGTGTCCTTCTTTTTTGCTTCTATGCCTACCATATTCAGATATTCGGCATATGGTGTCGGCTGGTTTCCTGCGATATATTTATTATAGAAATCCTTTACCTGCGGATAACCGGTTACTGTTACCAATTCATCAATCAGCTTGTCGTCTTTGAAAGGTTTGTTTTCCCCAAATCTTTGGGACAGCTTTCTGATCATATCACGATAACCCATCTCTCCGTTAGACAGTTTTCTCAGCTCAATATCCAGACACATAGTCAGTAATGTTCCTTTTTCATAAACGTTTCTGTACTGATCTTTGTATTCATCCTTCAGAACATTTTTACTCATGACCGTAAACGGCATCGTATCATCATAATTCTTTGAATTGGTGATCTTTTCATTGATTCTATGAAGAAATTCGTCCTTATTGATCAGACCTTCCTGAATTTGGAAAAGATTGGCAAAATATTCCGTTCCGCCTTCATACATCCATAAATGCTGAGACATTTTGGGATCTGCATAATCAAAATAATGGATCTCTTCAGAATGTGTTTTCAAAGGATTTACGGTATGGAAAAACTCGTGGGAAACCACATCGGTAATTGTTTTATCGATTGCTTCTTTAGGCATCATCTCAGGAAGCACAACACTGGTAGATTCATGGTGCTCCAATGCCCCGAAACCTTTGATCTGCGGTCCCTCGCCTCCCGAAAGATAAAGCATGATCGCATATTTTTTATTGGTATTCATATCCCCCAGGAATTTCTTCTGAGCCAGTACCATTTTTTCAAGATTATCTTTAAAGTCTGCTGCTTTATACTTTCCGGTTGGTGAATAAACGCCCAGCACCAGATCCATACCTCCTGCATTGAAGGTAATATAATCAGGTTTCGTGTACATCAGCGGAGAATCCGTCACTTTAGCATAATTGGCCAGTGTAAACGTATCTGTAGCATCAGACTTATCCTGATCCACTAAAGCTGTTGTTCCATAGAAGCCCGCAGGTTTCTGAACGATAAGCTGGTACGGAACATCCTGCATATTGTCGATATACCCAATGAAGCCATGGGTATTGATCATGTATATCTTACCTTCCTCGATATCGGTTCCTGATGGGGAAAATACAGCTTTATGTTTTGAATTGTCCATTTCATCATCAAAACTGTCATTTACCAGGTAGGTTACCTTGCTAAGATCTTTAGCATTTTTTAATGAGTATGTATTGTCATTAACTTTTGTGTAGGTTAATTCTTTTCCTTTGTTATCATAAAACTTGATCCCTTCCACAAATCTGCCGTAATCATCTACAGAATACGTACCGGGAACGGTTTTAGGGAAATGGAACTTGATATCTCCGGATTTCATTTTCGGAAACTCCATGGTAACGGCTACCTTGTCGTCTTTTACATTCACAAGGTCAATCGTTGTTTTTATAGATTGGGCATTAGCCAAAAAAGCGGCGAAAAGACCCAGACTGATTGCTGTTTTTCTCATTAGGTTTAAATCTTTATAGTTAAATAGTAGTTTATTTGATCATTTTGTTACGGTGTTCAGTATTAAACTTTTCTTAAAATTTTAAAAGAACTTTACTGATCTTATGATCCGAAGAAAAGCTTCATAGCTGGAATTAAAAAAGGCAAACCTGTACTGTAACGATTTGCCTTTTGATTTTTTTTATTTACTGAACCTGGTTATAATGGATATAATAGTTCTTGTTAAATTCTACCGGTGTAGCCTTTTTAAGTTTTACAGTCTGCCAGTTTTCGGTAGGATTGATGGTCTGGTCACCGTTAATGATTATGGGAAGTTTAAGATCCTTAACCCCATCTGTGTACCGGAACTTTAAGGAATCTCCGTTTTGGGAATACTCAAGATTAGGAATTTTTACTGTTCTTAAATATTGATTAAAGATACTCGACAGATCAATTCCTGATTTAGATGACATATAATCTTCGATCTGTTTTGTGGTAACAGTCTGATGGTAGAAATCTTTACCCAGGCCTCTCAGGATCTGTCTGAATTTTTCATCATTATTGATCATCTGCCGTATGGTATGAAGCATATTGGCCCCTTTCGGATACATATCACCGCTGCCTTCATTTCTCACGCCATACTTTCCAATAATCGGAATATCATTATCGATATTGTTACGGATGCCTACAGCATATATGTCCGCCGATTTTTTATCCATATATTTTTCCACGAAAAGAACCTCTGAATACATGGTGAAACTTTCATGGATCCACATATCCGCCTGATCTTTTGCCGTAATATTATTGGCAAACCATTCGTGGCCGCTTTCATGAATGATGATATAATCCCATTTAAGACCTACGCCTGTTCCGGAAAGGTCCCTGCCTCTGTAACCGTTTTGGTAATCATTCCCATAAGCTACATTGCTCTGGTGCTCCATACCCAGATAGGGAGAATCAACCAGCTTGTAAGAATCTTCATAAAAAGGATACGGCCCGAACCAGTATTCAAATGCAGAAAGCATTGGTTTTACCTGCTGGAACTGTTTTTTTGCTTTTTCAAGATTGTAATCCAGTACCCAGTAATCCAGGTCGAGCTTTCCTTTCTCTCCATTAAATGTATCTTTAAAATTGACATATTTGCCAATATTCGGAATGATAGAATAAGCATTGATCGGATTCTTTACTTCCCAGGTATAAGCTGTTTTGTTACCTTCCGTTTTTTTACTGGTCAGTCTTCCGTTTCCTACACCTACAAGATCATTGGGAGTAATGATCTTCATAACAATACCATTTTCCGGTTCATCACTCCAGATATCTTTTGTCGGAAGCCATATGGAAGCTCCGATTCCTTCATCGGCTACACTCATCCACGGATTTCCTTTCTCGTCTTTAGCGAAGACCCAGCCTCCGTCCCAGGGTGCATTTTTTGCAATCGTTGGTTTTCCGGAATAGGTTACATCAATCGTATATTTTTCACCCTTTTTGAATTTCTTTTTGGCTGTGATGAAAATAAAATCTCCATCCTGCTTATAGTTGGCAATCGGGAAATTACCTTCCACTTTATCTGCCTTCATCGGCTTCTGCAAATCGATCTGGAAAACAGGGTCGGTAATGTCTTTGGTGATCTCAAAGCTGATTTTATTATATCCCTTAATACTTTTCTGTGCAAAATCCGGCTCTACAGAAAGATCATATTTTTTGACATCCCAGAAATTCCTGAACTGGGTATCAGAACCTTTCAGTGTATCTTGTTTTGTGAAAACCTTATCTTTTTCAAAGAATTGCCCAAAAACAAGTCCCGAAGCAAATAAAAGTGTATACGTCAGCTTTTTCATTTAAAATCAAATTAAATTCTATCAAAAATAGAAAAATTAATGGCAATAATTTAGATTTTAAACACAAAATAATTTATTCTACTTCTTGAAACAGATTATCCAGAACAAAACACTTATGTATGTCCAGAATAGGGAAAAAATAATATGGATAACCGTTTCAAAAGTTTTTCCTTTCCATAATTCTGAGGAATATCCAAAAAACTGAATGAATAATCGGACGGTCCAAAAGACGGCTAATCCAAAGGTTATTTTTTTACCCAGGCCTGTATCTGTTAACTCGTGTGGAGAGGTGATGCAGAGTAAACCCATAAGAAATATCGTTAAGGTAATAAATAAAGTATGAACCCACATCATTTGCCGGTTCATCAGGCTCAACGACTGGAGTTCTTTTTCCCAGTTAAAATGTTTAGGAAAAATAATATGTACAAATGCTAAAACAATAAGAAGCATTCCGGTTATTTGTAAATGAAGTTCCATATTAAATAGATGACTAAGGGGTACAGATAAAAATTGACATAAATGGGGTGAATTTTACCTCTCTGAATGATACAAAACCTGCACTGCTGAAGGCATTTTTCCATACAGCTTTTGAGAAAAAATGGGTAAAGCCAACTGAAAAAGCTAAAAAATTAGGAAGATCTCTCAGATGTTCTACCATAATTATTTTCCCATCGGTTTTGCATAAGCGGTGACACTCTTTCAGAAACAGAATTTTTTCCTCGTGTGATCTTATTTCGTGTACAGCAGAAAGCAGAAAAATAATATCAGCCGATTGATCAGGCAAAGGAATAGAATTTGACTGCATCTGTTGAGTATCAGGATATACAAAACTCACTTTCCGGGCCCTTACTATAGCGGGTTCCGTATGTCGTTTCGCATCATAAAAATCAAACACTTTTAAATCCGCCTGTGGAAAGTTGTCTTTAATAATGTAGCTCGTTTCATCAAAGCCGGCATTAATATTTAAGATCTGTCGTACTTTTGATTCGTCAACTGAACAGTTTTTTAGCCATTGAAAATTATAATATCCCGAAAAATCATAAACATAAGCTGATACGATTAACGGCATGATAAGTCCATAAAGAAATGCAGCTATGATAAGCCAATATAAGTAATCTGACCACTCAGATATTTGATGACTGATCATAATTAAAGCTAAAATCCCTATTCCTATGATATAAAAATGGCGGTTAAAACTTAAAATATTTAAAACGCCTTGAAATTTTCTTCTTTTTGTTTCCATGGTTCAATTTTTCCTTTTTTCCAGTAGTATGGAATGTTTTTAATGATAAAAGCATTGGCTAAAATGGGATTTTCCAGTTTCAGCGTACCTAAAAATCCGAAATTATAATCGAGGATCTTCACCGGTGCAGGAATCCAGTTTTGTCTTACGCCTTCTATAATAAGAACTTCCTGAGTTTCTTTATTGTAGGTAAAAGTAAAAGGTAATGGTCCTGCAAACCTTCTTGCTTCCTTCCAGTCTGCAAAGGGAGAATCTGCGGGTAAGGGAATATTTTCCTCTGTTTTGCAGATACTGACCTTAAACTTTGATTTAACAGATTGTATCTCTTTTATGTTTTCTTTTTCTGTCTGCCGAATGTCTGTGGTTGAATAATTATAATGTGTGAATAAATTCCCCATAAATTCCATCTTCCTTTTATCCGTTTCAGATTTAAGAATATACAATCCACGCAATTTTTTTCCGGTATTGTTTCTATATCTTACGAATACCCGGTAGCCGATCAGGAAAAAATCATTTCCCATACACTTTGGAAATCCTTTTGGGCGTAAGTCTTTTGTCTGAACCATTGCTGCTGCTACAAAAGCCCATTGATCTTTGAAGGTATCAAGCTCCAGACACTCCGGAATCAAGTGCTGTAGTTGTTCTTTGGATACTGCAAAGGTCAGAACAAGAGAATTTTCGAAAAAAGCTTCAACAGCAAACGGGTGGTTTTTTAAAAAGTTAAACATGATAATTTATTTTTTTTGGATTCAAATGAAACTCATTGAAATAAATAAGTACAATAAAGAGAAAAGCAAATAATGAATTGAATCTCCCCCAAAGCAGTAAATCAGGAACTAGTATAAACTCAAGCATATTCATGGCTGCAATGATTACAATTTGTGCAATGGCATTGAACCTGGAATTAATTCCCGTTAAAATCCATATAGCCATCAGAATTTCTGAACATCCGATCAGCAGGGTTAGTATTCTTGAATAATTACTGCCTAAAATTCTTGCAACAATCTCTTCATGACGAGGTACTAAATTCAATACTTTACAGAAAAGACCATTGATCATCCAGACTGTGGCAATGCCGTAAATTACTATGTTATAAATGCTTTTCATGGGATTAAGAATTTGTTTATTTAAATCTTATTCAAAGGTAAAAATATTTTTGAACTTTCAGTAATTATTGAAAATAAAATATTTAAAAAAAACAACTCCTTTAGTGTAAGAAGTTGTTTAATAGTATTTTATATTTATAATTTAATCTGTGCTATTGCACGGTTGGCAAATTTCCGGTGTTCTTCTGAACCTTTTTGTAAGTAAAGGAACACATGATAATACTGAATTCATACAGAATAAGGAGTGGAAAAGCAGCCATCAGCATACTTAAAACATCTGCCGGCGTAATAATGGCAGCAACGACCATGATCAGAACAATAGCATGACGGCGATAAGTTTTCATAAACATTGGGGTCAGAATTCCTATGCTTGTCAGGAAATAGATAAGGATAGGGAACAGGAAAATAACTCCCATACCTAAAATTACCTGTAAAAATAATGTGGTATAATCACTTAGGTCATACAATGGAATAATAATGTCGGAAATCTTAAAGATAACCCCGAAATTTACAGCGAATGGAAGGATTAAAAAATAACCGCATAAAACTCCTGTCATAAACAGGATCCATACTGCATTGATAATAAAAATAGAGTTCTTTCTTTCCTTAGGATGAAGGGCAGGGCCTATAAACCTCCATAACTCCCATACGATATAAGGAAAAGCTCCTACCAGACCTCCGAAAACAGAAACAGCCATCATCACATTGAACTGCTGATAAAGCCGTTGTACACGAACCGGAAAATCTTTCGGAAGATGAATACTGTCTTCACCTAAAAGCATTCTTGAAAAATGATTGACTACCCTGAAAGTTGGAAAATCATTTCTGGTCGGACCAAAAAAGATATGGTCCATGATCCAGTTGATATTGAATCCTACAGCCACAGCAACAATTATAATAGCAATAATTGAGCGGACAAGGTGACCTCTTAATTCTCCAATATGTCCCAAAAAGGACATTTCTTTTTTTTCGTCCATATACTAAGTCTCTCTAAAATAGCCAACCCGTAAAAGGTAAGCCGTTTAAGTCTGCGAAATTATGAAATAATAATCAGTATTTAGAATTATTGAATGTGATTTTGTCTAAGTTTATAGGGAAATACTTGTATGTTTGGTTTTCAGAAAAAAGCAGACGGTATTTTGTAGATACCGTCTGCTGATTTATTGTGATTAATAAAATGATTTTAAAAAGAATCAATTGATTCCTTCATCAAGCAATGTATGAAGATCAATGATCCCGAAATATTTTCCATTTTCTGTAACGATAAGCTGGCCGATATTATTTTCTTTCAGGATTTTCATAGCTTCCTTGGCCAGAGTATCTCTTTCAATGGTTTTAGGATTTGCAGACATGATGTTTTTTGCCTGAATTTTAGTGATATCATCACCTTTCATCAGCATTCTTCTCAAGTCCCCGTCGGTGATCACGCCAATTATTTTTTCGTCCTGTGTCACTACTGTAATCCCGTGGCTTGATGCACTGATTGAAATAATGACGTCCCTTACCGGTGCATTTTCCTCAACCTGCGGCTTTTGAGGGGACAAGAACTGATCTACTTTTGAAACCAGATTCTTTCCTAAGCTTCCTCCCGGATGAAATTTAGCAAAATCGTTCTCTCTGAAATCATTCAGCTCCATTAAAGCAACAGCCATAGCATCTCCAAGTGCCATCTGGATGGTGGTAGAGCTGGTCGGGGCTAGTTTATTAGGACAGGCTTCCACATCTACGTGAGTATCCAGAACAATTTCGGAGAATTCGGCGAGTTTACTGTTTTTATTTCCTGTCATCCCGATCAGGGCAGAAGAATAATCTCTTAAATAAGGAACAAGATTAGCTATTTCAGGTGAATTTCCGGAATTTGAGATGCATAAAACCACATCCTGCTTCTGGATTACACCGAGGTCTCCATGGATCGCTTCAGAAGCATGAAGAAATTGCGACGGTGTACCCGTAGAATTTAAAGTAGCAACAATTTTATTACCTACATGGGCAGATTTCCCGATTCCCACAACAATTAATTTTCCTTTTGCTGAATGAATAATTTCCACTGCTCTGGCAAAATCTTCACCTATCCTGTTCTTTAATTTTTCAAGTTCTGAAATTTCTATCTCTAAAGTGCTCTTTGCAATTGAAATAAGGTCGGCTCTTTCCATTTTATAATTTTAAGGTATACAAAAAATCCATTAAAAAACGTTATATTTAAAAAAGAATATTTAATATAAGTTTTATTTTTTATAAATTCGTTCGCTTTTATTTTAAGCAGAATTTTTATAACTTTGGGTTGGATGCAAATTTAGCAATAGAAAATTAGATGAACGCAAAAAAAGCCAATTTATCAGGCGAATTGAAAAAGTATTTCGGGTTTTCTACATTTAAAGGCCAGCAGGAACAAATTATAGAAAACCTACTTAGTGGGAAGGATATATTTGTCTTAATGCCGACAGGAGGAGGTAAATCATTATGTTACCAGCTTCCGGCACTTATTTCAGAAGGTACGGCAATAGTAGTTTCGCCCTTAATAGCGTTAATGAAGAATCAGGTAGATGCGGTAAACGGCCTTTCATCTGATGACGGGGTAGCGCACGTTTTAAATTCATCATTAAATAAGACACAGACAAAACAGGTTTTTGATGACATCAGGAGTGGCAAAACCAAGCTTTTGTATGTAGCTCCGGAATCGTTGATCAAAGACGATTATCTGGATTTCCTTAAAGAAGTTAAGATTTCTTTTGTAGCTATTGATGAAGCACACTGTATTTCAGAATGGGGCCATGATTTCCGGCCGGAATACAGGAACCTGAAATCGATTATTGACAGGATTGCTGAGGTTCCGGTGATCGCTTTGACAGCTACTGCAACACCAAAAGTTCAGGATGACATCCAGAAAACTTTAGGAATGAGCGATGCGTTAGTTTTTAAAGAAAGTTTCAACCGTCCGAACCTTTATTACGAAGTGCGGCCGAAAGTCAATGTAGACAAAGAAATCGTACGATTTATCAATCAGCATAAAGGAAAGTCGGGGATTGTTTACTGTTTAAGCAGAAGGAAAGTGGAAGAGTTTGCCCAGCTGCTGCAGGTAAACGGGATCAATGCGCTTCCGTACCACGCCGGTCTTGACCAGAAAGTGAGAGTGGCTAATCAGGATAAATTTCTGATGGAGGAAGTAGATGTTATTGTCGCTACCATAGCCTTCGGAATGGGAATCGACAAGCCGGATGTACGTTTTGTAATCCATTATGATTTTCCTAAATCTTTGGAAAGCTATTATCAGGAAACAGGAAGAGCAGGAAGAGACGGTGGCGAAGGTCATTGCCTTGCATTTTATGATCCTAAGGATATTGAGAAACTGGAAAAATTCCTTGCACAAAAACCAGTTTCCGAAAGAGAAATCGGGTTACAGCTTTTAAATGAAGTGGTGGGCTACGCTGAAACTTCAATGAGCAGAAGGCAGTATATTCTCTATTATTTCGGAGAAAATTTTGATCCGGTGAAAGGGGATGGAGCCAATATGTGTGACAATTCCTCTAACCCTCCAAAATTAAAAGAAGCAACATCGGACCTTAAAAAAGTTCTGACACTTATTAAAGATACTGGTGAAAAGTTCAAGTCTAAGGATCTGATCTCAGTAATTGTTGGAAAAGAAAATGCAGTTACAAAATCATATAAATTAGAACAGACTTCTCATTTCGGTTTCGGAAAGGACGAAAAAGATAACTACTGGAAAACTATTTTGAGACAGGCAACGGTTCAGGGATTTCTGCAGAAAGATATTGAAACCTACGGTGTTTTGAAAATGTCTGATAAGGCAAGAAACTTCTTAGAAAAACAATCTAAAGAACCATTCTTGATTGCGGAAGACAGAGAGTTTGATCTTTCCCAAACCAAGGCAGAGAGTGAACAGGTACAAATGCAGGCCAGTACAGGTCTGGATCAGAATCTCTTCAGCCAGTTAAAAGATCTTAGAAAAAAAGTAGCCAAAAAACATGGAATTCCACCTTACACGGTTTTCATGGATCCAAGTCTGGAGGATATGACCGTTCAGTATCCTATTTCGTTGGAAGAAATTGCCAAGATTTACGGGGTAGGAGAAGGAAAGGCCAAAAAATATGGTAAAGAATTCGCAGACTTTATTAAAGCTTACGTAGAAGAAAATAATATCGAACGTACCCAGGATATGGTACTGAAACAGGTGGCCAATAAATCCAGCCATAAAGTTTTTATTATCCAGAGTACCGATAAAAAAATTGACCTTGAAGATATTGCAAGGGCGAAGAATCTTTCCATGAATGAACTTTTAAAAGAAATGGAAAGTATTGTCTATCAGGGGACAAAACTGAATATTGACTATTATATTGAAGATAATTTTGATGAAGATATCGTAGACGGCTTCATGGAATTCATGACTGAATCTGAAAGCGACAGCATGAAAGTGCTTCTCGATGAGTTCGGAGATGAACTTTCTGATGAAGAAGTAAGAATGTTGAGGATAAAATTTATCAGCGATGTAGCAAATTAAGAAATCCAATATATTTAATATCTAAGCTCTTCTTTGGAAGGGCTTTTTTTAGATAATAACTTGTGTTTATTAACTTTTAATGAAATGTTCCGGATATCAATATTTGAAACTTAATAAAACTTTTTACTAACTTTAACTGATGAAAAAAATATCTGTCATATTTATTCTGCCGGATCTGGAAACCGGTGGTGCAGAAAGAATTGTTACCACTATCGCCAATCATCTTTCCAGAGACCGGTTTGAACCCAAAATCCTTTTGCTTCGCAAACAGGGCGGATATCTTAATTTTCTGAAAAAAGATGTTGAAATCATTGACATCAACACCGAAAGGATCAGGCATTCCCTAAAGCCTATTTTAGGCGAAATTTACCGCAGAAAACCAGATATTGTCTTTTCAGGTTTTGGCGAAGTAAATGCTTATCTGGCCTTATTCATTAAACTCTTCCCAAGGACGAAATTTATTGCCAGGGAAACGAATGTGGTAACACAGCATGTAACGCGGAAAGAAATCAAATTCTTCTACAACTTTTACAATAATTATCAGAGGATCATTGCCCAAAGTGATGACATGATGCATGATCTTGTTGATAATTTTAATATTAAGAAAAAGAAAATTGTAAAAATAAACAACCCTGTCGATTTTGACTTTATCAATGAAAAATTGGGCGTTTCTGTCAAGCCGGATAGTTTTAAATACAATTATAAAAACGTAGTGGCCATAGGAAATCTATCGGCGAGGAAAGGTTTTGACAATTTGCTAAAAGTATTTTCAAGACTTAAAAACGAAAATATTATGCTTCATATCCTGGGCGACGGTAAAGATAAGGATGTACTGCTTCAGATGAAAGATTTTCTGGGACTGAAAAATGTTATTTTCCATGGCAGACAGGATAATCCTTACCAGTATCTAAAATATGCAGATCTCTTCATTCTCTCTTCTAGGTACGAAGGTTTCCCGAATGTTCTTTTGGAGGCAGGTGCCTGCGGAACTTATTCTTTGGCCAATAACTGTCCGGGAGGCATTAATGAGATCATCCAGCACCAGGTGAACGGAGAAGTTTCAAATATTGAAAATTACGAAGATTTCTCCCAAAAAATAATGAAAGTTCTGCAGGGAAATTATAATCGTGATGGAATAAAAAACTCCATAAGGTCAAGATTTTCGAAGGATATTATTCTGGATAAATATGAGAAGGTGTTGTTGGATCTGATGAAAAAATAATTGCTGAATTTGCGTTATAGATCCATATTTTTTTACATTTGACCTTCATTAATTTTATTTAAAATCAATATTCATCAATGATTAAAATTCCCAAAATTGGATGTGCTTGTGAAAAACCGACTTCGGACTATACTGAATACAGAAGTTCTGAATTAGGTATAGACCATACCAACGGAAGATATGCAGAAGTAACAATTCAGCAGTGCAAACTTTGTCAAAGAATATGGATTCATTATTTTGTTGAATTTGAACATTATTCTAAATCAGGAAGATGGTACAAAGGAATTGTTTCGAAAAAAGACCGCACACAAATAACCCCTGAAAATGCAGTTGACTATTTGGAAAATCTTGAATGGTACGTGTATGGAGGTTCGTTTTTTGAAAGTGCCGGAACTTTTGGCCAAGGAAAACTGAATGTGGATTGATTCATAAGTCTTGAAAGAGTTAGCATATAATTTAAGAATAAATAAAATGGGAAATTTCATAAAGCCATTTATAATTGTTATTTTGATACTGAATTCTGTTGTAATGCTGGCTCAGCAGAAGACCATCTCCAGAAAAGAATTATTGAAAACTGCCATTAACCAGAAAGTTAAGACTACGGAAATTCAGGAAATAACGCTAGTGCCGGGATTGGAAGTTCCAAAGCACCTGCATCCCTGTCCCGTAGTGGGCATAATAAAATCCGGAGAAGCGGTTTTTCAGATAGAAGGTCAGCCAAAAATAATTCTTCATGAAGGAGACGCTTTCTATGAACCTAAAAATGTAAAGATCCTTCACTTTGATAATGCATCAGCAGAAAAACCTCTTGTTTTTACAGCAATCTATCTGAAAGAAGGAAATGAAGAAAATATAAAATTATTGAAATAGAAGTTCCGCAAATCAACCATCTGAATTGTCAATCTTAAAATTGATAAAACTCACTTTGGTGCTTGGTAATTTATATGTAAATTTGTGAGAATTAAGAAAGATAATAATAAACAAATTCATACAATAACATGAGTCAATTCGATGTTACCGTAATAGGTTCCGGTCCTGGAGGTTATGTAGCTGCTATCCGTGCGGCACAGTTAGGTTTCAAAACAGCAATTATTGAAAAATATTCAACTTTAGGCGGAACTTGTCTTAACGTTGGATGTATTCCGTCAAAAGCGCTTTTAGACAGCTCTGAACATTTCGAGAACGCGAAGCACAACTTCGCAGGCCACGGAATCATTATCAATGAGCCGCAGGCTGATATCGCAAGAATGATCGAGCGTAAGAACGAAGTGGTGAAACAGAATACAGATGGAATCAACTACCTGATGAGCAAAAACAAAATCACCGTTTTTGAAGGATTGGGAAGTTTCGAATCTGCTACTCAGATCAAAGTAACGAAAAACGACGGTTCTTCTGAAACCATCGAATCCAAATATACCATCATTGCAACCGGTTCCAAGCCGTCTTCTTTACCTTTCATTACTCTGGATAAAGAAAGAGTGATTACCTCTACAGAAGCATTAAACCTTAAAGAAATTCCTAAGCACCTGGTAGTAATCGGTGGAGGAGTTATCGGTCTTGAATTAGGTTCTGTATACTTAAGATTAGGCGCTCAGGTAACTGTTGTGGAATTCATGGATAAGATCATTCCGGGAATGGATGGAGCTCTAAGCAAGGAACTGACTAAAGTTCTTAAGAAACAGGGAATGAAGTTTATGCTTTCTACGGCTGTTTCTGCTGTTGAAAGAAACGGAGATACTGTAAAGATCACAGCTAAAGATAAAAAAGGAGAAGAAGTAACCGTAGAAGGAGATTACTGTTTGGTATCTGTGGGTAGAAGACCTTATACAGACGGTCTTGCTCTTGAAAAAGCAGGTGTGGAACTTGATGAAAGAGGAAGAGTAAAAACAAACGACCACTTACAGACTAACGTTGCCAACATCTATGCGATCGGTGACGTGATCAAAGGAGCAATGCTTGCTCACAAAGCGGAAGAAGAAGGAGTTTTGGTAGCTGAAATCCTTGCAGGTCAGAAACCTCACATCAACTATAACCTTATTCCTGGTGTTGTATACACATGGCCTGAAGTTGCCGGAGTTGGTAAAACTGAAGAACAGCTGAAAGAAGAAGGAGTAGCTTACAAAGTAGGTTCTTTCCCAATGAGAGCGTTAGGTAGAAGCCGTGCAAGTGGTGATGTTGATGGTCTTGTAAAGATTATTGCAGACGAAAAAACTGACGAAGTTTTAGGAATGCATATCATCGGAGCCAGAGCTGCCGACCTTATCGCAGAAGGAGTAATTGCTATGGAATTCCGTGCAAGTGCTGAAGATATTGCAAGAAGCTCTCACGCCCACCCAACCTATGCAGAAGCTATTAAAGAAGCGGCATTGGATGCAACAGGGAAGAGACCAATTCATATGTAATTTTTGATTGAAAGATTTAAAATTCAAATATTTAAAATTAAAGAGAAGCATTTGCTTCTCTTTTTTTGTGGACTGAAAATTGTATTTCGATAGCAGGATAAAACAGGAAAACAGGATACATAGTTTGAAATCTTCAATTTTCCGTACCTTTGTGGCTAATTCTATTATTCAATGCAACTCGGAAAAACCCAGACTTTAAAAATTTCAGATAAAAACTACTCAGGATGGATCTTAACGGATGAATCAGGCGAAAAAGCTTTTTTGCCCAAAGTTTTCACCAGCGATGATAAGGAAATTGATGATGAGGTTGAAGTTTTTGTCTATCAGGACGACGGAAAATTAAAGGCAACCACTGAAATTCCATTGGCTGAAGTAGGAGAGTATGCGGTAATGAGCTGTGTACAGAGCCTTCCGAGTGGAGCCTTTATGGATTGGGGGATTATAAAAGACCTTTTTATTCCTTACAAACAGCAGAAATCCAAAATTATTGAAGGAAAAAGATACCTGGTTTATTTATATGTGGATGAAGACCTTGATCTGATTACCGGAACTACAAAATTCAAAAGAAATCCACAGTACCAGGACCTTCCTTTCCAAAAAGGAGATAAGGTAGACCTGTTGATGATGAATGAAAGTGAGCTGGGCTGGAATGTGGTGATCAATAAAAAATATATTGGACTTGTTTATGCATCAGATGTATTCAAAAAGCTGTATCCTTTATCGGAAGAAAGCGGTTATATCAAAGCTATCCGTGAAGACGGTAAAATTGATGTTTCCCTACAGCCGGAAGGTTTCGAAAATATAGATGAATTCAAGCAAAAGATTCTTGACAAACTGGAAGAAAACTACGGACTTCTCTATCTGTCAGACAAGTCTTCTCCTGAAGAGATCAAAGATGAGCTTCAGATGAGTAAAAAAAACTTTAAAAAAGCACTCGGCGGACTGTATAAAGATAAGATCGTCGATATTTCAGAAGATAAAATAAAATTATTGTAAAATAAAAAACGGGCAGAATTTTCTGCCCGTTTTGTTTTGGTATCTTGTTCTTTGCCAGAAGCTACAACTATAAGTTCTTCCACCCTGATTTTAGTTGTTTCCCACAGACAAGTTAGTGTATTCCTTTGCTCAATGAATGCCCTTTTTCTTATTATACTTCTCCAAAACTTATTTGTTTTGCCTTTGCCATAAACAAAATTGTTAGGCATTTCTTTCCGAATCATGACCTTATATTGATTTACGCTTATTCTCAAAACATGATGTAAATCATGACAAATTTGTTTAATTATTTTGTTTAACAATTTTGTCAAAAATAAAATTTGATTTACATTTGCACAAAATTGTTTAACAATAATGTCAAATCAAGCAAAAAAAGACCAAACACAGGAATTAATAAAAGAGACAGCGAAGAATTTATTCTTTGTGAAAGGGAAGTTTGATGCTACTACCCAGGAGATTGCAGATGCAGCCGGAGTGAACAGAACACTGATTAATTATTATTTCCGTTCTAGAGATAATCTGATTCAGATCATTTTTGATGAAGCCCAACGGGTGGAACAGGAAAAATCAAAGATTATTCAAAATGCAGATCTTCCTTTTAAAGTGAAGATCAGCAAGTTTATAGAAGGAAGCCTTGCCACCAGTCTTCAATATCCATATCTGGAAACTTATATTGTTTCACAGATTAATAAAGGGAACTGCCATCAGAGAGAGATAGAAGAAGATGTACTGGAAACTCTTTATAAAGACATCGAAAAAGAGATGGAACTGGGAAATATTGAAAAAATGGCTCCCGTTCAGTTTATTCTGAATATGGTTTCATTACTTGTATTTCCAAGTGCTATAAGACCTTTATTTATGGAGAATCTGATGATTAGCGATGAAGAATATGATAAAATCATTTCCGAAAGAAAAGAGATCATTATCAACATGCTTTTCAAAAATTAAAAAAATGTTAAAGTATTTTAAGAAATGATTCGTCCTTTAGAAATAAAAACATTGACGAGAAAAATTACATTAAAAAAATAAACGAAGTATAAAATTATGAAAAGAAAACGTATAACTGCTAAAAAGCTAAAAATTGGGATAGCTGCAGCATTTATGATTTTCGGCTTTTCATCCGTATCTGCCCAGCAGCAGGTTTCTTTACAGGAAGCCATCAAGCAGGCACTGCAAAATAAGGCAGAAGCCAAAAAAGCGGCATTACAGATCAAAAAAGCTGAATATAAAATTGACGAGGCCAGAGCTGGAGCTTTACCGCAGATAAGTGCTACTGCAGGGCTAACTTACAATCCGGTTATTCAGGAATCTTTGCTTGAATTTGGCGGGGAGAGAATCAGAGCACAGCTGGGACAGCCATGGAGCTCAACGGCTTCTGTACAGCTTCAGCAGGCTGTATTTGATCAAAGAGTTTTTACCGGTCTTAAAGCGGCAAAATCTACCAGAGAATTCTATGTTTTAAATGCTCAGTTAACGAACGAACAAATTATTGAAAATGTAGCAACAGCTTATTATCAGGTTTTTGTTCAGGAAGAGAATCTTAAAACGGTTGAAGCCAGCTACGCCAATACGGAAAAAACGAGAAATGTAATCAAGAGCCTGGTTGATAATGGTTTGGCAAAAGCCATCGATTTAGATCGTACCAATGTTCAGTTGACAAATATCGGTTCAAATAAGCAGCAGCTAATCAATTCCGTTGAACTTTCAAAAAATGCTTTGAAGTTTTATATGGGAATTCCAATTTCTACGGATATCGAGCTTGAAGAGAAAACAATCGAGCCAAGACCTGAATTGATAGCAAGCAATGTAAACCTGGACGACCGTACAGAAATCAAAGTCTTAAACAAAAACAGAGAACTTCTGCAGTTTAACAAAAAAGCTACGGAAGCTTATTTATACCCGACAGTGAATCTGGTTGCCAATTACGGCTGGGGAGGACAAGGTAGAAAATTTCCTCTTACCAATGGGATTAACAACGGAGTTCTTTGGAGCGATTATTCAGCGATAGGTTTGAATGTGAACATTCCAATTTTCACCGGGGGAGCTACCAAAGCTAAAATCAATCAGGCAGAAATTGATATCCAGGATTTAGATTTAGATATCCAAAATACCCAGCTGAGCTTAAGTTTAGATTATAAAAATGCAATTACCAATATGGAAAATGCATTAATCAATATCGAGAGTATGAAAGATAATGTAGGATTGGCAGAGAGAGTTCAGAAAAATACTCAGGCCAACTATCAGTATGGTCTGGCAACGCTTACAGAGGTTTTAGATGCTGAAAATGCTCTTACCCAGGCGAAACAGAACTATGCAAATGCTTTATTAGATTACAAACAGGCGGAAATAAAATTAATCAAGGCTAAAGGAGAATTAAACACACTACAAAACCCGTAATAAACTATGAAAAAAACCTTAATATATATCATCGTCGCAGCAGTACTTATAGGTTTAGCCGCATATAAAATCGCTGATAATAAGAAGAAACAGGAAACAGAAGTAAAAGAAGTTGCTAAACAGGTGGATAAAATCAACGTAAATGTTGTCACTGTTGCAAGAGAAAATATTGACACAGACTATACTGCCAACGGAACTTTCATTCCAAAGCAGGAAATGAATCAGTCTTCCGAAATCGCCGGACGTATTGTAAGCGTTTTGGTAAAAGAAGGATCAAGAGTTTCTGCAGGACAGACTTTGGCTGTGATCAAAAAAGACGCAATCGAAGTGGATGTTTCTCAGGCTCAAAATAATTTGCAAAATGCGATTATTGATAACCAACGTTACGAAAATGCTTTCAAAACCGGAGGTGTTACCAAACAGCAGGTTGATAACTCAAGACTGCAGCTGAAAAATGCACAGGCAGCCGTAAGAGCTCAGGGAGTAAGAGTAAATGATACCAGCATTCGTGCAGGGATCAGCGGAACAATCAATAAAAAGATGGTAGAGCCGGGAACAGTGGTTTCCGTGGGAACTTCCATGTTTGAAATCGTTAATATCAACAGCTTGAAACTTTCTGTATTGGTGGATGAAAGCCAGGTTGGAAGAATTCAGTTGGGCCAGGAAGTTCCAATTAATGTAAATGTTTTACCTGGAGAATCTTTCAGCGGAAGAATTACCTTCATTGCTCCTAAAAGTGATGCTTCTTTAAATTTCCCTGTTGAAATTGAAGTTCAGAACAGAGGAAATCTGAAAGCGGGTATGTATGCAACAGCTTTGTTCAAAACCAATCATGGTGCTGAAACCCAGAATATGCTGACCGTTCCTGCAGAAGCTTTTGTGAACGGAGTAAGTTCAGGACAATTATTTATCGTAAGCAACGGAACGGCTAAACTGATCAAAGTACAAACCGGAAAAGTATACGGTGACAAAGTTCAGATCTTAAGCGGACTGAATGGTGGTGAACAGGTAGTTACCAGCGGACAAATCAACCTTGATAACGGTTCAAAAATCAATATCGTAAAGTAACAGAAGATGAAGTTAGCAGAAATATCCATTAAAAGGCCGTCCCTTGTTATCGTATTGTTTACGATACTTACACTGGGTGGTTTATTAAGTTACTCCATGATGGGGTACGAGTTGATTCCAAAGTTTGAAACCAATATGGTAACCATTTCTACGGTATATCCGGGAGCTTCGCCTGCTGAGGTGGAAACTTCGGTAACCCGAAAAATTGAAGATGCTGTGGGTTCCCTGGAAAACGTAAAAAAAGTTGAATCTTCATCTTACGAAAGTTTATCGGTTATTATGGTTCAGCTGAATACCGGTGCCGATGTAAACTATGCTTTGAATGATGCACAGAGAAAGGTAAATGCTATTCTGGCAGACCTTCCGGACGATGCAGATCCACCTTCTTTGCAAAAATTCTCACTGGATGATCTTCCGATCATGACTTTGAGTATTTCCAGTGACAAGCTTAATAATAAAGATCTTTATGACCTTTTAGATAAAAAAATAGAGCCTATTTTTTCCCGTGTAAATGGTGTGGCTCAGGTTGATCTTGTAGGAGGCCAGGAAAGAGAGATTCAGGTCAATTTAGATGAAAAGAAAATGCAGGGTTATGGTATTGCCATTGCAGATGTCCAGCAGGCCATTCTTTCATCCAACCTGGATTTCCCGACGGGAGCTTTGAAGACCAGAACGTCAAGATCTACGATCAGACTTTCCGGGAAGTATAAAAGTGTAGATGAGATGAATAACCTTGTGGTTTCCAATAAAGATGGAGCTCAGGTTCGTTTGTCTGATATTGCAACCGTTTTCGATACCCAAAAAGATGTGGAGAAAGTGGCAAGATACAATCAGAATTCAACGATTTTACTTCAGGTTAAAAAACAGTCTGATGCCAATGCGGTCTCCGTTTCAGAAGCTATTCAGAAAACAATTGCTGATGTTCAGAACAACTATAAAACCCAGGCAATTAAAATCAATATTGTAGATGATACCACAGACTTTACACTTGAAGCTGCAGACCACGTAATTTTCGATTTATTCCTAGCAATTATCCTGGTAGCAGTAGTAATGTTATTGTTCCTTCATAACATCAGAAATGCATTCATTGTAATGGTTTCTATCCCGATGTCATTGATTGCAACGGTAATCGGGATGTATCTGATGGGATATACCTTAAACCTGATGAGTTTACTAGGACTTTCATTGGTGGTTGGTATTCTTGTGGATGATGCGATTGTAGTTTTGGAGAACGTTTACCGTCACATGGAGATGGGTAAAAGCAGAATCCGTGCAGCGTATGATGGTGCTTCAGAAATTGGATTTACCGTAACGGCTATTACCCTGGTAATTGTAGTGGTATTCTTGCCAATCGCGATGAGTTCGGGGCTGGTATCTGATATCCTGGCGCAGTTCTGTGTCACCGTGGTTATTGCAACATTATTCTCATTATTAGCTTCATTCACTATCATTCCTTGGTTATCTTCAAGATATGGTAAGTTGGTACATTTAACGGGTAAAAATCCTTTTGAGAAATTTATCCTTTGGTTTGAAAAGCAATTGGAAAAATTCACGCACTGGATCACAGGAATTTTGGAGTGGGTGCTGAAATCTTCATTAAGAAGAATCATGACCGTGATCGTAACGTTCATTATCTTGATTTCTTCATTCATGTTGGTAGCATTCGGATTTATCGGGGGTGAATTTTTCCCTAAAATGGACAGAGGACAGTTCCTTGTTCAGATGGAATTACCAAAAGATGCTTCCGTAGAAAAAACCAATCAGATTACGTTAGCGGTTGAAAGGTACCTTAGAAATGATAAAGATGTTGTAGATATGATCACCACAGTTGGTCAGCAGTCATCAGGATTTGGTGGAGCGCAGGCTACCTTGTATCAGTCAGAAATTCAGGTGATTCTGGTAGATAAATCTGAGCGTAATGAAAGCACAGATATCAAGTCTGCAAAAATCAAGAGAGCGCTGGAAGAAAAATTCACAGGAGTTGAATTTAAAACGGCACCGATCGGATTAATGGGAGCAGATAATGCACCTATTGAAATGGTGGTAACGGCTCAGGATAACGAAACAGCCAATAAGGAAGCGAACAGAATTCTGGAATTGCTTAAAAAAGTTCCTGGTTCTGTAGATGCAGAATTATCAACTGACTCTGGAAATCCGGAAGTCCAGGTGAATATCGACAGAGATAAAATGTCATCTTTAGGCTTAAATCTTTCCAGCGTAGGACAAACGATGCAGACTGCATTCAGTGGAAATACAGACGGAAAATTCAGAGCCGGAGAATATGAATATGACATCAACATCCGTTTTGGCGATGCCAACAGACAATCCATTGATGATGTAAGAAACCTGATGTTTACAAACCCTCAGGGAGAGCAGATCAGATTGAGTCAGTTTGCTGACGTAAAAATGGGTTCAGGACCGAGTTTATTGGAACGTAGGGATAAATCGCCTTCTGTAAAGGTAAAATCTAAAGTAGTAGGTCGTCCTGTAGGAGATGTGGCCAACGAATGGGCCGCTCAGTTTATGGATAACGAAAAAACCAAACCTGCAGGCGTAAGCTATATCTGGAGTGGTGATATGGAAAACCAGACCGAAGGTTTCGGTACCCTAGGAATTGCATTGATGGCGGCTATCGTATTGGTATACCTGGTAATGGTTTCATTATATGATTCATTTGTATATCCGTTCGTGGTATTATTCTCCATTCCGCTGGCATTGATCGGGGTAATGGTTATTCTTGCCATCACCGGAAATTCATTAAACATCTTTACGATGCTGGGGATGATCATGTTGATTGGTTTGGTAGCGAAGAACGCGATTATGATTGTCGACTTTGCGAATATGAGAAAAGCAGCAGGTGCGAATACGCATGATGCACTGATTCAGGCGAACCATGCACGTCTTCGTCCGATCCTGATGACAACGATTGCGATGATCTTCGGGATGATCCCGATTGCGATTGCAAAAGGAGCAGGAGCAGAGATGAACAACGGATTAGCCTGGGTTATTATCGGTGGTTTGACATCATCATTATTCCTGACGCTGATCATTGTACCGGTAGTATATTCATTATTTGATTCAATTCTCAGAAGAATGGGTAAACATGAAAAAGTAGACTACGAAGCTGAAATGAAAGCTGACTATGTACACAAAGAACTAAGTGAAGACGGATATACTCCTAAACACATAGACTAAGATATTAGCCTTAATTAACCGAAAAGCGCCTCAGATTTCTGAGGCGCTTTTTAATTTTAGGACAATTACCTTATATTAAATTATCTGTTTAGCTTTGTGTTTTTCTATTTGCTCATTTCCCCAGATTCTTAAATAGTCAATGAAAGGGATGAGCTGCTGGCCAACTTCTGTTAAAGAATATTCTACTTTTGGCGGAACTTCGTGATATACTTTCCTGTTGATAAGGCTGTCATCTTCCAGTTCACGTAAAGTCTGGGTAAGCATTTTCGGGGTAATATCGGAGAGCGTCTTCCGCAATTCGCCGTAACGCATAATAGCTTTTACATGCAGATACCATAAGATTCTTCCTTTATATTTTCCGCCAATTCTTCTAAATGCATAGTCTACAGGACAGGAAGGCTCGTCGATTAAATATTTTTTCATGATTTTTATTAAAATTAATATATTGATAATCAGCAATAGTATACTTTTGGTTTGTAGAGTACAAAAAAGTGCATACTTGCCTGTAATATAGCATTAATTTACTTTTGTTTTGACCTTAAAGTAAAAATATAATGAAAACAATTATTTTAAATGAAGCCGGAGGTGTTGATAAGCTTCAGCTGGCTGATACTGAAAAACCCCAAATAAAAAGTAACGAAGTATTAGTAAAAGTAAAAGCAATAGGAATCAACCCGGTTGATGTAAATGCCAGAGCATATGATGGTGTTCTCAATTGGATATATGGTGATATAAGACCGGTGGTTTTAGGTTGGGATATTGCAGGTGAAGTGAGTGAGATAGGAGATAATATAACCGATTTTAAAATTGGGGACAGAGTTTTCGGAATGGTAAACTTTTTCGGAAATGGAAAAGCCTATGCAGAGTATGTGGCTGCTCCTGAAAGTCATTTGGCCCTAATTCCTGACAATCATACATTTGAAGAGGCTGCAGCAGCTACTTTAGCAGCGGTAACAGCTTACCAGGCCTTGGTGGATGTTGCTAAAATTAAGAAAAACGACAGGGTTCTGATCCATGCTGCGTCAGGAGGAGTTGGCCATTTTGCAGTACAGATCGCTAAATATTTTGGAGCTTATGTGATAGGAACTTCCTCCGCAAATAATAAGGAATTTGTTCTGTCAATGGGTGCGGATGAGCATATTGATTATACCCAAAAAGACAGCCTCAATATGGTTAGAGACATCGATATTGCTATAGATACCATCCAGGGAGAAACATTGCTGAAATCAATTGATGCAGTGCGGCCCGGAGGAATTATTGTAACCTTACCTTCGCCTGAAATTCCTCAAAACACTCAGGATAAAACGGAAAAACAGGGTATTAATCTTGAATTCATGATGGTGGCTTCCAAAAAAGAAACGATTCAGTCCATTGCTGGCTTACTTGAGAATAAATCCCTGATTCCTCATATCCATCGAACTTTTTCTTTTGAGGAAATGGCTAAAGCCCATCTGGAAATGGAAACAAAAAGGGTAGTAGGTAAAATAGTGGTCACACTATAAAACTGAAAGTATCTTTTCGGGAGTCCGGATCTCAATTAATTAAAGCGCATTAGATTTCTGATGCGCTTTACGTTTCCTTAATCAAATCAATCTTTGATTGATTCCTTCTTTGCATCCTTCTTATGAAGTATAATAATTAATCCTTTGCGTCAAAAAAATCCTGAAAGTATACATTTCAAAAAGATGATCGTTTAATTTCTTTAATCATAAAAAAAGGCTTCCAGAATGAACTGAAAGCCTTCGCTTATTTATTGTTATACAGAAAATTAATCTGCCATAGCTTCGCCAGCCTTTCTGTAGATAAAACTACCGTAGATATGTCTTCTTGCAAAACGGCTTGGAGAATCGGAATTCACCATTTTAATATATGTATTTTTCGGAACTCCAAGGTATTCATACATGTTTCCATTCAGGTGCTGAACTTTCAAAACTGCTTTTTCAAGGTAAAAATCCTGAATATTGGATTTTGTAATCGTTTCAGTATATTCTTCCTTATATTTTTCCTGTGTTTCCGGGTTGATGCTCACCAGAAAGTGATAGGCTTCAATGATAGACTTGCTTTTTTCCTCTGCTTCCAGCTTTCCGGCTTCGTCATTGGCAAATTTATCAGGATGCGTATCTTTCATTGTATTCCTGTAAATGGTCTTTAATTCCTTTAAAGTAACGGTTTTATCAACTTCAAGAAGCTTTCTGTATTCGCCTAATTTTTTCATAACTGTAGAATCCTTATTTCGGGGTGCAAAATTAAGGTTTTTAATTGAGAAATATGTAAGTTATTCAGTATTAATTTATTTGATGCTTGAGAAATCAGGAAAATTTATCATTTTTGTTTTTTTCTTAGGAGAGGGCTGACCATAAAGATATTGAGCATCGGAAAATATGGAATAAATTGAATTTTAAGCAAGTTTATTTACAGTTTTCACTTATAAGAAAAGAAAGCCTTGTCAAGGTCTTAAACCTTGACAAGGCTCCTTCCTTAAATCTTCGCCTCACGGTTATACTCTAATGTATTCCCTTACTCAGCTCCTTAATATGTTTATTTATAAAAGCTTCTTTATCCTTTTTTACTTCTTTTAACATCAGTTTCTGGTCTTCCGGAATGACAGAATATTTTTCGGCCCATAGATTAACTTCAATCAGGACAGGGAGTAGATCAATACCTTTTTGGGTGAGTTTGTATAACACTTTAGCCTTACTTTCCGGATGGTCCAGTTTGATGATGAGCTTGTTTTCTTCCAGCATGAGAAGGCGGGAAGCCAGAATATTGGTTGCTATTTTTTCTTCGGATTTTAAGAAATCTCCATAAGTGCACTGTTTGGCATACATCAAGTCTCTTATAATAAGCAGTGACCATTTATCTCCCCAGATATCCAGTGAGCAGCTGATAGGACAATCTGATCTCTTTTTTGAAGTTGACATAAAATAAATTTAATAATTAAAAAAATAACTTGCATTTTAAAAGTTATTGTATAAATTTGTACTTGTAAAATGCAAGCGAATTTAACGAATTAATTTTACAATACAATGAAAAATACTCTTTTTAACTCTTATAGAAATATCCATTTAGATCGAACCAATCGGACTTTGAGGGTTCTGATAATAAGAAGAGCAGATCGTCTGACAAAAAGAGGGGTTTCATTTTAAATAGAGTATCATGGAATTAAAAGGAAAAACAATTCTGATAACAGGAGGAGCTTCAGGAATAGGACTGGAAGCAGCGAAGCAGTTTTTAAAAATAGGTGCGAAGGTTATTATTACAGGCAGAAGTAAGGATAAACTTGATGCTGCAAAAAAACAGTTTCCAAATCTCACGGCCATCCAAAGTGATGTATCTGTTGCTGAAGATGCTAAACTACTTTTTGATAAAGTTTCAGAAATGGGTGGGATTGATATTTTGTACAACAATGCCGGCGTTGGTGCGGCGCCCATCAATTTGGGAATTCCCACCGAAAAACATATCGAAAATGCTGTATACGAAATGGAAGTTAATTATTTAGGGGTAATACGTTTAAATAATCTTTTTCTGGAGATGCTGAAATCAAGAAAAGAAAGTGCTATTATCAATACCACTTCCATCCTGAGCTATGTACCGTCACTTCTTGAAGCTACCTATTCGGCTTCTAAAACGGCGCTGGCATTTTACACCCAATCACTCAGAGAACATTTACGGATTATCGATAGCAAAATCAGGATATTTGAATTACTTCCTCCGGTTGTGGATACGGAAATGACTGCCGCAAGGAAAGATAAGAAAATGACACCGGAAGAACTCGTAAAAGGTTTGATTTTAGGATTACAGAAAGATCAATATACAATTCGGATAGGTGACACAAAACTGGTTTATTTTCTGCACAGATTTTTTCCTAAATTCACATTTGGTTTAGTAAACCCTAAGAGATCAGAACAATACCTTAAACCATAAATAAGCTCAAATTATGAAATCATACGGTATCAATCGTTATAAAAAAGACAGTGCGCTGCAACTTATAGATCTGCCTGAACCCGTTGTCAAAGAAAATGAGGTTTTAGTTCAGATCTATGCAGCAAGTGTCAATCTCCTGGATTCTAAAATAAAAAGCGGTGAATTTAAACTCATTTTACCTTATAAAATGCCGTTGATTTTAGGTCATGATGTGGCAGGAGTCATCACAAAAGTAGGTTCAAAAGTAAAAAGCTTTAAAGTAGGGGATGAGATTTATGCAAGGGTAGCAGATTTTCATATAGGTACTTTCGCAGAATTTATTTCTATTAATGAAAAGGATGTGGCTTTAAAACCTAAAAACCTGACAATGGAAGAGGCAGCCTCAATTCCTTTGGTGGGTTTAACGGCTTGGCAGGCTTTGATTACGAAATCTAATATTCAGGCCGGTCAGAAAGTTTTTATTCAGGCCGGATCCGGTGGTGTAGGGACTTTTGCTATACAGCTGGCAAAATATCTAGGGGCAACGGTTGCTACTACTGCCAGTGAAAAAAGCTTCGAACTTTTGAAGAGCCTTGGTGCAGATGTACTGATCGATTATAAAACACAAAATTTTGAAGATATTCTGATGGATTATGATGCAGTGCTGAATAGCCAGGACAACAAAACCCTGGAAAAATCATTCAATATCCTGAAATCAAAAGGAAAAATTATTTCAATTTCCGGTCCGCCGACACCTACATTTGCTAATGAATTTAACCTGCCCTGGTATATAAAATTGGTGACAAAATTGTTGAGCCGTAAAATCAGAAAAAAGGCGGATAAGCAAAATATTAATTATTCTTTTCTTTTCATGAAAGCTGATGGAAAGCAATTAGCAGAAATTACAAAATTGATAGAAGCAGGAGAAATAAAACCTGTCATCGACAAAGTTTTTTCGTTCGAAAATACGAATGAAGCAGTGAAATATGTAGAAAGTGGACGTGCAAAAGGAAAAGTAGTCATAAAGATGCTATAATTTTTTTGACCAAAACAAAAAAAGCAGGAGCTTAAAAACTCCTGCACAAATCCTATTATTTAACTAAATTTCCTTCTTTATCAAAAGTTTCTGCTGCTTCTTTTGAAGCTTCCACCATAGCAATCAACGCCTTTTCTGTTTCATCCCAATGGCGGGTTTTCAAACCACAGTCAGGGTTTACCCAAAGCTGTTGTGCTGGAATAACGGCTTGCGCTTTTTTCAGCAATTCAACCATTTCTTCTTTTGACGGAACCCTGGGTGAATGAATATCGTAAACTCCCGGACCAATCTCATTCGGATATTTGAAATCTGCGAAAGCATTCAACAGTTCCATCTGGCTTCTGGAGCATTCTATAGTAATCACATCGGCATCCATATCGGCAATATTCTCGATGATATCATTAAATTCAGAATAGCACATATGCGTATGAATCTGTGTTGCATTCTCCACACCGGAAGATGAAATCCTGAAAGCTTCTACAGCCCATTCAAGATATTGTTGCCAATCGGATCTCCTGAGCGGAAGCCCTTCTCTGATAGCCGGTTCATCAATCTGTATGATTCTGATCCCTGCTTTTTCCAGATCATTCACCTCATCACGGATTGCCAGTGCAATCTGTTTACAGGTAAGAGAACGAGGCTGGTCATCACGTACAAAAGACCATTGAAGAATCGTTACGGGGCCGGTCAACATTCCTTTTACCCATTTTTGAGTTAAAGATTGGGCATATTGGGACCAGTAAACCGTCATTGGATGCGGACGGTGAACGTCACCATAAATCATCGGAGGTTTTACACATCGGCTGCCGTAGCTCTGAACCCATCCGTTTTGAGTAAAAGCAAATCCGGAAAGCTGTTCCCCGAAATATTCTACCATATCATTTCGCTCAAATTCTCCGTGAACCAGCACATCAATACCTATCTCTTCCTGCCAGCGGATGGTTCTTTCTGTCTCTTTTTTAAGAAGATCATCATATTGTTCAGCGGTCAGTTCCCCTTTTTTAAATTTTGATCTCCATGTCCTTACTTCCTTAGTTTGAGGAAAAGAGCCAATCGTTGTCGTAGGAAATAAGGGAAGCTGTAGAACTTTTTGCTGCTCTTCTTTCCTTATGCTGAACGGGTTGTTTCTCTTTGCATCATCTTCAGTTGTTACATCCGTACGGTCTTTTACTTCCTGATTGTGGATCAAAGCTGAGATTTTACGGGTGTCAATTGCTTTTTTATTTTCGGCATACTGTTGCAGAGCCTGGTAATCTGCCTTTCCGGAAGCAAGCTTTTTCAAGGTAACAATTTCATCAACTTTTTGTTTGGCAAAAGCCATCCATTGCTTAATTTCAGGAGATAATGCTTCTTCATTCGTCTCCAGTTCAAGATCAAAAGGAGAGTGAAGCAGAGAACATGAAGGGGCAATGAAAACCCTGTCTGAACCAATGGTGCTGACCGCTTTTTCTATAAAGCTTAAAGATCTTTCAAAATTATTTTTCCAGATGTTCCGTCCATCTACAATACCTAAGGATAGACTCAATGTTTGAGGAATGGTACGTAAAACTTCATCCAGCTGTTCAGGACATCGTACCAGATCGATATGCAGGACATCTACAGGAAGTGAAGCTGCTAATGAAAGGTTGTCTTTTAAACCTTCAAAATAAGTAGCAATAATAAATGTAAGATTCGGGAACTGTTTTCTGATTTCAGCATAAACAGATGGGTAGATTTCTCTTGCTTTTTCAGTAAGATCCAGACCTAAAAAAGGTTCATCAAGCTGAATCCATGTGGCACCATGGTTTTCCAGTTCTTTTAAAATTTCGATATATACCGGAAGCAGATTTTCTATGAGGTCCAGTTTATCAAACCCGTCTTCTTTCTCTTTTCCCAGAAGAAGATAGGTAAGAGGGCCTAATATCACGGGCTTGGCATTTATTCCGGCTTCTTTTGCACTGATGAATTCACTGATGATCTTTTTGGAAAATAATCCGAACTGCTGGTTCTTCTGAAATTCAGGAACGATGTAATGGTAATTGGTATCAAACCATTTTGTCATTTCCATGGCGGTAATGTCGAGGCCGTCTTTCTGGTAGCCTCTTGCCATGCCAAAATATAGATCAAGCTCAGAATTGGATGCTCTTGAGGCAATTTCTTTATAGCGTTCGGGAATTGCTCCCACAGCTAGAGTCATGTCCAAAACCTGATCATAATAAGAAAAGTCATTGCAGGGAATAAGGTCAATTCCTGCTTCCTGCTGCATTTTCCAGTTCTGCCGGCTAATGGTTTTCCCGGTTTCCAGTAATTCGTTTAATGATGTTTTACCTGACCAATACTGTTCGCAGGCTTTTTTGAGTTCTCTGTGGCGGCCAATACGCGGGCTGCCAAGAATGTGCGTTTGCATGTTTTTAAACTTTAAATTATACAATTAGGATTTTAAAGGCTCTTTTAGATGCTCCGCAATGCTGTTTGGAAAGAATTTTAGGATATAAATGGATACAGTGAGGACGTAATTTCCCGGTAATGTAGGGACGTTCAAAGTATCATCTATATGAGCTGAAGCTTCAGACCGCGAAAGCATTGTCAATTCAGAATAGGCAGGTCTCCTGACTTGTAACAGTTTTTATCATCCTTCCCGCTTCTGGCAGTGGATATACTTGGATAAAAACCATTGTCGTGTTACTTACAGTTGCGCGACAGCTCGTGATTCTCACACGATTCCCTATTAATCTACGTTATGTAAAACCTCTTCTGTTTGATGAAGTATGTTAAAGAACAAAATCTATGTCAAAGGTATTGATAAAAGTGAATTGATTGGTTAATTTGCGAAAATTAGGAATATTATTTTGTTTTGGTCTTATTTTAAAGTTAAAAATTCTGTAAATTTGAAAAACATAACCTCAAAAAGAATATTATTCTGTGGAAAGACTTGACGAAAGGGATCTTCAATTGCTCAGAATCCTGCAAAAGAATGCTAAATTGACTGTAAAAGAGATTGCAAAAGAAGTCAATCTTTCACCTTCACCTGTTTTCGAACGGATGAAAAGACTTGAGCAGGAAGGATATATCAAGCATTATGCAGCTGTACTGGAAGCAGAAAAGCTGAACCGCGGGTTTACTGTTTTTTGCCAGATTAAACTTAAAATCCATGACCGTTCTGTAGGAAATCAGTTTGTTGAAGATATCTTACAGATTGATGAAATTGCTGAATGCTATAATATTTCAGGAGATTTCGATTTTCTCCTGAAAGTTCAGGTAAGAGATATGAAACATTACCAGGACTTTGTGTTCAATACGCTGGGTTCATTAGATTCTATAGGAAGTGCACACAGCACTTTTGTGATGGCAGAGGTTAAAAATATTCACGGAGTAAGTATTTAAAAATAAAAGCAGCACCCATAGGATACTGCCATTATAATTTTTTAAATCATTAATTTTTTCAATCTTTAAATAAAATTAACTGCTCCATTCTCACTACTGCATTTTGTTGATATTCTTCAGTCAGATTAAATATTTTCCCCAGTTTTTGGGAAGCACTGATAAAACTGATAAAGGTGCAGAGCTCCGAAATTTCTTTTTCGGAAAAGAATTCTCTCAACATGCTGAAATGGCTCTTGAGTATGGAACGGTGATCTTTAGAGAATAGCTCTGCGAAGCTTACAGCTACGGAAATTTTAAGATCTGACTGGCTGAAATCGGGTCTTCCGCCTTTTACCATGCAGTATTCACAGCCATTGCCAAATGCAAGTGTTCTTCGGATCTGTTCCAGTAAATCAGAGTCTAAACTTGTATTTTTAAAGAAAGTCTCTTCAAGTCTGTTCCAGTGGTATAGTATTTCAGGGTTATGGCCAATAAGTTTTTCAAATGGTGTATTTCCATTGTCTGAAAATTCAATAGTTGTCATATTTTTTTATGTCAAATTTCTGTCTAATTCATGAAGTTTTAAAATGGATTTAATGGTTAAATTTTATAATTTTGGTTATTTCTACTGATTTAATCTAAAAATGCAATGAAAATAGTTTTAGACGATTTTGATTATAAAATCTTACGGTTACTGACTGAAAATTCCAGATTAAGTTATGCTGAAATAGGGCGTAACATCTCCCTTTCTCAGTCTGCTACAAAAGAGAGAGTACAGAACCTTACCGATACCGGTGTTATCAAAAGTTTTACAACAGATATTAATTATGGCCTTCTCGGGTATAGCCTGAGAGTCATTATTCATCTGAAGTTTAAAAATGATGAGTTTAAAATATTTATTGACCACCTGAAACACTTCCCCGAGATCATCAGCTGTAAAAGAATCACAGGAGAATACTGCCTCATTGCTGAATGTGTGTTAAAAGACAGTGCCCACCTTGAACATATTATTGACAGGCTGTTAAAATTTGGAATTCCTTCCACATCAGTACAGCTGTCTGAAATAAAAGCGAATCATTTTTTTCCAGGCTCAATAAGAGAAATTTCTTACGGAAACAAAAAACAGCACCCGAAAACGAATGCTGACTGATTTTTAAATCATTAAATTTTTCAATCTTTAAATAAAATTATGGCTCATCACAGTCCTGTTTCAGCTTCGTAAAGATCTTATCAAACTTTTCATAAAGCGCTACCTCATCATTAGGATCTGGTCTGAAACTGCCGTTGGCACAATTGTAGAAGCCGAAACCAATTAATTGAATCAGTGCATAATCATCTTTCTTCGGATCGTTGAATTGAGCCTTGAACCTATCTATTACAGATTGTGGATCAGCATTATCTTTGCTTTTGGCTTCAACAAAGTTTTTCCAAACGGTGTACATTTTCTGTTTGTCCGGAGAAGAAACAGCATCAATATATTGTTTGCAGGTATCGTAATATTTGCTATTTTTAAGTGATGCAGGATCAGAGTAGGCGATAAGCTCTTCTTTTTTCAGTTGATATTCATTTTCAAAAGTCTGAATGGTTTCCTGGTGAAGCTTTTTCCACTCGGGAAGATTAATAACTTTAAGGTTATACAGCTGGCTTTTCTTTTCCTGATACTGCTTTTCCAATTGTTGCAGATAAATGTTTTTATTTTTTCGGACATCTTCAAGATCCGAAAGTTTAAAGACCGCATGATTGTCGAACAAACCACTGTTGAACTGATATAGGAGCTTATAAATCCCGTCTATTTCCTCTTTTTTATATTTTCCAGGATCAAAATATCCTTTATTATCGCAGTTGAAAGTCTGGTAAGGGTAGAGTACCAGATTGTTGTTCTTACTACTTGTTTTCTGTCCGAAGACTGCTGCAGAAAGAGCCAATGAAAGTGTAAAAAGTAATTTTTTCATATATTTTGTTATAAGCTTTATTCGGAAATATTCTGAACCTGAGTTTAATCTAGAGATTTTATTATGTTTTTTAATTTTAAAATAATAGTTTTGACATAAATTAATATCTATGGACTCGGGCTTTGTTTTTTTTATTTTTACTTTACTGATCCTGGCTGGATTATCTTATCTGGTGATGCGGTTTTTTAATCGTTGGACATCAAAATCTCAGCACAGAATAGTCTTGAATGGTTTGATCTTCATTGTGTCCTATGCATTGTTGATGTTTATCTCATTTATTATTTTGACGATGAACGTAAGTTTTGAGAGATAATGCTTGGCTTCTGATAATAAAATAAGCTGCTGCAAGATTGAGAATCAGGGAAACCCAGACATTCAGTCCATAAAACAGCTCATAATCATGCAGATTTTCCTGATAGAACAGATTCTTTATAATCCTGAAAGTGATAGCTGTGGTGGTAACTGCATAGCTTAGGATCATATATTTTTTGTGCCCTGCAATATTCCCTTTTTTAATGAAGAGAACGGCAGCAATCGTAAAATAAGCCCAGAGAATATCCTGAAGCATAAACCCTGTAATCCCGATGATTCCACCATTTGAAAATAATCCCAATACAAAACATGCCGGAACATTGATGATCAGAATATTGTAAACATAAATCTTTCCTATCCATCTGTGAAGTGCTGTGTTTTCACTTAAAAACCGGTTTGAAAACTGAGTGAGTCCAGCCAATAAACAAAGCGTGACTGAAAAAATGTGAATGTAAAAAAATGTTATCCAATAGGGATTACTGACCACTTTCTGTTTAAACATGAGAAAACCCACATTTTTATCAAAACCTGTATATTGGGAGATCGTTTTCAGCATCAGAATACTGAAAATAAAGATGGCTACGGCAGCAAATATCCTGATGATCCTAATTGTCATCCTTTTAAAATAGTTTTAGCAATAGGCGGCTAGAAGCATGTTTCACACCGTTTGTTATTTCTATACAATACTTTTGATGCGTAAATGCTGCAGAAGCATGATGGTTTTTGCATCCATGATTTCTCCGCTGTCTATCATGGTAAGGGCATCATTAAAAGGAAGTTCTAAAACTTCAATATGCTCTCCCTCTTCTTCGAGTCCTCCACCGTTTGCGATCTTCATTTCAGAAGAATATTCAGCGATAAAGAAATACAGGATTTCCGTTACGGAGCCAGGAGACATATAGGCTTCGAACACTTTTTCCACCTTAGAAATTTTATAACCGGTTTCCTCTTCCGTTTCTCTTTTTATACAGTCTTCGGGGTTATCATTGTCCAAAAGGCCGGCGCAGGCTTCAATAAGCATTCCTGTGGCATTTCCATTGATGAAAGTAGGAAGCCTGAACTGCCTGGTTAAGATCACAGTACCTGAAATCTTATTATAAAGGAGGATAACCGCTCCGTTTCCTCTGTCGTAAGCTTCTCTGCTATGGGTTTCTGTGGTTCCGTCCTTTTTTATAATGTTGTAAGTGACTTTATTAAGTGTATACCAGTTGTCTGATAAAATTTCTGTTTTAAGAATAGTAATGTTAGGATTCTGCATGGGAATATCTTCTCTATTATATTTAATGATGTGGGTCTGATAGGCCTTATATATAAATGCTAAATTAATATTTCTTTTTCAACAAGCCCTTAAATTTCCCTTAAAATCAGAGAATCTTTATCACAAAATAAACAGTAAGCAGCCATTTCAGCTTCTATTGACCTCGAAGGTGCTTCTTTAAATATACGGAAGTTGCAGAATGCTGTGCTGATAAGAGGTCTTTCACGGTTCCTTCAAATACAATACTGCCGCCCAGTTTTCCGGCTCCAGGACCGATATCAATAATCCAGTCTGCCTTAGCGATGATGTCCAGGTTATGTTCAATAACGATTAAGGTATTCCCATTATGTATCAGTTCATCAAAGAAAGAAAGCAGCTTTTCATTATCAATAGGATGAAGGCCTGTGCTGGGCTCATCCAAAACAATAATCTTATCTGTACGGTTCAGCTCTTTCGTCAGTTTTAAACGCTGTCTTTCACCTCCGGAGAAGCTGTCCAGCCGCTGCCCCAGAGTCAGATAATCCAGTCCTAATTTAATCAGCAGGCTGAGTTCATGCTCAAATCCGGGTCCGGGAAAAAACTGCAGGGCTTCCAGAACGGTCATATTCATGATATCAGCGATATTTTTACCCCTGTATAGATATTGTAAAACTTCAGGTTTATATCCTGATCCGTGACAGACTTCACAGGGCTGTTCAATATCATCCATAAAAGCAAGGTCTATTTTTTCCACGCCCAATCCCCTGCAATTGGAACAGGCGCCTTCACCGTTGCGGCTGAAAAGCTTTTCAGAAACATTATTGGCATTGGAGAAAAGTTTTCTGACAGTATTTGACAGATTGAGATACGTTAACAGATTTGAACGGATACTGGCTGTAAAAACAGATTGATCTACTACGGTTACCGGATAGGATAAGGGTAAAACTTTATTGATCAAAGTGCTTTTCCCTGATCCTGCCACACCGGTTACAACATTCATTATGCCTGTAGGTATTTTTACACTCACATTTTTTAAGTTATGAAGATGAGCATTTTTAATTTCAAGATAGCCTTTTGCTGATCTAGGGACGTTATTATAAGTACGGGCTTTGTTAAAATAATCGGCTGTTTTACCTTTTGCATTTTTTAAATGATTAAAAGTTCCCTGATACATAATTTCACCGCCGTTTTTCCCCGAATCAGGTCCCATATCCACAATAAGATCGGCTATTTTGATGAGATCCGGGTCATGTTCAACAATTAAGACGGTATTGCCTTTATCCCTTATTTTTTTGATGATATCTACAATATGGTCAATATCTTTAGGATGGAGGCCGATACTGGGTTCATCAAAAATATACAGCAGATCCACAAGGCTGTTTCCCAGCTGCTTTACCATTTTTATCCGTTGGGATTCCCCTCCTGATAGCGTGTCAGTTTGTCTGTCCAGGGTCAGATACTGCAAACCTATATCAATTAGGTTCTGAAGCTTTTTTATCAACTCATTAATTATAGAAGAATATATTTCAGATGACAAGCTCTGAATAAAAAGGAGAAGTTCATCAATGGAGAGTGAGGTACAGTCTGCAATGCTTTTACCTTCAATCTTACAGGACAGAACTTTTGAATTGAGCCTTTTCCCCTGGCAAAGCGGACATGGTTTGGTAATGATGACCCTTTTTAAAGTGTCTTTTCGGGTAATATTCTCTTTAGAATCCTTTTTCAGAAATGAACTTTCAATTCTGGGAATTACGCCTTTATACCGGACTGTTTTTCCCCATTCTTTGGTCGGATTTTTGGGAATATGCTCTTTGGCATTCAACAACATTTCCCATTCTTTTTCTGTGAAGTCTTTAAGCTTTTTGTCATTGTCAAAATACCCGGAATAAATATAACGTGTCAGCCGCCAGCCTCCAGGCTGAAATGTGGGAAACTGTATCGCGCCTTCATTCAGTGATTTGTTTCTGTCAAAAAGAGTTTCCGTATTTACGGTCTGTACATAGCCCAAACCTTCACACTCGGGACACATCCCCTGAGGATTGTTGAAAGAAAATACATTGGAATATCCCACAAATGGTTTACCTATCCTGGAAAAAAGTAGCCTGAGGGAGGCATAAATATCCGTTGCTGTTCCCACTGTTGAGCGTGCATTTCCTCCCAGCCTCTTTTGATTGATGATAAAAGGCACATTAAGGTTTTCGATTTTTTCAACATTCGGAACTCCAAAATGCTGTAAACGGTTCCTTATAAAACTGTTTTGGGTCTCATTAATCTGGCGTTGGGCTTCGGCACCTATCGTTTCAAATACCAACGATGATTTTCCGGATCCTGAAACTCCTGTGAAGACCGTTATTTTATTTTTTGGAATGCGTAATGAAATATTTTTCAGATTATTCTGTCTTGCGTGAGTGATGATGATTTCTTTCATAATAATTCATTAACTTTGTTAATAGTTAACTAAGTTAAGTATTTTTATGGAAATAGAAAAGAATCAATTTTTTAATACGTTTACTGATCTTCAGTGTTTTATATTGGCTAATATGAACAAGGGGAACATCAGCGGTGTTACGGCAACGCATTACAATATTATAGAATATATATACCGGAAGGATCAGGTTACCGGAAAACAGATTGCTGCGGCATTTAAGGTCAGTCAGGCAGCCGTATCAAAACAGATCAAATTCCTGATCAGTAATAAGCTGGTCGAACAGAAACAAAGTATTTCCGACAGAAGAATATTTAATCTTTCAGCGACAGAAAAAGGTAAGTTTCTGATCAATAATTCTGAAGATTTCCGAAAAACAGTAGCCGATCAGGCTTCTGCTATCTTGGATAAAACAGAATTAGAAACATTAATAGCTTTGCTTAATAAGGTTCTGGAAAATTTGAAAGTCTGAGTGTGGCTTCACTAGGATATGTATAATACTTTTTTTGTTTCTAAATTACTTCTCTTTCAGAAGATTTTCCAGAGCTCCCTTCAGATCAGGAAATTTAAATTGGAATCCTGTATCCTGTATTTTTTGTGAAGAAGCCCGTGAGCCTTCCAGTAAAGCATCTGCCAGCTCTCCAAACATCAGTTTTAAAACAAATGCAGGTACATTAGGCATAAATAAAGGTTTTTTCAGGACTTCAGCTATTTTTTTCGTTAAATTCTCATTGGTAGTATGCTGAGGAGAAACCGCGTTGTAAGCCCCATCCATATCAGAGTTTTTAAGGGCTGTCAGATAAATAGAGCAAATATCGTCAATATGAATCCACGGCATGTATTGTTTTCCATTCCCTAAAGCAGACCCAATGCCGTATTTTATAGTGGGAACCATTTTCTTCAGTGCCCCGTCTTCTTTAGAAAGAACAACGGCTGTCCGTATTTTCACAACCCTTTCTGCCAGGTTTTGTTCTTTGAAATCATCTGCCGATCTTTCCCACAAAACCACAACCTCACTCAGAAAGTCATTTCCGGGAGGATCTTTTTCAGTATAAACTTTTTCTGTTGTTACCGTTCCGTAATAATTGATTCCAGAAGCGGAAATAAAAGATTTAAGCTGTATTTTTTTCTTTTTTACAGTTTTTAAAAGAAGTCTTGCAGAATCTACACGGCTGGATATCAGTTCACGCTTTCTTTCCTTGGTCCATCGTTTTTCTGAAATATTGGCGCCAGCCAGATGAATAATGTGGGAAACATTTTCAAGAGCAGATTCATCCATTGTTCCGTTTTTGATATCCCATTCAAATTCATTCTCATGCCTTTTCTTTCGCGTCAGAAATCGTACGGTGTATTCGTTTTCTATTTTTTTTGAGAGTTTCTGTGCGATCATTCCGCCGGCACCGGTGATAAGAACAATTTCTTTCATAATTGAATATTTAGGGTAAGTAGGGAATTATGTCTGATTCTTTACAATGAGTACAAAATCATCTTCCAAAAGCTTATAGCCGTAGTCATAAATAAACCTGTATTCAGAGCCATTTTTATAAACTTTCAGATTGGTGAAATAATCGAAATCAAAACCTAAGCCATCCATCCTTGATTTTGCAATTTTCGCTTTGCCATCTGTATTCAGTTCCATAAGGATACGGTAATTTCTGCGGAGCTTGTTGTTCACATTCCGCATCAGATTAGTAGAATCTTTGTTCTGCTTATTATTGTAGGCATTCCGGCAGGCATCATTACAGAATTTCTTATCAGACCTCCCGATAATTTTTTCGCCACATTCGAGACAGTTCATGCTTTTATTTTTTCATTTTGTGTGAATGTTCATGTTTTTTCCTTAATAACCGTTTAAAACTTGTATGAGAAGGATAGCTTCTGTTCGGAGTTATATTGTTGAATAAAAGAGCTGCGAGTAAAAGAATGATGCAGCCTGATAAAACCGGAGAAAGTACATACCAATATCCAAGGTCCGGAATTTTTCCTGTAGAGCTTACTGCAATCAGAGCGGTTGCTCCTCCGGGTGGATGAAGGGTTTTTGTATACTGCATCAAGACAATAGAAAAAGCTACAGCCAGAGGTGCAGCAAGCCATATGATATCAGGAACGATTTTATAAACCGTAACTCCCACAAGCGCTGAAATAACATGTCCACCCACTAAATTTCTGGGCTGGGCAAGAGGACTCTGAATGGCCCCATAGATCAGAACACTTGATGCACCAAAGGAACCGATGAGGAAGATGTTCTCAGTGGCAGCTAAAGAATGGGACTGAATAAATGCAATAATTCCGATCCCGACAAATGCTCCTAAAAAAGACCAGAAATGCTCTTTATAATCAACCAGTGTTTCTCGGTAAATCACATATTTCGAAACCCTGAACGTTCTTTTTATTGTTTTCTTCACAATTTCTTTCTATTAATTAGTATTCAAAAGTTTCATAATGATTGACATTTTCCTCAAATTCCAGTAAAAATCTTTTGTCTTCAGGATAATATTTTGCCTTTTCATAATCATCTCCTGCAAATTTTCTGATACTTTCATAAGAGTCCCATTCGGTAACAGTAAAAAAATGACAAATTTCCTGATCTTTTTTTCTCAATATTTTTGTAGATAGATTTCCTGGGGTATTTTTATAGTGTAAAACACCTGTTTCTTCAACGTATTTAAGGTATTCATCTGCCTTCTCAGCATTGACAACTCCATGCCATATTCTGGTAATCTTTTTCATATTTAATTTTTTTCAGTCGGTTTATTTATAATTTGAATTAAATTTTCAATGAAAGGTTGGGTATAAAGCCCTTCTGTATCATAATCAGGATCCAGTATATGGGATTTATTCCTTTATGAAAACCAAATTTCCTGAGCCATGCAGGAAGTTTTCTTACTCCCGTTTCTATCTCATGCTCCTTTTTAGTGAGCCCAAGATTTAAAGGAAACTCTAAAATAGTGATGTCCTTTTTCATAGCTTGATTTGATCAAAGATACGGAAATACTCGACAACAAACGAATACAAATGAATTTAAATAGTTTATAACCGACTAAGATGTTTTGGTGTAACAATCTTTGCAACAGAGATTTGAGAAAGACAGTGAACGTCTCTTATCTGAATTATTAATCTTAAAAATTTTAAAGTTATGTCACTAAGAAACAAAGTAACATTAATTGGTTACACAGGTAAAGAAGTTGAAACAGTAAACTTCGAAAGCGGAAATGTAAAAGCAAGCGTGTCGCTAGCCACCAGCGATCATTACACGAATGCAAAAGGCGAAAAAGTGGAAGAAACACAATGGCATAATCTGATTGCTTTTGGAAAGACAGCTGAAATCCTTCAGAAGTATGTACCCAAAGGAAAAGAAATTGCAATTGAAGGAAAACTTACCTACAGATCGTATGATGACAAAGACGGCGTTAAGCGTTATATAACCGAGATCAGAATCGATGAGATCCTGCTTTTAGGAGGTAAATAATTTTAAAAACACAAATGATGAATGTAAAAGTTTTTAAAATCAGACTTTCCAAGGAATTTCTTCATAGAGATCAAAAAATGCTTGATGATTTTCTTGACGTGAACGAAATTATAAAAGTGGAAACCGCTTTTGTAAACGATGAATGTTATTGGTCCGTAATCCTGTATTTTGAAGAGCTGAAAACAGCCAAAAATACAGTGAAGGAACCAAAGGCAGTAAAGTACTCTGCAGATAATGATACTTTAAACTCCGATGAAGAGAAAATTTTAGATGCCCTGAAATACTGGAGATCTGAGAAGGCGAAAGAACAGAATCTCCCCACTTATTTTATCGCGAGCAATAAAGAACTGATGTCTGTGGCTAAGTATAAACCTGCTAAAAAAGAAGAGCTGCTTGAGATCAAAGGTTTCGGAAAACATAAGATTGAAAACTATGGTGAAGAGATTTTAGAGATTCTTGAAAGTGTCTGATTTTTGAACTTCTTAATGATGATGTATCAGGAGCTGGGGGAGATTTCTCCCTCAGCTTTTTTATCTTTCGGAAAAGTCCTTTCAATTCCTTATTTTTGCATCTATCAAAATGACATATAGCAAATGAAGCCAAGTTTAGCAAAAGGAACGAGAGATTTTACAGCACAGGAAGTTTCAAGAAGAAAATATATTATTAATATTTTACAGAATAATTTTGAATTGTTCGGTTTTCAGCCACTAGAAACCCCAAGCTTTGAAAATCTTTCTACTTTGACAGGAAAGTACGGAGAAGAAGGTGACCGATTGATCTTTAAAATTTTGAACTCAGGGGAATACGCTTCAAAAGTGAATCAGGAAGACTGGGATAATAAAAATCATCAGAAACTTATTTCTCAAATTTCAGATAAAGCGCTCCGTTATGACCTTACCGTACCTTTTGCAAGGTTCGTGGCTATGAATCATGGTAAGCTGACATTTCCTTACAAACGTTACCAAATTCAGCCGGTATGGAGAGCAGACCGTCCACAGAAGGGCAGATTCAGAGAATTTTACCAATGTGATGCAGATGTGGTAGGAAGCGAAAGCTTATTACAGGAAGTGGATTTGGTTCAGCTATATCTGAAATCATTCTCCGATCTGAAAATTCCTGTTACCATCCATATGAACAACAGAAAGATCCTTTCCGGTCTGGCAGAATATGCAGGTATTACTGATAAACTGATTGAATTTACTGTAGCTCTCGATAAACTGGACAAAATAGGAAAAGAAGGAGTTGTTAAAGAATTACTGGAAAGAGAAATTTCTCAGGAATCTATTGATAAATTGGAGTTCTTATTTAATCAGTCCGATGATGCGCTGGAAAATCTTCTTCAGTTAAAAGAAAAATTTGCTGACAGTGAAATTGGACTGAAAGGAGTGGAAGAACTTGAATTTGTCCTTACTCAATCTCTGAACCTTGGTGTAGATATGCAGAATCTGGTATTCAATATTACGCTGGCCAGAGGTTTAGATTACTATACCGGGGCTATTTTTGAAGTGAAAGCGGATGAGGTGGCAATGGGATCCATCGGAGGTGGTGGTAGATATGACAACCTTACAGAGGTTTTCGGAGTTAAAAATATTCCGGGAATCGGGATCTCGTTTGGTTTGGACAGGGTTTATCTGGTGATGGAAGAGCTTAATCTTTTCCCTGAAGAAGCTTCAATGAAAGTAGAATACCTTTTTGCTAACTTCGGAGGAGAAGAAACAGTAGAAGCTTTAAAACTGATCATGCAACTAAGGGAAAAAGGAATTTCCGCTGAGCTGTACCCTGAAAATGCAAAGCTGAACAAACAATTTACATACGCTGAAAAGAAAGGTATTAAAAATCTTGTTTTTTTAGGAGAAGAAGAAATTAAAAACGGAACAGTTACTTTTAAGGATCTGGGAGCTGGAGAACAGAAAACAGTTTCTTTGGAAGAGTTTTTAGGGTAATATTCTGGAAAATATAAAATTAAAAAGCATTATCAATCGATAATGCTTTTTGCATTTACTGGTATTAATATTTGTGCGAGTTATGTTTTTGTAAGAATGACTGTTAAATTTTATTTTTAAAATAATAGACTTATGTCTTTCCCTATTTTAGAAAAAAATTAAATTTGTAATATCTACCATTTATAAAAGCTAATAATGAGTGAAAAATCAAGACTTGACGAAATAAAAGATGAACTGGAAATATTAGACATCAATCCTACTATTTTTGCAAGGAAAGAAATCCGTGAGTTACCGGAAATTCTTTCTATTGACGAAAAAATAGTTTATCTCGTTGAAGGAAGAAACAAAACAACCAAACACCACATCATTTTGGTCGCTACTGACAGAAGGTTAATTTTTGTTGATAAAGAATTCATGTACGGATTAAAAGTTGAAGATTTTTCATACGATAAAGTCAGTTCAATTCAGTACGAAAAAGAGTTTATGCTGGCTTCCATAGATATTCATATTTCGGATAATGTTCTTGAAATTGATAATGTTGGAAAATATTATGCAGAATTATTTTGTGAAAAAGTAAGGGACTTTATGGCCCGTCCTAAAGAATATTTTCAAAGTAAATCAGAACCTTCAGTTTTAGATCAATTGGAACAGTTGGGGAGACTCAGAGAAAGTGGAGTGTTAAGTGAAGAAGAATTTGCAGAACAGAAAAAGAAACTGCTGAACCAGCCTTTGTAAATATAACGAGCAAACCATGATGGACATCGTGCCTTATAATATTATAGAGAAATGGTTGAGGGCATGGTCATTGTCCAGAAAACTTCCTCTTCCGGTAAGATACAAATCCGGTTTTAAAGTAGAAGTAGGAGAAGAAAAGCAGAAAATAAGATATGTTTTTCCTGAGATCAATGATGATTTCATTGAACTCTCAAAACAGATTGATGAACCCTGGATTTACCTCAAGGTTTGCGCCTCTCCGGATGAGGTAAATAATAGGATATCAGAAAAATGGATAATTCAGCCTCCCGGATACATGATGTTCTGTTCCAGTCCGATGAATATTTCACGGAAAAGCCTGAGCGAAAGCTATCGGCTTGAATATGAAAACTACAATTCCACAACAGCGGTTAAGATTATTGATGAAAATGGAGAGTTGGCTTGCATAGGCAGAATTGTGCTTGCAGGTGATATGGCAGTTTATGACAGAATTGTAACAGCAGAAAACCATCAAAGAAATGGACTCGCTACTTTTCTGATGCATGAACTCGAGAAAATTGCAGTATCAAATGGTATTCACAACAATTTTTTAGTGGCAACAGAGCAGGGAAAATCACTTTATGAAACAATGGGGTGGGAGCTTTACAGTTCTTATACATCCATTGTTATTCCCGGAATTTGATTGTTTGTACATAAGTATTAAGTAAAATAATCTCAAAACATTTTCTAAATTAGCATTAAACAAACACCATGGAAAATTACCTGGAAATCAATAAAAACTCATGGAATGCCAAAGTAGATCCTCACCTGAAATCGGATTTCTATTTTGTAGATGAATTCCTGAAAGGAAGAAACTCACTCAATCCGATAGAGCTGGAGCTTCTAGGAGATATAAAAGGTAAAAGTATTCTGCATCTTCAATGTCATTTCGGACAGGATTCTATTTCCTTGTCAAGAATGGGAGCTCAGGTTATTGGTATAGACCTGTCTGATAAAGCTATTGAAGCAGGAAAAGAGCTTGCACAGCAATGTGGTACCGATACAGAATTTATCTGTTCGGATGTATACAGCCTTCCGGAGATTCTTGATCAGAAATTTGATATCGTCTATACAAGTTACGGAGTAATAGGCTGGCTTCCTGACCTAGATAAATGGGCAGAGGTCATCAGCCATTATTTAAAACCAGGTGGAAAATTTATAATGGCGGAATTTCATCCTGCCGTCTGGATGTTTGATGATGATTTTACGAAAGTTGCCTACAATTATTTTAATGAAAAACCTATTGTAGAAACCTACGAAGGAACCTATGCTGATCAATCTGCAGATATTGTTCAGCAGTATGTGATGTGGAACCATTCTTTAGCTGAAGTGTTGCAGAATCTAATAAATCATGATATACAACTGGAAAAATTCCAGGAATTTGACTGGTCACCTTATCCGTGTTTCAACCATGTGGAAGAATTTGAAAAAGGGAAATGGCGGATTTCAAAGTTTGATAATAAATTGCCGTTGGTTTATGCTTTGAAAGGATATAAAAATTAATTTTACAGTATCATTTAAAATAAAAAGTCATCATAATCCTGAGATTACGATGACTTTTCATATATGAATGTTAAAAAAACTAATCTGCTTTTAGCTTAAAGAATCTTCAGCTTTTGTTTTAGCTTCGTCTACTTTATTCTGAACCTGGGATGCAACATCATTGGCTTTGTTCTTCACGTCATTTCCCCATTTGTTCAGGTTGTCTTTTGCAGTATTGATTTTATCTTTTACAGCCTGCTTTTCTTCAGGTGTAGAGTTCTTGTATTTCCAATATGCTAAAGCACCTACCCCTAGTAAGGCCAATAGCCCTTTTGTTTTATTTCCCATGATTTTTATTTTTAATGATTTATATTAAAACTTGTTACTAGTAAACATGTAAAATACGTGCCAAAAAATTAAATAGGATAATAAAAAAATGTTAAAATTATTGAAAGACCTGAAAATCTTCTCCGTCAAAACTTGCAAAGACCATCGTAGGATAAGAATCCTGATGATAGATATTTCCGTCTTTATCAATAGCGATAGCCCCTGCAAAGCCATCTATGGTCTGAAGTTCCTCAAATGTCTTATTAAAAGCCTGTTTCAGACTCATTCCGTCAGTAGTTCTCGTTACAATCTTTGCAGCAGTGGCATTGCTTACAATATCTTCTCCTACACCTGTACAGCTTACTGCACAGACTGAATTGGCATAATTTCCTGCTACCGTCGCCGAATCTGAAATCCTTCCAGGAATCTCAAAGCCTTTCCCGCCTGTAGAGGTTGCTACTGCCAGCTTTCCGTCTTTATCAAGAACAACACAGCCTACCGTTCCTTTACCGCCATTATTAAGTTTAGCTTCATATTCACTTCTTCTTTGGGGAATCTCCGTTGAGAAATTTTCGAAACCATGTTCAGAGGCATAAATCTTAGCACCATTACCACCCAGAACCCTGTCATCCTCTTTGATTAGCTCTTTTGCGACGAAAATCGGATTCTTTACATTCTGAAGATTGATTACACCGCTTAACTTCTGCGTTTCTCCATCCATAATTGCTGCGCTCATACGGATCACACCGTCACTTTGTATCTGAGAGCCGATGCCTGCATTGTACAATGGATCATCTTCCAGAAGAGAAACGGCATAAGCTGCCGTATCAAAAGCAGAATGCGTCTGAAGATATTCAAAAGCCTTTTGGACAATCTGTTTTAAAGAATTTTGTTTTGCCGTCTTTACTTCATGACTTTGATCGCTTTCAGAGAAAAAACCGCCGTGGATAATGATTTTCATAAGATTGTATTTGCCAATTGTGAAAAGTCAATGGTCAATTTTAAAGATAACGATAAAATTTTAACCGGTGAAATTCACTATTCACGATTGACCGTTAACTTTTATTTATCCTGTGGGATAGGGTTGAACTGTGAATTTTCGATCGTAAGTTTTTTTGTGGTAAGGTCGTAATGATCATTCATAGACATAACATGTACCGTAAGATTATCGATTGAAATAGGTTCACCCAGGTTGATATTCGTAAGGTTGGTATCCTTAATAAATCTTCCATCTACCAGGATCACCAGCCCTGAACCTACAGCTGTCATAATATCATTATGGATAAAAAGTCCGGTGTCTTCACCCAGTCCTATTCCCAATGTTCTCGGATTGTTGACTACAGCCTGAAAAAGACGCCCGATTCTGCCACGCTGTACGAAGTGTGTATCAATAATTACATTATCTATAAGACCCAGCCCCTGCGTTGTTTTAATTTCTCCCTTTAAAAGAGATTCAGAGCTGCTTCCCTGGTAGATCATATTTTCAGAAGCCGCCGCCGCACCGGCAGAAGTCCCTGAATAGATAAAATCCTGCTCCTGGTATTTCAGTAAGATAGTATCGTGAAATCTTGTTCCACCAAGAATAGAAGTCAGCCTGAGCTGATCTCCCCCGGTGAACATCACAACATCTGCTGCATTAGCTCTGGCTGCCATAGCATCAGAATTGGCCTCTTCACGGTTGTGGATATCGAGAATATTTACATTTTTGGCGCCAAGAAATTCAAAAGCTTTTTTGTATTCTGTGCCTACAATTTGAGGGATCTGGGAGGCTGTGGTTACAATTTCGATGACAGAATTTTCCTTAAGCTTAGATTCGTTAATGATCTTTCTTAAGATTCCTCTTTCAAAAAAGTTAAGGTTTTTTTCAATGTTCTGGTCGAAATCGGTTTCTGCAAAGCTTCCTTTGTTTACAGCTCCTCCGATAATAATTAATTTTCCAACGGGTCTCATCATAGTGTGCAAATTTAAAAAATAATTAACATTTGGCGAAATTCATGCCACATTTTAATGATTTTTAATGTTTTAGAATTGTTAATTTTTTTTAATTTTTTTTTGGGAATCTTTAAATGTGGTATAGTTTGGTTTAGGGTTTTACATTATCTTTGATTTTTGAAGGAGTTATTGTTAACTGATAAAATGCAAATAGATTATGAAAATTGAGAAGATACAGGCACTGCGAGGCCCAAACATCTGGAGTATCAGAAGAAAGAAGCTGATACAGATGAGGTTGGATCTTGAAGAAATGGAGAATTATCCTACCAATAAAATCGACGGTTTCAGAGAAAGAATTGAAAAGCTGATCCCTTCTCTGTTTACCCACAGGTGTTCAGAAGGAGTAGAAGGTGGATTCTTTCACAGAATAGAAACGGGAACCTGGATGGGGCATGTCATAGAACACATAGCGTTGGAAATACAGACGCTGGCAGGTATGGATGTAGGCTTCGGAAGAACCCGCGAAACAAAATCACCGGGAATATACAATGTTGTTTTTAATTATATTGAAGAAAATGCAGGCATTTATGCTGCTGAAGAAGCTGTAAATATAGCCCAGGCTTTAATAGATAATAAAGAATACGATATTAATGCCTGTATACAGAAATTGAAGGAGATCAGAGAACGTGTCCGCCTGGGACCTTCTACGGGAAGTATCGTGGAAGAGGCTGTTTCCAGAAAAATTCCATGGATAAGATTGGGAACAAATTCTTTGGTGCAGCTTGGATATGGGGTAAACCAACAGCGTTTCCAGGCTACCATTACAGGAAAAACAAGCTCAATTGCGGTAGATATTGCATGTAATAAAGAACTGACGAAAAAAATGCTCCATGATGCTGCTATACCTGTTCCTATCGGAGATCTGGTGATGGATGAAGAAGGTCTGGACAGCGTTATAAAAAGAATAGGCTATCCCATTGTACTAAAACCATTGGATGGAAATCACGGAAAGGGTTCTTCTATTAATGTAAACGATTGGGAAGCAGCAAAAATAGGATTGGAACATGCCCAGAAATATTCCAGAAAAGTCATTGTAGAAAAATATATTACAGGATATGATTTCAGGGTTCTGGTCATTAACAATAAAATGGTTGCTGCGGCAAGGAGAGTTCCCGCGCATGTAGTAGGCGATGGGGAACTGAATCTTCAGGAGCTGATCGATAAAGAAAACAGAGATCCGAGAAGAGGTTATGGCCATGAAAATGTGCTTACCGAAATAGAAGTAGACAAAGATACATTGGAACTTCTTGAAAAGCTTCAGTACACCCTTGAAACCGTCCCTCAGAAGGGAGAAGTGGTTTATTTGAAATCAACGGCTAATCTTTCTACAGGGGGCACTTCCATAGATGTTACTGATATGGTGCATCCGGAGAATATCACCATGGCTGAAAGAGTTTCCAAAATTATAGGTCTGGACGTCTGCGGCATCGATATTATGGCAGAAAACCTGACTCAGCCTCTTAAAGAAAGCGGTGCAGCCATTATTGAAGTAAATGCTGCTCCCGGATTCAGAATGCACCTGGCGCCAAGCGAAGGTTTACCGAGAAATGTAGCAGCTCCGGTAGTTGATATGCTGTATCCTCCGGGGAAACCGTTCACCATTCCCATTATCGCCGTGACAGGAACCAATGGAAAAACAACAACAACAAGACTGATTTCCCATATTGTAAAAAGCAATGGTTACAGAGTAGGCTTTACTACTTCTGACGGGATTTACATACAAAATACAATGCTTTCCAAAGGAGATACTACAGGACCGCTTTCTGCTGAGTTTGTTCTGAAAGATCCTACGGTAGAATTTGCTGTTCTGGAAACAGCAAGAGGCGGAATCCTGCGTTCAGGCTTAGGATTTTCACAATGTGATATCGGGGTTTTGACGAATATCGAAGAGGATCATTTAGGAATGAATGATATTCACAATCTAAAAGACCTGACGAAAGTAAAAAGAGTTGTTCTGGACAGTGTAAAGAAAAATGGCTGGAGCGTCCTGAATGCTGATAATGAATATTCCATGAAGATCATTAATGATCTGGACAGCAATGTCGCGATATTCAGTATGGATGAAAGTAATCCCCATATCGTAAAATTTGCCAAAGAAGGGAAAATTACCTGCATTTATGAAGAAGGTTTCGTGACGATTAAAAAAGGCGACTGGAAGATCAGAATAGGAAAGGCTAAAGATTTCCCGATCACCATGGAAGGAAAGGCCAGATTTATGATCGAAAATGTTTTAGCTGCTAGTTTGGCAAGCTATCTCTACGGTTTCGGAATCGAAGACATTTCCAATTCCTTAAGAACTTTTATTCCGAGTGCGCAGCTTACACCGGGAAGACTGAATATTTTTAAATTTAAGAATTTTAAGGTTCTTATTGATTTTGCACATAATCCTTCAGGCTACCAGGCAATAGAAGATTACCTTAAAAATGTAGAATCTACCAAGAAAATAGGCATTATTTCAGGAGTAGGAGACAGACGGGATGGTGATATCAGAGAATGCGGAAAAATTGCCGGAAGGATGTTTGATTATATCATCATCAGAAACGAAAAACACCTGAGAGGAAGAACGGAAGAAGAAATCAACGGATTGATCATCGATGGTATTAATGAAGCCGGAAGAGATGTGAGCTATGAGATTATACCTAAAGAAATTGAAGCTTTAAAACATGCCATGGGAATGGCTGAAGAAGGAACCTTTATCACTGCTTTAAGTGACGTTATTTCCAATGCAATCGATCTGGTACAGGATTACCAGGCACGCGAGCTTATGGAAGACGATAAAAATTCATAAAATAAATGATTTATACAAAAACGGCTGAATTTTCAGCCGTTTTTTATTTTAAACAAATTTTCATTCACTTTTTTTATCTATTAGATCTGCAAAATCTGTTTAATCTGCAAAAGGTTTCTTTAACACAAAGCTTTTATGAAAAGCGGGTTTTACCTTACGGAATGTAAACGAGGCGGCGAACCCGCTGATGAAGCTTTTTTGCAACTCTAAAATGTAGATAGCTAGTGCAAAATTTTGCGTTAGAAAAATATACAGATTAACTATTTTTCAAATCAAATAGTAGTTTTGCTTTTTTAAGATACAATTCCGTATCCTGTGAAAGATCAAGAAAGTATTCTACTTGCCATTTTTGAGTGGCTTTTGCCTGCTTATTTTCCGTGAGATCCCAGTTTGGATATACTCTGATTCCTCTTTTACCAATCTTTTGATCATGGGACAAAATTCCTTTTTCTATCAGAACTTCTTTAGGAAATATGAAAATTCCTTTATCATTGTCCGTGGAAGCTGAAATTAAATAAAAATCAAACAGATCATTGGAATCAAACGGAGCTGTTTCTCCCTTTTCATTACGTTTCCAGATAGTCACAAACTGGCCTGTTTTAGTTGGTGTTATCTTTGCTGTTCGGAATTTAATATTCAGTTGGTTTAGACCTAAACTGCAACCTGAATACTCTTGGGTTTCTATATCTTCTTCTACATTTAAAAGTTTCAGTCCAAGCAGCTGAAAAATCAGTTCATCGACATTTTTAAGATTCATGAATATCATTTTTTATCGCTCCATAAGCTTTTCTGTAGGCTAACATAGAGACTAATCATTGCAAAAATAGCAAATCCTCCTGAAGGCAGAAGGATTTGTTGTATTAATTGGGTTTTGTTTACTATCCTGTTTTTTGATTTGTCAAATTACTCCTCTCCAAAAAACGCATTAGAACTCCCGATCCATATGGCATCCTTCTTGTTAAAATCCACATTTACCATCGCAGCTTTAGTCATTCTTCCCAAGTTTTCCAGGAGAATAGGACGTTCGTCATTTTCGTGCCAGATGTAAAGCAATCTGATTTCAGCTTTTGAAAACTCTCCGTTGATATCTTCAAAAATTGGTTCATAAGTTACTTTTCTTTGTAAGATATAATTTTCCTTATCCTCAATAGCCTCAGTAATTTCTTTCGTAGGATTTAAATTCACTCCGCTTCCTGCAAATGAAAATAAAGGTTTCAATACAAAATTATCCAGACTTTCGGATTCGGGGAATTCGTGAAGAAAATAGCTCTTCGGAACGAATTGATGCTTCAGAATCGGAAGAAGAAACTTTGAAATCTTAAAGAACCAGTTAGGGTGTGTGATCCATTTAACATCAATATCATCACGGAAATCGAACCCGGTTTTCAGATCCGGAATTCTATCCAGTTCATCAAAAATGACACGGTTATAGATCCTTTTAATCTCAACAGTTTTTCCGTTGTTTTCATAAAACAGCTTTCTGCCTTCTTTTTTTACTTTAGTCAGGCAAACTGTTTTTATTCCCAGTAATTGTTCTGTTAGAGCAAAATCAATGGCTGTTTTCTGTTTCTCTGGAAATATTTCAAGGAGAATAACATTTTCAGGGTCCTCATCACCTATAATCAGCTCTTTTAAATGACTTTTGAACTCAGAATGCGGCATTGTATTTCTGATCTCAGAAAGAAAAGGGTAAACCTCACAAAATGTGTCCTCAAATACTTTTTGAAAAGCATATAAAGAAGGAAATGCCTGCAGTTCTATGAGTTGAGGTTCTATTTTTCCGTTTTCGCTTCGGCAGATCCCAAAATCAATGGTAAAAAAGTGAGGCTGAAGCGTGTCATTCGGCACTCTGCAGTTATCCGGAACAGCCTTGTAAAGCACTTCGGCAGGAAGTGCTTTTATCTGGTCAATAATACTTTCGCTTGCGTCAAGAAGTTTGTCTTTAAATTCATTTGTAAGAAAAAGCGGGCTTTCTGAAATTCTGAATGCCGGTGCAATATTTCCTTTCTGGGCAAGGCTTTCTTTAAGCTGATTATATTTTTCCTGCGAAAATTCCTGGTTGAACTGTTTTCTGTATTTTGGGATCATATTTTTTCTTTGTGGTTTTTATTTTAAAAAATCGAACATTTCTGTCCGATTTAATCTGTTATGGTTATTGCCATATCTTATTAATAATGCTTCGACTTCGCTCAGCATAACATCTCTAATACTGACTGTTATTTGTTCAGCATTGCCATGCTGAGCAAAGTCGAAGCATCTATTATATAAGCTTAAGCCAAAGCTTCACTTTCCTTTAAAATGTTTTTTTTTGCAGACTGAAGGAATCTCGGAAGGATTTGGCTTCTGGTAAGGATAATCTTGTCTTCATCATCTATTCTGTCTACAGTTTCAAGGTATTTCTCCATGCCGAAGTTCTCAATCATTGCCGTTTTATTCTTTTCGTCTTTCAGATTTTCTATCATGCCTTTGGGATCAGCTTCCGGATGAAACTGCGTTCCGAATATTTCATCTGAAAAACGTACAGCCATTATAGCTCTTTCCAGGTTAATATGTGGTCTGAATTTCTCGATAGCCGTGATTTTCATTCCCAACTCATCAAAACGGTCCATATCCGGCTCAATAAACTGGTACGCTCTGGAATCTACAGCATAAAAAGGATCCTGAAGATTTTTGAACAAAAACTCCTGCTTGCCTTCGTCTGTTTTATGAACCGGCATTACCCCGAAAGAATAAGATTTTCTTTTGCAGATATTTCCCAGCTTCCAGTGAATACTTGCCAATTGGAATGAATGGCAGATCAGGAACAGATATTTTTTATCTTCATTATGTTTATTATGTTTTAAAATACCATCCAGAAAAGCGGCATACTTGTCCTCCCATTCCAAACCTTCTCTGTGTGGGTTTCCAGGTCCGCCAGAAGAAATAAAGATGTCAAAATCTTCAATGTTGGGCATTTCATTCTTAAACCTTACATCAAATGTTTTGATCGTTACATTTTCTTCAGAACTTTGCTGGAATGCTTCTGAAATCTCTTTAATATTTCTAAAGCCTTGATTGACATGGTTGTTGTTCATATCAACCAGAGCGATTCGAATATCTTTCATACTACTTCATATTTTTTGCAAAGTTACCAAAAATATTACGAAGCCGTTTCGCCATGTGTTATGCCATACTCTGTTTCAGAGATCATATAATCTACTACTTTGGTAAGATCTCCGGTTTCATTAAATACTTTAAGCTGTCTGTCGGCTCCTGTTCCGTTTTCCAGGATGGTCCAGGCATATTCAACCTCTTTTCTGCAGTCTAGGTCATCTACTACATCATCAATGAATTCCAGGAGTTCTTTCAGCAGATGTGGATAAGGAACGGATTCTTCTTTTCCGAAATCAATCAGATGGGCTTCAATACCGCTTTTAGATGCTCTCCATTTGTTTTCGTTTAGCAATAATCTTCTGTAGCTTCTGAAACTTAAATTTTGCTGGTGAAGTTTATAGATTTTTGCTACTAAACTTTGCATAATGGCAGCCATACAAACTGTTTCCTCTATCCTTAAAGGCATGTCACAGATTCTGAATTCAATGGTAGGGTAGAATGGGTGGACACGCAGGTCCCACCAGATTTTCTTGGCATTATCTATAGTTCCGGTTTTTACAAGAAGTTCTACATAGCTGTCAAATTCAGCCAGTGAATTGAAGTAGCTGGGAATACCGGTTCTTGGGAATTTTACAAAAATTTCCTGTCTGTAAGACTTGAATCCTGTATTTCTTCCGATCCAGAAAGGTGAGTTGGTAGAAAGTGCATAGACGTGTGGAAGAAAATAACGCATCACATTCTGAATCCTTACCCCTTCTTCACGGTTAGGGATCCCAATATGGACATGGAGCCCGAAAATTAAATTTCCGCGGGCAACATCTCCCATATCATCCACGATCTTGTTATACCGCTCACCGTTGGTGATGGTGTTATGTTCCCAGTTAGAAAAAGGATGGGTTCCACCTCCGGAAACCCGAAGTCCCTGTTCATGAGCTGTATTGATTAAATGTCTTCTCAGGTTAGTCAGCTCCGTTCTGGCTTCCTTGATATTCTGGCAGATTCCGGTTTCCATTTCGATCATTGATTCATGCATTTCATGTTTTAGATTTTCACTTAAAACAGCTTTGCCCCCTTCAATGATCTTTGAAACATGAGATATTAAGTCTCTGCTCTCAACATCAATGATCTGATATTCTTCCTCGATTCCTATAGTAAACTGATGCATTTTTTTTTCGTGTTTTTTTATTTTTTTAATGTTTATTTTACGGAGTCTTTTACAAACGTACCCCAAGAGATGTTAGGTTTTCCAGGAACATATTCTTTTGCTTTTTCAATAGCCAGTTTAGCAGAATGCTCTACAATCCATGCAAAGTTTTCTTCACCTACCGAGTTTTTATCTGCATCAGGAGCCGGATTGCAGAAATCTATCGCATATGGAATTCCGTCTCTGATGGCAAACTCTACCGTATTGAAGTCGTAGCCTAGAGCTTCATTCATGGTAATAGTGTAATCATGAATTGTTTTTAACAGTTTTTCAAGTTCCTCTCCTTTGGTCTGATGTGTCGTGGCATACCTTAAGTGATGTGGATTACGTGGTTCGTAAGGCATAATGTGAACATATTTTTTGCCCAGACAGTAAACCCTGTAATAATCATCGAAAACAATTTCCTCCTGTACCATCATCACAAGCTGTTCTGTTTCGCTTAATTTTTCCCATAGATCTTCAGGATTTTCCACCCTGTATACACTTTTCCATCCGCCGCCGTCATGAGGTTTCATATAGGCAGGAAACCCTACATAATTGAAAATATATTCCCAGTCGTGAGGAAATTTCAGGTTTCTGAATGATGTTTCCGAAGTATCTGTAGGTCTTTCGTGCGAAGGAAGGAGTACTGTTTTAGGAAGCGGAATTCCAAGTTTTGTCATCAGCGCATTATTGAAGAACTTTTCGTCGGCGCTCCACCAGAATGGATTATTGATTACATAAGTTCCGTTAAGTGCTGCATTTTTCAAATAAGCCCTGTAAAAAGGAACATCCTGCGAAATTCTGTCGATAATGACTGCATAGCCGTAATCAGCTCCCTGCTCAAGTTTATCGATATTTACTGCTTCAGCAATGATTTCTCCGCCGCCCAGCTCATTCACTTTGTCGATAAACGCCCAAGGAAATGTGTCTTCCATACCGAATAGAATTCCCACTTTTTTTGCCATAATTTCTGTTTTTAAATTGGTATATGTTTTATTATTTTATCTTATTAAATGTACGGTTTCATGAGAAAAAAGTTCCTATAAAAGTAGGAAATACCATCCTCCATAACGGCCAGTCGTGATTGATCCATTTTCTCTCATCGTACCAGAAATCGATTCCCTTCGAGCTTAAGATCTCTGCCATTTCAATATTTTTATCCCTGCAGATGTCCTGGTCAGAAGTGCTCAGTACAATGTGCATATGTTTGTATTTCCATGCCTCGTCATTCTTTACAAATTCTCTCGGGCAGTTAAAATATACGAGTTCATCTGAATATCCGTCCATGAAATTCCTGATGCTGAATGCTCCGGAAAGACAGAACAGATGGGAAACCACGTCCGGAAACCTGAAAGCAAAATTAGCGGCATGATAACCTCCGAAACTTGCTCCTGCCACTGCAACACGGTGTGTTTTATGAATTTTCTGGATATAGGGGATAAATTCCTGAATCAGAAACTGTACATACAGCTCATAATTCTTTATCCTTTTCTGAGGCGAAATTTTTTCATCATAAAAGCTCCAGCTGTCAATCGTCTGGATATTATAAAGCTTTACTTTTCCCTGTTCTATAAACCAGTTGATACTTCCGTTGAGATGAAAGTCGTGATTTTGGGTGTATTGTCCCTGGGAAGTTGGAAACATAACGATGGGATACCCGTAATGTCCTGTAACCTCCACTTTAAGACTTGTTCCTAATATGTTTGAATAATAATCTGTATGTTCTATATGCGGCATTGATCAGTTTCTTTTATTATATATTGTGTTTAGCTTGTCAGTTTACTTTTGGGTGGCAGAATATTCAGCATTTCCGCCTGGATTTTTTCGGCAGCACTGTCTAGTCTTTGCTGTATAATATCCGGATCGCTGGATTTGTAAACAATTCCTACATGATGATCGATCGGAAGGAATTTCACAGCTTCCTCGCTGCTGAAAACACTGTAATCAGGCTCTTTATCTTTGATCAGGGCAATAATGAGACCTGAATAGTAACCTGTAGGTTTCGAAGCCTGATAGCTTTTTCCACGCAGAAGGGCATCTTCAATCTTGGCCCATTCCCGCCAGATATTAATATTACTGGAGGCTTCAACAAGATCAGGAATGTGTGCGCCTCCAACTCTGGAGGATGTTTCAAGGAAATACCATTTTCCATCGGATTTTCCACGGATAAATTCAGTATGGGTAGCTCCGTTCATTAATCCGAAACTGGAAAGAACTTTGGCATTGACTTCTTCAAGGGCTTTAAATTCATCGGAATATCTTCCCAGGGTTTTGGATCTGAATACACCGCCTTCATGAGAAACCTGCATAGGTGGTGCAAGGTATTTGGAAGCAGATGTAAATACAATTTCTTTATTAAAAGTCAGACTGTCCACATGATAGACATCTCCGGGTTTAAAACTTTCCAGCAAAAAAAGATGTCGCTCTTCACCAAGGGCATTCAGTTCGTTCCAGAGCTCATCTTTGGACGAAAATTTTTTAATCCCTGATGCTGACGCTTCTGAGCGGGGTTTTAATACCCAGGGAGCCGGAACTTTCTCTACAAAGCTGTTCACTTCATCATTATTAAAAACTGCTGTAAATTCCGGAACATTGATACCCGAATCTTTCGCTTTCTGACGCATAGCCAGCTTATCCCTAAAATAGCGGTGTGTAGTTTGTCCCATTCCCGGAATACGGAATGTTTCTCTGATCAATGCAGCCTTCTCCACATCATAATCGTCGAGGGCCACTACAGCATCTACTTTCCTGGTTTTCATCAGATGTGAAAATCCCTGGACCAGATGATCCAGATTCCAGACAGAAGGCTTTAATTCAGACATATAAAATACCTCATCAATAGCATGCCATGGCCAGTTTTTTTCTTTAAGGCCTTCTGATGTTATCAAGATAATTTTATTACCGAGCTTCTTCATTTCGTCCATGAAGTCATAGCCCTTGTAATAGCACGAAATACATACTATTGTTTTCTCCTCCATATAATGTTTTTTAGTTTTTAGTAAATTATCAAAAATAAAAGCAATTTTTTATTGATTAATTAATGTTAAAAACCACAATAAACTGCGTTTTTGAAAATACATACTCAAGTATACAGAGAAATTTTGAAAAAAACTAATTTTTAGTGATAATTTTCAATTAAATCGGCCAGCAGCTGTACTCCAAAGCCGGTTGCTGCTTTTTCTTTTGAATATCCCGTACTTCCGAAAGCAACTCCTGCAATATCCAGATGTGCCCATTTAGGATGGTTTTCAATAAACTGCTCCAGAAATTTAGCGGCTATGATGCAATCACCGATAGGTTTCATAGAGATGTTTTTCAGATCTGCAACGTCAGACTGTATATCATCTTTCCATACATCCCATAAAGGAAGATTCCATACTCTTTGGTTGGTATTGTCTCCGGTTTTTACCAGAAGGCTTTTCAGCTCATCATGATTGGAGAACATGGCTCCGCAGGTATCGCCGAACATTCTTACAGAGCTTCCTGTTAAGGTAGCAAGGTCAATCAGAAAATCCGTTTTATAGTTTCTGGCAAGATAAGAAAGTCCGTCAGCGAGAATCATTCTGCCTTCTGCATCCGTATTGAGTACTTCAATGGTTTTTCCGTTGTAGGCCGTAATAACGTCGCTTGGAAGAAAAGCCTTTTCAGAAATGGCATTATCCGTGATAGGAAGTACGGCAACGATATTCACCGGAAGCTTCATTTCTGCTGCATAGATCAGGGTTCCGATAACTGCCGTGGCACCTCCCATATCAGATTTCATGTAATGCATATTGTCCGGGTTCTTCAGGGAAATACCTCCTGTATCAAAAAGGACACATTTCCCGACCAAACCAAATGTTTTGGCATTTTTAACGGTAGTTTTATATTCTATAATGGTAAAAGCAGCATCATAAGCACTTCCCTGGTTAACCGACAGATAAGCGCCTAGGCCTAATTCTTCGCATTTTTTTCTATTGAATACAGTATATTTTAAATCATATTTCTTGGCCATATTTTTCAGAAACAGACTTAATATATCAGGTTTCTTAAGATTAGCCGGCTTATTCAACCATTCCTGACAGGTTGTTTGTCCGTTGGCTAGCGCTTCGGCTTTTGAGCTGATTGTATCCAGCTTTTTCTGGCTTAAATTTTCAAAATGGATCTCAAATTTTGGATTCCAAAAAGCATGCTTTTTATCAAAAGGATAGCTGTATGTTCCAAAAAGTAAACCTTTTACGAACTCTTCGAACTGTTTCTCATTCAGAAAATCTGCTAAAACGAGACTAGGAACAGCCTGAAGCTTATCTTTTTGTGTTTGGGAGAATTTAACGGCTACCTGCTGAACCTCGAAATTCTGCAGCGTGGATTTGCCTAAACCGATTAGATACATGATCCTTTCCTCATCAGTATGAATGAAAACCTCATATTTCTTTCCGGAGAAAAAAGAAGAGATGTTTTTATTGTAATTTTTGCTGGATTTTTTCCATTCTTCTTCTGTGAAAAGGTGAAAAACCTGTGTGTATTTTTTATTTTTTTTGTTGATCAGTTTCATAAGCTTAATTTTTAATGCTCTGTTGTTGTGGTTTTACTTCTACCGGATTTTCCGTGTTATCATAGAACAGCCACTCAATGGCTCTGGGAAACTCCTGGGACCAGTAAAATTCACTGTGGGTTCCTTCCGGATTGATGCTGGTCCTGAATTCAAAGTCAAAAAGATTCTTCTTTTCCCAACGCTTTAGATATTCTTCAAAAACATGGATTCTTTTTACCATTTTGGAACCTTCCTGGCCACCTCCATACAGGTATATTTTGGTTTTAAAAGGAACCCTGAAGCTCATCATCGGAAAATTATTGTTAGGTTCCACCCAAAGTGAAGGGGAGAAGATCAACAGTTTAGAATAAACCTCAGGATAAAGAAATCCGCTGTAAATACTGATCAGCGCACCCAATGAGCTGCCCCCGATTCCTGTATTGTCACGGTCTTTTTTCGTGCGGTAGTGTTCATCCACAAAAGGCTTTAAAGTATCTGTAATGAAACGGATGTATTTTTTTCCTTCCGAGCCGTTCGCAATATTGTCATTGTCAAAGATATATTCCTTGATACGTTCTTCACTGCCGTGTTCTATCGCAATGATAATAACATCACCACGTCCATATTCCGCTAAAATAGAAAGCTTTTTATCAATTTCCCAGTTTCCGTACCCACTTCCTTCGTTGAAAAGATTTTGGGCATCCTGAAGATAAAGCACGGGATAGCTTTTATCGGATACATAATAGTCGTAAGGCAATACAGCCCAGATTTTCCGGTACCGTTCTAGTTGTGGAATGTAGAATTCTTCCGAAATAACTTCTGCAATCGGGAAAAACTCCTTTTTAAAAGGTCCCCAGTTGAGCCTCCATTTTTCTATAATATCAGATGTTTTCCCGGATGTTTTTTCAGCTTTCCGGTTTGGAGTGATGTTTCCGTATTTATCGAGCTCCACATTTTCCCAGCCTCCTTTTGTGAATTTATATTCTACGGTATTCGGAAGTATTTCGTTGTCAATCTCTATAAAATAATTGTGCGGATCCAGCTGTTTAAGCTGATAATTGTAGTCTCTTGGGTTCCAATTGTTGAAATTTCCGGTGATGTATACCGTTCTGTCGTCGCTTTCTTCAGTATAAAGTTCAAACCTCATCCTATGTGTTTAATATAATTTTGAAGCTAAATTTATAAAAAAGATTGTTTTAAAATCATAAAAAGATAAATATAAAAAATAATATATTTGATATTTGTGCCCAAAATCGGGAAATTAACATAATAATTATTTGATTAATTATTAATCGTTATTGTGGGGAATTTTCGTAGTTTCAAAGAAAAATAAAGTATAACTATATCTTGATGAATTCTGTTAAAACCTATACGCTGTTCACAGATCATGATATCTACCTTTTCAAAGAAGGCAGGCATTATAAGCTGTATGGGAAATTTGGAGCACATTCTGTTGAAAAAGAGGGTGTAAAAGGTGTCTATTTCTCGGTTTGGGCTCCTAATGCAAAAAAAGTTTCCGTTATAGGGAATTTCAACAACTGGAATCATAAAGATCATATTCTGTTTCCGCGGTGGGACGGATCGGGAATCTGGGAAGGATTTATCTCCGGACTTACCTGGGGGACGTTATATAAATATGCTATAGAAACTGCCAGAGGTGAAATTCTGGAGAAAAGTGATCCTTATGCTTTAAGCTGGGAGCAAAATCTGCAGGCAGCCTCGCTGGTTTCTACAACCTGGTACGAATGGAGTGATGAGGAATGGATGGAAAAGCGCTGGAAAAGCAACAGTCTGAATGCGCCGCTATCTGTGTATGAGCTGCATTTAGGTTCCTGGGTAAGACAAGGTGATGCTCCGGATAAATATTTGAATTACCGTGATATTGCTGAGAAATTAGTTCCTTATGTAAAGGAAATGGGCTTTACGCATGTAGAATTCATGCCTGTTATGGAGTATCCGTACGATCCAAGCTGGGGATATCAGATTACCGGCTTTTATGCAGCGACCTCACGTTTCGGTTCGCCGCAGGATCTGATGTTTCTGATCAATGAGCTTCATAAAAATAACATTGGGGTTATTTTGGATTGGGTACCGTCTCATTTTCCGGGAGATGCCAACGGGTTGCACCGTTTTGATGGCTCTTACCTTTATGAACATGAAGATCCCAGAAAAGGGTTTCATCCTGACTGGAAGTCTTATATTTTCAATTACGGCAGAAATGAAGTGAAATCTTTCCTGATCTCGAATGCGATGTTCTGGCTGGAACGCTATCATGCAGACGGACTTCGTGTAGATGCAGTCACATCTATGCTTCATCTTGATTATTCAAGGAATGAAGGAGAATGGGAACCTAATATTGAAGGGGGAAATGTAAATCTTGAAGCCAAAGCTTTTTTGCAGGAATTCAATACGGCTGTTTATAAAGAATTTGGAGACAGTATTGTTACGATAGCTGAGGAAAGTTCGGATTTCCCTATGCTTACAAAACCTGTTCATGATGGCGGAGTAGGCTTCGGAATGAAGTGGATGATGGGATGGATGCATGATACGCTGGATTATTTTAAAGAAGCTCCGGAAAACAGGAAATACCACCATCATAAAATCACTTTTGCATCCGTGTATATGTATAACGAAAATTATATGATGCCGCTGTCGCATGATGAAGTGGTACACGGAAAAGCGAGCCTGATCTATAAAATGCCGGGTGATGAATGGCAGAAATTTGCCAATCTCCGCACCCTATATGTCTACATGTACACTCATCCGGGAGCCAAGCTTCTTTTTATGGGGGACGAATTCGCCCAGACCGGTGAATGGAATTTTACCAGAAGCCTTGATTGGCATCTGCTGCAGTATCCGGTTCATAAAGGAATGCAAAGTTTAGTCAAAGATCTAAATCATTTATATAGGAACGAAACTGCTTTTTATGAAAATCAATTTGATAAAAACGGATTTGAGTGGGTGGAAGCGGATGATCTCGAGAATTCAGTCTATGTGTATCTTAGAAAAGGCAAAAGAAGGGATGATGTATTGATGGTCGTTCTCAACATGGTTCCACAGGTTTTAGAATATACCATCGGAGTTAATGTAGGGACTCATTGGGAGGTTATTTTCAACTCTGATGACCAGAAATATGGCGGAAGCGGTGTAGATGCTGATATTCTGGGTGAAAAGCAGGAAGAATGGATGAGGCATCCAAAATCTGTCACGGTAAAACTTCCACCAATGGCAGGAATTGTTTTAAGACAGAAAAAAGATAAAAAATATAAATTACAGAGAATAAAACAACACAAGAAATAATCATTAGATGCTGAGGACTACAATAGGGTTTGATGAAATATAAATGACAGTGAAATTATGGTAATATATCATTTAAGTACAGAATGTTATCCGGTAGCAAAAGTAGGTGGTCTTGCAGATGTTGTGGGAGCGCTGCCGAAATACCAGAACAAAATAAAGGGAATAGAAGCCAAGGTTGTTATGCCCTGGTATAATAAATCTTTTGTTCATGATCATGAGTTTGACATAGTTTTTGATGGCTTTATTCATCAGGGAGAGAATATGCTTCAGGTCCAGGTCATGAAGGAGAAAACAGATGCTTTGGGATTTGAATTGTATATGGTGAAAATTCCCGGACTTTTAGATAGGGAAAACCCTTACGGATATCAGGATGAAAGTTTCCAGTTTTTAGCCTTTCAGCATGGGGTACTTCATTGGCTGAGTGCTATGAAGATCCGTCCGGATGTATTGCATTGCCACGATTATCATACAGGGTTAGTCCCTTTTATGACGCAGCACTGTCCTGAATTTGAATTTTTAAAGGGTGTAAAAACTATCGGCACCATCCACAATGGAGAGTACCAGGGAATGATGAGCTGGAATATGGCAAATTATATGCCTCATTTTGATTCCTACAAATGGGGGTTAATGGACTGGAACGGACTCATCAACCCGCTGGCAAGCATGATCAAATGTGCAGATGCTTTTACAACTGTTTCTGAAGGTTATCTTGAAGAACTGTTTATCAGTTTCCGCGGACTGGAAAGCCTGGTGCGCCAGGAGTTCGGAAAAGCATACGGGATCATCAACGGGATTGATACGGAAGTATGGGACCCTGAAACCGATCCGATGCTGGATTTTAATTTTAATATTAAAAATGCGGTAGCCCAAAAGAAGAAAAATAAAGAAAAGCTTTGCAAAGAATATGGTTTGAAGCCGGAACTTCCTCTGTTTGCCTTTATAGGAAGATTTGCTACCGAAAAAGGAGCAGATTTCCTGCCGGATGTAGTCTGGAAAAGCATTAAGCAAAGTTATGGTGCACTGAATATTATGATCTTGGGCTCTGGAAATGCTTATATTGAAAACAAGCTTAAGGAATATGCATATACATATACCAATTTTGCGCTGGATCTGGGGTATAAAGAATACCTTTCCCATAAGATCTATGCATCCGCGGACTTTCTGCTGATGCCGTCGCGCGTGGAGCCATGTGGGCTAAACCAGATGTATTCTATGAGGTACGGAACAGTTCCTGTTGTAAGATATACCGGAGGCCTCAGAGATACAGTGGAAGATATTTCAACCGGAGGAGCGGGATTAAATTTTACCTATCCGGGAGTAGACGATATAGTACATGCCATGAACAGGGCATTGGGAATTTATAACCAAAAAGGAATTATGGAAGATCTTATCCATGCCAACATGAAATTTGATTTTGCATGGGAGAAATCTGCAGAAAAATATATAGCTTTATATAATAACTGATATCACGAAAATTTCCGGATTTCTTTTGCTGATCATAATCTAAAGAGTGCTTTAGATTAGCAGTAAACACTAAGAATAGAACAGTAAATTTAATTCAATAAAACGCAAGATACCTATGAAACGAAATGTAATCTCCATTGTTTTGGGAGGCGGCAGAGGGACAAGATTATTCCCGTTAACATATTCAAGATCCAAACCGGCAGTTCCTATTGCAGGAAAATACAGGCTGGTAGATATTCCTATTTCCAACTGTCTGAATTCGGGACTCAATAAGATTCTGGTTTTAACACAGTTCAATTCAGCTTCCTTAAATTCACATATCAAGAATTCTTATCACTTTGACATTTTCAGCAAAGGATTTGTAGATATTCTTGCTGCTGAGCAGAACGTGGAAAACGATAGCTGGTACCAGGGAACAGCAGATGCTGTCCGCCAGTCGATGAAGCATCTGGAAAAATATGATTACGACTATATTCTGATCCTTTCCGGTGACCAGCTTTATCAGATGGATTTCAGGGAAATGCTCGATTTTCACATTAAAAACGGAGGCGATGTGACGATTGCTACCATTCCCGTGGTGGCAAAAGACGCCACAGGATTCGGAATTTTAAAGTCTGATGACGACGGAAACATTACATCTTTCTATGAAAAACCGGAATATGATATTCTGGATGGCTTAAAATCTGAAGTTTCAGAAGAAAACAAGCGTAAGGGAAAAGAATATCTGGCCTCGATGGGAATTTATATCTTCACGAGAACCATTCTTAAAAAAATGTTTGAAGATGGAGCCGGGGATGATTTCGGGAAAGATATTATTCCAAATTCTATCGGAAAATACAAAACACTGAGCTACCAGTATGAAGGCTACTGGACAGACATCGGAACCATAGAATCTTTCTACGAAGCCAACCTGGATCTGTGTCAGGACTTTCCGCAGTTTAATCTTTTTTCCTCTTCACCCATTTATACAAGAGCAAGGATGCTTCCGCCGTCCAAAATTAACGGTTCATACGTAAGCAAAGCTGTTTTCGGGGATGGATGCATCATTATGGCCGATAAGATCGAAAATTCCGTGATTGGGAACAGAACCAGAATAGATAAAGGAAGTACGATTGTCAATTCTTACGTAATGGGAGCTGATTTCTACCAGAATACTACCGAAATTGTGCTTAATGACAGAAACGGGTACCCGAACATGGGAATAGGAAAATACTGCTATATTGAAATGGCTATTCTTGATAAAAACTGCTATATCGGCGACAATGTAAAAATTATCGGCGGAAAGCATATTCCGGATGGCGATTACGGAACCCATTCCGTACAGGATGGAATTGTAGTGGTGAAAAAAGGAGCTGTTCTTCCTTCGGGAACCCATATCGGATAATGAAAGATATGGTTAGTTGACTAGCTATATATAAAAGAGGAGACATTATTGGGTCTCCTCTTTCTGTATATATAAGCTTCTTTTATTGAGAAAGTAGTTTTAAGGAATATTCCAGTTCCGGATCTTTCTGTTCCTTTAGTGATTTTAAAAAATAGTCACTTTTAATGGTGTGATCAGGGATTACACCTGTGCAGTTGGCAACATTTTCCTTATCATTATTATTAAAGAAAATTTCTGTCCGTGGGATGGAAAGAGTGGATTTAGTATTAGGGAGCCTGTAAGTGAGAAACCATGCAGCAGTGGTAAAATTACTGCATGAGCCTGTTTCTTTACCTACAATTTCTCCTCTTTTTTCAGTTTTGAATAAAGAAGCAAAATACGTAGCCGCAGAGAAAGTGCGGTTATTGGTTAGCAATATAGTCTTACCGTCAAAAAATAATCCATCTCTTGGATAGCTTTTTATATACGTGTTATCAAGCCTTGAATTTCCAAAATAATAGTCTCCTTTCTCACCTTTATCAAACCGCTGTCTCATAAAATTATTAAGATCTGTAATATCCTTATCTGAATAATACTGGTTGGTTTGAGGATCTATCAAATAGTTAGCATAATTGATATCAATAACTTGAGTTCCATATTTATACTCGTTATTAAAGTTCTTATCTGCTGCTATAAAAGAATATAATAAAGCTACATTACTGATAGCACCGCCTGAATTATTGCGAATATCTATAATAAGTTTTTTAGATTTTAGATTCCTTATTTCCTGGAAATATTTTTTTAATCTTTCGTAAAAAAAACTTTCATCATAAGAGAAAGATTTTACTGATAAATAATACGTTTCCGGATCTATTTTATAGCCGTAAATTCCGTAGTTTTCCGAAACTACGTCAATAGGAAGTACAGCATGTTTGGTTTCGTAATAATATTGAAGATATTTTATACCATTTACTTTCACTGTTTTTTGTGCTCCGTTTAACGATTTATATTTTAAAGTATAATCATTGGTACGGTTTTTTAAAATAAAAGGGATGTTAAAAGATATATCCAGATCTTCCACTTTAATATTTCCGTCTGCAGCTTTAGGAATTTTTTTAAGAATAGCCTCTGCACTTAATCCATTAATTTCAAGGATCTCACTGCCTGTTTCGATTGCATATTTGTTGGCTCCATTCACATATATAGTACCATTATGCACATAAGTCGAAAGAGGAAAATAATAGATAGAATTCATAACATCCTCAAAATAATTGGAATCAGTACCAAAAGAACTGTGACCATCACCAATTATTCTTGTAGGGTTGTTAATCAGTAAATTGATATAGCCGGGATTCTTTTTAATTTCATTACGAAGGGAATCCAGCTTTCTGGTAATGGTTTCTTTGTTGTGAAACCTGTAAGGATTAGGATGTTGTTTTTGGATAATATCAACTGCAATATCGAAATCTTTGAGATAGCCGTCTTCAGGGATTTCTGAAATTGAATACTGAGAAAAACCCGTTGAAAAAAGTAAAATCAAAGGAAATACAAATAACTTCTTCATAGAAAAATATTTAATTTTAGGCTTTTTCACGCATCAAAAAATATACCGTTATTTCGATATTTAAAAGTGGAGTTATTTTTATAAAATAATAAATTAATAATTGAAATTTCCAATTGTAATGCAGTTTTTTAAAAAATAAAAATTGAATAATTCACTTTTATAATTTGGCTTATTTCAGAAATAAATTTTTCAAAATAACTGAGATATTGGTTACTTTTTTTATTTGTCTTACTTTTGCGTGATGCGTTTTTTTAAAATAATAGCCGTAATTCTTGTTCTTGTGGTAGGAGCCTATGCTGCTTCCATGTATTTTTTCGTGGACGAAAACAAGGATTTTAAGATAGAAAAAGAAGTCGATTATCCCATAGATAAAGTCTTTTCCCAGTTTAATAATCTCCAGCATTTTACCCGCTGGAACAATTTTTTTACAAGTTCACCATCAATTGATATCGATTATTATACCCCTTATGAAGGTCAGGGAAGTGCAATAAGCTATGTAGATCCGAAAAATGATACGGACGGAGAAATGTTCATCCGGTATGAAAATCCTGCTAAAAGCTTGAGATACCAGCTTTTTGAAGACAGGAATGAAAGCCCAACGGTAGTGGATGTTCAGTTCAAGCCTGTTTCTGCGGACAAAACAAAGATTACTTGGTATGTGCATACGCCTAAACTTTCCGTATTCAGAAGAGTAGAAAATTTTTGGACAGAAGATCGGTTTGCCGAAAATATTAATAAAAGCATGGTCAATCTGAAAAATGTTTTGGGTAATAAAGTGGAAAAAGACAATCAGATGGCTTCCATCAAGTATGACAGTCTCATGGTGGAAAACGAGGAAGATAAGCTGTTGCTGGGCATCAATGTAAGTGCATCCAATAAGAAAGAAGCACTGTATAAAAACATCGTTATGAATTACAGCAAAGTGTATAACTATGTCACAATGGATCTCGGTAAAAAAGACGATGAATTTGGCTTCCCGGTACTGATTACCGATGCCGATAATTACAAAGACAAAGAAGTTTCTTATTTCCTGGGAATTCCTCTTTCCAAAAAGATAGGAGTTCCGGATAATAATTTCAATTTCCGGACTGTAAATCCTTCTCAAAATTATGTGATGTACTACAAAGGAAGCTACGAGGGCAGAATACGGGCGGTTCAGCAGCTGATTCAGAAGGCTAAAAAAGACGAGATGCGCTTCGGAGATATCCGGCAGACCTTTATTGAACGTCCGATTGAAGGGCAGGAGGTGAATATTAAGCTCTCATTATCAGTGTTTAAGTAATTTTTTTCCAATTATTTTTTTCTTAATTTTTTTTAACGGTTTCAGGCTGTCTTAACTCGGTTTTTTTTATTAAATTTGAAGATTAATTCTACAAATAAATTTTAATAATAGATAAACTGTAATAATGGACAGATTTTCATTCCTAAACGCAGCTCATTCTCAGTTAATTGAGGATTTATACCAACAGTACTTAAAATTCCCGGATTCTTTAGAGCCATCATGGAAAGCCTTTTTTCAAGGCTTTGATTTTGCTTTGGAGAACTATGGAGATGACGATAACATCCAATATATCCAGGCTCCGGCCAACGCTGCTCCGGCAGTACAGCAGATCTCTCAGGCAGTAGCCGGCGGAGAAGTTCCTGAGCACATCAAAAAAGAGTTCAAGGTAGTAAACCTTATCGAGGCTTACAGAACAAGAGGGCACCTGTTCACAAAAACAAATCCTGTCAGAGAAAGAAGACATTATACGCCTACTTTAGACATCGAGAACTTCGGTTTGAGCAAGGAGGATTTAAATACAAAATTCAACTGTGCTGTTGAAACAGGAATGAAAGAGCCTGCTACATTACAGGACCTGATCAAGCATTTGGAAAATATCTACTGCGATTCTATCGGGGTAGAGTATACGTATATCAACAATGTTGAAGAAAAAGATTTCATTAAGAAGTGGCTTCAGGTGAACGAAAACCACCCAAGTCTTTCCGCCAATGAGAAAACTGAGATTTTATTAAAATTGAATCAGGCAGTAGCTTTTGAAAACTATCTTCACACAAAATTTGTAGGACAGAAAAGATTCTCTCTGGAAGGAGGCGAAACATTAATTCCCGCATTGGATCAGCTGATCTCACGATCTTCTCAACTTGGAGTGGATGAAGTGGTATTAGGAATGGCCCACAGAGGAAGACTGAATGTTTTATCAAACATTTTCGGAAAATCTTATAAGCAAATCTTCTCAGAATTTGAAGGAAAAGAATTTGAAGAGGATGTATTCTCAGGTGACGTTAAGTATCATTTAGGATCATCTAAAAAAGTGAAAACCGCTTCCGGAGAAGAAGTGGCCATCAACCTTACCCCGAACCCGTCTCACCTTGAAACCGTAGCAGCTCTTGTAGAAGGAATCTGCCGTGCGAAAATAGATGACAAATACAAAGGAGACGGTTCCAAAATTCTTCCTATCGTAATCCACGGTGACGGTGCTATTGCAGGTCAGGGGATTGCTTATGAAGTAGCTCAGATGATGACCTTAGAAGGGTATAGAACAGGAGGAACTGTTCATATCGTTGTCAACAACCAGGTATCATTTACCACAAACTATGCTGATGCCAGATCGTCAACATACTGTACAGACATTGCAAAAGTAACAGAATCACCTGTAATGCACGTTAATGCAGATGATGCTGAAGCGGTAGTTCATGCCATGCATTTTGCAGCAGATTTTAGAGCAAAATTTGGTAAAGACGTTTATATCGATTTATTAGGATACAGAAAATATGGACACAATGAAGGTGATGAACCTAGATTCACACAGCCTAATTTGTATAAACTAATTTCTAAACATCCTAATCCAAGAGAAATTTATAAAGATAAATTACTTAAGGACAGCATTACATCCAATGATCTTATTGCAAAAATGGAATCAGATTTCAAAGCACTTTTAGATAAAGACTTTGATGCTTCCAAAGAGATCGAAAAAAATGCAATGGATCTTTTCATGGCAGAAGACTGGACCAATTATCCAATCGGAAAAAGAGGGGCAGTTCAGATTCCTGTAGATACAAAATATGACCTGGCTAAACTTAAAGAGCTGGCGATTAAAATGTCATCTCTTCCTGCTGATAAAAAGTTCATCAATAAAATTACAAGACTGTTTGATAACCGTGTTAAGGCTATCGAAGGAAATTCATTAGACTGGGCTCTTGGAGAATGGTTGGCCTATGCAACACTTCTTGTGGAAGGGCATAATGTGAGAATTTCCGGAGAAGATGTAGAGAGAGGAACATTCTCCCACAGACATGCGGTGGTGAAAACTGAAGATACAGAAGAAGAATATATCCCATTAAGACATGTATCAGAAAGCAGATTTGATGTATTCAACTCTCACCTTTCAGAATACGGAGTTTTAGGTTTCGACTACGGATATGCAATGGCTTCTCCTAATACACTGACGATCTGGGAAGCTCAGTTCGGAGACTTTGTGAACGGTGCTCAGATCATCGTTGATCAGTATCTGGCTGCTGCAGAGGAAAAATGGAAGATTCAGGACGGATTGGTAATGTTACTGCCTCACGGTTCAGAAGGTCAGGGTGCAGAACACTCTTCAGCAAGATTAGAAAGATTCTTAACGCTTTGTGCGAACGAAAATATGGTGGTAGCCAATATCACTTCACCTGCTAACTACTTCCACTTATTAAGAAGACAGCTTAAATGGACATTCAGAAAGCCGTTGATCGTAATGAGCCCTAAATCTCTGTTGAGACACCCGAAAGTGGTTTCTCCACTGGAAGATTTTGCAAACGGTTCATTCCAGCCGATCTTGGACGATCCTACAGCAGACCCTAAAAAAGTAGAAAAATTAGTATTGTGTTCAGGTAAATTATACTTCGAATTATTAGCGAAGAAAGAAGAGCTTAACTGTGAAAATATTGCACTGGTAAGATTGGAGCAGCTGTATCCGCTTCAGGCAGATGCATTAGAAACGATCTTCAGCAAGTATAGTAACAGAACACAATTGGTTTGGGCTCAGGAAGAACCAGAAAACATGGGAGCGTGGTCTTATATCCTGAGAAACTTCAGAGATACAGGAATCCAGGTAGTAGCTCCGGTACCAAGCGGTGCTCCGGCTCCGGGAAGCCACAAAATGTTTGAGAAAAACCAGAATGCAGTGATCAACAGAGTTTTCGACAGAGATGATGCTCCAGCAAAAAGACCCGTTACAGCGTAATTAAGAATAATACCCAATTAAAAAAATAAAAAATACTCAATATGTCAGTTTTAGAAATGAAAGTTCCTTCACCGGGAGAATCCATTACAGAAGTTGAAATTGCAACTTGGCTTGTGAAAGATGGTGATTATGTAGAAAAAGATCAGCCAATCGCAGAAGTAGACTCAGATAAAGCAACTCTTGAATTGCCTGCAGAACAAAGCGGTGTAATCACGTTAAAAGCAGAAGAGGGTGATGTAGTACAGGTTGGCCAGGTAGTTTGTTTAATTGATATGGATGCTGCAAAACCTGAAGGCGCAAGCGCACCGGCTGCAGAAGCTCCAAAACAGGAAGAAGCTCCAAAAGCTGCTGAACCAGCTAAACAGGAAGCTCCAAAACCAGCTGCTCCGGCACCGGCTCCACAAACGTATGCAACAGGAGCTCCATCTCCTGCAGCTAAAAAGATTCTTGATGAGAAAGGTATTGAGGCTGGACAGGTTTCAGGAAGCGGAAGAGACGGAAGAATCACTAAGACTGATGCAGAATTAGCTGCTGTTCCTGCTTTAGGAGGAAGCCCTTCTACGGCAACAGGAGCTCGTACTACAACGACGACTAAACTTTCAGTTCTAAGAAGAAAAATTGCTTCAAGATTAGTTTCTGTAAAGAACGAAACAGCCATGTTGACAACTTTCAATGAAGTTGACATGTCTGAAATCTTCAGACTAAGAAAACTATATAAAGAAGAATTTGCTCAGAAACACGGAGTAGGACTAGGCTTTATGTCTTTCTTTACAAAAGCGGTAACAAGAGCATTACAGATGTATCCGGATGTAAATGCATCTATTGACGGAGATTACAAGATCAACTATGATTTCTGCGATATTTCAATCGCAGTTTCAGGTCCTAAAGGATTAATGGTTCCGGTATTGAGAAACGCCGAAAACATGTCTTTCGCTGGAGTTGAAGCCAATATCAAAGATCTTGCAACCAAAGTAAGAGACGGTAAAATTACAGTTGATGAAATGACTGGAGGTACATTCACTATTACAAACGGTGGTACTTTCGGATCTATGATGTCTACACCAATCATCAACCCTCCGCAGTCTGCTATCCTTGGAATGCACAACATTATCCAAAGACCGGTAGCGGTTGACGGACAGGTAGTGATCAGACCAATGATGTATGTGGCAATGTCTTATGACCACAGAATTATCGACGGAAAAGAATCTGTAGGATTCCTTGTAGCGGTAAAAGAAGGTATCGACAACCCTGTTGAAATACTAATGGGAGGTGACGAAAGAAAAGGTCTTGGATTATAAATTTTAAGAAATTTTAATATTAACACAATCTCGCCCTAAAAAGGCGAGATTTTTGTATCTGTTAAAGAAATACTAAGATGATGTTCTCAAAAATGACTTCCAATATCAAAGTTTCAGTAATACCTGAATATGATAGTAAAAACAGTTATCCATCTGAAAACCGTTACGTCTTCAAGTATAATATTACGATAGAAAATGACGGCAGCTTTCCGATTAAAGTACTGAAAAGAAAATGGCTGATCTTCGATGTAGGCTTTGGATACACTGAGATTACAGGAGATGGTGTAATAGGATTGACACCAGAGATTCCTGTAAGCGAAAATTTTGCTTATTTCTCCAATGTGATGCTTCGGTCCGGAGTAGGAAATATGAGCGGAAAATACCTTGTTAAAAACATGGATACCCAGGAAACTTTTGAAATTGAGATTCCAAAATTCAACCTGCTCTCTGAAGTGTTAAGCAATTAGGAGTATTCCTTTTGAGATGGTGTAGGAAATAAAATAATGATTGTGAATAGCAGTCGGTAGTAGAGGCTTTTTAAGTTATAATTTTTTAATATACTTTAGAAAAGACTCGTGTATTTCTTCATTTTCAGTAATAATTAATTTTTCAAAAGCCAGCAGGGCAATTTTTGCACAGGCTTCCGCATCGTCCCCAGCCCGGTGATGGTTAAGGTTGATCTGATGATGTTCCGCCAGATGTTTCAGACCGTATTTCGGAAGATAATTCCATGATTTTTTAGCCAGCTGAATGCTGCAAAGGTAATTCAGTTTTGGGGTAAACATGCCGTAATGCTCAAAACAGCCCCTTAAAACCCCTGCATCAAAGCTTGCATTATGGGCGATCATTAGGGTGCCATACATCATTTCTTCAGCTTCATACCAGATCTCATCAAAAGTAGGAGCATCCTGCACATCTTCCGGAGTTATCCCGTGAACACCAATATTAAATCTGCTGAAATAAGGGAAACTGGGTGGTTTGATCAGCCAGGTCTTCGTTTCTACGATTTTGGAATTCTGAACAACACATATGCCCATTTCACACGCTGAACTTTTTTCGTGAGTGGCTGTTTCAAAATCTATTGCGCAGAAATCCATTTTTTTGAGTGATGAGTTAAGAATTATGTGTTGCTGATTGGTTAGATGCTGGTTTTATTTAATATTCAAGGTTTAAAGTTTTTTGAAGTTAAGAATTTTTCGGGTAAAATACTATACTCCTTTAAGCGTCAGATATTGTACTTTATTTCCCTAATCCTTAATCCCTAAAACCTACTTCCTTCCACCTAAAAAATGTCTGAAGATCAGCCACTTTGACTGGTAGAATATATTTTTCTGATGCCTTTGACGAAGTTTCCATGTTCCTGGAAGTTGCCCATAAAACCCGAAATGAGCCCTTACCACAGCCCAAAGGTGTGGAAATCCATTCTTGAGTCCGAAATAAATTCCTGCAATTCCGTCTAAGCACAGCCTGAAAAATATGAGCCCTATCAGTTTAGGAAACGGCAGATTTTTCAACATCATAGAAAGGTTGTTTCTGATGTTTAAATAAGTCTTTTGTGCACTTTGCTTATTCAGGGTTCCGCCCCCTACATGGTATACTTTTGATTTTCCCGTATAAAAGATCTTCTTCCCGGAATTAATCAGTCTCCAGCAAAGATCAATCTCTTCCTGATGAGCAAAAAACCTTTCATCGAAACCATTTTGCTCCCAAAAATCTTTTGAACGAACAAAAAAACAACATCCTGAAGCCCAGAATATCTCTGTTTCATCATCATACTGGCCGTTATCCTCTTCAAGGTCGTCAAATACACGTCCCCGGCAGTAAGGGTAGCCCAGATTGTCAATAAGGCCTCCGGCAGCACCGGCAAATTCAAACTGCTTTTTATTGTTGAAAGATAAAATTTTAGGCTGTACGGCTGAGATAGAAGGATTTTTTTCGAGCAGATTCAAGGCAGGATTGATCCAGTTTTCGGTAACCTCCACATCAGAATTAAGAAGGCAATAATATTTGTTTTTTATTTCCTTTAGACCTTCATTATACCCCCCTGCAAAACCATGATTCTGATTGTTTTTAACGATTTTTACGATAGGAAAATGAGTCTGTACAAATTCTATAGAATCATCGGTAGAAAGGTTGTCTATCACATAAATATCTGCATCCTGGGAAAAACCAACAACACTGGGAAGAAATTTTTCAAGCCAGTTTTTACCGTTCCAGTTTAAAATAACAACTGCTAAATTTTTAGGCATCAGGATTATATTTTTTCAGCATCAAACGATTTAATAGAATCCTGGTACTTCCATTTTCTGTGTGACCAGAGATAATTGTCCGGGTGCTTATGTAAAGTGTTTTCCAGAAGCTTATGAAATTTTCTTACCACTTCATGTTCCGTAAACTTTTCACCGTCAGGATAGATCCTGTGGTAGTTTACCTGGTAGTATCCCCGTTTTACTTTCTTCATTTCACAGTAAATGAAGACAAGGTCCATTCTGGTAGCCAGCTTATCGTATCCTATAAATGCAGGGGTTCTCTGGTGCAGGAACTCTAATCCATAATTGACGTGGGCAACATGCGGGGTCTGATCTGCTACAAACATATAAGCCGATTCACCATCATTTTTAGACCTGAAGATATTCATGATCACTTCATTGGCTTCCAGAGCTTCATTCCCAAACTTATTCCTAACTTTTTTCATCTGGTTCTCCCAGAAATCACTGTTCACTTTTCTGTATACCGGATGGCAATGTTTCTGCGGAATAATTCTTGCGAAAGCATTCATCCATTCCCAGTTAAAAACATGTCCGGCAAGCATGATCACATTTTTTCCTTCTGCTTTAGCTTCATGGAATGCTTCCTGATTGATGTGCTGCATTCTTACCCGGGATTCCGTTTCAGAAATACTGAAAGATTTAATAGTTTCTACAAGATAATCTGAAAAATTAAGATAAAATTTCTTTCTTATAATTCTTATTTCTTCCTCAGACTTCTCGGGAAAAGAGTTTTGGAGATTCTGCGTAATTACCTTCTTGCGATAGCCTACCAGATAATAATTTAAGAAAAACATAACGTCCGAAAAAATATACAATACTTTAAGCGGAAGTTTAGAAATGAGATATAATATTTTGATTAGGAAATTCATAAAACATGCAAATCTAGTGATAATAAAATTATGGTTCTATTTTTGCTTGCAATAAGTATTATTTTTTTTATTTTTATGTTATGAAAAAATTGTCGATCATAGCTTTTCTTGGACTAAGCATACTTGCTTTTTCTCAGGAAACCAAAAATGTACCGGAAGCAAGAAAGCAGGATAATGCCCTTCTGGTAAAACCTGATCATGCAGAGCTGGATGCGAAGAAGAAAGCAGCAGAAGAAAAAGCAAAACTTCCCAAACCTTATGATCCTAAAGCTAATGCTGAAGCTGATATTAACAAGCTAGTGGCTCAGGCTAAAAAAGAAGGTAAGAATATTGTGATTCAGGCCGGAGGAAACTGGTGTATCTGGTGCCTGCGCTTTAATAATTTTGTTCAGAACACTCCTGAGTTGAAGGAAACTGTAGATAAAAACTATCTGTATTATCATTTGAATTATTCCCCGGAAAATAAAAATGAAAAAGTTTTTGCTAAATATGTGGACATTAAAGAAAAGCTTGGCTATCCTTTTTTCATAGTTTTGGATAAAAACGGAAAAATGATTCATGTTTTAAAAGACAGTTCTGTTCTTGAAGAAGGAAAAGGATACAGCAAAGAAAAAGTAAAAGAGTTCTTTGACCAGTGGGCTCCAAAGTCATAAAAAATATAATCGGGAAATTCTTCCCGGTTTTTTTATTTACAGCAGTTTCCTGATCCAGCTTAATTTCTTTTCAGAATATGGAGGATATTTTATATCCGGCTCGCCCCAGGTTGCTTTTTCAAGAATGGATTTCTGATGAGAAAATGCTTCAAAACCATATATTCCATGATAACTTCCAATACCTGAGTTTCCAACCCCTCCAAAAGGAAGACGGTCATTTCCTAAATGCATGATCACATCATTAATGCATCCTCCACCAAACGACAATTTCGTGGTGAACGCTTCTTTTTCTTCAGAATTCCGGGTAAAAAGATAAGCGGCCAGCGGTTTTTCAAACTCCAGGATGGTAGTAAGAACCAAATTAAAATTGGTAAAGCTAATAACAGGGAGTATCGGACCGAAAATTTCTTCCTGCATAACATCATCTTCCCAGCTTACATTATTTAGAAGGGTAGGCTCTATAAATAGGTTCTTTTCATCGAAATTTCCACCAAAGTAAATTTTCTCTTTATCGATTAGCTTTACCAAACGTTGGAAGTTTCTTTGATTGATAATTCTTGTATAATGTTCAGAGTCCGATCCGTACTTAAATTCCATAATATACTTTCTCAGTGTTTCCAAAAACTGTTCATGGATAGGTTCTTCGACCAGCAGATAATCCGGTGCTACACAGGTTTGTCCGGCATTGAGGAATTTCCCCCATATAATTCTTTTGGCAGCTACCTCAAGATCTGCATCTTTGGTTACAATAGCGGGCGATTTTCCGCCCAATTCAAGCACAACAGGCGTTAAATGTTCTGCAGCAGCCCGATAAATGATCTTTCCAACCTTAGTGCTTCCGGTAAAGAATATTTTGTCGAATTTTAACTTTAAAAGCTCTGTGGTTTCACCAATACCGCCTTCATATACATACAGATATTCGGGAGGGAAATTTTCATTGATGATTTTTGCCATTGCCTTCATTGTGTTTTCTGCAATTTCACTTGGCTTTAAAACACAGCAGTTTCCTGCTGCCAGCGCAGCAATTACAGGGGAAATCGACAATTGATAAGGATAATTCCATGCACCTATAACAAGAATATTTCCTAGAGGTTCCGGGTAAATTTTACTTTTTCCAAGTTGATTGGCCAGGTTGGTCCTGACTCTTTTAGGTTTTGAAAGTGCATTTAAATTCTTCAGATAATACTTAATATCATTCAAAACAAAGGAAATCTCTGTGGTAAAAGTATCAAACTTTGATTTGCCGAAATCTTTGTAAACAGCTTCATACAAAAGCTCTTCATTCTTTATAATAATATCACGGAGCTTTTCAAGATACATTTTTCTGAACTTGATATTCTTCGTTTGCTGTGTCTTGAAAAAAGCTTTCTGATGATCTACGATTTCCTGAATTCCCATTACAATTCAAATTTCGGAAAGTACAGCAAATTTTCGGCCTAAAATCACATAATATTTCTCACCGCAATTTTCACAGGGTGGTAAAGCAGTAAAGCAAACGCCGTGATCAATGCCAGCCAGAACAGTCCTGTGAAAATTTCCATATTGGAAAGGAGGATCGACTGGGCTGTTATTTTTGCTTTAAAGGCTCCGGCAGTCACTGATAAAGACTCATTCACGGGCAGTTTAGAGAGTTGAGCTCCGAATATCTGGTTCCATTGGCTGTAAAAGACCGGATTGGTATCTGTAAGATTAAAGCTTAAAGTATCAGAATGCTTTAAGGTTAAAAAAAGCATCAGGTTCTGCATTAAAGCATAGCCGATAGCAGTGGTCCAGAAACGGGTTGTAGTTCCTAAAGCTGTTGCATTGGAGAGATATTCTTCCGGCGTTCTGGAAATAAGAAAGAAAACAAGGGGCGTAAACAGTAAGCCCTGAGCAATTCCCTGCAGAAGTAAAGGTGGGCAGATTGTAGAAAGGGTAGTGTCCGGATAAAATGTATACGTAAACCATGCACAGTCTAATGCCAGCAGCAAAAATCCGGTAAAAAAAACAATCCTTGAAGAAATGCCACGCATCAGGCAGATCCCCGATAAAAAAATACCAATAAATGTCCCTACCACATTCCAGTACTGAATGTTGACAATATAGTCCCATGGCCATTTCCAGACCGTTGCCATAATGCTGTAAACATTGTTCAGGCCGGAACGGATCAGATAAAAAATAAAAAAAAGGATCATCCCGGCAATCACATTCTTTGAGCTGAATACTTCAAAATGAAAGATCGGTCTTTTGGAATTCCTTTGCTTCAGCATAAACAATCCTCCTGAAAGAAGAAATATAAAAAGACACATGATAATGGTATCAGACTCAAACCACATCAGTCTTTTTCCGTAAATGATGGCATACCCTCCTGACTGAAGACAGGCCCACAACAGGAACCAACTTGTGATGTCCAGTTGATAAAGCGGCATTTTAGGAAAAAACCGGTTGGTATTGAAAAGAGCGATTCCGATAACCAGGACAAAAACATGAAAATAAACCATCATCAAGATCATATGCCGGAAATCATAATTTTCAATGCTTGATTTAAGTAGTGATGTAGTGACTGTTCCTCCTGTGAGCATGATGGTATACATGAAAAGATAGGCTATTACCTTAGCGTGTTTGGTTTTCAATTCAGCAATGATCAGTGGGAGAAAAATAGCGCCTTCCAGCAGCCCGAAAATGCCTTCCAGAAATCTTATGACCAGGATGACCTGGTAATTGTTGGTAACCGAGAGGGCATAAAGAATGATCACAGAAATGGAAGACATCAGCAAAACATAATATTTAACGCTGAAATATGCCATAAACCTCTGTAAAACCAAAAGAGTAACCACAAAAGTTCCATACATCAGAATCATTAAGTACTGGATGTCATCTGAATCTACATCCATAAAAGAAGAAGTGAAGGCGCTATTGGAATGCAAAAGCGACAACAACATCAGGTGGGGAAATAGTGCCAACACCAGAAGCGGCAGCTTCAGCCATTGCGGGACCCATTTGTGATAAACTGTATTATGCTGCATAAGATGTGTAAATGCGATAATTGGTGATTATTAATTTAATACGAAGGCATAGATATTTTTTCACTTTTTCATCGAAATAAAATGCGGAAAGACAAAGAGCAGAATGTAAAAGTAAAAGGTAAGATGACAAACGCTAAAGAATAACCAAAAGCCTGTCGCTGCAGTCCCGTCTTTCCGCTAAAAAAATCTAATCTGGCTGTTATTGATGTAGAAATTGGATTTGTTTACTATCTTTTACTCTAAAACTCTAAAACTCTAAAAACTTAAAACCCTCCCACACAAAAACTTTATATCTTCTTCGCGCTCACCAGGACATTCATTCCGGAAAGCAGTTTTTCGTTATTTTGATTGGTATCGAGAATGATTTTTACGGGAAATCTCTGTTCGATTTTGACAAAGTTTCCCGTGGCATTATCAGGCTTTACCAGAGAAAACTGTGAGCCTGATGCTGGCGATACGGAAACTACTTTTCCTTTAAACTCAATTTCAGGATAGGCATCTGCAGTAATTGTTACTTCCTGTTTCGTATCAATCTGGCCGAGTTGGGTCTCCTTATAATTGGCAATGATCCATTTTTCCTTGCTTACCATTTGTACCAGAGCCTGGCCTTCTTTGATCAGCTGTCCTTCCTGGATTGTTTTTTTGCCTACCCAGCCATCGTACGGAGCGGTGATCACAGTATATGAAAGAAAAAGTCTGGCATTATTAAGATTTGCGGAACTCTGCTGGATCTGGCTTTTTACCGGGGCAACTTTGGTCTGCTGTTCATTAGCACCAGCTTTTACTGAATTTTTCTGTTGTTCTAAGGCTAAAAGATTGGCTTTGGCCTGCTCGTAAGAGGCTTTTATATTCTCAAACTGCTGTTCGGTAGCGGCGTCTTCAGAAACCAGGTTCTTATACCTCTTAAAATCCTGTTCCGTTCTCCATATATCAATTTTTGCTGAAGCTATTTTGGCATCAATAATCTTTGAATCACTTTTCTTTGTATTAACCCCACTTTCAATGGTTGTGATGTTTTCTGCATTGGCATGAAGGCCGGCCTCAGCCATTTTTACCTGGTTGACAAATTCCCTGTTATCGATAACAATCAAGGTATCTCCTTTATGCACGAACTGGTTTTCTTCAAAACGTATACTTTTAATGAATCCTGAAACCTTACTGGAAACCGGGGTAATATACTGTTCGATCTGAGCATCGTTCGTGGTGACGTTTTTTCTTGAGAAGAGATAGAAACTTACCATGCCTGTGATGCCGCTGATGATCAGGATCCAGGCCAGAAGTGTAATTGACTTGTTGATTCTTTTTTCCTTTTGTGTCAGTTGTTTCTTTGCCATAGTTTTTATAAGTTTCCAATCGTGTACTGGAGTTGATAATATTTTAGTTGTCGGTTAATTTTTACGGAGATAAGATTGGATTCAGCTTCCAGATAAGCATTATCTGCATCGATGAGTTCTGTGATCAGGCTTAGTTTATTCGCATATTTTGTCTTTACAATACGGTAGTTTTCTTTGGCCTGACCAATGGCTTCTTCAGCAATCTTCACTTTCTGATCGGTTTCTTCGAATTTTTTATAAGCTTCATAAACGGTATGTCTTACCTTTTCATCATTCTCTTCAATCTGGAGCTTTGCCAGATCAATATTTTCCCGGGCTTCCTGCATCTTGTATTTGTTTTTATACAAATTTTCGATGGGATAAGTAAGATTCACTCCAAGCATTCCCAAACGGTAGGCGTAAGGCTCAGGAGGGAAAAACATCATATTGGGATATTTGATAAAGTATTCTCCTCCTGCCGTAATTTTGGGTAAATAATTTGCTTTTATAATTTTTTGATCCAGTTCTTTTAACGAAAGATTTTTGTGGGTCATTTCTACGGATTCGTTCTTACTTAAAGCAGTTTCTGTCAGTTCATCAATATAGGGAATCGTAGCTCTGTCGGAGATAAGATCCTCCGTATCTACATGCATTTCCTGGTTTTCAGGAAGAGAAAGGATGGTTTTAAGCTTATGTTCAGCAATTTGTATATCGTTGTCCAGCTCTGTCCAGCTCATAGTATGGTTGGAAAGCTGTAAAGCTGTTCTCAGAACTTCATTTACTGTAACAACTCCATTGGCTTTTAAAGCTTTTACCTGTTTTATATTTACAGAATCCTCCTTCATTTTATCATTGATAAGATTTTGCTGTTCCTTTAAATGATGGATCTGAAGAAAAGCAGTAATGATCTCCATTTTAAGCTGCCTTTCATCCTGATGGGTTTGCAAGGCTGAAATTTCGGTATCAATAGACGCTTTTTTCTCTGAATTCCTGATTTTCCCACCCATATACACAGGTATTGATGCCGAAAGCGTAAAATCATACATCCCGTTAATAACATCATATTTCGTGGCTTTATTGAAAATGCCGTTTTGATGCTGGAAAAGATTAGTTACCTGACTATAGCTGGTGTGAAATTCTATATCCGGAAGTTTTTCCATGGCAAGATCCTTTTCCCTGGTGACAGACATTTCCTTTTTTAAGTGGCTTATCTGTATATTTTTGTTGTTTTTCAAACCGGTCTCGATAGCCTGTTGAAGGCTGATATGCTGATAATCGATCATTTGTGAGTGTAAAAAACTGCCTGTAAGCAGTAAGCACAACGTCATGCACTGATATTTACATGCGTTAAATATCATATTCATAATTTAATTAAAGGATTTTTGCTAAAATGATTTTGATGTTGCAAAGTTACGATGCGAAGTATGGGACCTGATTTGTGAAAGCAGAAAAAGATTTGCTCATTTACGCCAATTTAAAATTTTCTTTATACCTTTATTGTATGAATGACAGCCATTTTAAAGCGGTAGAAGATGATGATGCAGAATTTTATGTGTATAATGTGCTTACAGGAGATGTTACCACAGACATTCATCATCACAGTTCTGCCCAGTTGGTATATGCAGAGGGCGGAATCGTTCATGTTTTTACGGATCTTAAACATTGGTATCTTCCGGCAAGATGCTTTATGTGGATCCCGGCAGGAACGCCGCATTATATTTTCTCAACCAGCCCAAAAGTAGATTTATACAATTTTTATTTTAAAAAAGAGGAGAATGAAAGTGGCTTCTTTGATGAAATTAATATCTATTCGGTCAGTCACTTGCTCAGGGAAATGATCTTGTATACCAAAGACTGGGATGGGAAAATCACAAAAAATGATGGTGCTAAATATTATTTCCTTAAAGCCTTAAAAGGAATTCTTCCCGAAAAAAGAGATAAAAAGCTGGCTTTTCCGGTTCAGCATCCTTTTCCAAAAGATGAAACTCTTCTGAAGATTGCCAAATACATCCATGCTAACCTTGAAAAACCTCTTACCATCGAATCTACGGCGAAAGAATTTGGCATGAGCACCAGAACTCTCTCTCGGAAGTTTAAAGAGATTTTAGGCATGAATTACGTCCGTTTTCTGCGGGCGCTGAGAATCACCCGTTCACTGGAATTAATGTTGGAAGGCAAATACAATATGTACGAAATAGCGATGATGGTAGGCTATAACAGCCTTTCTTCATTCAGTAATATCTTTAAAAAAGTAATTGGGGTACCGCCTACAGAATATCAGCAGAAACTGAAAGGAGATAAGTAGGTTGTGGAGAGTAGGAGAGTTTGAGAGTTTTTTGGAGGTTCCGTGATTTGTGATATAGAGTAGCGTTGAGGAATTCAATGGAAAAAGAAATAAATATTTACCTCAAGCTTTTCCTGACCCTAATTCCCCTTCCTTGAAGGGGTGGATTTTTGCAACGCAAAAAGACGGGGTAGTTAAAAAGATATCAATACAATAAATACAAAAAAAACCACTTCAAAGGAAGTGGTTTATATATTTGAGAAAATCTCTTTAGAATCTTAAGCTTCTTCAGAAGGAGTTTCTTCTACTACTTTAGCTTTAGGAGCAGCTGGTTTAGGAGCTTCTACCGGAGCGTCAGATACGATGTCGAATTCAAAGTTGTACTCAACATTTCTGTGTAGTCTGATGTTTGCAGTAACTTTACCAGTTCTTTTAATAGTGTTCCCTGGGATTTTGATGTATTTCTTCTCTACAGAAACTCCAGCTTTAGCAAGAGCAGCAGAAAGATCTGCATTGTTGATAGATCCGAATAACTTGTCGCCAGAACCTACTTTTGCAGGAATAGTAACAGAAGTTTTCTTTAACTGATCTACTACAGCGTTAGCAGCAGCGATTAATTTAGCTTCTTCTTCTTTTCTAGCTTCTAAAGTAGCTTCAAGAGCTGCTTTGTTTTTAGGAGTTGCTAAAAGTGCAATTCCTTGAGGAAGTAAGAAGTTTCTTGCATAACCAGGCTTTACGCTTACTGTATCAAACTCAAGTCCTAAGTTTTCTACGTCTTTTTTTAGGATGATATCCATTGTTGTTGTCCTTTTTTTAGAATTTAGATGCTGGAAATTAGAAATTAGATGGAAGACAATGTCTGTTTATCTGAAATCTTAGATCTCTTATCTAAAATCAAGTTAGAATTAAATTATTTATTCAGCAACAAAAGAAGAGGTTGTCCTCTTCTCTTATTTATTTTTTGTCTTATTTCAATAAGTCAGCTACGTAAGGTAGTAAAGAAAGGTGTCTTGCTCTTTTGATAGCAGCAGAAACTTTTCTTTGGTATTTTAAAGAAGTTCCAGTGTATCTTCTTGGTAAGATTTTACCTTGCTCGTTTACAAACTGTAATAAGAAATCAGCATCTTTGTAATCAACGTGCTTAATTCCGTATTTTTTGAATCTACAATATTTCTTTTCAGATTTTGTATTGATATCAAGTGGAGTAAGGAATTTTACTTCAGATTCTCCTCCAGCTGAGGCTTGTTTAGCCATTTCGTCTATTGCCATGTCTTGTCTTTTTTTAAAATAGGGTTAATAATTAAGCTCTAGCCGCTTTGATTTTAGTTCTTCTAGTTACAGCGTACTCAACAGCGTGCTTGTCAAGTTTTGTAGTCAGGTAACGGATTACTCTTTCGTCACGTTTGAATGCCAATTCTAAATCAGCAACTACAGTACCTTCACCTTTAAACTCGATTAAAGTGTAGAATCCATTCTTTTTCAATTGAATTGGATAAGCTAGTTTTTTTAATCCCCAGTTTTCTTTGGCAACGATTTCACAGTTCTTTTCTTTTAAAAGATCTTCAAATTTTTTCACTGCTTCCTCTACCTGAGCATCAGATAGAACGGGAGTTAAAATGAAAACAGTTTCGTAATTGTTCATAATGTTAAATGAATTTGTTAATTATTTCGAGGTGCAAAATTAGAAAATATATTTGTAATATACAACAGTTGTGCGAAATAGTTGGCAGTTACAAGTTGCTGTTTTTTAGTTTAAAATTGACAGTGAGAGATTTGATACTCTGTTTTTTTTAAATTCCTCTGCTAACTTCAAGCCAAAAAATAACAGGAATCGCTAATAAATATAATGATTCTATTAATCTTTCTCTCTGATTTCCGTCAGAAAATTTACCTTGATCACATCATACAGAGAATGTCTGCTTACTAAAATAGAAACAATGGAAGATACCATTCCTGCCAGCATCAGGTGGAAGATCAGGGAATGTCTGTCCGTCATTTCAAGTACGATAATAGCGGAAGTAAAGGGAGCTCTTGTAATTCCGGTAAGAAAAGCTACCATTCCTGCGAGGATTACTACATTGGTTTCGTTGGCTGTCAAATGAATGGCCCCGGAGATTACAGATCCTATACTGGCACCCGCACTCAGGGCCGGGGCGAAAATTCCTCCTGCACCACCTGAGGTAAAAGACAGGGCAGGGCCAAGCATTCTTAAGATTGGGACATACCATTCTTCATGTTTGTCGCTAGTAAAAAGCACGCGTTCCATGATTTCTTTTCCGGATCCAAGAATCTCGCGGTTGATAAAATATGCTATGGAAGCAATAAACAGTGCGCAAAGCACCAGAAAAATAATATTGGCTTTATCCGTTTTAAGCTTCCTTTTCTTCCAGTCACTCATCTTAAGCATCATTACGGAAAGCTGGCTGGCCAGGATTCCGGAAGTTCCCGCGACAAGGATAATCGGAAACATAACCATCAGAGATACATCATTGGTTTTAGGATAGCCTAAATATAAATAGGATCCCGCTAAAGTCTGGGCTGTTAAGCCCGCAATAATCACTGCCGTAAATAAAGCCGTTTTGAAGTAATTGATATGTGTTTTGGAAAGTTCTTCTACGGCAAATACAATTCCTCCTAAAGGTGTATTAAATGCCGCTGCAAGTCCCGCAGCCGCACCGGTCATGATCATGTTCTTCTTTGAGATTTTCGGCCACCAGTGGGGAAGATATTCATTGACCTTTCTGAACACAGAACCGGCAATTTGGATGGTAGGTCCTTCACGTCCTACAGCACCGCCTCCGATCACCAGAATGACAGATGAAATGATTTTAAAAACAATGATTTTAAGACTTAAAAGGCTCCTGATTTTGGTATGTTCCTTCGGATTAGCAAGTTCTACAGCGGCCATCACCTGCGGAATACCGCTGCCTTTGGCGTTGGGAGCAAATTCTTTCACCAGCCACCATGAAAGGACAAAACCAATGGGAGCAATAATAAAGATCATCCACGAATGCCAGTTCATCATGAAATGCAACAGATGTTCTCCCCATGCAAATATCTTAGCATACATCACCGCAAAAAAGCCGGTGATCACTGAACCGATCCAGAAGGGAATGGCCTGCAGCAGATTGTTTTTCAGCTGCTCGTTGCGGATATTATCAAAAGACTTTTTAAGGCCTGTTCGGATGAGGGAGAGAATTTTCAGCATTTGTGGACTGGGACATTTTATTAAACCGAAAAATAGGGAAATTAGATGGTATTAAAAAATCCTATTAAAAAAGTTCCCACGGATTTGAGATACATACATATAGGGGCTTCCCAAAAGGAAGCTTTTATATTATATTGATGAAAGCAATGATTAATACTGTGGATTGAAAATAGCAATATAGGCTACACAATAAAGAATTAGTACAACAGCCGAAAATTTCAGATTGGCATTTCTGAGGATGTATTTATTATTGATGTGCAGGATGAGTGCTTCAATAAGAATACAAAAAAACCAGATAGCATGAAAAGCAAACATAATTATCAGGTAACCTAAAACGTCCCAGCCGTTAGCATTAAATATCACAGCTGTAAAACCTATAGTTCCGGCTATAAATATGGCAAGACGAATAAGAATATGCTTTGCAGTATTTGGCTTCTTTTCTGAAACAAATATTGTATGATCATCTTCTTTGATCTCAAAAAGTTCTCTTAGCTCATTATCCATTATCGCTGTTTTTGATAGAGCTTGATAAAGAAAGGTAAGATGCCGACATAGCCCAGAAGGCTTATTACGCCACAAACACGGTATACGTACATGATATCATTAATGTTGAAAAATCCTATGATAAATTCAACAAAATAAGTGGCAATGATGATGCATAATGAAATAATTGCAATTAAAGTTACTTCTTTCATATTTAAGATTGGGTTGTGATGTTTTTATTAAGATTATTGTGTTTTATGGTTAGTTTCGTATTTAACTCAAATGTACAGATAATCTTTTAATAGTAAAAAAACCTCCGGATTTTTCGGAGGTTTTGTATGGTAAGATGTTTGATAAGTTCCGCATGACCTTTAAATAATGAGTCCCTTATCAGTTATCAGGTATTAAATTTCTGTATTCAGATCCCAGTTCTGAAGATAATCATGAACATGCTTCAGCATCATCCCTCCTAAAGATCCGTCTACCACTCTGTGGTCATAAGAGTGAGACATGAACATCAGCTGACGGATGGCAATTACATCACCGTCTTTAGTTTCAAGAACTGCAGGCTTTTTAACGATAGCACCAATAGCTAAGATAGCGACCTGAGGCTGAGGAATAATAGGAGTTCCCATAAGGTTTCCGAAACTTCCCACGTTAGAAATGGTATACGTTGCTCCCTGAGTATCTTCCGGTCTTAGTTTTTTGTTTCTCGCTCTGTACGCCAAATCGTTGATCGCTTTTGCCAAGCCTGAAAGCGATAACTGATCAGCGTTTTTAATTACAGGAACGATAAGGTTTCCGTCCGGCAGAGCTGTAGCCATACCGATATTGATATTTTTCTTTTTAATGATATTTTCACCGTTAATAGAAACATTGATCATTGGGAAATCCTGGATAGCTTTCACTACAGCTTTCACGAAAATTGGCATGAAAGTCAGTTTTTCTCCTTCACGTTTTTCGAAAATATCTTTATGCTTGTTTCTCCACTTTACAACGTTGGTAACGTCTGTTTCGATGAAAGAAGTAACATGTGGAGCAATCTGTTTTGCTTTTACCATGTTTTCAGCAATGATCTTTCTCATTCTGTCCATTGGAATGATCTCGTCACCTGCTGCTACAGGAACCGTAGAGACCGGTGCTGAAGCCGGAACTTTTGGAGCTGCCGGAGTTGCTGGTTGTGCAGAAACAGCCTGCTGAGCCGGCTGGTTTCCTCTGTTGGAAACGTATGCTAATATATCTTCTTTTGTGATTCTTCCTTCTAAACCACTTCCTTTAATCGTTTTAAGCTCAGATTCAGAAATGTTTTCCTGCTGTGCAATTGATTTTACCAATGGTGACAGGTAAAGGTCTCCTGAAAACTCTACGTTGGAAGCTGCAGCCTGTAACGGCTCTTCAATAGCTTTTAAAGTTTCTGTATCCGGAGCGGCTGCCGGAGTTTCTGGTTGTGCTTCTTCTGAAGCTGTATTTCCGCCTTCTCCTTCAATTTCTAAAATGGCAATGGCCTCACCAACTTTAGCAACCTCGTCCTTTTGTTTCAGGATTTTTACAATTTTCCCCGAAACCGGTGTCGGAACGTCTGAATCTACCTTATCTGTTGCAATTTCAACTACGGAATCATCCTCTTTTACATTATCACCTTCATTGAATAACCAAGTGATAATTGTCGCTTCCATAACACCTTCTCCCATGGAAGGAAGCAATAATTTGTATTCTGCCATTTTTAATTTTTAGATTTTGACAAATATATAAAAAAAATCGGTTTTTTTATGGAATATATAATCTTAGACAAATTCAACGTAGATATTCTCGCCTACATTGAGCCCAAACAGGCTTTTGGCCCCGTTTTTTTTACTCCCTTTATAGATGGTGAGCTCCAAAAGCTGACTATCATTGAAGATCGCTGCCGACTGTCCGTGGAATTCTGTTTCCCTTTCCCAGTCGGAAACCACTTCCGTATGGCTGGAATACACCCTTGAAAGTGTTAAATTTCTGAATTTTATAGTAAAACCTTCATTTCCTTTGCCTGTGTTTTCAAAAAAATCTTTACTGATATTTGAGATTATATTTCCGAAATTATCAATATAGGTTACTTCTCCAATGATCATTTTTTCAGATTCATTGAAGACAGGTTTCGGAAAAAGAAGTTCCTTTGCCGAATCTATTTTCCGGCCTATTACTTCTGGAAGTCCGCCATTCGCAAGATGTACTGCTGCAGGCACAAAAACATCGGTGGAAGTAAAGTTTACCACATCATCGAAGCGGTTGTTCAAAGTGATTTCGTATATCGCTTCCGGTTTTATATCAAAAAAGACAAGGCTTAAAAGTCCGTTGTCTGCTGCTAAAAAGTAGGAGCCGTCTGCCTTATAAAGAATGTTTTTTCTGGATCTGTTGTAAAAACTGTCTACAGAAAGAATGTGAATTGTCCCCTTAGGGAAATATTTATAGGCGTTGCGTACAATATACGATGTCTGTATCAGGTTGAAAGCTTGAATTTCGTGGGTTATATCAACAATATTAACCTTAGAATTTAAAGACAGAATTTTGCCTTTCACAGCGGCAACTCTGTAATCTAAATTTCCGAAATCCGAAGTAAGGGTAATAATTGACATGGATCGTTGATAGAATAAATAGTGTTTCCTGCAAAGTTATTTAAAATAAAAAGAAAGCCCCAAAAGATTGTAGAAAAGAATTGATATAAATTTGAAAAAAAGCTTTAATTTTAAAATCTAATAAAAATAAAATACTGCATGTTTGAATTAACATATGATTTAGAAGACATCGATGTAAAGACCTTCTATGGCGTTAATAACCAATATTTCAACTTATTAAAATCAAGCTTTCCTACCCTTAAGATTACCGGAAGAGACCATTTTGTCTTTGCAATGGGTAATCAGGAAGCATTAGATATACTCAGACAGAAACTGGATAATCTTGTAAAATTTATCTCTGAAAACAATTCTATCGCTTTAAAAGACGTTGAGAATGTCCTGAATATTAAGGACGAGAATGAAAAACAACTGATTTTCGACCAGGATATTATTGTAAAGGGGGTCAACGGTAAGATCATTAAAGCTAAAACTACCAATCTTAAGAAACTGGTAAAAGAAACCGAGAAAAAAGATATGGTTTTTGCGATAGGACCTGCGGGAACCGGAAAAACGTATACCAGTGTGGCTTTGGCAGCGAGAGCTTTGAGAGATAAAGAGGTGAAAAGAATTGTCCTGACGAGACCTGCGGTAGAAGCAGGAGAGAGCCTTGGATTTTTACCCGGAGATCTTAAAGAAAAGCTGGATCCGTATTTGCAGCCTTTATATGATGCGCTTAGAGATATGATCCCTCATGAAAAACTGGAAGGGTTTATGGAGAAGAAAGTGATTGAAGTCGCTCCGTTGGCTTTCATGAGAGGGCGTACGCTGGATGATGCCTTTGTAATCCTTGATGAAGCACAGAATACAACTCATGCCCAAATGAAAATGTTTCTGACAAGAATGGGGATGAATGCTAAATTCATCATCACAGGAGATCCAACCCAGATCGATCTGCCGCCGAAACAACAATCCGGATTGAAAGAAGCTATGAGAATTCTTAGAGATGTTAAAGAAATCGGTTTTGTACACCTTACTGAAGAAGATGTTGTAAGACATCCTGTTGTGAAAAAGATAATTCTGGCATACAACGAAGAGGACAAGAGGCTGAAGGATTAATTGGAACTGCTTGAACCGAATGTTTTTACATTTAGTATTAATTGTTTGTGATAATATTTTTACCCACTATTTGGTGTTCTAAAAAAAAAACTTAGTTTTGTGACCGAATACTAAAAAATAATCATGAGAAAATTTTTACTTATTGCAGCGGCGGCTGTAGTTAGCGCTAATCTAAGCGCTCAAGAAACAAGATTCGGGGCTAAAGCCGGTTACTCACTTTCAACTTTAAAATTTAAAGACGACGGGAATTCTGAAAATACAGATCCTTCACACACTTTCTATGCAGGTGTTTTGGTAGAGCATAAACTAAGTGATAAATTTGCTCTTCAGGGTGAAGTTTTATACTCGCCACTAGGAGGTAAAATTACTGAAAGAGTGGAAGATGAGGATGATGCAGGTACATTCTTTAACATTAAGAACAAGACCACTTTCGGGACTATTTTGATTCCTGTTTCTGCTAAATACTTCATTACTGAAGGTTTATCAGTTTCTGCCGGAGCAAGTTTCGGACTTATCATTTCTGCAAAAACAAAAACTGTAGCAGATCTTGGTTTGGGAATGATTCCAGGATTCGAAATCTCTGCAGACGATGAGAGAGACATTAAAGACCAGGTTAACACTTTGAATATTGCTCCTTTCCTGGGTGCTGAGTATGCTTTGGAAAATGGTTTGTTTTTTGACGCCAGATACAACATGGGAGTTTCTAACTTAGCTAAGGATTCCGGAGATGGAAAACTGACTAACAGCTTCTTCCAGGTAGGTGTTGGTTTCAAATTCGGAGGAAACTAATTTTTAAGAACTTGTTAAAAATATGAAGCGGGCCTAAATTGGCCCGCTTCTTTTGTTTCTAAGAGACGTCTCCCGTTAATTTTATGTTAATAATAAAAATATTTAGTAATTTTGCAGCATCAATCAAACTATTTAAAAAATGAAAAAACTATTTTTACTAGGTGCTTTTGCGCTGCTAGGCGGTGCTGCACAGGCGCAGGAAGGTTTTAAACTGGGAGGTCACATCGGTGTTCCGGTAGGTGATGCTGGTGATGCTTCTTCATTTACATTAGGAGTGGATGCTGCCTATATGTGGAACATTACAAAAGGACTTGATCTTGGAGTTACCACAGGGTATTCACATTTCTTTGGAAAAGATAACTTTGATGATTTCGGATTTATTCCTGTAGCAGTTTCCGGTAAATATAAATTCTCAGGAGCTCCTATCTTTGTAGGATTAGATCTTGGATACGGAATTTCTACAAAAGATGGAGTAGATGGTGGTTTCTATGCTCAGCCTAAATTTGGATACCAGATGTCTACAGGTGAACTTTATTTAGGATACCAGACAATCAGCAACAAGCGTGACTACGGATGGTATACAGCCAACTGGAACGTAGGTGCCATTAATATTGGATACAACTTCTTCATCAAATAAGAAAAAGTAGAAAATAATTCAGAACTCCGGCTGTTAAAGGCCGGAGTTTCTTTTTTACAATGTATACTTAATAAAGAAGAAAAATTGTCTTTAGGTATAAATATTTGCTTAATATTAAGACTAATATGTTAAATATTAACGGTTTATAATCTTATTATTCATGATGTTTATGGAAAAAAAACATAATTTAAAGAAAATGGTAAAATTAAATAAACTAAGTATTTTTCGCTGTTATTGAAAAATTGTAATTTTTTTATTCTAAATATTGTGAAAAAATCAAAATCCTGTAATGAATATGCTTTATTTTCGGAAAACACCAATGTTTATCGATGATATTAATCACGTTAACAAATTTTAATATTAGCGAGAGCCACTGTAAATTTGCCCTCAGAAAGTATTAAAATTTTTTAAAATGAAAAAATTATTATTAGCGGGTGCTGTTGCACTTTTCGGTTTATCTAATGCTCAAATTGCAAAAGGAACTGCATATATTTCAGGACAAGTTGGTTATTCTCAGGAAGAAAACAACAACAATGATACTAAAGTAGAAAGCTTCAGAATCGTTCCAACTGCAGGATACTTTGTAGGGACTAACCTTGCTGTAGGTTTAGGAGTAGGTTATGCAAGTGATAAAGTTACTAAAACTACAACTGGATCAATTGCAGGTGGTAGCTTTGTTTCTGAAACTAAAGGTACTCAATCTGCATTTGTTGTTGCTCCTTTCGTAAGAAAATATTGGACTTTAGCTGACAAATTATATATCTTCGGTCAATTAGAAGTTCCAATGGAATTCGGACAATTTAAAGACGAAGCTACAACAACAACTACAATAGGATCAACTACGAACACTGCGTCTACTTCTGACAAAGCTAACTATACTTCAATCGGTGTTAACGTTAAGCCAGGTTTAGATTATTTCTTAAACAAAAACTGGAGCATTGAAGCTACTATCGGTGAATTTGGATACAACACTTCTAAATTAGACGTTGATGGTGCTAAGAGCGTAAACAACTATAAGTTCGGTTTGAATTTATCTTCTGTAACTTTCGGAGTTAAATATGTATTTGCTAAGTAATTAACAAAGCATTTGTAAAAATAGAAGCCCTAATTATTTTAGGGCTTTTTTATCTTTAAAAACTTTTTTAAAATAAAATAACCATGAAAAAAATCTTATTGGCATCAGCTCTTGCTTTTTGTGCAGGAATGAATGCGCAGACAAAATTCGGTGTAAAAGCAGGGTATGCATTATCAAAACTGAATTCAAATGACGATCTTGATGCATTTGAAGGGGTAAGTGGAGGTTTGAAATCTAAATCAGGCTTTTATGTAGGCGCTTTGGTAGAGCATAAATTCAATAATAAATTTGCTGTGCAGGGAGAAGTTCAGTATGCAAACCTGGGTGGGAAAGTTGAAGTTTCAACAATGGGAATTACTGTTACAGAAAAATTCAATTTCAACAGAATTGTAGTTCCTGTAACTGCAAGATATTATGCTACCCCTGAACTTGGAGTATACGCAGGACCTTTTGTAAGCTTCAGAACCAACACGAAAGTAAATATTGACGTATCAGGAGGAATGGCAAATCCACAGGCTGTAAATGAAGGTGAACAATTCCTGGAGAAGAACTTTGATGATAACCTTAAGTCTGCTGAATTCGGTTTGGTTTTAGGGGCTGATTATAACGTATATAAAGGATTATTTGTAGATGCCCGTTACAGTTTCGGACTGACCAATATGATCAAAGATCCAGTAAACGATGAAAAGCTGAAAATGAATTTCTTCCAGATCGGAATAGGATATAAATTCAAATAAAAATAAAAAACTCTCAGAATTTCTGAGAGTTTTTTTATGACTTTTTGTTTAGGCTTTGTTATTTTTATTTTCCCATCATTCCGCCCATGCCTGGCATATTTGGCATTTTGCTCATCATCTGCATCATCTGTTTTCCCTGAGGTCCCTGCATCATCTTCATCATTTTGCCCATCTGTTCGAACTGCTTCATCAGTTGATTCACATCTTCAATCTTTCTTCCTGCACCTTTTGCAATTCTCTGTTTTCTCTGGGTATTAATGATAGAAGGTCTTCTTCTTTCGTCGGGTGTCATAGAGTAGATGATTGCTTCAATGTGTTTGAAAGCATCGTCACTGATCTCAACATCTTTGATTGCCTTTCCAACCCCTGGAATCATTCCCATAAGGTCTTTCATATTACCCATCTTTTTGATCTGGTTGATCTGTTTAAGGAAATCATCAAATCCGAATTCGTTTTTAGCGATCTTTTTGTGAAGCTTTTTAGCCTCTTCCTCATCAAACTGTTCCTGAGCCCTTTCTACTAAGGAAACTACATCTCCCATTCCTAAGATCCTGTCTGCCATTCTTTCCGGATAGAAAAGATCTAAAGCTTCCATTTTCTCACCGGTAGAGATGAATTTGATTGGTTTTTCAACAACAGAACGGATCGTTAAAGCGGCACCACCTCTTGTATCACCATCTAATTTAGTAAGGACAACACCGTCAAAGTTCAGGGCATCGTTGAATGCCTTTGCTGTATTTACAGCATCCTGACCGGTCATGGAATCTACTACGAATAAGGTTTCCTGAGGCTTGATGAAATAATGTACAGATTTGATCTCGTTCATCATCTGCTCGTCAATCGCAAGACGTCCTGCGGTATCAACGATCACTACATCATGACCGTTTGCTTTTGCAAAATTAATTGCATTTTCAGCAATGGTAGATGGATTGGTAGAACCTTCTTCTGTAAATACCGGAACCCCAATCTGACCACCCAATACTTTAAGCTGGTCAATTGCAGCAGGACGGTAAACGTCACAGGCAACCAATAAAGGTTTCTTAGTTCTTTTTGTTTTTAAGTAATTGGCCAGTTTTCCGGAGAAAGTAGTCTTACCCGAACCCTGAAGACCTGCAATAAGAATTACGGTAGGTTTTCCTGAAAGATTGATTCCTTCCTGAGAACCTCCCATCAGATCTACCAGCTCGTCATGAACAATCTTCGTCATCAGCTGTCCCGGTGTAAGGGAAGTAAGAACGTTCTGTCCTAAAGCTTTATCCTGAACTCTTTTGGTAAGATCTTTTGCAACTTTATAGTTAACATCGGCATCTACCAGCGCTCTACGGATCTCCTTTACGGTTTCCGCCACGTTGATTTCTGTGATTTTCCCGCGTCCGGAAATATTATGTAGAGCCTTGTCTAATTTATCCTGTAAACTATTAAACATATGTATTGTAAATTATAGGTTTGCAAAAATAAGGAATTTTTAGGCATATCCAAAGTCTTACGATACGTAATATTATATATATAGAAAAAATGATAAAAATCAATTCATGTGAAATTCGATAGAAAAAGTCTATTTTTGTGATCACTTAAAATAAACCATAGTATTTGCAATGAAATTAAATCCTAATATCCTGGTTACGGTATTATTCTTTTTAACATTTCTGATCCATTTTTCCCTTTGGAAATTTGTTTTTCACTTAGATGAGATTATTATTGTTAAATTTTATCTTTTTTTAAGTGTCATGTTCATGCTGATGATTACAATGATTGTTTTAATTAATAGGGTAGTGCCTGAATTTTTAGGGCTGTCTGTGATTGGGCTGATCCTTTTAAAATTCGGTTTAATGTACTTAATCAGGAAAAAATTGAACTTTGAAGTGATTCCGGGCTATAAATTTCATTTTATTATTCCATATTTCGTCCTGACAACACTGCTTACATACTATGCAATTAAGCTGATTAATCATGACAAAAAACAGTAAAATTATTTATTGAAACTAGAAAAAATATTATATTTTTGCACAACGAAAAAAACCTATCAATGTTTAAGAAATTCGCAGTTTTATTCTACAGTATTTTTGTATTAAACTTAGTGTCTGCACAGCACGGTGAGGCTACTGCTGAGGCGGCTCCTGCTCAAGAGCTTTCGGAGAAAGACAAAACAAGTAAAGAAAACAAGGAGTTTATCGATCATCACTTGTTGGATGCTCACGACTTTACATTGATGGTAGACAAAGAAGGTCACCATATCGGTTTCCCTCTCCCTGTTATTTTCTATGATAACGGATTCCATAGCTTTATGAGCAATAAAGAAGGTTTCATGCATGGTGAGCCGACTGAAGTAGACGGTTCTTATTATAAATTGCACCACGAGAAAATTTATAAAACAGATGCAGCGGGAATTTTAACACTGGGTGAAGATGGTCATCCTACGAATGAGAAGCCTTTGGATCTTTCTATTACAAAGAGTGTGCTTATCATTTTATTAGTATCAATCTTTATGTTAGTATTATTTGGGGGAATGGCTAAGTCTTATAAGAAGTCTGTTGTACCTACAGGAGCTGCAAGATTCTTAGAGCCTTTAATTATTTTCGTAAGAGATGAAGTAGCGATCCCAAACATCGGGCATAAATACAAAAGATTTATGGGGTACTTATTAACAGTATTCTTCTTTATATTGTTTCTTAACGTATTAGGATTGATGCCTTTCGGAATTAATGTTACAGGTAATATTACCATGACATTCTTCCTTGCGATCCTTACTTATTTAATCACGACGTTCTCTGCTAACAAAGATTACTGGAAACATATTTTCTGGATGCCGGGTGTTCCTGTACCAATGAAACTGATCATGTTGCCAATCGAATTATTAGGAACAATTACTAAGCCTTTCGCATTGATGATTCGTCTTTTTGCTAATATGACTGCAGGACACATCGTAGTAATGAGTTTAATTGGATTGATCTATGTGTTTAAGAACTTTGCAGCAGGTGTTGCATTCCCGTTCTTAACATTAGTGATCTACTTATTGGAAGTATTGGTAGCATTCTTACAGGCTTATATCTTCACAATGTTATCAGCTTTGTTTATCGGAATGGCAGTACAAGAGCACGAACATGAACACCATGCTGCTCACTAATTGAAATTGTAAATTAAAGTAAAAACAAATTTTTTAAAATTATATATTATGGAAATCCCTAAAATTGTAGGTGCTGGTATCGTAGTACTAGGTGTAGGTATCGGTCTTGGTAAAATCGGAGCTGCTGCTCTTGAAGCTATCGCTAGACAACCTGAGCAATCTGGAAAAATCCAAACAGCTATGCTTATCGCTGCTGCACTTGTTGAAGGTGTTGCGTTTGCTGCTCTATTCGCAGTAAACTAATTAAAATTAAACCATTACCCGTAACGGTTGGTTACAGGTAATGGTTATTTAAGAAAAAAAGTAATAATTATTTATACATTTATATAATGGAATTAATTCACCAGTTTTCATCAGGATTATTTATTATCCAGTCTGTTATTTTTCTAGCATTATTATTTTTGTTAGGCAAATTTGCTTGGAAACCTATTTTAAAATCAATCAATGACAGAGAAACTTCTATTGTTGATGCTCTTAATCAAGCTAAATTAGCAAGAAAAGAGATGGAGACTTTAAAAGAAGATAACGAAAGAATTATTCGTGAAGCTAAAATCGAAAGAGATGCTATCCTTAAAGAAGCCAGAGAAATTAAAGATAGAATCGTAGGTGAAGCTAAAGATGCTGCTAAAAATGAAGGAGATAAAATGATTGAAGCAGCTAAACAGACAATCAATGCTGAGAAAAATGCTGCTATGGCAGACATCAAAACTCAAATCGGTGCTTTATCTGTAAACATTGCTGAATCTATCCTTAAGCAGAAGTTGGATAACAACGAAGCTCAAAACGAATTAGTTCAAAATTATTTAAACAAATCTAACCTTAACTAAGAATGCTTACATCTAAAGTAGCTAAAAGATACGCACAGGGACTGCTTGATTTCACCAATGAAACAGGTCAGACAGCTGCTGTATTTTCTGAAATGAAAGATGTAAAGAAGATCATGTCTCAATCTGCAGATTTGAATAAATTCTTCCTTACACCTTACATTGATGCAAAAAAGAAAATAGAGGTAGCAGACCAGATCTTTAAAGATTTTTCAGTTTCTTCACAGAACCTGATCAGATTAGTGATCAAGCACGGACGTGAGAACCAACTGAAAAATATTGCTCAGGAGTTCATCAATAAAGTAGAGGATATCAATGGAGTACAGAGAATAACTCTTACTACAGCGACTCAGCTTTCTAAAGAGAACCTTGATCAGATTCTAAGATCTACCAATCTAGTAAAATCAGATTCAAACTTTGATCTGAATTTAAATGTGAAGCCAGATATTTTAGGAGGCTACATTTTAAGAGTAGGTGATCAGCAGATCGATGCATCTGTAAAGACAAAACTTAACCAGGTTAAAAAAGATTTTCAATTAAATTAAAGAAAAAACAACCATACAATGGCAGAAATAAATCCGGCAGAAGTATCTGCGATCTTAAAACAGCAATTGGCCAACTTCGACACTCAATCCAACGTTGAGGAAGTAGGTACAGTTTTAACCATCGGTGATGGTATTGCTCGTGTATACGGGTTAGAAAACGTACAATACGGAGAGTTGGTGAAATTTTCTAGTGATGTAGAAGGTATTGTACTTAACCTTGAAGAAGACAACGTGGGTGTTGCTCTACTTGGGGAAAGTAAATTAGTAAAAGAAGGAGATACAGTAAGAAGAACAAACAGAATCTCTTCTATCAAAGTAGGAGAAGGTATGTTAGGAAGAGTAGTAGATACTCTTGGTAACCCTATCGATGGTAAAGGTCCTATTACTGGGGATTTATACGAAATGCCATTGGAAAGAAAAGCGCCTGGGGTTATCTTCAGACAGCCGGTAACTGAGCCTTTACAGACAGGTATCGTTGCGATTGACTCTATGATCCCTGTAGGAAGAGGTCAGAGAGAGCTTATCATTGGGGACAGACAGACCGGTAAAACTACCGTTGCGATCGATACGATCATCAACCAGAAAGAATTCTTTGATGCAGGTAAGCCTGTATATTGTATATATGTTGCTATTGGTCAGAAAGCTTCTACTGTAGCACAAATCGTTAAAACCCTTTCTGACAAAGGAGCTTTAGCATATACTGTAATTGTTGCGGCTAACGCATCCGATCCGGTTCCAATGCAGGTATATTCTGCTATGGCTGGAGCATCTATCGGTGAGTTCTTCAGAGACACTGGTAGACCAGCATTGATCGTTTATGATGATCTATCCAAGCAAGCGGTTGCGTATCGTGAGCTTTCTCTACTATTGAGAAGACCACCGGGCCGTGAAGCTTATCCTGGAGACGTTTTCTATCTTCACTCAAGACTATTGGAAAGAGCAGCTAAAGTTATTGCTGACGACAAAATCGCGAGCCAGATGAACGATTTGCCAGATTCATTAAGACCAATCGTAAAAGGTGGTGGTTCATTAACTGCACTTCCAATTATCGAAACCCAGGCTGGTGACGTTTCTGCATATATTCCGACTAACGTAATCTCTATTACAGACGGACAGATCTTCTTGGAGTCTGATCTATTCAACTCAGGGGTTCGTCCTGCGATCAACGTAGGGATCTCTGTATCCAGAGTAGGAGGTAATGCTCAGATCAAATCAATGAAAAAAGTATCTGGTACTCTTAAATTAGACCAGGCTCAATATAAAGAATTGGAAGCGTTCGCTAAGTTCGGTTCTGACCTTGATGCTTCTACTTTAGCGGTAATCTCTAAAGGAGAAAGAAACGTTGAGATCCTTAAGCAGCCGGTAAACTCTCCACTTCCTGTAGACAGCCAGGTGGCTATGATCTACGCTGGAACTGAGAACTTATTGAGAAACGTTCCGATCAGAAAAGTAAAAGAATTCCAGATTGAATATATCGAATTCCTAAGATCTAAGCACCCTGACACAATGGCGGCTATTAAAGCAGGTAAAATCGACAACGATATTACCAACGTTCTTAAGCAGGCGGCTAACGATTTAGCTTCTAAATATAACTAAAATCTTCATTGTTTAAGGTTTAGAATCCGTTTTAAACCTTAAACTTTAGACCATAAACTTTGAACCCAAATTAATGGCAAACTTAAAAGAAATACGAGGTAGAATTACGTCAATTTCATCTACGATGCAGATTACACGTGCTATGAAAATGGTTTCCGCTGCGAAGCTTAAAAAAGCACAGGATGCCATCGTAATGCTAAGACCTTATTCTGAAAAACTGCAGGAAATCATCCAGAATGTAAATTCTAGCTCTGATCCCGATCAGGTTTCTATCTATGCTCAAAAAAGAGAAGTGAAGAGGATTCTTTTCATCGCTGTTACTTCAAACAGAGGTCTTGCAGGAGCTTTCAATTCATCTATCGTAAAAGAGCTTAACATCCAGTTTAGAGATAAGTCTCAATACGAAGTTGAAGTGCTTACCATCGGTAAAAAAGCTTTTGATGCGGTAAGAAGAACCCGTACGGTATACTCTAATGAAAGTGCTGTTTTTGATAACTTAAACTTTGATACAGTATCTCATGTTACTGAAGGAGTAATGAACAGCTTTAAAGAAGGTAAATTTGACGAAGTTTATTTAATCTACAACAAATTTGTTAATGCTGCTACTCAGGAAGTAACTACTGAACAGCTTCTTCCGATTTCTATGGCTGAAAAAGCTGAAGAAACTCAGGTGGAAACAGATTATATCTTTGAACCGAACAGAAATGAAATTCTTGATAATTTGATCCCTAAAGCGATCAAAACCCAGGTTTTCAAAGCAGTTTTAGATTCAGTTGCCTCTGAGCATGGCGCGAGAATGACAGCAATGCACAAAGCTACAGATAATGCGCAGGAACTTAAAAATGATCTTGTCATTTTCTACAACAAAGCAAGACAGGCTGCCATTACAAACGAAATCTTAGAGATCGTTTCCGGAGCAGAAGCTTTGAAAAATTCGTAAAGAATTATTTTAACATAATATTAAAGCATCGATATTATCGATGCTTTTTTTGTTATTTATATTTTATCTATCTTTGTAAACTAAAATATTATACAACTTCTAAATGGACTCGGATATAGTCAGGCTTTTGCTAGCCTTATTTCTTGTTTTACTAAATGGCTTTTTCGTAGCCGCAGAATTCTCAATTGTTAAGGTTCGTTATTCACAGATCCAGTTAAAAGCAGCCGAAGGTAACTCTATGGCAAAACAGGCGGAGCATATTATCAAACACCTTGATGAATACCTGTCTGCTACACAGCTTGGTATTACCCTGGCATCTCTTGCGTTGGGTTGGGTAGGTGAAAGTGCCCTGCACCACGTAGTTGAAAGTATTTTCCACTCTTTGAATGTGGAGCTTACCCAGACAACAATTACCACAATTTCAGTGGTGACAAGTTTCGTATTAATTACTGTGATGCATATTGTATTTGGTGAACTTATCCCGAAATCTATTGCAATTAGAAAGTCGGAAGCGACTACAATGGCTACAGCAGTTCCATTAAGAGTTTTTTACACGGTTTTCAAACCATTTATCTGGTTGATGAACCTGATGTCGAATACATTTCTAAGATTAATTAAGATACATCCGGCTTCCGAACAGGAAATTCATTCCACCGAAGAACTTCAGCTTCTGGTAAAGCAGAGTGCTGATAGTGGCGAGATTGAAGAAGAGAATTATGAGATCATTAAAAATGCATTTGATTTTACAGATCATTCCGCCAAGCAGATCATGGTTCCAAGACAGAATATCACGTCTATTGACTTTGAAGAAGATATCAATGAAATTATCAACAAGATCATGGATAGCGGCTATTCGCGTATTCCCGTGTATCTTGATTCCATAGATAATGTGATTGGGATTTTCTATACCAAAGAGATTATCAGGGAATTTGTAAAGAGAAAAGGAGACCTTAACCATGAGGACCTTAAAGATCTTATGCGTGATGCATTCTTTGTTGTGGGCAGCAAAAAGATCTCGGACCTCCTAAAAATCTTCCAGCAGAAAAAACAGCACCTTGCAATAGTTATTGATGAATTTGGAGGAACAGAAGGTATTATTACCCTGGAAGATATTCTGGAAGAACTTGTAGGAGAAATTCAGGATGAAGAAGATGATGAAGATAAGCTGGTAGATAAAATAGGAGATAATATTTATTGGGTTCAGGCTACGCAGCCACTGGATGAAATCAACGAATATCTGCCTAAAAAATTACCTCTTTCTGAAGAAAGCGAATACAACTCACTCGCAGGATTCATTCTGCATGAACTGGAAGATATTCCGGAGGAAAACGACGAATTTGATTTGGAAAATTATCATTTCAAGATTCTGAAAATGAATAATAAGAGTGTAGAGCTCGTAGAATTAGTATACGAAGGCCCGAATGTACTTAATGACCTGGCCGATAAAATAGGGGAAGTTTAAAAAGGTAGAAATGATTTTTTATAACAGCATAAAAGATTACGAAGATCCAAAACGTCAATATGAAGAAGAAGTATTGGTTTTGGATGACACAGATGAAGTATATAAACTGGTTCTCCATAATGATGATATTCACACATTTGATTATGTGATAGACTGTCTGATAGAGATTTGCAAGCATACCCTGGAACAGGCGGAGCAATGTACAATGCTCGTCCATTACAAAGGCAAATGCACAGTAAAAACAGGTTCTATGGATCTCCTTAAGCCCATGCATGAGAAACTGCTTTCGAGAGAATTAACAAGCGAAATAGTATAAACAAAACACTGCCAATTGGCAGTGTTTCTTATTAAAGCATATTTTTTTTAGAGAATATACACTTATTGGTGAAAAATTTCGTCATATTTATTTATATTAGCAATTAAGACACACCCTAAATATAAATAAATGAAACAAAAAATTACTTCGCTGGTTCTTGGGAGTATATTATGCTGTTCCGCATTACATGCTCAGGAATCATCTTTTGAAGCTCCGGCTAAAAACTGGATCAAAGAAAACTCAAGAAATTTAGGAATTCCGGGATTCAGCGGACTCACATTAAGCTCGGTACGCAAAAGCAATACAGGAGAAACCCTGCGATTTCAGCAGATGATAAAAGACGTTCCTGTTTTTCAGTCTGAAATTGTGGTCCATTTCAACAAATCCGGTAAAATAAGTTATACAGGGACAGAAAGTTTGAAGAAAAACCTGAAAGAAACTGATACGGTTCCCTCTGTGTCTGCTTCAGAAGCGCTTAAAAAAGCCCATAGAGCTTCCCGGTCAAAAGGAGAGATTACCTATGAAGAAAATAAGCTGTTTATCTACATTACAGATTCAGGAGAAACAAAATTGGTTTACAGGGTACTGATCAGCTCTTTTGATAATCCCGGCAGCTGGGAAACCATTGTTGATGCAAAAACAGGTGATGTGATCAGCATGAAAGACATTTCTGTAAAACATCATGATAAAAATGATTCACTTCATAAGAAAAAAGATAAAAAAGTAACATCAAAGAAGACTTTGGTAACTGGAAGTGCCTACATTTTTCAACCGGATCCTTTATCTAAAACCGGATCAGCTTATGCAGGTGATTTTGTAGATAATAACGACGCTACCAACGCCAGTCTGGATGCTGCAAGAACTTTAGTGACAATTCCTGAAATTGATTTTACAGGCGGAATTTATACCTTAAAGGGAACGTATGCAGAAATTAAGGAGATAGAGGCACCCGCAAAAGGAATTTTTACACAGTCTACCAATCAGTTTTTGTTTAACAGAAGTGATGATGGATTTGAAGCAGTGAATGCTTACTGGCACCTTGATAATAGTTTAAGATACATCAATGTAACTTTAGGAATTGTCTGCAAACCTTCACAAAACAATGGGGTATTAAGATTTGATCCGCATGGTTTTAGTGGTCAGGATAACTCTCATTATCTGACAGGAAGTGAGTCACTTGGATTTGGTGAAGGCGGTGTAGACGATGCTGAAGATGCTGATGTAATTTTACATGAATTGGGACACGGAATTCATCACTGGCTGGCAGGCGGAATTTCCAATGCAGACGGTCTGAGCGAAGGATGCGGCGATTACTGGGCACAGTCTTACAGCAGAAGTTTAAATCAATGGTCCACATCTGCTCCGGAATACAACTGGATGTTCAGCTGGGACGGTCATAATTCTTTCTGGGATGGCAGAATAACCAATACTACAATGATATATCCGGGATCCGGATCCTATTATGATAAAGCACAGATTTGGTCTGCGGCACTGATGAGAATTTATAACAGAATAGGTAAAGAGAAAACGGACAGAGCGTTTTTAGAAGGACTGAATTTAACAACTTCAACAACAAACCAGCAAAATGCGGCCATTGCCGTAAGACAGGCCGGTATTGATATGTTGGGACAGTTCGGGTTCAATTGTAATGATATCACCGCTATGACAGAGGAATTTACAGCTGCAGGCTATGTTCTTCCGGAATACAGCTGTACACTGGGTACCAAAGAAACAGTTAAACAAAACCCAGTTTCAGTATATCCAAACCCGGTTTCTGATGTTCTTATCGTTTTGTTGAAAGGGAACAAAGAAGAAAAAGCCGAAATTTATAACATGGAAGGCCGAAAAGTAATGGAAACAACGATAAGGAATAACAGCAACAGAATTGATGTTTCAAACCTTCCGTCCGGAAATTATATCCTGACCGTAAAAGAAATTAATTTATCTGCAAAATTCATTAAAAAATAAAAACTTTAAATCCGGTGCCCAGACATCGGATTTTTTTGTTATACCAAATTCTGCGGGATTGTTTTACTTGCATTCATCTAAAATAGTATATTTGTACCAACTATAAAGAAACAAAAAAGAATGCTTGTAATAGGAATTGCTGGAGGAACAGGATCCGGCAAAACTACAGTTGTTGATAAGATACTGCAACAGCTTGATATTGAAGGAATGAATATCCTTTCTCAGGATAATTATTATCACGATAACCCGAATCTGACACTGACCGAGAGAGAGGCGCTTAATTATGACCATCCAAAGTCTATAGATTTCGATTTAATGATAAAACACGTAAAAGCTTTAAAAAACAATGAGTCTATAGAACAGCCCATTTACAGCTTTGTAACCCATTCCCGAACTGGCGACCACGTCACTGTAGAACCTAAAAATGTATTGGTAGTAGAAGGTATTCTGGTATTGACGAACAAAGAACTGCTGAAAGAATTTGATTTAAAAGTATTTGTTCATGCAGATTCAGACGAAAGACTGATCAGAAGAATCAGGCGGGATACTCAGGAAAGAGGAAGAGATCTGAGTGAAGTCCTTCACCGTTATCAGACCACTTTGAAGCCAATGCATCAGGAATTCATTGAGCCATCCAAGAATGACGCAGATCTGATCATTCCGAATATGAGACAGAATTCCGTAGCGATTGATTTTTTAACTACTGTTATTAAAAATTCGTTGAGAAAACATTAAAATGGAAGAAAACAAACTTATTAAAGACATTCAGCCGAAATCTGAAACATTTAAAATGATCCAGAAATATGTTCTGAATAAATATACCATTACAATCTGTATGTTTTTGGTCTGGATGATTTTCTTTGATAAAACCTCTTTCCTTGTTATTAATGAACTGAACGGTGAAATCAGCCGATATGAAGACCAGCTTGAATATTATAAAAAAGAGTACGAAAAAAATGATACTTTTTATAAAAAGCTGATGAACAATAAGTCGGAAAAAGAAAAATACGCAAGAGAAAATTATTTTATGAAAAAACCGGATGAAGAGATCTTCATTTTGGTAGTAGACAGCACAAATAGTGCTAAAAAATAAGAAATTTGAAATGTGAAAGTCAATTAGCTTTGCTGTGAATGGTCAATAGTCAATTTTCATGACTCACCATTGACTTGCGAAGCAAAATTCACCATTCACATAAAAATGATAAACGTAATCGTGAATTATCAATGGTTAATTGTCAATTTTAATAATTTTACCATTGCCTGCAAAGCAAAATTCACCATTCACTCATAATAAACAGCCAATGTCAGCAGATATACTTCCAAACTGGGAAAATTTAGTAAAAAAACAGCTTAAAACAGAAGACATTTATTCCATCTTAAATAAGGAAAATCTGGAAGGAATTGATGTAAAACCTTTTTACAGTGAAGTTCAGAAACCATTGGCAAACCTGCCGAAAGTTGAGGAAAATACCCATCTCGTAGCAAGATATCACGAAAGCCTGGAAGAAGATGTATTTGCATTTGTCTTAGACCACAACGTAGAAAACCTTGAGCAAAAAACAATTTTTGTCAATAATAAAGACCTTGCCGGTCATATCAGCCCGAAAGAAGAAGACCAGTATTTTTCACTGATTGATGTTTTTAAAGAAAATGAAGGCATTATTGATGACCAGCTGACTAAAGAACTTTTATCAAAAGACTTCAGAAGAAACATCTGTGTTGATATTTCGCTTCATCAGAATGCCGGAGCTGCCATTTACCAGCAGTTGGGAATTGCGCTGGCAAAAACCAAGGAGCTTGCTGAAATGTATGGCTCTGAAATTTTGAACAAACTGATTTTCAGAATAGCAGTGGGTGGGAATTATTTCTTTGAGATGGCTAAGCTGAGAGCTTTTAAAATAGTTTTTAACCAACTTTCCAAAGAATATGGTTTAAATGAAACACCATATATTTTTGCAGAGACATCTTTAAGGAATAAGGCTGTTGCAGACAGTGAAAATAATCTGATCCGTTCGACACTAGAACTGGCATCCGCAATGATTGCAGGAGCAGATGCGGTGTTCAGCAATAATTATCTTGTAAACAGAAGCACCGACAACTCCGAAGAGATCTCCTTTAAGCAGCAGATTGTTCTCGCTTATGAAAGCATCATTAATGTATTTGAGGATGCTTCGAATGGAAGTTATTATGTAGAAGACATTACCCGCCAGATTGCAGATAAATCTTGGGCACTGTTCGTTGAAATAGAAGAGACAGGAGGGTATCTGGAACTTTTGAAACAGGGAATCATTCAGAAAAAGATCTACGATCATGCTGTTGAAGAGCAAAGATGGGTGGAAGAAGGAAAAATAAAACTGATTGGAGTCAATTTATACCCCAAATTAGACGTTAAAAGGTCCATTGAAGATCTTTACAGCGAAAAAGAGATTAGAGCTGTACGTTGGGCTGAAATGTTTGAATAATTTATAGGTTCCCCAGACTTCTCAAATACAGGTAATCTTAAAAGATATCTGTTATTTTAAAAACACAATATAATGAAAGAAAATGAGATAAGTTTTTATGTCAGGAAATGCATTTTTTCTGTCTATAATGAGCTTGGTCCAGGTTTATTAGAAAAGGTTTATGAAAAAGTTCTGGCTTATGAACTTGAAAATAATGGATTAATGGTAAAAACTCAGGTCCCAATGAATCTTAAGTTTAAGGATACTGTTATAGAATCAGGATTTATTGCGGATATAATTGTTGAAAATAAAGTAATTATAGAGATAAAAGCTACTACAGATATAGCTAATATACATCATCAACAGTTGTTGACTTATCTAAAACTTACCGGATTAAAGCTCGGCATTCTAGTGAACTTTAATACTGACTATATTAATAAAAGTATTTTCAGAAAAGTAAATGGAAAATTAGATTAAAAAAATATAGATTATTAAACCACAGATTACGCAGATTTACACAGATGATTATGTGTAAATTTTTTATTCTTTTAATACCATTTATACCTAATTTTAGGATCATGGAAATTAATCGTAAACATCTGTGTAAATCTGCGTAATCTGTGGTTAAGAAAAATAATATCATGTAATGAAAGAAAAACTGATTGATCTATTTGAATACACCCATCATTTCAACAAAGAAATGATAAAATATATTTCAGAAAACAAGCCGAAAGTTGATGAAAAAACAATCAGCCTGATCAATCATATATTGAATGCCCAGCAGATCTGGAATTCACGGATATTGGGCGAAAACTCATTTGAAGTCTGGCAGGTCAACCCTTTTGAGTCTCTTGATGAAATTAATCAGCAGAATTTTCTGAAAAGTATTGATATCATTCAAAAATCCGATCTGGATAACAGAGTGGAATATCAGAACTCAAGAAGGATAAAATTTGAAAATAGTATTTTTGAAATACTGTTTCATGCCGTGAACCATTCAACCTATCATCGAGGTCAGATCAATTCTCTTCTGAAGCAGAACAGCATCGATCCGATATTGACAGATTATATTTTTTATAAAAGATAAAATCTAGGTATTGCCTTGAAAAATATAATGAGCAGTTGTAGAACGTCATTCTGAGCGGAGTCGAAGTATTTTATAATCATTTATATTATTCATTTATAAAATTTGAAAATTCCAGGAAATCTGTGGAAAACAAATTATTAAACAAAGAAATTCAAAACTATATCAATGCAAATCTGAATACAGATCTGCATTCTCTTCTGTTAAAAAAATCCCCATTTCAAGATGTTTCCATGTCGGAAATTGTGCAGCAGATTAAAGGAAAACAAACTGCCCAGAAAAAATTTCCGTTTTTACTTAAAGAAGGAATTATTTTTCCACCTCAGTTGAATTTAGAGCAGGCATCTTCAGAGATTACAGCTGTCTATAAATCACAGATCCTCAAAGGAAATACATTCATTGACCTGACCAGCGGATTCGGAATCGATGCCTATTATCTGTCCCAAAATTTTGGCGAAGTTACTTTGGTAGAGCAGAATCCTGAATTGTTGAATATTGTCGAGCATAACTGGGGTGTTTTAGACAGAAAGGCGATATTCATCAATCAAAATCTGGAAGATTTTTTAGATATCAATAAAGACCATTTTAATGTGATCTATTTAGATCCGGCCAGAAGGGATCATAATAAAAATAAAGTCTTTTTGCTTGAAGATCTTTCGCCGGATATCCTTCAGATCAAAGACAGGCTTCTTACCACAGCAGATCAGGTAGTTGTAAAGCTTTCACCGCTAATTGATTTGAAATACCTGGTATCAGTCCTTCCTGGCATTTTCAGGATAGAAATCATAGCGGTAAAAAATGATGTCAAAGAAGCGGTTATTTTTCTGTCCAATGAAAAAAGAAAGGAAATTATGGTAAACTGTATTAATCTGGAGAGCGGAGATTCTTCTTTTACCTTTACATTTGATGAGGAAGAAAATACCCAGGCTGTATATTCTGAACCTGAAAAATTCATATACATTCCCAATAACAGTATTTTAAAAGCCGGAATTTTTAATCTGGTCTCAGAAAGATTCGGGCTTAAAAAACTTCATCCCAATACCCATCTCTATACATCGGATCAGAAAATTAATGATTTTCCCGGTAGAGTTTTAGAAATGGAATCTGTTGAATCTAAGCAGATTAAAAAGAAAGAGCAGTTTAATATCATTTCAAAGAATTATCCTTTAAAACCTGAAGATATCAAAAAGAAATATGGAATAAAAGACGGTGGTGAAGGCTACCTTATTTTTACACAATCCAAAAAAGGGAAAATTATTTTAAAATCAGTATAAAAATGTTGCCGAAAAAAGCAGGATTTCTTACTTTTGGGCAATCAAAAATTTAAGCATGAAATCGCTTGCTGTTAAAATATGATAACCGGCTAAAATAATGCGATTCCATATGACATTTAAAAAATAAATTTTACATATGAAAAAATTCATTATATGTTTAGCTGTTGCAACAGTAGCCGTAAGCTGTAAAAAGATCCAGGCAGGAGGAAACAAGAATACTCTGAAACTGGAAGAAGGAGTAGAAAGATATTCCGACGATGCACAGGGTGGAGGTGAAGCACACGGTCATGAAGCTGCTGCAGGACATGGTTCTGAACATGCTGAGAAGAGATCTCAGGTTTCTATTGATTTAAATGGGGTTGCTCTGAAAGGTTTTGCTAACGGAATGGAAGACAGCATTGTAAAATACCTGAAATCCGGACAATATGCTTCTGCTACAGAAGATGGATTGAAAAATGTATGGTATGACTTTGATAATGTTAACTTCAAAATGGGTTCTGCCAATCAGTTGGAAGCTGGTTCTCAGGAGCAGTTGAGTAACCTTGCTAAAATTTTGAAAGCTTACCCGGATTCAAAAATCAAAATTGGGGGGTATACTGACAAAACCGGAGATGAAGCTAAAAATGTAAAATTGTCTCAGGACAGAGCCAATTTCATTAAAGCTCAGCTTACCGCTTTAGGTGCCGGAGGACAGATTGTCTCAGCAGAAGGATATGGAAGCCAGTTTGCAAAAGTGGATGCAAAAGCATCTGATGCAGAAAGAGCGTCTGACAGAAAAATGTCTGTAAGATTTACAAAATAATTTAAATACAATAAAGTATATGAATGTCTTGCTCAAGCAGGGCATTTTTTTTATTTTTAACGAAACAAATTTTTAAAATGCAAGAGACATTAAATTACATCAATGAAAACAAACAGCGTTTCGTGGATGAATTATTTGAGTTATTGAGAATTCCTTCTATTTCTGCAGATCCGGCTTATAAAAATGACGTCTTGAAATGTGCGGATGTTGTTGCAGAATATCTTAAAAATGCAGGGGCTGACAATGTAGAAGTATGCAAAACCAAAGGATATCCTATTGTTTTTGGAGAAAAACTTTTAGATAAAAATTTGCCAACAGTATTGGTATACGGACATTATGATGTTCAGCCGGCAGATCCATTGGAGCTTTGGACAAAACCACCTTTTGAACCTTATATTGAAAAAACAGAACTTCATCCTGACGGAGCCATTTTTGCAAGAGGTTCTGCGGATGATAAAGGACAGTTTTTTATGCATTTAAAGGCTTTTGAAGCGATGATGAAAACAAACTCTCTTCCTTGTAATGTTAAATTTATTTTGGAAGGTGAGGAAGAAGTAGGATCCGTAAGCTTGGGAGACTTCGTTAACGAAAACAAAGAAAAGTTGTCTTGCGACTGTATTTTAATTTCTGACACTCATATTTACAGCAACGAACAGCCAACTGTTACAACTGGCTTAAGAGGCTTAAGCTATGTAGAAGTTGAAATAGAAGGACCGAACAGAGATCTTCATTCAGGATTGTATGGAGGAGCCGTTCCTAATCCGATTCACGTACTTTCCAGAATGATTGCTAAACTGATCGACGAAGACGGACATATTACCATAGACGGATTTTATGATAATGTAGAAACCGTATCAGATGCTGAAAGAGCAGATATGAACAAATTGAAAGACAATCCGGAAGAATTCAAGAAATCTATCGGACTCAATGGAGTGGAGGGTGAAAAAAGCTATACAACGCTTGAAAGAACCTCTATCCGTCCTACTTTAGACTGTAATGGTATTTGGGGAGGATATACAGGAGAAGGAGCTAAAACAGTAATTCCTTCCAAAGCTTCTGCTAAAATCTCAATGCGTCTGGTTCCTTATCAGACTCCTGAAGAGATCACGGAAAAATTCACAAAATATTTTGAAAAAATTGCTCCTGAGAATGTTAAAGTAAAAGTAACACCTCACCACGGAGGAATGCCATATGTTTTACCAAGTGATACTAAAGAGTTTTTAGCGGCTAAGCAGGCTATGGAAACTGCATTTGGTAAAGAAGTTCTTCCTTACAGAAGTGGAGGCAGTATTCCGATCACGGCAATGTTTGAAAAAGTATTGGGCGCTAAGTCTGTGCTAATGGGCTTTGGGCTGGATTCAGATGCAATTCACTCACCGAATGAACATTACGGGCTGTTTAATTTCTATAAAGGAATTGAAAGTATTCCGCTGTTCTTCGAGAACTATTCAAAATAATTAAATATTTTATAATCATATTCAGTAAAGCGTTCCAAAATCGGAGCGCTTTACGTTTTTTTATGGTAATATCCCTATCAAATGATATTTTTTTAGTTAATGTATGTGATTATTTTTAGTTCAACCTAAAATAATTACTATGAAAAAAAACTACTCTATCGCATTCTGCTTGTTTTCAGTGTTTTCCTTTGCGCAGCAGATCATTTCGTTTGAATATTCAGATGGATTTTATACCGGGAATATCCATGGTCAGGGGACCTGGATCAGCACGCCAACCGGTGATATGCCCCCGAACGTGCTTAACCAGATCATTTCTATGGATAATGCATCAGACGGAATTAATTCTCTGAAGATTGTAAAAGAAAACACTTATGGAACCCAATCCATTCCTATCATTGGCGCATTTGATAATCTTCCTGTATTGCTTCCCTACAACGGTTTTACGGTTTCTTTTGATATCAATATGTCCCAACTTAATGGATCGATTTTTAGCTTTCAGGGAGTAAGCAGCGCTGACGAAAAATATATTGTCAGACTCGATTTTGATAATTCCGGTGCAATTAAAGTTCTGAAAACATTATCAGGAAATCCTGTAATGGACACTGCATTGGGAACGTGGCAACCGAATTCCTGGTACCATATTGCAGTTGTAGGAACCGCTGCAGATGTTAAATACTATCTGAACGGGATTTTGATCTATTCCGGTATTGCAGTAGAATCAATGGATATAAACCAGTTGCGTTTCGTACACGATAATGCAGACGGAACAGCCTATATTGATAATGTTAAAGTATATAATCAGGCATTATTATCTGTAGCAAATAGTACTGTAAATAAGAATAAGGTAATTGTATATCCTAATCCTGCTTCAGATTTTATTAAAATAAATGCTTCTTCTAAGATAAAAAACATTGAAATCTACGAGGCGGCTGGCAAAAAGGTTCAGTCGATGGTAGAAAATGATAAAATTGATGTTAGAAGTTTTCCTGCTGGCACTTATCTGATCAATATTAGAACTGAAAATGGTAATTTCTCTGAGAAATTTATAAAAAAATAGGTTAAGTTTTGTATGAAATTAGTTTTCATTATTTTTCAGATAAAATATTTTGTTATAGATTAATTATAGAAATACCTGACAAATCTTAGTCTATATAAAACGCTTCAATTGAAGCGTTTTTGTTATTTTAGAGCATTAAAATTAATAATATGTCAGAAAATAAAGTAGCTTATATAACTGGAGGAACCAAAGGAATAGGTTTCGGAATAGCGAAAATATTATTGGAAAACGGTATTTCAGTAGCATTTTCAGGACGTAAAAGAGATGATGTTGAAAAAGCTGAAGAAGAACTTAAGAAATATTCAAAGAATGTTTTGGGGATTGTTTCAGATGTAAGAAGCCTTGAAAGTGAAGAAGAGGCTGTAAAATATATTACTGAGACATTCGGAAGGCTGGATTTTGTAATTGCCAATGCAGGATTGGGAATATTCAAACCTGTAGATGAACTGACTGCCGAAGAGTGGAATGATATGATAGAAACCAATCTGACAGGTGTATTCTACACATTAAAAGCTTCTGTAGAAGAATTAAAAAAGACGCAAGGCTATTATATCACGGTTTCGAGTCTGGCAGGCGCCAATTTCTTTGAAAACGGAACAGGTTACAATGCATCTAAATTTGGAGTCGTAGGATTTACCCAGGCGGCAATGATTGATCTGAGAAAATACAACATCAAATCTACGGTTATTATGCCGGGATCAGTCGCTACCAATTTTAACGGAAACGTTCCCTCAGAAAAAGACAGCTGGAAGATCCAGCCCGAAGATATGGGGAATCTGGTCCTGGATATTTTAAAAATGAATCCACGTGTTCTGCCCAGCAAAATAGAGTTTAGGGCAACAAAACCAGCCTAGTAAATGCATTTAATGTATTGAATAGTAAAAAAATAAGTATTATGCATGCATAATATATTTTTTAATTATATTAGCAACGTAAAATGTAACAAAATCTCAGCATAAAACACTAAGGTTTTTTATGCCTAAAAGGGAAAAAATAAAATAGTACACATGAAAATATTAGTTTGTATCAGTAGTGTTCCGGATACTACTTCCAAGATTAACTTTACGGCAGATAAATCTGCCTTCGACAAAAATGGAATTCAGTGGGTAATCAATCCTTTAGATGAATTTGCGTTGACAAAAGCAGTTAAACTTCAGGAATCTCAGGGTGCAACTGTAACAGTGATCAACGTAGGAGATGCTGCTACAGAACCAGTGATCAGAAAAGCATTAGCTATTGGTGCCAATGATGCCGTGAGGGTAAACCTTGATCCTAAAGACAGCTATTCTACAGCGAAAGAAATCGCTGCCGTAGCTCAAAACGGAGGATATGACCTTATCCTTTGCGGAAAAGAATCTATCGATTACAACGGAGGTTCAGTACCAGGAATGGTCGCTCAGCTGTTAAACCAGCCTTTCGTCAATGCATCTGTAGGTTTAGATGTAAACGGAAGCGAAGCTACAGCTGTAAGAGAAATTGAAGGCGGAAAAGAAACGATATCAGTAAAATTACCTGCTGTAATCGCAGGACAAAAAGGATTGGTAGATGAAAAAGATCTTATCATCCCGAATATGAGAGGGATCATGTCTGCAAGAACGAAGCCTTTACAGGTAGTAGAGCCTGCTTCTTCTGAGGTGAAAGTTCAGGGAGTAACTTATGACAGCGTGCCGCCAAGAGCTGCTGTAAAAATGGTTTCTCCTGACAATTTGGATGAATTGGTAAGATTACTTCACGAAGAAGCTAAAGTAATCTAAAAATTTAAAAGAAAGAAGCTGAAACAGGGACATATGTTGAGCCCTGATCTGATTTCCAATCTTTTAATCCTTAAATTTTTTAATCTTTAAATTTAAAAAAAATGGCAGTATTCGTATACGCAGAAAATATAAATGGAGTTTACAAAAAAGCAGCTTTTGAAGCCGTTTCTTATGCTAAAGCAGTTGCAGACCAGGCGGGAGATACCGTTACGGCAATCTCTGTAAACCCAACAGATTCTTCAGATTTATTGTACAAATATGGAGCATCAACCGTTATCAATGTAAAAGATGAAGGTCTTAAAAGCTTTTCAGCAAAGGCATTCGCTCAGGCTGTAAGTGAAGTGGCAGACGGAAACACTATCGTTTTTCCTCACACTACAGATGCTTCTTCTATCGCTCCTATGCTTGCAGTAATGAAGAACTATTCTTTGATTACCAATGTACTTGAAGCCCCTGAAAGCCTTTCCCCGTTCCAGGTAAAAAGAAAAGCTTTTTCAGGAAAAGGGTTTATGCATGCAAAAGCTGAAGGAAATGGGGTGATCATCACAGTTTCTCAAAATGCTTTCGGTGTAAAAGAAAGCGCTGTATCAGGATCAGAAGAAGTTAAGAATCTATCAGTAGCTAATGAAGATACTAAAGTGATCTCTCACGAGCAGAGCTCAGGGAAATTAGACCTTAAAGAAGCAGAGGTGGTAGTTTCTGCAGGAAGAGGAATGAAAGGTCCTGAAAACTGGGGAATGATTGAAGATCTTGCTAATGTTCTTGGGGCTGCTACTGCATGTTCCAAGCCGGTTTCTGATATCGGATGGAGACCTCACACAGAGCACGTAGGACAGACAGGAAAAGCAATTTCACCTAATCTTTATATTGCAGTAGGTATTTCCGGAGCTATTCAGCACTTAGCCGGGGTAAACTCTTCTAAAACTATCGTAGTTATTAATAATGATGCTGAAGCACCATTCTTTAAGTCTGCGGATTATGGAGTAGTAGGAGATGCATTCCAGATTATTCCTGCATTAACAGAGAAAATTAAAGCAATTAAAGGATAGAATAGTGAATGGTTAATAGTCAATATGCTACGCTTGTCAATTTTTTCAGATAAATTAATTCACTTGCGAAGCAAAATTCACTATTGACTTTTGACACTTATCAACAATAGCATAAAAGCTCGGCTTCCGGGCTTTTATTTTTGTCTAAAAGTGAAACCTACAATAAAAAATTAATTTATATTTGTAGCTATGGATTATAAGCAGCTAATTATTCGCGGAATATCGTACAGCCAGACCCAATCGGGGGCTTACGCTTTGTTATTGGAACATGAAGAATCACATATAAAATTACCTGTTGTTATAGGAAATTTCGAGGCTCAGTCTATTTCGCTGGGACTGGAAAAAGACATCCATCCGCCCCGTCCGCTTACCCATGATTTATTCACAAAATTTATAGTTTCTGCCCATTATGAATTGGTTTCAGTGATTATTTACCAGATCGTAGACGGCGTATTTTTTTCTAATATTAATTTCAAAAATAAAGCTAATAATGAAGAGCTGATCCTGGATGCAAGAACTTCTGATGCAGTAGCAATGGCCGTAAGATTTGACGCCCCTATTTTTACCACTCAGCAGGTTCTTAATGAAGCAGGAATTCTTCTTGAGCTGGAAGATGTTTCAAAAGAAGAACAGCCGTTCTCCGAAACCGAGCAGTCTGAAGATAATTTAAAAGCAGTATCTATGGAAGAGCTGCAAAAATTACTGGATGAAGCCGTAAAGGAAGAAGATTTTGATACCGCTCTGGAAATTCAGGAAGAAATTAAAAGGAGGAAAAAGAGAATTGATTAAAAGAACACTTATACTAAACTATGAATTTAAAATTACGACTTACCATCCTCAGCTTTCTTCAGTTTTTTGTTTGGGGAGCATGGCTGATTACGATGGCTAATTTTTGGTTCGGTACAAAACACTGGGACGGAACCCAGTTTGGAGCCGTTTTCGGAACCATGGGAATAGCTTCTATTTTTATGCCGACCATTACCGGGATTATTGCCGACCGCTGGGTAAATGCAGAACGTATATTTTCTGTACTGCATATCCTTTATGGGGTTATCCTTTTTGTATTGCCTCATTCCGCAGATCCTAATTCTTTCTTTTGGCTAATGCTTCTGGCGATGTGCTTTTATATGCCTACCATTGCCCTGGCAAACTCTATTTCTTACACGATCCTGAAAAACAGTAATCTGGATGTCGTGAGAGATTTTCCGCCTATCCGGGTGTGGGGAACTATCGGGTTTATTGTAGCGATGTGGATTACCAATCTTACAGGAAACAAGGCTACAGAAGGACAGTTTTATATTGGCGGAGCTATTGCGATATTTCTAGGAATCTATGCTCTGACTTTACCAAAATGTCCGCCTCAAAAGCTGATTGATAAAAATGCTCCATTATCTGAACAATTAGGCCTTAATGCATTTAAGCTTTTCGGAAGCTATAAAATGGCCTTGTTCTTTTTGTTTTCAATGCTTTTGGGGGCAGCACTTCAGCTGACTAACGCTTACGGAGATGTATTCTTAAGTGAATTTTCACACTTCCCCAAATATGCAGACTCATTTGTAGTACAGAGGTCTACGATTATCATGTCGATTTCGCAGGTCTCGGAAACACTATTTATTTTGGCAATCCCATTCTTTCTAAGAAAATTTGGAATTAAAAAAGTAATGTTGATGTCTATGTTGGCCTGGGTGCTTAGATTCGGATTCTTTGCTTATGGGGTTCCTGATGGATTTGGGCTTTCACTGATCATTTTTTCATGCATCGTATACGGAATGGCATTTGACTTCTTTAATATTTCCGGTTCTCTTTTCGTAGAAACAACAACTGATAAAAAGATAAGATCATCTGCTCAGGGATTATTTATGATGATGACCAATGGTTTTGGTGCTCTTTTCGGAAGCTATATTGCAGGTTGGGCTATCGATAAATTTTTCACGCACAAATTTACGAATGCTTCGGATTTATCTGCTTATCTTGACACAACAGCTGATAATCCTACTTTCCTGGAAATCCTTAAAAACAGCTTCAATTCAGCAGTGAATGCTGACGGAACACTTTCATCTGTAGTCATGGTAAAAGACTGGCAGAATATATGGCTCTCATTTGCAATTTATGCATTGATCCTGGCCATTTTCTTTGCTGTTTTATTCAGACATAAACACAATCCGGAAGAAGTTTCTTCAGTAAAACACTAATTCTACTGATCTGATTATTAAAATATTAAATTGCACTTTTTGAAAGAAAGTGCAATTTTTTTTTATTTTCGGGCAACCTTTTAGAATAAATTCCGTCTTATAGTTAGAAAACCGATACATGGAGAACCTCGAAAAGAATTTTTTACTGGCTAAAAAACAGGACCGGATGGCCCAAAAGGCTCTTTACGAAATGTTTTCGGCTAAAATGCTTGCCATATCAAATTCTTATACGAATAATCTTCATGATGCAGAAGATATCCTGATCAGCGCGTTTATGAAATGCTTTACCAAGCTAGACGAATGCAGAGATTGGAAAAGCTTTCCATTTTGGCTGAGAAAAATTGTTGTCAATGATTCTATCAGTTTTGTCAGGAAGAACAGGAATATTCTTTATGCCGATATAGAAATTGCAGACGAGTATTCTGATGAAGATATAAATGAACGGCTGGAAGAAATCAATATTGAAGAAATATTTTTAAAGATGCCGGCAGGGTATAGGCTGATCTTCAATTTATATGTTTTTGAAGAAAAAAAACATCAGGAAATCGCAAAAATGCTGAATATTTCAGAGGGAACAAGTAAAAGCCAGCTAAGCAAAGCTAAAAAATGGCTTACAGAATTTTTAAAAGCAGAAGAAAATGAAAAAAGAGATACTGAAACAGTTAAAGTCTGACTACGAAAGACTCGAAATTAAGCCTTCTGAAGATCTTTGGGATAAATTAGACCAGAAGTTGGATAATATACCTGATATGCCGTTAAACCGGTCTTTTAAGTGGTGGAAGTATGCTGCTGCTGTATTGCTCTTTATTTCTGCAGGAACATTTATTTATTATAACAATTATAAAACAAAATTTGAGAGTAAACAAACAGATTATATTGTTAAAAAAACTCTTAAAAAGACAGTAAATCCTATAAATGCAGGCTTGGAAGATCAAACGCTTATTTCGAATGAGCCTATCCGGGAGAATACAGTGAAAATTGTAAACAAAAATCTGGAAAAATTTAGTTCTGATCATGCATTAATTCCAAAAAAAGAAAGAAGATCGAACGATACTCAGATTGCTGAACATAAAGAAGGGCAAAATATAGTTATTCAACCGGAAAATAATATCATTAACAATGAAAAAGCGGAGAATACTGTGATGCCAAATCCTCCTGTATTTGCAGAAGTGAAGAAATCAAAATCAAACTATATCAATTCTGATGAACTTCTTTTGGGCAGAGAATTTGATAAAGCCCGGGAAAAAGCCAGTAAAGATGAACGTAAATTAGGAGCTTTCAAATTTGATAATATTGTTCCGAATGTAGGTAATGTAACCGTTTTGGGAGTAACGGTCTATCTGGAATCCAAATAAAACTGAATTTTTTATAAAATCCAAATAATACTGGCCTGAAACAGGGACAGAGCTAAAATATTGTTTAAAATTAATAAAATAAATATGAGAACAAAGTTGATCTTTATGGCTGCTGTAATGGCTTTTACATACAGTGTGGCTCAGGAAAAACCGGATATGAATCTGCAGATTAAACTCTATTCGAAAAAAATTGACAGCATTGTGGTTTCAGAGAAATCCAAAATGAATGCAGAGCTGGACATCGTTGATAAAGATTTTAAAGATAATAAAATCACAACGGAGGAAAAGAAGAGAAAACGCTCCGAAATTGCTTCAAAATATCAACAAACGATTAATGAAAAAGTAGATGCCCAGCAAAGCGAACTGCAGGCTGCGACAACAGAAATGGTTAGAAATGCTGTTTTTATGGATCGGGACAGTACAAATAAAAACGAGATGTGGCTGGGATTTAATGGTCTTAATATGAAATTGGGGCAAAAGGGGACAAAAAATCCAAAACAGTCCTTACAGACTGTAGAATTATCCGGCAGTATAATGGGAGCAGGCCTGACATCAAAAAATGAACCTTTTAACTTTTACAATAAAGATTCTGATACCAGGAATACCATCATCAACTCTTCAGAAATGGCAATCAGATATGAGGACCAGATCGGAGGCTTTAAAAGCCCTGTATTTTACCGGGTTGGTTTAGGAGTCAGATTCGACCAGTATGTTCCCAAATACGGAAGAGTTTTTAAGCAGGAAGACAACGCTTTGTTCGTAGATGATTTTGACAGGGGGAATTTAAAGAAAACCCAATTCAACATTACATACCTATACATTCCTGTAGATTTAAGATTTGTATTGAATCCAAAATATACAGAATATGACGGGGTTCAGTATCTTGATAACAAAAAAAGACAACTGAGCCTGGTAATGGGGATTTATGGCGGTGTGAAAGTGGGAAGTGTGAATTACATAAAATATTCAAATGAAAACTCCAGAAGGATTGTAGAAAGAGAAAGAATAATGCATGGAGTGAACGATTTTATCGTCGGTGGAAAATTCGGGATCAGTTATGGAGGTCTTAAAGTATTTGTTCAGAAAGATTTTACACCCGTATTTAATGACAGTACTATTCTGAAGAATAAATATGGAGTTCAGCTCGGCATAGAATTCGTAAATATCATTTTCTAATTCAGTAATAAAACTGGATATTTATTAAAGATAATTTAATTTAAATCAATTTTTATTGAGGCTAACAAATGTTTGTAAAGGAATCATCCGTTTTTAAAGCACACTGTTTAAAAGTGTGTTTTTTTTTGTATTTTGGCACTTTAGTAAATATGAAAAATATTCAGTTATTAGGATTATTATTAGTGGTGGCGGGTAGTTTTCTTCCTCTTGTTCATGTTCCCATTATTGGAAACTGGAATTACTGGAAACTGGATCATTATCTGGCTATTGCATGCTGGATCTTTGCCGCATGTGCAGTTTTTGGTATTGTCAATAATAGTGTGAAAGTAGTAAGGTTCTTTGGAGTGTTGCTGATTCTGTTATTTGCATTTACACTCGTTGCCGTAAAGATGCAGTCTCTGGAATACTTCAGCTTTCTGCCGTTCAAATCATGGAGAGAAGCTTTTGCAGGAGTTGTAAAGCTGAAATGGGGCTGGGTTATAGAATTTTTAGGCGCTTTCCTTATGGTTTTCGCTGCAGGAAATAAAAAAATAAATCAACGGACACAAATATGAAGCATTTAAAATTAGGATCAGCAGCTTTATTGATGTTGATATTTTCTCAGGCTAAGTCTCAAAAGACAGCATTTGACAAACCGGATCAGCCGGCTAAATGTAAAAATATAAGAGAAGGGAAATTCCTTCGCCCGAATTATCCCGCGGGAATCTGGTATATGACCATTAAAGATAATATTCAGACCGAATATTTCAATAATGGTAAAGACTACATAAAATCCTCGCTGGTTTTTGTGGACGACTGCAATTATAAAGCGATCGTGCTGGATAAGACAGTCAATGATGGCCGTATCCGTATAGGAGATGTTTTCAGCAATAAAATTGTAGAAACTCAGGATAACGCCCTGAAAATACATTCCAAAATTGAAAATAGCCAATATGAGGTTATTTATATAAAAGTAAAAAAATAGAATAGTATAATGCAGTCGGAAGGCAGCATTTGTTAAAAAAAGTAAATATAATACACATGAAAGAAGTATTCATCGTTTCCGCAGTAAGAACACCTATCGGGAGTTTTATGGGAAGCCTTTCAACCGTTCCTGCTACAAAGTTGGGATCTGCTGCTGTAAAAGGAGCATTAAATAAAATCGGTCTTGATCCTAAGAATGTTCAGGAGATCTATATGGGAAATGTACTGCAGGCAGGAGAAGGCCAGGCGCCGGCCCGTCAGGTGGCTTTGGGTGCAGGGCTGTCTATTGAGACTCCTTCTACTACAGTCAATAAAGTATGTGCTTCCGGAATGAAAGCAGTAACTATGGCGGCACAGGCTATCAAAGCAGGTGATGCTGAAGTAATTGTTGCCGGAGGTATGGAAAATATGTCATTGGTTCCCCATTACTATAATGCAAGAGTTGCCACTAAATTAGGTGATATCAAAATGCAGGACGGAATGGTGCTGGATGGCCTTACAGACGTTTACGGTAAAGTGCATATGGGAGTATGTGCTGAGAAATGTGCTGTAGATTATGGTATTTCAAGAGAAGATCAGGATAACTTTGCCATAGAATCTTACAAAAGATCTGCAAAAGCCTGGAGCGAAGGAAAATTTGCTGAAGAAGTAATTCCTGTTGAAATTCCCCAAAGAAAAGGAGATCCGGTAATTTTTTCTGAAGATGAAGAGTATAAAGCAGTAAATTTTGACAGAATTGCAACGCTTCCTACCGTATTCAAGAAAGAAGAAGGAACAGTAACCGCTGCCAATGCGTCTACATTAAATGATGGTGCTTCTGCCTTAATCCTTGTTTCTAAGGAAAAAATGGAAGAATTAGGCTTAAAGCCTCTAGCACGAATCGTTTCCTATGCTGATGCAGCTCAGGAACCTGAAAACTTCACGACTGCTCCTGCAAAGGCTTTACCAATTGCTCTTAAAAAAGCAGGTTTAGAAATTTCTGATATTGATTTCTTTGAATTTAATGAAGCATTCTCTGTAGTAGGTCTTGCCAACAACAAAATTCTAGGTCTGGATGCATCCAAAGTAAACGTAAACGGTGGAGCAGTAGCCATAGGACATCCGCTAGGAAGTTCAGGATCCAGAATCATCGTAACGCTGATCAATGTATTGAAGCAGAATAATGCAAAATACGGTGCTGCAGCTATCTGTAACGGTGGCGGAGGAGCTTCTGCTATTGTGATTGAAAATATGTAATAAAGCCGTACAATCAGAATTTACGGTTTAAGATATAAAAAGCGGGGTCTCAGGACCCCGCTTTTTGCGTTCCGGAATCATACTGCGTAGTTTTTTAATGGTTGGTTCAGGTTTTGGATATAAAATTTCCGGTCCTATAACCTCAATTTTGCCGTTACAGAATAGTGCTGCGTAGTCTTTTAATGGTTCGTACAGGTTCCAGACCCTAAAGTTGCGGTTGTAGAACCGCAGCGCACAGGCATCAGACCCAACCGGAAGAGTCCGGAACCCCAAAGGAGTATTCCGGGACCGCAAAATATAGGTTGTACAACCTAATGGGAGATATAAAAAGACCCGGAACATAGGTTCCGGGCCTTATATATGTGGTATTATTTTGCTTCATTCGGGAGGTCTTCACCCGTTTGGGCAGATTTTCCGAAAAACTGCTTCAGCTCGTTTTGCTTTACTTCGAAGCCCGGGGCTGCGGCTCCGGCTTTATAAGCTGTGAATGCGTAGTCTATAAGAGAAGCCTGATAGTTGTCGTAATCATGCAGGGTTTTTGCACTTTTTAGTCTTGTTACAAGGCTTTCCAGTCTCGTGATGAAGCCTTCGTAAGCCTGGCGTGAGGCAAGATCCCTGTCGAACTCTGCCCAGTCTACTTCCGCAGCGCTCAGCGTGGGCTGGCTTTTTCTGTAGTCTGATACTTTGTTTACCAGAAGCTTGTTCTGCTCGTTGATGCTTCCGTACTTCTGGCGGTCTTCCGGGGAAAGGGCTACGGTAATAGCGGCCAAAGCAGTTTCCAGTGAAGTGAGGGCGGTCTGGGCTGCCGTAAGCTGTGCAGCCGTAAGGTGGGTACTGTTTAAATTGGTGAGTGCCATCGTTTTTTGTGTTTATGGGTTATTTTTATTTTTTAAGCAGTCTTTCTATAAGTTTGCTTTGTAATTCTATCAGTTTTGTAATTTGTTCCTGATTCTTTAGTATACTCTCAGTAATTTCAGGCGATTGTATATTAAATATAGGGTTATATTGATTTACAGCTGCAACAGCATGATCACTAAATTCGTTATTTGACATAATATTGTTGGAAGAATCATTTAAAAGATCATTAATATCTACTTCTAATTCTTTTGCCATCTTACTTAATAATAGAGAATTGGGAATGTTTTTGTCAGATTCTATATTAGAAATAGTAGTCTGTGTGGTATCCAAGCGTATTGCCAGATCCTCCTGAGACCAGTTTTTAGCTTCTCTATACTGCCTAACTTTAGTACCTATACTCATATTATAAGAATTTTTATCAAAAATATAAAAATTCTTATAATGTTGAGAGATAATTTATTTTAGTTTTGCTAAAGATCACTTTGAAGTGACAAGAAAATTATTATATATTTAACAACTTAAAAAACACAACCAATTTATGAGAAAAAATTTATTTCTCCGGCTGTTTCTATTAATGGCCCTCAGTGCTTTGCTGTACTCCTGCCGGATAGAAGAGGAGCTGAACCCCAAAAACGGTGAAGCCGGAAATTTGCAGTATGGCATATCCAAAGAGGTCTTTATGGGCAGCCTGTTTGTAACAGGCCTGAAAAGCAGCAGCTCCAAAAATGTGGCCTCTGCCCTCACAGCAGAAGAACTGGTAGAAAGACTGGACCTGGCAAAAGCCCACCTGAATGCGGGTAACGGGAAAGAGGTTTTTCATGTGCCTGTAAGAACGTTCGGCAGCTACAAAAGATCGCTCTTGTCTATATCCGAAAACGGAAATTCCAGGGCTGTTCTACTGACCTATCCCAATCCGGAAGATCATAAACTTTTTTATATAACAGATCTCAACGGAAACCTTCTGAAGGAAGTGAAGATAGGAGACAATGGGAAAGAAATAGCTACAGCTTTTTCGGGAAAAATTTCTGTACAGGGAAAAACGGACGACTGTTCCATTGTAGTGTATACCACCTGCAGCTCTGGCGAGCACAGCTTCGAATGGGGGAACGCCTATAGCTGTACTTTCTGGCATAATACGGGGGCGGGTACTCCACCCACTCTTTTTACCCAGGCGGGAGGCTGTCCCAGCGGAGGCGGAGGCACACCGATAGGCGGTGATGGATCTTCCGGTGGACATCCGGCCGGTGGAAGCGGCACTTCTCCTGTAGGAGGCGGAGGCCCTCCGAAGAACCAATTAACACCCGCCAACTGCGTACAAAATCTGGACTGTGAAAACTGTAATATCCCGGGTGATACCAATAACGACTGTATGCTGAGTTATGATGAGGCGATAACTTTTAATAATGACCCATGCAGGAAAATAAAAAATCTTGTTAACAAACCACAAATACAGGATTCTCTTATTTCTTTGAAAGCTCATGCTCAAACTATTACAAAAACAGAAAGAGGTTTTCAGGAACTAAAAAGTGGTACTTTAGTACAGGGAAATGTAAATGGAGATAATCTATTAGAATTTGGAATCGGTCAAAATTCTTTAGGTACTGTACACTCTCATCAGCCAGGAACAATTGGTATACTTGCGCCGCAAGATATTATGACATTTTTACATATTGTAAGACAACAAGGTTCCAGTACACTTGGAAATGCATACAGTGGGACAGTTTCTTCCAGTGGTACTTATTTTATTAATTTTACAGGAACGGCATCTGATTTGCCTCCTGCTATGACGGACGCACAAGAAGCGGTGTATGTTGTAAAGTTAGTTGAATATTATCAAAAAAATTATTATCAACTATTAAAAGCTGAAGGAAAAAAATCGTATCAAACATTATCAAATTCGGGATTGGAAAAATTATTTTTTAATACATTAAACAAAATAGGATTATCAGGAAAAGTGGCTCTTATAAAAGAGGATAATGGAAATATATCAACAATAGAAAAAGATTCAAATGGAAATCCAGTACCAAATCCTTGCTAAATTAGTTAAAAACATTATTATGAAAAGAAAACAATTTTTATATTTAGTTATAGTATTAATATCAATGAGCTGTAAAGCTCAACAGTACCCTTTAAATACGTATTATGAAGATATTCCTGACAATGCTTATATAAAGGATCTTAATAACGAGTATAATAAATATATTGGTGACTGGAAAGCTGTTATAGGAAACAAAGAAATTTATCTTTATATAACAAAACAGAATAATAGATCAATAAATGTACTTAACAAACCTTATTATAGCGATGTATTACTTATTAAGTATAAAGTTTTAGTTGATAATCAAATTGTTGAGAATACTACAAATTTCAGTAATGAAAATATAAATATAGTTAGTATGGCAACAGAGGATAATTCTGTAATTTTCACTTATACAGGTGGGAAGTGTACTGTGGGCTGGGGAATGATTAATACAGAATATATTGATTCTTCACATTTAAAATGGAATTATCAGCCTCAATCTACAGTAATTACCAATAAAAACTGTCCAGATTACCCTGCCAATGGTATAAAAATAAATTTACCTTATGAGCCTGCTGATATAATTCTCACTAAACAGTAATGAAAAATTTAGGAATATGTTTGGGAATTCTTGCTGTGCTTTCATGTAAAGCCCAGCAATATCCTTTGAATACGGATTATGATGCTGTTCCTAGTAATTCTTATGTAAAAGATTTGAACAATGATTACGATCCATATATTGGTACTTGGAAAACTTCATTAGGAAATAAGGAAGTATATCTCAATATTACAAAACAGCAGAATAGAGAAATTAAATTGGTTTCCAAAACTTACTTTAGTGATGTTTTGCTAATTAAATATAAAGTTGTTATAAATGGACAAATAGTAGAAACTACAGAAAATGATTCTTTAGACAAAGTAAAAATTATTAGCGATGGATTAGATTTAGATAATTCAGTAATTTTTACCACTTTAGGGGGGAAATGTATGGTTGGCTGGGGAACTATTCTGTTAAAAAGCATTGATTCAACTCATTTGAAATGGAATTATTTACCTGACTCGATGGTTATTACTAATAAAAATTGTTCAGATTACCCTGCCGGTGGCATAAAAATAAATTTACCTTATGAGCCTGCTGATATAGTTTTTACTAAACAATAATAAAATAACCGCTGAAAGGCGGTTTTTAGTTTATATTAAAAAGGATTTGAAAAATAATTGTTAAGAAGACAACGGAAATACTTCCACAATAAATGAAAATGTTAATGGAACAACAACACCTAACCCTTGCTAAAAATACTTTATGAAAATAAATATTTTACTTACATTTTTTATTACTGTAATTATTTTTGCACAATGTAAATCACAAACAAGTCAACCTATAAGCATAGCAGATTATCCCAATTTTTATAATCAGACTGTTTCTAATTTAAATAACCTTATGCCAAATAAGACTAATTATTATAATCAACCGCTTTCAGCTTTCCTCCAAGCATTAGCACAAAATAATATTTCTATAAAGGCTTATGATCCGGGACCATTCGATAATAATTTCTTAACACTTATGTTTATTAATGATGCAGAAAGCTCTTCAATTATTTCTCAAAATGGTTATGTTCAAGCTCATATAGCAATAACATTTCAGCAAACTTTTGATTACCAACAAGCAAGTTCAATTTTAAATCAATATCATTGGTTCTGGAATTCGACATCTGAAAATTTCTATAAAAATTTAATAATTAAAAAGATAGAATTTTGGTATGTAAGAGGATTAACAAATAAAAGTCAAGCTCCAAAGTGATGAAATTTATTTTTTCTTTTTTTATAATGCTTTATTTTTTTAGTGCTTGTTCTGTGAGACAAAAAAATGTTACTTATTTTTCAACAGGAATAGAAAATATAAAACTTTTCCCTGCTAATAAAATAGATTCCGCCAAAATTAATATTATAAATATAAATGCAAAAAAATCTTTAAAAAAATGTGGAAAACAAAAAAATATAGTGTGTATAGATGATTTAGGTATAATGATTTTGAATGCAGAATTCCCAAAGGGTATGAGTAACTTTAGAAATGTTTTATTTGAAAAATTTAAGCTTCCCAAAAATGTAAGAGAAGGAGAAAATAGAATTCGTATAATTCTAGGTATTAATGATAATTTAGAAAAAATAGAGATTCTAAAGTATACTGATAAAAATACCAAAAAAGCTATTGAAGAAGTTTTTAAAGTAAAAGAACTTAATATATGGAAATCAGCAAATATGTATGGTATTCCGGTAAAAGAACAATTTGAAATAAGTATATTTATAGAGCATAAATAATAAAACCAATGATAATTGATCTTTGCCCAAGAATATTGTATTAATAAAACAATAATATAAGCCTCTTCGGAGGCTTTTGTTTTAAACACAGATTATGAAAAACCACATTAAAATTCAAAACCCCTGCACGGAAAACTGGAACGATATGCAAGACTTTTCCTTGGGGAAGTTCTGTGAAAAGTGTGCTAAATGCGTCGTTGATTTTACAGATAAAACTGATGCACAAATTCATGATATTTTTAAAACAGCCAATGGAAAAGAAATCTGTGGAAGAATTTCAGCACGATCATTAGCCATGGCTGCTACAGGAATTATTTTAATAACCAATCTTAGTTTGGTTCAAGCTCAAGCTCAAACTAACTTCGGAATTATTACTGAACAAAAAGTAACAGATATTACAAAAGTATCAGGAAAACTTATCTTCAAAAGAACAAAAAAGGAAATATCAAATGCCGAAGTTTTCTTCATTTGCAAATCAAAGTACATTAAAACAACGACTGATGAAAATGGAAATTTCACATTAGAAATACCGAACGAACTAATTGAGAGAAAAAATGTTTTATACTTTGACTTTGAAAAATTAAATAATGAAACATATAAGAACTTTGATAGAAAACCTTCCAATATAATGAATGGTGATATTTATGAAAATACATCAATTATCTTTCTTAAAAATGAACAAATCCATGAAAAAGAAATTCAAATTGATTCTCAATACTCATATATAGGTGGTGTATCCATGATGTCAGAAAGTCCTCCGGACTATTATTATTTTAATGGAAAAAGTATCAGCGAAAGAAAATTTGAGAAACTCAAAAAAGAAAATCCAAATTATCAGTACTTTTTTTTCGAAAACAAAGAAGCGGAAGTTATTTCCAAAAAAAGTTATCTGAATAGTTTACAATTACTCTATTCGGACTAAAAGCAAAGGAAGCTGTCTCAAAAGGCGGCTTTTCTGTTTTTCATACATCCAAAAGAAGCAACTAACATTCTCCTTAATAATATTTTACCATTAAGGAATCGATAATTTTTCTAAATTCTAATCGATTTCTTAATGGTTTTTCTATTTTTGTGCTACTAATATTTATTTGAAATGTCTGAAATTGAGAATCAACAGCCTCAAAACATAAAGAATAATCCAAGGATTATGAAAGCCTGGGCTGTATACGACTGGGCGAACTCTGTTTACTCATTGGTTATTACCTCTACTATTTTTCCTATTTACTATTCCATACTGACAACTGCTTATGAGAAAAAGGAGTATGTGGAAGAAACAAAATCATGGATTGATGTTCCGGTAAGGCACATGATAAAGATTTTCGGAGAAGAATACCAGCCGGATGCTGTGTACGGATATTCACTGACCATATCGTTTTTTATTGTAGTGCTGCTTTCTCCGTTCCTATCCTCATTAGCGGATACTATCGGAAACAAAAAATCATTCCTTCAGTTTTTCTGTTATCTTGGCGCAACCTCATGTATGGGATTGGCTATGTTTACGGGAATGCATAATGTATTTTTAGGCCTTTTATTCAGTATTACGGCGAGTGTCGGGTTCTGGGGAAGTTTGGTATTTTATAACTCATTTTTGCCCGATATTGCAACCCGGGATAAACAGGATGCGCTGTCTGCAAGAGGATATGTTTACGGATATATAGGCTCTGTCGTTCTTGTGGTGATCTGTCTGGTACTTATTCAGGTTTTTGCAAAAGGAGCGGCACAGCAGCTTTTATTTACAAGAATAAGCTTCCTGTTGACCGGTGCATGGTGGTTTGGTTTTTCCCAGTATACTTTCAAACATCTTCCTCAGTTTGGAGATGTTAAAGAAAAACTGCCTAAAGATCTTGTCCTTTTAAATTATAAGAATATTTTTAAAAAACATGAAGAACAGGGTGGTTTCTTTGAGGTTCTTAAGGACAATATGAGCTTTTATAAAGACATTGCCAAAGAAAGTTTTCATGAGCTTTTCAAAGTGGGTGGAGTATTGTTTAAGGATAGAAACCTAAAATTCTTCCTTTCCAGCTTCTTTTTTTACAGTGTCGGAATGCAGACTATTTTCCTGATGGCTACGTTATTTGGAAAAAGTGAAATCAACCTGGCTCAGGATAAACTGATCGGAACCCTTTTGGTTATTCAAATCGAAGCGATTATCGGAGCAGTCATATTCTCCAGGTTATCAAGAAAAATAGGAAACAGAAACGTGATTTCTATCGCTATCGTACTTTGGATTGTTGCGTGTCTTTGGGCTTATTTCCTGAACAAAGAAAATCCTACGGTAGAATATCAGTTCTATGGAGTGGCAGCAGTAGTAGGATTGGTAATGGGTGGACTTCAGGCTATGTCAAGATCAACCTATTCAAAGCTTCTGCCTGAAGACTCTATGGAAAATACCACATATTTCAGCTTCTATGATGTATTGGAAAAAATTGCGATCATTATCGGAACATTCATCTTTGCAACACTGATTGAACATTTTAATAATATGCGCATTGCAGCCCTTTCGATGACTTTATTTTTCGCGGCAGGACTTGTTCTGATCCGGTTTCTTAAAGTTAATATGCGGAAAGAAAGAGATACTTTATAATCAACTATCAATAAAAATTAATTAAACTATCATAAAAGCCTGATCTTTCAGGCTTTTTTGCTGTCTGCGGATAAAATGGTTTTCCGCTCTTTGTAGTGAGAAAAGCCTGAAAAACGTTTTCTGCTTAAATAAATTGGAATTCGGCTTAAGTTTTGCTTATATTCAGCGGAATAATTTTAACTTTGCAAAAAGATTTATTGTCAAAATGACGAACCCTCTATTTTATGCAAAAATAATTCTCTTTGGAGAATATGGGATGATTGAAGACTCCCAGGGGCTTGTAGTACCTTACAGTTTCTATAAAGGAACCCTGAAATTCTCAGATTTGAGTTCTGAATTTGAACTTAAATCGAACAAACATCTGCAGAAATACTCTGATTTCCTTGCGACGCTTGACCTTTCTGATGATTTTAAATTAGATATCGAAAGCTTTAAAAATGATATTGAATCCGGACTTTTCTTCGATTCCAATATTCCCCAGGGATACGGCGTAGGCAGTTCAGGAGCTTTGGTAGCTGCTATTTTTGAAAAATATGCGCTCAATAAGTTGGATCCTGAACAAATCTCAAAAGACAATCTGAAAAAATTAAAAACCGTTTTTGGAGAAATGGAAAGCTATTTCCATGGTAAAAGTTCAGGAATGGACCCTCTGATCTGCTATATGAACCTTCCGATCCTTATCGAGAATAAAGAAAACCTCGATAGAGTTTCCATCCCGGAAGGGGAAGCTGGAAAAGGAGCCATATTTCTTATCGACAGCGGTATTACAGGAGAAACAGGACCTATGATACAGATTTTCTTTGAAAAAATGAAAACTGAAGGTTTCCGAAAAACATTGAAAGAAGAATTCATCCGTTACAACAATGCATGCATTGAATCTTTCCTTAAAAAAGACATGAATCCTTTCTTCAGAAACCTGAAAAAGCTTTCCTATTGGGCATATGAACATTTCCGTCCGATGATTCCTGAAAGTATTTTCAACATCTGGAAAAAAGGACTCGATTCTAATGCCTATTATCTGAAACTTTGCGGAAGCGGCGGTGGCGGATATATCCTGGGTTTCACTAAAGATTATGCAAAAGCAGAAAAAATGCTTGAAGGCTTCCAAAAAGAAGTGATTTACAGATTTTAAACAGGTTGGAATGAATTCTGAAAAAGAAACTTTCCAATCTAAAAACTATATCTCTAAATCTATATTTTACAGATTATCACAATTCGTGGGTTTTCTGATCGGTGCTCGGTTTTTTGTTGCGGCACTCCTTACATTTGCCTTGTATGTATCTACTTTTTTTCTCTTCAATCAGGATGAAACGTTCAGTAAATTTGTCTTCGATTTTAAGGTACACGGCATTATTTTCTGCACCGTTATAACTATTCTGGCGGGTGGAATCATCAATCAGTTTTATGACCTGGAAAAAGACCATGTAGTAAAACCGTTCCGGACCAGAATCCAAAGCTTTATCAAGCAGAAATATTTTTTGTATGCTTACCTTGCTCTGACAGCGATTTCTCTTGGGGTCGCATGGATGATTTCCCATAAGGTTTTTGTTTTTTTTCTTGTATACCAGTTCTTCATGTGGTTTTACAGTCATAAGTTAAGTCGGTTACTGATCATTAACAATCTTACTTTTGTAAGCCTAACCCTTTATCCTTTTTTCGGAATGATGGTGTATTACGAAACCTTTTCCAAAAAGGTATTGCTGATGGCTATTTTCCTTTTTCTAATTCTTCTGTGTATCGATATTGTGAAAGATATGCTTACAAAAAGTGTAGACAAAGCATTCGGATATACAACCATTCCCAACTATTTTAAAAATAAAAATACCCAGATCATAATCATTTCCCTGTTGATTACCACAATGGCTGTTTCCATGAAACTAATCACCAAAACAGGGATATCAGGTTTTATGGCATATTACTTTACCGGAGGCTTATTCGTAATGATCTTCTGTATTTACCTTTTGCTTAAATCTACCAGAAGGAGTAAGTTCTTCACACTCAATATATTAAGATTTTGGGTTTTTGTAGGAATTATGGCAATGCTCCTGAACGGAATCGAAAGCAAATTCTAGAAAATTTTCTTTAAATAAACTGAGGTTATTATTACCTTTGCAAAACTAAATTTAATAAAAAGGAATGCCCATTTTTAACGATACTAAAGTAGCATTTGCAGACAAGTCTGATGCACAATTGAGAAAGGCGTACTGGATGTTTAAAATGATTGAACAGCCCGCTCTTACCAGTCTTGGAACTTCTGTTCTTAATTTTACGGTTCACAATAATTTTCCTTTCGTGACCGGAATTGTAAAAAGTACTTTGTTTGAACAGTTCTGTGGTGGCGAGACCCGTGAGGAAAGTATGAAGGCGGTAAAACAGCTTTTCAAAAGAGGAGTGGGAAGTATTTTCGATTACTCTATAGAAGGTAAAGAGGATGAGGAAACCTTTGATGCAGTATGTAAAGAGATCAAAGATATCATTAGATTTTCTGTGGGAAATCCTGCTATTCCTTTTATTGTATTCAAACCGACTGCTTTTGGAAGAATTGACCTGTATGAAGCGGTAGGAAGTGGAACTGAACTTACTTCAAGTCAGAAAGAAGAATGGAAAAGAGTTGTAAGAAGATTTGATGAGGTATGCGATCTTTGCCATGAGCATGACAAAAAAGTAATGGTAGATGCTGAAGAGACCTGGATGCAGGATGCAGCAGACCAGCTTTGTGAAGAAATGATGGAGAAATACAACCGGGAAAAGCCAATTGTTTGGAATACCATCCAGATGTACAGAACCGGAAGACTGGAGTATATGGAAGCTCATCTTCAGAAAGCCAGAGAAAAGAACTATTTCATAGGATATAAGATCGTGCGTGGCGCCTATATGGAAAAGGAAAGAGCCAGAGCAGAAGAAAAAGGATATCCGGATCCTATACAGCCTAATAAGGAGGCTTCAGACAAGAATTATAATGCCGGAATTGATTTTGTAATGAATCATCTGGATAAAGTATCTGCATTCTTTGGAACTCATAATGAGATCTCATCAGAATTGGTTATGGATAAAATGAAATCCAAGGCGCTTGAAAATGGAAATCCTCACATCTACTTTGGACAGCTTTACGGAATGAGCGATAATATTACCTTCTACCTTTCAGATAAAGGCTATAATGTAGCTAAATACCTTCCATACGGTCCAGTAAAGGATGTTGTGCCTTATCTTACAAGAAGAGCCAGAGAAAACACTTCTGTAGCCGGACAAACCGGAAGAGAACTAGGTCTCATCAAGAAAGAATTGGAAAGAAGAAAGAAATAATATTTTATAAAATATACAAAAAGACCTGCATTTTCTGCAGGTCTTTTTAATTTGCTATATGCATGTGAAAAAGAACTGTATCTATTATAAGTTTCCGCAGTTTGATATTATTTATAATTTACAATATTTACATATCTGTTAATTATATAATAAAAGTATTTAATATATATTGTTTTATTCATTGTTATTGGTTATATTTGATTGAAACCATCAAAAACTAATATTATGAAAAAAGCATTACTTATTGCTGCCTTTATAGCGGCTAATTTTGGCATAGCACAAACCTATAATAACGGAGGTTTAAGTACCGGAGCTACTTCTAAAAGCGGAACGGCAGCACCTGCCGGATACACATGGTCTGAACTTCAGAATAATACAGGAAATACTACAGAGTCCAATACCAGCCTTGGTTTGGGCGGAACATCCAGTTCAGCTGCGGCAAGTTTTTTTCTTGCTGATGATTTTACTGTTCCCGCCGGAAGTTCGTGGCAGATTACAACCATAGATTTTTTTGCCTATCAGACGAATTATGCAGGAACTACGGCTCCTTTTAATACAGTAAGAGTAAACATATTCAATTCGGACCCTTCCGTAGCAGGGGCAACAAGTGTATTTGGAGATGATACTACCAACAGGTTTTCTGCAGGAGTAGATGCTACCATGTACAGAACTGGAAATACTGTCGTACCTGCAGCAGCAGTTCCTGGTACCACTAGAAAAATATGGAAAATAACAGCCAATACCCCTGTTACTCTGGGAGCCGGAACATACTGGATAAAGTACCAGCTGCAGAATGTGGTGATGGCTAATGCAGGCTTTTTACCACCGGTTACAATTGTTGGAAGCCGGGGACTTCCTGCCTTTAATGCTAAACAATTTGATGCCATTTTAGGAACGTGGACTTCTCTAGTTGATGCCGGAAACCCTACTTCAGCTCCTGATGTCCCTTTAGATATGCCGTTTGTTATTACATTTACAGCGACTACGCTAGGTACACAGGAAACCATGCAGTATGACAACAGGATCCAGGTATATCCTAATCCGGTAAAAGACCATTTCAGAATCAATAATCCTGAAAGGCTCAGAATAAGCAGTGTGGAAATTATGGATGTTTCCGGAAAAATAGTAAGGACCTTGAAAGGTTCCGAAGAGTATAGTGTTTCAGATTTGCCAAAAGGAAATTATATTCTGAAGATCAAGAATGAAGGTGGACATACAAAAATTACAAAACTAATAAAGCAGTAAGCTTTAGTTTTCTTCTTCAACTATTTTTTATCCCGGCCATTTCTTTGACCGGGTTTTTTATGGCTCAAAACTTTCAAATTTTCCGTTTTCATAAAAGAGCACAATCCTTTTTATCTTATTTTCTTGATTACCAATAACTTGGCTTAATATTTTATCATTAGTATTTTCTAATCGCTGAGAATTGGATAAATTTTCCTGAGTCTTATATGGGGGTGGTATAAACGATTCTCGTGGGCTCTCTTTCAGAGTATCAGATTCCTCTTCAGCTCCGAAATCTTCATCATCCTTCATCATCGTAAACAGATCGGGTAGCGGAGTGGGTTTCCCTTTTTCATCTTCTGGTTTTTCTTCTGAAGCAGGTTTTACTTCCGGTAATTCGGATTTCAGCATTTCACCTTCACCCGTAACTAGCCAGTCCCAAAGGATTTCCGGGAAGCTTGACTTTATCTTTATAATAAATTCCAGAGACGGCTTGTTTCTTCCGGAAGTGATATGCGAAATGGAAGAACGCTGTACATCGATCTCATCTGCAAACTCGGAAGGGCTGAGGTTGGAATACTCAATAACTTTTGAAATTCTTTCGTTTAAACTCATAAAAATAAGTTGTCAATTATGTTACAAATGTAAATAATAAAATTTACATATACAAATTACATAAGTAAACGAAGTTTAATTTTATAAATATACATATGTAAATGGATATAATAAGCTTAAATAGAGCTGTTTATAATAATTCTCTTTCCACTATAACTCTATTTAACAAAGTAAACACCATTTTAAGCTGATAAATTTCCTTGATTAATTACTTTGAAACCTTCTGTTTTGTTGGGTCTCCAATATTGAGGGGTTGTCTATTAATTATATGCTAAATCAATGATTAGTAGTGTTTTAAAATATATTCAGAAGTAAAGCATATTTACTGAGAAATAAAAGATTTTAAGCAGTAAAAGATCTTTATTTGCTGTATACAAACGTAAATTACAATCGTAAGTAACTTATTAATAGTATTTTATGCATAAATATATTAAAACTTTGTTTACTAATAAATCCTTATTTTCTGATAAGAGTAATGAAAGTTATATAATAGCTAAATTTAGATTGGATTTCTTAGATAAGTACAAAAAAACATCAATTTACATTTGTATATATGTGTAATTGACGAAGTTTTCCACATTAATCTTGTTTAGCAATATTATGCCTATTTACTGATTAATAGGCTTTTATTCACTTAAAGTAAGATTCTAAATGTAATTGATATAAACTTTATAAGTAACTGATTTTAAGAATTTTATATTAATTTAAATATCATATATTCAATTAACAATTTTATCCACAGACAAAATGGCAGTTGTCATTGTTTAATCAAGTTACAAATGTTAACTAATATTTTTTGCCTAAAAATCATTAAATTTGACTCTTGTAAATTATTTATAATGAATTTTGAACAGCTCTATTCTCCGAATCCTAATTTCTCAAACCGCTATATTTCTCCTGAAAAATTATTTTCTTACTTACAGGCCAATCTCAGCGATTATATTCAGGAAATTGGAAGATCCTATTTAGACAAGCCTATTTATCAATTAAGCATAGGAACGGGAACTATTAATGTTCTTGCATGGTCACAGATGCACGGAAACGAATCCAATGCCAGCCATGCCATGCTTGACCTTTTGGAAACTTTGGATAAGAATCCCGAAATGAAACAGGATCTTTTCAGTAAAATCAGGCTGGATTTTATTTTTATGCTCAATCCTGACGGCTCAGAAAGATGGACAAGACTAAATGCTGTAGATATTGACCTGAATAGAGATTTTCATAATGAATCGAGTACGGAAATTAAATTCCTTAAAAAAGTAGTGGCCTCAAAAAAATATGATTATGCACTAAACCTACATGAACAGAGGACTATTTTTACGACAGACGGAATACATCCGGCAACGCTTTCTTTTTTGGCTCCCTCTGAAAATGAAGAACGTACGATAACAGATAACAGGAAGAAATGCATGGCTGTAATTGGAAGAATGTATGATCATTTAAAAGAATTAATTCCGAATCAGATCGGCAGATATTCTGATGAGTTTTATCCTACCTCTACAGGCGACAACTTCATTAAGGCCGGAATGCCTACTATTTTATTTGAGGGCGGACATTTCGTAGATGATTATACAAGAAAAGGAACCAGAAAATACTATACGGTTGCTTTATATTATGCTTTAAAAGCAATCAGTGAGCTGAATTCGGATACAGAAGGGTGGGAAAAATATCTTGAAATTCCCGAAAACCAAGAAACACATTATGATATTATTTACAGAAATGTAAAGCTGAATACAGACCATGAATGCATTTTGGATGTTGCAGTTCAGTACCGCGAAATTATGGAAGAAGGTAAGGATGAAATATCATTTGTACCTTTTGTGATGGAAGTGGGAGATGTGAAAAAAAGAAAAGGCTGGCTGGAAATAGATTGTACAGGGAAAAGATTTGTATCTGCTACCAAATATCCGAAACTGGATGCGCCTGTAGAATTTACAATAGAAGATTAGAAAAGCTTAAGATTTTCATAAAATAAAAACGTCCTCAAAAAGTATTACTTCCTGAGGACGTTTTTGATAGTATATACAGGATTAGTTTACCACTTTAATTCCATTGGCTACGAACCTGATCTCTTCTTTAGGAGTCGTGATGGCATCAATTTCAGCCTGAGGTTTCTTAGCATCTTCAGCATAATGTTTCTGCTCGTCTACTGAAGTTACTTTTCTTTCTGCAGTACCTTCCAATACAACATTTTTACCTTTTAAAGCTGTTGGAACAAAGAATGCATAATCTTTCATTTTTACGAAAAACTGAGAATTATCTTCAGTCTGGATGGTAAGCCAGCATCCTTTTTTCTCACATACATCAGTTACTTTTCCTTTAACTGCTACGTTTTCAACTTTTTTATTGTCTTTCTTAAGTTTTTTGCTCAGTTTATCAACTGTGATGGCCTTAGACTCTGAAGTTACTCCGGCTCCATATGCGTCACCTACAATAGCACTTCCTTCCGGTGGTCCAGACTTTTTCTGTGATGTCTCCTGTGCAAAAGCTAAAGTAGAAATACTTACAGCTGCTGCAAATAATATAGCCTTGAATTTCATTTTTAATATTTTTTCCAAAAGTACTAATTAAAATTGAATAACAATTCGATAAAAACTTGATAAAAAGCAGGTGATGCAGTAAATTTTCAACAAATATCAAAATGAATCTCAGATTTGTTTATATTTGATGCCTATACTTGACTATGCAGAAAAAACTGAAACTTTGGGACGCCATTATGCTGGTAATGGGATCTATGATTGGAAGCGGAATTTTTATTGTAAGTGCCGATATGATGCGGAACCTGGGATCCGGTTTCTGGCTGATCGTAGTCTGGATCATTACCGGAGTGATGACTGTAGCAGCGGCAATCAGCTATGGAGAGCTTTCTGCGCTGTTTCCAAAAGCAGGCGGGCAGTATACCTATCTCAAAGAGATCTTTGGGAAAAAGATGGGATTTCTGTACGGCTGGGGCCTGTTTACGGTAATCCAGACAGGAACTATTGCCGCAGTAGCAATGGCTTTCGGTAAATTCACCGCTTATCTGGTTCCGTCACTGAATGATGCAGCTCCTCTTTTCCAGAGTGGAGAATTCAAAATCACATGGATACAGATTCTGGCAATAGCCGTTATCCTTTTACTTACTTATATTAATACAAGAGGTGTACAGAGCGGAAAGTTGCTTCAGAATGTATTTACAGGTTCAAAAATCATTGCTTTACTAGGCTTAATTGCTGTTGGATTTATTCTAGTTGATTTTTCGCATTTAGCTGAAAATTTCAGCCTGGGTTTTGATTCATTTAATAACCTTAAAAAAGATATAAGCGGTAATTTCCTAAAAGAAGGCTGGGAACCAATTAGTGGAATGACCCTGCTCGGAGGCATCGCGGCAGCCATGGTAGGATCTGTTTTCAGTTCAGTAGCCTGGGAAAGCGTAACTTTCGTTTCCGGAGAAGTTGAAAATCCTAAGAGAAATATTGTCAAATCAATGATCTATGGAACTTCTGCAGTGATGATCCTTTATCTGGCAGTCAATTATGTATACCTGAATGCTTTGGACAGGGACAGTATTGCTTTTGCAGCCAATGACAGGGTTGCGGTGGCAGCCTCACAGAATATTTTCGGAAGTGCAGGCACCATCATTATAGCAGTTCTTGTAATGGTTTCTACCTTCGGGTGTGACAACGGGCTGATTCTGGCTGGAGCCCGAGTGTTTCAAACTATGGCAAAAGACGGAATGTTTTTTAAATCTGCAGAGAAAAATAATAAAAATGAAGTTCCGGAAAATGCTTTATGGATGCAGGGAATATGGGCTTCGGTGCTATGCCTTAGCGGACAGTATGGTAATCTTCTGGACATGATCTCTTTTGTGATCGTTCTGTTCTACATGATTACGGTTTTCGGAGTTATTTATTTAAGAATCAAAAAGCCGGACCTTGAAAGACCTTATAAAACATGGCTTTACCCTGTAACGCCTATTATCTATCTCTTGATAGGAACAGGGTTTTGTGTACTTCTCCTGATTTACAAACAGCAATATACATGGCCCGGATTTTTAATGGTGCTCCTGGGACTTCCTGTGTATTATTTCATCAACAGGAAAAAGCAGACAGATCAATAGGTTAAGATTCAACCGTTTCTATAATATATCAGGGCTCTCAAATTCGTTTGGAAGCCCTTTTTTCAATGAGATTTTTGATTTCTTTTCATATTTATTTCATGAAAATGTGTATTTTGGTAGTTCTTTTTAAGAAAACTAGACTATGTAAAATAAGAAGCTGACTATGGACACACCAAATTACAGAATGCCTTTCGTGCCTTCAACACTCATGACTGAAGGAGGAAGCATTGATATCTGCGACATGGGCGAAAGCATTGCGCACAATATCATGCTGCTGATCACTACTAAAAAAGGCGAAAACAGATATGATGACAATTATGGAAACGACGTATGGAATCTGGAATTCGACAATGGAGTCACAAGTGCCGTTTGGGAGAGCGTTTTCATTAAAAGCCTCAGAAGGCAGATTCAGGAATATGAGCCCCGCATCGTGAACCCGCAGATTGATGCCCACATCCAATTTGTAGAGCACAGCTACGATACCAAAGAACATACAGAGATCAAAAAGAAAGTAAGAATTGCCATCAATGCAAAAATGGAGGCAACAGGAGAGCGTTTCAGTTTTTCTACAGAATTATTTTTAAGCCCGATGTCTATTGACTAATTGTTTTTAAAAGCAAGAAAAAATTATGAACTTAGATCAAAATATATATTCCAAAGAATCTGTAAAGGCAAGAATGCTTCAGAACGCCACCAAAGTGTGGGGACTGAAAAGCCCGCAGTCTCTGGACCCTTTTGTAAAACTACTGATAGACGCATTCAGTACAGAAGTTTTTAAGGCTAATAACGAGATTCAGACAGTCAATGCAAGAATCCTTGAGAAACTGGCAAAACTTCTGACACCCTCCATTTATACCCATCCGATTCCGGCTCATGCGGTTGCCTTTACGTTGCCTTACGAATCTTCGGAAGTCCTACTGGAACATACCGAATTCTTTTTCCGCAAGCAGATGACATCAACGGTAAAATCAGAATCGGATAAACAGCTTAATATTCCCTTTACACCCGTAGGAAATGTAAGAATTAATAAAATACAGACGGCAATAATGTTTGTAGGAAATACCTGCTATAGTGTAGATGACAGGCTGAATAAAATACCGGTAGCAAGATTTCAGGGAAAACCTGAAGACTACAGAAAGATTACAATAGGAGTGGATGTAAGCCGATATGCCACTGAAAATTTCCCTAAATACATCAGTGTATTCTGTTCCAATCCTGCTTTTGAGCATATAGATTTCGTCTACAAACTGCTTCCTTATATTACCGTTACCAGTAATGGGAATCCTTTGTTTGTAAGAGAGGGATTGAGTTATCTTACGAACAGCCAGCAGGACGGATACGAACAGATGTTCAGAGAACAGTCGATCCGGAATAAAGTTATTGAAGATATCAAAAGTATTTACCGTCATAAATTCATAGAAATCACAGGACTTTCGAGCAGCCTCTTTTCGGAGCCTGGCGTATTGCCACAAAATTTAGACTTTCTCAACGATAAAGAAGAGATCAGAAAGCAGATCGGAGACAAACGCTATTTATGGCTTACCTTTGAATTCCCGCCGCAGTTTTCTGCGGAGATCTTAGATAATTTTTCATTTGTAATGAATGCTTTCCCTATTTACAACAGAGGCTGGAAGAAGACAGAATACAGCCTGGATATCATGGGAAACAATATTCCTCTCGTTACAGACGAAGGCGAACATTTCCTGTATGTGGATGAAGTTCAGGATGGAGACGGAAGAAAATATACGGAGATTCCTTTTACTCCTGCCGATGATCTTAAAAAAGGATTGTATACAGTAAGAAAAGGCGGAATGGAGCGTTTCACCAATAGAAATGCCGTAGATATGATCGCCAATGTTCTGGAACTGACAAGAGATGAAATTGCTGCATTTTCACTGTTAAACAGGGATAATGTCAAAGGAGTGCTAAGTGAAATGTCAGATAAAATGAAGACGATGGTTCAGAAAGTGAACAATGCGAAGAGAAATATCAGACAGGAACTGAATTACGTCATTATGGAGCCTGTAGAAAAAACTGACCATACATATGCCTCATTCTGGGTGACACACTGCACACTGGCCAACCATATGCGTCCGGGAACAGAACTTTCTAATCAGTTAAAGTCACAGACTGTTGTACTTCTCACAGAAACTATAGGCGGTTCTGAAGAACAGAAAGGAACAGACAGTATTCAGGCTTACAGATACGCCCTAACCACAAGAGACAAGATCATTTCTCTCGAAGATGTTAAAAACTACTGCAGAATGGTCCTGAAAGATGAGGTAAAAGAAGTAAGGGTAAGAAGAGGAACCATGATCAGCAACCGCCCAAAAGAAGGTTTTGTAAGAACCGTTGAAATAGAAATCATTCCTCAGAATTATTCATTCTATGGAAGGGCCTACTGGGAAAATATGGCCAATATCCTTAGAAATCAAATCATTTCGAAAGCGATTGACGGAATCGAATATGTAGTAAAAATAAGCAATGAAGATATTGATCTTGACGAAATATAAATTACAACTAAACTTAAACTATAAAATATGAGAAAGATTATTGTCCTTGCTATGGCCCTGACCTTCACATCAGTCAGTGTGATCAGCTGTAAAAAAGACGTCAGTAAACTGGGTAAATCCGTTTTGAACCTTGGTGGTGCTGACGAAGCGAATGCTATCATCGATTTCAATAACAACTTTTTGGATTCTTATAAGAATACATCCAAACATATAGAAAGTATTCTGAGATATGCAGATGGAGCTGTAGCGAAAGCAAAAGGCGGAAATGCCATGATAATGCCCGTAATAGGTTCTATGGATTACTCATTCAGCAAGATCAAAGAAATACCGTCAGGTTTTGGAAAAGACAAGGCAGCAATAGAAGCCGATTTCAATACCTATAAAGCTAAAAAGGAAAGTATAGAGAAAAAGTTCGAAGAGCTTAAATCCTATATGAATTCTGAAGACTATAAAGATGACAAAGGAGCAAAAGCAGATGCCATAACAAAGGATATTGAAACCGAAGCCCAGGCTTTATTTACCTCGGGAGAAAATGTAGTGGCGAAGATCAAACCTGCAACAGATGCGGCAGAAGAAGTGGTTCTGAAAGACCATCCTATGAAAGAATATATCATCTCTTCCAAAAGCGTAATGAACTCCCTGGACTCTAATATTGATGTACTGGATAAGCAGTATTCAGGAAAATTCAACGAAGCGGAAGCTCAGAAAAAATATGATGAGCTTGCCAAAGCAGTAGAAGCCAATTCAAAATTAGAATTCAATGTGAAAGATCCGCAGTATTCTTACAAAAAAACATTGTTTGAAAGCTTTAATAAAAGTGCGTCCAGCTTTTTGGATACTTACCGAAAACTGATTCGTGATGCTAAAGGCACTGGAAAAATTTCAGACAGCGATATCCAGCAGATCGATTCCTCCTACGAATCTGTATTGAACTCCTACAATTCATTTGTGAAATAAAAAAGGTATGAACCTATAACAGAAGACTGATGCAATGCATCAGTCTTTTTTATTTGCCGGAATAGGAGTATAGTTAATATCAGCAGTATCATGCAGAGCATAAACAAAATTTACGAACGAAATTCATGAAGAATTAATCATTTCAGAACCTTAAAAATTTAACTAAAATTAAAGTTTAATAAAATCTTTCAGGTTCATACAATTCCATAAAATTCCGTAATTTTGCACATTGTGATTTTCAGGCAGGATCACCCCAAATTATGAGTAAATCAACAGAATATATAGAAGTTTACGGAGCACGTGAACACAATCTTAAAAATATTAATGTAAAGATTCCTCGCAACGAGCTGGTAGTAATTACCGGGCTTTCCGGCAGCGGGAAATCATCTTTGGCTTTTGATACCATCTTTGCCGAAGGGCAACGTCGTTATATCGAAACATTTTCGGCATATGCGCGCCAGTTTCTGGGCGGTCTGGAACGACCGAATGTAGATAAGATAGAAGGTCTTTCTCCCGTAATTGCCATCGAGCAGAAAACCACCAATAAAAATCCGAGGTCTACCGTAGGAACCGTAACTGAGTTGTATGATTATCTACGCTTGTTATATGCAAGAGTTTCCGATGCATACTCTCTTTCCAGTGGAAAAAGGTTGGTAAGCTATACGGAAGACCAGATCTTGGACACAATCAAGGAAAATTATAAAGGCGAAAAAATAATGCTTCTTGCGCCTGTAGTGCGTTCCAGAAAAGGCCATTACCATGAGCTTTTTGTACAGATGGCAAAAAAAGGCTACGGTCAGGCAAGGATTGACGGTGAGTTGCAGGATATAGAATATGATCTGAAGCTGGACCGTTATAAAACCCACGATATAGACATTGTGATCGACCGATGGATCATCGGTGAAAATGCTTCCGAATCCAGAATGGAAAAATCCCTGCGTACCGCAATTGAGATGGGCGAAGGGATCATCGGAATCCAGAAACTGGGAGGCACAGATATAGAATATTTTTCGAAAAATCTGATGGATGCTGAAACAGGACATTCACTGGCACTTCCGGAACCCAATACATTCTCATTTAACTCTCCGAAAGGAAGCTGTCCGGAATGTAAAGGTTTGGGGACTATCAAAAAGATCAATACAGATTACTTTATTGAAAACCCTAAGCTTTCCATTAACCAGGGCGGACTGTTACCGCTGGAAGATATTAAATCCAACAAATGGATACTCTCACAGATCAAAAATATCCTTGAGATCTTCGGATTAGGCATGGCAACACCTATGAAGGATATTCCGGACGAGGCTTTGGACTATATCTACAACGGATGCCATAAGGAATTTAATAAAGATCTGAAATACGCAGGGATTACCAAAAAGATAAAAATAAGCTTCGATGGTCTGATCACTTTTATGGAAGAGATCATTGAAGAAAGAGAATCTTACGAGGCAGTATTGCTGGAAAGGCATTTTACCACTGAAGAAACCTGTCCGGAATGCGGCGGAACCCGTCTTCAGCCTGCAAGCTTAAGCTTTAAAATAGACGGAAAGAATATCGCTGAGGTAAATGCTTTAAGTTTATCCGATTTAAAAGAATGGCTATCCGACGTTAAAGATAAATTCTCAGAAAAACATAAAATCATTGCCTACGAAATCTTAAAAGAGATTGAAACAAGACTTCAGTTCCTTCTGGATGTAGGTTTGGATTATCTGAGCTTAAGTAGAAGCTCTAAAACCCTTTCAGGCGGAGAATCCCAGAGGATACGTCTTGCCACGCAGATCGGGTCGCAGCTTGTGAATGTTTTGTATATTCTGGATGAACCAAGTATCGGGCTTCACCAGAGAGATAATGAGAGACTGATCAATTCATTGAAAAACCTTAGAGATATTGGGAACTCCGTCATTGTTGTAGAGCATGATAAAGATATGATCCTGGAGGCCGATGAGGTATTGGATATTGGTCCGAGAGCCGGAAAATTTGGTGGAGAAATACTGTGGCAGGGAAAACCGAAAGACCTGTTGAAAGCAGATACCATTACGGCAGATTATATCAACGGAAAAAGAAAGATAGCAGTTCCTGCGGAAAGAAGAGCTGGGAATGGTAAAAATATACTGTTAAAAGGAGCTACTGGAAATAACCTTAAAAATGTTACCCTGGATATTCCGTTAGGAAAACTGGTTGTAGTAACAGGAATTTCAGGTAGCGGAAAATCTTCCCTGATCAACGGAACCTTATATCCGATCCTGAACAAACATTTTTACAGAGCCGTTCAGGAGCCTCTTCCATACAAAAAGATTGAAGGGCTTGATCATATTGATAAAATTGTAGACGTAGACCAGACTCCGATCGGAAGAACTCCGCGATCAAACCCTGCAACCTACACAGGAATGTTTACAGACATCAGAAACCTTTTTGCTGAACTTCCGGAGAGTAAAATCCGTGGTTATAAGCCGGGAAGATTCTCATTCAATGTAAAAGGCGGAAGGTGCGAAACCTGCCAGGGTGGTGGGCTGAAAGTAATTGAAATGAACTTTCTTCCCGATGTATACGTACATTGTGAAACCTGTAATGGAAAACGTTTCAACAGAGAAACCCTGGAAGTACGTTACAAAGGAAAATCTATTTCCGACGTTCTGGATATGACGATTGGTGAAGCGGTAGATTTCTTCCAGCCGATCCCTAAGATTTTTGCTAAAGTAAAAACCCTTCAGGATGTAGGATTAGGTTATATCACGCTTGGACAGCAGTCGACAACACTTTCAGGAGGAGAGGCACAGCGTATCAAGTTGGCTACAGAACTTTCGAAAAGACAGACTGGAAATACATTGTATATTTTAGATGAGCCGACGACGGGGCTTCACTTTGAAGATGTAAAGATCCTGATGGATGCCATTAACCAGCTGGTAGAATTAGGAAACTCATTCATCATCATCGAACATAATATGGATGTGATCAAATTGGCAGACCATATTATCGATGTAGGACCGGAAGGAGGAAAACACGGTGGCCAGATCGTAGCTCAGGGAACTCCTGAAGAGATTGTGAAATCTAAGAAGAGTTTGACCGGTAAGTTTCTAAAAAGAGAATTAGAATAATAATTAAAATTAAATATAAAAAGCCACAATACTTGTTGTGGCTTTTTTATTTCTCCTGCATTTCGTTGTAAATGCTTTCAAGCTTCTGCCAATAGTCTTCCTGCATCCAAGCATATTTTTTATAATTGGTGCTGATCATTGCGTTATCAGAAACGGTTTTTGTTTTAAGGTAATCTGTAATGGCTTCCAGCAGCCATTTTTCATTAAATCCGGCCCATTCACCTGCTGCCTGTAACAGATTGGGCTGTAAAACAGGAAAGACTTCATATATATTAATGGTTTTCACATCGTCAAAAGAATACGGGCTTTCCAGAATTGTTTTAACAATATATTGAAAATTAAAATCCTGAAGTTCTGTATCCAGATAAAAATCAGATAGAGCGATCCATACAGGTTTTCGCTCTTCAATATTAACAGGTTTTAGCATTGACAATTCCTTTGATAGATGGATTGATCAAACCAATTATAGAGAGGATATATAAACTTCTATTTTTGTACCGTCGTAGTTGAAGGTTCCGTCTTCATTCTTTTTACCCAGAACCCATTTCATGTCTACAGGAACAGACCATGCCGTACCTAGTGAAAATCCGTTCACGGATCTGATCTCCGCACCGTTTCCGGTAGTGACAGCCGAATGGAACCACGTTTTATCTCTTAGTCTGTAAAAACCAATGGCTTTTCCTTTGGGAATTATAGCATAACCATCCCACTTATCGCCTGCAGGATAGTTGAATTTATTGAGCCATCCCTGTGCACGGAACTGTACAAGTTCATCCGGAGATATGGTTGCACCTCTCATATACAGGGCATAAGCTACCACATCGTGGCATACGCCCTTGTTGTAATTGGCCATCTCGTCCTGCCCGGAAAGAAGGCCATTGGATATCAGTGATTTTTTCGCTGGTTCGAATTGCCCGACCTGGGCTCCTTTTGGTGTGATCATTTTAATATTATTTTATTGTTTTGGTTTATTTAAAGATACATAATATATTATAAATAATATTTCACCATAAAGATATATGATATTAAAGTATTGTTTGTAATTTCTTAAAATTTTTATAAATAATGAAGATTTTAAGTGCAAAACATAATAAATGTTCAGGAAAAACGTTCTATATTTGTCAAACAAATTAAAACAATATGAAAAATTTAAAGAAACTTAACAAGAATGAATTGAAATCAGTGTATGGGGGTGCACCTGTAATTTATTGTGTATTTTGTGAAAGACTCAATAAAACAGTGTGTAGTGAAGCCCATATTTCTCAATGTCCTTAAAAATTCAAGCTGCCTTTAGAGCAGCTTTTTTTATGATCAGATTTAATGATTATTTCACGCTTTGAGCAAAATTCTTCAGGCTTGATTTCAGATCTTTCGAATTTGCAATACTGTCAAAGCTGATGTTATCAATCTTCCATTCCTGGCCGGACTTTATCAAATGTACTTTGTCGGTCCATATAACTTTAGGCTGAGACATCATGTATTCAAAAGTAACCGCCGCATCCGCTGAGGTACCCGAAGGGTTGATAACAACGGATTTTATTTTGTAACTGTTGTATCCTTCATATAAGCTTGAAAAAACAGCTCCTTCAAACAATAATGGTTTTTCATCCGGATGATCACTGTGTTTTACCTTTTCAATATCAGCTTTAGAAGCATTCAAAGCCTCTTCAAGTGTTCTTTTGAGTTCCGGAGAAAAAAGGCTGTCAGAGAAGGGTTTATTATAAAGAGCATCATTTGAGCCTCCATATAAACGGTAAAGCTCGTTGACCTTTTGTATAACAGAGGTTTCTTCGGCCGAATTTGCACGGGATCCATTATTTTTGCAGGCTGCTAAAAAGAGAAAAATTCCTAAGCATAGAAAGATTTTTTTCATCAATAAAATTTAAATTCAATGGTCAAATCATGTGCCATCTTTTATTCTGTCAGCTTGTTTCTTAAGCCTAAAAATAATTTAAACAGCCAATCATAAAATTTAATACATTTGATTATTAAATATGATCTGTGAATCCTATTCTTGATGTTGTAGTACGTTCCCTTTGCGTTTACCTTTTTATGGTGATCGCTATCCGTCTCTTTGGTAAAAACCAGCTTTCCCAGCTTAATGCAGGAGATGTGGTTCTGCTCCTTCTTATTTCCAATGCGGTTCAGAATGCAATGGTGGGCCAGAATACCTCTCTACAGGGTGGTCTTATTGCAGCCCTCGTTCTGTTTGCGGCCAACTTTATTCTAAAACGACTCATGTTCTCCAACCGGAAATTCGAAACATTTATGGAAGAAGACCCTGTAATCCTGATCAGAGATGGGGTAATAGACCAGACGGCTCTGAACAGGGTGAAGATCACCCGTGATGAGCTGGAAGAAGCCATAAGAGAACACGGCGTGGAAAAAATAAGAGATGTTAAGCTTTCTATTCTTGAAGTTGATGGTAATATAAGCGTTATTTCAGAAGATGAGAAAGAAAAGCAGACCCACTATTCAAGAATCAAAAGAAAAAATAAAAGAAAATACTATTAAATAGAATGAATTACGAATTAAGAGAAATGCTTCCCGGTGATGAAAAAAGAGTGCTGGAAATTTATAAGCAGGGATTAGACGGAGGGGTATCCACTTTTGAAACAGAAGTTCCTACTGCCGAAGCCTGGAATATGGAATATTTCAACGATTGCCGTTGGGTACTTGAAAATGAAAACAATGAAATAGTAGGGTGGTGCGCTTTGAAGCCGGTAAGCAAAAGAGAATGTTATAAAGGAGTAGCTGAAGTGAGCATTTATTTTGACAATACGTATCAAGGGAAAGGCTTAGGATCAGTTCTGCTGAAAAAGATGATTCTTGACAGCGAAAGCCATGGTTTCTGGACTCTTCAGGCCAGTATCTTTCCCGAAAACGAAGCTTCTATAAGATTTCACCAAAAAAACGGGTTCAGAACCGTAGGAGTCAGAAAAAAGATTGGAAAGCTAAACGGACAGTGGAAAGATGTCGTACTGTTCGAAAAGCGAAGTGACAGTATAGAATAAATAAAAGAGAACCGGACAATTCTTTAAATCTTTCATTTTTAACTAAATAAATCACTTTTGTTCTAAAAATATTGGCTTTCAAACCCCGTAAGCTTCCCTTTCAAAAATGCTCCGGTGTACTTTGGCACTAACCTTGTTATCTCCCTATTGAAATTTGAAAAAGTGGAAAATATGAAAGGTTTAATGAAAATTGTAGGGGTGTTAACCGTTATGTTTATGATGACATCATGTGTGGTGCATGATCATCATGTAAGGAGACTCCCGCCGGGACAAGCTAAAAAAGTGTATGGAGGAAGTGCACGATACTATGCTCCGGGACAGGTGAAAAAACGAGTGTATTATTATGATTATGACAACAGAGGTCATCATCATAAAAACAAAGGACACAAACGACACAGAGATTAAGAAAAATAAAAAAGCCCTGATTTTTCAGGGCTTTTGATTTGTATTAAAATCTTGATTTTTTTGGATTCAGGAATGTATTAAAGATCATTATTTCCGTTCCGAATTTTTTCTCAATTCTTTCCGAAATGTTGAGCATTTCACTTTTGATAAAATCCTCTCTGAGATCATCATTGTCAAACATCAGAAGCAAGTTATAATTCTTCCCCTCTTCAATATAATCACTGTGTACTTCAGAAAGAATATATTTATTGACATCCATAAGGTTTTCCGCCATCAGCACCAGTGTTTCATCAATATAATTTTCCCATTCTTCGATATTGTTTTTCGTACAGTGGAAAGTTATACTCAATAAGCTCATATTTTATGAATTTTTAAGATTTTGTGGATAAATTCTAGTGCAAAAATCGGTAAAAATTTCGTAAATTAGCCCGTTAATAAAAATTGGAAATAAATAATTTTCAGACGCACAGCTAAAGGTCTGACTGTCATTATAATAAATTTGTTTATGCAAAAAGAAGGAGAAAGACTGATTCCTATCAACATTGTTGATGAAATGAAATCGTCTTATATCGATTATTCGATGTCGGTTATCGTTTCAAGAGCGTTGCCGGACGTAAGAGACGGCCTGAAACCCGTTCATAGAAGAGTACTTTACGGTATGTATGGATTAGGGGTTTTTTCTAATAGAAAATATTTAAAATCTGCAAGAATCGTTGGGGATGTTTTGGGTAAATATCACCCGCATGGAGACTCTTCAGTATATGATGCAATGGTGAGAATGGCTCAGGAATGGAGCTTGCGTTATCCCCAGGTGGATGGGCAGGGTAACTTCGGTTCAATGGACGGAGACCCACCTGCGGCAATGCGATACACCGAAGCAAGACTGAAAAAGATTTCTGATGAGATTCTTTCAGATCTGGACAAAGAAACTGTTGATTTTCAAAATAACTTTGACGACAGTATGCAGGAGCCTACCGTGCTGCCTACAAAAGTTCCTAACCTTTTAGTCAATGGTACTTCCGGGATTGCAGTGGGTATGGCGACCAATATGGCACCGCATAACCTATCAGAATCTATTGATGCAATCTGTGCTTATATCGATAACCGAGAGATTACTATCGATGAATTGATGCACCATATTACAGCGCCGGATTTCCCTACAGGAGGTATTATATATGGTTACGATGGAGTAAGGGATGCTTTCCATACAGGAAAAGGAAGAGTAGTGCTGAGAGCAAAAGTGAATTTCGAAGAAATCGGAAACAGAAATGCTATTATCGTTACTGAAGTTCCATACCAGGTAAACAAGGCTGATATGATCGCCAGAACTGCGGAACTCGTAAAAGATGACAAGATTGTAGGAATTCATGAGATCAGAGACGAATCGGACAGAAATGGTCTGCGTGTTGTTTATGAACTGAAAAATGATGCTATTCCTAATGTTGTCCTAAACTTACTATATAAATATACAGCACTTCAGACTTCTTTCAGCGTTAATAATATTGCGCTGGTTAAAGGAAGACCGGAACAGCTGAATTTAAAGGATATCATCCACCATTTCGTAGAGCACAGACACGAAGTGATTGTGAGAAGAACTCAGTACGAGCTTAAGAAAGCAAAAGAGAGAGCTCACATCCTGGAAGGTTTCATGAAAGTGATAGGATCTCAGGATTCTTTAGACAGAGCCATTTCTATTATCCGTCACAGTGCTAATCCTCAGGCGGCAAAAGAAGGCTTGATCGAAGCATTTGAACTTTCTGACATTCAGGCTCAGGCCATTCTTGATCTAAGATTAGCACGTCTTACAGGAATGGAACTTGACAAGATCCGTGATGAATATGACACGATCATGAAAGAGATCATGAACCTGGAAGATATCTTAGCCAATGAACCGAGAAGATTTGAGATCATCAAAGAAGAATTGCTTGAAATCAAAGAAAAATATGGTGACGAAAGAAGAACTGCAATCGACTATTCAGGAGGAGAAATGTCTATCGAGGATATTATCCCGAATGAAGCCGTAGTTCTTACCATTTCACACGCAGGATATGTTAAGAGAACCTCACTTTCTGAATACAAAATTCAGAGCAGAGGTGGTGTAGGGAACAGGGCAGCAACTACAAGGGATGAAGATTTCCTTGAATATATTGTTTCTGCGACCAACCACCAGTATATGCTGTTTTTCACAGAAAAAGGAAGATGTTACTGGTTAAGAGTATTTGAAATTCCTGAAGGGTCAAAAACATCCAAAGGAAGAGCAGTACAGAACCTGATCAACATTGAGCAGGATGACAAGATCAAAGCCTACATCAGAACCAATAACCTGAAAGACGCTGAATACGTAAACCAAATGAGTGTAGTGATGGTAACCAAGAATGGAACCATTAAGAAAACCTCTCTTGAAGCGTACTCAAGACCAAGAGTTAATGGGGTTAATGCCATCGAGATCAGAGATAATGACCAATTATTGGGTGCATACCTTACCAATGGTACTTCTCAGATCATGATTGCAACTAAAAATGGTAAATGTATCCGTTTCCCTGAAGAAAAAGTAAGAGAAGTAGGTAGAGGATCCATTGGGGTACGTGGTATCACTATGGACGATAATGATGAGGCAATTGGTATGATTGTTGTGAATGATGTAGAAAAAGAGACAGTTCTTGTGGTTTCTGAAAAAGGATACGGTAAAAGAACTGCTGTAGAAGACTACAGAATCACCAACAGAGGAGGAAAAGGAGTTATTACTCTGAACATTACCGAAAAAACAGGAAATCTGATCGCTATTCAGAATGTGACAGACGAAGACGGATTGATGATCATCAATAAGTCCGGTGTTGCCATCAGAATGAATATGGATGAAATGAGAGTAATGGGAAGAAATACCCAGGGAGTAAAAATGATTAACCTTAAGAAAAATGACGAAATTGCAGCCATTGCAAAAGTAGAAATGGATAAAGAGGTAGCAGAAGAAGACTCTGAAGAAAATGCAGAAGGGACAGGAATTGTAGCAGATAACCAAGAAAATAATACAGAACCACAGGCTGAAAAAGAAAACCCGGCCGGAGAAAATGAGAATTCTGATTCTGAAGAATAAAACGTACAATTAATATAATATAGTTATTATGAAGAAACTCATTTTAGGTATAGCAATCGTAGCTTCTGCTTTCGTTTTCGGTCAGAAGGGCGATGTAAATGCCAAGCTGCAGGAAGCGAACAAAGCTGCAATGGATGCATATAATGCAAAAAATTATACCGTTGCCGCGCCTAAGTTTTTAGAAGTTTATAACTTATTAAAAACCAATGGCCAGGATGATAAGATATATATGTATTACGCAGGTCTGAGCTATGCTTTGGCAAATAACAGCACCGAATCCATCAAAATATATACAGACCTTATCAATTCAGGTTTTACAGGAGTTCAGACAACGTATACTGCGAAAGAGAAAAAGTCTGGTCAGGTAGTGAATTTAGACAAAGCTACTTGGGAGCTTATGAAAAAGAATCCTGATTATTCAGATTTCAAAACAGAGCAAACACCAAGTGTTGAGCCGGAACTGTATGAAACATTAACAACTTTGCTTATGAACGCAAAGAAACCTAATGAAGCATTGACAATTATTGAAAAAGGTTTGGCAAAATATCCAAATAATGCCAAACTTAAAGAAGCTCAGGCTACAGCTTATTATGATTCTGGAAATACGGAAAAATTCATCGGAGCACTTAAAGAGCAGCTGGCTAAAAACCCTAACGATGCTACCAACTGGTATAACCTTGGAGTAATGCAGTCTAAAAATCCTGCAACAGTGGAGGATGCACTTGCATCATTCAAGAAAGCTATCGAGATTAAACCTGACTTTGATAATGCCTATCAGAACCTTGTTTATACAATAATTGGAGACGATTCCAAAATTGTAGAGCAGATTAATGCAACAAGAAAAGAGAAGCCTGAAGAAGCGACTAAACTAATCGATGCAAGAAGAGAAAGATTTACTAAAGCACTTCCATATGCTGAAGGATGGTACAAAGCAGCACCGGAAAATCTTGATGCCCTTACTGCATTGAAAGAGATTTATATCGTAACAAAAAATACAGATAAAATTAAAGATCTGAAAGCTAAGGAAGCTGAGCTTAAAGCAAAAGCAAAATAATAATTCTTAGTTAAATTATAAATGAAACCGGAGCAGAAATGTTCCGGTTTTTTATTTTTTGATCTGAAATATGCTTTTATTTTCACCTTAATTATCGTTAAATTTCACCCTGAAAATTCTCTGTAATTCCGTATCTTTGGGAAAAATTTTTATAAGATGATTGAGTGGAAAACCGCCAAAGAATACGAAGATATTACCTATAAAAAATGTAATGGGGTAGCAAGAATTGCTTTCAACAGACCGGAAGTAAGAAATGCCTTCAGACCCAAGACCACTTCAGAACTGTATGACGCTTTCTATGACGCTTATGAAGACTCTTCAATAGGGGTTGTCCTGCTTTCAGGAGAAGGTCCAAGTGCCAAAGATGGTGGCTGGGCTTTCTGTAGTGGAGGCGACCAGAAAGCAAGAGGACATCAGGGATATGTAGGCGAAGACGGAAGACACCGATTGAATATTCTTGAAGTTCAGCGTCTGATCCGTTTTATGCCGAAAGTAGTGATCGCTGTTGTTCCGGGATGGGCAGTAGGAGGAGGGCATTCACTTCATGTGGTATGCGATCTTACTCTGGCAAGTAAAGAACATGCTATCTTCAAACAGACCGATGCTGATGTGACGAGTTTTGATGGTGGATACGGATCCGCTTACCTGGCGAAAATGGTTGGTCAGAAAAAAGCCCGTGAAATATTCTTTTTAGGAAGAAACTATTCTGCTCAGGAAGCTTTAGAAATGGGAATGGTCAATGCCGTTATCCCACATGCCGAATTAGAAGATACAGCCTATGAATGGGCACAGGAAATATTAGCAAAATCACCAACTTCTATCAGAATGCTGAAATTCGCAATGAACCTGACAGATGATGGAATGGTTGGCCAACAGGTGTTTGCAGGAGAAGCGACCCGTTTGGCATATATGACAGAAGAAGCGCAGGAAGGAAGAAATGCATTCCTTGAAAAAAGAAAGCCAGACTTCGGAGAAAATCAATGGATATCTTAAAATAAGAAGTTAGAGGTTAGAAATTAGATAGTAAGCTTATATGGTTTTAAATCTAACTTCTAACTTCTACTATCTAACATCTAAATATTTATGTCGGATTGGATAAAAGCCGCAAGGCTAAGAACTTTACCGCTTTCCTTAAGCGGAATTATAATGGGAGCTTTCATTGCAAAATGGAGACTTTACGGAGAAGGAGGTACCTGGGACTGGAAAATTTTTGCTCTGGCGATTCTGGTAACCCTTTTATACCAGATTTTATCAAACTATGCCAATGACTATGGGGATGGCGTAAAAGGAACTGATGCCAAAAGAATAAATGAGGCAGAATCCAGAGCCGTAGCTTCAGGAAAAATTACGGCAAAGCAAATGAAAAATGCGGTGATCCTTTTTTCTGCATTATCCTTTGTTGCCACAATTGCACTCTTATACATCGCTTTCATCCCCAATTATATGAATGAATTTTATATTTTCATAGGATTGGGAGTAGCCTGTATTCTGGCGGCAATCGGTTATACAGTTGGAAAGAAACCTTACGGATATATGGGATTGGGAGATCTTTTTGTATTTGTATTTTTTGGCTTAGTTTCGGTTTGCGGGAGTTATTTTCTGTTTACAAAAACCCTCAGCTGGGATATGCTATTACCCGGAACAGCAGTAGGAATGATGAGTATGGCTGTTCTTAATCTTAACAATATGAGAGATATAGAAAGTGACAGACTGTCTGGGAAAAACAGCTTTGCATTGAGGATAGGTTTCAAAAATGCAATGATTTACGAAATGGTCCTGTTACAGCTTCCTTTGGTCTTAATTCTTATATTTTTAGGATTAAATGGTTTCATACAGTCTCAAAACTATTACGTTTTCATTGTAATGATCCTGTTAATTCCATTTGCTAAGCTCAGAAGGAAAATTATGTCTGTAAAAGAGCCTAAAGACTTGGACCCATTCTTGAAACAGGTGGGTATCCTTACCTTTACCATGGCAGTTCTTACAGCAATTGGACTTAATTTTTTTAAATAAATTTCCATTACTATGAGTTCAAATAGCTACGTTGAAGCTCAAATGCTTATCAGAAAACCGATTGAAGATGTCTTTGAGGCATTTATCAATCCTGAAGTGACTACCAATTTCTGGTTTACAAAATCTACCGGAAAATTGGAGGAGGGTAAAACGATTACCTGGGAGTGGGAAATGTATGGCGCAAAATCTGAAGTAAAAGTTCACCAGATTATTCCAAACCAGCTGATAAAAACAGAGTGGGGAGATCCGTCAGTACATGTAGATTATGAATTCAAACAAATGGAGAAAGGAATTCTAGTTGTTATTAAAAGCTATGGGTTCAGCCAGACGGGTGAAGACCTTTTAAAAGTAATTAATGATAATACGGGAGGTTTTACAACTGTTTTAGATGGCTGTAAGGCATATCTTGAACATAGAATCAAACTGAATCTGATTGAGGATAAATTTCCATCAAAATAAATGCAATGAATTTAGCTTTAAAAATAACTTCTTATTTATCAATTATTTTAGCTTTATTTCTTATTTATACTCTTATTGATGAATCACAGGGTAATATATCGGTTTCTGATATTAGCTTTCTTCCTCTTTTAATTTTCATCGTTGTTGTTTCAAATGCAGTTTTCGCTTTGCTTTTATTAATCGGAAAGAAAAAACCGCAGAGAGAATTTTTAATTCTTCAGATTTTTATTATTATACCAACAAGTTTATTGTTGTATCAAATTCTTTTCAACTCAACGGTTTCATGTACATAATTAGAAAATAAATTAAAAATGAAAATACAATTTTTAGGACAAAACTGTTTTTTGTTTACATACAAAGACAAAACAATTTTAAGCGATCCTTTTTACAATTACAAAAAAGCGGAATCCGGCTTTGATATATCGGCTCAGAAGATCGATTATATTTTATTGACTCATGCTCACGGTGATCATATTGCTGATGTAGAGGAAGTGTTACAGTTTCATCCGGAAGCAACAATTATTGGTGTTCCTGAGGTCTGTGCTTATTTTAAAACTGCAAAAAACAAAGACGATGTGAACTTAGGAGGATCGGCAAAAATCGACGATCTTAAAATTTCCATGGTACCGGCTCACCATACAAGTTCGTTCCCGGATGGAAGCTATGGAGGCGTTCCGGTAGGATATATTTTCAGACTTCCTGAAGGTAAGAACATTTATCTGGCCGGAGATACCGGAGTAATGGCTGATATGGAGCTTTTCCCAAGACTTTTCGGGAATATTGACCTGTCTATCCTTCCCATCGGAAGCCACTATACGATGTGCCCAAGAAAAGCATCTTTTGCAGCAGCAGAATTACTAAAAACTCCAAAAGTGATCGGATGCCATTTCGATACATTCCCTGCCATTGAGATCAACCATGAAAGTGCATTGAAGCATTTTGCAGATAAAAATGTAGAATTGGTTCTTCCTAAACTGGGAGAGGAGTTTGAATTTTAAATAAAAATGAAAGGTAATCTGGAAATTAGAATGGAAATGCTGAAAAGTATGGAAAAAAAAAAAGATAATCATCCAATTACCTTACTTCAACTTAAATCAAAAAAAAATGGCAAGCTACCTAAATCACACCGCTACGACCAATTACCTTTGCTGTGTTCCCACCCTGGAGGGTTCTCAGGAGCTGGTTGTTTAGGACTTGCCGTTGCAAAGGTAGGAATAATTTATAAACTTCAAAATATTATTAAAGAAAATTAGTCGAAAAAATGCAGTAATAAAGCTAAACAGCTGGAATTTAGGGCAATAATTTTTCAACTTTTTCTAAAAAATCTAACATGACGAAAAGTCCATCAACATTAGGAATTATACTTTTTATCGCTACAATGATCATCTTTTTTGTAGCCTATTACTTTTTCTCAGGTATCAATTATTTTGACATCTCTCTGAAAATCAATGCATTTATTCTGCCTATTTTATATGCAGGTGGTGCTTTTTGGTCCGTAAAATCTTTCTGGAACAAAAATAGGGTCGTAAGCTTTAAAGATGCGTTCTCAAGAGCATTTATTCCGATGTTTATCGGAGGAATTCTTTCTATTTTCAGCATTTATGCGTTCCTTAATTTCGTAGATCCTGATGCTAAAAAACTGCTGAATTACCAGTATGTGCAGAGACAGAAAACGGAACTAGATACTGAGTATCAGTCTGCAAGAAAAATCCTGAAACATCAAAAAGACATTGATGAATTAGACAAAAAGTACAAGGAAAGGCTGCCAAGTTTTTCTCCGGAAGCCATTAAAGGAAAAGATATGCTTATTGCCAGTCATTTTTCAGGATATTTTGCAGCAATTCTTATATTTTACGTAGTTTTGTCAGTGTTTTTTGGAGCGTTTTTCAGAACGAGATCCGTGTATCAGGAAACCGAAAATCAAGAATAATTTTTATTAGAATTAAATGAATTTATCTATAGTTATTCCGTTATTAAACGAAGAGGACTCTTTGGAAGAACTTTTTTCAAGGATTGATAATGTCTGTTATTCCAACAGCTTATCCTACGAAATCTGGTTTGTAGATGACGGAAGTACCGATCTGTCGTGGAGCATCATTGAAAATATGAAGGTTCAGCATCCCCAGATCCATGCAATAAAGTTTTCCAGGAATTATGGAAAATCTCAGGCTCTTCATGCTGCTTTTGAAAGAACGAACGGAGAAGTGGTGATTACCATGGATGCTGATTTACAGGATTTTCCCGAAGAAATTCCTGAACTTTATAAAATGGTCACTGAAGATAATTACGATATTGTTTCAGGCTGGAAAAAGAAACGCTTTGATAACGTAATGACGAAAAATGTTCCGTCAAAACTGTTCAATGCAGCAGCACGAAAAGTGTCGGGAGTCTATCTTCATGATTTCAATTGTGGTCTGAAAGCCTACAAAAAGCAGGTTGTAAAATCCATCGATGTGTATGGAGATATGCACCGGTATATTCCTGTACTGGCTGCTAATGCAGGGTTCAGAAGAATTACGGAAAAAGAGGTACAACATCAGGCAAGACCTTACGGAACCTCAAAATTCGGGACCGAAAGATTTATCAGAGGTTTTCTGGATCTGGTAACCCTTTGGTTTGTAAGCCGATTCGGAGGAAGACCCATGCATTTCTTCGGGGCGGTAGGAACTGTGATGTTTATCGTGGGATTTCTTTCGGCACTTTGGTTAGGAATTTCAAAACTGATCGATGTAGCAAGAGGAATTTACGGACATTTGATTACAAACAATCCGTGGTTTTATATTGCTCTGACAATGATGATTATGGGAACTCTGCTTTTCATAGCCGGATTCTTAGGAGAAATGATCATCAGAACCAACAGGGAACATAAGAATTATAATATTGATGAAGTGATTTAATACGTTAAATACACCATCATTAAACTAATAAAATCCCCGGGAAGATCTAAACTATCCGGGGATTTTTATGTCATTTTTTGTACTGGAAAGAACAAATGTCTTTGCGACCTTGCATTATTACTTATTGTTAGGACGCAAGGAAATCAAAGATTTTCAACAGGGTTTATTTGAGCATTAATCCATTTTATCGCAGATAAATCCTAGTGCCTTGACAGCACAAAGTAGGTGAAAACCCTCTCGCCCTTGCGAAAACTCAAACCATTACGCCAATATAATTCAACAAATCAGATAATATAAAATATTGGCAGAAAACACAATCGCAGAACCATTTCCGAAGCTATTTTTCTTTATATTTGTGTGTAATTTATAAAATTGGCAACACAAAACAAGCCGGTAAAACTCATTTTAATAAGTTTTTCTATTCTTTTACTGTCTTCCTGCGGATCATCAAAACTTCTGGGTTCCTGGGAATTCATAGATTTATATGATGGAGTGGTAACTGAAATTGATAGTTTAAAATCCAAAGAAAATAATTCCAGATACGGAACAGGAACTTTGACTTTTGATAAAGGCAATTCCTTTACCTCAATGGAAGAAAAAGGAAGTTATCAAAGAAAAAATAAAATACTGAAGATGAAATATCCTGCTGTGGATACTGTTGTAATGAATATTTCTTACTTAAGCAAAAATTATTTATTGCTGTCGGCAGGAAAGGATCCGAAAACCTGGTTTTACAGAAAAAAATAAAATGTAAGAATTTTTATAATGAACCCAAAAAGTTGTCTGAATTGTGGTCATGAAATTTCCGATGAGTTTTGTTCTCATTGCGGGCAAAAGGCAGATACAGCAAGAATAACTCCTCGTTCATTGATTAAAACTGATATTTTAGGATCAATCTGGCATATAGAAGAAAGGTTTTTCCGGAGCCTGAAGCATGTTTTATTTAGACCCGGCAAAATGGCAATGGATTATATTTCAGGTAAAAGAATCAAGTACTATAATCTATTTTCTTTGCTGCTTATTTTGTTTGGATTCAATGTCTTAACCATGCATTTTTATTTGGATTTGAATCCGAACGAAATTCAGAAAGAAAGCTCAAAAATCTTTGAATTTTTCTCCCGATACTCCAAAACAATCCTTTTTGTCATCATTCCCATACTCGGGACCAATGCCTATTTCATTTTCAAAAGAATGAAATTGAATATTGCCGAGCATTTTATCATCGGAACAGTAAGCCTGTTAGGAATTTTAATCATATTTTTGTTTAATGATACGGTAAGTCTTATAGGCCTGTGGAAGCCCGCAGCGAAGATTTTCGGTATTTTGGAGAAGGCTTCATTTATTCTTTTCATTCTCTTTCCGGCAGTTACGTATTGGAATGCATTTGAAAAATCATACCCAAAACCTGGTCTGCTTTGGAGGGTATCATTACTGTATGTTTTGATGGGAATAGAGAGCCTTGTCATCATCGCGATTTTATATAGAATACTTTAATTTGAATATGAAAAAAATAGTATACCCATTTTTACTTGTAGCGGCAGTTTCCTGTGGAAAAGTTTCTCCGAAAGGAAATATTGAAAGGAAAGATGTAGATGTTTCAGAATTTGTTAACCTGGACCTGGAAGGAAAATTTCGTGTCTTTTATGCCAGAGGGGCTAAAAATTTTGTAGAGATTGAAACTTACCCAAACGTAGCCAGTAATCTGGATGTTGATGTTAAAGACAAGACTCTTATTATCAAAGAAAAAAGAGGAACAAAAGGGGTGGATTTTTATAACGTGACCATCTATTCAAAATATAACCTTGAAAAAGTTTCAGTGGCAGATTCTGTAGAAATGAATATTTCAAGTGAAATTAAGACCGATAATTTTAGGCTTAATTTAAAAAATTATGCTACTTTTATGGGTTCAGTGAACACGAGAAGAGCAGAAGTAGAAATGCAGAACAGAAGCCGCGCCAACTTTTTGGGACTTACCAAAAATGCAGTGATAAAGATCTCTGACACAGCAAGTCTGATCGCGCCGTACTGGAAAATAGAGAACCTGAATATCGATTCTAAAAATGGGAATTATGCAGAAGTTAATGTAAAAGATTCTTTAAAAGGAAATATTCAGAACACGGCAAAATTTATCTATTACAATAACCCGATTCGTGCATTCAAAATTGATAAGACGACCAAGGTTGAAAATAAGAAATTGGAGTAATAGAAAGGAAGAGAGAAGATGGAGGGGGAAGTTATCATAGGAAGAAAAGAAATGGATGAGTTTCAAATTTGAAAAATTAATTATTTGGCAAAAATCTATGGATTTTGGAGAGAATATCTTTAAGTTGTCTCAAAATTTTCCAAAAGATGAAGTTTTTAATATAACTTCTCAAATAAGAAGAGCATCTGATTCTGTTGCACTTAATATTTCAGAAGGAAGTATTTTACAGTCTAAACCAGAATTTAAAAAATTCCTGGGATACTCCATCCGTTCTCTAGCTGAAACTGTGACTTGTCTGTATAAGGCAAAAAACCGGAATTATATTTCAGAAGAAGAATTTAATACAATATATAATGAAAGTTATAATTTAATGAATCAGATTATAGCGTTTAGAAATCAGCTAAAGGATTGAGGAAGCTGAAGACAAAAGAATCACAGGACATTAAAGATGATAATCAAAATAAATAAAAAGTAGATAGTAAGTAGAAAATTGAAGTTGAGACATAAATTTCTCCCATCTTCGAGCTTCCATCTTCCAAACAAAATATAACAAACAGAATAGTAAAACAAAAGTAGGATATATGAATTTGGACATAGAATACCTTCCATCTTCAAACTTCCCGCTTCCAAACTTAAATACACATATGACAACATTAGAAAAAGCGAAACTTTGGTTAAGTGATACATTCGATAAAGAAACAAGAAATGCTGTACAAACCTTAATTGACAGCAATTCTCCGGATCTCGAGGATTCTTTCTACAGAGAACTTGAATTCGGAACAGGAGGCATGAGAGGTGTCATGGGAGTAGGAACCAATCGCTTGAATAAATATACTTTAGGTCAGGCTACACAGGGGCTGGCTAATTATATGCTTCAACAGTTTAAAGGAGAAGAAATTAAAGTGGCCATTGCTTACGATGTACGCCATAATTCAAAAGAATTCGGGAAACTGGTTGCTGATGTTTTAACCGCAAATGGAATTAAAGTGCTTCTTTTCAAAGATCACAGACCAACCCCGGAATTGTCCTTCACTGTAAGAGACAAAAAATGTAACGGGGGAATTGTATTAACCGCATCACATAATCCGCCTGAATACAATGGTTATAAAGTATATTGGAATGATGGGGCGCAGATTGTTCCGCCACATGATGAAGCAATTATTAATGAAGTATATTCTGTAAAATTCGAAGAAATTAAATTCAGCGGAAATGATGACCTGATCGAATGGATCGGGGAAGAGCAGGACGATGTGTATATTGATGCCTGTATTGAAAATTCAACCTATCAGAATGTAGGAAAAGAGAATTTAAATATTGTTTTTACCTCTATCCACGGAACAACTTATACTACGGTTCCAAAGGCTTTGGAAAAAGCAGGATTCAAAAAGATAGATCTTGTAAAAGAACAGATGATCCCGAGCGGTAATTTTACCACGGTAGAATCTCCGAACCCAGAAGAACCTGCAGCACTTGAAATGGCTATGGATCTGGCAAGAATTACCAATGCAGATATCGTGATCGGAACAGATCCGGATGGGGATAGATTAGGAATTGCCGTAAGAAACCTTGATGGCGAAATGCAGCTTCTGAATGGTAATCAAACGAATACAATTCTTACTTATTATATTTTAAATGAATGGAGAAAGCAGGGAAGGATTACAGGGAAAGAATTTATTGGTTCTACGATTGTGACTTCAGATATTTTCTTTGATATTGCAAAGAAATTCGGAGTTGACTGTAAAGTTGGACTTACAGGATTTAAATGGATCGGAAAAATGATCCGTGAGGCAGAAGGAAGAGAGAAATTCATCTGCGGTGGTGAAGAAAGTTTCGGTTTTATGACCGGAGATTTTGTCCGCGATAAGGATTCCTGTGGAAGTATTGTTTTAGCCTGCGAAATTGCAGCATGGTGTAAGGCTAACGGGAAAACAATGTACCAATACATGATCGAGATTTATCAGGATCTTGGAATGTATTATGAAGGCTTGGTCAATATTGTCAGAAAAGGAAAAGAAGGAGCTGAAGAAATTCAGAACATGATGAAAAACTTCCGCGAAAACCCACCGAAAGAATTGGCAGGATCACTGGTAGAAGAAGTGAAGGATTTTAAAGAACAGACCAGTTTCTCCGTTTCAAAGAATGAAACCAAAGTAATGAATGATATTCCGAAATCGAATGTACTCATTTATTATACTCAGGACGGAACTAAAGTCTGCGTAAGGCCTTCAGGAACAGAACCGAAAATTAAATTTTATATTTCTGTAAAAGATACGGTTACTTCTGAAGCCGACTTTAAAGATAAATTAAAATCATTAGAAGCAAAAATAGAGGACGTAAGAAAAGATCTGAAGCTGGACTAAATTTGTAGGAATGATAAAAAAGAGTTTTGCGGTCTGTATGCTTTCTGTACTTGTTTTTTCCTGCAAAAAAGAGGTTTCTAAAACGACAGAAGTAAAAGCAGTTAATGATTCAGTTGCCAAAACAGAAATAAAAGAAGATCTTTTTAAACCAGTTGATACAGCCTATTCTCCGAAAAATACAACGGAGGATTATATAAAAGCGCTTCAATATTATCAATCTAAAACAGAAAGAGAAATAGCAGCCGGAAGTCCGGAGCAGAATAATAAGGTATACGAAGATTACGTTGAAGTAAGGAATAAATATATTGAAGGCCTGAGCAGACTGCATACCGATATTCTGGATAAATATGTCAATTATTATGATTCCGGCAGCGACAGCTACAAGTTTCCGGAAAATATAAAGAAGCTCGCAGCTCAGTTTAAGAAAGAAGGATTGGAGTTCAGGGAAGTAGGAGAAGGTTACACCGAAATCTGGTCTGTGCCTGATCATTATTTTACCATATTTAAAAATAAGGTAACCCCGGACTACAATTCTTACATTGCTCAGATGGCAATGGAAGCAAAAGAGAACTATGCTGCGGATGCCGGATTGATCATTAGTTGGAAAGAACTGGGAGAAAGATTGATATTCTGGGAAAATTTTATGAAGAAATATCCCGAAAGCCAGCTCCTGAAAACAGTGAAAAAAGATTACAACAATTACCTGCATGATTATCTGTACGGAATGGACAATACCCCAACGTATGAAACAGCAGACGGAAAATTATACGAAGAAAACAGGAATGAATATAAAAGGATTATAAAAAAATATCCTAATTCATATACCGCAAAAAGGGTTCAGGAATTTCTGGCTCTTTTTGATGCTCAGGTACCTGTTGATCAGATTCGTGAGAAAATGAACGTGGAAAACGATTATTAGTAAATTTAAATAAAAATAAAGTGAAAGTTTCAAAATTAGCGGCGAACCTGATTGGTTCTGAAATTGTAAAAATTGGTAATGAAGTAAATGATTTAAAAGCAAAAGGAGCGGAAATTGCCAATCTTACTATTGGTGACCTGAATTCTAATCTCTATCCTATCCCGGCACTGCTGAAGGAAGAGATTCAGAAGGCATATCAGAATAATCTGACAAATTATCCGCCGGCCAACGGGCTTTTATCTTTAAGAAAAGAAGTTTCCAAAGATCTGAAAAACAGATGGAACCTGGATTATTCACCGAACGATATTTTAATTACTGCAGGATCAAGACCGTTGATCTACGCGGTGTATAAAACAATTGTAGATGAAGGTGATAAAGTAGTATATCCTACACCATCATGGAACAACAACCATTACGCTTACCTTACTTCTGCAGAGGCTGTAGAGGTGAAAACTACCCCTGAAAACAACTTCCTTCCTACAGCAGATGATCTGAGACCACATTTAAGCGGTGCAGTTCTTTTAGCGTTATGTTCACCGTTGAATCCTACAGGAACAATGTTTACAAAAGAGCAGCTTTCAGCTATCTGCGAATTGGTTCTTGAAGAAAACAGAAAAAGAGGGGAAGATGAAAAACCATTATACCTTATGTATGATCAGATCTATTCTAATCTTACTTTCGGTGCACAGCACGTAGATCCGGTTTCTCTTTTTCCTGAATTGAAAGAATATACCATTTATATCGACGGTATTTCCAAATGCCTTGCTGCAACGGGAGTACGTGTAGGGTGGGGATTCGGTCCGTCTCATATTTTAGATAAAATGAAAGCTCTGTTAACGCACGTTGGAGCCTGGGCACCGAAGCCTGAACAGGAAGCTACTGCGAAATTCTTTGAAAACCCTGACAATGTAAATGTTTTCGTAGAAGATTTTAAAGGAAAACTGGAAGAAAGCTTAAAAGTTCTTCACGGTGGAATCCAGGACTTAAAAGGAAAAGGATTGGCCGTAGAAAGCATCGAACCGATGGGAGCGTTGTATCTTACGATCAGATTAGACTATATCGGAAAAACAAAACCGGACGGATCTGTTATTGAAAATTCGTCTGACCTTGTATTCTACTTAATTAATGATGCCGGAGTTGCTCTTGTACCATTCTCAGCATTCGGAGAGGCAAAATCTGAGCCTTGGTTCCGTGCTTCTGTGGGAGGTTTAGCGGTTGACGAGATCAAAGTGATGCTTCCAAAGCTTGAAAATGCTTTGAATGCTTTAAAATAATTAAGAAAAATATATATGCTTCGGCTACACTTAACACGGCACGGTATAAGTTATTATTAAGTGTCACGCTGAGCGTAGTCGAAGCGATTTTTTGAAGATAAGAAATACGGAAAAAATTTAGTTTTTATTAATGAAACTTCCAAAAAGGCCGTTCCTGGAAACCAAGTTGTTGAGCTATTCAACATTAGGAATTATCTTTTTAGCAAATTATATCAATTAATCATTCATAACTCATAATTTATAATAAATGAAAATCATAGCTGTCATTCCTGCCCGTTACGAAGCAAGCCGTTTTCCGGCAAAGCTGATGCAGATGTTAGGTGAAAAAACAGTGATCACGACTACCTATCAGAATGTTGCCGAGACGGGACTGTTTGATGAAGTATTTGTAGCTACGGATTCTGAAATTATTTTTGATGAAATTGTGAAAAATGGTGGAAAAGCCGTTATGACCGGACAGCATGAAACCGGGAGCGACCGTATTGCGGAGGCCGTACAGAACATCGACTGCGATATCGTGATTAATGTTCAGGGCGATGAGCCTTTCCTTAAATTAGAGCCGTTAAGACAGCTTATCGACGTTTTCAAGGATGATACTAACCAGGAAATTTCTCTGGCTTCATTAAAAATCAGACTAACAGAAAAAGAAGAAATTGAAAACCCGAATAATGTAAAAGTTATTACGGATAACAACGGTTTTGCCCTTTATTTTAGCCGTTCCGTGATTCCTTTTCATAGGGAAATCTCTTATGACATTAGCTATTTTAAGCATATTGGCGTATATGCTTTCAGAAAACATGCCTTACTTCAGTTCTCCAAACTGGAAATGAAACCACTTGAAATATCAGAAAAAATAGAATGCATCCGTTATCTGGAATACGGGATGAAGATTAAGTTAATAGAAACCAATTTCATCGGAGTGGGGATCGATACTCCCGAAGATCTGGAAAAAGCACGGAAATTAATTTGAGAATAGATGGTGAAAGCATTGCTCATCACCTTTTGTTTTTTCGCGCAATTCCCCTTATATTTGAAATAAATAAGATTAATGAAGAAATTACTTTTAGTATTCGTACTGATACTTTCGCAGTTGTCTTTTGCACAGACCGCAAAAGAAATTATAGACAAAAATATTGAACTGTCCGGAGGATTAACGAATTGGAAGCTTTTAAATTCAGTACTGTTACAGGGAAAAGTGATTTTAGGGATCAAAGATGAATACCCTATAAAAATTTACCAGCAGCGTCCCAATCTTACCAAAACGGTGATCAGTATCGGTGGAAAGGAAACAGCTATTGAAGGTTTTGATGGTACTAGAGGATACGCAATGAATTATGCAGCCAACAAACTTCAGGTATACCCTGAATACATACCTGAAAGCTTTGATAATGATTTCATTGACTGGGAAAATAAAGGTTTTGATGCTAAATATGCAGGAAAAGAAAAAGTAGGTGAGATCTACTGTCACAAAGTGGAGCTTACCAAAAATGTAAATAAGAACATCTATTACTTTGATGTAAAAACGTATATGCTTTTAAAAGAAATCAAAAAAGATGAAACGTTGGTATATGCCGATTACAAGAAAGTAGGAAATCTGTCAATGCCTTTTAGAATTGAATCTTCAAGTACTAAAAAAGATGGAGACTTCGTTATGATCTTAAACAGGATAGATGTCAATAAAGTTTTTCCTGCCAATACATTTAAATTTTAATTAAGAAAATAAGGCCTATTTAAAATATTCGGCATTATATTTTGGAAAATAACCGCGGCAAAACTGCCAACTAAAATTATAAGAATGAAAAAGATTTTCTTATGGCTGCTTTCTTTTGTAGCATTTTTACAGAGCTGTACCAATCAGAAAAGTGAAATTTCTCAATCTAAAACCAAAGAACTTATGGGAAAAACAATATATGATTTCAAAGTTGAAAGCCTTGACGGCAAAGAGATCAACTTTGCAGACTTTAAAGGAAAAAAGATCCTTATCGTAAACACAGCATCAGAATGTGGATTTACTCCACAATATGCAGATCTTGAAAAGCTGTATGAAGAATATAAAGACAAACTGGTTATTGTAGGTTTTCCTGCCAATAACTTCGGAGGTCAGGAGCCCGGAACCAATACTGAGATCGGTGCTTTCTGCCAGAAAAATTATGGAGTAACTTTTCCTTTGGCGGCTAAAGTTTCTGTAAAAGGAGATGATACAGCTCCTATCTTTAAATATTTAACGGAAAAAGATTTAAACGGGGTAAAAAACACTACCATCCTTTGGAATTTCACGAAATTCCTGCTCGATGAAAACGGAAAGCTGATCGATACTTTCATAAGTACTACAAAACCTACAGACGATGCTATCACGAAGCATTTGAAGTAAGATAAATTATAAAAACAACACTTCGGCTCCGCTCAGTGTGACAGCTTAGAAAAATACAGATAGTATTAGAAATGTCACGCTGAGCGGAGTCGAAGTGTTTATAATTCAAGTTGTCTGCTTCTAGTCGTTGCTTTTCTCAGCAAAACAGAAAATATTCCCAAGTTTAATACTGGAATAACCATTACTTTTTATTTTGGATGAATTAATCATAGCTTTTGCTAAAATATCAGTAGGCAAAGGTTTCTGACTTTCCAGCAGTCCCAGCTTATTGGCAAATTTTATAATTCTGCTACCCAGAACCTCTCCGGTTCTTTCCGAATCTTTTCTTTCCAGCATTCCTGGTTTAAAAATAGTGATCTTATTAAAATGAAGTTGTTTCACAGCCTCTTCCAGCTCACCTTTCATTTTAGAATAGAAAATTTTAGATGTGGGGTTTGCTCCATATGCCGAAACCAGTATATAATCTTCCACATCATTTTCCTTCGCTGCTTTGGCGAATTCATACTGATAATCAAAATCTACCTTTCTCTGGGCTTCTTTGCTTCCGGCATCTTTCAGTGTTGTTCCTAAGCATGAGAATGCAATGTCACCCTTCACTTTATCTTTCCATTCTTCCGGCTTTTCAAAATTAACCACATGAACTTTCAGCTTGTCATTCTGGATATCCACAGGCTTTCTTACAAAGATATCGACTTCTTCAAACTCTTTATCGCTGAGCAGCTGTTTTACCAGATCCTTTCCTGTAGCGCCCGTTGCGCCAATAACCAAAGCTTTCATAATATTTGTGATTTATATAGATGGTATTTTCTTTCTTAAATTTACTACATTTGAAATTAATATCAATAATCATTATCACTTATCATTTATAAAATCCATGGATGCCAACGAAATTTTAGATTACTGCCTGGCTAAAAAAGGAGTTACAGAAACGTTTCCTTTTGATAACGAAACCCTTGTGATGAAAGTAGGGACAAAAATGTTTTTATTAATGGGACTTGAAAGACAGCCATTGAGCATCAACGTAAAAACTGACCCTGAATGGAGCGCAGAACTCCGAGAACAGCATCCGCAGATCACAGGCGCATTTCACATGAATAAAACCCATTGGAATTCTGTCATGGTTGATGGTTTGAAAAGAGATCTTATCTATAAGTTAATAGATCAGTCTTATGAATTGGTTTTTAATTCATTAACGAAAAAAGCAAAAGAAGAGATTATAAATAGCTAGAATTGAAACTCCCGGGTCAGCCTTTTATCTTCATCCAACCTCTCAATTAATTTTTCAAGGCCTTCGAATTTGATCTCGTCATGAAGAAAATCCCTGAATCTTACCGTGATCTTTTCATCATAAATATCGCCTTCAAAATCAAGAATATAGACTTCAACGGTTAATTTTTCTCCGTTTACAGTAGGATTGGTACCAATGCTGAGCATTCCTTTATATTGCTGGCCTTTTACTTCGGTTTCTACAATATAAGCTCCTTTTTTAGGCAGAAGTTTAATAGATTCAGCATCAATGTTAGCTGTAGGATAGCCGATTGTCCTGCCAATTTTTTTTCCGTGTACAACGGTACCGGAAACAGAGTAGGAGTAACCAAGCATTTCATTGGCTTCTTTAATATTTCCTGTCAGAAGAGCATTGCGTACTTTCGTGGAGCTGATATTGTTTTCGTGGAGATTGATCGCTTCCATCTGTTCAACAACAAAATCCAGTTCTTTGGAAAGCTTTTGAAGAAGCTCGAAATTTCCGCTCTTATTTTTTCCGAATGAATGGTCGTAGCCAATAATAAGGTATTTAACATTCAGTTTGTCAATGAGGATCTGACGTACAAATTCTTCACCTGTAAGGTTTCTGAATTCTTCATCAAATTCTTTCAGGAACAAATGATTGATTCCGTATTTTTCGATCAGCTGTTTCTTTTCATCCAACGTATTCAGAAGCTTAAGATCTTCATTCGGGTTAAAAACAAAACGCGGATGCGGCCAGAAAGTAAGGATCGCTGTCTCCAGATTATTCTCTGTACCCACATTAATCAGTTCATCGATGATACTTTTGTGCCCGAGATGTACTCCGTCAAACATTCCCAGAGACAATGCTAAAGGCTTTTGGGAGGAATAATCTTTAAAATTCTTGAAAACTTTCAAAACGGAAAAAATTTGACTGCAAATATATACATAATGTAACAATGTATCAATATAACAATGTACCAATATTTTTTGCGGAGAAATAATTGCTAGACTGGTAAATTGTTATATTGGTACATTAACAAAAAAGTATGATAAAAATCTTTTTTTTACCAATTGTAGGTTTATGAAGAATCATTATATTTGCACCAAGAAAAAATTTAGCAATGGCAAACCAAATTAAAGGTAAAATTTCTCAAATTATTGGTCCGGTAATCGACGTTGTCTTCACAGATGTGGAAGCAATTCCAAGTATTTATGACGCGTTAGAAATTACAAAAGGAAACGGTGAAAAAGTAGTCTTAGAAGTAGAGCAGCATATTGGTGAAGATACAGTAAGATGTATTGCAATGGATGCTACAGACGGTCTTCAAAGAGGGCAAGAAGTAATCGGATACGGAAATCCTATTACAATGCCAATTGGTGAAGCTGTGAACGGAAGACTATTCAACGTTGTTGGGGATGCTATCGACGGACTTCAAAATATTTCTAAAGAAGGTGGTCTGCCAATTCACAGACCAGCTCCAAAATTTGATCAACTTTCAACTTCTGCAGAAGTTTTATTTACAGGTATTAAAGTAATCGACCTTATTGAGCCTTACGCAAAAGGGGGTAAGATTGGATTGTTCGGTGGTGCCGGTGTAGGTAAAACAGTATTGATCCAGGAGTTGATTAACAATATTGCAAAAGGACACGGAGGTCTTTCAGTTTTTGCCGGAGTAGGTGAAAGAACGAGAGAAGGAAATGACCTTTTGAGAGAGATGCTTGAATCAGGAATTATTAAATATGGTGATGATTTCATGCATTCTATGGAAAACGGAGGTTGGGATCTTTCTAAAGTAGACTTAGAAGCTATGAAAGAATCTAAAGCTGCATTCGTTTTCGGACAGATGAACGAGCCGCCAGGTGCAAGAGCCAGAGTAGCACTTTCTGGTCTTACATTGGCTGAGTACTACAGAGACGGTGGTGAAAGCGGACAAGGTAGAGACGTACTTTTCTTCGTAGACAACATCTTCCGTTTTACACAGGCTGGTTCTGAGGTATCTGCACTACTTGGTCGTATGCCGTCAGCGGTAGGTTACCAACCGACTCTTGCTTCTGAGATGGGAGCGATGCAGGAAAGAATTACTTCTACTAAAAACGGTTCAATTACATCAGTACAGGCAGTTTACGTACCTGCGGATGACTTAACTGACCCGGCTCCTGCAACTACGTTTGCTCACTTGGATGCAACTACGGTACTAGACAGAAAAATTGCTTCATTGGGTATTTATCCTGCGGTGGATCCATTGGCTTCTACGTCAAGAATCCTTGCTCCGGAAATTATCGGTGATGAACATTATGACTGTGCTCAGAGAGTAAAAGAAATTCTTCAGAGATACAAAGCGCTTCAGGATATTATCGCAATTCTTGGTATGGAAGAACTTTCTGAAGAAGATAAATCAGTAGTTTACCGTGCCAGAAAAGTTCAGAGATTCTTATCTCAGCCTTTCCACGTAGCTGAACAGTTTACAGGTATTCCAGGATCATTGGTGGATATCAAAGATACCATCAAAGGATTCAACATGATTATGGATGGTGAACTAGACCATTTACCGGAAGCTGCGTTCAACTTAAAAGGAACCATCGAGGAAGCTATCGAGGCTGGACAAAAAATGTTAGCTGAAAACGCTTAACTAGATAAATAGAATAAAGAAAAAAGAACAAAGACATGGTCTCTTTCTTTTTTCTTTTCTCTTTTCTCTTTAATCTAAGAAATATGAATATAAAAATTTTAACACCAGAATACGTAGTTTTTGAAGGAGAAGTAGACTCTGTATTGTTGCCGGGAAAAAGTGGTGAATTCCACATTATGAAAAATCACGCAGCAATTGTTTCTTCTTTGATCGGAGGTAAAGTAAAGCTTTTCACATCTTCAGTGGGTGAAGCTTATGCTAAAAACTTTACTAAAGAAAATGAGAAAGATTCTGTTTTTTCTTACCCTATCAAAAGCGGTGTTGTAGAATTTAATCATGATAAAGGAATCATCCTTTGTGAATAATTAAATGAAAAGCTAAATATATTTTCAAGAAAGTGTAACTTTGGTTACACTTTTTTTATGTTGTGTAAAAGTCTGATTCTATGAAGAAAAGTACAATCATATTCTTTACCGTTCTGGCAATTTTGTGTAATGCCCAAAATTTCAAAACCAAAAGAGGTATCATAAGTCTTGATGGCGTTCATGTTGCCAAGATCTCCAACAAATCCAGTATCTATACGTTCATGGATCTGAACGAGACCCCGATGTATACCATAGAATTCGTAGATAAAAGTATAGTGGATTCCGTAAGAGACAGTTATATAAAACTCAACAGGGTTTACAACAGGGATAAGACAATAGAAATGGACTATATTTCTCCGTCAGCATTTTCCGGAGAGGAAAAATCAGCAGTTTATACTTCTATTAAAGGCCTGAAGATTATTGATAATAAAGGAATCAATATTAAAAACCTGGATGATATATTTAAAAATATCCCTAAAAGGAAGCTGGATACCAAAACCAAAGATGCCTACACCACCAGAAGTAAAATTGATAAGCTCAACATTGAGGTTAATAAAGTAGGAGAGATCATTAGCAACGGCATTCCTGTCGGATATTTTACCAATCTTCCGGTAAGTTTTGGTTCTGAAGATACCATTACCGATAAAACTTTCATAGATATTGAGGTATATGATGCTAAAAGTAAATATATTGGAAAATATATTACCACAACAAAGCAGATCAAAACAGCTAACGGAAAAATTTTTACCATCTACAGGGAAATGTCCGGCAGGGCTTCTCTGTTAAAATTTCCTACTTATAAAGCAATTGCGGAAAGGTTGGCTATTATGGATCCTAGTTTTATTAAAATTCAGGAAAAAGTAGTTGTAGGGCAGGTTAAGAAGGAAGGAGCTGAGAAATAAAGACTCTTTTTATTAATCTTAAATGAATATATAAAACTCGCGAAAATTAATTTTTCGCGAGTTTTTATTATATATTTTCTTTTAACTTTTGAATATATTCTGTAGGAGTAACTCCCTCTAAATCTTTAAAAACTTTATTAAACGTCGATTGATTTTTAAAACCTGCCTGAGTATATAGGTAGGTTAGTTTATAACGGTCATAATCATCATCGTGCATCAACTTTTTGATATATTGAATACGATAAGTATTTAAAAAAGTATTGAAATTAGAACCCGCTGTAGAATTAATAGTACGTGAAACATAGGAAACATTTGTATTTAAAATCTCAGCAAGTGTAGAAATATTAAAGTTTGTATCTAAATATATTTTATCGTTTTCAAACAGAGTAATAATATCATCATAAATTTTTTTATAAGTAGCCTCAGAATTGGAAATCCTAGATACAATTAGTTCATTTTCAGTTATAATATGATCTGTTTCTTTATTTTCAGAAATATCATGAAATGTAATTTTATGCTTATAGTATAAGAAAAACGAGATAAAATAAATTACTGACAGTAATGTAAAAACATTAATAATGAATAGGTTATTTTTTGAAATAGCCAGTTTAGGAACATCAAAACAATAATTTCCAAAGAACGTAAGGAGAATTAGAAACGCAATATAAACAGTCCAATACAAAACAGTACGTATGGAGTAGAAATGGTACACTGCCACTGGAAAAATAAGATACCATATAAGTGATAGTGGACTATGATTCCAAAATAAAATTAAAATAAAATATATCGCTATAGAAGATAATATCAAGTAAGGTTTTATGAATAATCGGATTATATTATAC
>NZ_QNFY01000008.1 GCF_003290185.1 Chryseobacterium lathyri | reverse complement strand
ATATAAATATTGATAATATTTTTGTAGGATTTAAGAAATTAAGTATTTTTTTCATAACTAATTAAATTATTTTGATAAAAGAAATGCACGTCCATTAAATATAGATTTTGAATCCGCATTGGTATCTGCTCTACCGTTATAAATATATTCGTAAGTATTAACTCCACCGGTTACTTCATGATTAAACAATCCAATAAATTTTGACCATCCTCCCCACATAAAGTTGCCAGCATCCATTAGGCTATAAATAGTATTCGTATTTCCAAATCTCACATGGTAAAAAGCATTATTTTGATTAACATCATTTCCTATATCTAATTTCCTTGATAAATAATGTGCTGAAAAATCTGCTTCTCCATAAGTAGATTCATAACCAATCATAGCATAAGCCGAGAGTTGGGCACTTGGAGATATTACAGTATTTCCGAGTCTTCCCTGCGCTAGCAAAGTTCTAATTTTGTTAGTATGGGGAACACTTGCTATTACCTTCAAAAATTCATTGTAATCAATTGGATAATACACTTGATCTCCTATATTATATATTTCCCCTTGAGCAAGTTTGTCTACATTCCCTGGATCATTGAAGAACAGTTCCTGATTTCCATTACCTGCATCAAAAAATCTATTCGGCTTTGAATTTCTGAATACTGTAGAAACTTTCCCATTTTTATTTAAGTATATATCGTCTTTAGGTTTCTGCGAATTCATAGAACTTTGCAATAAACTAAAAGCGGTTTGAGCATCGGCCCCGTATAAGTAACATCCAATGTTTGATTAGCATACACCTTTTCAGTCCAGGGTACTGATCTATATATCTATGATTTTCAATATTTCAGATTTCCTATCTTTAATTTTCTTCTATTCCAGTTATATAAATATCATTTCAAATTTTATGTTTTATTTAATTTAAAAAAAATAAAACATAAAATATTGATAATCAATAATGTATTTTATTAACAACATGTTTGAAATATTATCACTAATCAAATTTCATTGAATTTTGTGTTTCTATAACAACATAATATTCTTTGCTATTCTTTATTAATTTCTGGAATCTTTTTTTGGATATTTTATTATAAATATTGAAAATATTTATAATAAAATATTCTTTATTTAAATAATCTTTAGGTATTGTTATATTATATTTCAATTCTTTAACCAAATCTTGATTTACAGTTAATATTGCTGAAAATGATATTTCAAAATCTTTAGTATTACTAGATTCTAATTTATTAAAATCATCAGATTCAAGAGTTAGATCCCCTGGAATATACTTTCCTTGAATAGGTTCATTTAAAGAATTATCATCAATAGGTCTAATTTTAAAATCGTAAATGCTTTTAGAAATTTCCCGATCATTTAAAATGATCAAGTTTATTTTTTTGGTTTGCGAAAAAAAGCAACCTGAAAAGATAAGAAACGATAGTAAAAAATATTGCTTTAAATGTTTATTTTGCATTTCTATTTAGTATATTATTTATAACTTTTTTTGTTAATGTCATTATAGGTTTAGAAATATTATTTCCTCTTCTACAACAAGAACATTTTTACAGTACAAAACCCTCCTTTAGGAGGGTTCTTCTTATCTAAGTTATAAGTGTTTGTTATCTTTTGAACCTTTTTCTCAACATCTATCCCATGAAACTTATTTAAAACTTCCTGTCCTATATTATGGTTTGATGTTGTACCTGTTTAAATTTGTACTTACATTCGTAATAACACGATTAATTTGGTTGCCATTTTTTGACTCCCCATATACAAGTCTACCACGTATATAGATATGGGCAGATACTTTTGTTTTATTTAATAAAAAATTCTTTAAGTTCTCCTTTCTTTATTAAATTGATATTGTTAGGAGTTATCATTTTATAAATATATCCGTATTGAATATCCTCGTCAAATGACCCTCTATTTTTTTTATCCTTTATAAAATCATTATCAAGAGCATTCTTTTTTTTAACAATATTATATTTGGGGTTATAAGATTCTGCTATAATAACTTTATTGTCTTTATATTTAAATGCTCCTAACTTACTAAGTCGATCAATAGGAAAAACTTCATTTTCTCTTGACGTAGCTAAAACAACTAATGTATCGTGTTTTGTAAAAATGTAAAAAAAATTTAAGTTTTTATTTTCTTTATTTTCTTTCTGAATACTTCCTAATATAATAGTATATATTTCATCCGATACAAAAAATTGATTGCTGTTTTCTTTACAAGAATAGAGAAATAAGAATAGTATAATTAGAGTGATTTTTTTCATCTTTCTAATGATTTAAGATTTAAATTACCAGTGATAATCATTCCTTTATTTTTAGAGTTAATTAAAAAAATAGCGTTGAAATTAACGCTATTTTTATTATCAATATGTGGAACATGATCCAGACTTCTTATAACAGGGGATTAATCAATTATTCTGATAAGCTCCCCTAAGTACAGTTTTTTATTACTCAAATTATAATTTGAAGGAACATTTAATAAATATTCTTTTTTATTTTTTAATTTTCCTTTTCTCAAGACTATGGCTGTGTTTTCTATTCCATTATAATTCTTAATAAAATCAGATACAGGAAGGCTATCTTTATCAACAACATACAATGTATCATTAGTATGGATATCTTTTACAAGATAAAAATTTGATTGCTTTTTATCTTTTGCTGGATAATAGTACAATAGCTCAATATAAATATTTTTTTGTGGTTCAGTTAAATTTGAAAAAAATATTTTTTTTTCAGTTAAATTATCTTTTTCTTTACAAGAAAAAGCAATTAAAAATAGTGTTAAAATTATGTTTTTCATTTTTCAAGTCTAGGTTCAATTTTTCTATTATTTAATTTACCTGCCTTATATAACCTATACATTCTATTTATTTGATGTACATTCAAACCAGTAGGTTTTCGTATAGCTCCTTGTATCATAAAATTACTTTTAAGTGTTGAAAATGTTTCAGGTAAATCAAACAGAGTTTCTCTTGTTGCCATGGCTGGGTGTTGTAATCCTCCTGTATGTCCTATTTCATGTGGTAGTGTTTTGCTATTCTCTCCACTCATTAAATCATTTATATATTTCTCATTTACATAAATTTCTTTTCCATTCATAGCTCTTCCTACAACATCTGTCTTTTTGTCTTTATAAACATCGAATTCTTTAGAGGAAGAATCTTTTATTTCAATTAGTGTATCCGTACTTTTAAGATCTTCTTTGTCATCAATAGTTCTAATATTTATATTTGCAGAAACTGTAATGTTAGGATTATTATCTATTTTATTAAAAATAGCCTCGGTTTGTGACTGTACAGTACTAGCAAATTTTTTCATATCAATTTTCTTATTTGAAGAACTATTTAAAACAGCTCCTGTAAATGTTATTTGATAATGGGTTGTATTTGTTTTTTTATCATAGGTTTGAGTAATACCCCAATCTCTACCATCAGGATCTATAAAAACTATAGGATTATTTGCGGCATACATCATCGGATTTAATTCAGGATGTTTTTCCGCCAATGGATCCACAACACCCCATCTTCCAATATCCGGCATATAAAATCTCGCTCCATAATCATACATTCCCGTTTCCTGCAATTCCTTACCATTATACTTATACTGATAAGCATTTTGAGTAGTAGCAGTATAATTGTGCATTAATCCAAAAGGATAATAATTGTTTACTTCTACAATTTCACCTGGCGTCCAGTAATCTATGCAGTTGGGTGGATTCCAAGGATCCCAAGGTCCATCACATTGCTGTACACGGTATTGCCTCGGCTGTATAATTCCATCTTTATTAGTGTCAGTATAACTCAATCTAACATTTCCTAAATGATCTGTAAAATTATAGATATACGAATTGCTTAGCACATCATAGTAGCCTTCTGATGTAGGAATAATTCTGAGTTTAATTGTTGCAACTTCATTAGGATCTGGTTCCGGAGTCAAGCCTCCTCCTGAACCTTCCTCCGATGGTCTTGTAGATTTATACTGAAACCCGTCCAGATAATTGGTTTCTATATCTCCAAAGAGCTTTTTCACTTTTACACCGTCTGCTCTGTATACGTAATTTGTTACCTGAGCATTCTGGGTAATCTGTTTGGGTAAATTTAAATAATTATACTGAATTGATGAAATGCCTTTATCTTTATGATTCAGCATGTTTCCGTTCAGATCATACCCTATGATTGTGGGAGTTACTACATAGGGGTAGCCTTTACTGTTTCCAATCTGTTCTTCGCTAACTTTTGTAAGTTGGTTTCCAACATAGTCATATTTAAGATTGTCTATCATCAGTGCTGTAGTACTGCCTGGCAGTAATCCCTCTGATCTTTTTAATCGGGTGATGTTTCCATTAAGATCATATTCCAGCTTTTCAAAATATTCCCTTCCTGTCTCATTTCCTGAGCTCTGATAAAAACCTGCTGTCAGCCTGTTTATAGGATCATACACATAACCATATCTTTTCAAAGGCTCATTTTCCTGAGTTAGTGTTTTCCAAGATACTTCAGCTATATTCCCATTGTATTTGGGTTTTACCATGAGTCCTGTGTCAGAAGCATCAGGAACTTCCAGTCCTTCAACCTGGTTGTAATTAATTTTATATCCAAACAAATCGGTTCCTAAGTTTGCCGGATCATTGATATTGGTCATCCAACCTCTGATATTGTACTTGTAATCGATGGTCTGTAAAGGGGACGCCAATGATACTCCGCCGACTTTTTTGGACTCCAGCTGAGAAAGCTCATTATACTTATTCTGAGCCAGATATTCAACAGGGTTGCTGCCTATCTGATGGGTATGGGTCAGAAGTCTGTTCTGGTGATCATAGGTGAACTTTTCTGCGATGCCCTTTTCAGCATCTGTGCTAAGTCTTTTGTGATAGGTATTGGTCTGAAGGACCATTCCCGCAAAATCAAGCTTATGATTAACGACAGTATATCCTCCCAAATGGTTGTTACTTCTTGAGCCTATATTTCTTCCTTTGGTATCATACCAGATAAAGTTCTTTGTCCATTGGTCATCTTCTATATTTTTGACATAGGAAGCAGTAAGCATTCCTTTAGTGGTTCGCGAATTGGACGGGTTATCTGTCAAAAGCTCCTGTGCAAATACATTGGTGACTGTTGGAGAGCCTGTGGGATAGGTGTCATAGTAGTTAACACTTAATAGTTTAGTAACAGAACTTGGATAACTGAAGGAACCATTATCATAGTAAACATCCAATCCACTGTTGGTAAAGCCTGCCGTAGAGGTTCTGGTTACATTGTTACTGCCTTTGGCATCTGCCAAGGCCTGTTCTGCTGCTCTTCCTGCCACACCATAAGCCTGGGCACTGGTGTATATTCCCGTGTAGGCTATTCTTCCAAACTGGTCATATTTGGTAAACAGCCACTGTTTTTGAGCTCCCATTACAGCATCCTGTGTCATGATCAGCCTGTCCTGTTTATCATAGACCATATATTCCCAGCCTTTTCCGGGGAGCTTTTTAAGCACCAGCCTGTTTCTCCCGTCATACCGGTACATATAGCATAAGCTCCCCAGTACTGTGTTGAGATCCGCAGTGGCAGATGCCTTAGGTGGAATCACAAAAGCCAGTTGGTTGTATTCATTATATACATAGTAAGTGTCAGCATTTTCTGTACTGCTTACCACTTTTCTGACCAATAATACCTGTCCCTGTCCGTTTTTAAATTCTATGGTTTTATTGCCGTCTTCATCGGTTATGGTATTTTTATACAGCTGGCTGGCTCCGTAGGTTCCTGATAATGTTATAGCGGAAGAAGTGGCACCTGCGGAAGTAGCAATATATCTCTTTACTTCGCTATCTATATTGGCATCATAGTCAAAATTTATGGGCTTCCCAGTCCAGTCATTTCCAACCTGGATCTGCTGCTGGATTCTGTCCAACGGAGAGTTTTCAAGTATTTTCTCAGCATAGATCTTTTCCGAGCCATAAATTCCGGGCTGGGTAGCATTGGCCAGAGGGGTAGGAACTATGGATCCATTTAAAGTTTGAGATTGTGGAACGGGTAAGTAATCTTTTACCTTTCTTCCGAATTGATCATGTTCTATGTGGGTGACAATGTCTCTTCCCAGTGGTGAGGCTTTGACATTAACGATTTGTTTTGGTCTTCCGAGTCCGTCAAAATACTGAACGGTTTCGGAGGTTTTAGTAGGGGTAGTTCCGTTATAGTCTAAATAGGTTTTGGAATAAACATAGTTTTCTGTAGATGAAAGCTGTGCATGGGCTAAACTCGTGACGAGCAAAGCTCCGATCGGGATTAATATCTTTTGCATTTAATGAGTGTTGTTTTAGCGATTGTTAATTAATAGGTAAATATTAAATCTACATTTGCCGATGCTGTTCCGCCTGTATTACCTTGATATTTCAGGGTTACCTCTCCCAAAGTATTTATGGTTACTGCCCATCTTCTGTTCAGTTCCGGTATATCAGTTAAATTTTTAATGACTGTCGGGACACAGCTTCCTGTAATCTTTCCAATTACCAATCCGGTGGTTAACTGATTAAGCAACACATTATCCTGATAAGGAAATAAAAAATTAAAACTGGCTTTTGAAGTGGTAGATGATATTTTTGTAATTGAACCGGATAAGTATTGGATAGTTCCTGTAGAACTGAATCCACATGCATCAGGAATACATGCTCCGAATAGGTTTGCTTGTGCTTGTCCATTGGTGATTAAATCATTGAAAGCCTTTTGATTCGCATCTGCCAGATCAATAGTTGAACTGTACTTTTCCTCAGGAACAACATACAGATATTGATCTCCCATAGAACCTGCAGGGCAGTTCTGTTTGGTATAATACATGATTTTCTCTTCACTATAATAAATCCCGGCAGTAGGTTGTGCAAAATGATTTTTAAATTCTTTTATAATTTCATTATCCTTAGTAGCGATTTTTTCGAGCCTGTTGCTGTCAACTTCATATTTATATAGATTACGTAGTCCCCCAGGGGAAGTAATGCTTGTAATTCCTATTAATGGATTATACGTATATGTCGTAACAAGATAACTCGCTATAGATTGATTCTTTCTGAAATTATCCAAAGCATTTATAAAGGTCTGTTCTGTCATTTCATCCACATCAGCTATGGACTTGGTCTGCAAATCGGAAACAGCAGCCGATATAGCCGGAAGTGCCATCAAAGAACCATAAGAAATTCCCTCGATTTTTGCGATAGGCAAAGTCTCATCATACCCCCATATAAGTGAAGTGGTTCCTGATTTTGTGGTATATTGAAGCAGATTGCCTTTCGCATCATATTGGTCATAGGTTATTTCGTTTTCTATATTTTCCGTAGCCGTATCAATCGTACCGAGTATAACTGATTGAATTTGTTTCGGAAGTAATCTGCCGGCAGCGTTTAAAGCATACTGATTATTTGTTTTAGAAAACGGATTATTGTTTTTATAAGTAGTTGTCTGCAAAGGAATACCTATCATATTTCGCTGAATAAAATCTCCGGATCCTGCTATATCTGATGCATACTTATAAGAAGATTTTACTTTTGTCATATCGGCAGAAGTAGATTCTTGTGACAGAAGATTATTGTTTCCTATGGTGTTATACTGGAATTCATTTCGCTCTTCTACTGCAGTACCGTTTAAATAGTCGGTGGTGATGGTAGAGGATAGCAATTGTTGATTCAATTTTATTTTATAAAAACGATCCATTAAGAAGTTAAATTTTGTAGTAGTAACAAAAGGATCTTTTGAGTTTAATTTTAGTTTGGTATAAATATTTTTTACAACTTTCAGAGAATCGCCATTCTCTCCAAAATAAACCGTCTTTAATAATCTACCCCTGTAATTTCCATAGTCAGTATAGGGCATATCTAAATTTTTTGCCATCTCATTAGGAAGATATGGATTAGTATAAAACGGCTGTTGTCTGTCAACGAATCCATCAGGTTCTTTTCTAAGATCAGAGAAAAAATATTTTTTTTGAAGCTTATTATTGACCAGCTCACTAACTTCCGAATAATTTACAGGAGTTGAGCTAAAAGTATTTGGAGTCATGCTTGAAGAATTTTCGACCAGCCATTTATCGTTACCTGAAACTGCGAGGTTCAGGTCTTCATCCTTGTACTTAACCATAACATAGGAAAAGAAAGAGTTATTGATTCCACTACTTGTAACTGAAGCTGAATTTTTAAAATCTTTAATATATTTGAAATCTCGAGTTATATATTTTTCACGGTCAAAATCGATAATTTTTTTGATTCTTGCCCCTCCCGTAATACCCGATTGGATTTTGATATATTGGTAAAAATTTGAAGATGCATCTCTTGCTATCGTTTCGGAATACGAAGGGGGTTCATAGTAAAAGGATGAGTACCCGCCAGTAGGATATTTTATTTTTCTCAAAAGTCCTACATCAAAAAGACCTGTGTTGGGGTTCCTTGAATCTCCGAAAAAATCAACATTTTGGTTAGTATCAGCATAGAAAGCATAGTCAGGAATCAATTTGTTGGTCTCTTCAGATCTTCCGTTCCAATATCCCCAATAATCTACTCCCAAAGTCGTTTGTTCGGGAAGATTATTGGTCTTATAATAATCCAGGGTGTATTGCTTATCATTATCCGTTACGGATGTAAGAAAGAAGTAATCCTTATTCCGATTATACCTGAAGCTTATACTTTTTATTTTCTTTTGCTGATTATTGTAAACTTGTATATCACTTACTTTATATGATTTGTATCCGTAAAATTTTGGTTTTGTAAAGTCGGTTCCTGTACTGTACTTGTCAAATTCGGAATAGTTAAATTTAATGGTAGCGACACTATCTACAATGATTTTATCAGGATATACTTTTTTTACCATATTCATCTGATATTTTGAAACATTATTCGCTATGGGACCATAATGAATAGGATGGGTGATCATATTGTTTGCCCATGGCTGCTCACGGTATAAATAGGGATAATGTCCGAAAATGTAAAAATTTAGGTCGAAAAATTTTTCATTAATACCATTGGAACTCAGACCGTCAGAGGGGGGATATGTATTGCTGTGGCAAAAAGACGAACTATCTAAATCATAAAAACCATTCAGGTATTTCTTATTTTCTATAACGATAAATCGGCCATTGCTATATTCAACTTTAGTAAGATACCAACCCATAATATTAAAAGATGGGGTCTGTGAAGAAGGGGGTGTAGATCCCATTACACCTAAATTATAAGATATCTCCAGATTGTCTGAGCTTCCTCCGAAATAGTATTTATTTCCTTTTCCATCGGTAATAATGATTTGTGAATTGTCTGGCTCACAATTTGTTTTATACTGTGAAGGAATACCCGTAATGTCAATTTTTAAATTAGTATCATTGGATACTATAACGGGTTTCAAATCAAACCCTATATAGAAGTAACCTGATATACCCATAAAATTAAAGTTAAACTTATCTGGAGCAAGTTCCCCAAACGTGTTCTGGAGACTGAAATAAGGTAGCCATCCCTCAGATTCCCGATTAGGATAATTTCCGTTTAAAATATCTTCACTAGTTAGACCTGATCCTACTGCTAAACGTGCTGTTGTCAGATATCCAGCTCTTGTAGAAGGACCTGATAAATCACCGGGATAAATGCGGTCATCATCTCCCTTATAATTAATTTCGCGGGTAATAGCTCCTCCATAATTCAAAAACCAATTCAGCCCAACATAATTAGACTTTTTGGCAGGCATAAATCCTGAAGAGTTATAAGCCAGATTCATATTAAATACATCTCCGACGCCGGGAATATCAGTTGAAAACAAAGGAATATTAGCATCAATTGCTCCTGCATAAAGATTGACGGGGATATTACCGAATCTTTCCATCTCATAACTTTGTGGAGATTTTAGGTTTATAGGAGTATATTTGTCCTGGGCATTTACGATTATTAATGGGATAAACAATAAAAAAAGTATTTTTCTCATCAGTATTTTATTTCTTAATTAGTTTTGCACTTGCTGTTTTATTTGTATCCGTTTTTATTGTCACCAGATAAGCTCCCTGTATCAAATTCTGAGTATTAATTTTAGTAATCTTATTCTTAGTTTTCAAACTCTGAAGCTGTCTCCCGCCCATATCGTACAAAGTAATATCAGCTTCTTTAAAATCAAAACCAATTTCTACATATGCATAATCTGAAACAGGATTCGGATAGATTTTAATATCCTGTTTTTCAATCAGCTGATCAAGCTGTTTATCTCCCAGCTTCACAATCTTCCAGTTCTCTTTTCCAAGTTCTTCTGCACTGGTTCCTGCTAAAATGATTGAGCCGTCTCTATTCAGTTTTATATCAGAGAGTCTTTCTTCTCTTTTCCTGGATTCTCCTTTTATGTGTTTTCTCCACTGCTCGTTTCCATCAGTATTGAGATAAAGCATCCAGAAGGTTTCATCATCTGCTTCAATCCTTCCTTTTGCCTGGGTATAACCTCCCAAAAGAATTCCTTTTGTGACATCTTGGTTCTTGGCTATTGAATCTTGACTCTGGATTACACTCGTTCCCATCAGAATATCTCTGTTCCCAAAATTGTAGGATTTTTGCCAGATTTCTTCACCTCTTTCGTTTAAAGAGATCAGCCACAAATCTGTTCCTTCTTCTATGCCTACGCTTTTATTTCCTGACCTCTCAGATCTAGATTCCCCGCCAATTAAATAACCTGAAGAGGTTAAAGCGAGTGTTCTTAGATGATCATCTGCTTTGCCCCCAAAGCTCTTTTCCCATTCTGTTTTTCCGGTTTTATCAAGCTTGATCACCCAGTAATCTCCTTCACCAAAATTTTCGGTTTTCTTTGATCCGCCTATAGTACTTCTGGAATAGATGCCTAGCAAGGCACCACCATCTTTAGTGGGAATCATTTTCTCTACTTCATCAAGACCTTTTCCTCCTAAAATAGACTGAGAGAGTTCTTTTCCATCTTTATCGAGTTTTACAATTAAAATATCTTTGGAACCATAACCTTTAGCTGAGTTTTGAACATTTCCTGCTAAGAAGAATCCTAAATCTGTAGTCTGAATAACTGATCTCGCTTCTTCATCCGATGCTGATCCTAAAGTTTTCTGCCACAGTTCGTCTCCGAATTCGTTGAGCCTTATCAACCATAGGTCCGATCCACCTTTTGATTCGTCTTTCTTATCCAGACCCTTCCCTGAATAGGATGTTCCTGCTATAAGAAATCCTCCTTCTTGAGTGGCTACAGATGCGGACAGGTAATCATGGTTGTTTCCCGAGAAATATTTTTCCCAGACCTCTTCGCCTTGTTGGTTAAGCTTTACTAAATGGAAATCGTAACCGTTGTTTTGCTTACCAGCTTCTGTTTGAAGTTTACTACTCCGAATGGAGCTTCCTGTAATGAGATACTGCTGATCTATTGTTGTAGTTACCTGGCTTAAGAAATCCTGGGTAGAGGATTTGATGTCTTTCTGCCATAATACTTCCTGGGCCGACAGGCCCAAGATTGTGCATATCATAAATGCACTCATGTAGAGTTTTCTCATCTATTTGTGATATTAGTTCTTATAATTTTTGCAAATTTAACATTTTTAACGCTCACAAAAAGTCTCATTACTGAGATTTAATATGAATAATATCACTTGTGGGTGTTTTTATAATGTTATATTCATTTTATAAAAGTAAAGGTACTTTCGGAGAACGACAGAACATGACGTATAATAATTAAATCAGAAAAGAGAAACCTAAAGGCTTCTCTTTTATATTATGAAATATTTAATAAATTATACTAACCTTCCAGAACCGGAATAATATGTTCCCACTTCAGATGTTTCACATAGTCCAGAGCGGTTTTTCCGTTGTTAGATTTTATATTTTTATCTGCACCGGCTCCCAATATAATTTTTACAGAGGTAAGATTTCCGGCGATGGCCTCTCTATGGAGAAGAGTAAGTCCATTTTCATCTTTGTTGGTAAGTTCGTCGGGGTATTCCTGAAGGAACTTTAGGAATTCTCCTTCCATATTTTTACTCATCGGATGCTCTATAAGATTTTCTGGTTTTTCCTTCTGTTCATTCACTACCTCTATATCATTGAAGTCTCCGAAATCAAGCTGCCATGCGTCGTCGTGCTCTTTTCTTTCATCTTCAGGCATATCAGCTCGCATTTTATGAATGGTAAATCCGCCATAGGCTTTTGGTAAAGGATTGGCGGGTGAAGAAAATAGTTTGGAGAGTCCTTTGGGCTTCTTAGCAGTAGGAGTGATGGCAAAAAGCCAGTCGCTGATCTCATTCAGTGGAATCTCAAAATAATCTCCGGCCTGGATGTTGGTAAGGTTGTTGGGATTGTTAATCAGGAATCCACTTACCGTATCACCGTCAAAATCAATCTCGTTGATCCACATGTGTTCTACCGTATTTTCTCCTGTTTCAGGATCTTCTTCACTGAATGCTGCCTTTACGCAGGCAAGGTTAAGACCGGGAATAATTCTTCTGTTTTCCCAGGACTGTTCCCGCCAGAAATATTTAAAAGTTTCTCTTGCTCTTTCATATGCTTCGATCATTTTAGGATCCTGTCCATCAGTAAATATAAACGAATTCTCTTCCATTGTGATTGGTAATTGATATTAATATTTGATCATGATGAAGAGTTTAAAAGTATTGTATAACACTGTTAAACCCGACATTTTTATTTTATTAAAAAATACGAAAAAATGTAAACGGTTGTTTGATTTTTGATGCAATAAAGATTTTATTATTCTTGCTCTACAGGCTCAGGAAGCAGACGGGCGGTCTTATAATAGGCTATATCAGTTGGAATTTTATTCTGCAGATCCTTAAAAGTAGAGTATTCATAATGTTCCCATTCCAGGTCATTATCAGGGTTAGGTGTTTTATCTATAGCAAGTTCAAGTTTTCCGTCTTCCTGATAACTGAACTCTATAGCAGCATATTTTTCGCCGTTTTCATCAGAAGTATACCAGCATTTTGTTGTTCTTTCCGGGATAGGTTTCAATGTTTCAGTGTCCAGGATCTGGGAACAGATAAAATTTTCAGGATCATCGTGATAAAAAACCGTTTTTGAGATCAAAGGCTTTTCATCTACGGTTAATGAATATATTTTGTTGGTGGCAATGATGAAGTCTCCGGCAAATTCCCTCTCTTCAATATCGAAAAGGTCAGATTTCTCTTTCAGATAATTGATAATCTGCTCTTCATCCTCATCGTGACTCATAAAATAATTAATGTTGTATATCTCATCCTCAGTGAGAAACTCAATTTCTTTCAGGATCTCGGAATCTTTTTCATAATAATATAAATGATAATCGTCCAGTTTCTCAGCTTTTGCTTTTGAAATCACTTCTCCAAAAATGTTTTTATATACTTTTTTCATGGTTAGTAGTTAATATATGTTGTGTTATCAGTGTATTGGTTTTTGCAGTTTTTAATCCTTATTATATTGATGATAAATAATTTAAAATTTATTGATGCAGATTTATAGTACTGCATTTTCAGGGCCATTTTTTATATTCCGTAATGTTTCTTATAATTTCACAATTTCTTTATTCATATACCAGGAGGGCACAAGGAAGCGGTCAGAATGAGGTTGCTTATTGTTAGGGTTTGGGTAAGATAAAAATGCCTGTATCATCTGAGTTTTCTTCACAGGCATGCGAATGGTCTTTGAGCTTGAAATTCTCATCTCTGTATTCTGTTTTCATGGGTTAGTTTTTGTAAGTGCAAATATATTTAAAATCAGAGAATTACAGAATTATATCTGGGCTTTTATAATAAGAATTTTTTGTTAAGAAATTGCGAACAGCAGATGCAAAAAATTGTATTGAGCTATAGCAAATATTCTTATCAATAATACAAAACTATTTATATGAGGATGATTAGTGTCGGCATTATGTCTGAACTTAAACATCCTTTATAAAATCCTCATATTCATAATAAAACCTTTCAAAACCATCCATTTTTTCCCGGAAAAATTCAAAAGTTTCCTGCCATGTATTTTTATTGAATATAGAAACGTTATGTTTTTCAACCCAGATTTTGCTGATCATTTTTCCGTTATCAAGGGTAAAATGCTCTTCCTTTTGAAAGTCGCCTATAAAATCTTTCAGGATGTCTTCCAGAGACCATATCTTTTCATAATAAGCATTCCGGAAGATCTCGTCTTTCATTTCTATATCCAATGAAACTGCTGCTTTTTTGTTGTCGGCATAAAACTTAAATGACAAATCCTTGATCTTGGTATCATACAAAATCCATTTTCTTGGAAAAGATTTTCCAAAAGCTGTCCAAAACTCCTTTTTTAACTGTTGTGCTTCTTGCTTACTGAACATATGAGCAAACTTAAGAATTTAATGGGAAAGGAACAACGTTATGAAAGTTAATGTATCAATTAGAGAAATTAACTTTTACGATCATCATTCTCCATTTATCTAATTCAAACTATTTTCTTATTTTTGCTGTAATGCTTTCAAAAAAATCCCAATATGCTTTTAAAGCGCTTTCATACCTTGTAGAAAAAAGGAATGATGGCCCGGTCCTTATTTCCGAAATTGCGGAACATAAGAAGATCCCTTTGAAGTTTTTAGAAAATATTCTGCTGGAATTGAAAAAAGCGGATATCCTTGACAGTAAAAAAGGAAAAGGAGGAGGGTACTTTTTAAAAGGAAATCCTGAAAATGTAAAACTGGCAAAGATCATCCGTCTCGTAAACGGGCCTATTGCCATGCTGCCGTGCGTCAGCTTAAATTTCTATGAAAAATGTGAAGACTGCAATGAAGAGCATTGCGGACTGCATGATGTACTTATAGAAGTCCGGGATGCCTCTCTGAATATTCTTGAGAAAAAAACTTTGATGGATCTGGTTGACTAACCCGGTCCTTTTTTTGAATAATTAGTCTACTTATTTGGTAGGATAATATTTTTATTTGATATTTGCAGTAAGCCAAATGCTTTAATCACAAGAATACCGCTTTATTTCAGTTTTTAGATTCTGGAATACAGATGATACAAATCTCTGAATGAAACGGTAGACCAGGAGCTGTAATGATATTGTACTATGATAATTTCAAGAAAAATCCAGATAAGACTCAATATATTCTTTATTACGGCTGCAGTATTGCTGATCACTATTTTATCCATGTATGAAATGGGTTATCTGGATGAGCTGCTGAATGTTCTTGCCAAAGACAATTATATTTTTTATTGGATGATGCTGGTCGGTGTATTTGCTGAGATTGTAGCCGGATCAATGGGAATGGGGTATGGCGTGATCTGTACGACAACGCTCTTATTCCTGAATATTCCGCCTCATATCGTAAGTGCCAGTATTCATTCCGCTGAAAGTTTTACCACAGCTGCGGGAAGCTTAAGCCATATCAAGCTCAAAAATGTGAGTAAAAGTTTAGTGAAGAAACTTGCTGTTCCGGCAGTTATAGGAGCTATTATTGGGGCGGTAAGTCTGACCTATTTAGGTGAATATTATGCCAAAATTACAAAAACACTTATTGCTTTCTATACTCTTTACCTCGGTATTCAGATCCTGTCCAATGCATTTAAAGATAAGCAGAACAGGGCAATGAAAAGAAAAACCAATCTGACAAGGCTTGGCGTGATCGGAGGTTTTATAGATTCGTTTGCAGGAGGAGGCTGGGGGCCGCTGGTTACGGGAACCCTTATTAAAAATGCTTTTACACCCAGATTTGCGGTTGGAAGTTCTACCGTTGCCAAATTTATCCTGACGATTACTGCTGCCGTGACTTTCTTTTTTACCCTTGGGATACAGCACTGGAATATTATTCTTGGTCTTCTGATAGGAGGGATTATCACCGCTCCTTTTTCTGCGATGCTTACAGCAAAACTTCCCGTTAAAAAAATGTTTCTGATTATCGGAATCCTTGTTATTGTAATGAGCTCCATAACTATTTATAAATCAGTTTTCAAGTAAAATTTATGTGCTTTGCAAAAAAATAAATGCCTCAAAAACATGTTTAGCTTTGAAAATATTCTACTTTTACACCCTAAATATTAGAACATGAATTTGCATATAGTAGCGCTTTTTAAGTTTAACGAAAACTACCTGATGGACGCTGTGGAACTGTTTCAGAACCTTGTAAAAGAGACCAGAAAAGAAGAAGGATGCCTTCAGTACGATCTTATTGAAGACAAAGATAACAAAGGAACCTTCTTCCTGATCGAGTTGTGGGAAAGTGTTGATCATCACAACAGACACAACGGGCAGGATCATCTTCTGGATTTCCGCAAAGATGCTTCAAAAATCATGGAAAGCTCTGCAGAAGTATATAAAGGGTTTAAGATTTATTGATTTTAAAGATTTAAACATTCAAGCATTTAAAAATTGAAAGATTCAGGGTTACAGAAATTGTAGTCTTTTAATATTTTAATCTTTCAATCTTTGAATTAAAAAAACATATAAAAGGCGGTCTCAGAATACTGAAGCCGCCTTTTGATTAGAAAAAATAGAAAGTATTAAAATTTTGAGTTATTTTACGATAAGTTTTTTCGTTTCCGTACTGCCTCCGAAAGTGATTTTTACTAAATAATTTCCTGCAGTAAGATGGGATAAGTTCAGATCCTGCTTGTAAAAACCCGTCTGGTTGGTCAGTTCAGCAGTGTGTACTTTTTTTCCTGTAAGATCATAAACCTCGATGCTTCCCTTATTATTGGCCTTTTCTTTTACATCAAAAAGTATAGTCACCTTTTTGTCCGCTGTTGTAGGGTTGGGATAGATCCCGAAAGATGCTTTTTTGCTCACTTCCGTTATTCCCAAAGTAGCTGTGATTTTTTTGTATTTAAAATACATATCTCCGGTAGAAGCACCTCCGTTGGTTGTGAAATACATCCTGTAATAGTCATTACCTTTTTTCACGTAATACACCACATTATTGTAAACGTTTCCGATCCCCTTCCATGAATGACCTATTGTGGTAATGTTAGAAGAGAAATTGGTATCAGCAGGTGTGGAGAAAGCAGCTGTTTCCTGTGTTTCAGGCTGTACCTTTGCTACTTTTACACTAGGCCCCTGGATGGCTCCTGTAAGCGGATACATCATCATATTGTTATAGAAAGTGTAATACTTCGTAAACATAAAGTCCCATGCACTTTTAGAGGGCTCCATATTAGGAACTTTTGCACCTGTAGTAAATGAGAAGTAATTGAAATAGGCATCATCCGATCCGTTGGCTAGAGTTCTTGTCTCAGTAGGCCCCCAGGCAGTTCCGTTCCATTTGGAATATTTGAAGGTATATCCACCAAAAGCATCTTCAATGGCAAATTTCACATAAGTATTGGATGTGGTATATTTTAAGACAAAAATAGCCTTTCCTTCAATGTGATGAGTTAAAGAATTGTAAACTCCCCAACCTGTTGATGGAATGTTAGGATTAGGGGATGTAACGGGCCCCTGCTCAAAAGCTCCCTGGCTGATATCAGTCGTTTGGTCAGGGTTGTATAGAGGCTCACCCCAGTTTGCGATATTGTTGATATTAATAGTATCCCAGTCTGCCAGGTTGGTAGAAGCTGTATACACTTCAATATTCAGAGCATCGTTAACTCTTGAACCGAATGCAAAATTGGAATTTCTGTAAAAAGCGACATCCCAGGTATTTGCCGGCTGAGAAACCATATTACCATTTGCAAGATTAAAAAACACACGATTCTGGTAGGAAGGTCCCATCGTCATATTTGCCTGCGTGTATCCTAATGCATCAGTTTGTGCCAAAACAGTCTGTTGAACAGAAAGAGCCAGTACCGAAGCCAATAATAGTTTTGTTTTCATAACTTATTTTTAAATTATTATTTAGAATTATTCCACAAAAGTAGATAATTATTTTTAATCATTCTAAATAAAAACATGATTTATATCTTGTTTTACAGCTATTATTCTGTGAAAATAACGGGTTTGCTACAAAAAAGAACCGGCCGGAAATACTTCCCGCCGGCTTCAAAGGCATCATACTAGTCTAATAATAATAAAACCTTATTTCTTGATGAACTTGGATTTCACTACGGAGCCTTCTGCAGTTTCTACCAGCATGTAGTAAACACCGGTCTGAAGTCCGCTGATATCAAATCTCTGTCCTTTTAATTGTCCTTCGGCTGTTTTTTGTCCTGCAGCAGAATAAATCTCAATCTTTTTTAGTTCCGTTTTGGTAACAAATTCCAATGCAGTTTGGTCAGTATTAACGGTAAACCTGAAGTTTTCTTTAGATTGGGCAGTATCGCTAACCCCTAGAGTAGTAGAAGAGTTGTACACCACATCATCTATTTGTATCGCAACATGGGCAGCGCTTGGAGTGAATTTAAATACAATATAAGAACCTGTAGTTGAAGGAATATTAATACTTATGTTTTGAACCACTCCAATTGTAGTTACGTTGATAGGATTTCCTACCCCCACAAAAGTCGACATATCGCTGGCGCTTGTCGCTAATCCGATCTGGATTGTTCCAGGCCCTGGCGATGGGGATACTAATGTAGTTTTAAATTTTAAAACACGGTCTCCTGTAAGATTCTCAATCATAGGCGTAATAAGATATGAAGGAGCTGTCGCATTATTGCCGGCATAAGACTGGATAAACCTCTGTGTATTGTCGTTTTCAAGGGCTGCTACAATCATTCTAGGGGATGCCGGAGGAAATGCTCCTGTTATAGGGGCAACCACAGCAGACCATCCATTTTGAGGAAAAGTAGTCGTTCCAATAGTAAAGTTGTTGAAATTTTCATTAAGCGTCGCTACTTGTGCATGCGCTGTAGCAGCCGTAAACATTAATGTTCCTAAAAGTAGTTTTAATTTCATAACGTTATTTTTATTTAGAATTATTCCACAAAAATAAGTATTTATTTTTAACTATTCTAAATAAAGCATTATATTTGCCAAAATTTTTGCTTTATGAAGAAGAAAGTGCTTTCCGTTCTATCATTGTCCATTGCCTTTTGGATGACTGCACAAGAAAAAGATTCTCTTAATAAAAATAAAATAGAGGAAGTTGTCATTACAGGACAGTACACGCAGCAGTCTATCAATAAATCAATATATAAAGTTGAAGTTATAGATGCCCAGCAGATAAAAAATATGGCTGCTACCAATGTTGCAGATGTTTTAAATCAAAGTCTTAATATCCAGATTACTCCGGACACCCGTTCGGGAAACTCTACGGCCAATATGATGGGGCTTGATGGCAATTATGTAAAAGTACTGATAGACAATATCCCTGTAGTAGGTGATACAGGATTAGGAAGTAATATTGACCTTACGAAACTTTCACTGAATAATGTAGAGAGAATTGAAGTGGTAAAGGGAAGCATGGGAGTGGAATATGGTAACGGAGCAGTAGCCGGAGTTATCAATATTATCACCAAAAAAAGCAATACAAAAAAGGTAAGTGTAAGAGCTTCTCTGCAGGAAGAAACCGTAAGGGATAATTACGACCTGAAGAAAAAAGGAAACGGAAGGCATATTCAGAACCTTAATGTAGACTATAATATTGATAATAACTGGTTTGCCAATATCAGCTTTAATCATAACCAGTTTATGGGCTATGAAGGGGAGAGCAAAGGTTATAAATATTTTGAAAGAGATAATAAAAGAGGCTTTGAATGGAACCCTAAAGATCAGTACGATGCCTCTGCATTAATACGGTATTCAAAAAATAAAACGTCTTTCTACTACAAACTGTCTTACCTGTACGAAAAATTCAATTTCTACAATCCGGAAGTTAACAGGATTCCCCTGAACGATGGAATGGGCGGTGCACTTTACGAAAGTATAGACCGGGAATATAATACCAAACGATGGGCCCATCAGTTTAATATTCAGACTAATATTGGGAATATCCGCTATATGGGAGATTTTTCTTACCAGAACCAGGATAGAAAATACCATGACTATAACTATGATATTCCCAACAGATCTGTCAGGATCAGCAGAGAAGACAGATCTTATTACAAGACAGATGTCATCTATTCAAGAGGAATGTTCAGTAATTTTCTCAATAATAAGACATTCGATTTTCAGCTTGGATACGAATTGGATTATACCAATGGATATGCAGCGCTCATTGCCGGAGATTTTTTTGGTGAGGCGGTAAAAAGAAAGATTTTTACCTATTCCAACTTCCTTTCTGCAGAATGGAATATCTCAGATAGATTTTCTGTAAGGCCGGGTGCAAGACTATCCGTCAGTGAAAATTTTGACAACCAGTTTAATTACTCACTTTCAGCAAGATATAAAACTTCTGAAAATTCCAATTTAAGGGCTGTGGCAGGTACTGCAAACCGTTTCCCTACCTACGATGAGCTTTATACGTATTTCGTGAATATCAATCACGATGTACAGGGAAACCCTGATCTGAATCCTGAAAAAGGCTTTTCAGCAGGCGCTTTCTGGGACCAGAATTTTTCAGCAAACGACTGGAAAATTGGGTACAGTGTTAATGCATTATATCTGGACGTACGGGACAGAATAGAAATGGTACTCGTAAAAGATCCTTCTACCTACAAGTATATGAATATGGACAAGTACAGAAATATGCTGTTCTCTGCCAATATAGACTTTAAAAAAGACCAGCTGGCCTTATCCTTAAGAGGATCTGTAAGCGGAACTTCAGTATCCCTGAATTCATTAAATCATACATCACCTACAGATTACCAATACCTTGTTCAGGCAGGAGCGTCGGCAAATTATAAATTGAAAAATACCAAAACGGGTTTTGCCCTTTACTATAAATATACCGGTCCGGGAAGAAATTATGTGCTGGAAAGTGAAGGTACAGGCTTCAGACTGGGAAAAACAGATGATTTTCATATGATGGACTTTATTGTAAGCCAGCCTTTCTGGAAAGATCATATGGAACTTTCTGTAGGAGTGAAAAATATATTTGACGTAACGACTATTAATACAACCGCTACTGCCGGAACTGCCCATAACGGAGCGACTGACCGTCTTAATCTGTATTACGGAAGAAGCTATTTCGCGAGATTAATCTATCAATTTTAAAAAGCTACCCTTATGAACTATTTAAAAATATTCGCCCTTTTCTCAGCTGTTGCTTTACAGTCCTGTGTTTCTGCTGATGAAGATCCTGTTCCGGCACCGCCAATTACCGGATCTGTAGTAGAAGTAAAGGTAGGAGGCGCTACCGAACCCAATCAGGTCTGGATAGACTTAAGTGATTATGAAAAGCCTTCTATCAATAAAAGAACAGACTGGGATCTTGGTTTCTATACCGGAGATGGATTTCATGTAGTGATCAACAGTTCTCTTGCTATGACAGTGGCAAAAGTACCTAATAAAACGGATATTAAAACAGTAACAGAAGCCGACGTTGCCACCCTTAAAGGAAGCATAATGGTTGGGACATTTGATCCGGCCAATATGCAATACATTGATCATCCGGACGGCAATTTCCTTACCCAGACCTCAGGAATTGAACCTATTAAGGAAAATGATGCAGAAAATCCTGTGTATCTGTTAAACCTTGGAAGAGATATTCCGTCTTCTGATAATATCGGGCCAGGCTCAGTTAGTTTATCCGGTGCGGCCAGAGGCTGGAAAAAAATTCAGATTTTCAGAGCCCTGAACGGATATAAAATACGTTACGCTGATGTAGGAAATACAGCAAGTTACAGTGAATATTTTGTACCAAAGGATACAGATTATAATTTTACTTTTTTCAGTTTTAATACAGGTACAGCTGTGAAAATTCAGCCTAAGAAAAAAAATTGGGACCTTGGTTTTACCACGTTTACCAATGAAGTGTTTACAGCGCCCGGTGTAAGTGCCGGAAGTTATTTCTTTGCGGATTTTGTGGTAACAAATACCCTTAACGGAGTAGGAGTATACCAGGTAACTGCGGCAGGGAATCTTGATCAGGCTTACAATTCATTTAAATTAGGAGATGTGGATCAGTCAAAGTTTATATTTAATGATCAGAGGGCTCTTGGGGATAAATGGAGAACCACTACGGGAACAACAGATAACCCACAGCCTCATGTTTACGCAGACCGCTTTTTTGTCCTGAAAGATGCAGAAGGATTTTACTTTAAGTTAAGATTTAATACCATGAAAAGCGAAGACGGACACCGCGGCACTACCAATTTCGAATTTGACCCTTTATAATAATCAAATAATAGTATATCATGAAAAAATTAATCCTTGCAGCTTCCATTCTGATGGCAGTATATTCATGCAAAAAAGCAGAAGATGCTAAAAAAGAAAATACAACAGAAACCTCTTCTGAAGCTCCGAAAACCAATAACAAAATCGTTACCCTGAGCGGTGGAATTACAGAAATTGTAAGCGCGCTGGGTCACGAGAAAGAAATTGTAGGAACAGATGTTACCAGCACCTATCCCTCAACGTTGAAAACGACGGCCAAAGATCTTGGACACGTAAGATCCATGACAATCGAGCCGATTATGGCGGTAAGTCCAACTTTGATTTTAGCTTCAGAAAAAGATATCAACCCTGAATTGATGGCTAAAATCAAGTCTTCAGGAATCAAAGCTGAGGTTTTCAAACAGGAATACACTGTGGAAGGAACTAAAAAACTGATCGCTGACGTAGCCAAAGCAGTAGGAAATACAGATTATCAGAAACTAAACGATAAAATCGATGCTGATCTGAAACAAATTCAGCCTATCGCTAAAAAGCCAAAAGTATTGTTCATCTACGCAAGAGGAAACATGCTGATGGTTTCAGGTAAAAATACCCCTATGGCCTCTCTGATCGGTCTTGCTGGTGGAGAAAATGCTGTGAACGATTTTGAAGATTTCAAGCCATTGACACCAGAGGCTGTTGTAAAAGCTAATCCTGATATTTTATTCTTCTTTGAAACAGGACTTCAGGGTGCCGGCGGAAACGAAGGAGCTCTTAAAATGCCGGGCGTAGCACAGACCAATGCAGGTAAAAACAAAAAGATCATTGCAATGGACGGAGGATTGGTTTCAGGTTTCGGACCTAGACTGGGAGAAGCAGCAGTAGCATTAAACAAACTTTTAATTGAGAACACAAAGTAAACTATACTTTTATCTGACTATAGGTGCCGTACTGCTAGCTATTATAGCAGTACTGGCACTTAATACAGGAGTCTACGATTTTGGAGGAACATCAGCCTTCAAAGTTTTATGGCACTATATAAAAGGTGATCCGGGCTTATCTTTAAGCGATCAATATGTGATTTGGGAGGTAAGAGCATCCAGAATTGTCATGGCCATTTTAGTAGGAAGTATGCTTGCTGTTTCAGGGACAAGTCTGCAGGGGTTGTTTAAAAATCCGTTAGCAACCGGTGAAGCAATAGGTTTAACTTCCGGAGCTACACTACTTGCGGCAATTGCCATTGTTTTAGGAGGGCATTTCAAACAATATCTTCCTGAAGTGGTTCAGTTTTCACTGGTTGGTATTTCCGCTTTTTTAGGTGCTTTATTAGCCATGATGCTGGTGTACAGGATTTCCACAAGCGCCGGAAAAACCAATGTTGTCATGATGCTGTTAAGCGGTGTGGCCATCACATCCATCGGCTTTTCTATTACAGGATTCCTTATTTATATATCAAAAGATGAACAGTTAAGAGATCTTACGTTCTGGAATATGGGAAGTTTAGCCGCTGCCACCTGGACCAAGAATATTGTTTTGGCTGTAGTGATTGTTATTTCTTACTCAATTTTGCTTCCAAAAGGAAAAGCCCTGAATGCGATGATGTTAGGAGAAAGAGATGCCCAGCATTTAGGAATCAACGTTGAAAAACTGAAAAAGCAGATTGTGATTATTACCTCTTTGATGATAGGAACCTGTGTGGCATTTTCAGGAACCATTGGTTTTGTAGGTCTTATCGTACCTTATATTTTAAGACTTTTATTTAAATCAAATTATGTTTTCATTTTACCGTTGTCAGCTGTTTTGGGAAGTGTTTTACTGTTGATAGCTGATACATTCAGCCGCAGCATTGTGGCACCATCAGAATTGCCCATCGGTATTTTGACCTCCCTGATCGGAGGACCTATTTTTATCGCTATTTTAATTAAATTTAAAAAATCACTCTAATGATAAAAGCGCATCAGATCAATTATCTTCACAAGGATTTCCATATTCTTGAAGGCGTTGATGTCTCTTTAGGGTATGGCGAATTCTTAGCGATTGTAGGTCCCAACGGAGCCGGGAAGTCAAGCCTTCTCAGTGTTTTGGCTAATGAAATAAAACAGGGAAAACAGGAGATTTTATTTAAGGAAAAATCCATTTCAGACTGGGAAGTGAAAGTATTATCTCAGCATAAGTCTAAATTTTCACAGCATAATTCCAACGAGATTCCTCTGGATGTAAAAGACGTGGTCATGATGGGACGTTATCCTTACTTTGATTCACAGCCACGTAAAGAAGATTTTGAGGCGATGAATAAAATGATGTACGAAACAGACGTTTATCACCTGAAAGACAGAGAATATAATACACTCTCCGGAGGAGAAAAACAGCGTGTCCATCTTTCAAGAGTAATGGCCCAGCTGGAAAATGAGATTGCCCACAAACTGGTATTTCTGGATGAGCCTTTGAATAATTTAGATATAAAACATCAGTACAAAGCTTTAGAGATTATTAAGAATTTCACTAAAAAGGCCAACAGTGCTATTGTTGTATTGCATGATCTGAACCTTGCTGCACAATTTGCAGATAAAATTTTATTAATGAAATCAGGAAAAGTTTCCGCATACGGAACGCCACAGGAAGTATTTACTGCTGAAACGATCAGCCAGGCGTACAATTTCCCGTGCACCATTTGCGGACATCCTATTACCAATAACCCAATGATCATTTTTGGATAACCATGGAAAAAGATGAATTAAAAATCCTTGCGCAGAATCTCGCCAATCCACAAGGAGAAAAAGGCATAGAGATCGGCGAGATGATGAACGCTACCAATATCAGCATGACATTGGAAAGCATTAAAACGCTTTTAATAGAAGATGATGAACATATCCTTGAAATAGGACACGGCAATGCCGGACACCTTAAAAATATTTTAAGCAGAGCCCAAAACCTGAAATATACAGGAGTAGATATTTCTGAAACCATGTATAATGAAGCCAGAAAGCTGAACAAAGACTTTGAAAGCCAGGCTGATTTTGTGCTGTATGAAGGAACAAAACTTCCTTTTGAAGACAAAACTTTTGATAAGATATTTACTGTCAATACCGTGTATTTCTGGGAAGAACCAGTTGAGTTTCTCAATGAGATCCACAGAGTTTTAAAGAAGGACGGAACTTTCGTTCTTACGTTCGGACAGAAAAAATTTATGGAAACGCTGCCGTTTACAGAATATGATTTTACCATGTACAGCAACAGCGAAATGGAGCAGCTTGTTTCCAAAAGCCACTTCAAGAGAATGAAAATATCTGAAAAAGAAGAAGATATACAAAGCAAATCAGGAAACGAAACCATCCATAGAATTTATACAGTTTTAACCATAAAAAAATAAAATAATGAGCACATTAGTTAATGATTTAAAGGAAAAATGGGAAGCTCTGAAAGCAGACAATCCACATATAAGAATAAGAAATGCTGCAACACAGCTGAGCGTAAGTGAAGCAGAACTACTGGCAACAAGCATAGGCGAAGGAGTAACGGTACTTAAACCTGAATTTCCTGCTATCCTTACCGAAGCAGAACAGTTAGGTAAAGTAATGGCGCTTACCCGCAATGACGAATGTGTGCACGAAAGAAAAGGAATCTACCAGAACGGTGATTTCAGTAGTCCTCATGCACAGCTTTTCGTAGGAGAGGATATCGATCTTAGAATATTCCTTAACCACTGGAAATCTGCGTTTGCTGTAGTGGAGGGAGACAAAAAAAGCCTTCAGTTCTTCGGAAAAGACGGTCTTGCCCTTCATAAGATTTATCTGACCAAAAACAGTGATGAAGCTGCTTTCGATGCCATTGTAGAAAAATTCAGAGCAGAAGACCAGAACCAGGTGTTCACTATTGAAGCTGTGGCTCCAAAAGCTCCTGAAAAGGCTGATTCCGAGATTGATGCTGAAGGATTCAAAAAAGCGTGGACGGAATTAAAAGATACCCACGATTTCTTTATGATGACAAGGAAATTCGGGGTAAGCAGAACCCAGGCACTGAGACTGGCTCCGGAAGGATTTGCTAAAAAAATTGATAATTCTAAAGTGGTGAATGTTCTGGAAGACGCTTCAGAAAAGAATATTCCGATCATGGTATTCGTTGGAAACAGAGGAATTATCCAGATTCATACAGGAAACGTGAAGAAAACACTTTGGCACCAGCAGTGGTTCAATGTCATGGACCCGGATTTCAACTTACATTTGGATGTTACGAAAATTGCAGAGGCATGGATCGTTAAAAAACCTACTGAAGACGGGGAAGTAACGGCTATTGAAGTGTTCAACAAAGAAGGGGATTTCATCGTTCAGTTCTTTGGGAAAAGAAAACCTGGAATTCCTGAATTGCAGGAATGGAAAGATCTTGTGGCAGAATTAGTGAAATAAATAGTTAGATGATTTTTAATGGACCGTTTTGTTTTAAATTCAAGGCGGTCCTTTTTATGAGAGGATAGAGCAGAAAATTTGTGATATTTGTGAAAGAAACATTTGTACAATTCGTGATTAAATAAAATAAAAATGAAAAATATTTTCATCGCCGTTTTGCTGGCAGTTTTTTGTTCGTTAAGCGGACAGGATTTCAAAGCCTACCAGTTTTATGACAAGAAAGGAAAGGAAGTAAAAACAGATAAGCTGATCAAAGAGCTGGCTGAATATGATGTTGTTTTCTTTGGGGAGAATCATAACAGCTCTATCAATCACTGGCTTCAGCTGAAAATGACGGAAGGTTTATTTCAAAAGAAAAACGGACAGATTATTTTAGGGGCAGAAATGTTCGAAAGAGATAATCAATTGCAGCTGAACAAGTATCTGAATGGGAGTTTTGATGCTAAAACATTAAAAGACTCTGCCAGATTGTGGAATAATTATGCAACAGATTACAAACCGCTGGTTGATTTTGCCAAAACTAAAAAACTGAATTTTATCGCGACCAATATTCCAAGGAGATATGCATCTCAGACCGCAAAAGAAGGATTGGAATCTCTGAATAAATTAAGTGATAAAGAGAAAGCATACATTGCACAGCTCCCGATCAAGGTAACTTTGGATACGCCGGGGTATCAGGAAATGAAGGCAATGATGGGTGATCATGCCGAAGGAACCAAAGTGATGAACTTCATTTCTGCCCAAGCTACAAAAGATGCCACCATGGCTGAATCTATCCTGAAGAGCATGCAGGCCGGGAAAACTTTTATCCATTACAACGGAAACTATCACAGTAAGGAATTCGGTGGAATCTATTGGTATATCAAACAGAAAAACCCGACCCTTAAAATGGCGGTGATCTCAGTTTTTGAATCTGAAGATCCGGAGCTGAAAGTACCTGCGAAAGAATATATTCCGACAGATTTCAACCTGATCATTCCGGCTGATATGACGAAAACATTTTAAAATTCTTAGATTCTTTTTGATGACCAGATTTTTTATAACAAAATAGAGGCTTCGACTCCGCTCAGCCTGACAGTCGATACTATTGTGACTAGTATTAGCGTTGTCAGGCTGAGCGGAGTCGAAGCCTTTCAGATTATAACTCATGATAACCTATATAATGATTCTTTTAAAATTCAATAGAAACGGGCTTTAGCCCGTTTAATGTATAAAAATAGCCAAACAGGGCTTCAGCCCAATTATATGTTTGAAACACATTAGCTATCTTTGTATAACAAATAATAAAAATGAAAAAAATATCTTTTCTGTTTATCTTTTTTATCGGCTTCATGAATGCTCAAAAATTGACTTCAAACGAAACCTCAATTATTAATCAGGGAGATATTACTACAGCATTACCGATTTATCAGACTACAGATTCTCATCAGCATAAAACCTTATTAAGTCTTTCAACAGAAATTGATCCGGTTGATTCCAATACCGCAACTTTGGTCAAGAGAATGAAAGAATCTCTTTTATCAACAGACGGTGGAGTGGGAATTGCGGCGCCACAGGTCGGGATCAACAGAAAAGTGATCTGGGTACAGCGTTTTGATAAAGAAGGAAATCCTCTGGAATACTTTATCAATCCTGTGATTGTGTGGAGATCAGAATTACAGAATCTCGGCCCGGAAGGAGATTTATCCATTCCAGAATTCAGAGATCAGTTTTACAGAAGCAAAGTGATCCAGTTAGAGTATGTTGATCTGAAAGGACAGAAATATTCCGAGATTGTAGAAGGTTTTACGGCTGTGATTTTCCAGCATGAAATCGACCATCTTTTCGGAATCCTGATTTCTGATAAAAAAGAAAAGGAGAAAAATGATTCTTATAAAAAGGTGGATGCTTTTAAAAGGAGTGATTCTACAACGAGATAATTTGTCATTTGTAATATCTTATCCTATATAATAAGCCACAAATTCTCTCAATAACGAATATATGTCTCTCAATTCAAAATATTGAGGACTTACACTGCTTACATTTTCAAAATGTTGCTTTCTGAATAACATTTTAGTTCTTGTCAAATGAAAATATTGAGAAACGACAATTAAACTTTGAAAATGTAAACTGTCTTTTAATTTAAGGGTGTTGTTCACGGTTGCAAGTGTGTTGTTGCCAAAATTGTCGACAATTATAACGCTGTCAGGTACTTTGTTTTTAATTAAATACCCTTTCATTTTGTCACCTTCGTAAAATCCTTCTTTTCCAAGTCCGCCACTGACTAATATTTTTTTCACTCGTCCATAACGATAAAGATTAAGTCCACATTCCATGCGTTTTTCAAGTCTTTCTGAAAGTGTTCCGTCTTCATTGACTGTATTGCCTAAAACCACAGCAATATCTGCGTGCATATTTTTGTCTGTCAAACCGTCAACAATTATATAAATCAAATGTCCACATAACCATAAAAGCAGAATGGTAATAAATATTTTGAATGTTCGTTTAAGGGTTTTCATAAATGACTATTCATTTTTACAATACAGTTTTAATAGAATTGTTACTTTTTATTTCTCGTATACTTACATCTGGGAAAATTATTACAGCCCAGAAAAGTTCCATATTGACCATTTCTCTCAATAAGATTTCCACCACAATTCGGGCATAAGGTATTTTTATTCATACCAGAATTAACCTGGAGTTTTTTATCTTTATTTCGGCTGTTTGTTTTTGCCGTTAGAATTATTGCAACAATTTCATTCTTAGTGTGTTCGTTAATATAATACGAATCATATTTTTTTATTGTTCTGACTAACCTGTTTATATAAACAACATCGGTATATGTTTTGGTTTTAAGCGTTGCTCTTTTTGTAAAGGTAATTATTGAATAATATCTCAGATATTTATAATTTTTCAATACATGTTTTAAAGCATAAATATGTCCTTGGTTTTGTAAAATAGGGTTGTAAAACTTACGTCTGTATTTATAAATAGCCTGAGTCCAGAATTTGTCTTTTTCATAGCCTAAAATCCAGCCTTTGTAGTTCTTAGTTTCAATAACAAATATCCCGTAATCTGAAACAATGATGTGATCTATTTGTGAAGTGGAGCCTTTAATATTTAATTCAATATTATTCAGAACAATGTATTTTTCATTGTTGAGCCTTTTTAAAGCTTTCGAGGCTTTATTCTCACCAATTAATCCCTTTATTTTTGGAGTGTAGTATTTAATTAATAAAATACACAGAGCTAATAGAAAAATAATTAAAAAATTACTATCCATACTATTTGTATATTATTTCTGTTAATGCTTCTACGCTTATTGGGTTGGTTGCCATTGGTAAATAAAAAAATCTGCCTCCAAAGAAACAGATTTTTTTATAAAAAAGAAACTAATCTTAGTTATTCGTCACCGAAAGCTTCACCTCCATATTACCTCTCGTCGCATTAGAATATGGGCAAATCTGGTGCGCTTTTTCAGTTAATTCTTGTGCTTCTTCAATAGAAACTCCCGGAATATTCACATCCAGTTCAGCAGCCAAACCAAATCCTCCGTTTTCCAGCTGACCTAAACTGATCTGTGCTGTAACTGTTGTTTCACCGGTTTTCACCTTTGAAAGGCTGATCACCCTGTTAAGAGCGCTGTCAAAACAGGCTGAATATCCGGCTGCAAAAAGCATTTCAGGATTAGCGAAGTCATCATTGCCGCCACCTAAAGCTTTAGGCATTCTTACCTCAAGGTCCAAAACTCCGTTTTCACTTTTTACATGACCGTTTCTTCCGCCTTGAGCTGTTACTTTGGTTGTATATAATGTTTTCATTTATTTTCTATTTTGTTTAATATTTTTAAGATGATTTCTTTGAGATGGAGCAGATCTTCTGTTTCTACCCCGATTTTAGTCTGTATTTTTCCGGGAATTTCACAGGCTTTCTGTTGTAGTTGTTTTCCGGCTTCGGTTAAAAATACTTCAACTACTCTTTCATCCTCTTTTTTTCTCTTTCTGGAAATGATTCCCTTACTCTCAAGCCTTTTCAGAAGAGGCGTTAAAGTTCCGCTGTCCAGAAACAGTTTCTCTCCGATATGGTTCACTGCAAGACCATCATTCTCCCATAATACCATCATCACCAGATACTGCGGATACGTAATATCGATTTCGTCAAGAAATGGACGGTAAAGTCCTGTGATCTCCTTGGCAATAACATAAAGCGGAAAGCAGATCTGGTTTTCTAATTGTAGTGATTTTGAATTTTCCATAAAGCTGAACTTGAGAGTGGTAATAAATATATTACTTTTTGATGATGAATTCCTCCATAGGAACTCTTACTTTTTTCATTGTGGATAGCCAGTCCTTTTCTTCATCCCTGTAACCAAGGTATAAAAGGCTGACACTTTTTAATCCTAGTTCTTTTAATCCAAGAATTTCATCCACTATTTCATTACTGAATCCTTCTGCAGGGGTACTATCGATCTTTAATTCTGCAGCCTGAGCCATAGCTAAGCCAAGTGCAATATAAGTCTGGCGTGCAGTATGGGCAAAATGTTCTGCGGAAGTCTGAGCTCCGTACATTTCTTTAATCTTATCAGTATAGCTTCCGAAACGACCTCTTGGCAAATCTCTTACATCGGTGTGATAATCGTAAACCTTATCGATTTTTTCGTTAGAATAACTGTCCCAGGCAGCAAATACTAAAACATGGGAACTGTCTCTCATTACTTCAGGGTTTAGGGCACCCTGTACCATCTTTTCTTTTAATTCCTGATTTTCTACAACGATAACGCGGAATGGCTGCAGCCCTGATGAAGTGGGAGCCAGTCTTGCCGCTTCTAAAATAGTGTTAAGATCTTTTTCTGTTACTTTTTTTGAAGGATCATATGCTTTTACGGCATGTCTCCATTGTAAGTCTTCTATTAATGACATTGCTATTATTTTAAATTTATACTTTTTGTGTTTTCATCACTTTTAAAGGTGGTGATTAAATTCTGATACAAATGTAGGATTAATTAAATTGTGCACAATTTAATTTTGATAGATTTAATTGATGCCAATTTTAGAAAAAACAAATTAATACAGTAAAATCAAGCCTGGTTTCTCTGTTTCAACAAGAATCGGATTTTTTATGAAACTCTTTATTTGAAACTTTGCAGGAGAATTTATAATAAAAAAACAATGCAGAGATTTAAAAACAAAACAGCCCTGATCACAGGAGGAACTAATGGAATGGGATTCGCAACAGCACAGCAGTTCATTGGTGAAGGAGGACGTGCCATTATCACAGGCCGAAGCGAAGAAACGGTTAGCAAAGCATTAACCAAACTGGGCGATCAAGCATCCGGGATTGTTTCTGATGCAGGAAATATGAAAGACCTTATGAATCTGCAACAGGAGATAAGAAAATATGCAGAAACTATCGATATGCTTTTCGTTAATGCAGGTTATGGAAAGTTTTTTCCCATTGAGCATGTGGATGAAGGTCATTTTGATGAGCTTTTCAACGTGCTTGTAAAAGGTTCTTTCTTTACGGTACAGCAACTATTACCTTTAATGGACAAAGGAAGCTCAGTCATTTTCAATACTTCTGTGGCCACTGAGATTGCAATGCCTAATTTTTCAATTTATTCTGCTGCTAAATCAGCGGTGCAGTCTTTTATTAAGACCTTCGCTGTGGAGCTTACGGAAAGAGGAATACGGGTCAACGGGGTCAGTCCGGGACATATCAAAACCAATATTTTTAATAATACAGGTTTGAATGCAGAACAGATTGAAAGTGCCGTTCACGATATTATTCCCACTATCCCTTTTAAAAGGCAGGGAGAGCCGGAAGAGATTGCGAATACAGTTCTGTTCCTGGCTTCAGAAGAGGCTTCTTACATTCATGGAACAGAAATTAAGGTAGATGCTGGAATTTCAGTGATACGATAAATGGAAATCCCCATCATCAGTGATGGGGATTTGAAGGAAATCATTTAATGTTGTTCAGTCAATTTTTAAGTACATTATTTTTGCAGAAAGGAAATCTATTATGGAATTTCATTGATTTGTTTTATAATATTCGTATTATTTTCAATACCTATATTATAAGCTTTTCCTCTTTTATGGCTTTGGTTTGTTTTTTCAAGAAGCGCTTTATAATTGGCTCCTTTTTTAGACAAGTAAAAAATCTGTGGGCTTATTCCGATGGATATACGGGTGAACTCTTCCGGTTTTTCAGGGTCTTCAGTTACATTGGTGATCACTGAATTATTATACCAGGTCAGGTTCTGTGAACTTGAGCTGCCGGAACAGGATGTGATCATAAATAATATTATTAGTATATAAGTCCAGATTTTCATAAAAAAATATTTGGCAAACAGCTTCTGCCACTAAGTTATGATAAAAAATGGCAGAAGCGTTTATGTTAATTAGAATCCACAGCTTGCAACACTTGGAGCCGGTGATGGTGAGCATCCGGAATATGGTGAGAATATCGTCAGGACGCAATTCGTGTTCACTAAATTATTGTCATACAGATAAGAATTGGTAGGACTTCTGTAATACACATTTCCTGCTGTATTCGCGTAAGAAGAAACCGATGCAGATCCACAGCTGGTGTTGATACATGCATTTCTCCATGCCGTATCCGTAACAGGTCCGCTAGGGAAAAGGGAAGGATCTATGATTCTTTTTTCTGTAACACCCGATGCATTTTTATAGCTTACAAGGATTGCAACATGATAGCTCCATGCTACACAACAAGTACCTGTAGAGGCTTTTAAGTTTCCGTATACAAACTGCTTCTCACAGTCGTAGCCGTTATTGATCAGGATCTGTCTCATTTTGTGAGCTCTGGCATAGCATCCGTCTACCGGGTATCTGAATGTAATGCATGGTGAAGAGGCTGTAGAAGTACCGCAAGCCTGGTTTTTGATCAGGGCAAACATGCTGTTTAATGTTGCTACATTGGGAAGAACACTTGTTAATTTGTTCGTTTCACTTTTAACCTCTTTGGTATAAGCAGATTTGAAAAAGCGGATATCCTCCTCACTTCCTTTTTCTACTTTCGCAATTTCATGCGTGTTAGGCTTGATAAAAACCTGGATTGGAGCTTCATTTTTTACCGCTTCCCTGATCAGGCTGATGTACTTTTCATTTTCTTTCGTAGGCGTTATCGTATAGAATTGGGCCGTAACAATGAATGATACTTTCAGGGTACCGTTCTCGTCGTCTATCCCTACCGGAACTGTTTTTCCCAGATCCGTCAGGTTTTTGTTGCTGGTTTCATTCTGACTCATCTGCTGTTCTGCGCTGGAGTCTGTACAGGAATTCAGTGACAGGGCTGTCACAAATACCATCATTGATAACAAAAAATTTCTCATAATTCTCATAGTTTGGTGGTTAGTAATATATTGCTCTAAGTTTTTGGTGTGTCATCTTTTGAGCTGAATCTATTATAAAATAGTTCACTTTATTGTGATATTAAAAGTAAATAAAAATAAAATACCAGCAAACTATTTTTCAATAAAATGTTAATTATTTTAACATAAGTTTGAATTATATCTGTGTTTAAGGGTGTTTGAGTGGGTTTTCATTATCAATATATAAAAACAATTCCGATAGTCATAAAAATTGAAAATCCCGCACAGTAGAATGAGCGGGATGATTTTATTTTAAAAATTAATTATTTCTTTTTGATCAGGCTGCTTTCCAGAACAATATTTCTGATCAGTGCTTCCTGATAATAATATAAATTACTGTCTTCACTCATTTGATTTTCCATAACAATAATGCTTACATCGGAGCCGGGAACATAGACATTCAGAGATGCGAAACCATCACCAAGACCTGTATGTCCCAAATAAGGAATGCCATTATATTTCACAATACGCATATTATAACCGTAACCGGATTTTTCTTTTCCAAACACATCGTGTTGTGACAATGTGGAAGGTGTAGTCATGAGCTTATAACTTTTAGAGCTCAGAATTTTCCCCTTATGAAGAAGTGAATTCCAGGCTGCCATATCTTCTGCTGTGGTAATCACACCGTCAGCAGGCATATTTTCATTGGTAATAAATGAATTCTCAACAGGAGTAAAATTATTATCCTTATTCATATGTCCCGAAACAAGATTTCTGCGGTTATCTTTAGAATAGCAGAATGTGTTTTTCAGATGAAGTTCTTTGAACAGATCAGTAGCCTGCCGGATATAGGATTTACCAGAAGTCTTTTCAACGATCTTTCCTAAAAGAATATTAGACAGATTTCCATATTTGAATTCTGTACCGGGCTTAAACAGTAAAGGCTTTTCTAAATCAACAATTCCATGGGTGTGATTTAAGAGCTGATGAACAGTAACCGAATCCGCCCATGGCTGTGTCAGGGAAGGAAGATATTTTTTAATCGGAGCCTGCAGATCTACTTTTCCTTTTTCAAATTGTTTTAATACTAATACAGAAGTGATCTGTTTGGTATTGGACATGATCTCAAACTGGTCATCTATTTTCAAAGGAACTTTCGTCCGGCTGTCCTCGAAACCATAGGCTTTTGAGTATTTTATTTTTCCGTTTTGCGTGATCAGAACGACCCCGTTAAATGGCCTGGGAGAAGTTGGAGATTGTATTAAACTGTCAATGCGTCTGGCATAGTCATCTTTGCTTTGGGCATACGATACGGATGCAGAAAAAAGAAATGCTGTAACGCAGAAGATTCTGATAACTGGTTTCATTGGACTTAAAAGTTTGGGCTTGGTTTGATATTATAAGAAACCAAAAATAAGTTTTAAAATAATACAGGATCAGAAAACTTTGAAATAAAAAACGTTAGAATTTAGAATAATGATTCATCTGTAAATAAAAAAACCGACTGTAGAATTACGGCCGGTTTTATTTCTGGTAAAATTTTTATTATTTATGGACAAGTTCAGCTCCGAAAACTTCTGCAAAGTGCTTTCTGATCTTTCCTTTCAGGTCTTCCATTTCTTCAGGTGAAAGTTCTCTTTCAAGCTCTCTTTTTACAGAAGTCACCTGCTTGTCTTTAATACCACATGGAATAATGTATTCAAAATACCGCATATCCGTATTCACATTCAATGCGAAACCATGAAGGGTAACCCATCGCGAGGCTTTTACACCCATCGCGCAGATCTTTCTGGCATAAGGTTTTCCCACATCCAGCCATACACCGGTTTCTCCCGGCGAACGCTCACCTTTAATACCGAATTCACCAATGGCCCGGATGATCACCTCTTCGAGATTTCTCATATACAAATGAATATCTGTAAAAAAGTTTTCAAGATCCAAAATCGGGTAACCAACGATCTGTCCGTATCCATGATAAGTAATATCTCCGCCACGGTTCACTTTCACGAAAGTAGCATCTATTTCCTTCAGTTTGTCAATACCCGCAAGCATATTTTCTTCATGACCGCTTTTTCCTAATGTATAAACATGAGGATGCTCTACCAATAACAGGTGATTTGGAGTCGTGATGTGTTGTTCTGCAGGCAAATCACGGTTTTTTATCTTGGTATCAATGATGTTTTTCATCAGGCTTTCCTGATAATCCCAGGCAGGCTGATATTCTTTTATACCAAGATCTTCAAATTCTATCGATTTATTTTGATGTGTATTCATACGTTGATGTCTGTTTTCTTGCAATGGTTATATGAAATTATAATCTCATACCATTTTTTGACATACAAATTTAGTGAATTTTACCCTTTTACAGCATGGATAAAATCTATGGCAGCATTCTTCCAGTCTTTATGGTTCAGAAGGGTATTGACAAAGGCAGTTCCTATAATTCCGCCGGATGCTTTTTCTGTTACATTCTCAAAATCCTCCTTGGATTTTATACCGAATCCTATCATCACCGGATTTTTTAAATGTAGTGACGTCAGACGTGAAAGATAATTTTCATTTTTAAGAACAGCATTGTCATTTCCTGTAGTTGATGAGGAACTTACCGCATACAGAAATCCGGAGCTTAAAGAATCTAAATACAGAATCCTTTCATTAGAAGTTTCAGGAGTGACCAGAAACGTAAAATTAAGGTTGTATTTTTTTAAGATCTGCTGGTAATTATTTTCAAATTCAATAGGAGGCAGGTCAGGGATGATCAGTCCTGAAACACCACTTTCCGAACATTCACGACAAAACTCTTCAAATCCAAAACTCAAAACAGGATTGATGTATCCCATCAGGATAATCGGAATATGAATATCATTTTTCACTGTTTTCAGTTGAGAGAACAGTTTTTCAATGGTCATTCCGTTTTTTAGTGCCAATTCGTGGGCCTGTTGGATCACCGGACCGTCTGCTACGGGATCTGAATAAGGCATCCCGATTTCCATCATATCAGCACCAGAATTTTGAATGAGTTTTATAATATCAGCGGTATCTTCCAATTGCGGAATTCCTGCTGTGAAGTATATATTTAGTTTTTTCATTGTTATAATAGATGTTAGAAGTTAGAGATTAGAAGTTAGAGAAGTATTATAAATTGAAGCTGTCAAAAGACTAATTTCTAATCTCTAACTTCTAATTTCTCTTAAATACGTTTCCATATCCTTATCCCCACGTCCGCTCAGGCAGATCACGACAATGTCTTCTTCACGGAATTTCTTTTTGTCTAAAACGGCCAGCGCATGTGAGCTTTCCAGTGCAGGAATAATTCCTTCCAGTTTTGTAAGCTCAAAAGCAGATTGTAAAGCTTCCTCATCATTAATACTGAAAAACTCTGCCCGTTTTTCCTTAAACAAATGAGCATGGAAAGGCCCGATTCCCGGATAATCAAGACCTGCAGAAATAGAGTGGGGTTCGATCACCTGACCATCTTCAGTTTGCATCACAAGACTTTTGCTTCCATGAAGAACACCTAAGGTTCCCAGAAAAGTTGTGGCTGCTGATTTCCCGGAATCAATACCCAGTCCGCCGGCTTCCGCAGCAATGATCTTCACTTCTTTTTCTTCTACAAAATGATAGAAAGTTCCTGCTGCATTGCTTCCACCGCCTACACAGGCAATCACATAATCCGGATTTTCTCTCCCGATTTTCTCTTTAAGCTGCTCCCTGATTTCCTTTGAGATAATGCTTTGAAATCTGGCGACCAGATCCGGAAAAGGATGAGGTCCCACCACACTTCCAATCACATAATGTGTTGTCACCGGATTATTGATCCAGTCTCTTAGCGCTTCATTCACTGCATCCTTCAGGGTTTTTGAGCCTGATGTTGCCGGAATAACTTCTGCACCCAGCATTTTCATTCTTGCTACATTAGGAGCCTGTCTCTGAATGTCAATTTCTCCCATATAAACGATGCATTCCAGGCCAAGCAGGGCACAGGCTGTTGCGGTGGCCACACCGTGCTGCCCGGCTCCGGTTTCAGCAATAATTCTGGTTTTACCAAGACGTTTTGCCAGTAAAACCTGTCCCAGGGCATTGTTGATCTTATGGGCTCCGGTATGGTTGAGGTCTTCTCTTTTCAGGTAAATCTGAGTATTATATTTCCGGCTTAAATTTTTCGCGAAATAAAGGGGGGTAGCACGCCCTACATAGTTTTTAAGCAGGTCCTGATACTCATCCTGAAACTCTTCAGACTCTATGATCTTAAGATAGTTTTTCTGCAGTTCCTCTACATTCGGATAAAGCATTTCAGGGATGAAAGCTCCTCCGAATTCTCCATAATATCCGTGTTCATCAGGGTTTTTATAATTCATTGTATTGTTTTTAGTTATTAAATAAGCATTTTTTTCCGGGTTAAGCTGTCTGAGGAGCTCCCTGGTTTCTCCGGAACCATTAAAAATCAAAATATCATCGTCTTCAGAGCTGATCCATCTGTTTTCACTATTTTCAAGAATAGCTTTGGCCTTGTTTTCCAGAATTTCAATATTACATTGTTGATAAAAGGGGCGAAGATCAGCAAAACAGAAGCCTATGGTTTCAATTTTCCTTTGAATCAGATTTTCCTTAAAAGACTGAACCAGCTGTGATCCATATCCTCTTTTTTTCTGAGCAGAAACCAGTCCTACAGCCTCAGCAAAAGAATACTGCTTTCCTGAAATCTCTAAGAAGAAATCAAAGTTAAGGCGGACTATTGCTGGTATTTCATCTTCAGAACCTGATATAAAATGAAATTCTGAATTTTTAAAAAAACTGCGGAAATCTGACGGAGTCATCCCACTCCACTCAGGGACTTCCCAAAGGCTTAAAATATGTTGTGTTTCGTGATCCGTTAATTCACTTGACTTTTTAATTTGATAATTCATCGGTTAAGCTGTTGATAAATTGTATATAATAATTCCGTTGCTGCCTGGTGATCAGTTTTTTATGATGCAGTAATTCAATTTTACTGATCAGGTCAATTAAGGTGGCAACATCTATTTTTGAGTCGTACATGGTAACGGCAATTTCCAGATTGTCAATTAAGAAATAAGGATCGGAATCTTCATAAAGCAGAAAAATTTTAGCATAAATCTTTCCCAGGTCATATTTCACATTTGTTTTGACGTGAATATCTAAAAATTTGTCAGAAATTATCACGAGATAATAGCTGTTCCAAAGACCTATTCTTTCAAAGAAATACTGGATATCATCACCGTTAAAAATTTTGATAATGTCTATAAACTCCTGTAACTGTTTGTCCATAGTCCAGTTCTCTGCATCGCTGTCATTCTGTGAAACAAAATTGTACAGAGCCTGAATTTTTTCATTCCCGAATTTAGGCGGAAATAAGGTTTTATAAAATGTTTTTTTTAGCAGATGGATGTTCATCATCTTATGTGTATTTTTTAGCCGTTCTTTTAAAACGGTTTAGAAATGAATTTTCTTATTTTTTCCAGGTCTTTAATTCCCGATTCCAGTTCAAATTTTGAATTGATATCTATGACAAAAGGCTTCTTATTCAAAAGACTGATGCCTTCAATATTTTCCTCTGAAATACCACCACTCAAAAAATAGGGAAGTGGAATCTCAAACTCATTCAATAAGGTCCAGTCGAACTGCTTTCCCGTTCCTCCGAATGCTTTACTGTCCGTATCAAAGAGAAAATAATCAACAAGTGAAACGTGAGAGCTAATTGTTTTTTCTATTTTTTCCTTTGTTTCCTGATCATTATTTCCGATCCTGACAGCCTTTATGATTTTAATCTCAAGTTTAAGGTTTTGTTTTAAGCTGATCATAAAATCTTCGTTTTCATCGCCATGAAGCTGAATCATATTCAACCCTGCTTTTTCTACGATATCGGTAACTTTATCAATGGTTTCATTGACAAAAACTCCTGTTTTTCCCAAATGATTGATTTGCGAAATATCTTCCAGACTCAAATGATTCAAAACATATCTTGGTGATTTTTCATAGAAAATAAAACCGAGAAAATCTGTTTTCAGGGAAATCAGCTCATGAATTTGATTTAATTGGGTCAATCCACAAACTTTTAGCTTTGGCCGCAGGTTTTTATTCATTGCTAGATTGATAAACTGTTATATGGCTACATTAGAAACAAATTCAGCGAATTTATTTGCCGGATCTTCATTTTTCATAAAATATTCTCCCATCAGAAAACCGTCGAATCCTTTTTCCTTTAAGTACCTGAAATTTTCTGTACTGTAAATGCCGCTTTCTGCGATGGATAAGACATCTTTCGGAAGCTGGTCTTTTAAAAGTACGGAATGCTGAAGATCAACCTTAAAATCCTTTAAATTTCTGTTGTTGATACCGACAAGATCAATTTTAGAATTGAAATGATTCAGCTCATCTTCTGTATGAATTTCCAGAAGGACTTCCATATCCAGCTGATGGGCAAGCTCTGTAAATTCCAAAACCTGATCTGGAGAAAGACAGGCTGCGATCAGTAGAACGGCATCGGCACCGATACTTTTGGCTTCATAAAACTGGTATTCATCCACCATAAAATCTTTCCTGAGAATAGGGATATGGATATGATTTCTTACATTCAAAATATCATCAAAGCTTCCCCCGAAAAAATCCGTGTCAGTCAGAATAGAAATTCCGGATGCTCCAAAGTTTTCATAGGCAGAAACGACTTTTAAAGGCTGAACCTGATCGTTGATAATCCCTTTTGAAGGAGATTTTCTTTTAAATTCAGCAATAATTCCGCTTTTATTTTTGACAGATTCTTTCAGGGAAAAACTTTTTCTTCCAAAAAAATCAGAATTCTTCAGATGATCAATTGAAATTTTTGCTTTTGAAACGGTAATTTCTTCCTTTTTTCTTTCAATAATTTTATCAAGTATTGTCATTGTTTAACTAGAAGTTAGAGGTTAGAAATTAGAGGTTAGATATGCCGGAGAAGAGTTTAAATTTTTATTATCAACTAATAACCAGCAGCTAGCAACTAATTAATTATCAAATATTAGCCATTTACCAGTAATTCAAGGCTTCTTAGTGCCTTTCCACTTTCCAGACTTTCCTTTGCCAGTGCAAGGCAATCTTCATAGGTTCCGAATTTTTTTGTGTGGAAAAGAGCAGTTGATGCATTGGCAAGAACCACAGCGTTTTGTTGTGCCGAACCTTTTCCTTCCAGGATATTCCTGAAAATCTTAGCTGATTCCTGAGGGGTTTCTCCCGATTTAATGCTTTCCGGACTTACAGAATCAAATCCCAGATCCCGGGCAGAATAAATTTCTTCACCATGTTTCGTAATAATCTTGCTGTCCTGGGTAAGGCTTATTTCATCATATCCATCCAGGCCATGTACAAGGATAAACTCGCGCTCTTCTTTCTGCAAGAGGTATTGGTAAATTCTTGCAATTTCAAGGTTATAAACTCCAATTACGGAATATTTCGGTTTCGCAGGATTGACCAACGGACCCAACAAATTGAAAAACGTTCTAAGTCCTAAGGCTTTCCTCAAAGCACCTACAGATTGAAGAGCAGGATGAAAATACGGAGCGTGCAGAAAACATATATTGGCTTTTTCAAGGTCTTTATTCAGCTGGTCTGAAGTATTTTTGAACTGATAACCAAGTTCTTCCATGACATTGGATGATCCTGTGGTAGCAGATGCCCCGTAATTTCCGTGTTTGGCAACTTTCTGTCCAGTTCCCGCAACGACAAAGCTTGCCAGCGTTGATATATTGATCGTATTTTTGCCATCGCCTCCGGTTCCTACAATGTCCATCGTATCGTGATGGTCAAGATGTACGGGAACGGCCATTTGCAGAAGTGCTTCTCTGAAACCTTCCAGTTCTTTTAAGGTAATATTCCGCATCAGAAAAACACTGATAAATGCAGTGACTTCTGCAGAATTGAATTTATTCTGTGCGATCTCGATCATCGTTGCCTTTGCTTCCGATTTGGACAAAGTCTGATGATTGAACAGGTATTGGAGGATTTCTTTCATCTGGGGTGCTTTTATAGGTGTTTCTGTAGTTTTCAATGTAAAAGAAAGTTTTTGATTATCACTTCCCCGTCAGGAGTTAAAATGCTTTCAGGGTGGAATTGTACCCCATGTACATCATAGGTTTTATGCTGCAGTGCCATGATCATTCCATCTTTGTCTACGGCTGTAATTTCCAGTTCTTCAGGAAAGCCTTCCGGGTTGACGGCCCAGCTGTGGTATCTTCCCACTTCCATTCCTGAAGCTAGGTTTTTGAAAATTTTAGTGTTTTCTTTAACCAGTTCGGCAGAAGTAGCCACCCCATGAAAAATTTCAGAAAGATTGATCAGGCTTCCTCCAAAAGCTTCAGCAATAGCCTGTTGTCCGAGACATACGCCTAAAATACTTTTGGTAGGGGCGTATTCCCTGATCAGATCCAGTAAAATTCCTGCTTCTTCGGGAATTCCGGGACCTGGCGAAAGGATAATTTTATCATATTTCCCGATCTCTTCCAAAGTGATCTGATCATTTCTTACGACATCTACTTTCTGATCCAGAATTCGTTCAATGATCTGGACAAGGTTGTAAGTAAAGCTGTCATAGTTGTCAAAAACCAGAACTTTAAGTTGATTAGGAGTTGCTGGTTGGTTTATATCGTTGCTCATTTTTTGTTTTTTTTATTGTTGGGTAGGAGTTGAAAGTTGCTGTTAACTCAATACTATTTTACCTGCTTTGTCAACTGCTTTTTTCAGCGCATTTAATTTATTATTCACTTCCTGCAGCTCATTTTCAGGGACAGATTTTGCCACCAGTCCGGCTCCGGCCTGATAGTAAAGGGTATTGTTCCTGCTTAAAAAAGTACGGATCATAATGGCCTGGTTGCAGGTTCCGTTTAATCCGATCATTCCGATGCATCCTCCGTAATAACCTCGGGAGTCTTTTTCATACTGATCGATAAGCTGAAGGGCTTTATGTTTGGGAGCACCACTTAGAGTTCCCTGTGGAAACGTAGCGGAAACCATATCAAGAGGATTGATGTTTTCCGGAAGATCGGCAGTAACTTCGCTTACCATATGGATGACATGAGAGAAAAGCTGGATCTCTTTCAGTTTGGTAACAGTTACATTTTTACCTAGTTTGCCAAGGTCGTTTCTTGCTAAATCTACCAGCATGGTATGTTCTGCATTTTCCTTCGGATCATTTTTTAAAGCCTCAATAGACTGAAGATCAGTTTCAAGATGTCCGGTTCTCTTGAAAGTCCCTGCAATAGGGTGAATGACAGCTTTGTTGTCTTTGATGATCAGCTGGCTTTCTGGACTGGAACCAAATAATTTATAGTTTCCGTAATCGAAAAAGAAAAGATAGGGGGAAGGGTTGATATTCCTAAGGGCACGGTATACATTGAATTCGTCCCCTTTGAATTTCTGCTCAAACCTCCTGCTTAAAACCAGTTGGAAGACATCACCTCTCATACAGTGTTTCTGGGCTGTTTTTACCAGTTCGATATATTCTTCATCGGTAAGATTAGAAGTTTCGCTGTCAATTTTTTCGAAAGGATAGACCGGAGTATTCTGATTTCTGATCAGGTTTTCCAACAAATAAAGTTCAGATTTTAACCCAGGGATTTGGTTTTCGATAATGTGCATCTCATCATTGTAATGATTGATGGCAATAACGTATTGATACAGTCTGTAACGAAGAATAGGAATTTCTACTTCAGGACTCTGTGGCTTTAAGCTGATGTCTTCAAAAAACTGTACGGCTTCAAAGCTTGTATACCCAAAAAGACTCTGAGCAGTCTGTTCAATAGGATCATGCGTGGTTTCACATTCAAAAACGCTTTGGAATTCCTCAAAAATCTCCGTTATATTTCGTTCAGCTATCAATTGCTTTACGGGATCTGAGCCCGGCAGCTTGATTTCAAATTCAGTAAGATTTTTAACCTCAATTCCTGCAACGGCATTCACTGCGATAAAAGAGAAATTATTATCAATATTCTTAGAATCCGAACTTTCCAGAAGGATGGTATCCCGGAATCTGTCCCTGATCTGAAGATAGATGTTCATTGGAGTATAAAGGTCTCCCAGTGTTTTTTTAGAACCGGTCTTTATTTTTATTTTCTGAGTGGTCATCTGACTTGTATTTTTTGTTTTGGATTAAATAAAAAAGGCTTCAACGGAATCCGTCAAAGCCTATATATTGTTTATTTTAATTATTCTGCTATCTCATTAGCAACATGACAATACCTCCAGACCCGACGAAGAGTTTGAAAGCCACCACCAAATATTGTTGCTCAGATTAAACATGGTACAAATGTAGAAATTTTTTTAATATAAAAACAAAAAACGACCAAAAATAAAAAAACTTAATATGGAGATCTTTTATTTAAGTTGCTTTAATTCCTTTTTTAATTCTTCAATTTTTGTTTTGTATTCGTCATTGTTATAGGAACTTACATAATCCTCTAAAGCTGAAATGTATTCTTCAATAAACTCTTTATTCGTTCTGTCCGCTTCATATTTGATCTTTGCGGAGTTTACCGGAGCCATCTTTTCATACTGCAGCAAAGCGTTTCCTTCTTCAGACTGATAATACAGGATTACTATGTTTTTTTCATATCCCGGAATATATTTTACCGGGAAATACTGTTCCGTTCTGGGGATTCTGATGGCATTTTCAATCGGATAAATAGTAGCACTTGTTGTTGAAAAATAAGTTGAAACATATTTTCCATCCTGCTTTTTTACAATGGCTTCATAATCATGAATATACATCTCATTCAGGGTAGAGTTGGTTTCTACATCGGAGGTGATAATGGCTGTACTTTCTACCCCATATTTATTTAAAAACCATGCGTTCAGATACTGTCCGGCGACACCGTTCAGAATAGCAAGAGGGAGAATCGGGGCCAGAAACCATGCTTTTTTGGTAACATAAGAAAGTAAACCAAAGAATACTAAAAGTATGATCACGGTGTAAAAACCATGATGACTGGTGAAAAACAGAATTTTGGATATAAAGATCATTTGAAAGTTTGTTAAGTTAAAAAGATAAGCAGATAAAATTGATTTGCCTTATGAGTAATGAGGGATTATTTCTAATTCTATTATATTTTTGTTATGTATTTTGTACAAAAGACCTGTTTTTTTGTTTTCCAATTTAAATTTCATAATCCTTTTTTTATTTCAAATAGTTAATATTTTCAAATATTGTAGAATTAAGTTGATTGTTGTAAAAAAATAATTAGATTTTATCGGGCTCTTGATTTTAATTCTTCAGAAAGTTTATCAGTACTGGTGCCATCTTTCTTTATACCTTTTGCCAATTTATATACCAATCCCAATCTTATCCAATGTGTATCAAAATTTTGGGTAATATTTGATATTTGATTTTCTATAATTGAGGTATTTTTAACAGTATAAGTTCTGAATATATCATTACCAACTAAAGATACTTTCAGTTTATTATCAAAGAATGATTTACTAATTCCAATATTTGCTGTAAACAGGTCTTGTGTCTTATATGGACCTTGAATAAATGGAGTTCTATAATCTGTTGTAAATTCCAATTTTAAAGTCTTAGGTAATGAAAAAATATTAGATACAACCATTTGACCAGACCAGATACTAGAATTTATATTTATGGTATTATCACTTATTCTATTGTATAAAATGATTCCATTTAAATTCAGATTCCACCATTTGAGTGGCTGTAATGAAATATTAGAACTAAAAGATAATGAATTGCTTTTATTTACATTTATTGGAGTAAGTATGGTTGAAGTATTGTCATTATCCTGAATAGGAGTTTGATATATTTGATTTTTATTAATAAAATAGGCAATACTAAAAATATATTTATTTTTCAGGATATATTGCACCTCTAATTGGTGTGAAAAGCTGGGCTTTAATTCAGAATTTCCTACGAGTCTTGTATACTGATCCACATAATAAACAAACGGCATTAGATTTCTAAATTTTGGACGATTAATCCTTTTATTATATGATAAACTAAAACTGTTATTTTTTGAAGGGTTATAAGAAAAATTGAAAAAAGGGAATAAATTGATATTATCCCTTTTCAAAGTGAAGTTATTTTTTTCATCTACGCCTTTCAAAGGATTATATTCTAATCTGCTTCCAACGGTAAAACTCGTTTTATTAAAATTTTTATTATATTGAATGTAACTTCCAAAAATCCATTCATTATACTCGTATTTATCTGATTTAGAAAGGGAAAATACTGAAGATTCATAGAAATTATTTTCACTGTCTATACTTTGATAGATTGCTTTCGCTCCTGTTTCAAGTTTTGATAAGGAGTCTAATTTTATTTCATAATCGAGCTGAGAAAGAACTATATTTACTTTATTGGGAGATTCATTTTGTAAATCATCATAAGTATGAGTTGCAGGATATTGAAAGGAAGAAAGAAAGGAATTATTTTTTATATTATAGAAAATATAGTTTGACTTAAACGTTATTTTTGATTTCTTATTTGTGATATTATAATCAAAGCCTATATCAAATGTTTTTAAATTATTTTTACTGTTTTGGTTCGAAAACAATGTTGAGGTCGGTTCATTTTGATTATCATAAAAATGGAGATCGGTATTTTGATTTATTTTTTCATTATAAAAAGAAAAAGAAGAGTTTATCAATAAATTCGACTTATTGAACTTGTGCTCATACTGGGAATTCAGGGTATTGGTATTTCCTTTAATTTTTGCATAAGTTTCTTGATTGGTGCTTGTATTTAAAAAATCTCTGTAAGTATCTGCTTTTTCAAAATCAGTATTAAAGGAATTGATATAATAAAGCATATACCGGTTTTTTTGGGTATTATACTGTCCTTTAATTCCTAAGTTTTGTTTATAATATTTCCCCTGAGTTCCGTTAAATGACATGCCTAAATAATAACCTTCTCTTGTTATCTTTTTTGTTTTGATATTAATAATTCCTGCATTTCCACTTGCATCGTATTTTGCAGACGGCGATGTGTTTATTTCTATTTCGCTAACGTCACTGGAAGAAATATTTTTTAAATAATTGATTACTTCACTATTAGACATATAGAGAGTTTGTCCATCTACTTGTATTTGTACACCAGGTTTTCCTTTTACATTAAAAGAATTGTTAGAATAATTAAAAGATACGCCCGGAAGTTTGGATAAAGTTTCAAATGCAGTTCCATTAGATAAAATTGGGCTGCTTTCAACACTAATTGCCAACACTCCATTTTTATTTTGGACTAAAGGTTTTTTGTTAGAAACAATAACTTCCTGAATTTTATTTTCCCTTTCAATTGAGATTATATCATTTATTAAATTATTGTGAATAGATATAGTATCGCATTTAAGAAAGCTATTAGCTGTAATGCATCTTTTATAGTTGCCTGTTGATATATTTTTGAAAGTGAAATTTTGGGCTGATGTTGATTCTGAAAAGGAATTTACCGGATTGTTTAGATCAGTAAGAATAATAAGATATTCTTTAGCAGAATTACCCTCTATTTTACCGCTGTATTGTACAGTCTGGGAAAATATTTTGATGAATCCGAATAAAAATATCAGTACTAAAAACTTATATACCATATTTGATTTTTAGTTTATTGTAAATCGAGTAATATTGATCATTAGTAAAAAATATGGCATAGCAAGAGATCATAACTAAAGAAAAATTATCAATTTTCATTAAAAAGAATATGCCGATATGTAATATAATTCCAATTAAAATGGTTATAAATCTTGTTTTTTTGATGAAGATAAAAATAGGAAATAATAATTGAAAAATAATTGTAAACCAGGTTGATAATTTGACCATAAAAATTGAATTCGTAAAAAAAGAATTGAATTTTGTCGGAGAAAAATCATCGGAATTAAGTATATAATATAACGCTGTTCCTTCTCTCCACATTCCACCTTGTAATTTATGCAATCCGGCAAAAAAATAGATAATACATATTTGAATCATTATGGCATAAGAAAAATATAGACTCAATATGTTGGAATATTTTGACGTTTTTTTATAAGTTTTATTTTTAAATGCTTCATATTTATTGCTAAAACTATATGTTTCAATAAATAAGAAAAAAGGCAGTATTACAGAAATAACATTATCTGCACCATCTAAAAGATATAAATTCCTAATCTTAAAAATAAACAAAAGAAAAAATAATATTAATACAGACAATCTTTGCAAAATACCGAGCATGAATAAAAATCCAAAAATAATCCCCAAAAAACAGAATATCATTACATTATTTGATTTTGTAAAGTCTATATATAGCCAATTCAGCTTGAAGAACCGAATAATATCTGTATATGTTTCATAAGAGACAATTCCACCGTTTCCAAATAAGTACTTCCTATTGATAAAATATACTATAAAATCCTTAAATATCAAAAATCCTATAAGAAATCGCAATATTGATGAGCCTATTTTCCTATCGTAAATAAGATTATTCATATAAGGACTGTTTGTTGGTGAGATAAACATTTGTTAATGTAATGTATTTTTTTTCTTCAAATTTATTTTTAGAGTATGGAGGTATTAAGGATTCATTAATTAAGTATATGTCCACAAATACAGAATCTTTATTATTTATTTTGTCTAGAAAGCTTTTTTGATTTTTCAATGTAAGTTTAGAGTAATTCAAAATCGATTCTAAACCATGAGATTTGCTTTTATCCGCATAAATTCTATCTAAATTTCCTTTTGAAATTTTCTGTATTATATCATTATAGCAACCGCTTTGATATTTCAGCAACCTTTGGTTAATATTAAATAAACCCTGATTACTGTTGTTTTTAATATCTTCGTGTATATCAATTGTAATATTATTAGTATTTGTATGGTACTTTATTATAAAGTACTGATTTCCATGTGGAGGAGTAGGAGAAAACATTCCCCAATTCTGTTCGAAAAAAGGATTAATATAAAAATCTTTTATTTTTTTTATTGTTCCATTTTTAGTATAATCTAGATCATAGAATTGTACAAGAATAACAAACAAAAAGTGGATGCTCAAACATCCTATAGTAAAATTTTTTAAGAGTTTTATTTTTTTCGTCATTCTGAATTAATGAAATAAAAAGAGCTATCATCATTTTGCAAATTTTGATAGCTCTTAAGAATTTAAAGGCTTGGATCTAACGACGATGCTCCAGTTGTTGTTGTCGTAGTCGTAGTTGTAGTGGTTGTAGTGGTTTCCGTAGTTGTAGAATTTCTACTTGCTTCAACAATATCATTTGATTTGCTTCCAGAAACTACGGTATTAGTACCTTTTCCTATTGCTGAATTACCTGCAGCAATAGCTACTACTCCCAAAACTCCACTAAGTAATAGTGATTTAATTAATTTCATAGTACTTTGTTTTTTGGTGTTATACTTCCTTGTACAGTTTTATTTCCACACAAGGCTTTACAGAAATATATTTTTTATCAATTATCATGAGATAACTAACGCCACTAATATATAAAATATTTTAATATAACAACATGTAGTGAGTTAAATTATGAATGTTTTTTTTAAAATATTCATAATTTAGGGAACTATTATCGTTTGATATCACTAATAAACATCTTACTTTTTTATATATGGAAATGAAATTAAATAAAAGTTCTTCACTCAATCATCAGCACTTTCGCTGAATTAAAATTAATAAATGTGAAAGTTTAATTATCCGTATCTTGTATCTAAAAATAATCTTTTGGCTATGCAATTCTTTTTTTGACTGTTTTATATACAGTAAAATCTTATTAAATGGGAAAATGTCAGTAATTTAAAAGCTTATTTTTTATACTTTTGTCTAAATTTTATAGAAAAAATAATGAAAAAAGTATTAGCAATTGCATTCATTGGGAGTTTGTTCGTAGTAAACTGCTCTAAGAAACCGGATCATAATTTACAGGACAGCAACACAATGCTGCCGGAACCAGATGCTCCAACAGTAGTAGATTCTACAGCTAAAACAGCTGCTCCGGCTGCTGCAACAACTCCTGCACCAGCTACTGAGGCTGCTAAAACAGATTCTACTGCAGCAAAAAAATAATGAAAAAATTCCTTTTGGCAGGAACTATAGGATTTCTGATCCTTTCCTGTTCTAAAAAAGAAAACACGGAGGTACCAAGTATGCCTGCCGAAACATCCGCTGTTTCGGAACCGGCAAAAGCTAATCTTTCAGGTGACCAGATCATCGAAACATTAGACTGTTCAGGTTGCCATGCCGTAAATGAGAGAATGATAGGACCTTCTTATAAGGAGATCGCAGAAAAATATTCTGAAAAAGATATTGAGCTGCTGGCTTCCAAGATCATAGAAGGCGGGAGCGGAGTTTGGGGAGGTGTTCCGATGGCTGCCCATCCACAGGTATCTAAAGAAGATGCCAAAAAAATGGTAGAATATATTCTGAGTCAGAAAAAATAAATAATGTCTACTGAAAAATCCAGTCTGCACACAAGAAATCTGCATCGCAATCCTTATGATTTTGATCAGCTTATTTCTTGTGTGCCAGAACTGAAACACTATGTGTTCGTTAATGCTTACGAAACGCAGACCATTAATTTTAGCCTTCCCAAAGCGGTAAAACTGCTTAACCAGGCATTACTTTTACATTTTTATCATATCAAAAACTGGGATATTCCCGAAACCAATCTTTGTCCTCCTATTCCCGGACGGGCTGATTATATCCATTATATTGCCGATCTTATCGCCGAACAGCAGCCTGAAATCCCGACAGGGACTTCTGTGTCAGGGTTAGATATCGGAACAGGAGCGAATCTTGTTTATCCCTTACTGGCTCACAGATCTTATGGATGGAAGATGATGGGAACAGATATTAATAAGGATTCGTTGGAAAATGCACGGCGTATTTTGGATCAAAACCCGGATTTATTATCTGTTATTCCATTAAAACAACAGCCTGATTCCAATCATATCTTTAAAAATATTATCGAATCTGGAGACCGTTTTGCATTTTCTATGTGTAATCCTCCTTTTCATGATTCCGAAGAATCTGCGCTGAAAGGAAACCTTAGAAAAACAAAGAATATCAATAAATCAAAGTCTAAAAAGCCTCTTCTTAATTTTGGCGGACAACAATCCGAATTATGGTGTGAAGGTGGTGAACTGGCTTTTATCTCAAAAATGATTGAGGAAAGTGTTCAGTATTCCTCACAGGTCCTTTGGTTCACATGTTTGGTGTCTAAAAAAGACAATCTATATAAGCTCAATACACTTTTAAAGAAAGTCAAAGCATTAGAAATTAAAACCATTGATATGGCTCAGGGGAACAAGATAAGCAGGATGCTGACCTGGACATTTATTCCTGAGAAAGATAGGACAGGGTGGATATAAGATGTAAATAGTCAATTTTGCTGCGCAAGTGAAAGGTTAATGGTAACCTTCACTAATAAATTCACTGTGAAGCAGATTCACTATTGATAGTTCACTTTTCACAATTAAAGTCAATAGTCAATTTTGCTGCGCAAGTGAAAGGTTAATGGTAACCTTCACTAATAAATTCACTGTGAAACAGATTCACCATTGACAGTTCACTTTTCACAATTAAAGTCAATAGTCAATTTTGCTGCGCAAGTCAATAGTCAATGATAATCCTACCAAAAAACTCACTGTGAAGCGGTATTTACTACTGACAATTCACGCTTAAGCAGCTAATAGTCAGTGATAATCTCCGTTGACAAGCAAATTCACAATTCGTAATTGACAAATCACTAAAAATGCCTAAATTTGTACGCTTTTAGAAAAATAAGAAATGCAATTATCAGAACAAGAAATCATTAGAAGAGAAAAGCTGAATAAGCTTACTGAAATGGGAATTAATGCATTCCCTGCGGAGGAGTATACCATTACAGATACTACAGAATCTATAAAACAGGATTTTTCTGAAAATAAACAGGTGAAGATCGCTGGTAGATTGATGTCCCGCAGAATTCAGGGGAAGGCTTCTTTTGCTGAATTGCAGGACTCTAAAGGTAAGATCCAGGTTTATTTTAACAGAGACGAGATCTGTCCGGGTGAAGATAAAGAGCTTTATAATGAAGTGTATAAGCATTTGTTGGATATCGGTGATATTATCGGTATTGAAGGAACCTTATTCACTACTCAGGTAGGAGAAATGACAATTTTGGTAAAAAACTTTACGCTTCTTACCAAAGCTTTACGTCCGCTTCCTCAAGCTAAAACTGATGAAAATGGAGTAGTGCACGACGGATTTACAGATCCTGAATTGAGATACAGACAGCGTTACGTAGATTTAACGGTTAATCCACAGGTAAAAGAAATCTTCGTAAAAAGAACAAAGATGTTCAATGCGATGAGAACTTTTTTCAATGATGCCGGATATTTTGAGGTAGAAACACCTATCCTGCAGTCGATTCCTGGAGGAGCGGCAGCAAAACCGTTTATCACGCATCACAATGCTTTAGATATTCCGTTATATTTAAGAATTGCCAACGAATTATATCTGAAAAGACTGATCGTAGGAGGTTTCGACGGGGTTTATGAGTTCTCTAAAAACTTCAGAAATGAAGGAATGGACAGAACGCACAATCCTGAATTTACAGCTATGGAGATCTATGTAGCTTACAAAGACTACAACTGGATGATGGATTTCACAGAAAAACTTCTGGAATTCTGTGCAGTTCAGGTGAATGGAAGTGCAGAATCTACTTTCGGAGAGCATACCATCAACTGGAAAGCACCTTATCCAAGAGTTTCTATGACGGAAGCGATCCAAAAATATACAGGTTTCGATATCACCGGAAAAACTGAACAGGAATTGTTTGATTTTGCCAAATCTATCGGAATTGATGTGAATGAAACGATGGGGAAAGGAAAATTAATTGATGAGATCTTCGGTGAAAAATGTGAAGGAAACTTCATCCAGCCGACGTTTATCACGGATTACCCGATTGAAATGTCTCCTTTGACAAAGAAACACAGAAGCAAAGAAGGCTTAACGGAGCGTTTTGAATTAATGGTTTGTGGAAAAGAAATTGCAAACGCTTATTCAGAGCTTAATGATCCAATCGATCAAAGAGAGCGTTTTGAATCCCAGATGGCCTTATCAGAAAGAGGAGATGATGAAGCGATGTTCATTGACCAAGATTTCTTAAGAGCACTGGAATACGGTATGCCTCCAACTTCCGGATTAGGAATCGGTATGGACAGATTAATCATGTTCTTAACGAACAACGCATCTATCCAGGAAGTATTATTCTTCCCTCAGATGAGACCGGAAAAAACAGTTCCTCAGATTGAATTAGGTGAAGATGAAAAAGTAATCCTTGAAATCCTTAATTCTCAGGAAGAACCGTTTACACTAGCTGAAGTGAAAGAAAGAAGCCAGTTATCCGGTAAAAAATGGGATAAAGCTTCTAAAACTTTGACTAAGAATAATCTTGTGAAAGTAGATAAGATTGATGATCAGCTTTTGATGAAACTGATATAATCTAGAATATGAAATAAATATAAACCGGTACAGAATCACTCTGTACCGGTTTCTTTTTTCCATTTACGCAGCTGAGTCCTGAAATTCTTAAACGGTGCTACGGCATTGATATGTATCCATTTCCAGACAGGCCATTTTGCGGGTGTTGTAGCCCACTTTCTCTGTTCAGGAACAAATAATGTTTCATAATCAAGGGTTTCAACCCATTCTACAATCTCATTGACCTGATTCTTCAGAATCTCTCTTTGCTGATGAAGGCTTAAAGCTCCGTATTCTTTATAAAAAGTTTCATATAAACCACCTAGATTATTCCACTTATATCCCGGCGCAGGAGTCTGTACCGTTATTCCTTTCTTTTCATCCGATTCCCATTGCAGCAGAAGACGGGTCCAGCCAAGCTGATACGATATATTCTGTGAAGGACTTTTATCAACTCCCGGTTTCAGAAGATCTTTTTCGTTCTCGGGAATGTCATTAAACTCTTTATCATAAAGCAGATAATTCTCTTTTATAGCTTCTATAAGTTCGGTTTTGTCTTTATACTGAATCATATCTTACTTTCTCTGCTTACTGAATGAAGCCATCAGGTAAAATAAAAACGGAAGAATAAACAAAGAGCCGAGCATTAATGCCCAACCCAGAGCATTAATAGTTTTTGGAGGAGCCATGTGTTCAAGTAATGAAAGATGTTGTCCGTTTCCGAGCAATATGATATCGGGATTATGCTGGTAAGTGGCTGCAACCAAGATCATTACCATCTGGAACCCTGCCAGTGCACGTACAGGAAGCAGTTTCCGCTGATGCAGGGCACGGAGAATCAATGCTAAAGCTACTGTAGCAAAGGAAATTGCCATAACGCCCAATGGTTTTGAAAATACCCACATCACCAAAGGAATATCGGAAATATAGGCTGTTAAAAACACCAGCATACCTGTGATTACGACAAAAACCATAGTTTGTTTAGATTTTTTGATCATCAATGTAAGATCAGCCTTATCGCGGGTTTCTCTTAATGAAAAGATAGAGGCCAGATATGCACATAATGATACGGTAAACAAACCTACGGAAACACCGAACCAGTTCAGCCAGCTGAAAATATATAAGTCCAGAAATCCAACCGCATCCGGATTAATGGAATGTGAAACGGTAGCCGCTGCAATCAGTCCTAAGAAAAATGGAGTTAACAGACTTGCGTAGTAAAAGATCTGGGTATATAAAATCTGCCAGTTATCTTTTACAGCATCATAATGTCTGAAAGTAAAAGCTGTTCCCCTTGCAATAATTCCCAAAAGCATCAGAACCAGAGGAATATGAAGATAGGTAGACATGGTGGTGTAAATCTCAGGAAATCCTACAAAAAGAATAACGATCGCAATGATCAGCCACATGTGATTGGCTTCCCAAACGGGTGCGATGGATTGGTACATGATCTCTTCTGTTTTATGACGTGCTTTTTTATGGGTAAAAAGCTCAACAATTCCGGCGCCGAAATCAGCACCGCCCAAAATGATATAAAGGCAGATAGAAAGCCACAGAAATCCTATAACAACGTAGATCATGATTTTTTGTTTTTATCGTTAAACTGAGCGTCTGTAGGGTCATAAAGTTTCGGTACCATCTGGATCTGTCTTCTTAAAAGAAAGATAATAATCAGGGATAATGACACAAAAATAGCCGTAAAAAAGTAAAATGAATACTGTATTCCCGGCATAGGCGTTACAGCATCTGCTGTTTTCATAATTCCATAAATGATCCATGGTTGTCTTCCGACCTCTGTTACTGTCCATCCTGCCTCCAAAGCGATATATCCGAAAGGTGTTGCGAACAGGAATGTTTTTAAAAGCCAGTTTTTAGTCAGCCATTCCTTTTTAAAGAAGAAGGCATACAGATAAATACTTCCGATGATAATCATGACCACACCGAAGAAGATCATAATTTGGAAAGCGTAATGCACAACAGCTACCGGAGGCCATTCATCACGCGGAAAATCATTTAACCCTTTTACTTCATGGTTGAAATCATTGCTTACCAGGAAGCTTAAAACTTTTGGAATTTTTACTGCATATTTCACTTCTCCTTTTTCTTCATCAGGAATTCCGCCAATAACGAAAGGTGCTCCTTTTTCAGTTTCAAAGTGAGCCTCCATTGCGGCAAGCTTAATAGGTTGTCTTTCCGCAACGGATTTAGCCGCTACATCACCACTTAAAGGTGCTCCAAATGCCCCAATTAATGCAAATCCTGCAGCAATTCTGAATGCTTTCGTATGGAATTCCACATTCTTTTTCTTCATAATTAAAAAAGCATGAACCCCTGCAACGGCAAATCCTGTCGCACAGAATGCAGCAACTGTCATATGAAGAGCCTGAGGAAACCATGCATCATTGAACATAGCCTTTATAGGATCTATATTGGTATATTGCCCGTTGATATAATCAAAACCTGTCGGCGAATTCATCCAGGCATTAGCTGCCACAACCAGAATTCCGGAAGCGAGTCCGCTTAATCCTACCAGAAATCCACAGAACCAATGGAACCATTTGTTGAATTTTTCCCATCCATAAAGAAAGAATCCTATAGCAATAGCCTCAATAAAAAATGCAGTCCCTTCGAGAGAAAACGGCATTCCGAAAATCGGTCCGGCATGTTTCATGAATCCCGGCCACAGAAGGCCAAGCTCAAAAGAAAGCATGGTCCCCGAAACGGCACCGGTTGCAAAAAGAATGGCAACTCCCTTGCTCCAGGCTTTTGTAAGGCCTTTATATACTTCATTATTGGTTTTAAGGTATTTCCAGTGAGCGAAGGCCATCAGAAAAGGCATTACCATTCCCACACAGGCGAAAATGATATGAAAGCCCAGTGAGAGAGCCATCTGCGCGCGGGCTGCAATAAAATCATCCATATAATCAACTTTTGAGTAAATAAATTTAAGCATAAAATACGGATGTATAATATGATTTTATACAGATGATATTTGAGAAATAGGTAATAACTTTAAGCTTTTTTAGATAAAACAGTACTCTTGGTTTTAATAAAAACTCTCATCTTTTTTGACATATTTTAACTTTCATAAGTCGAAAAAAATCACGATATTTGTAGGTCTTTGCATTAGGCAAAATTTATTAATTTTATATGAGTCAAAAACAATATACAGCTAGCAGTATCCAGGCCTTAGAGGGTATGGAACACGTTCGACTAAGACCATCAATGTACATTGGAGATGTAGGAGTAAGAGGTCTTCATCATTTGGTTTATGAAGTAGTAGATAACTCTATTGACGAGGCTTTGGCAGGGTATTGCGATACCATTTTGGTAACCATCCACAAAGGGGAGAGTATCTCTGTAAAAGATAACGGTAGAGGAATTCCTGTAGATTTTCACGAAAAAGAACAAAAATCTGCTTTAGAGGTTGTCATGACTAAAATTGGAGCAGGTGGAAAATTTGATAAAGATTCTTACAAAGTATCCGGAGGTCTTCACGGAGTGGGAGTATCGTGTGTGAATGCACTTTCTACTTTATTGGTGGCTACAGTAAGCCTTAACGGGAAATTATATCAACAGAAATATTCAGAGGGTAAAGCCCTTGCAGATGTTGCTGAAATAGGAACTACCACTGAAAGAGGAACAGAAGTTTTCTTCCAGCCAGATGCTACGATCTTTCAGGAAACTGTTTACAACTATGACACCCTTGCAACAAGGTTACGTGAACTGGCTTTTCTTAACAAAGGAATTACAATAACGCTTGTTGATGAAAGAGCAGAGAACGAAGACGGATCTTTCGCGATGGAAGTTTTCCATTCAGAAGGAGGTTTAAAGGAATTCGTTGAATTTATCGACGGAAACAGGGAATCTATCATGGAGAATGTAATTTTCATGGAAGCGGAAAGAGATGATATTCCTGTAGAAGTTGCTATGCGTTATAACACGTCATTCAGCGAAAATCTCCACTCTTATGTAAATAATATCAATACCCATGAAGGGGGAACTCACCTTGCTGGCTTCAGACGTGCTTTGACAAGAACGTTGAAGAAGTATGCTGATGATTTAGGAATCCCACAAAAAGAAAAAGTAGAAATTACAGGAGACGATTTCCGTGAAGGGCTGACCGCTGTAATTTCTGTAAAAGTAATGGAACCTCAGTTTGAAGGACAGACCAAAACAAAACTGGGAAACTCCGAAGTTTCAGGTGCTGTAGATAAAATAGTAGGAGAAATGCTTACTAATTTCTTAGAAGAAAACCCTAATGAAGCGAAAATTATCGTTCAGAAAGTGGTTTTAGCTGCAAAAGCAAGACAAGCTGCTAAGAAGGCCCGTGAAATGGTTCAGAGAAAATCCCCGATGGGAGGCTCAGGACTTCCGGGAAAATTATCCGACTGTTCATCCAAAGATCCGGCAGAATCTGAACTATTCTTAGTAGAGGGAGATTCCGCAGGTGGAACTGCGAAACAAGGTAGAGACAGACATTTCCAGGCTATTTTACCATTAAGAGGTAAAATCCTGAACGTTGAAAAATCTATGCTTCACAAAGTATATGATAACGAGGAAATTAAGAATATCTATACCGCTCTTGGAGTTTCTGTAGGTACAGAAGAAGACAGCAAAGCCTTAAATATGGCTAAACTGAGATATCATAAAGTAGTGATTATGACCGATGCCGATATTGACGGTTCTCACATCTCCACTCTGATTCTTACCTTCTTCTTCAGATTTATGAAGGAACTTATTGAGAACGGATATATTTATATTGCTCAGCCACCTTTATATTTATTAAAGAAAGGAAACAAAAAAGTATATGCCTACAACGAGAAAGAGCGTGAAGAATTTACTTTAGAAATGGCTCCGGACGGAAAAGGTGTAGAAGTTCAGCGTTATAAAGGTCTTGGGGAAATGAACCCTGAACAGCTTTGGGAAACAACTCTTAACCCTGAGCACAGAATTTTAAAGCAGGTAACGATTGATAATGCAGTAGAGGCTGACAACATATTCTCAATGTTGATGGGAGATGAGGTTCCGCCAAGAAGAGAATTTATCGAGAAAAATGCAAAATATGCTAAGATCGACGCATAATTGTTATTAAAAATATATTAAGAAAAGCTTCTATTTATTAGAAGCTTTTTTTATATTTGGTGCAAACCAATAAAAAATAATACTATGTTAACTCTTTTACAAACAGACCCTTATGATGGGTCCGATGCAATGCCGGGTGCAGTAGCTGCAGGACTGGGAATGGGCACTATGATCTTTGGATTGCTTATTTATATATTTTATGGATACTGTATGTATAAAATATTTCAGAAAGCTGGCAGGGAAGATGCGTGGGCAGCTTTTGTACCGGTCTATAATATAATTGTACTGCTGGATATTGTAAAGAAACCAATTTGGTGGATCATTTTGTTCTTTATTCCTTTTGCTAATCTCTATGCATCATGGGTGGTTAATGACAGATTGGCGAAAGCTTTTGGCAAGGAAACCCCGGTTTATACCATTCTTTTGTTTTTCTTTGGATTTATTTTCGTGCCAGTTCTGGCTTTCAGCAGCGATAAATATGACAGCAGCAGAATTCCCAACGATCAATGATTAATAATTAAAAAGATATTGGAAGACTTCAGAAATGGAGTCTTTTTTTATGTCTTTATTTAAAAGTGGAAAAATTTTAAATATAATGTTGAAAAAAAGAATTTCACGAAAAAATGATAAAAACATCCTCAATTAGAGATATAAAATGTTAAAATTATAATATGAAAAGGCTTTGATAATGAAGCCTTTTCTATTAGTATTGTTCTTTATATTAAAATAAAAATTTAACATCTATTAAGATTTTATTATTTTTGCCCCAACTTTAATAACCATGATGAAAATTATAATTATTGGGGCCTTATCTACAGCCTCTTTATATTTTGCACAGACCTATCCTGTTTCTGCCATTCCTGAAAACCTGAAGAAAAATGCCAATGTTGTGATCAGGAAAGATTTTACAACGGCGCAGATTAATAAAATTGATGAAATAAAGTATCAGCATCATACAGTAATCACAGTTTTAAACAAAGATGGCGATTCTAAAGCGCAGGTTTATATTCCCTATCAAAAAGGAGACAATATTTCTGATGTTAAAGTTACCGTATATGATGAATCCGGAAAGAAAGTAAAGAGCTTTTCAAAATCAGATTTTGGTGACTTTGCCAACAATACACAAGGTGTATTTTATTCGGATAGCAGGATCCTAGCATTACCGTATACTTCTGCTTATTATCCCTATACAATTGATTTTTCGTATCAGATTACCGATGAGAATACGGTTTTTATTCCTGATTTTATACCGTTTTCTTCTCCCAATATATCTTTAGAAGAAGCTGGATTTAAAGTTATTAATAAGTCCGGGATTGACCTTAAAACGAAAACCTATCCTTCAAAATATAGCTATGCTTCCGTGTCCGTAGCTGATAATGGCAATGAAAAGACCTATTCCTATAAAAATATTCCGGCAATAGATGATGCCTTGATGCTGCCTCAGCCTGAAAAGATCTTGCCTAAGGTAAGTTTTGCTCTTGCCAAATTCAACCTGGAAGGCAAGCAGGGAATATTGAGCAGCTGGACAGATTTTGGTACCTGGTATTATACTAACCTGGTAGAGCCTGTTTCTGCATCTACTCCGGCCATTAAAGCTGAAGTGGCTGCTTTGAAACTGGAAGGCACAACGGAGGAGAAAGTGAAAAAGATTTATCAGCATATGCAGTCGAAAACCAGATATATATTTGTTGGGTTGGGAATCGGGGGATGGTTGCCAATGCTTCCGGACGAAGTTCAGAAGAAAGGGTATGGAGACTGTAAAGGGCTTACCAATTACATGAAAACCTTATTGAATGAAGCAGGAATTCCTTCTCATTACTGCGTGATCAATTCCGGCTCATCACAGGTCTCTTTCGATCCGGATTTTCCATCGATGGGTGGAAATCATGCGATTCTGATGGTGCCTACGGAAAAAGGAAATATCTGGCTGGAAAACACCTCCCAGCAGATTGCTTTTAACCATTTGAGCTACAGCACTACCGACAGAAATGTTCTTGCTGTAACCAAAAAAGGGATCGAACTTATCAATACACCTACCTATACAGCCGAACAGAACAGAGAAAAGCAGATATTGAAAATTAATCTTACAGAAGACAACAGCATCAACGGAGAAATCCAGTTTGCTTATACCGGAAGTCAGTATGATAATAATTTGCCTTATGCTTATTTATCACCAAAAGAAAGAATTGAGGCAATGAAAGCAAGATTTGATGTTCTGAATTTTGAAAAAGTTGAAATGAAAGACTTTGTGAATGATAAAGACAATGCAGTGATAAAATTCAATGTGGATTTTAAAGCCAACAATTACTCTAAAAATACAGGAACGAACTTAATTTTCAGAGCAGTGCCTATTTTTACGAATAATTACTATAAATCAGATGAAAACAGAGAGCTTCCATTTGAGATAGGGCAGTCTTTCCAGGATGAATATGAGATTGATTTTATCATTCCAAAAAATTATAAAATTGATGAAGTTCCGGAAAATATGACCATCAATTCTGAATTCGGGACCTATAAACTGAACATAGTAATAAATGGCGAATCGTTGAAAGTCACACGCTTCATTAAAATTAACAAAGGGATATTTCCGAAAGAAAAATACAACGATTACGTGAGTTTCCGAAAAAAGACCCTGAATATTGATAATTCCAAAATCTTACTGACAAAAATCTAACCATGAAAAAAATAATACTAACAGCGTTCTGCTTCGGAACTTTGATCCATATAAACGGCCAGAAGCATGAGTTTCTTGATCCTCCGAAATTTGACAATGCTGATCTTTCCAAAGCGAAATCAACGCTGGATGAAAATGCACCGGCGGAAATTTTATATAAATCAGTACATTTTGATGTTGATACCTCTACAGGGAACCTTAGAAAAAAGGTGTTTTACAGAGTCAAAATCTATGATAAAGATAAAGCAGAAGACTGGCTGAACCTTGAAATCCCGTTATACAAAAGTACTGGTGGCAATGAAGAGCTGCTAAATAAAATGAAAGCTTTTGTATATAACCTCGAAAACGGAGCCGCCACCGCTACAAAAGTAGATAAGAGTTCAAAATACAAGAGCAAGGAAAGTAAATATATAACCATTACCAAATTTGCTTTTCCCAATGTAAAGAACGGATCGGTTATAGAATACCAGTATGAAGTTTTGTCTCCGTTTTTATATTCAGTTCCGCAGATCGTAATCGAGTCTGATGCACCTTCTCTGTACACGGAATATATTCTGGACAGCCCTTCGCATGTAGCTTATAATGTGAATTATACAGGCTCACTAACTCCAAAGTACAGAATGGTGGAAGAAAAGACAATGTACGGAATGCCATTTAAAACCTATAGATTCGGGTATGAAAATCTGAAAGGATTCAAAACTGAAAAGTTTGTTAAAAATGACAGGAATTACCGCACAAAAGTAAGTGCAGAGCTTCATTCCACTAATTTTAGAGAGCTTAAAATGCATTCCTCTTCCTGGGAAGAAATCAAAGAGAAGCTGTATAAAGACGAAGATTTTGGTGAAGAGCTGAAAAAAACGAAACTCGTTAAAGAAAATGTATCCTCAATTATTTCAGGCCTCAATTCCGATGCAGAAAAAGCTGATGCCATTTTCAATTATGTAAAAAATACATTCACTTGGAACAAAGACAGAGGAATTTATACAGAAGACGGAATAAAGAAACTGATAGAAACCAAAACCGGAAATGCTGCAGAAATAAACCTTTTGCTTGTCATGATGCTTAGAGAAGCAGGACTGAAAGCAGATCCTCTTGTTATTTCCACTGTAGACAACGGCTTGATCAACCTGACATCTCCCAGCATAGTCGGGATGAATTTTGTTATTGCAACGGTTAAGATAAAAGACAGCCTTAATCTCTATGATGCCACTTCAAAACAGTCATCAATGAATAATCTTCCCCCAAGAGACTGGAATGAGTATGGTGTACTCATGGCTAAAGATAAAGCACTGCTGATGCAGATGGGAAATACCACTACAAGTTTCAATTATCTTACTACAGAAGCAAAAATCAATGAAGATGGCAGTATTTCCGGAACATATTCCGACAAAGATACCGGTTCATATGCGATGTTTGCCAAGGAAAGCTATGACGAAAATGCTGAAAAATATAAAAAACAATATAAAGAAAACTTCTCAATAGATTTTACGGGAATTGAAACCAAGACTCTGGAAAACGGTGATTTCGAAAGTACAATGAAATTTTCCTCAGACAACCTGATCGATAAGATAGGAAAGAAAATGATCATCAACCCAATGCTTTTTTTGAGCAAAAATTCCAATGAATTTGACCAGACTGATGAAAGAAAATATCCGATTGATTTTATCTCTTCAATTACTAAAGTAAAAAAAGTAATCCTTGAAATACCGGAAGGCTACGTTGTAGAAGCAATGCCTAAAAGTAAAAAGATTGTTACCGAAGACAAAGAAATTGAATACAGCTATATTGCTGAACAGAAAGGTAATAAGCTTGAAATAATCTCTACCACAAAAATTGCCAGTCCGGATTATCCAAAAGAATATTATCCTGCATTCAAACAGATTTGGGGAACCGCCTCAAAAAGTGAGAACCAGGTGATAAGCCTGATCAAAAAATCATAGAAGAAAATTTCCGATTATTAGATCAAATAAAAATAATTTTGCAAAACCATTCATTTTTGAATGGTTTTTGCATTACTTCCAGAAATATATAATTATGAAAAACACCATTGCTGTTCTGGCAGTTTCTTCCCTTCTCGCTTTTTCAGCCTGTAAAAAAGGAGAAAATACAACATTATCTGATAAAACAGAAACCTCTCAAACTGAAAAATTCATAGTGGATTCCGTGAAAGTGAGTGACTCTTCAAAGATTGCAGATTCATTAACCATAGGTTTCACTTCCAAACTGCTGGTTTTTCCAACGCTGAAAGACAAACAATTGCTGGACAGTATTTATTTTCAAAATAAGGGAATCAAAGATTTCTCTAAAAAAGGACTGCAGGCTTTTCTGGATAATGAGAAAAACAAATATTTTAATTCTGTAAAAAGTGACAGTAAAGACTGGCTTTCAGATATTTCCTATGCACAGAAATGGTATACAAATACCCATATGAACCTGGTTTCAACTGATAACGATTATATGCATATTGGATATGTATGGAGTTCCTATGAAGGCGGTGCTCATGATAATTATGGGTTTTCAGAAAGAGTTTTTGACCTTAAAAACAATAAAAAACTGGAACTTAAAGCTATTACTTCAATGCCGAAAGCTCAACTTGAAGCTATATTAATGAAGAATATTAATAAAGTACATAGCGGTACAACAGATAATAAAGGAGAAGTAAAGAATTCAGACATGCTGCTGGTAGAAGTCATTCCTGCAACGGATAATTTCTACTTTGATCAGAAAAACCTCTATTTCCATTACAGCCCTTATGAAATTACCGCCTTTGCAGCCGGAGATATTGTTATTCCTGTATCCTGGGAAGAACTGAAAGGAACACTGAATGCAGAATTCAAAGAAAGAATGAAAATAAAGTAAATTAATGCTTCCGGATCTGGAAGCATTTTCTATTTTTGCGGTAATGGAAAAAGTAGCTTTTATCATTAATCCCTTTTCGGCCAAAAAAAATTATCAGCCGTTTCTTGATGAACTTCAAAAAAAGGTTGACAATCCTTTATATTATATCTCCGAATCTATTCCGGCGACAGATGATTTTATCAGGACAAATTTTGATCATATTGATATTTTTGTAGCTATAGGAGGGGACGGAACTATTTCCACCGTGGCAAGAAATCTTATTAATACGGACAAAATTCTGGCGATTTTTCCGGCCGGATCAGGCAATGGATTTTCCAATGAGACTAAATTCAGCAAAAACTTGGATGAACTTTTAGAAAAAATTAAAACCAGAGCATCCAGAAAGATCGATACCTTTACTGTTAATGAAAGACTGTCCATTAATGTTTCAGGAACCGGATTTGACGGAAAAGTGGTGAAAGAATTCGAAAAAACCAACCGTGGGTTCAAAAACTATATCAAAGTATCCCTGAAAACATTCTTTAACTATAAGCCTATCAAAGTTAAATTTTTTGATGAAGCCTATCAGCAGTACAATGGAAAATACCTGATGCTGAATATAGCCAATACACGCCAGTTCGGAAACAATGCTTATATCGCTCCCAACGCAAGTAAAAGTGACGGATTGGTAGATATGGTGCTGGTAAAAAAATTCCCGCTGACCTACTCAGCTCTTTTTGCCTTCAGAATGTTTACCAAAAGACTGAAAGATGATGAATACGTAACGTATCTGCCCGTTTCGGAAATTTCATTTAAAGTAACGACCAAAAACTGGCATCTTGACGGTGAATTCAATAAAATAAAATCACCGGTTCATGTGAAAGTTTTACCAGCCAGCCTGAATATTTTGGTATAACTGTTTCTGAATTATTTCCAGTAATTTTTCATCAGATCGGCAACCCAGTCGGGCTGTTTGATCTCGGTTTTGGGCTGAAATTCCTTAAATACAGGTTTGATATCCAGTACCGGTGTTCCGTCAATAGCATCAAGAAACTTAACTTTAAGCGTTCTGCCGTTATGTTCCAGTAATTCAACGGTTGAAAGTCCTATTGTGTTAGGCCTGTCTTTTTTACGCTGGCCAAAAATACCTGTCATAGGATAATCTGGATTCCCTCTCGGATGTCCTGAAAAAACAATGTCTTCCTTTTTTACCTTATCAAAATAATAAATGATTTCAAGATGTGAGAAATTTGAAATATTGCTGAAAGCTTCTGTTGGAATATGGTCAGCCAGTTCAATCTCGGCAATGATGGTTTCCCAGTGATCATCTATTGGTTCCGTCCGGGAATTCTTGACTGTTGCTATAGGTTGGAGTGTTATTTCCATTGAATTAATATTTTAATGATCAGGTATTTTGTCCGTTTCAAAAGTTCTAAATTTCTAATTTTTTCTCAATTTCATTCGGATGATTCAGGCAATATTGCAGTTGGGTTTTATCCAGTTGCTTCTCCCAGTTGGCTACAACTACTGTAGCCACCGAGTTTCCAATCACATTCGTTAAAGCTCTGCATTCGCTCATGAATTTATCAATTCCCAGAATAAGAGTCATTCCTGCTATTGGAATTTCAGGAACAACAGCCAGTGTTGCGGCTAATGTTACAAAGCCCGCTCCCGTAACACCCGCAGCGCCTTTTGAGCTTAGCATGGCTACCAAAAGCAGCATCAGCTGTTTTTCCAGCGGAAGATGAATATTCAGGGCCTGGGCGATAAACAGTGAAGCCAGGGTCATATAAATGTTTGTTCCGTCCAGGTTAAAAGAATATCCTGTAGGAACCACAAGCCCCACGATCGCTCTTGAACAGCCTGCCTTTTCCAGCTTTTCCATAATTCCCGGAAGCGCTGATTCAGAAGAGCTGGTTCCTAAAACCAATAGAAGTTCCTCTTTCAGGTAAAACATCAGTTTTAAAATACTGAATCCATTATACCATGCAACCGCTCCCAAAACAATGATAACGAAAAGAATGGAAGTGATATAGAATGTTCCTACTAAAAATATTAGGTTCAATACAGAATGAAGACCATATTTCCCAATTGTAAATGCCATTGCGCCAAAAGCTCCGATTGGAGCCAGCTTCATCAGCATATGCACAATTTTAAAAATAGGGGTAGAAAGATCCTGTAAGAAATCCGTTACTTTCTGGCTTTTTTCTTTAGTCAGAACCAGGGCAACCCCCATGAGAATAGCCACCAAAAGAACCTGGAGTATATTTTCACCTACCAGCGGACTGAAAAGTGTTTCAGGAATAATATTCATGATAAAGCCCGTCAGGGTCGTGTCGTGAGCCTTTTGCTGATATTGCGAAACATCGCCTGACAGAGTAGCAGGATCAATATTTAAACCATGTCCCGGCTGTAAAATATTTCCTACAATTAATCCGATAATCAGGGCTAAGGTGGAAAATGTAAAGAAATAAATCATTGCTTTTACCGCAATACGTCCGACTTTTTTGAGGTCAGTCATATGGGCAATTCCTAAAGTAAGGGTAATGAAGATCACCGGAGCGATGATCATTTTTACCAGTTTGATAAATCCATCACCGAGTGGCTTCATTTTTTCGCCCAGCTCGGGATAGAACCTTCCGAGAAGTATACCTGCTGCTATGGCAATAATAACTTGAAAATAAAGCTGCTGATAGAATTTTTTAGCCTTCAAAGGATTCTTTTTTAGATTTTGAAAGCGGAAAATTAAGAATTTTTATTTTAAAACATGACGAAAGTCAGTTAAAACTAATGATGAAGAAAGGAGATGGGAGATGGAGGTGCTGGAAATTCTGGAAGTTTAGGATAATAAGAGTAGTGGATAAAATAATGCTTCGACTCCGCTCAGCATGACACAGTTTACATCAACGTGGTCATGCTGAGCGGAGTCGAAGCATGTATAAATAGAACCCCGGATTTTGCTTATTCCACCGCTACAGAATCATCCCCGCGGCCGTCTGCCACAGCATGGATGTTTCCGTTGTCGTCCATCAGGATCAGTTCTGTTTTTCCGATATATTTTATTTTTTCAATCACATAGTTTTTACTTTTAAGAGCCGTGATCGTACTTTCAGGGAAATTATTTTCTACCGTAATTTTCTCAGGAAGCCATTGATGATGGAATTTCGGGGCGTTCACAGAGATATTGGCATTCAGTTTAAAATCTACCACATTAACGATAGACTGATAAACCGAAGTAGGAATCGTTGTTCCGCCCGGTGTTCCGACCACCATATATGGCTTTCCATTTTTAAGCAGGATAGTAGGAGTCATAGAAGAAAGCATTCTCTTATTAGGCTGTATAGAATTGGCCTCTCCGCCTACGGCTCCGAACATATTCGGAACTCCGGGCTTAATTGAGAAATCATCCATTTCATTATTTAAAAAGAACCCTGCTCCGGAAACCACAACTTTACTTCCGTAATATCCATTAAGTGTAGTTGTTACAGACGCTGCATTTCCTTCTTTATCTATAACAGAAATATGGGTGGTCTGGGTAGATTCTTTTGGCTGGCTGATGATTTTTCCAACTTCTGAACTTGGTGTCGCTTTACTGAAGCTAAAGCTTTTCCATCTATTCTTTAAATACGAATCTGAAGTAAGAAAGGTAGTTTTGTCCTCAATAAAATCCGGATCGCCCATATATTCTGCCCTGTCTGCAAAAGCTCTTCTTTCTGCCTCCGTCATGATCTGCACAGCCTCTGTTGAATTTTGCTGATATTTTTCCAGGTTTTCGTATCCGGCCATCGTCAGCATTTGAGCAAGCAGTACGCCGCCACTGGACGGAAGAGGCATAGTGACCACCCGATTTCCTTTATAATCGAATTCTAAAGGTTTTCTTTCTGCTGTTTTATAGCTTTTAAGATCCTCCAAAGTAATAATACCATTGCCTTTCTTCATTTCCGAAACCATAAGCTCAGCAGTTTTTCCTTCATAGAATCCTTTTGCTCCCAGTTTCTGGATCAACCTCAATGTTGCAGCCAGTTCTTTCTGAACTAAAAGATCACCGGCCTTCCAGGGAGTATCTTTTACAAAAGCAATAGAGGATTTATTGTGTTTTAAGAAATTTTCTTTGTGTGTATTCAGCATATTGGCTTCCATTTCGGTAATGGTAAACCCTTTTTCCGCAAGATCAATAGCAGGCTGGATGATTTTATCCATCGGAAGCTTACAGTACTTTAAGGTCGCAAAAAATCCGGAGATACTTCCCGGTACACCTACCGCCAGTCTTCCGTATTGGGAAAGATCTGTATCCGCCTTTCCGTTTTTATCAACGTACATATCCTTAGACGCTTTTTTCGGAGCTGTTTCTCTATAATCGAGGGTAAATTTTTCACCATTATTTTTAACGCCTACCAAAAAGCCGCCACCACCGATGTTTCCTGCCTGCGGATAAACTACGGCAAGAGCATATTGTGTTGCTACAACAGCATCATAGGCATTTCCACCCATCTTCATCACTTCGGCTCCTGCTTCGCTGGCAAGGGGATGAGCAGAAACCACCACACCTTTATTCTTTACTTTTACCTCCTTTATAATATTGAAATCAGTAAACTGAGCAGATGAAAAATTAAATGCCATAAATAAGGCAGCAAGAAATATTCGCTTCATAAGATTATGTTTTTAAGACAAAAGTAGATAATTTTAAAGAAACTGACCTTTCTTTAATGGGTGTTTATCACGAGATCAGCCGAAAAGCGAGTAAACTATTTATTGAATTGTGTATTTGATATGTAAAAAATCAATAGTATTGATAATATTTATTTAAATATTGTTATTTTTGTAATTATTTTTTAAAGTAATCTTTATTTTGTTGTTTTTAATGTATTTTTATAAGGTCAATTGCCACTTAAAAAAATACATATGAATAAAAATTACCAAAAAATTGCTTTGCTTGGAGTATTGTTTTTTATTTCAGCAAATGCCAATGCGCAAACTAAGGATTCAATAAAGACCAACCAGGTGGATGAAGTAAAGATCACCATTGGTTCACGGAATAAGGCAAGGGTTGCTACTGACACTCCGGTGCCGGTAGATGTTATTAATATTGGTTCTCAGTCAGTTTTAAGTCCTCAGATGGACCTTAATCAGATTCTGAATTACGCAGCACCTTCTTTTACATCTAACTCAACAACTGTAGCAGATGGAACGGACCATGTTGATCCTGCCCAGTTAAGAGGACTCGGGCCTGACCAGGTATTGGTTCTTCTCAATGGAAAAAGAAGACATACTTCTTCTTTGGTCAATATCAATGGTTCGCCGGGGAGAGGATCGGTAGGTACTGATCTCAATGCGATTCCTGCATTTGCTATTGAGAGGCTGGAAGTGCTGAGAGACGGAGCTTCTGCACAATATGGATCTGATGCTATTGCAGGGGTTATCAACGTCATTATGAAGAAAAACACCAATGCTTTTACAGCCGCCATTACAGCGGGAGCTTTCAATTCAAAAGGATCTAATGACCATCATGGAGGATGGGATGGTGGAAAATACCAGGTAGATCTTAATTACGGGACTAAAATCGGGACCAATGGATTTATCAATTTCACAGCAAGTTTATTAAGCAGAGACGATACCAGAAGAGCTATGGCGGCAAGCGGAGATATTTTTAATGCCTATAATGCAATTGAACAGAGAGCGTTGGAAAACGGGGTAAATATTTCTTCACTTTTTGGTAATATTAGCAATACTCCAAATACACAGCAGATTATAAATTATATCCATCAGTATGCCCCGCAGGTCGGTTATTTTACGGCACAGCAGCAGGCTGATATTCAATCTGCGAGCACTATTACGCAATTGCAGAACCTGTTGAAAGTTAATGTAACTGAAAATGAACTGGCTTACAGGAAATTAACAAGGGATGATTTTAATATGCGGGTAGGGCAGTCGAAATTGACGTCCGGCCAGTTTTTTATGAATTCTGAATTTGATCTTTCATCATCTGTGAAAGGATACGCTTTTGGGGGAATTTCTTACAGAGATGGTAATGCAGCAGGCTTTTTCAGAAGACCCAACCAAAACAGAACGTCTACAGCCCTATATCCGAACGGTTTCTTACCGGAAATAGCCTCTGATGTTATTGATCTTTCTTTTGCGGGCGGATTTAAAGGGAAATTAGGGAATGTCAACTATGACATAAGCAATACCTTTGGACAGAATACTTTTGATTATACTATTAAAAATACCGCCAATGCATCCATGTCCTATCCTGGCAAAACGGAATTTGATGCAGGTGGACTGAGCTTTATGCAGAACACGATCAATGCAGATTTCGATACAAAATTTGACTGGTTGAAAGGCTTTAATGTAGCTTTCGGAGGAGAAGCGAGGTTTGAACGGTATAAAATAGAAAACGGAGAAGAGGCATCGTGGGCGCTTTATGATATCAATGGGAAAATCCAGACTCCATCAACTGTTGCTTCTTTGAAGCCAACTGATTTTTTAGGGGCTACCAGGCCGGGCGGATCACAGGTATTCCCGGGTTTTAGACCTGAAAACGCTCTGAATAAAGGCAGGCAGTCTGTTGCAGCTTATGTGGATACCGAACTGGATGTTACGGACAAATGGCTTTTGAGTGCTGCTTTGCGGTATGAAAATTATTCTGATTTTGGATCCACTTTCAATTACAAAATTGCAACCCGGTATAAGCTGACAAATCAGATCAATTTAAGAGCGGCTCATTCTACAGGCTTCAGAGCTCCATCTTTACAGCAGATTTATTTCAATGCTACCGCAACTCAGTTTGTAGGAGGGGTAGCATTTGAGGTAGGTACATTTTCAAATGATTCAGAAGCTGCTAGGCTTCTTGGTATTCCCCAGTTGAAACAGGAGGAGTCAGCGAGTTATTCTGTAGGTTTCACAGCGAAAATTCCACAAACTAACCTTACTTTTACTGTTGACGGTTATTATATTAAGATCAAAAACAGGGTGGTTCTTACCGATCAGTTCTCAAGACCGGCCGGAACCTATGCTGACGGAAGCCCGGAAAAAAATCTGCAGGCCCTTTTTGATAAGGCCAATGCCAATGCGGCTACATTTTTTGCTAATGCTATTGATACCCAGACTAAAGGAGTAGAAGGAGTGATTTCTCACAGAGGGAGGTTTTCCGAGAAATTTTCGTTAAATTCTGATCTGGCAGTGACAGTATCCAAAACCAACAGAGTAGGAGATATTCATGGTTCTGATGCCTTGATTAAAGCAGGGCAGGTCAATCGTTATTACTCGGAATCCAGCAGGATTTATCTTGAAGAAGCTGTGCCAAGATTTAAAGCTTCTTTGAATAATGCCTTGGAAATTAGTAAATTTAATGTGCTTTTGAGAAATGTGTATTTCGGAAAAGTTACCGACCCGAATACAATGGATGCTAATGGAGATGGTATTGTAAATGGCGAAATCATTAATGGACAGGCTGTTGCTACAGAGCATCCTGTTTGGGGTGGCAAGGTAATTACAGATTTATCCGTAGGATACAAATTCAGTGACAGTTTCAGGCTGACCATTGGGGCTAATAACTTATTTGATATTTATCCGGATAAAAATTACGGACCAACTGCGGTAAAAGTGCCTGCCCTGGATGCTTCTGGTAATTTGACTTACGTTAATGCTGCTCCTATAGACCTTACCAATCAGAATCAGTTTGTTTATTCCAGAAATACATCCCAGTTTGGAATGAATGGAAGATTTCTTTTTGCAAGAGTTAATTTGAGCTTTTAACAGCTTCTTTTTAGATATTATGAAAAAGGTATGTTTATGCATACCTTTTTTATTTTGGTTGGTATGATTTTTTTACTTTTGTAGAATTCTAAAAAAATATGTAAAATGGAATCCTATACGGAAAGAATACTAATTACGGGTGCTCTGGGACAGATCGGCACCGAACTGACAAACAGGCTTGTTGAAATTCACGGAGCTGATAATGTAGTAGCATCGGGACTGGACAGGTGGCAAAAAGGAATTACTGCTGCCGGACATTATGAAAGAATGGATGTTACCAATACACAGCTGGTAAGGCAAGTCGTTAAAGACTACGAAATCACAACAGTGTATCATTTAGCATCGCTTTTGTCAGGAACTTCAGAAAAACAGCCAATTTTCGCATGGAAACTGAATCTTGAGCCTCTGCTTCATTTTTGTGAAATGGCAAAGGAAGGCCTTCTTAAAAAGATCTTCTGGCCAAGCTCAATTGCGGTATTCGGGAAAGGAATCCCAAAACATGATGTAGGGCAGGATGTGGTTCTGAATCCTACAACAGTTTATGGAATCTCCAAAATGGCAGGAGAGAAGTGGTGTGAATATTATTTCGACAAGCATGGAGTAGATATAAGAAGTATAAGATATCCGGGACTTATTTCGTGGAAGACTCCGGCTGGAGGTGGTACAACAGACTATGCCGTTGAGATTTTTTACGAAGCTATAGAAGAAGGAAAATATACCAGTTTCATTTCCGAAGATACAGGAATGCCGATGTTATATATGGATGATGCGATCAACGCAACATTGAAATTAATGGAAGCTCCGAAGGAAAGTCTTACCGTTCGTTCTTCCTATAATTTAGGTGGAATGTCATTTACTCCAAAAGAATTAGCAGAAGAAATCAAGAAAGAAATCCCTGATTTTTCTATCGATTATCAGCCGGATTTCAGACAGGCAATTGCAGATTCGTGGCCGGCTTCCATTAATGATTCCGTAGCGAAAAAAGACTGGGGGCTGACTTATGATTTCGGAATTTCTGAAATGACGAAAGACATGATTAAGAATCTTAAAGTAAAATTGAATAAAAATTAATTGATTAAAGTTAATGTTTAAATAAAAGTTATTTTAACATCTGATTTTTAATTAATTATAAATATTATCTAAAACTTAATTTAAATGATTTTATTGACTTTTAACATCCTGAATATTGAAGCTGAAGCGAAAAACGTTGCAGAAATTTCTGATGGGGAAAGACTGAAAATCACAGAAGATAATACAAAAGCTATTCTTCGGATTTTAGATATTCATGATATAAAAGCAAGTTTTTTTGTAGAGATTTCTATCGCAGAAAAACTGCAGAATTTAATAAAAGCAATTTCATCCAAAGGGCATGAAATTGCTTTTTATAATTTGAATTCCAATCTTCAGGAAATTGAAAATGGTAAGAAGAATATTCAAGACCTTTTGGAAAAACAGGTTAGAGGAATCAGGCAGAAAGATTTCAAGCTTCCTCTACAGGATCTAAAATCCCTGGAGTTTAATTATGTTTCCAATATTGATAATGCAGATATCCTTTTTCCGTTCAAAAGGCTGAAAAGAGATACAGAAATCATTGAAGAAGACGGACTGAGTATTGTCCCTGAAAGTATCTCACCATACAGCCAGCTACCCTATAATGATTTTGTTTTTCAGATCCTGCCGATGAATTATTATCAGAATATGGTTTTTGAAACCCTCAAAAATGATGATTTTGTATTGATTTATCTCAATTCCTGGCAGTTCACCGATTTTAAAAAATACAGATTTGATATTCCGTTTTACAGAAGCCTGTTTTCGGGCAAAAAAATGGAGGACAAACTGGATGCCCTCCTTACTTGGATTAACGAGAAGGAACTTGCCACTTCCCGTATGAAGGATTATATTTTTTAAATTTCTTTCTCGAGGATTTTTATGCTCCCGCAGATTTAGCAGATGTTTGCGTTGTAATTGGATCGTACATTGTTAAGATATAAGGGCATTATTGAACCTGCTTATCTTTGGCTATAGATCATAATATCCATAAACATCTGCTAAATCTGCGGGAGACTATTTAAGACAGCTCAAAAAGAGTTATTTCCGGCAAGACCCCAACTCTCCCTGGGTAGCCCAGAACTCCAAACCCTCTGTTAACATACAGCATTTTCCCTTCACTTTCATACAGATCGGCCCATTTTGGGTAACGGTACTGTACCGGAGACCATTTTATATTTTTAAGATCCAAGCCAAACTGCATCCCGTGGGTGTGTCCTGAAAGTGTCAGGTGAATGTTTCCAGGGTGTTTTTTTACGACATAATCGAAATGGGTAGGGTCATGGCTCATTAATATTTTCGGAGCGGATTCCGGGACGTTTTTCAAAGCGTCATCAATCTTTCCAAATTGAGGAAATGGCTTCAGTCCCCAGTTTTCGACACCGAGGATGTATAGCTTTTCTCCATTTCTGTCAATGACCCTGTTTTCATTTCTCAGCATATCAAAGCCGGCCTGTTTTTCATATTCAATAAGCGTGTCAAGATTCTTTTTCTTGGCATCATTAGACGTCCACGATACATAATCGCCGTAATCATGGTTTCCCAGCACTGCAAATTTTCCGTCTTTTGCTTTGATCTTGGAAAATAGCGGAATAAAAGGTTTGAATTCATCCGCAACATTATTGACCATGTCTCCTGTAAACAGAACAAGATCAGGATTTTGCTCATTAATTAAGTCAATGGCATGTTGTAGTTTGTCCGGATCAGAAAAGCTGCCACTGTGAACATCAGAGATCTGGATCACTTTATAGCCTTCGAAACTTTTGGAAAGCCCGGGTATTTTTACTTTTATTTTTCTTACCGTATGTCTGTATTTTCCGAATGTAATTCCGTCAATAAAAAGAGCAGAAAGAACACCTCCGAGACCTAACCCTACCATACTCAAGAACTTTCTTCTTTCAGGGAAAAAGTTCTCTTTAGGCTGTGTTAATCCTATTAAATATCCTCCAGTTCTGAAGATGTCATCGATTAATAGAAATAAGACCACGAAAATTTTCGGCAGAATAAAGATCAGGAATAATGAGATCATAATCTGCGCCCTGACCGTACTTCTGTCCGATCTTTGGAAGTGAGTAACTTCATAGGCGAATATCCCATATACAGCTAAAGAAACTACCCAATAACCCAGCCTTATCCAGAAATTATCGGTTAATGTTTTGATAGCCTGGTATATATAGACCTCAAGAAGCAGGAAGATGGCAGCAATGATCAAAAAATTTCTTTGCATAATAAATCTAAAAAAGCACAAAGAATACGTTTCCCTGTGCTTTATATTTTTTTGTTAATTAAATATTTTAAGGAAATCTGTAAACGATAGCATTGATGTTCATTCCGGCACCTACCGAAGTCATCACAATGTTACCTTTATCTTTAAACGTTTGACCCTCCATTTTTCCTTTAATTATTAAATCGTACATCGTAGGAATGGTTGCTACAGACGTATTTCCAAGGTTCTGGATTGTCATAGGAGAGATCGAATGGTCGTAATCCTTCACGTCATACAGTTTGTGGAGTCTTTCGATCATAGCATAATCCATTTTTGCATTCGCCTGATGAATCAGGATTTTATCGATATCCTCAATGGAAAGTTCTGCATCTTCAATAGTTTCTTTGATGGCTGAAGGCACATTTTTAAGGGCATATTCATAGATCTTTCTTCCCTGCATTCTTACATAAAGACGTCTTTGGTCTACATTGGCGTTAATGGAAGGTGCATTTTCAAGATAGCACAGTTCCGGACCGTTGTCGCAGATTGTGTTGTGAGAAATGATTCCTACGTTTTCCTGATCAGTAGCCTGTACTACCACTGCTCCGGCTCCGTCAGCAAAGATCATTCTGTTTCTGTCATGCGGATCAGTAACACGGCTTAGCGTTTCTGCACCAATTACAAGAATGGTTTTAGCGGCTTTTGCTTTGATAAGATTGTCTGCAAGGATCATGGCTTCCACCCATCCCGGACATCCGAAGATCATATCATAAGTAATGCATTTTCTGTTTTTAATGCCTAGCTTATTTTTTACTCTTGCTGCCATATTGGGCATAAAATTCACATATCCGTCTACAGTAACTTCTCCGAAGTTGCTCGCGTAAATAATGTAGTCCAGTTGTTCGCCATCTACTTTAGCATCCTCAAGGGCAGCTTTGGCAGCCTCAGAGCCGATCTGCGAGTTGGAAAGATCGTCTTCAATAAATCTTCTGTTTTCTATTTCTGTGATTTCTACAAACTTTGCGATGGTTTCTTCTGCAGGTTTTTCAATCTTAACTCCGTCTTCAGTGTAGAACTCAGAATCCATGAAATAATCTCTACCAATAACTCTGTTAGGAATATAGGATCCGGAACCAATAATGATCGTATTCGGCATTCGTTTATATGATTTTTTAAAGATGCAAAGTTAATAATTAATATTAATAACGGAGAATTAAAAATATTATTAAATTTGCAAAAATTGTACTTTACAATCGTATGAAAAACAACTCGTCCTTAAAAGGCTTACTTATTGCAGCTGTGGTGTTTATCGTTGCCTTTGGGGTCTACTTCTTTTTTTTAGCCAAGAAAAATTATTTTGTAGTAGACAACCCTACACCCAATACCTACTATTTTAAGATCAATAACGGTTCCGAAGGGGTTATTTCTGCGGGTCAGTATGTACATGTGGACATAAAAAAAGGAAAAAATTCTATCAAAGTTTTCGACCAGAACAGGAAAATGCTGTATGATTCTGCATTTGAAGTAAATAAAATCCGTGGACTGATCAATATTGCTCATCAGGATTATTATATTAATGATCAATATTATGGGTACAATCTTAAAAAAGATTCATTACTTTTGGCCCTGGACAAAATCACAATTGACGGAAAAGCTTATTTCGGAGGAGCAAGGCACTTCAATAAGCTTTATACTGAAGATTTTTATTACAATGTAGACGAAGATTACGATAAGGTAATCAAGAACATCCAAAAGGTGGAATCGAGATCAAAGATCTTCAGAAAGCAGGATTTCCTAAATTATTACAAAGAATATTACAAGTTTTAAAGTTTTGACAAAAGATATTACCAAAGTTACTCCCTACAATTCTGAGGCTACCAAGAAAAGCCAGGTAGAGGATATGTTCGACAATATTGCACCGAAGTATGACCTTCTGAATCGTGTTTTATCAATGAAAATTGATATCATATGGAGAAATACATTGGTGAAAATGATGAAAAAAGACAATCCGAAAGAAGTGCTGGATGTGGCTACAGGAACGGGAGATTTAGCAATTACGATTGAAAAAGGAACCGATGCAAAAGTAATTGGTTTGGATTTATCACAACAAATGCTGAATGTTGGCGTTATTAAAATAAAAAAACTTAAATTAGACGGCAAAATTTCCATGCAAAAAGGAGATGCAGAAAATTTACCTTTCGAGGACAATAGATTCGATGCTGTTTCCGTTGCATTTGGAGTGAGGAATTTTGAAAACCTTACCAAAGGTTTGGCAGAATTAAGAAGAGTAGTTAAAGATAACAAAAGTGTTTATATACTGGAGTTTTCAAAGGTTGAGGGGTTCTTAGGACCATTTTATATGTTTTATTTCAAAAATATATTACCTGCCATTGGCAGACTGGTTTCCAAAGATAATAGGGCATATACATACCTTCCGGATTCTGTAAATGCTTTTCCTTTCGGGGAAAAGATGAAACAAATTCTTTTAGATACAGGATTTAAGAAAGTAGAATATAAAAAATTAAGTTTAGGTATAGCCACAATTTATAAAGCAACAAAGTAACCTATGAATAAATTTCTATTAAGAGCACTGGTTTTAGCCTCAGTTAATATTGCAGTTTTTGCAGATGCGCAATTCAGAACCCGAAACAGAATGGATAAGTTGGAAGACTTTGACGAGCAGAAATTCAGTTGGGGTTTTTATTTGAACGGCAACAGGCTAGACTACCGTATCGTCCTACATCCAAGATATGGTGCGGAAGGTAATCAGAATCTTGTTAAATCTAAAGAAAGCTACAGTTTCGGGGCCGGTTTGATCGCCAAATGGAGACTGAATGATTATCTGGATTTAAGATTGGAACCAGGCTTGCAATTTGCTCAAAGGCAGTTGACTTTCAATACCCAGTCCAATGACCAGTATGCTGCTGGAACATTAACGAATCCACCTTTTACTCCAATTCCTTTAACAGAAAAAGACAAAGTAAGAGAGATTAAATCTACATTGGTAGACGTTCCTGTACTATTGGAACTTCACGGCAACAGATGGTACAATTCCAGACCCTATATTGCGGCGGGGGTGAACTATGTGGTGAATCTTCAGTCCAATTCGGATTCTGAAGATGACAACATGCAGCAGGTTTTCAGATCTACAACGCATAACTTTGCGTGGTCTGCAGAAATGGGAATCCAGTTTTATTTCAACAAATTTAAACTGACTCCGGCTATCAGAGGAACATTCTTCATGAATAACGAGAAAGTGGCAGATAATGCAACAACGCCTCCATACTGGGCAACTGCAATGTCTACACTTCAGACAAGAGCTGTAATGTTTGTTCTTAAATTCGAATAAGAAAATATACATTAGAAATACAAAGGAGGTGCTGGTGCATCTCCTTTTTTTCGTGTCCAATCAAAATATAGAGACTTTTATTTTTGTTACTGTTATTATTTTTTTACTTTTGCTATTAGTTAGAATATAGAAAACCTGAAATGCTTCAAGATTTAGAAAATAATTTTTCAGAATTAGAGAAAAAGATTTTGCTTTTACAAAAGAATTATAAAAATCTTACTGAAAGACTATCTGAATTAACTGTTGAGCATGAAGAGCTGAAAACGAAATATGATGAGGAAAGAAGAAGAAATCAGGTATTAGCAGAAGAACAAAAAAATATAAAACTTTATTCAGCAATATCAGGAAATCCTGAACACAACAGATTAATGAAAAACCATATCAACAGATTGGTAAAAGAAATTGATTTCTGTATTGCGCAGCTTCAAAACAGTGGATTATAATGGATGTAAGAAGAATAACCATCAACATTGCAGGAAGGGTGTATCCGCTGAACGTACCGGCCGCAGAGGAAGAAACTCTGCGTAAAGTAGGAAAGCAGATTGAAAGTATGATTAAAGATTTTGAACAGAACTTCGATGTAAGAGATAAACAGGATGCTTTGGCTATGTGTGCCCTGAAACTGGGAACCAACGCTGAAGTAGTTTCTCTTAACTACGAAAAAAATATAAATTCTACCAACGAAAGATTAGTGCAGATTAATCAGTCGTTGAATGAAATTGGGAAATAGATTTTTTTCCCATCAGACTGCCTACAATAATTCTAACACATTTAAGGTAAACTCAACGCTAAACAATTACCGAGCAAATGTCCGCTGAATGGCGTGCCGGGTCTCCCGGATTACAGACAGAGGAAATCAGTTCAAATCGTGTTGATTAGGAGTTTACTCTCAATCCCTGAATTGTTGTAGGTTTTTTTTATTTAATAAGTGTAAGACAATTAAAACTCAATATATATTATGACAACAGCCATTATAGTCGGCGTTATTTGCTTAGTTGTAGGAGCAGTGATAGGGATTCTTTTCTCTAAAAGCTCGCTGAATACCAAAGCAAAATTTATTGTAGATGATGCAAAGAAAAATGCCGAAAACCTTATAGAAAAAGCAAATGTTCAAGCTGAATCCATAAAGAAAGAAAAGAATCTACAGGCCAAAGAAAAATTTTTGGAACTGAAATCCCAGCATGATGCGGATATCCAATCCCGCGAAAAAAAAATGCAGGAGATTGAAAAGAGAATTAAAGACAAGGAGCACAAGCTTAATGATGAGCTTAGCAAGACCGGAAAACTTGAAAAGGACCTGGACAAGCAAATTGCAGATTACGCTAAGAAAAATGAGATCTTAGACAGAAAACAGCAGGAACTGGATGTGGCTACTACTAAGAAAGTAGAGATTCTTGAAAAAATCGCCAATTATACGGCAGAAGAAGCTAAAGCAGAATTGGTGGAAACCATGAAGGCAGAAGCTAAAACAAGAGCTCAGGCACACGTTCAGGGAATCATGGAAGAAGCACAATTAAATGCTAAGAACGAAGCCAGAAAAATTGTTATCCAGACGATCCAGAGAATCGGAACCGAGCAGGCAATCGAAAATTCAGTATCAGTTTTCAATATTGAATCAGATGAAGTAAAAGGAAGAATCATTGGTAGAGAAGGTAGAAACATCCGTGCCTTAGAAGCGGTGACAGGGGTTGAAATTATCGTTGATGATACTCCGGAAGCTATTCTTCTTTCATGCTTTGACCCGGTAAGAAGAGAAATTGCAAGACTGTCCCTTCACAGATTGGTAACGGATGGAAGAATTCACCCGGCAAGAATCGAAGAAGTAGTAGAAAAAACAAGAAAACAGATCGAAGAAGAAATTATTGAAGTAGGAAAAAGAACAATCATTGATCTTGGAATCCATGGATTGCACCCGGAACTGATCAAGATTGTAGGTAGAATGAAATACCGTTCTTCTTACGGACAAAACCTTTTACAGCACTCAAGAGAAGTAGCAAATATTGCTGCAACAATGGCTGCAGAATTAGGATTAAATGTAAAATTAGCTAAAAGAGCAGGTCTTTTACACGATATCGGTAAAGTGCCTGAGCAGGAGTCTGAACTTCCTCACGCTTTATTAGGAATGCAGTGGGCTGAAAAATATGGTGAAAATGCAGAAGTGGTTAACGCAATCGGAGCTCACCACGACGAAATTGAAATGAAGTCACTGTTATCACCGATCATCCAGGTGGCCGATGCCATCTCAGGAGCAAGACCGGGAGCAAGAAGACAGGTACTTGAATCTTATATTCAGAGACTGAAAGATCTTGAATCTGCAGCACTTAGCTTCGATGGCGTATCAAGCGCTTACGCGATCCAGGCTGGTAGAGAACTGAGAGTAATGGTAGAAAGTGGAAAAGTAAGTGATGAAGTAGCCAATCAGCTATCTTATGACATCTCTGAAAAGATCCAGAATGAACTGACGTATCCGGGACAGGTAAAAGTAACGGTAATCAGAGAAACAAGAGCTGTGAATATTGCAAGATAATAGCAGGATCAAGATATTTAATAAAAACCTTTCAAGAGATTGAAAGGTTTTTTATTTTTATCAAAACTTAAAAATGCAAGAACTGTCTCTGTCTTCAAAACTGAAGTACATCTTTTCAATCCCCGTTATTATTTCAGCCTTAGGCTATTTTGTAGATATCTATGATCTGCTGTTATTCGGTATCGTAAGAATTCCGAGTTTAAAAGCTTTAGGCCTGAATCCCGATGCCGACGGAACCTTTATACTGAACTGCCAGATGGTAGGACTTCTTATCGGTGGGGTTTTCTGGGGAATTTTTGGAGATAAAAAAGGAAGACTGTCCGTACTTTTCGGGTCTATCTTAGTATACTCTCTTGCCAATATCGCATGTGGATTTTTGCCCTATTTTCCCAAAGAGCATTTGGTATACCAATATGCGGGTTTAAGATTTATCGCGGGAATAGGGCTGGCAGGAGAGCTTGGAGCCGGAATTACCCTGGTTTCTGAAAGCCTGCCAAAGAGCCTGCGGGCGATAGGGACTTCAGTAGTAGCCGGTTTCGGATTAATGGGAGCTGTAGTGGCTCAGCTCACTGTAGAACTGGCCGGAGGATGGAATATTTCATACATTATCGGTGGAATTATGGGCATCATGTTGTTGATTTTAAGAGTAAGCGTTTCAGAGTCAGGAATTTATAAAAATATAGAGCATAAAAGCGTCTCCAAAGGAAATTTTCTTTCCTTCTTTACCAACAAAGAGCGTTTGACCAGATATCTCAAATGCATAGCAGTAGGTCTGCCTACATGGTATTGTATAGGCATTCTGGCAGTTTTAGCCAATCAATTTGCCCCTGAATTAGGAATAAAGGATCTTAACCCGGGAAAAGCCATTATGTGGGCCTATGTAGGTATTTCTGTTGGTGATCTGATGAGCGGTTTTATTTCCCATGCATTGAAATCCCGGAAAATGGCTATTTTTTATATGCTGTTGTTTACCATAATAGGAGTGGCGATCATGTTGTTTGGAAATACCAATACAGAAACAAAATACTATATGTTCTGTGTCTGGTTAGGTCTAGGTACAGGTTATTGGGCTATGTTTGTGACATTGGCCGCAGAACAGTTCGGGACCAATATCAGGAATACGGCAACCACTACCGTTCCCAATATGGTAAGAGGTCTGGTGCCCGTAATGATCCTGGCATTTGATCTGCTGAAAAATAATTTTACTGTCATTATAAGTGCTGCAATTGTAGGAATTGTTGTATTCGGACTGGCTTTTTATTCCTCGCTGACCATATCAGAAACGCATGATAAAGACCTGGAATTTATTGAATAATATAACAGTTTTAACAAAAATTGTCTTTTTTTAAGTGCAATAAAATAAATAAATTAACATTTTATTGTGTTTTAAATAATCATTAATTGTTTACTTTTGAAAGTAAAGGAATTTAATTCTATTGTTTAATTAAAATCAAACATCATGTCACACGAAATTTTTAAAAAAGCAAAAAAGTTAAGAAAAGATGACCTTAAAAACATTATAGGCGGAGTTGGCGGAGTAATCACTCCGGATCTTTCACAATGTGGCTGTAGCTGTACAGGTGCAGTGACAGGTCCGTCTTATTGTGTAAAGTATAAAAAATGTCTGCAGGTAATCACCTGTTAATAAAACATTTCAGTAAAACCTTTCGAGCAATTGAAAGGTTTTATTTATTAACGCTTAAGAATTCCCAAAACAAAAGTTCTGTTGTCATTTTCTTGAACAGTTGTATGGCAGGTTAAAAGAATAGGATAATAAATTGTTTAATAAATGGTAACCGGTATTATTCCGCTTATAACGTAATAAAACTAATGAAATCAACGTATTATTAAAATTTTAATTAAATTATGTTGTGAATAATTAATATTTGTTTAACTTTGGAAAGTAACTAAACTATATCGTTTAATCCCAAATCAAATCATTCGACACTATGAAAAATGCTAAGAAATTAAAAAAAGCAGATCTAAAGAACATTATTGGAGGAATCAGTGGAAACCCTGATTTATCACTTTGCGGATGCAGCTGCTCAGGTTCTGTAACCGGGCCTTGGTACTGTGTACAGTATATAGGATGCCCGCAGGTTTATAACTGTCTTGATTAAGCCAGTTTAAGACTTATTTCAGTAAGAAATAAACATTTCCACATTTAATACGCAAAAGCCTTTTGGATATTCCAAAAGGTTTTTGTTATTTAAAAATTAGGTAAATATGACTCAGAAACATTTAACTTTAGTGACAGTTCCACTCTGAACTTTTATGCATTTGTTTCAAAACGGAAAAACTACAAAAATTTCTATCAGTTAAGATATCTAAAGTTTTTCGCGCTTAATAATACTCATAAACATCTGTGAAATCCGTGGTTAAAAATAATAAACCCAAAAAAGAACTAAAAAATCAGCTGATAATGTAAAGCAAGCTTCCCACACTTATAACAATCCATAAGATAACAGCTGCAGCCAACGGCTTAATCCCTATTGTTTTTAAAGTCCGGATCGACAGAGTAGAACCGATAAAGAATAAAGTAAGATTCAGTCCAGATTTTGCCACAGCAGTTACAGAACCACTGAAAAGATCAAAAACCGGAAAATAAGTATTCAATAATATAGCAAGAATGAACCAGCCTATAAACCACGGTATTTTTACCTTTGATTCTTTGTTTTTAAAAATAAACATCGTAATCACTGAAACCGGGATGATCCATAAAGCACGTGCCAGCTTTACCGTTGTCGCGATTTTTAAAGCTTCATTTCCATACTTTCCGGCAGCTCCTACCACAGAACTGGTATCATGGATCCCTATGGCGCACCAGAGTCCGAACTGCTCCTGCGAAAGTTGCAGCAGATGCCCAATTGCAGGATAAATAAATAAAGCCACCGAATTCAATGTAAAAATAATGGCAAGTCCCAAAGAAATTTCTTTTGTGCTGGGCTTTATGATAGGAGAAACAGCTGCAATGGCACTTCCGCCACAAATGGCTGTTCCTGCAGAGATCAGGTAGGAAAGTTTTTTCTCAAGCTTGAATACTTTTCCCAGAACATATCCAAGAATCATCACCGTGAGAATGCTCACAACCGTCAAAAAGAATCCTGTTTTTCCTGCCTGAAGCGCTTCATCCAGCTTAAGTCCGAAACCCAGTCCAACAATGGAAATCTGAAGAAGCAGATGAATATATTTGTGCAGATGCTGCTCAAACGGATTCCCTATAAAAATAGCAAGGCCAAAACCTAAGGCCAGAGCTATGGGAGAAGAAATTAATGGAGTAAGGCATATAACGGCAAGCAGAATAAAAACAGCTTTTCGTATTCTTTCATTTTGGAAAAAGTCTTTCATAAAATAAGTTTTGAAATCAGACTCCAAAATTCCGGAATATAGTATTACAAAATAAATCGTATTTTATTATAGTGGATAACTTTTAGTTATGTTTTAAATGAGAGAGTTTGAGAGTAATAGGGTTGTGAGTCCTAGAGTTTTTAGAGTAAATGAGTTGAGAAGTGTTGTCAGTTGCTGGTTACTGGTTCGTGATAGTTAAGTTAACGAGTTATCATCTGATATCTAGCATCTTAATTCTTAATTCTTGGTTCTTGGCTCTTAATTCTTTTCTACAAACATAAATTTCACCACTCACTTGCGAAGCAAAATTAATCTTTGACATCTATCCCGTCTAAAATCCAAATAAAGACTGTAGTTTAAACTGCCATCTCTAATCCCTAAAACCTGCCATCTGCTCCCTAACTCCTTACAAATCTCAGAAAAAGCTTAATCATTTCAGACTGATCCCCTTTCGGAAGAATGAAATGAAAATTCCTCTCAATGCTGAAGTTTTTAATATCAACAATAGTCAGGCTATTGTTCTTTAATTCATTCAAAATAGTGCTGATGGAGAGGAATGCCATACAATCTGAGTGTAAAAGGTAATTCTTGATGCTCTCACTGCTTCCCAGCTGCATGACAGTATTCAGCTTTTCGATGTTGATTCCTTTTTCCTTTAAGCGGTTTTGGATGAATTCCTGGGTGCCGGAGCCCTGTTCCCGGAAGATCAGATTCAGATCATAAAGATCTTTTAAACTTAAGGTTTTATGGGCCCATGGATGTTCTGTTTTTGCTGTGAGAACAATTTCATCAGCCTTAAAAATTTTATAATCAAAAAAGGATGACTGGGATTCCCCTTCGATAATTCCCAAGTCGATCTTTCCTTCCTTCAGAAGTTCGGAAATAATCTCCGTATTATGAGCAATCAGTTCAATCTTAATATCTTTATAATAAGAGTTGAATTTGGCCAGTATTTCAGGTAAGACATACTGTGCAACGCTGGTGCTGGCTCCAATAATCAGTTTTCCCTTATGCTGTTCATTGATTTGGCTGATTTCAAATTCCAGATCACGATACATATTCCGGATCTTTTCTGCATATTCATATAAAATTTTTCCACTTTGGGTAAGCTGTACCGAAGTTCCTTTCCTGTCAAACAGTTTGGTGCCCATCTGACTTTCAATTTCCTTGATATGCTTGGTAACGGCCGGCTGTGAAATATGAAGTTCCTCAGAAGCTTTAGTAAAACTTAGTCTGGATGCGGCTGTATGAAAAACTTTTAATCTGTAGTCAAACATTTTTATTATGAACTTGTAATAACAAACTTAGTAAAATTATGCGGGGTTTTAAGGTTGAGAGTTTGAGTGTTTTGCTGAGAACTTTTAATAGAAGCAAACCCTCTAACACGTTTACGCTAAAACTCCCAAACTTTTCATAAATCTGAAATATACCTGTCCCGGTCGCTTTCATACCGTCTGTTCTTTGCTTCTCCGATTTTCTGCTTTGTATAAATACTGTGGTGCCCGGAAAACAGATAAGAAACAACACAGGCAATAGCTATATAAACACCGCTTTCTGCTCCGAATAGCTCGATTCCCATCAGCATAGAGGCCAGTGGAGTATTGGTTGCTCCAGCGAACACAGCGACAAAACCCATTCCGGCCAGAAGACCAAACGGTAATGGAATAAACAGGGAGAGAGCACTTCCGAGAGTTGCACCGATAAAAAATAAAGGAGTTACTTCACCACCTTTAAACCCTGCTGAAAGGGTAACAATAGTAAAGATCATTTTTAAAGCAAAATCATAGAACGGAAGCGGTTTTTCGAAAGATTCAACAATGACAGGGATTCCTAATCCGATATATTTTGTGGTTCCCATGGTAAAAACAGCCAGAGCAACAATAATTCCCCCAACTACAGGACGGAATGGCGGATATTTGATCTTAGATTTAAAAAAGGAACCCGCCCAATGGAGGACTCTGCTAAAGCCTGCAGAACAGATCCCGAAGGCAATTCCGGCTAAAATACTGTACAAAACAGGTAAGAATTCCAGTTTCGGAATGAGATCTATATGATAATGAGTATGCTTTACATTCCAAAGATTGGTAACCAGGTCTGCAAGAATTGCTGATGCAAAAGCCGGGAAAATAGCGTTATACCGTATTCTTCCGATCAGGAAAACTTCAAGCCCGAAAACTGCACCAGCCAAAGGGGTTCCGAAAATAGACCCGAAACCTGCTGCAATTGCGGCAATGAGAAGAATTTTTCGTTCACTTTTGTCAAGCTTAAAAGGTTTACTGAGCTGGTCTGCCATAGCTCCCGCCATCTGAAGGGCAGTTCCTTCCCGGCCGGCAGAACCCCCGAAGAAATGCGTAACCATGGTTCCCAGATATACAAAAGGAGCCATTTTAACCGGAATAATCTCTTTCGGATCATGAATATTGCCAATCAGCAAATTGTTTCCTGCTTCTACATCCTTGCCGTAGTAATAATAAAGGAGGCCAATAAGAAGACCGGCAACTGGAAGCAGGGCAATGAGCCAGATGTGATTTTCCCTGAAGTTGGTTGCCCATTCCAGAGACTGCAAAAATCCAGCAGAAGCTGTTCCCACTAAAGCACCAATAATAATACTGATGCAAAGCCATTTTGAAATATAGGGCAAGGCAGGATACCGTCTGAAAAAGTATTGAATATTAAAAATTACTTTTCTATGTAGTTTTGTTTGTGATTTTGACATAATTATCCTGATCAGTTATTGGTTAATAATCTCTTAATCAGGCGTCATCAGCTTCTGTAAAGCGGTTGGGTAAGGAAGAGCACCATTTCCTTTTGTTATGCAAATATAAGTATTATTTCAAAAAAAGTTATTTTCAAGAATATACTTTTTGCTTATCCGGATGCTTTCGAAAATATCTTTGTCGCTGGAATCCTGTTCAAGGAACCAATGTTTCAAGCCTGCTTTTTCTTTCGCACTGAAAATCTTTTTGAAATCAATAAGCCCGTTTCCGATTTCTGTAAAATCTTTTGTACCGGCTTTCATGTCTTTCACATGCCATAGGGGAAAACGACCGGGATATTTTTCAAAATAAACCAGCGGATCAAGTCCGGCCTTTGAAATCCAGTATAAATCCATTTCCATTTTAACCAGGTCTGAAGAAGTGTTTTCCAGAATAAAATCATACACACTTTTATCACCTTCCAGTTTTTCAAATTCAAAATCATGGTTATGATAAGCAAACTGAATTCCTGCTTTTTGGGTTGCTTCACCACATTTTTCAAATAACTCAGGAAGCTTTTTATAGTTTTCAACAGTTCTTTCTTCGGGGAAGAGATAAGAGCATACCATATATTCGGCACCAATAAAATGCAGATCCTCCACAGCTTTCTCCCAGCTGTACAATAAGGTTCCCCCGTCTTTATGGATAATTCCAGTAGTATGGTGAGAACTGATGACTTTTAAGCCGGTTTGTTTAAGAATAGTCTGAAACTCAGTTCTGCTTTTTCCAAAGAATGTACCATTGTATCCATAAATTTCCAGTTCTGTAAAACCTAAAGCAACAAGTTTTTCCAATGCTTTTTCAAGATTATCCGAAACAGCGTCCCGGATGGTATAAAGCTGAATAGCTAACGGTTTTTTACGGTTAATTTTGGAAACTCCACAGGAATATAAGCCCAGAAACCCTAATGACGAAAGTGTAATGAAATCTTTTCTTTGCATAGGTTATAAAAAAGGTTTCATTTCATCCTCAATCTGAGTTCTAAGGTTCATCAGGCGTTTTGCATACTCTTCCTGCTGTTTTTCCTCTTCCGTTTCAGGAACCCATGCCGGGACAGGAAGCTTTTTACCGTTTTCATCTACTGCCACAAAAACAATAATACAGTGCGTCTTCTTATCAAACGTAGGCTGCTTTAAGTTCCTTGAAAAAACATTGATGGAAATATGCATGCTCGATTTTCCGGTATAAATAACCTGTGCGTCAACTTTGACCACTTCCCCGATCTTGATAGGCTCATAGAAACGGATCCCGCCCACATAAACCGTTACGGAGTAATTTCCGCTCCATGTCGTGGCGCAGGCATAACCTGCCTGATCAATCCATTTCATAACGCTTCCTCCATGTACATTTCCTCCATAATTCACATCCGAAGGTTCTGAAATAAACTGAAAAGTAATAGGCTTGTTCTGCATCTTTATAAAATTTGAATAAAGTTATTTAATAATTTCCAGAATTTTAGATTAAATCCTACTTTTGGAAGGTAAAACTTCAATGAAGAAGGAAATTTAACCCATAACAGATTTAAAAGTAACAATGAAGAAAGTATTTTATCTCAATACATGTGATACATGCAGAAAAATTTTAGCACAGTTCGATCTTAAAGACTGGGAACTCCGTGAAATCAAAAAAGAACCGGTTACCAAAGAAGAACTGGCTGCTATGTATAAAAAAACAAAATCTTACGAAGCCTTGTTCAGTAAGAAATCCACACAGATCAAACTAAGAGGTCTGGATGCAAAATCTCTCGAAGAAAAAGACTTCAAAGACTTATTGCTTGACCATTATACATTTTTGAAGCGTCCCGTTTTTCTTACCGACAATGAAATTTTTGTAGGAAATGACAAGAAAAATGTTGAGGCTTTAAGAGAATTCTTTGGTGTTGAGGAATAATTTTTTTGATTAAAATACGGTTTTTAAGATCAAAAATGCTTCGACTCCGCTCAGCATGACAATGTGAAAAAAACAGATAGTATTCGAAATGTCATGCTGAGCGGAGTCAAAGCATTTTATTTTAAATTCTTTTATCTATATTTTGTGATTTATTTACAATGGTTTAATTATTAAATACTTATATTTATATTAACCAAAAAATAGTATCATGAAAAACTTTTTACAAACAAAGAATCTTAACAGATCAGCATTAAAAAAAATTAACGGAGGAATCAGGCCTATTGTCAACTGTTATACGTTGTGTGGACCGGCTGGTGGTGTTATCTCCAATACACCGGGAGTAGGTGATGCCTGTACTCCGGACAGAATACTCTGCTGTATCTGCTACTAAGTACAAAAAAGAGGCTGTAATTCACTTACAGCCTCTTTTTATATGTTTTTTCGAACAATTATACAAAAGGAGCTTTCACTACTTTTGCAGGAATGTTCTTATTTCTTACCTGGATAAAGATCTCAGAACCCAGTTTGAAGTGAGGCTTGTCTACATAAGCCAGACCCAGACCGATTTTTTTCATTGGTGACTGTGTTCCTGATGTTACTTTTCCAATCACGTTTCCTTCAGCATCTACTACAGGGTAATCATGTCTTGGAACCCCTTTATCCTGAAGCTCAAAACCTACTAATTTCCTTGTAACACCTTCTTCCTTTTGTTTTGCAAATGTATCTTTAGAAACAAAATCCTTATCGAATTTTGTGATCCATCCTAATCCTGCTTCAATAGGAGAAGTAGTATCATCAATATCATTTCCGTAAAGGCAGAACCCTTTTTCCAGTCTTAAAGTATCTCTTGCAGCAAGTCCGGCAGGAATAATACCTTCCGCTTCACCTGCATTGATGATCGCATCCCAAAGCTGTTCAGCATTTTCATTGTTGAAGTAGATCTCAAAACCTCCGCTTCCTGTATATCCCGTGTTTGAAATGATCACATTGCTTACTCCGTCAACGCTTCCTACTGTAAAGCTGTAGTAAGGGATCTCAGAAAGATTGGTTTCTGTAAGCTTCTGTAAGATTTCCGTAGCTCTAGGACCCTGAACAGCTAATAATGACATCTCATCAGATGCATTAGTCATTTTAGCCCCAAAAGTGTTGTATTTTGATATATGATTCCAGTCCTTCTCAATATTCGACGCATTTACCACCACAAAATATTTGTCGTCTTCCATTTTGTAAACAATAAGATCGTCCACGATTCCTCCATTTTCATTAGGAAGGCAAGAATATTGAGCTTTTCCGTTTTCCAGGGCATTTACATTGTTTGTCGTAACAAACTGTAAAAGGTCTTTAGATCCAGGTCCCTCAATAAAAAACTGTCCCATGTGTGAAACGTCAAACAATCCTGCTTTTTCTCTTACGGCAAAATGTTCTTCCGTTACACCAGAATATTGTACAGGCATTTCAAAACCTGCAAAAGGTACGATTTTAGCGCCCAAAGAAACGTGTTTATCGTATAAGGCTGTTTTCTTCATGTTTAATTTTTATTTCTTTATTTTAAAGCTGTTGAAAGTTTCGTTAAAAAGGTTCATATAATTTCCGTTCCAGAATTTCTGGCCACAGTTGATGGAAACCAGGTACAGATTTTTTTCCTTCTGGAAAGCCCTGGTGATCCAGAAAAGTTTGTCTTTTTCGTCAAAATACTCGTAAGAATATTCTGTGTATCCTTTTCTGCCTTTGTTTTCCTTTATTTTGCTTTCCGGATCTTCAGATTTATAAAGAGCCAGGATGAATTTTTTCATTTCTGCTTTCGGAAGATTCAGGTCGTGGTATTCTGAAATGGTAATGGCTCCGATCTCATTGTCAGGGAAAATATTGACAATATCGTTGTCATTGATAGATTTCCAGCCTTCAGGAACATTAATCGTATAGCCGGGACTGTCATACACTTTTGCTTTTTGGGCAAAAAACAGACTTGCCGATAAAAAAGCGGATACGAGTGCTATTTTTTTCATCAGTTAAAAATGGTGTTTATATTCTTCAAGGATGATTTTGAACCATTCTGTGAAATTTTCAGGAGCTTTCATTATTTCTTTATCAAGGTTTTCCATGGAAATAAATCTTACTGCTTCCACTTCGTCCTGATTTAAATTGAAATCAGCTTCATAATTTCCTACAAATACATGGTCTAGTTCATGTTCCCAAAGTCCGCCTCCTACATCTGCTTTATAGATAAAATTGAATTTTTCCGAAAGCTCCGTTTCGATTCCGAGTTCTTCTTTTAATCTGCGTTTGGCAGCTTCAAGATAGGTTTCATTTTCTCTTGGATGAGAGCATACTGCATTAGTCCACTGTTTGGGAGAATGGTATTTTCCCGGTGCCCTTTTTTGAAGGAGCATTTCGCCTTTGCTGTTGAACAAAAACACAGAAAATGCACGGTGCAGAAGACCGTTGATGTGAGCCTGCTGCTTTTCCATAAGGCCCAGAACTTCATCTTCGGGATTTACTAAAACTACAAATTCTTCCATTTCTACAAATGTAAGCCTAATAAATGTATTTTGAAAATTTTTGGAGAAACATCATATGATATGCGGCGAGGAGCAAAGGTGAGAATATCCACAACCTGATTTCGGTCTAAAAATAATGAAGAATTGCTCTGAAAGAGAGAGCGGGAGGAAGTTGTTTTCTCAGATTTCAATAATTGTCGCTGGCTTTCTTATCTTATTAAATTTTTTTCTTTTCTTAAAACAGATGAAGTAACCCCAAAATGTTTTTTCAGAGATTTGTTTAAATGACTGCTGTCCGTAAACCCAAGGCTCCATGCAATTTCCTGGAAAGGTGCCTCCGTATATTGTATTCTGTTGACCGCTATCTGAAGCTTTGTTTTCTGAATATATTCCTTTAATGGTTCATGGGCATTTCTTTTAAAATATTCGCTGAAATACTTTTTAGAAATGTTAAACTTCTCTGAAAGATAGACAACCGATAATTTTTTTTCATCAATAATATTCTGATTGATATGCTGAATGATGTCTGCAAATTTATCATCACTTTTTTTGTATACATGATGGGATACCGTTAATTTTGAACTTATTATGGTTAATATGGATACTAATGTATTGGCAATTAAGGTTTCCGAATACTCCGATCTCTGTTCTTTTTCGAGCTGTATGATTTCAAATAACCTCTTTACCTGGCGTTTGTCTTTTTCGTCATTGAAATAGAGACCCGTATTGAAATCATAAAATCCAATAATATAATTAAGCTTACTGTACCATTGTAAATAATCTATAGAGGTGTTTTTAAGGTTTTTGAAATAATGTTCCGTAAACCGGATAAAGAAAAAAGTAGTAGGCTCCGAAATTTTGTAAGCATGGCATTTAGAGTGGGGCAAAAGGAAAAAATCATTTTTTTCATAGGCTTTAGTTTGGTATTCTATACTTTGAGTTCCTTTCCCCTCCAGGATAAATACCAGTTCGAAAAAACTGTTTTTGCGGAATCTGTCTTTCCATTCAGTAAGTTCGGCTGTTTCGATTTCAATAAGTTCTTGAATATGGTCCATGCTTTCTGCCAGGCTTGATACGGCAAAATTAGATCTTTTATTTTTACTTATTTATCCAATTTTTATACTCTTTCAGAAGCAGCTGTTACTTCTAACTTTGTCAAAAAAAGAAATGGATTATAAAGAGATTTCAAAAAAAACGGTAGGCTATCTGTATCAGGCTCACTCAAGCATTAGAACTTCAGAAATGGACAATACACTCATTGCCTTGGCTGAATTAAGAATATCCCAGTTGAACGGATGTTCCTATTGCTGCAGTTTTCATGCTAATGAATTAAGAGAAATGGGAATGGAATTATCTTTAATAGATAAAATACCGGGGTACAAACACTCTGTTTCATTTAGTCCGAAGCAGGTTTTGGTACTAAGATGGGCGGATGCTGTGACAGGCCTGACCGAAGACATGGAGGTCTTACTTGAAGAATTAAAAAAAGAGTTCTCAGAAAAAGAGATTGTAGAACTCACTTCCAGCATTTCCTTAATGAACGCTTTGAACCGTTTGCGGATTAGTCTGGGAGATAAGTTTTAAGCATGTCATTTTTTATTTCAGGTTATCTTAACATTAAAAACAGAATAAAATTAACTATAGCTAGATTAATGACAAAGTATTGTTAATTTTATTCATTAAATAACATTTTTTACAGTGTATTTTCAATATATACCAAATTTGATATTGAGCTTCGAGGTAAAAGCCGTAACTTTGCATTTCAAATTTTAATGATGGAGTTAGAATATAAAGAGCATATAAGTCCTATTTTGAAGGACGGGGTAAAAAATTACTTAATAGATATCGACGGTACCATTACAGATGATGTCCCGAATGAAGAACCTGAAAGAATGGTTACCTGCGAACCTTATCCTGATGCACTTGAAACCATCAACAAATGGTATGACGAGGGACATCAGATTTGTTTTTTCACTTCAAGAACGGAAAACCTGAAACAGATCACCATCGACTGGCTGGATAAGAATGGCTTCAAGTACCACAGTGTACTCTGTGGAAAACCAAGAGGAGGAAATTACCACTGGATAGATAACCATCTGGTAAGAGCTACAAGATACAAAGGCAGATTCACAGACCTTGTAGAAAAGCAGGTTACCATTGAAGTTTTCAAAGAAGATTAAGAAAACATATACAGAGATTTAAAAATTGAATGATAAAAAGTGTACACACTGAAATTCTTTAATTTTTAAATCTCTTCACTTTTAATATCAATTGTATTTATGAAAGTTTTAGCAAACGACGGTCTGGATCAATCTGGAATTGATGCTCTGGCTGAGAAAGGTTTTGAAGTGATCACTGCAAAAGTCCCGCAGGAGTTTTTGGTGGATTACATTAATGAGCATAAGATCCGTGCCCTGTTGGTAAGGAGTGCCACACAGGTAAGAAAAGATATTATTGACGGATGCCCATCTATTGAGATTATCGGTAGAGGCGGTGTAGGAATGGATAATATCGATGTGGATTATGCAAGAGAAAAAGGAATTCATGTAATCAATACCCCTTCTGCTTCTTCAGAATCGGTTGCTGAGCTTGTTTTTGCCCATTTATTTTCCGGAGCGAGGTTCCTTCAGGATTCCAACAGAAAAATGCCTTTAGTAGGAGATACAGAATTTGCAAGTCTTAAAAAAGCATATACTGCAGGTATCGAATTAAGAGGAAAGACCATCGGGATCATTGGAATGGGAAGAATAGGACAGGAGGTTGCCAGAATTGCCCTGGGACTTGGCATGAGAGTGATTGCAGCAGATAACAATGTAGGAAAAGCAAGCATAAAAGTGAAATTCTACAACAACCAGTTCATTAATGTAGATATAGAAACTGAACCGCTTCAGGATGTTCTGAAACATTCAGACTTCATTACCTTGCACGTACCGGCTCAGAAAGAGGGATACATGATCGGAAAAAATGAGTTTGATATTATGAAAAACGGTGTTGCCATTGTAAATTGCTCAAGAGGCGGTGTTATTGACGAATCGGCTTTAATTGCTGCATTGGATTCGGGGAAAGTAAAATTTGCAGGGTTGGATGTTTTCATCAATGAACCTACACCATCTAAAGAAATACTGAACCATTCGAAAATCTCTCTGACTCCACACACCGGTGCTTCTACTTTGGAAGCTCAGGACAGGATCGGGCTTTCTCTGGCGGAACAGATTTCAAGCATTTTACAGATTCAGTAATATGTGAACCTAATAAAATGAAAAGCACCTCGGTTTGAGGTGCTTTTGTTCTTTATATATTGTTTTTGCTTTTTAAAAGGTCTCTGATTTCGGTCAGTAATTGTTGATCTGCAGTAGGTGCGGCAGGAGCTTCAGCTTCAGTCTTTTTCATTTTGTTAATCATTCTTACCATAATGAAAACAACCAGGGCAAGAAGTAAGAAATTAATACCTACTGTCAGGAAATTTCCATAGGCAAAAATACTCGCTCCGTCTACTTTTTTTGCATTCTCTAATACCATACCTGGCTTTACACCATTATTAGGATCAGAAAGCACAAGGTATAAGCTGCTGAAATCCGGCTTACCTATTACTGCTCCTACCAAAGGCATAATAAGGTCATCCACAACACTCGTTACAATTTTTCCGAATGCCCCTCCAATGATTACCCCAACAGCCAGATCAAAAGCATTGCCCTTAATGGCAAACTCTTTAAATTCTTTAACAAATCCCATAATTTATATTTTTTTAATTAGTATACACACAAAAATAGAATTAAAAAACGTAAAAAACAGTACTTTTTATAGTTTTTTGCGCCATAATTATTGAATTACGGACTAGGATTAATTGACTTTTTTAGTGAATTCGTTATTTTGATTAATATTTTTATTTTGTAGTAATTACTGTAAACTGTAAAAGAAATCTTTTGTAATTTGGTTAAAATTTTGCACCATCTTATGAAAGTTTTTACTGCAGAACAAATACGTCAATGGGACCGGTTTACGATTTTGAATGAACCTGTTTCATCCATACAGCTTATGGAAAGAGCTGCTGAAGCATTAGCCGGCTGGATCTCTGAAAACTGTAAAAATCACAAAAAAATGGCCATATTCTGTGGCAATGGCAATAACGGAGGCGATGGACTGGCACTGGCAAGAATACTCTATATGAAAGGCTTTGATGCAGATGTTTTCGTACAAAATCCTAAAGGAAAATTTTCTGATGATGCTTCGGTGAATCTAAAAAGGCTGAGGGACTTTTCCGGAATCTCCGTCAGGGAATTCAAAGAAATTGTTCAATATAACTTCGATGACAGAACTGTTATTATTGATGCCTTGTTTGGTACAGGATTATCGCGGCCTTTGGAGGGGATGAGCAAGGAGACAGTTGAGATGCTAAACCAGAAAGACTGTATCAAGATTTCCGTTGATATTCCTTCAGGACTGCCCACTGATCGTATTTGTGAAAAAGATGTGGTTATATTTAAAGCTGACTATACGTTAAGTTTCCAATGCTGGAAAAAAAGCTTTCTTCATCCTGAAACAGGTAAGTATGCAGGAAAAGTAATCATTTTGGATATAGGATTGCATCCGGAATATTCAGAATCAGAAGTTGCTGAAGATCTTGTTATTGATGAAAAGCTTATCAATAGAATGTTTGAACCCAGAGAAGATTTTTCCCATAAAGGAACTTATGGAAAAGTAACAATTGTAGGGGGGAGTTACGGAAAAATAGGCGCTGCAGTGCTGGCCACAAGATCTGCCCTAAAGACCGGGGCCGGACTTACCTTTACCCTTGCGCCAAAATGCGGATACGAAATTCTGCAGGTCTCATGTCCTGAAGCCATGTTTATTGAAGGCGGGAATGAGCAGATAGAAGATTTCAAACATGAAAATGATACCGTTTATGCAATCGGGCCTGGCCTGGGAACACATGAAAAGACGGAAAAAGGCCTGCTGAAATTTTTAAAAGGATATAATGAATCTTTGGTTTTAGATGCAGACGCACTGAACGTTATTTCAAAAGATTATAAAAACCTGAAGCTGATCCCTCAAAAATCTCTCATAACGCCACATCCAAAAGAATTTGAAAGGTTATTCGGGAGCACACAAAACTCTTTTGAAAGACTGAAACTTGCCCGTGAAAAAGCTAAAGAACTCAATATTTATATTGTATTGAAAGATCATCATACCCAAGTTGTTACTCCCCAAGGAAATGTTTTCTATAATATCAACGGTAATGCAGGACTTGCCAAAGGTGGTAGCGGGGATATTCTTACCGGTATTCTGGCTTCACTGCTTGCTCAGGGATATTCCGGGGAAGATGCATGCATTTTAGGAGTCTGGCTTCATGGAAGAGCCGCCGACTTGGCTGCTGAAAAATATTCCAAAGAATCTATGTTACCTACAGACGTGATCAATACATTCGGAGATGTTTTCGAGGAATTGAACAGGGTAAACAGGATTAGACTATAATAAATTAGGGACGGTTTTACTTTAGAGTCTTCTAAATTGCGTAAATCAGTTACTTAAAATTTTAAAAAAAAGGCAAATTCGCTTATCTGCAAATTTGCCCTTCATATTTTATCATTACTCCGGTTTCTCGTTTTCTGCCTGAGTGATTTTGAATTTTTTAGAAATAATCATGATAACAACCCCGGCAATCATAAATGGAATGGAAAGTACCTGTCCCGTATTCAGCCCTCCAATCTGGATGAATTCGTCTCCCTGAGGCTCCTTCAGGAATTCCACAAAGAATCTTACAGCCCAAAGGATAATAAAGAACAGTCCGAATAGCCATCCCTGCTGATATTTTTTGTTTGTCTTTCTGTATAATATCCATAACAATATAAACAGCAGGAAATATCCTACAGCTTCAAGAAGCTGGCCCGGATAGCGGGGAACTGTTGGGCCATATTCACTGCTTTGCTGTGGGAAAAGAATAGCAAGAGGAGAATTGGGATCAACTGCTTTTCCTACGATCTCCGAATTGAAAAAATTTCCTATTCTTACAAATGCACCTCCCAAAGCAACCACAATTCCAATTCTGTCATATACCCAGAATGGATTTTTCTTGATAATCTTAAATGAATAATATAATGTAGTGAAGATCAAAGCTATTGTTGCCCCATGACTTGCGAGCCCGGAGAATCCTGTAAACTTCAACCCGTTTTTAGTGCTTATCGGTAAAAATACGCTCCAGAAATCTTCTTTGAACAGTTCCGGCTGATAGAAAATGACATGTCCTAATCTGGCTCCTAAAATAGTTCCGATCAGCGTCCATGTGAAAAGCGGTTCCAGATATTTCTGGTTAACATTGTCGATTTTGAAGATTCTTAACATTAGAATATATCCAAAGCCAAAGGCAAAAACGAACATTAAGCTGTAGAAATGAAGGGTAACCGGCCCCAACTGAATACCTTTTGAGGGGTCCCATATTTTGAAAGGAGTCTCCAAAGCTATACTGTCGGTTCCGTTAATTGGCTTAGCTGTTTTTACAGCATATTTGAATTTGGTGATGTTGTCCTGTGTGGCAGGACCGTCAATTAGTTTAAAATCTTTATCGAAAAGCTGATAATGTAAGCTCTTGTACTTTTCTAAAGTGGTAGCACTGTAATTAAAGTAAGCAGGTTCAAAATTGGATTCATTCAGAATAACCAGGATATTGCTGTCTGTAGCTTTTTCCGGGAAAGCATTAAGATCACCTATTTCGGTAGTGGAATAAATCTTTACCGGAACGCTGCCTTCGTTTACTTTCAGAGTTCCGTCAGATAATCCTCCGGGATATTGCTGGGCAAACGCAGATTGTGTAATGAATGCAAATACGATGAGGTAAATTCTGAAAAATAGATTACTCATTTCTATTAATTTAATAGTTTGTTATTGATTTAATTTTTTCGGAGGAACAGGATCATAGCCACTGCCTCCCCACGGATGGCATTTTGAAATTCTTTTGATACCCAGCCAAAGCCCTTTGAAAATACCATGTACCTGAAGGGACTCTACCATATAATGAGAGCAGGTAGGTTCATAGCGACAGTTTTTGGGAAGTAGGGGCGAAATAAACCACTGGTAAAATTTTATCAAAATTACCAAAGGAAAACTGATGATTTTATTGAATGTAAGTTTCAAAACAATGCAAAAATAGGGTAAAAAAATTAAAATTAGTTTAATTTTGTTATAAGTTTCAGAGACCAAAAAACCTGAATCTGTTTATCCTAAAAATAAATTATCTTGAGCCAAAATATTCCATTAGCCGAAAAGTTAAGACCCAAAACCCTGGACGAAGTTCTGGGGCAGGAGCATCTTACCGGTGAAAAAGGTACGATCAGGAAGATGATCGAAAATAATGCACTGAATTCGCTGATTCTCTGGGGGCCTCCGGGTACCGGAAAAACAACCCTGGCTGAAATTATTTCCGAAAAATCAGGCAGGAAATTCTATAAGCTCTCTGCAGTTTCTTCAGGAGTAAAAGATGTACGGGATGTGATTGAGGATGCTAAAAAACAAAACCTGTTTTCAGGAAAATCTCCCATTTTATTCATAGATGAGATTCATAGGTTCAATAAATCCCAGCAGGATTCATTATTGCACGCTGTTGAGAAAGGATGGATTGTACTGATTGGTGCCACCACAGAAAACCCAAGCTTTGAAGTGGTATCTGCTCTTTTATCTAGAAGCCAGGTTTATATTCTAAAAGCCTTAAGCTATGAAAAGCTTGAAGAATTAGTTGATACTGCTACCCAGCGGTTTAATAAGGATGAAGGAACCTCTTTTAAGATTGCTGAAAAAGGAGCATTTATTCAGTATTCAGGAGGGGATGCCCGCAAACTGATCAATTCTGTTGAACTTGTTCTTAATCAATATGTGAATTCAGATAAAGAAGAAATCAATAACTCAGATGTCCTGGATATTCTTCAGGAAACCATGGCACTCTATGACAAAAACGGGGAACAGCATTATGATATTATCTCTGCTTTTATAAAATCCATGCGGGGAGGTGACCCGAACGGTGCTGTTTACTGGCTGGCAAGAATGATTGCAGGAGGTGAGGATGTCAAATTTATTGCCCGTAGAATGCTTATTCTTGCGGCTGAAGATATTGGGCTGGCAAATCCCAACGCTTTGGTGATCGCCAACAACTGCTTTCAGGCCATTAATGTTATAGGAAATCCGGAATCAAGGATCATTTTAAGTGAAACAGCAGTTTATTTGGCTGTTTCCCCTAAAAGCAATTCAACTTATATGGCTATTAATGAAGCATTAGCTCTTGTAAAACAGACTGGAAATCTACCGGTGCCTTTACATCTGAGAAATGCACCCACCAAGCTGATGAAAGACCTTGATTATGGTAAAGAATATAAATATGCTCATTCATACGAAGGCAATTTTGTAGAACAGGATTTCCTGCCTGAGGAAATTAAAAATGTGAAGCTTTACCAGCCGGGAAATAACGCTACAGAAAAAAAGATCTATGAAGAGCTTAAGAAAAAATGGAATAACAGATATTAAAGCAAAAAGGATACTTTGAAAAGTATCCTTTATTATATAATTTATCTTACGTGTCGTTATTTTAAAGCACTTGTGCTTAGGAAAACGGTTTTCTTTCCGTTATAGTCCTTAACTTCTACATTGCCCATGATGTCACCATAAATGCTCATATTGCTGTCAGAAAACTCATAACCTTCAATAAAAACCGGTGTATTTTCAGGCACTCCGTATTGTGAATTCAGTTGAGCTAAAGATATTCTGTCTAAATCTTCATAGCCGTTTTTGATTTTATATTCCGTTAAACCTTTTTCCGCAATGAAGCTGTATTTTTTTAAACCCTGTGGTAGCGCAGAAGGAGCTTTATAGACATTAGAGCTCTGAACAATGGCTTTTCTTGCGTTGAACATGCCTACTGTTCCGACCACGTCATTGGCAACAGCAAACTTTACAGAAGGATTTTTCTGGGCAGATAATGCTACAGATGATAATATTAAAAAAGAATAGAGTATTTTTTTCATAACCAGAATATGTATAACTGTTAAAAACTGGATAAATATAATTAAATTTTACAAAATGTGAATGAATTTTTGTGATATTTTAAATATTGTTTAGAAATTAAAACTTTTGTTAAGGATTTTTGATTTTTAAAAACAAGTATTTAACGGTTATCTATTCCTCCTCCTTTTCTTCCTTCTTTGTATCCACCATATTTCTGATAATGTTTTTCAGTCTTTGGAAAGTGAAAGAACTCAATAATAAAATAACTCCTAACAGTATAAAAGCAGTAATTCTTGAGATATTATCCATCTGCCAGACATCATAGCTGTAAAGTTTCAATACCATAATTCCTATAAGTACAAATCCAATCCTGCTGTATTCAGGAATATCCTTTTTTAAGCTGATATAAATAAAAATACTAGCAAGAACAGTCCAGATGATCGGAAGATAGAGAATATTAAAATGTTCTTTCGTTTTATAGACCAGCGAAATGTCATTTACGGAGCTTAGGATGTAAGTGTGATAAAATCCACAGCTCACTGCAATAACAAGTGTTGCTGAAACTATCCAGTAGGAAAGCTTTGTTTTATAAAAACCAGTACTGGAAGCCACGCCCAACAATATATATGCAAAAGGAATCCAGTGAAGAAGATGGATCATATAAAAACCGAATGTGAGTTTTTTCTGTAAAACTGCTGTAACAACTGCTGATGCGGCAAATGACGCATTTAAAACAATAAGAATAAATAGCAAGTAAATAAGTCCAGTCTGGATAATGCTTTCAATACCCAGCTTTTTCCTGAGTATCATAAGGGCAAAAATATAATAAATGCTGAATATCAGACCAATACTTACTACAGCTGGCCAGGGCATATCCGAAATATGATAGCTGATTTCTAACAGTAGGGCAATATATATAACGCTATAACTTACAACGGCAAAAACATTTTCAAAAAAATGATCCTTCTGTTTCTGTGATTCGTTGATTTTTTTCAATAAAAAGAGATTCACGATTGTTGTAGTAATGGTCACAAGACTCGTTAAAAAGACCGGATTAAACACAACAGCCATATTGTCTTTGTTCAGATATTCCGACCAGGTCATGATCTGTGCAATGATGACGAGCGGGAAAAGTACATAAAAACAAGTTTTAAAGATGTTGTGCGAACTTTTTTTCCAGATATAAAGAAGAAGAGTCGTTTCTACAGCCCAAACACTGGTAATAAGATGGCTTCTGAACTGAATGGCGACCGCTATTGTGATAAGGCTGATGGTAAGAGCTGCAAAAATAGAATAGCTGAAGCCAAAACTCTTTTTTCCATATTCTCTTAAAAGCAGTACAGCATTAACACCGGCAAAAAGAAGCGGGAAAATAATTACAGGCTCATAGTTTAATGTATGGAATATATAAATCAGGCCGATAATACTGGAAAAATTAATTAATACCAGCATTAAAGTGTCCCATGGTGAAAGCATATCTTTTTTGATATGATCCTGAAGTGCGAAAATGTAGAAAATAATATAATTGATGATATAAAAAACAATACTGAGCAGCTCAGGATGTTTTACAGTCCAGAAGAAGAGATAAGCACATGTAAAAATATAAGAGGTCCATCCCACACTTTTCCAGTTTTTCAAAAATGAAGTGGTGAGCATACCAATATTCAGCAAGGTCAGGTAAGTGAAAAGAAAAAGATAATTACTCTGCCCTGTACTGATCATCAGAGGCGCTGAAAAACCTCCCAGCATTGCAAAAATAATCAATACTTCACTTTTATAGTAATAGGCGAGGGCAATAGAAATGATGGTTACGATAGTAGTAATAAAGAAAGCTGTATTTTGGGTAAACAGGTGATATTCCCGGAAAGCAATGGTGGTGGTAAAATAGAGTACCGCAATTCCACCTCCGGTGATAATGGATGCGAAAACAGCATAATTTTTTCTCAGAAAATGTCCTGCCAGCATAATTCCCGCTCCGACAGCCAGGCCTATTCCTGCTCTTGCCGTTTCTCCGATCCAGTTTTTATCTATAGCATATTTTACAAAGTAGCCAATTCCAAGAACAAGGGTGAAAATACCGATGATGGTCAGAATATTTTGTTTTAAGAATTCAAAAACAGGTTCCAGCCAGTCCTTTTGAGGTTTTCTGGAAACTTCACCAGAAATGTTTTCTTCAGGCACTATGATCTCCTGTACCTGATGGGATAAAGGATTTTTTTCGTTGGCTGACGGGTCTCGTAAGGTATTTGTATTTTGTTGAGCCTGATTGATTTTTACCTGTAGATCAGAAACTTCTTTCTCAAGCTTCCTGATCTTATGATTAAGATTGTTGAAGATAAAAAAGATGATCACAATGATTAATATGACTGCAAGAAACCCACTCATTCTTTAGTTTTTATCAAATATAAATAAATGTAACAGGATAAAAAATTAATCCATCACAGAATATGTGATGGATTAACTGTGCAGAGTGATTAAATTATATGAATCTAGTTAGATACTTTATAGATGTAAAATGAGGCCACACTCGCCCCAAGTAAGCTTACATCTAAAGCTGTTGAACCTGTAAGTCCAAAGTTAATTTTATCTCCAGCCTGGAAAGTATAAATTGAGTTAAGGCTGGTTTCAGAAATTGTTAAACTCAATAAAATAAGGTTAGCTCCACTGAATGGGCGGTTGTCTATTATTGTTGCTACACCGGCTCTTGTTCTTAAAATTCCCACGCCGGGTGAGTTGGCAAGGAGAGAGGCCTGTAGTCCGGTACCGTATTTAAAGGTAAATCCGATTGCATATATTCCTGCAGATGGAATGGTGTATGTATTATCGGTGTCTGAGAATAAGGCTGCATTTCCTATTGATCTTTCAGTAGCAAGGAAGTTGACTGCTCTGAATCCTGAAGGGAATAATCCTAAACTTAATAAGCTTATTCCTGTAGTTTTTTTGGCTGCATACACAGAAGCATTAGTACCGGATGCCGTTGTAGCAGCATCAATAATGATCTGAGGGTCTACTTTGGCAACTTGAAAGGTCCCGTCATTGACCACCATAATAGTATATCCAGGTAAAGCAGGTATCATTTGAGTATCCCTTACTTTCAAAGTTCCATTCACATCCAATGTAGCGGACGGATTAGCTGTGTTGATCCCCACTTGGGAAAATGCTGGAATTGCAATTAGAGCAAAGAGCAAATTGTAAATTTTAGTTTTCATTGTGTAAGCTTTTCAATTAGTTTTTAGAATTATTGAATGCAAAAACCATGCCTTGCATTATGTTTTTTTTAATTATTTACATGTTATTGTATTGATAATTCAAACAAATGTTTATTTTGTGATTTATATTTCTTCGTAATATGCTTATGTGTTAATATTTTTTAAAATAAATTCTGGAGTAAAAATAGATATTTTATTTTAATATTTCCTCATTTTATGAATTAAATATTTTTAAATTTTGTCATGTTTTGTGACACTTAATTATAATGGTGGCAGTGTTTGTCATATAATCACGGCGAGAAGACATGTCAAAACAAAAAAACACTGCCATAAGAGCAGTGTTAGTTGAGCTATATTATCTGTATAATTTTAGCTTTCGAGGAGGAATTCCTTATAATTACCCAGAAAGTCAACCTCCGCATTAATTGACTGAAGCTCCAAAAGAGCATTTCCATGAAGTACTTCTTCCCACTTTCCAACTACATTAATAAAGAAAAAGTAATTACCGAGGCCTGTTTTCAGTGTTCGGGATTCAATTTTGCTGAGGTTCATCTTTCGCCAGGCAAAAACAGACAGGACCTGATGAAGTCCACCCGCATGATCCTCAGGAAGGTTGATCAGCATACCGGATTTCTCTCCCAGTACCTCAAGGCTGGTGTTATGGTAAGCCGGCTGCTGTTTGGTAATGACTATAAAACGGGTATGATTCTGTTCAAAATCCTGAATATTCCGGTGAACGATTTTTAATCCGTACAGATTGGCGGCAAACTGATTGGCGACGGCAGCTATTTTCAAATCTTTATTTTCAGAAACATATTTTGCTGCTGCTGCTGTAGAAGAAAAATCCTGTCTCACAATATCCTTATGATGTGTATCCAGAAAATGGAAGCTTTGAGCCAGAGCTTGCGGATGCGAATATATTTTTTCTATTTCTTCCAAATTGTTCTCAGGATGAATCATCAGATGATGGGCAATAGGCATCACTCCCTCTGCTTCAATTTTGATGGAAGGTGTTTTGTATAAATAATCCAGGGTCATAGAAACAGTCCCTTCAATAGAATTTTCCAAAGGAACAACAGCTTTGTCCGCTTGTCCACTATTAACAGCATTAAAACAGTCCAGAATATTGGCCTGCGGTAAAAGTTCTTCCCCCGGAAAAAGCTGCGTGGCTGCCAACTGTGTGAAACTGGCGTGGGGTCCCAGAAATGCGATCTTCATACGTTTATATCAATGTTATTATATTTAGAATTCTGATTGAAGTGCAAAGATGCAAATTAGTTTAAAAACAATTGTATCTTTCGTTAATGATATCTTTCTTCTCGCTGCAACCTTTACCTAAGATCTGCTACCTGTTCCAATTCTCTTCAATAAGCTTTATCAGAAAATCCGGACACCTTATGATTTTGCTGGTTTTTGCATCCAGAAAGAACAGGGTAGTGGATGCTTCCGTGATCTTTATCCCTTCTTCATTGAAAATTTCATATTCAAATTCAATTCTTACCCCTGGAATTTTTTTGACATAGGTATGAATTTCTAATTTTTGATCGTAAAGCGCTGGGCGGATGTATTTAATTTTATAATCTGAAACAGGAAGCCAAATTCCTTGGTTCTCAATTTCATCGTATGACATTCCTATGCTTCGGAAGAGTTCCACTCTGCCAATTTCAAGATACTCTGCATAGTTGCCATAGTATACATATTTCATAGGGTCTGTTTCTACGTAACGTACTCGTATTGAGTGAGTTGTATGTATCATTTTTAGTCCTTATTTACACATACAAATATATTTTTAAATAATCAATACCTGCAATATTTTTTTTTGAAAAGAAAAAATTGGACCTTTGTCTTCCTTCTACAAAAAGTACTAACAAAGATTTAATCGGGGCATAAATATGGATGAAAATTTAATGATGATATGGCAGAAATGTCTTCAGTTCATGCGTGATAATTTGAATGCAGCTGAGGATAATTCTGATCTTAAGAAGCTTGAAAAATCCTTCGACATGCTATTCGATAAGGTACAGCCACTTTCGTTGGTTGCTAATAACCTTACGCTTATAGTGCCGAGCGATTTTTACAAGGAATATATTGAGGATAATTACCTATCCCTGCTTTCTGCTGCCCTGAAGAAAAATCTTGGAAAAGGTGTCAAATTATGGTATTCTGTCATGGAAAACAGGCCTACCGGAGAGGAGAAGCCAGTGACTATGAATATGAAGGGAAAAAGCGTTCCTACCCCAAAAATGCAGGAGACAATGCCACAGGGATTCTCTGCGAATATTGTAAACCCTTTTGTACTTCCGGGAATAAGAAAAGTAAATATAGATTCGAACCTGAAGTCTGACTATTCTTTTGATAATTATATAGAAGGAGAGAGTAATAAATTTGCTGCCACGGTAGCCAGATCTATTGCGAAAAGACCAGGCGCAACAGCTTTCAATCCATTATTTCTTCACGGAGGATATGGGGTTGGAAAGACACACCTGGGACAGGCTGTAGGTCTTGAGGTAAAAAATCAGTTTCCGGATAAAGTCGTACTTTATCTGTCTTCAGAAAAATTTATCCAGCAGTTTATTTCTGCTGCGAAAGCCCATAAGCAGACTGAGTTTGCCAATTTCTATCAGATGGTTGATGTTTTGATCATTGATGATATTCAGTTTCTTTCAGGTAAATCTGCGACACAGGATAGTTTCTTCCATATTTTTGATCATCTTCATCAGAACGGAAAACAGATCATCCTTACATCAGATAAAGCGCCTGCAGATATCATGGACATTCAGGAAAGAATTGTTTCCCGTTTCAAATGGGGACTTTCTGCTGAAATTAAATCACCGGATCTTTCTACAAGAAGACAGATCATAGTAGATAAACTGAGCAGAGATGGAATTGTTCTTCCAGGCGATATGCTGGATTTCCTTGCCGCTGAAGCCAAGACCAATGTAAGAGAACTTATCGGAGTCATTAATTCTGTGATTGCTTATTCTACGGTTTATAAAACAGACTTAAGCCTTGAATTACTAAAAGATACAATCAATAAGATTGCAGCCAACCAGAAGAAAGTGATCAATATTCCATATATTCAGGAGGTGGTATGCGATTATTTCGGAATCAAAAAAGAACAGCTTCTTTCTAAAACAAGAAAAAGAGAAATTGCACTTCCGAGACAATTGGCGATGTATTTTTCAAAAGAGCTGACTAATGCTACTTTTACAAAGATAGGTGAAGAGATGGGCGGAAAAGACCATTCAACAGTAATGTACGCCTGCGATACCATTAAAGATGTATCAAAAATTGATAAAGAAGTAAAAAAGTACGTTAAAGATCTTGCTGAAAGAATCAAAAAATAGAAAATAATTTAATCTGAATAAATTGAAATGGAGAATAGTTTTATTCTTCATTTTTTATTTAGTTTTGCTGCTGGAAGTAATGATTTTACATTTTTAGTTGTCTTAATAGAATAAATCATTTAATCTTTCAATTAATAGAATGATATGAAAATATTGATGGTGTGCCTCGGGAATATCTGCAGAAGTCCTTTAGCAGAAGGTATTATGAAGACAAAAGTCCCTGAAAACTTTTTTATAGACTCAGCAGGAACAATCTCTCTGCACGAAGGGGAAACTCCGGATAAAAGAGCTGTAAAAACAGCCGCAAACCATCATATTGATATTTCGCAACAAAGGTCCAGACCTATTACCAAAACTGATTTTGATACTTTTGATAAGATTTACTGTATGGACATTGATGTATATGAAGATGTGGTTTCAAAAGCACAGAATGAAGAACAGCGCCAGAAAATATTATTATTTATGTCTGCACTGGGAGATCATAAAAATGCAGAGGTTCCTGATCCTTACTGGGGAAATATGAAGGATTTTGAAGACGTTTTCCAATTGTTGGACAAAGGATGTGACGCTATTAAAAACCAAATTCTATCATAATATGAAAACATTAATTCTCACACTTCTCCTAAGCTTTAGTTTTTCTTTTGCCCAAACCCAGGACGAAACTGAAATACGGAAAGTAATGGAAGAATTTATGCAGTGTATCAAAACCAGGGATGAAGCCAAGTTTGCATCTTTATTTCAGGATCCAGTGCTTTGGACCGGAATTTATAATGACAGAACCCAGGCTAAACGTCTGGAAAAAAATCCAAAAGCGGAATACTATTTTACGGATGATTATAAAGCCTTTATCAGAGGCTTTAAGGATAATAAATCTGAGGAAAAATTCGACAATATCAAAATCATTGAAGACGGAGCTGTAGCTTCTGCTAATTTTGACTACAGTTTCTGGTATGACGGGAAAATGGAAAATTGGGGTAAAGAAATCTGGACTTTGATGAAGATCCACGGAATATGGAAAATTACTTCAGTTACCTTTTCTATGGATCTTACGGAATATTTCCCTCAACCTTCACTAAAAGAAAGAACTAAAAAACAATAAAATGCTTTTTTTACTCCCAGCCTATTTATCAGAAAATACTTCTATTACTCACTTTTCACCCGTACTGAAAGATTATATTATGCAGACGGATTATTTCTTTGTGGAAAATGAAAAAACAGCCAGAAAGGTTATTAAATTCTTTGCTCCCGAAAAGAAGCAGTCTGATTTGAAGCTGTTTCTGCTTGACAAGTACACGGAAAATGCTGATATCAAAGAAGCTCAAACGCTCATGCTGCAGGGACAGGACTTTGGGCTCCTTTCTGAGGCCGGGCTTCCATGTATTGCGGATCCCGGAAACCTGATTGTGAAATGGTGTCATGAAAAAAATATCAGGGTGATTCCTGTTTCTGGACCATCATCCATTATTTTGGCTTTAATTTCCAGTGGATTCAATGGGCAGGAATTTACTTTTCATGGATACCTTCCGATAGATAAAGGAGAAAAGAAAAAGCAGATTCAACGCCTGGAAAGTTTAGTGCAGCAGACAGGATATTCTCAAATCTTTATGGAAACTCCCTATAGAAATAATCCGCTTTTTGAAGATCTTACCAAATTTTTATCTCCGAATACAAAGCTCTGCATCGCAGCAAATATTAACGATCCGGAGCATGAATTCATCCAGACAAAAACCATTAACGACTGGAAAAAAGCAAAGCCGGAACTCCACAAAATTCCTGCGGTATTTGTCTTAGGGAAATAGTACTCACAACGTCATTGCGAATTGAAAGTGAAGCAATCTCTACAGTAATTTGTCTATTATTTCTCTCGCAGATTTAGCAGATCGGGCAGATCTTTTTTGTGAGTATTCTTAATTTGAATGATGGGCTAAATCTGTGAGAGATATAGAATCATTCATCAGTTTGAAGCTGTTTCATTTACCATCTTACCTATAAATAAACATTTAACAGCCCTTAACATGCCCTTTGCACCATTCTTGTTCTGTACAGCTTATAACACCAAAAAAATAAATTATGTCAGATAAGAAATTAGCAGGACTTTGGATAGATACTGAAAAAGCAATTGTTGTAAAGAATCACGATGCACAGAATGCATTCAAATTTTTCCTTTGCAGTCCTGTAAAAGCAGAAATACAGCATGGAAATTCAAGTGAAAATGCAGCCAATAATGCTGAACGTACTAACCGGATAAAGTTTTTTAAAGAAGTAGAGCATCTTCTGACCAATTCCCAGGAAGTTTATATTACAGGTCCTGGAACCATTCAGGAGGAGCTTAAAAAGTATCTTCATGATACGGCTCAATTTAAGAATTTAACAATAACATTAGATACAGCACAAAAAATGTCAGATGAGCAGGTGCTCGAAACCGTTAAAGATTTTTTCAATGCTTAAATCATTGATCATGCAGTAAAAATCCGGATGTCGGCAACGACATCCGGATTTTTATTTATACAGAAAACGTTATTTTGTACTTCTTCCTGACTTCCATTTTCTCCATAAGAAGATAATAATGGGAATAAGGAGCAGAAACGGCCATAAAGAAATAATTCCCAAAAGAAAACTCATAAAGCTGTTCCATCCTTCAGTAACAGAATCTGCAAAGCGGCTTCCGAAACCAATTTTTGAAGTGGCAGAACTTCTTACTTTCTCCTTATATAAACTCAGATTGAGTGTGCTGTAATTCACCCGGTCGTCAATGAATCGGAGCCTGCCTTCCGCTACATCAATTTCATCTTCCAGTTCGCGGATGGTCTCCTGGATTTCGATCATGTCTTTTGTAGTAGAAGCGCTTCTAAGCATATCGCGGTATTTCTCGAGATAGATCTTTTTATTGGCCAGTTTGATAGAGACATCGGTATATTCTTCAGTGACGTCATCAGATGAGATATTTTTGGATAAAACAGAACCCACTCCGTCAGAAAATGAATTAATGAGCGCATCGAAATTTTTATGCGGGACACGGATAACAAGGTCTAGATTGTCATCTAGGTCAGTATTTTGAAACTGTTCAGTTTGAATATAAGCATTATTTTTTTTCAGAATATCTTCTACCTGATTCTGGGCTTTTTTAATATCTCCCACCTGGATTTTCATATTGCCGTTTTTAATGATCTTTTTGGCAATAGTGTCCAGCTTTTTCGGGGCTATAGAAGGTTGCGCAGATTTATTAACGGGTTCTGATTTTTCAGAAATAGAGCTAGCAGGAGCCATTTGATAAACTTCTTTTGGCGCTGGAGGAGCCTCCACTTCATACTCAGCGACTGCTACTGCTTTATCAGCTGCTACTGCCGGAGAGGAATTGGCAACGTCCAGTTCGGATTTCTTGCACCCGCTCATCAAAAGCAGTATACATAAAGGTAAAAATAATTTTCTCATGAATATTTTTTATTGAACCTTATCAAGAATTATGCTTAAATCTTTATTTTGTTTCAAATTCACAATATTTTTATAAAATTTATTAAGATTCATTATTTTAATAGTTTTGAAAACAATCTGAAATCTAAATTATTTTCTATTTTTAGGGAATGAAAAAAAGTCTTTTAGCATTCGCATTTTCTCCATTTTTAATGTTCGCTCAGGAAGTTCCGAAACTTACCGATGAAATGGCAGGTAAATTACTTGAAAAACCCCTTCACTGTATCAATCAGGAATATCCAAATAAGACGGCACACATTATCAATAATGCCGGTGAGGTTATTTTGACTCCCAAAGATCTTCACCCAAGTTTTTACGGCTGTTTCGACTGGCACAGTTCCGTGCACGGACACTGGATGCTTGTGAGATTGCTGAAGACGAAACCCAATCTGGCCAATGCAAAAGACATTGAAAAAATCCTTGACAATTCGTTAGCCAAAGAAAACTTGCAGGCTGAAGGCGATTATTTCACAAAATATGAATTGACCACTACTTTTGAAAGAACCTATGGCTGGGCCTGGCTGCTGAAGCTTGACGAAGAACTGACCACTTGGAATCATCCAAAAGCTAAAATCTGGCATGAAAATTTAAAACCTCTCACAGATCAGATTTTAAAATCATGGAAAGCCTATCTTCCCAAACAAACTTATCCGAACAGAACTGGAGTTCACCCAAATACAGCCTTTGGTCTTGCTTTCGCAATCGATTGGGCTATAGCCAATCATGACAAGGAATTTGAGAATCAATTAAAGGAAAAAGCAAAATATTTTTACGGAAAAGACCAGAAAACACCTGCTTATTTGGAACCAGACGGATCTGACTTCTTCTCGCCAAGCCTTGAAATTGCAGACCTCATGAGAAGAGTACTGCCACAAAAAGAATTTGTCCTGTGGCTGAACAATTTTTATGAGAAGAGAAGTTTGGAGAATATTGAGAAAATCCCTGTTGTCAGTGACCTGAGCGATTATCAGACCGTGCATCTGGTTGGACTTTCTTTTTCTAAAGCATGGTGCATGAAAGGGATATCAAAGGCTCTTCCAGAGGGGCATCCATTGAAGAAAGATTTTAAGAAAACGGCAGATGTATTTTTAGCCAAAGGACTTCCTTTATTGTTTCAGGGGAATTATGGCGGAGACCACTGGTTGGCGAGCTTTGCGGTTTATTCTCTGGAAGATTAAAGGTTGTAAGCGAAAATTATATTGGCTACATTTGTGCCATGTCAGCTTTAGAAAAATTTGGTGTTGAAATTTTCACTCAGCATAATATTTTCGAGAGAATTTCTGCGGATAAACCTTTCCGTCCGGAAAACCCTGCCTTTATTTTTATTAAATCAGGGACGATAAAGCTTCGTCAGCATTTCAGTGATCTGGAGCTTTCTGCCAATATGTTTATGGTAACCGACCCTCAGACGATTTATGAAATGGTTTCCGTAAGTGGCGATTTTCAGTCGAGAATGGTTTCTTACAAAAGAGATTTTATCTCTGCACTGTCATTGAAATTCAACAGGCTGATCACCTATCGTTATTTCCGTCAGCAGATGAATAAGGGGGTTCCTTTTCCTGAAAATGAAATGGAAGTGGTCTGGAAAAGTGTCAACTTTCTTAAATATATTTTAGATTCAGATACCGAAATGCTCTACAAAAAAGAGATGGTGGAACATCTTTTCTCCGTTTTCTGTTATCAGATGGCGGGAATTATTTCCAAGGAAGATAACAATTCCATGAATCAGATGTCCAGACAGGAAGAGATTGTTTTTGTATTCCTGACAGATCTCGCAGAACATCATCTTACAGAAAGAACCGTTGAGTTTTATGCCGAAAGGCAGTCGATTACAACCAGACATCTTTCCTCAGTCGTGAAATCCATTACCGGAAAATCTGCCAGCCAGATCATTGCCTTAATTGTAATGAATGAAGCCAAAGTGCTTTTAAACTCCTCCAATAAACCTGTTTCAGAGATTTCTTCAATCCTCGGTTTCAGCGATCAATATGCATTTTCTCACTTTTTTAAAAAGCATCTCGAAGTAAGCCCACGACAGTACAGACATCAGTTTGAAAGTTGAAATCTTACATTTAAACATCTTTTTCCAAAATTCAAACATTTGATTGAATTTGTAGCCACCGTAACTTTGCCTTCGTAAAACAAGGTAAAATGACAAATAATGTAAAAACAGCACTATCATTCGTGATAGCTCTATTCCCTGCGCTGTTTTTTTCTCAACAGATCAAACAGATGACTGCAGGTGAGGCAGCCGATATGGCTGTGAAAAACCACCAGCAGTTAAAAGTGGCTGCGCAGAATATTGACATTGCAAAACAGAGTACAAATGTTGCAAAACTTCAAAAGCTCCCTAATATTACAGCTTCTACAAGCCAGTTCTATTTAGGCGATGCGGTAGCAATAGACAAAGATTTTTCGAACTCAACCGATATTCCGATGCCTCATTACGGAAGCTCATATGCTGTACAGGCTACCCAGCTGATCTTTAAAGGAGGTTTGGTGAATAAGTCCATTGAGATGGCAGGTCTACGTGAGCAGCTTTCAGAACTGGATTTGGAAAAAAATAAGCTTGATGTGAAATTTCTCGTGATCTCCAATTATCTGGATATCTATAAAATATTGAACCAGGAAACCGTTTTTCAGAATAACAAAAAACTGGCTCAGGAACGTCTGAAAAATATCCAGAAGTTTTATCAGCAGGGTATGGTGACCCGTAATGAGGTTATCCGTGGAGAGTTGGCCATCAAAAATCTGGATCAGGGAATTCTTACCCTTACGAATAACAAAAAGATCCTTAATTACAATTTAAATATCGCGTTAGGTCTTCCTGCCGATACAGAAATTGTTCCTGTTGAAAGTTTAACGGATAAAGAATCCGGGATTGGCATCGATTATTATATGGATCTTGCCCACGACAGTAATCCTCAGCTGAAATCCGCAAAGAAAAATATTGATGTTGCTGATAAAAATATTGAAATAATAAAAACGGATCAAATGCCAACGCTTTCCGGATTCGGAGGCTATACTTTACAACGTCCGATTACGAATAGAAATCCTGTTTTGGATATGTATTCCGGAGGATGGCAGGCTGGTGTTTCATTGAGCTACAATATTGATAATTTATATAAGACAAAAGAAAAAGTTAAGCTTGGTGAACTGCAGAAAACACAAGCCGGTGATGCAGTGATACTCGTTCAGCAGAATGTAGATATGACAGTGAATGCAGCTTATGTAAAATACCAGGAATCTATTCAACAGGCTGATATCCTGAATGATTCCAAAAGACTGGCTGAAGAAAACTACAAGATCACTGAAGCCAAATATTTAAACCAGTTAGCAGTACAGGCTGAAATGATTGATGCGCAGAACCAGAAACTTCAGTCGGAACTGGACTATGCCAATGCGGAGATCAATGTATTGTATCAATATTATAACCTGCTGAAGGCTGCAGGAACGCTTTAATTTTAAAACTGAAAATCAAGATAATGGAAAACAAGGAACAAAATACTCAAAATACCCAGGCCGCACCGGTACAGTCGGGAGCAGCCGTTAAAAAGAAACAGAACAAAAAAAATAAAATCAGAGCGATCATTTCTAATACGGTTGTATTCCTGGTTATAGGATTCGGACTTTTCTGGCTGGTCCGCGAATATTTTCACATAGGAGACAAAACGTATACGGAAGCTGCTCAGGTAGAAGAATTCATTAACCCAATCAATACAAGGGTTTCGGCTTATATTAAAGATATAAAATTTATAGAGCACCAGAAGGTTAAAAAAGGAGATACCCTGGTCATCCTGGATAAGAATGAACTATTAACCCAGTTAGGCCAGGCAGAAGCTGCGTATCAGAATGCAATTGCCCAGAGATCAGCAACAAGTTCATCCGTAAATACAGTTTCCAATAACGTAAGTGTCATGGAATCTAATATTGCCGGTGCCAAAGCAAGATTATGGAACGCCGAGCAGAATTTAAACCGGTATAAAAACCTTCTTGCCGCAGAAGCAGTGACCAGACAACAGTACGACCAGATCAAAACAGAATATGATGCTCAGAAAGCAGCATATGAAACCTTAGTCAACCAGAAACAGTCGGCTAACCTTTCCACAACTGAGGTAAAAAGCAAATTAGGAATTAATGATGCAGAGATCAAAAGAACAAAGGCAGCACTGGATATGGCAAAGATCAATCTTTCTTATACTGTCATCACCGCACCTTACGATGGAATCATGGGACGCAGAATGATCTCTGAAGGACAATTGATTCAGCCGGGTCAGCAGGTCGCTACCATCGTTCTGAATGGCCAGAAATGGGTAACAGCTAATTTTCTTGAAAGCCAGATGCCTAATATTAAGATCGGTGAAAAGATGACAATGACCGCTGATGCTTTGGGAGGAAAACAATTTGAAGGGGTTGTCACTGCTATTTCAGCAGCGACAGGTTCAAGATATTCCAGTGTTCCTACCGACAATTCTACAGGTAACTTTATCAAGGTGCAGCAGAGAATTCCAGTAAGAATAGAATTCAGCAACTCTAATAAAAAGGAAGATCTGGAAAAACTGAGCGCAGGAATGAATATGAATGTAAATATTAATTAGGATTGAAAGATTTAAGCATTTAATGATTGAAAGATTTTAGAAGGGAAGCCGGAAGTCAGAAGAGGGAAGTTGATGCAGACGAATCATAACTTCCGGTCCCTTTCTTATTTTTTAATTTTTTTTAAACAGAATTTATTTGGAAAGCAGAAGTATGATGACAAAAGAAACTTCCATCTCCCATCTTCCTGCTTCCATCCTCTAACTTCTAACCTCTAATTTCTAAATTCATGTACAACAAAGGACTATACAACGACTGGGTACCCAAACCCGTACAGCTGCTGCTCATCGTACTGCTATTGGCAGTAGTAATGCCGCTTGGCGGGGTGTATACCGGAAACATCAGTTATCTGGTGAGCGGTACCGGTGCGATGACAGAATATTTTATGTGGGCCAATTATGCCACCACAATAGGAATGGGCGCCTGTATGCCGATCGTTCTCAGAATGAAGATGAGATTTAAGGTGAGAGATAAAATGACAGTGCTGCTCGTACTTTTAGGAGTATTGAGCTACATCAATGGAACAACGATGCAGCCAATGGTATTTGTGTTTACGGCATTGTTTATCGGGTTTTTAAAGATGATGGTGACTATTGAATTATTCCTTCCGTTAATGACAATGATTGGTAACAGAGGGATGTTTTACGGACTGTTTTACACCTTTGTTTTAGTGATGAACCAGGTGGCAGCTTATTATTCAGTGGTCGTTTCCATTCATTACAACTGGCAGCATTTCTACATCATTGCAGCGGTATTGTGTTTCATTCTTGCCCTGATCCACTGGATATTTATGCATGATAAATACTTTGCCTTAAAAGTTCCGTTACATTATATTGACTGGATGAGTATCATGCTATTCGTTTCTACGTTTATGTTTTCCGCCTATGTTTTTTCTTTCGGAAAGCAACAGGATTGGTGGAATTCAAAACATATTATGAATGCGAGTATGGCTGCTTTCGTAAGCTTTGCTTTGCTGGTGGTTCGTCAGTTTACTTTAAAAAGGCCTTATTTATCATTCACGATATTCAAAAAAAATAATGTGCAGCATGGTCTGTTTATGCTGTTGTTTCTGGGAATGTTCTTAGGAACGACTGCACTGCAGAATACCTTTGCAGTAGGAGTTCTCGGATATGATCAGCAAACGAACGCAGGGCTGAATCTACTCATGATTCCCGGAATTATCCTGGCAGGAACAATTGCTGTATTTTGGTTTAAAAAAGAAATACCATTGAAAATGTACATCTTCTCAGGGTTTTCAGCAATGATGGGGTATGCATTGATTATGTACTTTTCGATGGTTTTAGAATTCAATTATGAGAACTGGTACCTGCCGATGTTGTTAAAAGGATACGGGATGTGTTCATTGTTCATTTCAGTGTGGTTCTATACCCTGGATAAACTTGAAATGGATGATATGCTGGCCGCCATCGGATTAGTGCTTGTGTGGAGAACTTTTCTGGCTGTGGGCTTTTTCTCAGCATTGTATTCATGGTTTCAGTACCGTTTCCAGATAACGGCAGTAGGTGATCTTGCGGTATATATTGACGGAATGACGGTGAGTCCTCAGACTTTAGCCGCGAATATGAAGACGCTTCAGCTGAATGCCATTATTGTGGCCGGCAAAAAGATCTTCGGATATATTATTTTGGTAGGTTTTGGAGTGTTGCTGTACGTCATGACACATCATTTTGGAAGGGAAAGATTCCGGTATTTGAGATTCATCAGAGTTCTCGGCGGTAAATCTGTAATTGCCAGAAGAAGACTCCGTGAACGGAAACAATTATTAGAAGAAATAAAAGACGCAGCCGGGCCTGCGGTTTAAAGATACCTTGTTTTTCACGAGTAAAGCTCTGCTATAATTTTTTAGTGGGGCTTTACTTTTTTTGAATTAATTAATTTTATTTAGACAAAATAAAATTAAATTTGTATCAATAAAATTTAAAGATATGTCAAGAATTCAAACAGGGCGGATTGTTGCAGAACTGACAAGAAAAGAATATATCACAGATCATTACATCAGAGTCTATCTGTATTCTCCCGAAGCTCATTTGTTTAAAAATACCACCATTGGTGATAATAATAAGATCGCTGTTCCTCCTGTAGGTTTGGATGAAATTCATTTTCCGACGTTGGATGAAAACCGCCAATGGGTTTATCCTCCAAAAGAAGTAGCTCCTGCCATAAGAACCTATACCCACAGAGGGATTGATCTGGACAAAAATGAGCTGATCATTGATTTTGTAGACCATGGTGATGGCGGTCCCGCATCAAAATGGGCCCGGGAATCTGAAGCCGGATCCAAACTGGGCATCATGATGCGAACCGAAGCTAAAGAAATGTATCCGGATGCTGAATGGTACCTGTTTATAGGAGATGCAACTGCCATTCCTGTTCTGAGTGCGATGCTGGAAACTTTACCGGAAACAGCGAAAGGAGTCTGCATCATCGAAGTTCACGGAAAAGAAGACGAACAGATCCTTAAAACTAAGGCTGATATTGCATTTAAATGGCTTCATAATCCCACACCGCAAATCAGTAGTAAAATGGCAGATACTGTAAAAGATATTGCTATTCCGGAAATGTCTAAATTCGGATATGTTGCGGCAGAATTTTCAAGTGTAAAGGAGATCCGCAACTACCTTAGAAAAGAAAAAAACTGGACATCACAGGAGCTTAATGCCTATTCTTATTGGAAAGCCGGCGTTGCAGAGAATGAATCGGAAAAGGATAGGCATAAGGAGAAGGATTCGATGGGGTAGGATTATTAGGTCAATGGTGAATTTTGCTTTGCAAGTGAATAGTGAATGGCAGGTTTAAGAGCCGAGAGCCAAGAACCAAGAATCAAGAATCAAGACATCCCATACCAGACAATAATTCATTAACATAATAATTACGCAGTAACCAGCAACGAACAAACCAGCAACCAAAATCACTTTCAAACTCATTTACTCTCAAACCCTCAAACTCTCAATCCTCACCGCAGACAAACTTGCAATCCGAACCCGAAACTCTTATCTTTGCACCCTTAAATACAGCAATGAAAGATTTAATGGGTAAAGCAGTCTGGGATTATTTTCGCAATGAAAACCCTGAGGATCTGCAAACAGAAACATCAATATCGGAACTGGATGAGCTTCCGGTAGCGTATCTTTTCAGAGATTTTGAGGAGATGAACGATATTGAGCAGAAAGCACTTGAGCTGGCTCAGGGGAAAGTTCTGGACATTGGTGCCGGTGCCGGTTCTCATGCTTTGTATCTTCAGAACGAAAGAAATCTTGATGTGTTGGCACTGGATATTTCACCAAAATCTGTTGAAGTCTGTAAGCTTAGGGGAATTAAAAAAGCGGTATGCGAAAATATGCTTGATTTTTCCGGTGAAACCTTTGATACCATCCTGCTTTTGATGAATGGAACCGGAATTTTTGAAAGTCTGGAAAAAATTGATATTTATCTTCAGAAGCTGTACACTTTAATTAATGATAACGGACAGATCCTGATCGACAGTACGGATATTCTGTATATGTTCGACCGTGATGAAGATGGGGGAGTTTATATTCCGGCAGGTGGCTATTATGGTGAATTGGATTATGTGGTTCATTATAAAGGAGAATCTGAAGATCCTATCAAATGGCTCTACCTTGATTTTACAACTTTGAAAAATGCCGCAGAAAATAACGGCTTTAAGGTAGAAAAAATAATGCAGGATGAAGATTCCTATCTGGCAAAACTGACTAAGAAGTAGCTTGAGAATATATCCTGAAAAGTATAGATTATTACAATCATTACAACGGAAATAAGAATTGGGAAAATATAGGAAGCTGCTCTGTAGGGCAGCTTTTTCGGTGTAAATGATACCGATAATATAAGCAAAATTAACATTCCGATTCCACCTACAGAAAGCTCAGGATTTCTTGTAAGTCTAGAGGTATTTTGAGTCCCGATTTTATACAAAAAAGAAACTAAGAAATGCTGAACAGGCAGATAGAGAAATCCAAAAATAAAAGTAAAAACGGCTGGTGCGTATTTTTTTAATTTAATAAAATTTATTCCCAATAATATTGATCCCGGAATGGTTCCCAAAATAAAACTGATTATTAAAATGACATCCCTTGGAAATAATTGTATGGCACTTGGATCTTCTGTAATATGATCTTTCCACATTTCCTGCTCTTCCTGAAATTCTAATTCTTCCCGGTCCTTTTTATGCTGAATGATGTTTTGGATCTGTATCTTTTCCTCTTCACTGAAAGTTCGTCCTCTTTCTTCTAGTATTTCAAAAGCCATTTGCACAGCTTCCGGAGTAAAGCGGTTTCCTTCTTTTAAATAATTTTCTAATTCCAGATGGGAAAGTTTTTTTAGAACACTCTTTTTAACCATAGTTTAAAAAAATAAAATGGGCATAAAAAATGCCCATTTTGTATAATTGTTTGTTTGAAATTATCCTATCTCAATACCATTTTCTACATTGCTGTCATCCGGTGTTACGAAAGACAGTTTTCCATCAGGTTTTGTCGTTAATAAGAACATACCCTGAGACTCTATTCCTCTGATCTTTCTTGGAGCAAGGTTCAATAAGATCATTACTTGTTTCCCGATAAGTTCTTCCGGTGTGAAGCTTTCTGCAACACCTGAAACCACAGTTCTGATATCAACGCCTGTATCTACTTTGAATTTTAATAATTTATCCGCTTTTTCCACTTTTTCAGCTTCTAAAATGGTAGCTGTTCTAAGGTCTATTTTAGCAAAATCATCAAAAGAAATCTCTTCTTTCACAGGGTTGGCGTTAGGGTTTGTTTTTTTATTGTTTTGTTTGGTCTGTTCCAGTTTTTCAATCTGAGCTTCGATGACGCTGTCTTCAATTTTTGAATAAATTAAAGGAGCTTTTTCGACAATTTTATGTCCTGCTTCAATTAAAACTTTTGAATTTTCAATAGTAGTCCAATCTAATTGGCTAACATTGAAAATTTCATAGATTTTTTCAGCTGTGAAAGGAAGGAAGGGCTCAGCTAAATTTCCTAATGCAACTGCAATTTGAGCTCCGATAAATAATGTATTTTTAGTCTTTTCTACATCATTTTCAAAAGTTTTCCACGGTTCTTCATTTTGAAGATATCCATTTCCAAACCTTGCTAAATTCATAAAAGCAGTTAAAGCATTTCTGAATTCGTAATTATCTAAATAGTTTCTTATTTCAATAGCGCTTTTACTGATTTGTTCAAGCTCAGGAGCATTTATATCTCCTTCAGGAACTTCACCATTAAAATATTTATTAATTAAAACAGCAACGCGATTTATGAAATTTCCAAAAATATTTACCAGCTCAGAATTATTTTTAGTCTGGAAATCTTTCCAGGTAAAATTATTGTCCTTTGTTTCCGGAGCAGACGAAAGAAGCGCATATCTTAACACATCCTGTTGTCCCGGGAATTCTTCTACATATTCATGTGCCCATACCGCCCAGTTTCTGGACGTTGAGATCTTATCGTTCTCAAGGTTTAAGAATTCAAAGGCAGGAACATTTTTCGGCATGATATAATCACCGTGAGCTTTCATCATTGCAGGGAAGATAATACAGTGGAATACAATATTATCCTTTCCGATAAAATGAACCAGATCACTGTTTTCATTCTGCCAGTAATCTTTCCAATTTTTTCCGTTTTTCTCTGCCCATTCTTTAGTGAAAGAAATATATCCGATAGGGGCATCAAACCAAACGTAAAGCACTTTCCCTTCTGCATTTGGAAGCGGTACAGGAACTCCCCAGTTCAGATCTCTGGTCATGGCACGTGGCTTTAAACCATCATTCAACCATGATTTAACCTGTCCGTATACATTTGGTTTCCAGTCATCTTTATGGCCTTCAATGATCCATTCGTTCAGAAAATCTTCATATTCATTTAAGGGAAGATACCAGTTTTTGGTCTCCTTAAGAATCGGAACATTTCCGCTTAACATGGATTTCGGATTGATCAGTTCTGAAGGCGATAGGGTAGACCCACACTTTTCGCACTGGTCTCCGTAAGCATTTTCATTCCCACAGTTCGGGCATGTTCCTACAATATATCGGTCTGCCAAAAATTCTCCGGCCTGTTCATCAAAATACTGCTCAGAAATCTCTTCCGTAAATTTCCCTTTTTCATAAAGGACCTTAAAGAAATCCTGGCTCGTTTCGTAATGCTTTTTAGAGGTTGTTCTGGAATACTCATCAAAAGAAATTCCCAGATCTGAAAAAGATTTTTTGATGATCTCATGGTATTTATCCACAATATCCTGAGGTGTTACTCCTTCTTTTTTTGCTCTGATGGTAATAGGAATGCCATGCTCATCCGATCCGCAGATAAATGCTACATCTTTTCCTAATCTTCTCTGAAATCTTGCGTAGACATCCGCAGGAATATACACACCTGCCAAATGTCCTATATGAACCGGTCCGTTTGCATAAGGCAAAGCTGCCGTAATCATCTTTCTGTTTGACATTTATCGTAAAGTTTTAACTGCAAAGATAAGAATTATCTCCTAGAACCGCCTAATATTCGGTTATAATAAGTTTTTTGCCCGTCTGCCAGACTGAAATATTACATTTAGTTAAACAAATGTTTAACTTTTTGTTAATTATATCAATATATTATGCATCGCATATATTAACGTAATGTTATGGAAAACAGATATTTGGTTTTTTGACAGACAAGCAATTTACATAAATTTATCTAAATTTTCAATAATATTATAATAATTCTAAATTTTTTATAAATTGCAAGGCTGGTTGTACAGCATTATTAAAGAAACGAAACTAAAAAAAACGATATTGTGAAAAATTTTACAACGGTATTAAAAATTGCGCCTGCCTTTTTATTGGCTAGTTCAATGATACATGCACAGACACAAGACTCTATAACCAAGGAGAAAAAAATCGAAGAGGTTGTATTGATCGGATATGGAAAACAAAAGAAATCTGACCTTACAGGATCTATTACTTCAGTTACTGCCAAAGACTTCAACGGAGGAGCAACTTCTGCAGGTCAGCTGATCCAGGGTAAAACACCTGGAGTACAGATTACGAATAACAGCGGTGCTCCGGGGTCGGGTACAAAAATTAGAATCAGGGGAACATCTTCTTTAAGTGGAGAAAACTCTCCATTAATTGTTATTGATGGAGTTCCTCAGGATTTTGTGGGAATGAATGGTGTTTCTGATCCTTTATCTCTCATCAACCCCAATGATATTGAAACATTTGATATCCTGAAAGATGCTTCTGCTACTGCTATTTATGGTAATAGAGCTTCTAATGGTGTTATTTTGATTACAACTAAGAAAGGAAGCTCCGGGAAATTTAAAGTGAATTTCTCAACAGTAGCTTCGGTTTCTACGAAAATGGGAAATGTAGATGTGTTAAATGCACAGGAGTTTAGAGATTTTGTCAATACCTACGCACCGGCAAACTACAAGACCAAACTTGGAAATGCAGATACGAATTGGCAGGACAAGATTTACCAGGCAGCTTGGGGAACAGACAATAATATAGCCCTGTCAGGAGGTATTAAAGGCTTGCCTTACCGTTTATCATTAGGTTATAACGAACAAAACGGTATTGTAAGATCAAATTCTTTCCGTAGAACCTCGGTAGGCTTGAACTTAAATCCTAAGTTCTTAGATAATCATTTATCAGTAAATGTCAATGCCAAAGGAACTTTTACAGATAACAGATTTGTAGATGGCGGAGTAATCAAAGCAGCTACTTATTTTGACCCTACACAGCCTGTATATTCCGGAAACTCCAATTATGGAGGATATTATGAATGGTTGGATTCAGGATCAGCAACAGGATATAATGTGAATGCCAATACCAACCCTCTTGGGTTAATTGATGGCGTACGAGATGTATCATCTGTGACCAGAGGATTGGGAAATATTCAGTTAGATTACAAACTTCACTTTCTTCCTGACCTGCATTTTAATGTGAATGCCGGTTATGATTATACAAAAAGTGAAGGACACAAATTTAAAGATGCAAACTACAGACCTGGTTACGGTGACAAAGGAAGTTCTAATTTCTACTCGATGGAAAAAAAGAACAAACTTTTGGAAACCTATTTTAATTATGTTAAAAATATAGCTCCAATTAATACAGGAGTAGATATTACAGCCGGATATGCTTACCAGGATTTCCGCACAATTGTTCCGGGAGCTATTACTTATAAAGGAAATGGTACTACTTTACCACCGGATCTAGATTTTGAAACACAGAATACACTAATATCTTTTTATGGAAGAGCTATTTTCACAGTAGCTAATAAGTATATTATTTCTGGATCTGTTCGTAAAGATGGTTCCTCAAGATTCTTTAACGGGACAAGAGATAATGTATGGGGTGTCTTTCCTGGAGTTTCTTTGGCTTGGAAGCTTAATGAAGAAAACTTCATCAAAAATATTTCAGCAATTAGTACTTTAAAATTGAGAGCGGGATGGGGAAAAACCGGACAGCAGGAACTACCGGCTCTAAACGGAAATAAACCTAATAATTACCCTGCATTTGCTGCATATAATCCAAGTTATCCAGGTGCTAGTTATCAATTTGGGAACGAATATTATTTTATGTTCAGACCTGCCAATTATAATCCAAATCTTACATGGGAGACTACCACTACAAAAAATATAGGATTGGATTTTGGTTTTACTCAAAATAGAATTACCGGATCTATCGACCTTTTCAGAAAAGACACTAAGGATCTATTGGTATATGCTGATGAAGCAGCAGGAGGCTTAAGTAATGCCAGCTGGCAAAATGTGGGAGATATGAAGAATGAAGGTATTGAAGGAAGCATTACAGTAGTTCCTGTTAAAAATGAAAAGACTACTTGGGAATTAAGCTTTAATGCAACACATTACAATCCAATTGTAACTAAATTGAAAGACAGAGCAGATGAATCATTCAATATGGAAGTCGGTGGTATTGAGGGAGGTGCCGGAAACAGAATTCAGGCACATGCTGTAGGATATGCTCCAAATTCATTCTGGGTATATCAGCAGGTATATGATACTAATGGAAAACCTGTAGACGGAGCATATGTAGATAGAAACGCAGATGGCATGATCAATACAAAAGATATGTACTATTACAAGTCTACTACTCCGGATGCTATTTTAGGTTTTTCAACTAAAGTATCTCATAAAAACTGGGATTTTGCGCTTAGTGCAAGAGCCGTATTAGGAAACTATGTTTATAACAACATGGCATCCAATAGTTCATTGCAGTCTGCGTCTACAAACGAATACCTTCAAAATGTATTCTCCACTGCTCCAGAATATAAATTCTCTGTACCTCAGTACAAATCGGATATTTATGTAGAGAATGCATCATTCTTAAGATTAGATAATATCAATATTGGCTATAATTTCGGTGAAGTTTTCTCTAAAGGAAGTAATCTGAAAGTATACGGTATGGCACAAAACGTTTTTGTAATTACTAAATATACAGGGGTGGACCCTGAAGTTTTTGGGAACATAGACAACGGATATTATCAGATGCCTAGAGTATATTCATTGGGCTTTAATTTTCAATTTTAAATAATAATTACGATGAAACTAAATAAAATCAAACTTAAAAATATAGTATTGCCTCTTTCTGCTGCATTTCTACTGACTACAGCGTCATGTGTAAAAGATTTAGAAAGAGAGCCAATAACAGATGTTACCTCTGCAAGTATCTATAAAGATTTTTCCAACTATAAAAATATTTTAGCAAAACTCTATGGAGGCCTTGCTATGGGAGGACAGGTAAGTGGAGATGGTGACCAGCCTGATAGTGATATTAATGGAATTAACGGAGGTTTTTCACAGTATACAAGATTACTGTATACCCTTAATGTAATAACCACTGATGAAGCAGTAATAGGTTGGAATGATGGAAATCTTCATACCCTTCATAAAATGACATGGGATGCTTCTAATGAATTTATTGCTGCAATGTATTACAGAGTATATACGGAAATTGCTTTTTGTAATGAATTTCTGAGAAATGTTACAGACGAAAAATTAGCAGTAAATAATATTACCGGAGACAACCTTGCTCAGGCAAAATTAATGAGAGCCGAAGCCCGTTTCCTAAGAGCACAATCCTATTATCATGCAATTGATATGTTCGGGAATGTACCTTTTGTAGATGAAACATATCTTCCTGGATCTGTAAATCCTCCACAGAGAATAGACAGAAAATCATTATTTAACTTCATAGAATCTGAATTGGTTGCAGTAGCAGGTGAATTAAAAGAGCCTAAAACCAATGAATATGGCAGAGCAGACAAAGCTGCAGCTTGGGCGTTATTGGCAAAATTATATTTAAATGCTGAAGTATATACAGGAACACAGAGAAATACAGACTGTATTACTTATTGTAATAAAGTAATTGCAGCAGGTTATTCTTTAAAGCCAAAGTATGATGAGCTGTTCCTTGCAGATAATAATATCAGTAATCCAGAACAGATACTAAGTGTAAATTTTGATGGGATTAATACACAAACCAACGGAGGAACTACTTACTTAGTCCATGCAGCAGTAGGTGGGGGCATGAAAGCTTCTGATTTTGGAATCAATGGTGGTTGGAGCGGAATCAGAACGACAAAGGCATTTGTAAACCTATTCCCAACTAATGGAACTGATAAAAGAGGAAGGTTTTTTACAGCAGGACAGAATTTGGAAATTAACGATCTGGGTTCTTTTACAGATGGATATGCATTTATCAAGTATAAGAACGTTAAAAGCAATGGATCTGTAGGGGCACATGATAACTGGGTGGAGGCTGATATTCCTCTATATCGTTTAGCAGACATCTACCTTATGTATGCAGAAGCTGTTCTTAGAGGAGGAAGTGGAGGTAGTCAGGCAACTGCAGTCACTTACGTTAACCAATTAAGAGAACGTGCTTATGGTAATACAAGTGGAAACGTAACTTCAATAAATCTGAACTTTATTTTAGATGAAAGAGCAAGAGAATTATCTTGGGAAACATCTAGAAGATCAGATCTTGTCCGTTTCAACAAATTTACGACAGGAGATTATCTATGGCCATGGAAAGGGAATGTTAAAGATGGAAAAGCTGTTGAAAGCTATAGAAATCTTTTCCCTATCCCAAATAAAGATATTATAGCCAATCCTAACCTGATTCAGAATCCTGGATATTAATTAAAAACACTATACAATGAAACAAATATTTAGATTATTAACCATAGCCCTCATTGGTTTTCTGGTTATTTCCTGCGAAAAGGATGAAGATCAGGCTGTGATTAGTGAAACAAACGCAGGTAAGCTTTCTTCTGATAAAAGTACAATAGTTCTTAATGAACTCGTTGCCAATGATGCTGTGATTAATTTCACATGGACGAAACCAACATTTAATATCGCTGTAGTTTCCAGCCAGCAGATAGAATTCGGGATCAAAGGAAACAATTTTAAAAAAAGTGCTACTGTTGATTTTTCCAATGATTTAATGACAGGTTCAGTTACCCATGCTGCAATGAATGCTGCTATGTTCAATATCGGAGCGACACCAGATGTTGTAAATGATATTGAAGCAAGACTAAAAACATCTGTAGGATCAGCAGCTTTTTATTCCAATGTAATAGCCCTTAAAGTAACACCTTATACTCCAAACCCGGATTTGGTATATCCGAAGATTAATGTACCTGGCGGATATGCCGGAGCAGCGGGTTATGCAAATTGGAATCCTGCCAATTCACCAAACCTGTTCTCTCCTGAAAAAGATAATAAATACAGAGGATTCATCTGGATTAGTAATCTTACAGGTGAAAACGGACAGTACAAATTTGCGATCAATCAAGATTGGCCGGGAAATAAAGGAGATGACGGAACGAATACCGGAAAATTAGTTGGAGACGGAGCAAACATAAAAGCCCCTGTAATAGGAACATACTATGTTAAAGTTGATTGGGTTGCAAATACCTATTCATCGGTGTTGGCAAACTTTGGTATAATCGGAGATGCTACGCCTACAGGATGGAACTCAGATACAGATTTTGTTTATAATCCGGCTACAAAGACTTACGTAATCAATTCAATTATGTTGAGTAGTACAGGATCATTTAAATTTAGAGGAAATGACGACTGGGCACTAAAATTCCAGCCTAAGAAAGATGACCAGACTCTGGTTTCAGGAAAGGCCGTACAAACTTATTTCAATGCTGAAAATACAGTAGACGGTGATCCTAATTATAAAGTATCCGAAGCAGGAAACTATAAAATAGAACTGGATTTACATAATTCGGCCTATTACAAGTTAACTGTTACAAAATTGTAAAACGTCCAAAATAATTTGATAAAGTGTTGCTTTACCGCAGCACTTTATCTATTTTTAAGTTTATAAATAATCATTATGAAGAAAATTACAGTTGGAGCGATATTGCTCTCAATGATGTTCGCAGGTGTTAATGCACAGTCTTTGAAATCACCGGATGGAAAATTTGAAATGAACTTTCAGCTGAAACAGGGGGTACCCTATTATAATCTGAAATACAATGGTGCTGTGGTGGTAGAAGATTCTAAATTAGGATTAAGATTATTTAAAGACTCAGCTATTAAATTCGCTTCTGAAATAGCTAAAGCGGAAGACGCAAAATTTGACCTGAACAACGGGTTCACGAAAACACAAGAAAAACGTGACTCTAAAAACGAAACCTGGCAGCCGGTTTTGGGCGAAAAGAAAAACTATATTAATCATTACAACGAACTTGCCGTTACCTTGGATCAGGCTTCTACAAGCAGAAGTATTGTTGTAAAGTTCAGATTGTTTAATGATGGATTGGGATTCAGATATGAATTTCCACAGCAGAAAAACCTGAATTATTTCGTGATCAGAGAAGAAGATTCCGAAATTGATTTCCCTACAGATATGAAAGCATGGTGGATTGTTGCAGACTATGATTCCCAGGAATATCAATACCAGGAAACAAAGATCTCCGAAATTCCTTCCCAATGGGATAAGGCATTCGATGCTAATGCCTCTCAGGCTCTCGTTAAAAATGCTGTTCAGTCTCCATTGATGCTTAAAAAAGAAGGTAAAGATCCTTTATATGTAAATGTAGCAGAAGCAGCTGTTTTAGATTATCCGGCTTCCCATCTTGAAGTGGATGCCCGGAATTTTAAATTCAAAACACATCTTACTGCTGACAGACAGGGGGCAAAAGGATATATTCAAACCCCTTCAGTAACCCCTTGGAGAACCATTATCGTTTCTCCAAAAGCAGAAGAGGTGATGGAATCTAAAATGATTTTTAACCTTAATGAGCCTACAAAATATACCGATACTTCTTACATTCATCCTACCAAATACATGGGTGTATGGTGGGAAATGATCATCGGAAAATCCCAGTGGGCTTATTCTACTGCTGAAAACGTACATCTGGACAAAACAGATTTCTCAAAATTGACGCCAAACGGAAAACATGCGGCTAACAATACAAAAGTTAAAGAATATATCGACTTTGCTGCTGAAAACGGTTTCCAGGGATTATTGATTGAAGGCTGGAATATTGGTTGGGAAGACTGGTTCGGTCATTCCAAAGAATTTGTTTTCGATTTCATTACACCGTATCCGGATTTTGACATCAAAATGCTGAATGAATATGCCCATTCGAAAGGCATTAAGCTTATCATGCACCATGAAACTTCAGGTTCTGCAACCAATTATGAAAGATGGTCGGATAAAGCTTTCCAGCTGATGAACAAATACGGTTATGATGCCGTAAAAACAGGCTATGTGGGAGATATCATCCCAAGAGGAGAACACCATTACTCACAATGGACAATCAACCATTTTTACAGAATTGCTGAAAAAGCAAACGATTATAAAATCATGGTCAATTCCCATGAATCTGTACGCCCTACAGGTGAAAGCCGTACCTATCCGAACTATATTTCTGCAGAAGCAGCCAGAGGAACTGAATACGAAGCATTCGGAGGAAATAAACCTGACCACCAGACCGTTCTTCCGTTTACAAGATGGATGGGAGGATCTATGGATTACACACCGGGTATTTTCCAGACTAAATTAGATTATTATTTCCCTGGAGATAAGCGTTTTGTGAAAACTACACTTGCCAAACAGCTTGCCCTGTATGTAACGATGTATATGCCTCTTCAGATGGCGGCAGACCTTCCTGAAAACTATAAAAAGCATATGGATGCATTCCAGTTTATCAAGGATGTTGCTGCAGACTGGGATGATACTAAGATTTTATCGGCAGAGCCGGGAGATTATGTCATCACTGCCAGAAAGGCAAAAGGTACTGACAATTGGTTTGTAGGAGGTATTACTGATGAAAATAAGCGTGAATACACCGTAGATTTCTCTTTCCTGGATAAAGGGAAAAAATATGAGGTAACCGTTTACGAAGATGGAAAAGATGCCGATTATATTGATAATCCTCAAAGTTATAACATCTACAAAAAACAGATCACCAGCAAATCTAAATTGAATTTCAAAATGGCGAGAAGCGGCGGTTTTGCTGTCTCTGTAAAGCCAGTCAATTAAGATTTAATTCATAAGTTTGTTATGCCCCGGTTCATTATATTCGGAAAAATGGGCCGGGGCATTACTTTTTAACAAAACGATTGATCAAAATACAATCATAAATGAAAAAAATATATACAATTTTTGCCCTTTCAGCAGCATCTGTGGCTTTTTCACAGATTCAGAAAGTAGAACCTGCTTTTTGGTGGAAAGGAATGAAAAATCCTGAACTTCAGATCCTGGTATACGGAAAAGATATTGCCCAAAATGAAATTGAACTTTCCGACGGTATTCAGATAAAAGACTTAAAAAAAGTTGAAAATCCCAATTATGTTTTTGTAACAGTCAATACCAATGAGATCAATGTTCCGAAGTTTAAAATGAATCTCAAGAAAGGAAAGAAAAATATCAGCTCCTATACTTATGAGCTGAAACAAAGAGCGCCTGGATCCGCAGACCGCGAATCTTTTACTTCAAAAGATGTCATGTATCTTATCATGCCGGACCGTTTTGCTAACGGTGATGAAAAAAATGACTCCAGACCTGACCTTATTGAAAAAGCAGATCGTAGCTTACCGAACGGAAGGCATGGCGGAGATCTTCGTGGAATTATCAACAACCTTGATTATATCCAAAACCTTGGAGCCACATCTGTCTGGCTTACACCTGTCAATGAAGACAATGAAAAAGTATATTCCTATCACGGATATGCGCAAACTGATCTTTATAAAATAGATGGCCGCTACGGGACTAATGAAGAATACCGCGAACTTTCCCAGAAGCTGAACAAGCGGAATATGAAGCTGGTCATGGATTATGTAACCAACCATTGGGGAGTTTCTCACTGGATCATCAAAGACCTGCCTTCAAAAGACTGGATTCATTGGTTTGATGAAGGAAAAAATGGTTTTTACCGGTCCAATTACAAAACAACGACCCAGTTTGACACCAATGCCTCAGAAATTGATAAAAAATATGCACTGGATGGCTGGTTTGATACCACCATGCCGGATGTTAATCAAAAAAATCCATTGGTTTTAAAATACCTTACCCAAAATGCAATCTGGTGGATTGAATATGCCGAATTGGGTGGGCTGCGTGTAGATACCTATCCGTACAACGATAAAGAAGGCATGGCCAAATGGGCAAAAGCCATTACCGACGAATACCCAAAATTCAATATCGTAGGGGAAACATGGCTTAATACCGCAGGACAGATTTCTGCCTGGCAGAAAAACTCCAAAACCGGGGAAGCTGCGGGATACAATTCTAACCTGCCTTCCGTTATGGACTTTATGCTGTACGGTGATATGCCGAAAGCTATTAAAGAAAAAGAAAGCTGGGACACAGGAATGGTAAAGCTTTACAATGTTTTTACCAGCGACTTCCTGTATCCTGATATTAATAATCTTCTGGTCTTCTTTGAAAATCACGATACCGAAAGGTGGAATGAGATTTTTAATGCCGATCCCAAAGCCTACAAAATGGCATTGACCCTGATTTCTACGGTCAGAGGGATTCCACAGATCTATTACGGCTCAGAAGTAGGCATGAGAGGAGATAAAACTAAGGGAGGCGATGCAGATATCCGCAGGGATTTTCCTGGTGGGTGGAAATCGGATGCGCAGAATGCTTTCAATCCTTCATCACAGACTCCCGATCAGAAAGAATTTTATCAGTTTAGCCAAAAACTATTAAACTGGAGAAAAGGAAAAGAAGTGATTCATACGGGGAAAACTAAAAATTACGTTCCTCAGGATGGTGTATTTGTCTATTTCAGATATGATACCAAGGACAATGTAATGGTAGTTGTCAACAATAATGAAAAAGATCAGACATTAGATTTAAAACGTTTTGCAGAATCATTAAACGGTGTGACAAAGGGTAAAGACGTTATTTCAGGAAAGGAATTTCCTATGGAAAAAAGTCTCACTGTACCTGCAAAAACTCCAATGATTATCGAACTCTAAGATTAAATCAATGATACTATGAAAAAAATAAAAATTGTTTACACTTTAGCGCTTTTTATACTTGGTTTTATGGGAATACATGCCCAGTCCAACGGGACCAAATTTGAAAAAGACAAAACAGAAATAGGAACTATGCTGGACGGCTTTAATACTGCTGCAGCAAAAGCTGATTTCAATGCCTATTTTAACTACTTTGCAGACGAGTCCACGTTTATCGGAACTGATGCTACAGAAGTTTGGGATAAAAAAGCTTTTATGGTTTGGGCTAAACCTTATTTTGACAAAAAGAAAACCTGGAACTTCACTTCCCTTAAAAGAAACATCTATTTCAGCAAAGATGGTAAACTGGCATGGTTTGATGAGCTTCTGGATACCCAAATGAAAATCTGCAGAGGCTCAGGCGTTGTAGAAAAAATAAACGGAAGCTGGAAAGTAAAACAGTATGTACTTTCTGTAACTGTTCCGAATGATGTAGTTGATAAAGTGGTTGCAGAGAAGGCAGCCATTGAGAATACCTTAATCCAAGAATTAAAAAAACACTAATGAACCCTTCGCACAGTACTTTTACGAAAAAAATAAAACCGAATCTTTCCATGGCTCAGATCATCAATATGAGTATGGGATTTCTGGGAATCCAGATGGCTTTTGGTTTACAAAATGGTAATGCAAGCAGAATTCTCGCCAATTTCGGGGCGGATGTCCATGAACTATCCTGGTTCTGGCTCGTTGCACCAATCACAGGATTGATTGTTCAGCCGATTATTGGGCATATGGGAGACAATACCTGGAGTCCGCTCGGAAGAAGAAAGCCTTATTTTTTAATCGGGGCGGTTTTATGCGCAATAGGTTTGGTCATGCTTCCTAATGCGGCTTCTGCCACACAAATGTTGGCTGCCAATGTTTTGTTGATGGCGGTCATTTTCCTGGCTATGATGGATGCATCAATCAATGTGGCAATGGAACCTTTCCGTGCCCTGGTGGGAGATATGCTTCCGAAACACCAGGCAACCATTGGGTTTTCTGTTCAGACCATTTTAATAGGAATTGGGGCTGTTATAGGTTCTGATTTGCCGAACTGGCTGACAAAATTAGGAGTGTCAAATGTTGCTCCCAAAGGTTTTGTAGCAGACAATGTGATTTACTCTTTTTACATCGGGGCAGCAGTTTTAATTCTATCAATTTTATATACCATTATTACGACCAAAGAATATTCTCCGGAAGAGTTCGCATCATTTGAAGGCGGGAAACCCATTGTAAAAAATGAATCCAAATTCTCGGATATTTTTAAAGATTTCAGGAATGCACCCTCTCAAATGAAAAAACTGGGAATTGTTCAGTTCTTCTCATGGTTTGCATTATTTACCATGTGGGTTTTCACAACCAGTGCTCTGGCAACCCACCATTTCGGACTTTCTCCTGATGATACCCATTCAGTGGAATTTAATAAAGCCGGAGATCTGACGGGAAGTTTATTTGGAAGCTACAATTTCTATGCGATTTTCTTTGCATTTGCCCTGACTCCGATTGCTAAGTTTATTGGTAAAAAGCAAACCCACGCTTTAGCTTTGGCTTGTGGTGGATTAGGTCTTATTTCTATGTATTTTATCAAAGATATCCATAGCCTTTGGATTTCAATGATAGGATTAGGATTTGCCTGGGCAAGTATTCTTGCAATGCCTTATGCCATGCTGATTGATTCGATTCCACAAAAGAAAATGGGGGTTTATATGGGGATTTTCAATTTCTTCATTGTAATCCCGCAAATCATCAATGGTATTTTCGGAGGACCCATTGTAAGCAGTGTCTTTGGAAAGCAAGCCATAGATTATATTGTAGTCGGAGGTATCTGCATGCTAATCGGAGCTGTCCTTACAATGATTTTTGTAAAATCAGAAGATGAAACCCCTAAGGAAATAGAAGAGGAAATCCAGCAGGTACATTTTTAAAGGAAGAAGTTAGAAGCTAGAGGAAGAAGTTGGATGATGGAAGCACAGAAACCTCGAATGTCAGTCAATCATAATACAATTCAATAGAAGCGGGCTTTAGCCCGCTTTTTCAATTAATGCCATCACCAAAGGGCTTTAGCCAAAATTTAATGATCTAAATATTTAATTTTGCTAATGGTTTAAAAATGAAATTATCAATGACAAATTGCAAAAATTCACCATGATAATTCACGATTTACGCCAAAGCACTTTCAATAGCTGCAACTGCCTTTGAAAAATTCTCCTCTTTTAATTGAGGAACCATCATTCCCTGAGATTTGAAAACTTCTACATCTGTAATCCCGATGAATCCAAATAAAGTTCTTAAATAATGCTCCATATTCTCAATGAGTCCGTTTTCATACACTCCGCCGATGGCAAAATTTAAAAACAGTTTTTTGTTTTGTAAAAGACCTTTTGGTGTTCCGTCTGCATACGAAAATGTTTTCCCGGCAACCGCAATGCTGTCGATCCATGATTTTAACGTGGATGGAAAAGTAAAGTTGTAAAAAGGAACACCAATTACAATAATATCAGCTTCCTGGATTTCTTTTAATGATTCGTCAGAATATTTTGAGGCTTCCTTCTGTTCATCATTCCTTTCTTCATCCGGAATTCTGGAGGCACTGAAATGATGAATTTCCAGATGGGGAATCGGGTTTAAAGCCAGATCACGGATTACCACTTTGCTGTTTGGGTCTTTATCCAATAACTGATTAATTACAGCTTGAGAAAGCTTATTGCTTACAGAGTTTTCTCCGCTGATGCTCGTTTGGATATTTAAAATATTTGCCATTTTGTTTTGAATTTTTTCGTTTTTATGAATGACAAAATTATTGTAAATTTACTTTCCAAAGTATAGCAGTTACCTAAAGGAAAGTGAAAAAATGGAAAAGCAACATAATCATAAAGATTGCATGCAGGCGTTAAAACCTGTCCGCGATACCCTGGATGTTATTAATGGGAAATGGAAATTACAAATTATCATTTCTTTGAATGCAGGAAATAAGCGTTTTACTGAAATTGAAAGAAGCATTCCGAAACTGACCTCAAAAGTTTTAGCCAAAGAACTAAAAGAGCTCGAACAAAACGGGTTAGTTGAAAGAATAGTTAAGGATACCTATCCGGTAAGTATAGAATACTATCCCACACAATATACCAGTACACTACACCCTGTTGTGGAATCTCTGAAAGATTGGGGCGAAAATCACCGCAAACATATTTTCGGAACTCCAGTAGAGACAGAAAAATTGAAATAAATACTAATAATATTAAATTAAGCATGTCAGTAAAGGCTTTAGCTCAAATATTAGATTTCAAAACTAGTTTATATCCTCAGTCAATTTGTCTTGGATAAAATCTTTATGCCTCAAGTTTGTGCCATTGTATTAACAGAAAAACACTTCTGCCACAGCCCAGATCCTTTCTTAACCTACATCAACAGTTTCAAAGGCTCTCATCCCTTACATTTGTACCATAAATAATCACGTATGAAAACAGTATATCATAAAGCAGATTCAAGAGGCCACGCAGATCACGGCTGGCTAAACAGCTACCATACATTCAGTTTTGCTAATTATCAGAACAAGGACAGAATGAACTTTGGAGCATTGAGAGTATTAAACGACGATACCGTTTCGCAGGGAATGGGATTTGGGACACATCCTCACAGAGATATGGAAATTATTTCGATTCCTTTGGAAGGAGATCTGGAACATAAAGATTCAATGGGAACCACTGCCGTTATCAAAAAAGGAGAGATCCAGGTAATGAGTGCAGGAACCGGTGTAATGCACAGCGAATACAATAAAAACAAAGATGAAGCCGTAAAGTTTCTGCAGATCTGGATTTTTCCTAAAGAACTGAATGTTGAGCCACGCTATGATCAGAAAAGCATCAAAGAGGGAGAAAAAATCAATGGATTCCAGCAGATCTTATCGCCGAATAAAAATGATGACGGAGTTTGGATCCATCAGGATGCATGGTTTAATCTGGCTAATTTTAAGGCAGGAAATGGCAAAAACTATATGCTCAATAAAAAAGGAAATGGGGTATATGCCTTCGTTTTAAAAGGAAGCGCTAAAGTAGGAGACAGAATTTTGAATGAAAGAGACGGATTGGGAATCTGGGACACTCAGAGCTTTAATATTGAAGCAATAGAAGACGCTGAGATCTTATTAATGGAAGTACCGATGGAATTGCCGGCTTATTTAAAATAACAAATAGAACACAGTATATAAAAATAGATAATAATGAAAGTTTTAGCAATAGCAGGAAGCAATTCGGATGCTTCAATGAACAGACAGTTAGTAGCTTACGCATCATCGCTTTTTGAAAATGCAGAAGTAGAAGTAGTAGATCTTAATCCTTTCGAAATGCCGATCTATAAGCACGAAAGAGAATTGGCAGGTGGCGTTCCCCAGGAAGCCCATGATTTTGCATCAAAAATTGATGGAGCTAATCTTCTTTTGGTCTCATTACCTGAACATAACGGAACTTACTCTACAGCGTTCAAAAATGTGTTCGACTGGGTATCCAGAATCAAAGACAGAACCGTATGGAATGAAGTACCGATGTTACTAATGTCAACCTCTCCGGGAGGCCGAGGAGGAGCCGGAGTTTTAGATGCTGCATCCAAGCGTTTCCCTTTTCACGGAGGAAATATTGTAGAAACTTTTTCACTTCCTTTCTTTAATGACAACTTTGATAAAGCGGCTCAGAAGATTTCTAATGAAGAGAAAGACAGCGAATTAAAAGAAAAAATAAAGAAGATTGCAGCCATTGAAATCATCCTTGAAAAATAGAATTTGAATATTAATTTAAAATTACTATTTTTGCAAAAAGAAAAAAGATGAAAATTCAGACCACTTTTAAAGAATGTTTCTCAGAGAAAGGGAAAACTGTGGACTCTGAAATTCTGAGATAAAATAACGGCCGATAATCTACCAAGATTGTCGGCTTTTTTATTTTCTAAAATCGATATAAAAAGTAATTATAGAAATAAAATGTACCAATATACCAATGTATCAATATACCAGTTTTTTGGTTTTCCCAACAAGATGATTGTTACATTGTTAAACTGATACATTGCTACATTAATAAAAATTATTAAACATGAGCAACACTTACAAATCAGCAGGCGTAGACAAAGAAGAAGGATACAAAACGGTTGATAAGATCAAAAAAGCGGTAGGCGAAACCCACAACTCAAATGTATTGAACCATTTGGGAAGTTTTGGAGCTTTCTATGAGATCGGAGGATATAAAAACCCTGTGCTGGTTTCAGGAACAGACGGAGTGGGGACCAAGCTGAAAGTAGCTTTGGATACCAAACAGTATGACTCTATCGGTATCGACTGCTTCGCCATGTGTGCCAATGATATCCTTTGCCACGGTGCAAAACCATTATTTTTCTTAGATTATCTAGCTTGCGGTAAGCTTGATTCAGAAATTGCTGCTGAAATCGTTCTTGGAATGGTGAAAGCATGTAAGGACAACAATTGCGCATTGATTGGTGGTGAAACTGCTGAAATGCCGGGAATGTACCAGCCCGGAGATTATGATGTTGCCGGATTCTGTGTAGGAATTGTAGAAAAAGATCAGATCATTGATGGTTCTACTATTAAAGCAGGAAACAAGATCATTGCTCTGCCAAGCTCAGGATTCCACTCCAACGGATTTTCATTGGTAAGAAAAGTGTTCCCTAACTTCGAAGAAGAGTTTGAAGGAAAACCTTTATACGAGACTCTTTTAGTACCTACAAGATTATATTATAAAGATATCCACAAAGTATTGGAAGAAGTAAAAGTTTCCGGTATTGCCCACATTACAGGTGGTGGTCTTTATGAAAATGTTCCAAGAATTATTCCTGAAGGATTATGTGCTTCTATTGATGCTGCTAAAATCAAAATTCCTAGTGTGATGCTTGAATTGGAAAAAAGAGGTGGAGTATCCCGTGAAGAAATGTTCGGAACCTTCAATATGGGTGTAGGGATGATTATCGTTGCAGATTCAGACCATGCTGAAAAAATATTGCATCTTTTAGATGATGCGTACGAAATCGGGGAAATTACAGCAGGAACCGAGAAGATTAATTTAGCAATATAACAATTGGTCAATGTACCAGTGTACCAATTAAATTCATTGTTACATTGTTAGACTGATACATTGTTACATTAACAACATGAAAAATATCGTTATACTCGTTTCAGGCTCAGGGACCAATCTGCAGAGAATCATAGATACCATTGAGAGCGGAGAAATCCAGAATGCAAAAATATCTTTAGTGGTGGCAGACAGAGAATGTTACGGACTTGAAAGAGCGAAAAATCATCATATAGAAAATGTTCTGATCCCAAGAGGAAAGAACTTCAGCAGTGAATTGGGAAATGTGATACCGAAAGATACAGATCTGATTGTATTGGCAGGATTCTTATCTATCCTGAAACCAGAATTCTGTGAGAACTGGACCGGAAAGATTATTAATATCCACCCGGCACTGCTTCCGAAATTCGGAGGAAAAGGAATGTGGGGAATGCACGTTCACCATGCAGTTATTGAAGCCAAAGAAAAAATAAGTGGAGCAACAGTACATTTTGTGACCCCGGGAATTGATGAAGGTGAGGCTATTCTTCAAAAATCTTTTGAAGTAACAGCAGAAGATACTCCGGAAACCATAGCAGAGAAAGTTCACCATATTGAATATGAGATATTTCCAAAAGCCATCAATAAAGTTTTAGGAAATTAAATAATAATGTGTCAATATAACAATGTACCAGTGTACCAATTGAATTCATTGTTACATTGCTAGACTGATACATTGCTACATTAAAAGAAATCTAAGTAAATAAAAGTAAGACCGGGGGTGAAAGACCGGGCTACAGTTTGAAATAGCTGTAAAAAGTAAAAAATTGAAAGTAAAATGAGTAAAAAGAGAGTTTTAATCAGTGTTTCTGACAAAAGCGGATTGATCGAGTTCGCCCAGTTCTTGGAAGCCCGGAATTATGAGTTGATTTCTACAGGAGGAACGTTCAAACATTTGAAAGATGCTGGTTTAAATCCGATTCAGATCGATGAGGTAACCAATTTCCCTGAAATGCTGGACGGAAGAGTGAAAACCCTTCACCCTAAAGTACACGGAGGTCTTTTAGCAGTTCGTTCCAATGAAGAGCATATGAAAACCGTTCAGGAACATGGAATTGACCTGATCGACATGGTAATCGTAAACCTTTATCCTTTCTTTGAAAATGTGAACAAAGACATTTCTTTACATGAGAAAGTAGAGTTTATCGACATCGGAGGTCCTTCAATGCTTCGTTCTGCAGCTAAAAACTTTGATTCTGTTACCGTAATTACCGATGTGGAAGACTATGCAACGGTAAGGCTTGAAATGGAACAGAACGGTGATACCTACATCGAAACACGTAAAAAGCTTGCAGGAAAAGTATTCAACCTTACTTCAGCTTACGACGGGGCTATTTCAAGAATGCTTTTAGATGAAGAATATCCTACCTATCTTAATGCTTCATACAAAAAAGCATCTGATTTAAGATATGGTGAAAACCCTCATCAAACTGCTGCTTATTACGTTTCTACGTTTGAGAACGGTGCGATGAAAGATTTCGAACAGCTGGGTGGTAAAGAACTTTCTTTCAACAACCTTCGTGATATGGACCTTTGCTGGAAAGTAGTTACGGAGTTTAAAGAAGAAATGGCATGTTGTGCAGTGAAGCATTCTACACCTTGTGGCGTAGCAATCGGAACTTCAGCTTTAGAAACTTACCAAAAGACTTTCGAATGTGACCCGGTTTCTATTTTTGGCGGAATTGTTGCAATGAACTACAAAATCGATGCAGCAACAGCTGAAGAACTGAACAAAACGTTCCTTGAGATCGTAATGGCTCCGGAATTTGATGAAGAAGCTCTTGAAGTTTTAAGAAAAAAGAAAAACCTTAGAATTATAAAAATCGTTAACCCTGTTTCTGACAAACAGACCTGGGTGAAGATCGACGGTGGTATTCTTGTTCAGGATAATGACAATCATTTCTCTGACGATATTAAAGTGGTAACTGAGGTACAGCCTTCCGAAGAGCAGAAAAAAGCCCTTCTTTTCTCCCAGAGAGTGGTGAAGTATGTAAAATCAAATGCGATTGTTGTTTCCAATGGTATCCAGGCCTTCGGAATTGGTGGCGGACAGGTGAACAGAATCTGGGCTACTGAACAGGCCATCGAAAGAGCCAAAGAAAAATTCACAGGAGATCTTGTTTTGGCTTCTGATGCATTTTTCCCGTTCCGTGACGTGGTAGATTTCTGCGCCAAAGAAGGAATTAAAGCCATCATCCAGCCAGGCGGAAGTGTAAAAGATCAGGACAGTATTGAAGCTGCCAATGAGCACGGTATCCCAATGATGTTTACCGGGATTAGACACTTTTTACATTAATTAAAATAGAATTAAAAAATAATTTGAGATTGTATTTATAGCATTCAAAATTATATATTTGTAAAATAGACTAGATAATAAATAAAGTATGAGAATATTAATCATAGGTGAAGGCGGTAGAGAATCTGCTTTAGCAGCAAAGCTTCAGAATGACCCAAGAATTTCTAAAATGTTTTTTGCTAACGGTAATGCTACCACCGATGTAATAGGGAAAAATGTTCATTTATCAGAGATCAAAGAACTAAGAGATTTCGCCATTAAAGAAAAGATAGATCTTACCATCGTAGGTCCGGAAGCCCCTCTTGTAGCAGGTCTGAAGGATGAATTCAAAAAGCACGATCTTAAAGTTTTCGGTCCCAACCAAAAAGTAGCAAGCCTGGAAGGAAGTAAGGCTTTCTCTAAGAAGTTTATGCAGACCTATGATATCAAAACAGCTAAAGCTGTAGTATTTGATTCATACAATGATGCTAAAGAATATGTTCAGACACAGCAGTATCCTTTAGTGGTTAAGGCGAGTGGTCTTGCAGGCGGAAAAGGTGTGGTTATTTGCGACAACATTGAAGAAGCTGAGGCTACAATCCACGACTTCATGATCAGAAGAATTTATGGAGATGCAGGAATCCGTCTGGTTATTGAAGAATATTTAGAAGGTTTTGAAGCTTCAATCATTGCATTCTCAAACGGTGAAAAGATTTTCCCTTGTATCGCTGCAAAAGATTACAAAAAAGCAGGAAACGGTGACACAGGACCAAATACCGGTGGTATGGGATCTGTAGCGCCAAGCCCTGATTTTACTCAGGAGCACTATGCTGATTTTGAAAAAAATATCTTACAAACTACCATTAACGGTCTGAAAGGAGAAGGATTCAGCTTTAAAGGAATCATTTTCTTCGGATTAATGGTTACTAAGAACGGAACGTATCTTCTTGAATACAACATGAGATTCGGAGATCCTGAAACTCAGGTATTGATGGCATTAATGGAGAACAATCTTCTTGATGTGATCCAGGACTGCATGGAAGGAAAAGATATCCAGCTTAAATTTAAAGACGAAAAAGCAGTATGCCTTGTGATGTGTTCAGGAGGTTATCCTAGAAACATCGAAACAGGCTACGAAATTGTAGGCGAAGACAAGATGAAACATTCTAAGCTTCTCTATGCCGGGGCTATAAGAAAAGGCGACAAAGTGGTTTCCAACGGCGGACGTGTTCTGAACGTGGTAGCTACCGGAGCTACTTACGACGATGCCCGCAAAAAGGTGTACGAAGATGCAGCCCACATTCATTTCGATTACGGATTCTACAGAGAAGACATCGGAAAGTTTTAAAATAAATCACGAAAAAAGATTTGGAACATTTCCAAGTCTTTTTTTGTAAAACAATTAAGTAAGCAATAGGCTTTAGACCTATTATAATAAAAAAAGCTTACTGCCTCGGGCTTATTGCCTGAAGCTTTTAAATCATCATTTATCAATCATCAATTATCATTTATAAAATGAACAACGGTATTATCATATTAGATTTCGGATCACAGTACAACCAGCTTATCGGAAGAAGAATCCGTGAGATGGGTGTATATTCTGAAATCCTTCCTTTTAACACACCTTTACAGGATATTTTAGCAAAACAACCCAAAGGAATTATCCTTTCCGGAGGACCAAGCTCTGTGAACGCAGAAAATGCCCACCTGGTTGAAAAAGAACTGTATGAGCAAGGAATTCCTGTTTTGGGAATTTGCTACGGGATGCAGCTTACAGCACATCTTTTAGGTGGAAAAGTAAACAAAGGTGAAAAAGGAGAGTACGGAAAAGCCCATTTGGATATCATTAAAGAAAGTTCTTTACTCAAAGGAGTTACTCAGAATTCTATCGTATGGATGAGTCACTTTGATGAAGTAGGAGCATTGCCTGCCGGTTTTGAATTGAATGCAAAATCAGGAGTAATGGCTTCTATGTCCAATGAAGACAGAAAAATCTACTGCGTTCAGTTCCATCCGGAAGTTTCTCACACAGAAGAAGGCGGAAAAATGCTTGAAAACTTTGTTTTTGCCATTTGTAATGCTGAGAAAAACTGGAAACTGACCAATTATATCGAAAAAACAGTTGAAGAGATCCGCGAAAAAGTAGGAGACAGCAGAGTAATCCTTGGACTTTCAGGAGGGGTTGATTCTTCTGTAGCTGCAGTGTTAATTCACAAAGCAATTGGAGATCAGCTGACTTGTATCTTTGTTGATACGGGCTTATTGAGAAAAGACGAGGGCCAGAAAGTAATGGACAACTATGGAGAACATTTCCATATGAACATTAAAATGGTGGATGCTAAAGAAAGATTCCTTACCAAACTGGCAGGAGTAGATGATCCTGAACAGAAAAGAAAAATCATCGGAAACGAGTTTATTCATGTTTTTGATGAAGAATCCCATAAAATTGAAGGTGCTAAATTCTTAGCTCAGGGAACCATTTATCCTGACGTTATCGAAAGCCAGTCTGTAAACGGACCGTCTGCAGTAATCAAGTCACACCACAATGTAGGAGGACTTCCTGAAGATATGGAATTCGAATTATTGGAGCCGTTAAGAGAGCTTTTCAAAGATGAAGTAAGAAAAGTAGGTGAGGAGCTAGGTATTCCGCATCATTTGGTACACAGACATCCTTTCCCGGGTCCTGGATTAGGAATCAGAGTATTGGGAGCTGTAGATGCGGATAAAGTAAGAATCCTTCAGGAAGCTGATGATATTTTCATTGAGGAATTATATAAAAACGATCTTTATGAAAAAGTATCCCAGGCTTTCGTAGTCCTTCTTCCTGTAAAATCAGTAGGAGTAATGGGAGACGAAAGAACGTACGAATACACAGCAGTAGTTCGTTCTGCCAACACCATCGATTTTATGACGGCAACATGGAGCAGACTTCCTTACGAGTTCTTAGATACTGTTTCAAGTAGAATCATCAACGAAGTAAGAGGAATCAACAGAGTAGCTTACGATATTTCAAGCAAACCACCTGCAACCATTGAGTGGGAGTAATTTTTTGACTTGAATTAATAATATAAATCCTGCCCGTTTCGGGTGGGATTTTTTGTTAAAACTGTTTTAATGAAAAAATGATCAGTAAAATATTTAAAGCAATTAATAAGCAAGGTTGTCATCTTTTCCTAAAATTTCAGCTACCAAATTTTTATTAATCCGGCATGCTCGCGTGGCCCTTCAATAATCAGCATTAGAGTATCTTTTAAATAAGGAGTTTTTGAATACCCCCAGACAACATCAGAACTGTCTAATTTTTTTACACTATCCTCAGTAAAACGCAGAACAATAGAATCTTTTAAATTCCTTTCATAGCAGATATTGTAGGGATAGGAAGAGTTTTGGATAATTCTGGTATCTTCTGAAAAATGCTTACCATATTTAAATCCCTTTTCAAGATAAGGTGTAAAACGGAAATTTTTAAAACCAGCAGAATCTATAATTTTATAATTCAATTGTTTTATAAAAATATTCCTGTTTTTAGACATTTGTATACTATCTGTTCCGTGTCTATATTTCCATTTACTATAACCATACCAGCCAATATAATTAGAAGCAAACGGTAGAAATATATAAACAAAGAATAATATACTTATTGTACCTATGATTAAGTATTTGAAACCTTTCTTCATCATTTAAATGGACTGATTTGTCTTTTTTTTCCTAAATTTAAGTAAAATTACGTCAAATGCAAATAGAAACAAGAGCCCTGACGCTTCAGGATTATGATGAACTGGTAGTAACAATGAAACGCGCGTATCCGCAGATGTCTGAATCTATTTGGTCTAAAAAGAGCATTGAAAAGCTCACCAGAATATTCCCCAAAGGTCAGATCTGCATCACAGTAGATGGAAAACTGGCTGCTGTAGCACTTTCCATTATTGTGAATTATGACGAATTCGGAGACGATCATACCTATGTCGATATTACAGGGAATTATACCTTCAATACCCATCTTTCCACAGGAAATGTACTCTATGGGATTGAAGTTTTTGTAGACCCCGAATTCCGCGAGCTGCGTCTGGGAAGAAGATTGTATGATGCCAGAAAAGAATTATGTGAACTGCTTAATCTCAAATCCATCATTTTGGGTGGAAGAATCCCGAACTATCATAAATACAGCGACGAGCTCTCCCCGAGAGAATACATCAGAAGAGTAAGAGATAAGGAAATTTACGATCCCGTACTGTCTTTTCAGCTTTCCAATAATTTCCTTCCGATAAAGATTCTTAAAAAATACCTTCCCGAAGATGAATCCTCTCTGGAAAATGCCGTTTTGCTGCAATGGAATAACATCTACTACAGCAAAAAGCCAAACACCATGCAGGATAGCATTATCCGTCTTGGACTGGTACAGTGGCAGATGAGGCATTTTAAAAATATCGATGCATTTTATGAGCAGGTAGAGTTTTTTGTCAATGTAATGGGTGATTATAAATCCGATTTTGTTCTTTTCCCGGAACTGTTCAATACCCCGTTGCTGGCGCCGTTCAATAAGCTTTCAGAAAGAGACAGTATGATAGAGCTGGCTAAATTAAGTGAGGATATTAAGAATAAAATCTCCGAACTGGCCATCAGCTACAACGTCAATATTATTTCCGGAAGTATGCCTGTTTTTGATCATGATCATAACGATTTGTATAACGTGAGTTATCTGCTTCACCGTGACGGCCGGATCGATGAATACCGGAAGATCCACATCACTCCGAATGAAAGAAAATATTACGGAATGAAAGGCGGAAATGAGATCCGGGTTTTCGATACCGACTGTGGAAAAATTGGCCTTGTCATCTGTTATGATGTAGAATTTCCCGAGCTGCCGAGAATATTGGCAGATCAGGGCATGAAAATCCTTTTTGTACCTTATCTTACCGATACCCAGAATGCTTATATCAGGGTACGGCACTGTGCAGCAGCAAGAGCTATTGAAAATGAATGTTACGTCGCTATCGCCGGTTGCGTAGGGAATCTTCCGGGAGTAAACAATATGGATATCCAGTTTGGGCAGGCTGCCGTATTTACCCCTTCAGATTTTGCCTTTCCTTCCAATGCAATAAAAGGGGAAGCAACTCCCAATACAGAAATGACCCTTATTGTAGATGTGGATCTGAATCTGCTTAAAGATCTTCATCATAACGGCTCTGTTCAGGTAATGAATGACCGCAGAAAAGATCTGTATGAAACCTATCTTAAATAAGAAAATTATAATTTAAGAAAAAATATCCTATTCAATTGAATAGGATATTTTATTAGCATTAATTGAAGTAAGAAGAGCTGAATTTCATCAGCTCTATGCTTAAAATAGATTCTTTTTTTACAAATACTGAGGGCATACCACGGCAGGGCAGATCAGTCTTGGACATCTTGGTCTTCCGTCAGTAGGACAACATTCATTTGAACAGTTTCCGATAATAATACCGCTTCCATTGATTCCTTTTAATTGCTCCCTTGAAAGTTTGTTGTTACGTAAATTTTTCATTTTTTAATATTTTATAGGTTAGTTTGATAGGTATAAAGATAAAAAAATCCATTAAATAACACCAGGAATGTAATTTTTTTTTCTTTTAGCATTTCCAGGGATTTGAAAAAAATCAGTTAAGAATATATATTTTTTTTGAGGATATTCTTAAAATTTACTATCTTCACTGATCAATTTAAATAAAATATAATGACAGGAACAGTAAAATGGTTTAACGAAACAAAAGGTTTTGGTTTTATTACACCAGACGGAGGCGGAAACGATATTTTTTGCCATCATTCAGCCATTCAGTCTTCAGGCCTTAGATCTCTAAAAGAAGGACAGGCAGTAGAATTTGAGATTAAAGAAGGTAAAAAAGGACCTGAAGCAGACAATGTTAAAGTAGTAGGATAATCACTTATTAAGATATTGTTTAAAATAAGCTGCCATTTCAGGCGGCTTTTTTTATGGATTTTGGGCTTGAAAAATTTGTTCGATGCAAAATGCCATTTGGCTGAACAGTGCTTAAACGGTAACTTAATTTAAAAGAGAGTTTATCTGTTTAACCCTACGATTTGCCGCTCAGATAAAAATTAAAATAGCAATAGGAACAATTTTTGGAGTAATTTGCACCAACTATTTAGAAATATATGTTTGACAAGCAGCAACGAAAACTGAAAAGATCAGCCAGGCTTATTTCCGTACTCAGTAAATACGGGTTTAAAGATATGCTGGCAAGGATGAATACAGGAAATAAGCAGGAACCGGTTTCTGTTGATCCGGATGAGGTCATTTCTAAAGGGACAGTATATGAGAGGATCAGACTGGTACTGGAAGAGCTTGGACCTACATTTGTAAAGCTTGGTCAGACCTTCAGCAACAGGGAAGATCTGCTTCCGCCTGAGCTCATCCAGGAGTTGCAGAGACTTCAGGACAAGGTGGATACGGTGGATATGGATGTAGAGGAAATTCTGGAAAATGAATTCAATATATCTGTTAAAGATCATTTTCAGGAAATCCAGAAAGAACCTTTAGCCACAGCATCTATTGCACAGGTTTATAAAGCGGTTTTGATGGATGGAAGTCCTGTGATTCTCAAACTCAAAAAAGCTGATGTACAGACCGTTATTGAAGATGATCTGCTTCTCATAAAAGATCTGGAAAAGCTGGTTTCTGCTTATTCTGAAATTGGAGAAAAGCTCAATCTGAAACAGGCGATCTCTACTTTTGAGAAATCTTTACTGGAAGAAGTTTCTCTGATCAACGAAAAAGAAAATATTCTGCATTTTGTCCGGAATTTTAAGAATAATAAGGAAACATATGTTCCGAAGATCTATGAAGAATATTCCAACAACAATATTCTATGCATGGAGTTTATTGACGGGATTAAGGTAACCGACAAAGCTTCTCTTTTAGCCCATAATATCGATCCTGTAAAAGTATCCGAAGTAGGTTTGAGGTTGTTTGTTTCCCAGATTCTGGATTACGGATTTTTCCATGCTGATCCGCATGCCGGTAATATTTTGGTAAAAAAGGATGGCAAAATTGTTTTTATAGATTTCGGTGCAGTAGGAAAAATCCAGCCTAATGATAAGGAAATTCTTGAAAGTCTGATTGTAAGTTTTGTGGCTAAAAATCCACATAAAATTGTCCGCTATCTCAAAAAAATGGCAGTCAGCTACGAAATTCCTGATGAAAGAAGGTTTGAAAATGACGTAGAAGATATTTTAAATTTTGTTCACAGCTCATCGCTGCAGGATATTAATGTTCAGGTGATCATCAATAAAATGAAGGATATTCTGAAGGATAACAGGCTTTACATGCCGGACTATTTTTATCTTCTGTTTAAAGGGATTAGTTTAATAGAAGGTGTCGGAAGAACAATCAATCCCGATCTGGATATTGTGAAGAGTTTGCATCCTTATACCAGAAAAATCCTGACGAAAAAGATCAAGCCAAAAAATCTTTTAAAAACCGGGATGGACCGGATGATGAATTTCACAGATAATGTAGATGAAATTCCTAAAGAGCTGAGATCTGTGCTTCAGAAGCTCGATGATAATAAATTCACCGTATCCAGCGAAATTAAAAATATTGAAAAAACCAATCAACTAATTAAATCCAGTATTGTCAATTTAATTTTAGCTATGGTTCTGGGGGCCAATATTATTGCCACAGCTATTGTTTTTGTTTCAGAATCAGGTCCACGGATCGGTGAAATGTCTTTAGTTGCAGTTTTAGGCTTTGTTTTTTCTGTTATATTGGTTTTAGTGATTTTACTGAGAGTGACGAGAAAATAAGAAACAGGGTTTCGGGATACGAGTTTTGAGGTTCATGTTAGAAATTAGTGATGAAGTTATAATTCATCATTTATTAACCTAAGCTCTGCACCCTTTATCCTGGAACCCGAAACCCGCACCCATAAACTATCCTCAAACCCTGTTACCCTCAAACTCTCCAACCCACGCTCAACCTCTAAATTTAAATACCTATCTTTGCACCATGGAAAAACTCACTTTTGCGGATTTTGACCTGCCGGTTAAAATTCTTGATGTTTTAGCGGATCTGGAACTATTCGAACCTACACCTATTCAGGAAAAGAGCATTGGCCCTATACTTTCCGGAAGAGATGTGATGGGGATCGCACAGACCGGAACCGGGAAAACATTGGCCTATCTTCTGCCCGTTCTTAAAACATGGAAATACAACAAAACAGGGAATCCTACTGTTTTGATTCTTGTTCCTACAAGAGAATTGGTGGTACAGGTAGCTGAAATTGTTGAGAAACTGACAGAAAATATTACCGCAAGGGTAATCGGAATATACGGAGGAAAAAATATCAATACGCAGAAACTTTTATTTAATAACGGATGCGATATTTTAGTAGGAACTCCGGGAAGGGTAATGGACCTTGCTATTGACAATGCAATTTCATTGAGAGAAGTTCAGAAGCTGATCATTGATGAGTTTGATGAGATGCTGAACTTAGGTTTCAGGCCACAGCTTACCCATATTTTCGAAATGATGAAGCCGAAGAGACAGAACATTCTTTTCTCGGCCACCATGACGGAAGCGGTAGATGAAATGCTGGATCAGTATTTTGCCAGTCCGGTAGAAATTTCATTGGCCAAATCAGGGACGCCTCTTGAAAAAATTGAGCAGACCGGTTACAAAGTGGAAAACTTTAATACAAAGATCAATCTTCTTGAACATTTACTGAAAAATAATGAAGATGAAATGTCCAAGGTATTGATTTTCACTAATAATAAGAAGAACTCTGATCTTCTGTTTGCTAAAATTGATGAACTTTTCCCTGAGCAGTTTGATGTGATCCACTCAAACAAATCTCAGAACTACAGGCTTAAGGCCATGAAAAGATTTGAAAACGAAGAGATCAGAGGATTGATTACCACTGATGTAATGGCCAGAGGTCTGGATATTTCGGATATTACCCACGTTATCAACTTTGAAACACCTGAAATTCCTGAGCAGTATATCCACAGAATAGGAAGAACGGGTAGAGCAGATAAAGACGGTAAGGCAATTACTTTCGTGACTAAAAAAGAAGAAGCTTATGTTCTTGACATTGAGCTCTTAATGGATAAAGATCTTAAGTTCAATGATTTCCCTGCAGAGGTGAAAATCAATCCTAAGAAAATTGCTTCCGAAGAAGATGTGATCATCATGAAAAATCCTGCGCAGGTAAAACTGTATGAAGGAGGAGGAGCATTTCACGAGAAAAAGGATAAAAACAAAAAAGAAAACTGGGGAGGACCTTCCAAAAGGAAAGCGCCGAAGAAATTTGGAGCTAACAGAGCCCAGCAGAAATCGATATCTGTATCGAAATCCAAGAAAAAGAAATAAAAAAAATCCCGTTAAGGGATTTTTTTGTTTATAACAGGTATTATTTCATATAAGGTTTCATCACCCTCGCCCAGATTTCATAGCCTTCCGGGGTGATGTGAAGCATGTCTTCAACGAAAAGATCTCTTCTTACATTTCCATTAGAATCTTCCATGGCTTTAGTAATATCGATGAATTCTGCATTAGGTTCTTTTTTCATGAAAGCGGCAATCTTTTTATTCGTTTCTTTCATCTGTGGCCACAACATTTCGCGGCTCGGCGAATATTTTATGGAAATATAGTCCACTTCAATATCCGGAAATCTTTCACGGATCTTTTTATAGAACGTTTTAAACCTTTTCACCACAACTTTAGCTTTCAGGTTATGGTTGTCTGCAAAATCATTATCACCGCAGTAGATGATGATCTGTTTAGGCTGATAAGGGCTCAGTAGATCGTCGGAAAAATCATTCAGGTCCGTCATTCTTGAACCTCCAAAGCCTCTGTTAATAATTGTTTTGTCAGGAAAATAGCTGGCAACATCTGTCCATTTTGTAAAAGAAGAGCTTCCTATCAGAAGGATGGCATCTTTTGGCGGAGGATTTTCCTGGTCCGCTTTTTTGAAATTCTGAATGTCCTGCCAGAACATCGGCTTTTTTTCCTGTGAGAAGGACAAGGCAAAATACAGCAGTAGAAATACTGAAAGAATCTTCTTCATTGCAATCAATTTTTAAAATATCTGATAAATGTAATAAAAAACTCCCGATAAAATCGAGAGTCTGTGTTTATCTTTTATAGGTCACATAAGTGAGATCATCCGTACCGTCACCGTTCTGATCAAAGGTCCCAAACAGTTGGGCCAGTTTCAGATCCTGGCTTGTAAGGACTTCCACTCTGTACCATCTTTCGGTATCATTATCATTTTTAATGCTCATCAGCTTAGATTCTTCTGTATACGTAAACTTTCCTTCGGTTTTTCCGCTTATCTGGCATTCAAGCCCGATGGCAGAGTAATACGTATAGCTGGTATAATAATCACTTCTGAAGTGCAGAATATCTTTAGCTTGACAGTCAGACGGAGTGTCTGTCTGAAGTACTGTTTTATTGTCTTTTCCGGAAATAATTTCTATTTTGCTTACCTTCCAGTCTCCGCTCATCATTTCTAATTCATAGGCTTCAATATTGTCATCTTTACATGAAGTTAGCGCCAAAGCTGAAAAGGCAAATAAAAGTAGCTGTTTTTTCATTTTCACAAATTTAAGAATACGCTAAAATATAAATAAATTTGAAATATCTATAATGAAATCAAGCTTTTTTAAACGAATGTTTATAAATAACCGTTTTTTTTATAGAAGAGGAGGCTAAATATGAAGATTTTAGGTTGCAGAAACTAATCATGGTTCGAAAATTCCGTCTTTGATCATATATCAGACGCTCAATCGACAGCAACTCGTATCTGCACTCATTTATTCTCAAACCTTCAATCTATCACTCCGAAATCTAATAACTCATCTCAACAATCTTATAAGCATCCTGAGGGGTCAGTTTCTTGTACTCACCAAGCCCGGACCAGCTTCTGTCTGTAAAAGCTTTTTCCACTCTTTCAGCAGTACCTTTGTAATCTTCTGTATATTCCGAAAGCTTTGTTTTGATATTCAGGCTGTGGAAAAATTCTTCCATTTTTTTGATTCCAAGTTCTGCTTTTTCCTCTAAGGTTCCGTCTTTAATTCCCCAAACTCTTTCAGCATACTGTGCCAGCTTTCCTTTTTTCGTTTCAAAATTATAACGGTAATGGGAAGGTGCAATAACGGCTAAAGTTCTTGCATGATCGATCCCGAAATAAGCAGTCAGTTCATGTCCCATGGCATGTACAGCCCAGTCCGTGATTACCCCTTTCTGGATAAGTCCGTTCAGAGCCATCGTACAGCACCACATAAAGTTTCCGGCAGCATCATAATCAAAATCATCAGCCAGAACTTTTGGAGCCGTTTCCTGAAGACTGATGAGAATGCTTTCTGCAATTCTTTCCTGAAGATCAGCAGAAGAAGGGGCTGTCATATACTGCTCCAGAACGTGGGTGTAAGCATCGGTAATTCCGTTCACAATCTGGTTTTTAGGAATTGTTCTGATTACTTCAGGATCCAGTACTGAAAACTGTGGGAAAAGCCCAGGACCACCGGAAGATAATTTCTCATTAGTTTCTCTTCTTGAAATGACATAGCCCGAATTCATTTCAGAGCCTGTTGCCGGCAATGTAAGAATACTTCCGAAAGGCATTCCTTCCCCTTCAAATGTTCTCACTGAATTTTTAAGGATTTCCCAAGGTTCGCCTGTATAGTTGGCAGCGGCAGAAAGGAATTTAGTTCCGTCAATAACAGATCCACCGCCTACAGCAAGAAGGTAGTTGATATTTTTTTCTTTGATAAAGCTTAAAGCATTAATCAGTACTTCATATTCCGGATTGGCAGGTACACCTCCGAATTCATATAAATCATGATCTTTCAGAGCTTCCTTTACCTGATCGTAAACACCATTGTTTTTGATGCTTCCGCCTCCATAGATCATTAATATTTTGGCATCTTTTGGAACTTCACGTGAAATTTTAGCGATCTCGCCTTTTCCAAAAAGTATTTTTGTAGGATTTTTAAATTCGAAATTAAGCATTGTTCTAAATTTATTTGATCCAAATTTAAGCAATGCAAGTTGAAAACTAAGTTAATGAAATTTTAAAATTCCTATCGAAGTCTTTTATAATAACAATATAAATTTTACCTGCTCTGAAAGATCTTGGTTATGATTTAATGCAGAGTTTATATAATTTGAGGTTGCAAAGCAGGAATCCACAAAGTTGATTTCATCCAAGCTATAGCATAAAAAAATCTGCACAATCTGCTTAATCAGCGGGAATTTTAAATATAAAATATATTGATATTACTTTCTTACTTCTACTGAGAAATGGGTTGATTACAATTCTCACTTTTAAAATAGACACCTTTACTTGTAGATTCCAGTTTTCCGGTTTTTCTGTTGATCTTTATAAAGTAAGATTCTTTCATTTCCGGATATCCTTTAGACTTTGAAGCATACAGATAAATATGCTTGTCCTCAATCTTATAGGAGCCACCCAATTTATCGCTTGTATCTACTTTAAAACCATAAGTTTGGACCAATAAAATAGCTTCCGGAAGATTGTCAACCGTTCCGATGAAATCTCTCAGTTGCTGTTCATTAGAGAAATACACGGACCGATCTTTTTTGCAGGCAAGAATATATGTGAAACATTTTTCACCAATGCATTTCTGGAAAAAACCTCTCTCAGGAAGAGACTCATTAATGGTCATGAAATCCGGCATCTGGCTTTCGTAGATCACAGCTTTTTCCGGATCAGGATCATTGGTAAGTACCCTCCAGTAGCCATAGTCTTTGTCCGGAACAATGAACGGATATAAATATTCAGCGGTGTCCAGAATATCAGGAATTTTTTTGAAATCGGAGGGAACTGTATTTTGGGAAAGTAATAAACCCGGAATCAGAAAAGAGACAATCGAAATAATTTTCATACTTATTATTCTTAATAATATTAAGGCTATTTAATCTATTGAAGTACAATTTTATAATATCCTTTTTCGTCTGTTACATCAATACCTACACCGGTAAATGTTAATTTATTGATCTGATACCCGTCACAACCCCCTTTAAATTCTGAAGACTGTATTGAAAAGTCAAAAGCTTTAACATTAGATTGGAAAGTATAATTTTTTGTCCCATTATAAGCACCCACATTTTCTAAAATAATCATATCGTCGGATGTTTTGGTCAATTGTATTCCAACCTGATTTTCGTCCTTTATCGAATAGGCAATAAGTGTTCCGTTCGTGATTAGATTTTCATCATTAGAATCAACGAATTTAAAAGCAATCGTCTGCGGGGCATTATAGCAATCTTCACCACAGCCTGTGAAAATAAAAGCCATTAAGAGGAATATGAATATATTTTTCATGGGATCTTGATTAATTTCTGTGAAAAGTAAAATTAATCATTAAACAGTTGTAGTCAAAAAATAATTTTGTTCCTGTAGCAGTATTTTTTGTCATTTGTCAATTAATTTAAAACCAAAATCCATTACATTTGTTATATGATACACGACCAACGAGCAGAAAAATTCAGGCAGATCGTGGAGAATAAATTCCAGATCTACAATTCATTATTTATGAGCCTGCCTTATGATAAAATGACCAATATCGGGATGCTTCTTCCCTTCCTTTATGAGGAAAGCCGAAACGGATATGAAGAAGGCAAAACCCCTGAGGAAATTGTCGAAGAATTCTTTAAAAACCATACAGATCTTCAAACAGAAGAGCAGAAAATAGAACTGCTTTTTAAGATCATACAGTACATAGAAAGACAGGTAGTTTTGTTTGATAGTATAGAAGATGCTGCATTTCCAAACCTCCATTCTGAAAGCGACAGCGGAACAGTAACTAATCTGTTTGAACGTTCATACCAGGACCATAAACTTGAAAAAGTCCGTGAAAAACTGAAGGATTTTACGGTAAAAGTAGTTTTTACAGCGCACCCGACCCAGTTTTATCCAAGTTCGGTACAGAGGATTATCCAGGATTTACGGGGAGCTATTACCAGTGATTCCGTTACCCAGATTGATATGCTTTTGCAGCAGTTGGGAAAAACGCCTTTCGTTAATAAAGAAAAGCCGACTCCAATTGATGAAGCGCTTAGCATTATTTCTTATTTAAGATATGTTTATTACGATACGATCGGAGAGCTGTTTACCAAAATCAAAAAAACGTTTGGAAACGGTCATTTCCATCTTCACGAAGATCTTATTCAGCTTGGCTTCTGGCCGGGTGGAGACAGGGACGGAAACCCGTTTGTAACCGCTGATGTTACCAAAAGAGTAGCAGAAGAGCTCCGTTCCGCAATTCTGAAATCTTATTACAGTCATTTAAAATTTATAAGAAGAAGGTTAAGCTTCAGAGGAGTTTCTGAAGTATTGACAAAATTAAGCGATGAGCTGTATGGAGCGATCTTCAATGGAAATATAATTACAGCAGAGGATATTCTGAAAAAAGCAGACGAAGCTGAAAAAATACTGGTGAAGGAGCACAATTCCCTGTTTTTAGACCTGCTGGCGAATTTCAGAGACCGTGTGAAAATTTTCGGAACTCATTTTGCAACGTTGGATGTTCGCCAGGACAGCAGGATCCATCAGAAAGTTATTGATGAGGTTTTTGCAAAAGTTTATGGTAATATTGAAGCTAGTGAAGAAGAAAAATTCGATAAGCTGATCCAGCTTAATCATAAAGTTAATGCAGATCAGTTTGAAGATATCGTTAAAGATACCTTACTAACAGTTTCACAGGTTTCCGAGATTCAGGATCTTAATGGGCAAAGGGGAATGAACCGCTATATTATTTCGAATTCCGATGCCGTAAAAGATGTGATGAATGTGTATGCATTCTTTAAAATCTGCGGATATCAGGATGAAGAGATCAAAATGGATATTGTTCCGCTTTTTGAAACCATGGAAGGCCTTGCCAATTCCGAAAATGTCATGAAAGAGCTTTATCAGAACCCTGTTTATAAAAAACATCTTGAAAGCAGAGGAAATCAACAGACTATTATGCTTGGTTTTTCAGACGGAACAAAAGATGGCGGATATCTGAAAGCCAACTGGGAAATTTATAAGGCGAAAGAAGTTTTAACTAAACTTTCCGTTCAGAATGGAATTAAAGTAGTGTTTTTCGACGGCAGAGGCGGTCCGCCGGCAAGAGGAGGAGGGAAGACCCATGATTTTTATGCATCACAGGGAAATACGATTGCCAACAATAAAATTGAACTGACCATCCAGGGACAGACGATCACCAGTATTTTCGGAAATAAAGAACAGGCCAAATACAATTTTGAGCAGCTTCTTACTGCCGGAGTTGAAAATGATGTCTTTAAAAACTCCAAAAAAGATCTTACAGAAAAAGAAAGAAAACTGATCGCCGAGCTTGCCGATATCAGTTACAAAAAATATTCAGACCTTAAAGCTCACCCAATGTTTGTTCCTTATCTCCAGGAGATGAGTACTTTGGAATATTACGGTAAAACAAATATCGGAAGCCGCCCGTCCAAAAGAGGGAATGGCACTGAACTGAAATTTGAAGACCTCAGGGCAATCCCATTTGTGGGATCATGGTCTCAGCTGAAGCAGAATGTTCCCGGATTTTTTGGGTTCGGGTTTGCTATGCAGCAGATGAAAGAGCAAGGAAGGCTGGATGAAGTGAAAGAACTGTACAAAGGCTCGGATTTCTTCAAAACTTTAGTTCTGAACTCGATGATGAGTATGAACAAATCTTATTTTCCGCTGACGTATTACATTAAAAATAATCCAAAATTTGGTGCATTTTGGAATGTTCTTTTTGATGAATATATACTTTCAAGAGACATTATGCTTGAGCTTACCGGCTTCAAAATGCTGCAGGAAGAAGATCCATTGTCCAGAAAATCGGTGAAAATCCGTGAGAAGATCGTACTTCCGCTGTTGAGTATCCAGCAGTATGCGCTGATGAAAATCCAGAAAGGAGAGGGAAATAAAGAAGCTTATGAAAAGCTGGTGACCAGATCATTATTCGGAAATATTAACGCGAGCAGAAATTCAGCTTAACTAAATATATTAACGCCTCTCAATTTGAGAGGCGTTGTTTTAACATTTGGCTAAAGCCAATTTGATTGGTGATAAAAGTGAAACGGGCTAAAGCCCTTTTCTATTGAAAATTAATCCTTGTCAAGGTTTTAAACCTTGACAAGGATATATCTTTGGTAGTTTATTGAGGGAATAGTTTGTACTTTCAGCCTTAATAATTTTACTTTTTAAGTGTGACAATGAAATGGCAAATCCTTTCCATTGATTTGAACTTGTAGCATTTATGTTATTTGTGGTTGAAAATAAATTCAGGATTAGAAATATCAAATAACTATTCCTTTAAAAACTTCTCATAAAAAAGCTGATCCTTCGCCTGGATTTTCAGATAATAAGTTCCTTTCGGAAAATCTTCCACTTTTATAGATTTCTGACTGTTATTTTTTCTGATCAGCTTTCCTAAATTATCATAGACTTCCAGCGACAGGATTTCGCTTTCAGAAGCTACATTCAAAATATTTTTAGCAGGATTCGGAAAAATGGCAAACTTGTCTTTCTTCACCATTTCAGAAGTATTTAATACCTGATTATAAAGGTTTCCAAAATTAAGAATACCGTAACCCATCTGGTCTGTGTGAGCCGGATAAAGTGAAGCGGTCTCTCTCAGTTTGGTTCTCATCAGTTCCCTATTCATGGAAGGAAAAGCCTGGATGAAACATGCCACGCCACCGGCAGCTATGGGCGTTGCGATAGAAGTTCCGCTTACCGAAACTAAAGTACTGTTGTTAACTGTAGCAGATGCGGTTCCTCTTGCACTTCCATCAGGTTTTACCACACCAATGGTATTGGGGCCATACGATGAAAATCCTGAAGAACTTCCTGCATCATCTACTGATCCTATGCTGAATACCTTAGCATTGTCTGCAGGAGTCATAATATAATGCCATGGCTGCTGGCCTGAATTTCCTGCCGCTGTAAGAACGAAAATTCCTTTATTAGCAGCTATTTCAGCAGCTCTTGCGATGAAAGAAGTCGTTCCATTCATATCCGAGTAGCTGTAACTGTACCGGGAATCATCAAAAACATTATATCCAAGAGAAGACGTAATAATATCGACCCCTTTTCTGTCTGCTTCTTCGGCTGCTTCTATCCAGTATAATTCCTCTTCCGGAATTTCACCAACCGCATTTTCGCTGCGGTAAAGATAGAAATCGGCATCCGGAGCAGAACCTACAAAAGTGTTTTCGATATAGCCTCCGATGGCTCCCAGCACAGCAGATCCGTGATTGCTGACAGAAGGGTTGTATACGTTGCTTGTTTTGGTTACAAAATCGTAAACAGCTTTAATATGATTATTATTCCTTAATCTTTCAAAGGCAGAACCGGTATCTACATAAGGAAAGCCTGCATCGATAACTGCAATGGAAACTCCTGTTCCTGTAAATCCGGCAAGGTGAAGGGGTCTTATATTGATCTGGTCGATCTGTGCAGAACCCGAACCATAATCAAAAACAGTCAGGGTCTTTTGAGTCTCAGAAGAAAAATTCCATTTATCCTGATGTGCTGTTTTAGGAACAGAACCGGTGTTTCTTGCAAAGCGTCCTACTGACGATACATAGGGTTGGGCCTGTAAAGTTGTTATTTGTGTCGGAGTTGCATTTACAGCCGCTCCGTTAAGCCATTTGGAATAATCTGTAACCGTAAAACCGAGGTTCTGAAGATTCTGGATATAAGACTGTTCAATCGGGGCATCCTGATCATTTAACGGAATGCCCAGAGAAGTACGTCTGTTAAGGGATTTTTGTGTCAGTTCTGAAAGAGGATTTGCATAAAAAGCAGCTTTATTCGGTTTGCCCGTAAAATAAACAAAAACAAGCTCTGTCTGCGCATTTACGATAGAGTAACCTACTAAAAGACAAAAGAGTAAAAGTTTTTTCATGAAGTTATTTTTTATAAAGATAAAACAAAATCAATAAAATTTTTGATAGGATTTTAAATTCCTTATTTTTACACAAATATTTATTTATGAAAAAAATTCAGATGGTTGACTTGCAAAGTCAGTATTACAAAATAAAGAATGATGTAGACAATGCGGTTTTAAATGTAATGGATTCTGCGGCTTTTATCAACGGCCCTGAAGTAAAGTCTTTCCAGAATGAATTGGAATCTTATTTAGATGTAAAGCATGTGATCCCGTGTGCTAACGGAACGGATGCTTTGCAGATTGCGCTGATGGCTTTAGACCTGAAAGAAGGGGATGAAGTGATCACTGCAGATTTCACTTTTGCTGCTACAGTAGAAGTTATTCATCTGCTTAAACTGAAATCAGTGCTGGTAGATGTAGATTACGATACATTCACTATTTCTACAGAAGAAATTAAAAAAGCAATTACGCCAAGAACAAAGGCAATTATCCCGGTGCATATCTTCGGGCAGTGTGCCAATATGGAGGAAATCTTAAAAATTGCCGAAGAACATAATCTTTATGTCATTGAAGACAATGCACAGGCTATAGGGGCTCAATATACATTCTCTGACGGTACTGAAAAATATGCAGGAACTATGGCAACTGTGGGAACTACTTCTTTTTTCCCTTCTAAAAACTTAGGCTGTTATGGTGATGGTGGAGCTATTTTTACCAATAATGATGAACTGGCACACCGTTTAAGAGGAATTGTTAATCACGGAATGTACGAGAGGTATTATCATGATGAAGTAGGTGTGAATTCCAGATTGGACAGTATTCAGGCTGCAGTTTTGAGAAAAAAACTTCCGAATCTTGATTCTTACAATGACGCGAGAAGAAAAGCAGCTGATTATTATGACGAAGCTTTTGCAGGAAACGAAAATATTTTAACTCCAAAAAGGGCGGAATATTCTACTCATGTATTTCACCAGTATACTTTAAGAATTCTGAACGGAAAACGTAACGAGCTACAAAAATTCCTGACTGAAAAAGAAATTCCTGCGATGATCTATTATCCGGTAGCCTTAAGAAAGCAGAAAGCTTATTATCAGGAAAGCAATGATGCAGATTTTGTGAATACAGATAAGCTTTTGGACCAGGTAATTTCTCTTCCGATGCATACGGAACTGGATGAAGAGCAGCTGAAGTATATTTCTGATGCTGTGTTGGAGTTTATGAAGTAAGACTATGCTTCACGATGAAAGAATACTTAAAAATAAGTTTGCTTATTTTTTTGCAATTATTTTTGTCCTTTGCTGGATGATATTTTTTGCATATAATATGTTTAAAATTTTTTTAAGAGGATATGGATTGGCAGAAGAGTATACTGCATTTAAAATACCTATTTATGCATTATATTTTTTAATACTTCCATTATTAACTGTTACATTTGTGAGTATATTTAAAGAATCTAGGAAAATGTTTTTCTATTTAAACATCTCTTTATTCTTAATGATTATTTTTCATGCAATAATTTTTTATGTTAAATATCAAAGGACTACCAGTCCTGCAACATATTTATTTTTATATGTTTTTTCAAATTTATTATTTGTTGTAGGTCCAGTTGTACTTATAAATTATTTTAAACATATTCCGGCAAAAAGCGAAATAGAAAACATAGGAAAACACAACGATTAAAAAAAATATTAAACAAAAAAAATGGCAATACTTGTTACAGGAGGATTAGGATATATAGGTTCCCACACGGTAGTAGAACTCATCAATAATGGCTTTGATGTTGTTATTGTAGATGATTTATCCAATTCCGAAAGATTTATTTTAAAAAATATCGAAGAAATTACAGGTAAGAAGCCCGTTTTTTATCCTTTCGATTTAAAGAGGAGAGAGCTCCTTACTCAGGTATTTGATGCTCACCCAATTGAAGGATGCATCAATTTTGCAGCTTCCAAAGCGGTGGGGGAAAGCCAGGTAAAGCCTGTGGATTATTATGAAAATAACTTATTCACACTCATTAACATTCTTCAGGAATTCAAGGAAAGAGGAATTTCAAATTTTATTTTCAGCTCTTCATGCACGGTGTACGGACAGGCAGAGAAAATGCCGATTGATGAAAATACACCATTGAAAATGCCTGAAAGCGTTTATGGTAAAACAAAACAGATGGGAGAAGAAATTCTGATTGATTTTGCGAAAGCTTATAACAGAAGGATTTCTCTTTTAAGATATTTTAATCCAATCGGAGCTCACCCGTCTGGAAAATTAGGAGAACTTCCATTGGGAGTTCCTAATAATTTGATTCCATATGTTACCCAAACTGCTGCAGGAATCCGCGAGAAGCTGAATATCTGGGGTGATGACTATGATACGGAAGACGGAACTGCGGTTCGTGATTATATTTATGTTGTCGACCTAGCTAAAGCTCATGTAAGTGCACTTAAGAGCTTGTTACAGAGCAGTGAAGAAACAGTAATTGATATATTTAACCTGGGAACAGGAAAAGGATCATCTGTTCTGGAAGTTTTGAAAGCATTTGAAACGGCTAATGACGTGAAAGTCCCTTACCAGATCTGCGCCAGGAGAGAAGGGGATATTACCATTGCTTATGCTAATGCGGATAAGGCTGAAAAAAAACTTCATTGGAAGTCCGAAACTTCATTAGAGGAATCTTTAAGAACAGTCTGGAAATGGCAGCAGTATCTTGACTCAAGAGCTGTTTAATTAAATTTAAAAGATAAAACAAATTATAAAACCCTTCCCTCAATATTGGTCTTTTATTGGCTAAAAGAATAATTGTTGTAGCGGAATTTTAATTGAACTTATTATGAAAACACAAAAAATAGGTATTACATTTTCCTCATTCGATCTGCTGCATGCCGGTCACATTAAAATGCTTGAAGAAGCTAAAACAGTATGCGATTATTTAATTGTAGGGCTGCAGATAGACCCTTCCCACGACCGTCCTAATAAGAACAGACCGAGTCAGACCATTGTAGAAAGATATATTCAGTTAAAGGCTGTAAATGCTGTTGACGAAATTATCCCATATTACACAGAAGAAGATCTTGAAGATATTTTAAAATCTTTTGTTATTGATGTAAGAATTATTGGTGATGATTATATGGACAGGGATTTCACCGGTAAAAAGTATTGTGAAGAGAAAGGAATTGAGATCTTTTATAATAAAAGAGATCACAGGTTTTCCACCAGCGACCTTAGAAGAAGAATTTATGAAGCTGAAAAGGAAAAATCCGAACACCCTGAAACCGTAAAATAAAAAAAATCCCGAAAAATATTTTTCGGGATTTTTTGTGTATTACATTGGAGCTTGCTGATCGTCGCCAGCTGCATTGGAATTGATATCTTTTTTCCTTTTAGGCTGTTCTACCTTCTCACCCTGTTTGAACCTGTAGGTCAGGGAAACTGAGAACTGTCTCGGCTGCCATTGCATATAAGAATCTCTTACGCTGTTTGCTGTATATGTTGTAGATCTCATCGCTCTGGTATTGAAAATATCCTGAACGTTAAACGCTAAAGTTCCGTCACCTTTCCAAATTGTTTTAGATGCACCGAAGCTGATGGCATACATATCTTTTCTATCCTGGTAAGCCGTTTTCTGGCCTCCTCTATAGAATCCTTGTAGTTGGAAACTGAATGTTTTATCCACTTTAATTGTTGAAGAAAGTCTCGCTCTTGTTGAAAAACCTTTGCCATTAAAATCAGCAACAGCCTGAATAGGGTTTCCATCTTTATCAAAGGTGTCATATAGAGTGCTGCCTTTTGTATTGTAACCAAACATATCTACATTTCCTAAAAATTTCAACCAGCTTGTTGCATCCCAGTTGAAGTTTAAATCTAAACCGAAACGGTCATCTGTACCAAGATTAAGTGGTTTTGTGTGAGATTCTATACGCTTTGGATCAATAATAGCCCCATTTTCATCTGTAGCCAAAATATTATACACTAACATTTTTGTATCATCAGTCTGATGTCTGTAATACAGCGTAGGGTTAATTGTGAATTTCTTTTTTGAAATGCTGTACCCAAATTCAAAAGAATCTACATATGATGGATTAAGATCAATGTTTCCGTCAAAAATATTTTGGTTATCATTATAACTTGGGTTAGGAATCATAAAGAATGATCTTGGGCGGTCTATTCTTCTTGTGTAGTTTAATAGCAACTGATTATCCTTAGCGAATTCATAACTTAAATAGACGCTTGGGAATAAGTTATTGTAATTTTTAGTAGTTGCAGGTACATTTTTCTTGGGGTCAAGGCTTAGGTAATTAATGTCTACATTCGACAATTCATCTCTTACACCCACCTGATAACCTAATTTTCCGATTTTACTTTTGAACTGTAAATAAAAAGCATTGAAAGTCTCCTTATATGTTGCATCATAAGTATATGGCTTAAGGAAATCTAATGGCTTTGTTGTCGTGCTCTCACGAACATCATTACTATAATCATTGGTATTGATATCAATTCTATATCCTGCTTCTAATTTTGAATATTCACCAATAGGCAACTCATAATCAGCCTTACCAATAACAGATCTGTTGATGGTATTTTGATTAATGATATTTTTCAGATTATCATTAGTATCATCAATATTAGTATCGTTGTATGATCGGCTTCTCTGTAAACTTAATGATAATGATAAATTTTGTCCTTTATCATCAAATTTATGATCTAGTCCGAAATCACCTTGAAAAGCGAGGTTGTTATTTGTTCCGAAAGTACTTCTGTTTGATGTATAAAAAGGATTTGTAAGAGGAGTGTAGCGATAATCAATATTTCCGAAATTTTCACTGTCAAAAGTTCTTACGGTTCCGGATGCGTTTACTGAGGTTTTTTCGGAAATGTCATAAACGATACCTGCAGAAGCGTTATAGTTGTTATTTTTACTTTTAGTTTCAGAATCGGTATTTCTTTGTACCAAATCATCCTTTAATACAGCATTGTTAAAATAATCATCATTTCTACTGGTATTTTTTGATTCTCTGTAACCTCCGCCGCCATTTAGAAACCATGTAAAATTTCCTTTTCTCCAGTTAAGATTCGCATTAAGGCTGGTTTGGGGAAGATAACCTAGAGCCCCGATAACACTACCATTAAAACCGGTCTTCTTGCTTTTCTTTAAAATAATATTCAAAATACCCGCTGTACCGCTAGCCTCGAACTTAGAAGAAGGATTGGTGATTACTTCAATTTTCTCGATCTGGTCTGCAGGAATACTCTGAAGTGCATTGGCACCATCATCTATCCCAAGAAGGGCAGAAGGCTTCCCGTTGATCAGGAACTTTACATTGGAGCTTCCTCTCATCGAAACAGTACCATCAGTATCCACGGAAACGGAAGGAACATTGGAAAGCACATCCTGAAGATTTCCTCCCTTGCTTACAATATCCTGGGAAGGATCGTAAGTCCTTTTGTCAAGCTCCACTTTATAAGGTTTTGTTGCCGCTGCAGTGATCACCACGCCTTGTATTTCCTGGGTTTTGCCATCCAGAGTTGTTGCTGCTTCCGGCTGAATGGATAAAGCTCCAATATTTCCGGGACCTGCAATGCTTTTATTGACCACACTTTTCTTGTAGTCGATGGCTTCTACTGTAATGTCGTAATTTCCAGGAGCCAGTTCCAGCTTGTACTGTCCTTTTTCATCGGTCAATACAGCATCGCTTAATGTTTTGTTCGCTTTATTGCTGAACGTCACAGAAGCGTAAGGAACCGGCTGGTTGTTTTTGTTGACAATCATTCCCGTAACTCCTGCTTTTTCCTGGGCAAATGCCATGGCAGCTGCCGAAAGTACAAAAGTAAGCGCTAGCGTTTTTTTTGTGAAAATGTTGACAATTTCCGTCTGATTCATAAGGTATTTTTTGTGTAAAATCGTAAAAGTATAAGTCTTAATATTGTGAAATCATTAATTGGTTCTGATTCCAGATATTACGATTTATGTATTATTTATAGATGTATAAGTCGTATAGAAGTGTTAAAAGTTAATTATCATATTGTTAATAAAAGTTAAATTTATCTTTTATTTTATATTTTTTGAATTCAGCCAGTCCTGATAAGCTTTCGCATTGATGGCATGCTCTTCAGCGCTTGCTGTAAATTTATGATAGCCAAATCTTGCAGGGTCAGCACACATAAATATATAATTGTTGTTTTCTGCATTCAAAACCGCATCTACAGAGCTTTTATCTACCACGCAGATAGGCCCTGGAGGAATTCCTGCATTTGCATAGGTATTGTATGGTGATGGCGTAGACAAATGTTTATAAAGTACTCTTTTGATCGGATCTTTAAAATTGGTCTGTTTGTTAATTGCATAGATCACCGTAGGATCAGACTGTAGCTTCATTCCTTTTCTATAGCGGTTCAGATATAATCCTGCAATTGTTTTCATTTCATCCTTTTTCCCGCCTGACTCTTTATAAACGATAGAGGCCAGCGCATAGATCTGATCTCTCGTCAGGCCGGATTGCTGTTCCTTGTTTTTTCTCTCAGCTGTCCAGAATTCATTGTACTGTTCATCAAACTTTTTGAAAAATTCTCTCGGGCTTACCGTCCAGAAAAAATTATAGGTATCAATGAAAAAATATTTTTTTAAATCTTCTGCATTTTTGTACCCCTTTTCTGCTGCTACTTTATCCAGGTCGTTTACAAAATGTAAAGAGTCCAGCTCCGTTTTTTTTGTAACCTTTCCTATCATCTGGTACATATCTCCAAAATCACCGATCCTGAAACTGTTTTCAGACTGATTTCCTGCTTTAATCATGTTCACAAGGTTGGTATTTCCTGCTCCTGACTGGAAATGATAGCGCCCCGGTTTAAAAAACTTATCAAGATCTTTATCCCTGGCAACCGCTTCAAAAGCTTCCTTATCTTTTACATATGGACCCACAGAATCAAGAATCTGCTTGAAATCCGCTTTATGGGGAATCAGAACATATCCGTCTTTCTCTACGTTGTTTCCATAATATTTATTATAAAATCTCAAACCAAAAAATCCTGCCGCTCCTACAATAATGAGAGCGATAATGAGAACAGTTTTTTTCATTATTAAAAATTTGATTAAAAAGTTTAGTTTTTAAATAAGATCTATTTTACCTCTAAAAACTTGCTTTGCGGGACCTTCAAGCCAAATGTTTTGGAATGAATTTCCGTTTTTTTCAGCATGAACCTTAAGATTTCCTCCTAAAGTTTTAACTTTTACGGAAATTAGATTGTTTTTTTGCAGAAAAGTTAAAGCAGAAGCTGTAACTCCTGTTCCGCAGCTGTAAGTTTCATCCTCAACGCCTCGTTCATAGGTTCTTACGAAAATTTCATCATCAGTAATTTTTTCTACAAAATTCACATTGATGCCTTTTTCCTTATAATTTTCCGAGTTTCTGATGCCGTGTCCTTCTGCAAAAACATTGTAGTTCACCAGATCTTCTACATATTTTACATAATGAGGCGACCCTGTATTCATCACGGCGTCTTCACCATCGCCGGAGATGGTATCCACGTCAATCATCTTTAATTTAATGATACCGTTATGGATCTCTGCTTCATGTTCACCATCTGTTGCAATGAATTTACATTTATCTTCAAAAATATCCAGAAAGAAAGCAAATGCTACCAGGCATCTTCCGCCATTTCCACACATGGTGCTCTCGCCACCGTCAGAATTATAATAGACCATTTTGAAATCATAGGCATCATCATTTTCCAAGAGGATAAGCCCATCGCCACCAATTCCGAAACGTCTGTCACATAGTTTTTCAATAAGATCTTTCTCTTTAGGGAACTGTAGATCTCGGTTATCAATCATGACAAAATCATTTCCAGTCCCTTGATATTTATAAAATTCCATATTTTTAGTCTAAAATTAACGAGCAAAATTAATATATTTAAAATGAAAAACGAACAGTGTTAGCTGTCCGTTTTCTTATTTATAATCGTTTTATCTAAATCCACCTCCGCTTGACTGCTGTCTCGTAGAACCGCTGCTTTGCTGAGTGTTACCCTGGGTGCTTGTACTTCCTCTGAACCCACCGGAAGACTCTGTTCTGGTGCTGTTCTGGTTCTGGTTGTACTGTTGTGTATTTCTGAACCCACCACTGCTTTGGCTATTCTGGCTTCTCTGATTGTTCTGAGAATTTCCGCCTGAATTTCTAAAGCCTCCGTTATTTTGGTTGCTCTGTGGTCTTTGGTTATTATTAGAATTGCTGTTATTCGAATTTCTGAATCCGTTATTACTGCTGTTATTTCTTGTGCTGGTTCCTCTGTTGTTATTGAAACCGTTATTATTATAATTACCTCCGTTGTTAGTATTAGTACGGGTATTCTGGAATCCGTTATTTGGTCTCTGTGAAGTTACCGTAGTTCTTCTTTCAACGTATACTTTTCTTCTGCTGTCCCCTGAATTATAGTAATAATAAGGAACACCGTTATCATAATAATAATTGACATCGTTTCTGTAATAATAGCCGTCATTTCCATAATAACCGCCGTTTCCGTAATATCCGGAAGGTGCATAGTAATATCCGTTATTATAATACGGATCTCCGTATCCGCCATTGTTTGCATATCCGTCACTATACGCCAAACACGATGTTAAACTGCTTATAGCTACGATACTGAATGCTATTTTAAATAAATTTTTCATGACTTTATTGTACTTTTTTCTTTTAAACTTTTTTTCCAATTAAGGTATCCTAAGATAGCCATTATAGTAAATACCAAATATTGAACCGAAGTGATACCAAGTTCCTTAAAAATCATCATAGGGATACAAATAAAATCTCCGATGATCCAGAAAATCCAGTTCTCAATGCGTTGTCTGGCCATGAACCACATACCTACTAAAAATATAGAGGTGGTGATCACATCCAGCCAATTCGCCCAATCCAGATGATACAATCCTAAATGAGTACCCTCCATAGAAAATTGATTGTCGATATAAGGTTTGTAATAATAAATAAGGGTAACCAGTGCCATGCTTAATACAAAAAGCACTCCTGCGAATAATCTCTCTTTTTTTGTTGCCCAGCTTACCTCTACATGAATATGGTCTTCAGAATTTTTCGACCAAAGAATCCAGCCGTAAATACTCATTGCGGTATAATACACATTAATCATGCAATCTCCCAGAAGACCAAAATTAAACAGAATATAAACGTATATCAGCGTAGAAATAATGCCGGTAGGGTATACCCAGATATTCTTTTTTATTGAAAAATAGACGCTCAAAATTCCGAAAAATGTACCGGTGGCTTCCAGCAGAATTTGTAGACCACTGTAGTTTTCATACGGCTTTACAAAAAGATCATATAAATTCATGCGATCAAAAATAAGCAAAAATTAGCACTTTTGAAAATAAATTAAATAATGTGTAAATCAGTTTTTTAAATATTTTTATTTAAAATAAATTACGAAAGTTTATTAATAAACGTTAAGGTTTGTAATTTTTTTATATTTTCGTAAATCTTTAATTAAATAAAAAAACATGTCTAAAATTTGGGTTAAGAAGCCAATGAGCGCTTATGAAGCTGATATCAAAAAGAGTCAGCTGAAACGCGTTCTGGGAAAATGGAGCCTTACTGCTATCGGAATCGGAGCAATCATTGGAGGAGGAATTTTTGTACTTACAGGAACAGGTGCGTATTATAATGCAGGGCCTGCACTGGCACTTTCATTCGTAATTGCAGGAATCGCCTGCGTATTTGCAGCACTTTGTTATGCAGAATTTGCTTCCATACTTCCCGTAGAAGGTTCAGCTTATGCTTATGCTTATGGTACAGTAGGAGAAATTTTTGCATGGATCATAGGATGGGGGCTGATACTTGAATACGCTATGGGATCTATGACGGTCGCCGTATCCTGGTCAGGATATTTTGCCAAACTTCTCAAAATGTTCGGGCTGCATCTTCCTGCTTATCTTACCTCAGATCCACAAACTTATATTGCAGCAGGAAACTCCGGATTTTCTATGAATTTGCCCGCATTTTTAATTGTTTTCTTTGTGATTTCTATTCTGGTAAGAGGAACAAAAGGTGCTGCTAAAGCCAATAACTTTATTGTAATACTTAAAGTTTCTGCCATTATTTTTGTAATCGTTGCAGGAGCATTTATTATTTTAAATTCAGCTGAACCTTTTAAAAACTGGGTTCCTTTTATTCCTGATCCAACCACTATTACCGAAAATGGAGTCTCGCATTCCGCTTACGGTCTGGCAGGTGTGGTTGCGGGAGCATCAGCTATTTTCTTTGCATATGTAGGTTTCGATGCCGTTTCCACACAGGCGGGAGAAGCTATCAACCCTAAAAAAGACGTACCGTTTGCAATCATCGCTTCGTTGATCATCTGTACGCTTTTATATATCCTTGTTTCTTTGGTGTTAACAGGAATGATGCATTATACAGACTTTAACCCGTTGGGTAAATATCCGGATGCGATCAAAGCACCTGTAGCATATGCATTTGATATTGCCGGATATGCATGGGCTGGTTACATTATTACCATTGCTGCTACAATAGGATTGATCTCTGTACTGATGGTAATGATCATGGGACAGTCAAGAATTTTCCTTGGAATGTCTAAAGACGGATTGATCCCGGCTACTTTTTCAAAAGTAAACCCTAAAACTGGAGTACCTACAAAAAACCTTCTTATTTTAGGAGTGGTAATTGCTATTATTGCCTCTCTTACACCGATTAATGATCTTGCCCATATGACCAGTTTCGGAACCTTGTTCGCGTTTACAATGGTATGTGTAGCAGTTTGGGTATTAAGAGTGAAAGAGCCTAATTTACAGAGAAACTTTAAAGTTCCGGCTTTACCTCTTATTGCCTGTTTAGGTATCGCGATCAATGTTTATCTGATCTTTAACCTGAGCAAAGAAGCGCAGATGTATTCTTTTGCATGGCTGATCATCGGATTCTTTGTGTATTTCCTGTACAGTAAAAAGCATTCCAAGCTTCAGAATGGAGGTTTTGGAGAAACTTTTAAAGCAGAACAGGAGCCTTTAGAAAAACCTGATATAGATTTATAAAAAATATCAACTTAAAATCCACAGAATTCTGTGGATTTTTTATTTTTGTCTCTATGAAAAAAACTTTTTCCATTTTATTGGTATGCTTGGGGATATTTATGTTTTCCCAGCAAATAGAAAGCTTTACCACTATTTTAAATGACAAGATAAGCATAAGAGCTCTTGAAGTTTATGATAATAAAGTTTGGTATACCGGAACAGATTCAAAGTTTGGCTTTGTTGATCTTAAAAATAACAAAGACCAAAAACAGCTGGGTCTATCGGATAAAAAGCTTCAGTTTAGAACGCTGGCACAGGATAAGAGTTCTTTTTATGCTATTAATATTGAAAGTCCTGCCTATTTTTTTAAGATTGATAAAAAAGATCTGAAGTCAGAAATTATCTTTACTGATACAGTGAAAACTGCTTTTTATGATGCTCTGCATTTCGTGAATCATCAGATGGCTTATACTTTCAGTGATGCAGATAAGGATAATCTATTGAAACTGGCTGTCTACAGTAATGGAAAATGGAGAATGTTCAAAAGTGATATAAAACTGAACAGCGGTGAAGCGGCTTTTGCAGCAAGCAATACCAATATCGCTTCAACAAAAAAATATCTGTGGATTGCAACTGGCGGAAAAGCATCAAGAATCTTAAGAATGGATTTGAAAAAAGAAAGTATCCAGGTTTTCGAAACCCCTTTTATCCAGGGAGAATCTTCGCAGGGAATGTATTCAATAGATTTTTATGATAACCGATTCGGGATTGCAGTAGGCGGAGATTATACCAAACAGGACGCAAATATCAATAATATTGCCACCACCCATGATGGCGGGGAAACCTGGCAGGTACAGTCTTCCGGAAAGAATGCCGGCTACACGACCTGTGTAAAAATTAAACCGGGATCAAAAGGAAAAGAAATCATTGCTGTAGGCGATAAGCACATCAGTTATTCTTCTGATTTCGGAAAAACATGGAAAAAAATTTCTGATGAGAAAGGATTTTTTGTCTGCAGCTGGTTAGAGGGCAATACCGTTGTTTTTGCAGGAAAAGACAGAATCTCAGTCATGAAATTAAAATTTTAAATCTTAGGGATAGAATTTATCATTATTTGAAGAATTCCAGTAGCGATCATATTTAGACTCATTATAAAATACAGCCTAATATATTTCATGGTTTAAAATTCATTCGTAATGGTTAATTTTGCAGGATGAAATTTATTTTATGTTAAATTTCATGATTCGATAATATTTTAAATTTTGAAATGAATTCTTTAATAGATAAGTATAATATTCCCGGACCACGCTACACATCATATCCCACTGTTCCTTATTGGGACGAATCTACATTTTCTCCTGAAAAGTGGAGGGAGACTGTGATAAGGTCATTTCATGAGAGTAATGCAGAAGAGGGAATTTCTATTTATATTCACTTGCCTTTCTGCGAAGCATTGTGTACGTTCTGTGCCTGCCACAAGCGTATCACAAAACAACACAGTGTTGAAATTCCATACTTGGAAAGTGTTTTGAAGGAATGGAAGCTTTATCTGGAACTTTTTGAAGAAAGACCCAAGCTTAAAGAACTTCACCTTGGAGGCGGGACCCCTACATTTTTTTCGCCAAAAAATTTAAAAACCTTATTGGAAGATATCTTTGAAACCGTAGAAATAGCAGAACACCCTGAGTTTTCTTTTGAAGGGCATCCGAATAATACGACAAGGGATCACCTTCAGACTTTATACGATCTTGGCTTCAGGAGGGTAAGTTTTGGCGTTCAGGATTATGATCCTAAAGTTCAAAAGGCAATCAACAGAATACAATCCTTTGAAAATGTAAAAAATGTAACGGAGTGGGCTAAGGAAATTGGTTACAGAGGAATCAGCCATGATTTGGTTTTCGGACTCCCGCACCAAAGTTGGGATGCTATGGAGAATACCATCAGAAAAACGATGGAACTGAAGCCGGACAGGCTTGCTTTCTATTCCTATGCACACGTTCCGTGGGTAAAAGGGGTAGGACAGAGAGGTTTTGATGAAAACGATTTACCTAGCGGTGAAGAAAAACGCCGTTTATATGAAGACGGTAAAAGACTGCTTGAAAATTTAGGATATATAGAAGTGGGAATGGATCATTTTTCTCTTGAACATGATGACCTGTACCAATCCCTGATTCATAAAAAGCTTCACAGGAACTTTATGGGCTATACTTCAAGCAATACCCAACTGATGGTAGGTCTTGGAATGTCTGCTATTTCAGATTCCTGGTATGCTTTTGCCCAGAATGTAAAAACGGTGGAAGAGTACCAGAAGATTATTGAAGAAGGTAAAATTCCTGTGGTAAAAGGTCACATTCTTGATGATGAAGATCTTACCGTAAGAAGACATATTCTGAATCTGATGTGTCAGCTTGAAACAACCTTTACTGATAAGAATTCTTTCCCGGAACTGGAAAATGCATTTGAAATGCTGAAAGAAATGGAAAAAGATGAATTGGTGGAGATTTACGACAATCAAATCAGGATCACAGAAAAAGGAAGAGCGTTTACGAGAAATGTTGCCATGGTTTTCGATCTCAGAATGATGAGGAATAAACCGGAAACAAGAATTTTCTCTATGACGATATAAAATAAAAGCGGTTCCATCGGAACCGCTTTTTTATTGAAGTAAAATTTCTGTCATTTAATAATAAGTTTCTGGCTGTAAGATTTCACATCTCCCGATTTGATGATCAGGTAATAAACTCCGGCAGGAATTCCTGTAATGTCTACGCTGCCGTCGTTTTCAATTTTTGCTTTTTCCAGAACTATTTTTCCTTCTGTACTGAAAAGATCTGCAGTGCTGTTCAGGTCTTCCAGACCTTCAATGAACACTTTTTCAGAAGAGGGATTGGGATGAATATACAAAGAATTTGAGCGGTCTGTCTCGTCTGTTGCCAGCGCGCCTGTTGTGATTTTAAATATTTTTCCGCTGTTTACCGCTGCCACAAACAATTCTTTCTGAGAGTTCTGCCCGAAAGTAGAAAAATTGTTCCCTGAACTTGGAGAATTCCACACAAGAGAATTATCCGGATTCATGATTCCGATCTGTTCAGAACAGTAATCTGCAAAGAAGTATTTTCCCTGAAGGGCAGGATATTGGCTTCCTCTGTAAATATACCCACCGGTTATAGAGCATTTCCCTCCGGAATGATCATAAACGGCAACCGGAAATGTCATCGTGGACATAGGGGCGCATCCTGCTGTATTGTAAGCATTATTGCCTTCATAACATCGCCATCCGTAATTGATTCCAGCTTGGGTAGCAGGCATCCTGTTGATCTCTTCAATGGCTCCCTGGCCTACATCAGCAATGATTACATTCCCTGTATTTGTGTCAAATGAAAATTTCCATGCATTTCTAAGTCCATATGACCAGATTTCGTCGGCTCCGGTTACTAAATTTCCTGCAAAAGGGTTTCCGGGTGGAATATTATACGGCCCTGTAGCATTCACATCGATTCTTAACATTTTTCCCAGAAGTGAATTGATGTTTTGAGCATTATTGTTGGGGTCTCCGCCGCTTCCCCCATCTCCCGTAACGATCCAAAGATTTCCGTCAGGACCGAAATGAATACTTCCGCCGTTATGATTGTCAAACGGTTTTGGAATATTCAGAAGGATCTTTTCAGAAGCTGGATCTGCAACGTCAGGGTTAGCAGAGCTTACAGAATACCTTGCTACAATGATATTTCCGGCGGTATTGTTGTAATACACAAAGAAATACCCGTTGGTTGAATACTGAGGATGAAAGGCAAGACCAAGAAGGCCTCTTTCCCCTCCGTAAAGAACTTTGGAGCTGATATTCATAAAATCGGCACTGTTAATTGTTCCGTTGGGTTGAATGATCTTAATGATTCCGTTCTGCTGTACGACGAAGAGACGGGTGTCATTGGCGTTCGTAATTTCAACTGGACTGGTAAGCCCGGACGCAAATTCTACTAAATTAATGCTTTGAGAATTAACGATTAAGGAAGAAAAAACGCCTAGGGTAAAAAATAGTTTTTTCATAATATTTTGATATTTAGTGTATTGATAAATGAATGAAAATTTTATACCAATCGGAATTTGAAAATTTCATTACGATAAGGAGGAAAAATTATTAAATCTTAAATAGAAGTTAAAACCCCGATATATCTGAAAATAAACCGTTTCTATTGTTAAAAAATTCATAAAATAATAATAAAATCATTATATTTGCCGACTTAATTTAACGTAGTTATAACAAAATGCAAGGAAAAGGACTTATTACAATTGTTGCTATTGTACTAGGGTTAATTTGCTTAAATGAGCTATTACCAACTTGGTACGCCAGCAAAATTGAAAGGCAGGCGACTGCTGTTGCAGGAGACAATCCGGAAAAGTATCAGAAAGAAATTACAAGACTTTCTAAAGATACTTTGAACCTGGGATTCACAAAACTTTATTACACTAAAGCCAAAGACAAGGAAATGAAACTTGGTCTTGACTTGAAAGGAGGGATCAACGTTCTTTTGGAAATCAACCAAAGAGATTTGGTAAATGATTTAACCAATTATTCTACCAATCCTGTTCTTATCGAGGCTTTAAACAAGACGGATGAAGTTCAGAAGAATTCTACAAAATCTTACATCGATAACTTCTTCGATCAGTTTGAAGCGATCAACAAAGCAAAAGGAACGAACCTTAAGCTGGCTGATCCTGAACTTTTCGGAAATACTAATTTATCGGAGATCAAGTACAATACGACTGATGATCAGGTAAAAAGTATCATCAAAAGAAGAATTGATCTTTCTGTAGGTACTGCTTTTGAAGTAATCAGAACCAGAATCGATAAAATGGGTGCAGTGCAGCCAAACGTTCAGAGAGTACCGGGTACGGCAAGAATTTCTGTTGAAATGCCAGGTATGAAAGATATCGACAAGGTGAAGAAAATGCTTCAGACTTCTGCAAAACTTCAGTTCTGGGAAGTACAGCAGGTTCCTGAAATAGCGCCATATTTCCAGACATTGACTACAATGGTAGGCATAAAAGGTGATTCTATGGGAGTTGCGAAGAACATCAACTTCATGAGTCTTTTAAACCTTGACAAATTAAGATCAAACGGTGTTGCAAGCGTAAAACTTTCAGATACTGCTGCTGTAAACAAAATTTTGAACAGCAAAGTAGGTCAGTCATTACGTCCGGCTAACATTAAATATACACAGTTTATGTGGGGATACAAACCTGAAGCTACAGATGCTGAAAGTTTAGTATTGTATGCAATCAGAGGTAATATCAACCAAAAAGCTCCGGTAGACGGTGCTGTTGAAACGGCAAGCATTGGCTATGATGAGCTAAGCAGAGTGGTAGTAGACATGCAGATGGATTCCAAAGGTGCTAAAGAATGGAAAACATTAACTGAGAAGAACGTAGGTAAGCCGGTAGCGGTAACATTGGATGGCAGAGTATATACTGCGCCAAATGTTGTGAACGCTATTCCAAACGGGAGAACCCAGATCTCTGGTAACTTCTCTCAGGAAGAAGCTAAAGAACTGGTAGATGTTTTGGGAGCAGGTAAATTACCGGCTGGTGCAAAAGTAGTTCAGGCTACAGTAGTAGGACCTTCATTAGGACAGGAATCTATTAACGCAGGGGTTATTTCATTTGCTATCGCATTTTTAATTATTATTGTTTATATCATTTTCTATTACGGTGGTGCAGGGGTGTATGCTGTAATTGCAATGATCATCAACTTATTCTATATTTTCGGAATTATGGATTCCGGTGACTTTACACTAACGCTTCCTGGTATCGCGGGTATCGTTCTTACGATGGCGATGGCGGTCGATACGAATGTAATTATCTACGAAAGAACCAAAGAAGAATTATTTGCAGGAAAGAGCATCCTGGAAGCTTACAAAGACGGTTTCAAACATGCACTAAGTGCGATCGTAGATGGTCACTTAACGACATTATTAACGGCTGGTGTACTTTTCTTATTCGGAACAGGACCTATCAAAGGATTTGCTTTGACTTTAGGAATTGGTATATTAATGACATTCTTTACTTCTGTATTACTTTCAAGAGTAATGATCTTCACAAGATTGAATAAAGGAAAACATCTTTCTGTCTGGACTCCTCCAACGAAGAACCTATTCAGAAATACATGGATCGATTTTATCGGAAAAAGAAAATATGCCTATATCATTTCTGGTGTTTTAACTCTAGTTTGTATTGCATCTATTGCCATCCACGGTTTCAAATACGGTATTGATTTTACAGGAGGTAGAAACTATGTGGTAAGATTTGATAAAGCGGTTAATGCTGAAGATATTGAGCAGAATCTGGTAAAAGTATTCAAAACTGAAGATGGTAAAAATTCTTCTGTTGAAGCTAAAACTTTCGGAAACGACAGACAGTTGAAAATCTCAACAGATTACCTTATTGAAGATGAGTCTTTAAAAGCTGACCAAACTGTAGAGCAGAAATTATACGAAGGATTAAAGGCAAGCTTGCCTGCTAAGACTACATTGAGTGATTTCAAATCTGCGGATAAAGAACATGCAGGAATTATCTCTTCTGAAAAAGTAGGACCTACGGTAGCAGATGATATTCAGACTCACGGTATTCTTGCTGTAGTAGCTGCTTTAGCGGGTATTTTCATCTATATCTTATTAAGATTTAGAAAATGGCAATTCTCGTTGGGTGCTGTTGTAGCTTTGTTCCATGATGCGGTAATTATTTTGGGAGCGTATTCATTGCTTCATAAATTTATGCCGTTCAACATGGAGATCAACCAGGATTTTGTTGCAGCAATCCTTACCGTATTAGGATACTCAATCAATGATACCGTTATTATCTTCGATAGAATTAGAGAGTATTTAAGAGAGAAGAAGGCTTTAACATTGGCAGGATTATTTGATGACTCTATCTCAAGTACATTAGGTAGAACATTCAACACTTCATTTACAACGATCCTTGTGATTCTGGCTATCTTCATCTTTGGTGGAGATAACCTGAGAGGATTTATGTTTGCCATGTTGATCGGTATCGGATTTGGTACCTATTCATCCATCTTTATTGCATCGGCTATTGCTTATGATTTCCTTAAGAAAGGAAAAGAAGATGAGGTGCACGGGAAGACAACAAGTACCAAAGAAGTACTTGCTTCAAAGTAATATCAACTACAATAAATAAGTAAAGGCCGTTTCGAAAGAAATGGCCTTTTTTGTGCGGATGGGGGGTAAGAGTATCAGGGATTTTGGGTTCAAAGTTTTTGAATTACGGATTACCGCATTCTTGGTTTCAAGATCTGGATTTCAAAAATTTAATATTAAAGTTCAAGGTTTAAATTTATATTTGCGTAGCCCAAATCTGGAATCTGATGTCTGAAATCTTTCATCTAAAATCTTGACTCTTGATTCTTGACTCTCCCTTAAATCCACAATTTAGAATCATTATATTTCAGATTTCATTAATTTTGCAGCATTATGGAAAACTCAAGGAAAAAAGCAGCCATCGGCTTTATATTTATTACTTTATTGATTGACATTACAGGATGGGGAATTATTATTCCTGTTGTTCCCAAATTAATTGAGGAACTGATCCATGCCGACATCAGTGAAGCTGCAAAATATGGTGGCTGGCTTGGTTTTGCCTATGCATTTACTCAGTTTATCTTTTCACCGGTGGTAGGAAATCTGAGTGATAAATACGGGAGAAGGCCTATTATCCTGATTTCCCTTTTTGGATTTGCAGTAGATTATATTTTTCTTGCTCTTGCACCCACGATTTGGTGGCTTTTCCTGGGCCGGATTATTGCCGGGATCACAGGAGCCAGTGTAACAACCGCCAGTGCTTATATTGCTGATATTTCTACAGATGAAGACAGGGCTAAGAATTTCGGTCTTATCGGGGCTGCATTTGGTCTTGGATTTATCATCGGACCTGTATTGGGAGGAGTTTTGGGACATTATGGTGCCAGAGTGCCTTTTTATGCAGCGGCAGGTTTATGCCTTTTAAATTTCCTTTACGGTTATTTCGTTCTTCCTGAAAGCTTAGATAAGGATAAAAGAAGAGAATTCGACTGGAAACGGGCGAATCCTGTTGGTTCATTTAAATTTTTAGGTAAGCATCCGGAAATTTCAGGATTGATCTTTGCCCTTATCTTAATTTATATTGCGGGCCATGCCGTACAGAGTAACTGGAGCTTTTTCACCATGTACAAATTTAGCTGGACAGAAAGGATGGTTGGAATTTCATTAGGGGTTGTAGGACTTTTAGTAGGTCTGGTTCAGGGTGTTCTGATACGCTGGACAACTCCAAGATTAGGAGAGGAAAAAAGTATTTATTACGGATTGGCTTTGTATGCATTAGGGATGCTTTTGTTTGCCTTTGCTACAGAAGGCTGGATGATGTTTGCGTTTTTAGTTCCTTACTGTCTGGGTGGAATCTGTGGACCGGCATTGCAGTCAGTAATTACGAAAAGTGTTCCTTCCAACGAGCAGGGAGAGCTCCAGGGAGCATTGACCAGTTTAATGAGCGCTACTTCTATTATAGGGCCACCGTTGATGACTAACCTTTTTTACTTCTTTACCCACGACGAAGCCCCATTTGAATTTTCAGGAGCACCGTTCTTCCTGGCATTTATTTTAATGGCGATAAGTGTGGTGATGACTTATTATGCATTTCAGAAAAAAGATAAAAAGCTGATCAAAAAGCTGTAATTAAAGCAAAGTCTGAAAAGATTAATTATTTAAACCCGAATTAAGATAAGTGTTGAAAATAAGCAGTAGCTTTACAAAGCATGACAGCTTTAAATATTGAACTAAAATCAAAGAGTCAAAAATGCTGGATTTAGATTCGGAATCGAAACTATTATCTGCAAAAAATAATTTACAGCCAGCAACAAAATTCAACAGCTAATCGAAGTGTACTTGATTCTTAAATTCTTGAACTTCATAGCTTTAATCTTATAAAATCTTAAAATTTGTTTAAAATTTTAGTTTCCTGTAAATAAATGTATAATCTTTTGTAATTTTACGGCATGGAATTAAGCATTGGAGAAATGGCTCTGATCGCGGTAGCGATTGTTGTTTTATTCGGTCCGGATAAACTTCCTCAGATAGCGCGTGACCTTGGGGCAGGCGTTAGAAAGATGCGTGGTGCAGTGGAAGACATTAAAACTGAGATCATGAAGGAAACTGATAATCCTGTTTCTGAGATCAAACGCGAAATTGAGAAGGTAAAAGACGCTGCAAAGGACTTCAACCCGATGAAAAACATTGAAAAAGATATCATGACAGAACCTTCCGCAACTAATGAACCTCCGAAACTAAAGCCTGCCGACGATGAAACCTACGAAGGGCCTGTAAGCAGATAATTCATGGAGGAAATCATTCAGGAAGACAAAAAGGTTTTTCTATACCTTAATAATTTGGGCGATACTTCTTTCGACCAATTTTGGATGCTCATTTCCAGTACATGGATATGGGTACCGCTATACATTATATTTCTTTACTTTTTATACAAGAACTATAAGCTAAAATCCTTAGTTTTTATCCTTATATTCATTGCACTTGGAGCTACGGTTTCCGACCAGCTGGCAAGTGTTTTCAAATATGGAGTGGCCAGGCTTCGGCCCTGCCATGATCCCAGTTTAGAACATTATATGAGGATCGTGAAGTGCGGAGGGCAGTATGGATTTTATTCTGCCCATGCTTCCAATACCTTCTTCCTGGCAGCTTATTTAAGTATTTTATTGAAAAAGAAGCTCAATTGGTTTCCATATGCTATATTTGTATGGGCTGTGATAGTTTCTTACAGCCGCATATATTTAGGAGTGCATTTCCCGATAGATATTTTGGTGGGGGCGTTTGTTGGATCTTTATTGGGAGTGATATTTGGAATACTCGCCAAAAAAGTCATCAACAAGCAAAATATACCTTCATGAAAAAATCTTTATTACTGACAGCATTGATATGCTCCTCATTCATACTTTACGCACAGGACAAAATTAAAGCAGAAGAATGCTTTAAAAAAGCCGACTATAAATGTGCGGAAGAGCAATATACCAAACTTGCGGAAAAAGAGCAGATTCAAAAATATCAGTCTGAATACTACAATAATCTGGGAACAGCCCAAAGAAGGCTTGGAAAAACAGCATTAGCTTTGAAATCGTACGAATCTGCAATGAAAGCCAATCCCTTATCGGCTCCAGTATATGCCAATCTTGCATCACTGAACAGCCAGAAAGGAAATAAGGCTAAGGCATTAGAATATATCTCTACCGGCCTTAAGATTGATGCTGAAAATCCGGAATTTTATCTTACCCGTTCCAAAATCTATGACAGCCAGGGAAAAAAAGATCTTGCGCTGAGTGATCTCAAACAGATCCTGAGCTTTGCACCGGATAATATTTTTGCGAAAACGGGGCTGGCCAATCTGAAAAAAAATAATGGTGACTTGGACGGTGCCTTAAAAGATTACAATCAGCTGATCTCTGAAAAACCGGAATCACTGTTGTATAATGGCAGGGCAGATGTTTATTTCAAAATGAAAAAGTCTAAAGAAGCTCTTACAGATGCTAATAAAGCTATTTCCATAGATCCTAAATTTTCCCATTCCTATGTAACCAAAGCATTGATCCTATTTGATACGGCAAAACCAAAAGAGGCCTGTGAAAACCTGGATAAAGCAGTAAGCTTAGGATATGAAAAAGCTATTTTGGCAGATTATTATGCTAAATGTGTGAAAAAATAAATCTTATAGTAAATTCATTCTTACGGGCGCGGCATGAAATGCCGCGCCCGTAAGAATAAAATAAGCCATAAAATAAAGAAATATAGATGTTAAACATTGTTCTTGTAGAACCTGAAATACCCAACAATACAGGCAATATAGGACGGCTATGTGTAGGGACCGAAAGTAAACTGCACCTGGTTCATCCGTTTGGATTTGTAATCAATGATAAAAATCTGAAAAGGTCCGGTTTAGATTATTGGGTACATCTTGATGTTACTGAATATGCAAATGTTGAAGAGTGGGTGAAGAATATTCCCGATCCGTCCCGCGTTTTTTTAATGAGTTCACATGCTGAAAAATCCTATCTGGAAAATGATTTCCAGGATGGTGACTGGCTGGTTTTCGGCAAGGAAAGTGTGGGGTTGAGTAATGAAGTCCTGGATCAGTTTGAAAACCATTTGACGATTCCTATGTCAAAATTGATCAGAAGCTTCAATATTGCCAATTCCGTTGCTTTTGTAGTAGGTGAGGCAAAAAGACAGATTGGTTTACAGGTTAAGTAAAAATAAAGTTTTAACTGACAGTAAAAATTTACAAAGATTTAATCATTATGGTAAGGCTTTCCCTGCAGGATCTGGTCGGCACGGTAGAGTTGTTCCACGATAAATAAACGGATCATCTGGTGGGTAAAAGTCATTTTTGATAAAGACATTTTTTCATTGGCCCGGCTGTAGACATCTTCTGAGAAACCATATGCACCCCCGATAAGGATATGAACTTTCTTTACTGAAGAATTCATCCACGCATCAATTTTTTGTGAGAATTCACGGCTGGTGAACTGCTTGCCTTTCTCATCTAGAAGTACAACTAGGTCATTTTTGTCAATATAATTAAGGAACAGCTTGGATTCTTCCTTCTTCAAAAGTTCAGGTGAGAGGTTTTTTGCGTTTTTTACATCAGGAATTTCGGTGATTTCAAAATTCCAGTGCTTGGGAAGGCGGGTAAGGTAGTAGCTGATTAAAGAGGTAATCTCCTTATCATCCGTTTTGCCGATACAAAGTAAGCTGATTCTCATGTATGGAGGATTTCAAAAGGCAAAGATACCATTTTATGCCGGAAAACAGCTGAAGCCAGTAAAGCCAGCCTGAAAATGTTAAAAATAGAAAGACCAATGATTTCCAGTATTTTCAATGTTTTGGCTATTTAATTTTTAAATTCTTTTCTTGCCCATCATTTCTGTTTATCTACATAAACGGATCCATTGAACCATTAAAAAATTGTTATTTATTCGTTCCTGTGGTATTGAAATAAGAAAAAGGAAAATGTTTATATTTGTATAAAGACTTATTAAAAACAGCAGATCTTCTCCTTCTCAAGAGATAAACAGGAGGGTTTTATTAAGTAAAATACACCAAATAGATGAGTATAAAAGTTCCTAGATTTATCTTGAAGATTCAAGAGTTTTTTGACGGTATACATATTCCTGTTTTGGGCATATCGCTCTGGCAGATGTTCCAGATCTATATTTCCGGAATTTTCAAAGGCAATATCGGAAGAAAGGCGGCAGCTATTTCCTGGAGTTTCACCATCAGTTTATTTCCTTTTCTGCTCTTCCTGCTTTCCGTTTTGCCGTACATGCCGCATTATGACAAGCTGCAGTTTTATATTTTTGAAGTTCTGATGCACAACGTTTTTCCTTCTAGTATGCAAGGGGATATACGTGGGTATATTGAGACTAATATTATTCCTAATATGAAAGGAATCAGTAATCTCACTATTGTGCTGGCTTTGATTTTTGCTACGAATGGGACTTTTTCTCTTATCAATGGGTTTAATGAAAATTCAGATGAAAAGCTTAGTGACGTTAAAGAATTTATTCTTTCATTTTTTATAACGATTGGCTTTATTACCATTGTATTTTTTGCACTTTTTGGAGTGTATTATGCGGAAGTTGTCATAAAACCTTTCACTCCGGCTTACGATATTTCATGGTTGGTCAAAAACCTTTCTAAGATCATTGGGTTTGTATCTTTTCCGCTGTTTTACTTCATCCTTTTAACGCTTTTTTATTGGTTGGGAACGGTGAAAATTGCCAGGTTCAGACAGGCTGTACCGGGAGCTATTTTAACGACGGTCCTGTTTGTTCTTACTACTTTTATCTTCGCGATCTATGTGAAAGATATTGCCAGATATAACGTCCTTTACGGATCTATCGGAAGTATGATCCTGCTGATGGTTTGGGTGAATGTGAATGTGTATCTTCTGCTGTTCGGAAACGAGCTTAATATGGCCCTCAGAAAACTCCGAATCGAAAAGCTGTTGTCTGATGAGATCAAAAGAGAAGCAGCTCACTATCATGCACAGGTGACAGAGCCTAATCTGGAAAGCGATGAAGAGCACAAAAGAAAGCTGGAAGAGGGAAAAGATTAATTTTCCACGGCGTTCATATCTTTTTTAGAACTCATACTTAATATGACAAACCCTAAAACTGCTGCTAAGAAAGAAGCGATCAGGATGGCAAATTTAGCTTCATCCTGAATTGGAATACTATCTTTAAAGGAAAGAAGTGCAATGAAAATCGACATGGTGAAGCCTATTCCCGCCAGTAATCCAACACCGACCATTTGTAGCCATGTGCTGTTTTGAGGCAGTGTGCTGAGCTTTAATTTAATGGCGATAAAAGAAAACACGTTGATCCCGATCAGTTTTCCCAATATCAGTCCACAGATAATTCCCAGACCCAATGTACTTGTCACACCCGCTACCATTTCACTGGTGAAAGCAATATTGGTATTCGTTAAAGCAAATATCGGCATGATCAGAAAACTTACGGGAAAATGAAGCTTGTGCTCCAGTTTTTCAAGAGGAGAGGTTTCTACATCAGATACATTCGTAGGAATGGAAAATGCCAGCAGAACTCCGGCTATTGTTGCATGAATCCCGGAATGATGCAGGAAATACCACAAAAATAACCCTGGAATAATATAAAAAATAAGACGGGTAACTTTCAGGAAATTTAAGAGAAACAGCAGTGCTGCCGTTCCAAACGAAAGTAGGAGATAGGCCCAGTGAATTTGTTCAGTATAAAAAATAGCGATCACCAGGATGGCGCCGAGATCATCTACAATTGCCAGTGCTGCAAGAAATATTTTAATAGAGTTGGGAATCTTTTTTCCCAGCATTGAGATGATAGCCAGTGAAAAAGCAATATCCGTAGCCATAGGAATTCCCCAGCCGCTGCTATATTCTGTTCCGGAATTGAAGAAGGTATAGATTGCTGCAGGAACCAGCATTCCTCCTACGGCTGCAAATATAGGAAGGGAGGCATTTTTGAAAGAAGACAGTTCACCTTCCACCATTTCCCGTTTAATCTCGAGGCCTACAAGTAAAAAGAAAACGGCCATCAGCCCGTCATTAATCCATATGCTCACAGGATAGGTAAGATGAAAAAGCTGAGTTCCCACTTCTTTGTCCAGAAAATTCTGGAAACCTTCTCCTGCGGACGAATTGGCAATTAATAATGAGACAAGCACACAGAAAATAAGTATAATTCCCGATGACTGATTGCTGCTGAAAAATTTTTTAAAATATAAAGATAAATTCATGTCTATGATTGTAATCGTCTCACTCTTGAAACTCCATCAATGCTTTTGAGTTTTTTAAATGTTTCTTCCAGTTGGCCTTTGTTTTTAACTTCAAGATTGATATTGCCCATAAAAACACCGTTGTTCGATTCTATGGACATACTTTTCATATCCATTCCCATACTTCCACTGATCACGGTTGTAATATCATTAATCATTCCCATTCTGTCGAGACCTTCGATTTCGATCTTAACTCTGTTCTTAAAGCTTTCCGCATTCACCCATTTGGCCGGGATGACACGGTAATCGTACTGTGCTCTCAGATTGATTGCGTTGGGACAATTGTCACTGTGGACCTTGATACCATCTGAAATGGTAATAAACCCAAAAATTTTATCACCGGGAATTACCGTACAGCATTTGGCATAGCTGTAGTTTAGTTTCTCCTCATCTTTCCCGAAAACAATCATATCAAGGTTCTGTTCTTTCGGTTCCTCAAAATGTACGTTTTTCGTCGGGGATTTTCTGAACCTTGAAAGTAAATTATTAAATACATTTTTACTTTCGATATATTTTCTCAGACTGCTGACATCCAGTTCATTGCTTTGAAATTTAAGGAACAGTTCCTGAGAAGACTTCAGATTGAAAAACTTCTGAAGCTTATTCACTTCTTCATCATTAAAATTGATCTTTGCATGGCGAAGTTTCCTTTGAAGAATTTCTTTTCCATCTTCCACCAGCTGGTTCTTCTGGGAATTCAGGTAGCTTTTGATCTTGGACTTGGCTTTGGATGTCACTACAAATTCCAGCCAGTCCGATTTAGGCTTCTGATTTTGTGAAGATAAAATATCTATCTGGTCACCATTCTGAAGAACATAAGAAATAGGAACCAGTTTCCCGTTGATTTTTGCTCCAAGACATTTCATTCCAAGGTCGGAGTGAACGGCAAAAGCAAAATCCAGAGCGGTAGCATTTGTTGGAAGGATCTTGATTTCCCCTTTTGGAGTAAAAACAAATACTTCCTTAGAATATAAATTGAGTTTAATATTATCTAAAAGTTCGGACGTGGAAAGATTTTGCTGCTGTTCAAGAATATCACGGATTTCGGTAACCCATCTTTCAAAATTCCGGTCATCAGAACTCTGTTTGTAGCCTTCTTTGTATTTGTAGTGGGCTGCCACTCCTTTTTCTGCGATTTCGTCCATTCTTTCGGAACGGATCTGTACCTCAATCCATTTTTTGTCCGGTCCCAGTACAGTCAAATGGAGACTTTCGTACCCTGTAGAACGTGGCTGTGTGATCCAGTCCCTCATTCTTGAAGGATTGCTGTGGTAAACATCCGTTACGATAGAGTAGATCTTCCAGGCCAGGAACTTTTCGTTCTTTGCATCCGATTTATAAATAATCCTGATCGCATAGTTATCGAATACCTCTTCAAAAGAAACTCCCTGCTTCAGCATTTTTCTGTAAATAGAGGAAATAGCTTTCGCACGGCCTTTGATGGTGAAATTTAAACCTTCTTCTTTTAATCTTTCCGAAGCTTCTTTCTTGAATTCCTCAATATATCTTTCACGGCTTTCTTTCGCCAGTTCCAGTTTTTCTGTGATCTCATTATAAACTTCAGGATTGTTGTATTTCAGGGAAAGATCTTCCAGCTCCGATTTGATATTATACAGCCCCAGACGGTGTGCCATAGGTGCATAGATATAAACTGTTTCCGAAGCAATCTTTTTCTGCTTGTCCGGAGCCATGCTTTCCAGTGTCCGCATATTGTGAAGACGGTCAGCAATCTTGATGAGAATAACTCTGAAATCTTCAGACAGTGTCAATAACAGTTTTCTGTAATTTTCAGACTGTACGGAAATGTTCTGGTGATTCATAATGGAGATCTTTGTGAGCCCGTTCACAATATTGGCGATCTTTTCTCCAAAAATCTTTTTAAGATCTTCATAGGTATAATCGGAATCTTCTATAACGTCATGCAGCAGGGCGCAGGCGATAGATGTGGCTCCAAGACCAATCTCTGTTGCTACAATTTTAGCAACAGCAATAGGGTGGTAGATGTAGGGTTCGCCGGATTTTCTCCTTTGATCTTTATGGGCATCCAATGCAATATCAAATGCCTTCCGGATGAGCTTGTTATTTTCCTCGTCCAGAGTCCTGTATGTATTCGAAATCAAATCCTTATACCGGGCAAGGATCTCTTTGTTTTCCTGTTCTAAATCGTAACTCATTTGTGCTAATGCCTATAATTAAACGAAAATACGAAATTTTTTAAACTTTTCCACCATAAAAAATCCGCAGAGCGTTCTGCGGATTTCCGGTTATTAGATTTTGTGTTTTCTGTCAGAATTTAACTTCTGAATCCATGCCGCTGCTTGATGCCTTTATTTTCACATCAGGGCTGTTATGGATGTCGGCTCTGTTTCTGGCATCAATAAATCGTTTAATTTGATCGTAATGTGCCTCTCCAATACCCATATTCTCGAATAAATAGGTCTTCAGTACTGAATTTTGGTTGAAAATATTTCTCGCGCCATCAGTTTGGTTATTATCTTTTACCGCAACACTCGCAAGATACTGAGAGGTATCAGAGCCGCTATGAAGATATACTATGTAATCTGAACTTTCAAATCCTGAATTTTCCAGATCGGCTTCAAGCTTTTTGTAATCGCTGTGATGTGCAAATAATCCAGCTAATATATTTGACATAAGCAATAGTTTTTAAATTGTACCTAAAGATAATAAATATTTTTCAATATTGTTGTTATTAATTCATTAAAATTTATAATTTATTGTTTTATCTATAATGTAATGTTAAAATGTTTGAAAATGTCTATTGAACACCTGTTTGATTTTAATGATGCTATGAAAGCGAGCAAGATGAGGCGAAAGAATCGGCTCAGCCTATTTCTGAATGGGTGTTTTACAGGTTCTATTGATTTTTTTCATCTGTAAAAATCTGCGGGAAATAAAAAAATAAAAAAACGGGCCGAAGCCCGTCCATTGAATATCATTAATCTTATATCCTTTCATTTTTAATTTCCTCCACAATTTCAGGATTTAGCAGTGTAGAAATATCTCCGAAATTACTGAAATCTCCTTCTGCAATTTTTCTCAGGATTCTACGCATAATTTTTCCGGAACGTGTTTTCGGAAGCCCTGAAACAAACTGTATCTTATCAAGTTTGGCAATAGGGCCTATCTGGTCTGATATCAGCTGATTAATTTCCTTTTTGAGATTTTCCTTGTCACGGCCTTCTCCGGTTTCTTTTAAGATCACAAACCCATATAAAGCATTTCCTTTAATGTCATGAGGATAACCAACAATAGCAGATTCTGCAACAGCTGGATGTTCATTGATGCTGTCTTCGATAGGTGCTGTTCCTAAGTTGTGTCCGGAAACAATAATCACGTCGTCTACACGGCCTGTAATTCTGTAATATCCTACTTCATCCCTCAGTGCACCGTCGCCTGTGAAGTATTTTCCCGGAAAAGCACTGAAATAAGTTTCCTTATACCGCTGATGGTCCCCCCAGATCGTTCTTGCAATTCCCGGCCATGGAAAGCGGATGCATAGGTTTCCTGTTACCTGGTTTCCTGTAATTTCGTTACGCTTATCATCCATCAATACCGGTTGGATTCCTGGTAAAGGAAGTGTGGCATAAGTGGGTTTGGTTGGGGTAACGAAAGGAAGTGGGGAGATCATGATTCCTCCTGTTTCCGTTTGCCACCATGTATCTACAATAGGACATTTTTTATTTCCGACATGATCATTGAACCAATGCCAGGCTTCATCATTGATAGGCTCACCTACGGAACCGATCACCTTCAATGAGCTCAGGTCATGTTTATCTACCCATTCCGTGCTTTCTTTGGCCAATGAACGGATGGCGGTAGGAGCGGTATAGAACTGGGTGATTTTATGTTTTTCAATCACTTCCCAGAAACGGTCCGGTTCAGGATAAGTAGGTACCCCTTCGAAAATCACAGTGGTTGCACCGTTAAGCAGAGGACCGTATAAAATGTAGGAATGTCCTGTGATCCATCCGATATCTGCTGTACACCAATAGATATCATTCTCTTTATAATTAAAAACATTTTTAAAAGTGTAGGCGGTGTATACCATGTATCCTGCAGAAGTGTGAAGCATTCCTTTCGGTTTTCCGGTAGAACCTGAGGTATACAGGATGAAAAGGGGATCTTCGGCATCCATGATAACGGTCACGAAATCTGCGGAGGCTTTTTCATACAGATCCGCCATCCAGTGGTCTCTGCCTTCTTTCATTTTAATTTCGTTGTGTGTTCTTTTCACAACCAGAACGGATTCTACACTTGGTGTTTTTTCCAATGCTTCGTCTACAATGCTTTTCAGATCAAGAACTTTGTTTCCCCTGTAACTGCCATCAGAAGTAATAATCATTTTGGCATTACAGTCATTCACCCTTGAAGCCACCGCGGAAGCAGAAAATCCTGCAAAAATAACAGAATGTACCGCTCCCAGTTTGGCACAGGCAAGCATGGTAACGGCCAGTTCGGGGATCATGGGAAGGTAAATGCAGACTCTGTCGCCTTTTTCAATTCCCATTTCGCGCAGAACATTGGCGGTTTTATTAACCCGTTGATACAGTTCATTATAGGAAATATGCTGTGCTTCTTCTTTAGGATCGTTGGGTTCCCAGATAATGGCTGTTTTTTCACCTCTTACGGCAAGATGCCTGTCTATGCAGTTTTTAGTGATATTTAATTTGGCATTCTTAAACCATGTGATTTTGGCTTCATTCATATCATACTTAACCACCTTGCTCCATCTCTGATACCACACGAAATTTTGGTCTGCAATCTTATCCCAGAATTTTTTAGGATTTTTGATAGACTTTTTATACTCTTCAAAATAATGTGGCAAATCTTCAATTAAGTAATTTCTCATATCCCTTTGTTTTTTGAAATTTGAATTTTATTAATATTAAATATATGTTTAATTTATGGCTTAAGCCCTATAGTCATTGATCTTTTCCTGAATTTCTTCAATGATTTTTTCATCATCTATCGTGGATGGAACCTGAAAATCTTTTCCATCCAGCAAGGTTCTGATCAGTTTCCTTAGAATCTTTCCTGAGCGGGTTTTGGGTAAACGTTTAACAACCATTGCATTCTTTAAAAAAGCCACAGCACCAATCTTTTCGCGAATCATTCTGATGATATCTTTTTCTATTTCTTCCTCAGAGATTATTGTTCCGTTTTTTAAAACAACCGTAGCAAAAGGAACCTGCCCTTTGAGTTCATCATCTATTCCTACAACAGCACATTCTGCCACATCGGGATGGGAAGAGACAATTTCTTCCATTTCTGAGGTGGAAAGCCTGTGTCCGGCTACATTAATGACGTCGTCCACTCTTCCGGTAATGAAAATATAGCCGTCCTCATCCTGAATAGCACCGTCTCCCGAGAAATAATACCCTTTGTACTGCGAAAGATAACTGTTCTGAAAGCGCTCATCGTCATTCCAGATGCCTAAAAGCGCGCCGGGAGGAAGCGGAAGTTTGATAATTAAATAACCTTCCTGATGGGCATCAAGCTCATATCCATTCTCATCAAATATCTTAATGTCGTATCCCGGAATCGGCTTTCCGGCAGATGCTCTTTTAATCTGATAATTATCGTCGAATGTCATTAGGCCCAGCATTGGCCATCCGGATTCTGTCTGCCACCAATGGTCAATAGCAGGAATTCCTATATGCTCTGCAAACCAGTCTAAAGTGGCCACATCGCATCGTTCGCCAGCTAAAAACTGCTTTTTGAAATGGGACAGGTCGTATTTTTTTACCAGTTCTCCATCCGGATCTTCTTTTTTAATAGCCCGGATGGCTGTAGGGGCAGTAAACATTGCAGAAACTTTATATTCTGAAATAATTCTCCAGAACGTACCTGCATCAGGAGTCATGATGGGTTTTCCTTCGAAGATGATGGTTGTATTCCGGTTGATAAGAGGACCGTACACGCTAAAGCTATGTCCGACTGCCCACCCGAAATCAGAAGCTGCCCAGTAAGTTTCTCCGGGTTCAACACCATAAATATATTTCATAGAGAATTTCAATGCGGTTGCATAACCTCCGGTGTCGCGTGCAATTCCTTTAGGCTTTCCTGTGGTTCCTGAAGTATAAAGCAGGTATAGGGGATGGGTTGATTCCACGGAAACGCAGTCTGCAGGCTCTGATTTTTGAACTAATTCTTCATAATCAATCAGTCCGTCGAACATTTCATGCTGGTTATCCACCAGTTTTCTGTTGTAAACAATAATGTTGTCTACTTTGTCCTGCGCCAGTTCAATGGCTTTTTCAACAAGTGGCAAATAGGGAATTCTTCTCGCTATTTCTACACCGGCAGTAGCGGTAATCAGGGCTTTTGGCTTACAGTCATCGATTCTTACCACCAATTCGTTCGGTGCAAAACCTCCGAAAACCACATTGTGAATCACCCCGATTCTTGCACAGGCCAACATTGCAAACAGAGTCTGTGGGATCATCGGCATGTAAATAACGGCTGTATCACCTTTTTTTAAACCTAATGAAACGAGACCTCCTGCGAATTTTGATATTTCTTCTTTGGCCTGATCAAAAGTATAGGTGATTTTCTGATCTGTAACCGGAGAATCATAAATAATGGCGGTCTGATTTCCAAAACCGTCTTCGATGTGTTTATCAATGCACAGATAGCACATATTGAGCTTTCCGTCACAATACCACTGCGGATAATCATTTTTACCATTGGAAAGAATCTGTTCCGGAAACTTAAACCACTGTATTTCTCTAGCCTGTTCCTTCCAGAAATTTTCCTTGTCTTCTATGCTTTGCTTAAACAAGTTATCTGCGTCCATATTAATTTTGTGTTTTATGTTTTTTTTGTCATTGTGAAGAGCGAAGCGACGAAGCAATCTCTAAAGTAAAGCTGAGACTTAAGCTCTTAAAAACTTTAAGAATTAAGATTATTAAGAAATTGCGTAGCTTTATTCACAATGACGATGTATTATCTTGATTCTTGAATCTGTCTATTCAAACATCTCCTCAATCTGCTGCTGCAGTTTTTTAATGGAATAGGGCTTCGTGACATAAGCATCAGCGCCCATTTTCAGTCCTTTTTCAATATCTTTAGGATTATTTTTTGCGCTAAGAAAAATGACTTTTGTGTCTTTCATTCTTTCATCTTCTTTGATGGCTTCCAGAGTGCTGTATCCGTCCAGATTGGGCATCATGATATCCAGAAGAATAACGTCCGGAACCATTGTTTTCAGGAACTCCAGAACTTCTGTTCCGTCTCTTGCGATGTAAACGTCGTAGCCGTTTTTCTTAAAGCTGTATTCAAGTGACATTAATATTTTATGTTCGTCATCGGCAATAATGATCTTTCTCATAGATGGTTATTGGTTTTGTTCAACTTCATTTTTTGTTATGCTGTAAGGAATGCTTATCGTAAAAGTTACGCCCAGACCGCTGTTTTCTGCTTTTATGGTTCCGCTGTGTGCCTGTACAATTTTCTTTGAAATAGCCAGTCCGAGTCCGCTTCCTGTTGGTTTTAAGATATTCTGGTTTTTTGACTGATAAAATTTATCGAAAATCATTTCCAGATCCCCTTCGGGAATATGCTGTCCGGTATTGAAAATGGTAATGATCAGGTGATCTTCTTTTTCAGCCAGTTTGGTCTGTATTGTTCCCTGGTCATCGGTAAATTTTAAAGCGTTTCCGAGGATATTCTGGAAAAGCTGGATCATTCTCGCTTCATCATATTCAAATACGGTTTGATTCAGAAGATTCACTTCACTTAAATGAATGTTTTTTTGCTGTATCAGATGGAGTAGAGGGTTTAAAGCTTTTTTGTAGGTTTCAAGAATATTGTTTTCTTTAATATTCAAAGCAATTTCGCCATGTTCCAGTTTATCAAGGTAAAGAATATCGTTGATGATTTCACTCAGCCTGTCGGATTCCGTGATGATATTGTTTAAAAATTCCTGCTTAATGTCTGTTGGAATATCATCATCGTCCGCTAAAATTTCGCCTGCCGAACGAATGGCAGTGATCGGGGTTCGTAATTCATGGGCTACAGAATCCAGGAAATCGTCTTTCTGACGGTCTTTAACAATTAGGTTTTCGTTGGCCTTTCTCAGGTCATTGGAAAGCTTCTGTAATTCTTCCGACTGTTCGGTGAGTTTTTTGTTAAGGATAATATTTTCTTTAGATTCCTCTAAAATATTTAAAACTTCTCTTAAAGATATTTTATCTTCTTTCGTTACACCTTCGATCAGAATTTTTGCGGATGCGGTCCCGATTCTTCCTGCCAGAAGGTTCTCAGAGAATTTGATAAATCTTGAATCTGCCGTTTCAGTGTTGGAATCGATATTGTATTTCAAATTAAAGATCCTTAAAGCCTGTTCCGTTTTATTTTTGCCCAGAAATCTTTCCAGAATATTCCTGATATCTGAAACATAAGCAGTTCCGCGCCAGACAAAAGCATTTTCATGATTTAAAATATGCTTGTCAATATCCACATATAATTCTGCAAAATTTCTTTCCCGGTAGTTGCCTTTAACACTTACGGAAATGATGGTAAACAAAGCTGTGTTAACAAAAATGGACCAGAAAAAAATCTGTGAGATCCTGCTTAGAAAAGGAATATTAAAAAATGTAAAAACATCATACATTTCACGGATAATCCCTTTGAATTCCTGGTTGTACGAGAAATAATACTGCGGAATGATCAGTCCGAAGTAGCAGATTGCTAATCCTGCAAGAAGTCCCGCTACGGCACCTTTATAACTTCCTCTTCTCCAGAATATCGCACCGAAAAATGAAGGAGCCAGCTGTGCGATTACAACAAATGAGATAAGTCCTACAGAATCCAAAGATGTTTTCAGGATAAAATATTTATAGAAAACAAAGGCCATGATGATCAGGGCAAAGATGCTGAATTTTCTAATGTTTGTAATGTTTCTTGTATTCTGAACCTCATTGTCAGATTTGAATTTCCCCAACAAACCGTAAGGGATGATGAGGTTATTGGAAAGCATGATGGATAAGGTAATAGCTGAAATGATGATCATGGAAATACATGAGCTCAGTCCGCCTAGAAATACAAAAACTGTGATTAACGTATTGTCAAAATGCTGTGGAATCAGAATAGAATAGAACTCCGGATTTACCTTCTCTCCGTCAAAAATTAATCTTCCGCCCCAGGCGATCGGGAAAATGAAGATCGTGAAGATCAATAAGTAAAGAGGAAAGAACCAGATTGCAGTCTTGATATGCTTCTCCTGTCTGTTCTCAATAATTGCAGTATGAAATTGTCTTGGAAGAATGCAGATGGCCGTAGCAGAAATCATACACAGAACCATCCAGTTCATAGCATCTTCAATTCCCTTAAATGTGTTTTTTTCTTTAAAATCTTCAAACTTGCTTGCCTTGTCATAGATGTCTGAAAAACCGTCAAATACAAAATAAATGACAAATATGCCCAAAATGATGATAAAGAAAAGCTTTAAAAAGCTTTCCAGGGCAATGGCGGAAATAATACCCAAACGTTTTTCTGATGCGTCTACATATCTGGTTCCGTAATAGGAAGAGAACAGGGCAATTAAAACAACTACAAACGTTGCATTGTCGGTTAGTATATTATTGGATATTGAAGTCTCAGTAACCAGGTGAAAAGTTTCGGAAATAGCTTTGATCTGAAGCCCAATATAAGGAACAATGGCTAACAGGCATACAATTGTGATGATTGCACTGAAGCTTCTGCTGTTTCCATATCGTAAAGAAATAAAATCGGCAAGGCTGCTGATTTTGTTGACTCTGGAAATTCTTACAATCCTTGTATTGATGTAGATCCATGCAGGGATAATCATAATAGGACCAATGTAGATGGGTAAATAATTCAGTCCGCTTGTAGCTGCAACGCCGATACTTCCGTAATACGTCCACGCTGTGCAGTAGACTGCCAGAGACAATGCGTAAATGTAAGGGTTGTTCACCCACCGTTTGCTTCTCTTCTTCTCTGCCAGGTGGGCAACCAAGAACAAAAGGGCGAGATAGAGTAAAACAACAGCAAATAACGCGAGGCTACTCATCATATTTTTTTACGATTACAAAAGAGATAATGATGGAGATCATCCAGACCGCGAACAGATAGATCAGAATCATCGGGTAGCCAAAAACATCTTTTTCACTGTTGAAAAGCAGTGAAATAGGAATGCTGAAAGCCATCATCAGCCCGATGCTCAGGATAATCAGTTTTTGTTCGTGTCTTTTCTTCATACATGATGATTGATAAAAGATAATTGATGAGTGCGGGTACTCATCAATTATCATTAATCGTTTATAAATTAAATTTTATCGTCTGAATATTCTCCTATCAGCGAATAGTACCCGAAAATAGCCATTCCACCGGAAACAATCGGCACCAGTATAAAAAGTATAATGATACCGAAAACAAGATCTTCCTGTTTTCCTGAAGTTATTTTAGGGATTCCCATCACGGTAATTCCGAAGTACGCAACAACCAGTGCAACCAGAATCCATACAATGCCTAATATTTTTTTTAATCCGTTCATTTTAGTAGATTTAAAATTAATAAATTTCTGAATGATTATCTCTATTAATCGTGGATATTGTTGTTCTTATTTTTAAGATAAATCAATCCGATGACTAAACAGACTGCAGCAACTCCAATCGGGTACCAAAGTCCTTCCAGGTACCATGTTGCATGCCCTGCATCCTTTCCCTGGGTGACCAGGTAGGTTGCCACAGCCGGAAGAAGCCCTCCGAATACTCCATTACCAATGTGATACGGTAGAGACATCGAGGTATAGCGGATTCTTACCGGGAACATTTCAACAAGGAATGCTGCGATCGGACCGTAAACCATCGTCACAAAAATCACCTGAATGAAAACCAGGAATACCAGATACCATCTTGTATCATTGCTTAGTGTAATCGATTTGGTAATCTTCGGCTCTTCCGCTTTTCCGTCTTTCATGACAGGACCGGCTGCAGACCAGTGTACAATGCTGTCTTTTTTAATGAAAGTTCCGTCTGTAAACGTAGTTTCTTTGTGAAATGTAATTAGACTGTCCGATGCAATATCTTTATGGATTGCAGCACTTCTTGTCTCTTTGATTCCATTGCTGGCAACGGTTTTAGCTTCGATATTTACGCTTTTATACATGCTGTCGTAAATAGGCCTGTAGGCTAAAATCGCCACCAGCATACCTGCCATCATAATCGCTTTTCGTCCGATTTTATCCGAAAGCCAGCCGAAGAACACGAAGAACGGTGTTCCCATTAACAATGCTGTAGCCATCATATAATCGACCTGCATCGAGTCTATATTCATCACTTTTTGTAGGAAACTCATCGCATAGAACTGTCCGGTATACCAGATAACACCCTGTCCCATCGCAGCACCGAACAGTGCCAGTAAAACAAATTTGAAATTGAATTTATTCCCGAAACTTTCTTTCAACGGGTTTTTAGATGTTTTTCCTTCACTTTTAGCCTTTGCGAAAAGCGGAGATTCTTTCATGTTTTTTCTGATGAAATAAGATACTCCCACCATTAAAATTGAAATCCAGAACGGAACTCTCCATCCCCAGGAATCAAATTCTGCTGCAGATAGCGAGTTTTTAGTAATTAAGATGACAATTAATGAAATAAAAAGTCCTGCAGTGGCTGTAGTCTGAATCCACGAAGTCCAGTAGCCTCTTCTGTGTGGCTGTGCATATTCTGCAACATAGGTCGCAGCACCTCCGTATTCTCCTCCCAATGCCAAACCCTGTAAAAGTCTTAAAATTAAAACTAAAACCGGTGCCAGGAATCCAATTGTTTCGTATCCGGGAATACACCCGATCAGGAAAGTGGAGAATCCCATGATCAGCAAGGTGACAAGGAATGTATATTTTCTTCCGATAATGTCGCCTAATCTCCCGAAGAACAAAGCTCCGAAAGGACGTACTACAAATCCGGCTGCAAAAGTCGCCAGCGTAGATAAAAATGCTGCGGTAGGATTGTCGGCTGGGAAGAATTTGGTCGCTAAAACAATAGCTAAACTTCCAAAAATATAAAAGTCATACCATTCTATCAGAGTGCCGAGTGATGAGGCGGTGATCACACTCCAGATGGTGCGGTTCTTCTGCCGGTCGGTCATATTCTCGTAGTTTTCGTGGTGATTTTCGCTCATGTTGATTGATTTTGATGTTAATGGATTAAGATATTGAGTTCATCCTGTGTTTAAAGATAAATTTGAAACTGTACAATGAATTCGCCTTTTGAGGAAGGGCTTTCCGTAGGACTGGTGTAAACCGGTCTTGTGGAATATTGCGTAGTGATTTTTGCGTGATGTCCGTCTATGAACCAGTTGGCACCCACATCAAACTGCGAAGATGATTTATCGAATGCTTCAAAGTTTTTGTGTGTATACGCTGCGAAAGGCTGTATTCTGATCTTTGGTTTTTCTGTTTGGTTGGGTAGAAGTAAGCCTGCCTGAGCATACACTACATTTCCCGTTCCGATCATAGGTTGTAAATTTCCAGGCCCTGCAATAGCTCTGTTTCCTGCAAAATTAGGATCATTGGCGGCAATATTCATGGTTCCCAGATTTCTGATGTAGTTGGGACCGAAATTGTAGTTATAATATCCGGCATAGGCAGAAACAGCCATTTTGTGTTTCGCATTTCCCAAAGGAATGTCTGCAAATGCATCCACTGCTACAAGCGTGATATCATGTTTTTCAATATTGGAATTGATAGAAGTTCTGGTCCCGTCAGCCTGATGATAAAAACCTGCGCCTATATTGAATACTTTTTTTGTCCCCAAATAGGAGCCTACTTTGAAGGGGAGCGTATTGGATTCTTCATCCAGAAATTGGTATTCAACATAACCTGCTTTTGAAAAGCTAGGATTTCCATTATTGTCAACGGCTGCAGCTCTTGAAGGATCTGTAACATTCACAGGAACCAGATCTGTTGCAAAAGGTTTGTTTAAGCTGAAGCGGTATTCCAGTTTACCATATTTTCCTTTAGCGAACATTCCGAGCTGTCTTGCAAATTGATCAGAGTTATCAATCAACGGCCATGAGAAAATAGGAGAGTCTACAGTAAGAAAATTCAGAGTTGAAGCCATGGTCATGCGGGAAAGTCCCATATAGTAATGAAGCCCAGCTCCTAAAGATAAACTGAATTTTCCGGCTTCTCCAGGTAAAATAACTGCATATTCATTCCATGCATCATGAAAAAACAGCTGTGGTTTCTTTCCATTTCCATAACCTCCTGTTCCAGTGGTGCCTGTAGCTCCTCCGTTGATGAAGGTTTGGTTATTGATCCCGAAATGGGCCAGGATCATATATCTTTTGGAGATTTGCGCGTATACTAATGCACGTAATCTTCTGTTTCCTAGGCTCCAAGAGTTGTCGGTGGCTTCTCCTGCTACCATACTTCCGGGGTTCATTTGAGTATTTCTGAGCCAGAACTGGTCCCATAAAATAAATCGGATGTACTTATCTCCTTCCGGATTGAGGTTTAATTTTAATCCGCCTCCGTAATCAGGAGAACCCTGTGAATATAAAGAACTGCTTATTAAGGCTAATCCAATAAATGAAAGTAATTTCTTCATAAATTATCAATTTTTGGCGTTGTTTTTTGTGAAAGCCAAATTGTAATTAATAATTTATTTACAAAAATTTAATATATATTATTGGTAATAGTATAGTTTTGCTGTAATGATCTGGTTTTTAGATGTGAGTTACGAGTTACGGGGTTGGAGAGTTCGAGTGTTGGGGATAAATGAGTCTGAAGAGGTTTTTTAGTTAAATGATGATTAGTGAGAGTGTATATCTGGTGGCTGAAGCTCCCGAAGCTGATGTCTTGCATCTTGATTCTTGGCTCTTGAATCTTCTCTACTTCTTAAACCTCTCCCATTTAATCAGCATGTACTTATCTGCAAACTGAGTAATGATAAGCCCGGAGTTTTTGATGTTGTCTTCCTTGGCAATATATTCTATCAATTCATTTTGTTTTAATATTTTATAAACGGGATGGAATTCAGAATGGGGTGGTCTGGTGATATTGTATTTTTTGATCCAGGAGCTGATCGTAACGTGGGAAACCCCGATAATCCGTTCTATTTCACGGAAACTTAATCCTTCAAGATAAAGTTGTAAAGCCTTGGTTACGTAATAGTCATCGATCTGTTTCCCTATTTTTTTGACCGTAAAGTAATATTTGCAGTCTTTGCAGAGAAAACGTTGTTTCTCGTTGATGATTCCGCTTTTTACAATTGTACTTCCACTGCATTTAGGACATTTATTTTCCATAGCTATATGTTTTTAGCAAATATATAATAATTTAGCAATATTATAATTTCCAATAAAGATAAAATTACCTGTATATTCTATTAAAACAAAAAAAATATCTTTTTAATTTGGTTTTTAAAGTTATTATGCTTTAAATTTGCCAAAAAATTCAGATAAATAAATGGAAATAGAAATTTCCTCATGCGAACATCTAATGTATGTGAGTGAAATACAGCAGGAAATGTATGATTCTGCACAGCGTAGAGGAACGGGCATCGCAAAACGTTCCATCGAATATTTAACGAAAAAGATTTCAGAAGGCAATGCTGTGGTTGCTACTGAAAACGGCAAATGGGTGGGGTTCTGTTACATCGAGACCTGGTCGCACGGTCAGTTTGTAGCAAACTCAGGACTTATTGTATCTCCGAACTACAGGAACAGGGGAGTCGCCACTTTGATCAAGAATAAAGTTTTCCAGTTATCTAGAGAAAAATATCCCAATGCAAAAGTATTTGGGTTGACCACAGGACTTGCGGTCATGAAGATCAATAGCGATCTTGGTTATAAGCCAGTAATTTATTCTGAGCTCACTCAGGATGAAGAATTCTGGAACGGTTGCAAGAACTGTGTGAACTATGAAATTTTAATGAAAAAGGAACGTAAAAACTGTCTGTGTACAGCGATGCTTTTCGTTCCTGAAAATAATAATAAAGTAAAAGGGACTGAAATTCAGCAGTCCGAAATTGATGAGTACAATGGAGAAAAAGAAAGTCGTCTTAGCGTTTAGCGGAGGTTTGGATACCTCTTACTGTGCAAAATATCTTAGTGAAACACTGGGATATGAAGTGTATGCAGTGACTGTAAATACCGGAGGTTTTTCTAAAGAAGAAGAAAAAGAACTGGAGAAAAAAGCCTTCAATCTGGGGGTGAAAGAATACAGGTGCGTTGACGCTCAGGAAGATTATTATAATTCTTGCGTAAAGTATCTGATCTTCGGAAATGTGCTGAAAAATAACACTTATCCATTATCTGTAAGCGCTGAACGTACGGTTCAGGCGCAGGAAATTGCAAAATATGCTATTGAAACCGGTGCTGATGCTATTGCTCACGGAAGTACAGGAGCTGGAAATGATCAGGTTCGTTTTGATCTGATTTTCCAGGTGATGTGCCCTGAAAAGGAAATCATTACACCGATCCGGGATATGAGCCTGTCCCGCGAAGAAGAAATTGAATTCCTGAAAAATTATGGGTATGAAATGGAGTTCCATAAAGCACAGTATTCTGTGAATAAAGGATTGTGGGGAACATCAGTTGGAGGAAAAGAAACGTTAACATCGAGAAATTCTCTTCCGGAAGAAGCTTTTCCATCGCAAATTAAAGAAACTCAGCCGTCAGAACTGGAAATTGAATTTAAAAACGGTGAGGTTGTAGCGGTAAACGGAGAACATTTTGAACATTCCGTGAAAGCAATTCAAAAAATTGAAGAACTGGCTTCCGCTTATGGAATCGGTCGTGATATTCATGTTGGAGATACTATTGTTGGAATTAAAGGAAGAGTAGGATTTGAGGCAGCAGCGGCATCAGTGATCATCAAAGCGCATCACTTATTGGAAAAACATACGCTTTCAAAATACCAGCAGATGATGAAGTCCCAGCTTTCCGACTGGTATGGAAACTGGCTTCACGAAGCATTATTCCTGGATCCTGTGATGAGAAATATTGAATCTTTCCTAACGGATTCTCAGGAAACGGTCAGCGGAAAAGTATTTGTAATCCTTTATCCATACAGGTTTGTTTTGAATGGAATTGAATCTAAACATGATTTAATGTCTGAAAAATTCGGAAGCTATGGTGAAGCCAACAGAGCCTGGACGGGAGAAGATGTAAAAGGATATACAAAAATTGTAAGCAATTCTTTAAACATATACCACCAGATCAATTCAAAATAAAGAGTTTTAAAAGAGGGATTTAACCAATGATAGGATGAACTCCTGTCGATCAAAAAAATCATATGAAAAAAGTAGGAATTGTAGGCGCCAACGGCTACACAGGAAGCGAATTGGTCCGTGTGCTGGCTTTTCATCCCAATGTGACATTGAGTTTTTTATATAGCCGTTCCAATTCGGGAACAAAGATTTCAGATTTGTACCCGGATTTAGCGGCAGTTTGTGAGCAGGTTTTAACGGACAGACCGCAAGATGTGGATATTTTATTCCTATGCCTTCCTCATAAGGAAAGTCAGAACTGGTTGAGCCAGAATCCTGTTAAAGATGAAACTTTAGTCATTGATTTAGGGAACGATTTCCGTCTGGAAGGAAAATTTGGAAACAGAAATTTTATCTACGGACTTCCTGAAATCAATAAAAAAAATCTGGCAGGAGCAAAAAGCATTGCCAACCCGGGATGTTTTGCAACAGCTATTCAATTGGCTCTTCTTCCACTAGCAGAAAAAGGTTTGCTGGATGAGGTTTATACAACAGGAATTACAGGTTCAACAGGTGCGGGACAATCTTTACAGGCAACGACTCATTTTACGTGGAGGAACGATAATATTTCGGCATACAAAACATTGACGCATCAGCATGTGGATGAGGTTTTAAAGCAGTTGGTTTCATTCAACCATAAAGCTGTAAGTCTGAATTTTGTTCCATGGAGAGGAGATTTTGCAAGAGGAATTTTTACAAGCTCTACAGTGAAAACAGAATTAGTACTTTCAGATATCATTCAGTTGTATCAGGATTTTTATGAAGAGGAGCCTTTTGTGAAGGTAAGTGAAAATGCAATTGATTTAAAGCAGGTTGTCAACACCAATCGCTGTGTGATTCATATAGAAAAGAGTGGAAATGTAGCAGTCATTCACTCAGCGATTGACAATTTGTTAAAAGGTGCCTCCGGACAGGCCGTACAAAATATGAATATAGCGATGGGTTGGGAAGAAAACCTGGGATTGAACTTAAAGCCGATAGCATTTTAAAAAAGTGAATGGTCAATAAGTCAATTGTGAATTGAAAAACCGAAATATTCGACTTAGGAAAATGGAGCGTTAAGAAAATTAATTCTATGAACGTTAAGAAAATTCTACTGTTTGAAGCGCGACAAAAATGTTGAACTGAAAAACAAATGCTGAATTCGCGCAAGTTTTAGAATTTTTAGAGAATAGAAATAATTTTTAGCGGAAGTTTCCAGGTCTTGAACTTTTGTTTCTTTTGTTTCAAGACAAAAGAAATTAATTAAAACAAAAAAAATGAATTTATTCAACGTATATCCATTATTCAACATAAACCCTGTAAAAGCCCAGGGATCTTTCCTTTGGGATGATAAAGGAGAAAAATATCTCGATTTTTATGGCGGTCACGCAGTGATTTCCATCGGACACAATCATCCGCATTATCAAACTCAATTGAAAGAGCAGCTGGAGAAAATATCTTTCTATTCAAATTCGGTTCAGAATGAATTACAGACTGAACTGGCTGATAAATTGGGCAAGCTTTCAGGCAATGAAGATTACAATCTTTTTCTGTGTAATTCAGGAGCTGAAGCTAATGAAAATGCATTAAAACTGGCCTCCTTCCATAACGGGAAAAGTAAAGTGCTTTATTTCTCAGGATCCTTCCATGGAAGAACTTCTGCGGCGGTTTCTGTGACAGATAATCCAAAAATTGTTGCTCCGGTTAATTTTTCTGAAAGATTTATCAAATCTGAATGGAATGATATCGAACAGCTTGAAGAGATCTTTGAAACTCAGGGAAGTGAAATTTCATCCGTCATTATTGAAGGAATTCAGGGCGTAGGTGGAGTTATGATCCCAACAGCAGAATTCTTATCCAAAATTAAAGAACTGTGCGAAAAATATGATGCAGCTTTGATTCTTGATGAAGTTCAGTCAGGGTACGGAAGAAGCGGATATTTCTTTGCCCATCAGGAATTTGGGATCGAACCGGATATGATCACGACAGCAAAAGGAATGGGAAATGGTTTCCCGATCGGCGGTGTTTTGATTCACCCAAAATTTCAAGCAAGTAACGGTTTATTGGGAACCACTTTCGGAGGGAATCATTTAGCCTGTGCTGCTGCAATTGCGGTTCTGGATGTGATGAAGGAGGAAGATCTTATGGTCAATGCTCAGCAAATGGGTGATTATATTGAAAACGAAATTAAAGGCCTTCCCCATATTAAATCCATCCGAAGGAAAGGTTTAATGATTGGAGTAGAGTTGGATCAGGACTGTTCCGAAGTGAGGAAAAGTCTATTGTACGATCATCACATTTTTACAGGAAATTCCAATGACAAAAGTGTCTTAAGGATCCTTCCGGCTCTCAATATCGGCAAAGAGGAAACAGATCTTTTTGTCGGTGCTTTAAAAGTAGTTTTAGATAAGGTTTAAACCACAAATGGGGTTAAGATTATCACAATTAATTAAAAAATCATCAAATGAAAAAATTCACCTCTGTAAGCGATGTAGAAAACTTACAGGAAATCATAAAAAAAGCTTTACAAATTAAAGAAAACCCCAATTCCGAAACAGAAAAAGGAAAGGGAAAAACAATAGGCCTGGTATTTTTGAATTCAAGTTTAAGAACACGTTTAAGCAGCCAGATTGCCGCTCAAAATTTAGGTTTAAATGTCCTGACTTTAAATGCAGCTCAGGAAGCCTGGAATCTGGAGTTTGCAGACGGAGCCGTAATGAACGGTGACACCGTTGAACATATCAAAGATGCAATAGAAGTATTAAACCAATATTGTGATATCATTGCAGTACGTTGTTTTGCGGGAATGAAGTCTAAGGAAGATGATGTTAATGAAAGTATCCTGAGTCAGTTTGAGCAGCACGCTAAAGTACCTGTGATTTCTCTGGAATCGGCAACGCGACATCCGCTTCAAAGTCTGGCAGACTGTATTACCATCACAGAAAACTGGAAGGAAGACCGTAAACCGAAAGTGGTTTTGACATGGGCACCACACATCAAGCCGATTGCCCAGGCTGTTGGAAACTCTTTTGCAGAATGGATGCAGGAAATGGATGTTGATTTTGTGATCGCTAATCCCGAAGGGTATGATCTCGATAAGAAATTTACAAAAGATATTAAAGTGATCCATAGCCAGGATGAAGCTTTAAAAGATGCAGATTTTATCTATGTCAAAAACTGGTCTTCTTTCGATGACTATGCAGCTATGCCGGAAGTGAAAGACAGCTGGATGCTGACCGGAGAAAAGCTGGAAAATACGAATCATGCAAAAGTAATGCACTGTCTCCCTGTCCGTCGTAATGTAGAACTAAGCGATGAAGTAATGGACGGAGAAAACTCCATTATCTATCAGCAGGCCAAAAACAGAATTTTCTCTGCGCAAGCGGTTTTTTCAGAAATTTTGGATGAATTGAATTCTAAATAATGGAAATCAATCCTTGTCAAGGTTCTAAACCCTGACAAGGACAAGGATTAGAAAAAGAGCAAGAATTTCAAAAACGTTGACAATGAAAGAAAAATTATACATCATAAAAATAGGTGGTGCTCTGATCGACGATCCAGAGTTGCTTGACCAATTTTTAGAGCAGTTTTCTGAAATTAAGGAAAAGAAAATTTTGGTTCATGGAGGCGGAAAATTAGCAACCACCCTGGCTGATAAATTAGGCGTTGAACAAAAAATGATCAACGGACGAAGAATTACGGATAAAGATACGCTGGATATTGTGGCGATGGTGTATGCAGGAGGAATCAATAAAAATATTGTGGCAAAACTTCAGCAGAAAAAATGCAGGGCAATAGGTTTTTCCGGAGCTGATGCGAATTTGATTAAAGCCAAAAAAAGAGAACATGCAGAGATAGATTTCGGATTTGTAGGCGATATTGAGAAGAAAAGTGTGAACAGGAAATTGATCTCAAAATTAATTAAACTAAAACTTGTTCCTATTTTTTCAGCGATTACCCATGATAAAAAAGGAAATCTTTTTAATACCAATGCAGATACGATTGCTTCGGTCATTGCCCAGGCTTTATCTTCAAAATATGATGTGGAATTATTGTATTGTTTTGATAAAGAGGGAGTTTTGGAAAATGTTGAAGATCCAGGATCCGTTATAAAAAGGGTATCCGCAGAAGAGTTTTCTGCTTTAAAAGAAGCGGGAAAACTTCATAAGGGAATTTTACCCAAACTTGAAAATGCTCTCGGAGCTGTAAAAAATAAGGTAAACAAGGTGTTCTTAATTAAAGAAACCCAATTAAAAAACCATATACAAAATCATCATGGAGGAACTGAAATCTGTTTATAGTAAAGAAGAGCTACTGACTCAAGCAGTTGAATTGCTTAAAAAACTGATTGCAATTCCGTCATTCAGCAAAGATGAATATAATACGTCTGTGGAAATTGAAAACTTTTTTAAGAAACATCATATTCCTGCAAAACGTTTTAAAAACAACATCTGGGCAGTTAATAAAAACTTTGATGCATCCAAGCCATCTGTTTTGCTGAATACCCACCATGATACGGTAAAGCCCAATAAAGCCTACACGATAGATCCGTTTCTTCCGGTTGAGCAGGACGGAAAACTGTACGGTTTGGGAAGTAATGATGCCGGAGCTTCTCTGGTTTCCATGGCTCAGGTCTTTTTACATTTTTATGAGAAAGAAGATTTAAAATATAATTTAGTGATTGCTTTGACAGCTGAGGAGGAGATTTCAGGATTTGATGGAATTGAGGCCTTATTTCCACAGCTTCCGAACATCGAATTTGCCATTGTAGGAGAACCCACGCAGATGAATCTGGCGATCGCGGAAAAAGGGCTGCTGGTGATAGACGGGGAAATGAAAGGAACTCCTTCTCATGCTGCTCATCCGAATGATGATAACTCAATTGTAAAATGTATGGAGGATCTTCACAATATTCTGAATTTCAGATTTCCGAAGATTTCCGATTATTTAGGGGAAGTTAAGGTTACATTGTCAGGCATTCACGCTGGTGTTCAGCATAATGTAGTTCCGGAAGCCTGCACTTTTACTTTGGATGTAAGGGTTACCGATGAATATTCCAATAAGGAAGCTTTTGAGATCATTCAGTCACAGATGAAATCATCATTAAAGGCCAGGTCTTTAAGGTTAAATTCCTCAAAAATTGAGATGGATCACCCTTTTGTTCAGGCAGGTCTGGAAATTGGAAGGACAACATACGGTTCACCAACATCATCTGACCAGGCCATCATTCCATGTACGTCCGTGAAAATTGGCCCTGGTGACAGCAGGCGCTCCCACACGGCAGATGAATATATCTATATAAAAGAAATTGAAGAAGGAATCGAGATCTATATAAGGATCTTAGAAAAAGTTTTATAAAAAGAGAAGTTAGAGGTTAGAAATTAGAAGTTAGATTCCGGAAAATTATACATACACCTTAGTACTGATATCTAATTTCTAACTTTAATATCTAAAAAAAATAAATGTTTTAACCAGGCTCAGCAGGCAAAAAAGTCTAGTTTTTAATAAAGATTTATGCAAAAAAGAAAATTAAAGACGAAGGCTTTTGAATGTGGAGATGTTTTTTTATAGTTTAATAATAAGGATGCTCTGCTGGGCAGGTTGAAACGAATTGAATATTGTAAAAAGAATATTATGAAAAAAATATGGCAGAAGGATGACCTGGCCACCAATATATTAGTCAACAAATTTACAGTCGGGAAAGATCTTGACTTTGACGAACGTTTAGCAAAATATGATGTTAAAGGTTCCATGGCACACTGCCAGATGTTGGCAGAAACCGGAATTATCTCCGGTGAAGAATCAGAACAGATGCTTTCTGTTTTGGCAGATATTTTAAAAGATATCGAGAACGGAAACTTTGAGATCGATAAAGAAGCAGAAGATATCCATTCTCAGGTTGAAGCGATATTAATTGAAAAATTAGGCGATACCGGAAAAAAAATCCATACGGCAAGATCCAGAAATGACCAGGTTTTATTAGATATCAAACTTTATCTGCTGGATGAGATCCGCGAAATAACATCTTTGACTGATGAGTTTTTCCAGATTTTAGTCAAACTGGCCGATCAACACAAAAATAAATTGCTTCCAGGCTATACCCACCTTCAGATTGCAATGCCGTCTTCGTTTGGATTATGGTTTGGAGCGTATGCCGAAGCATTGCTGGATGATGTTGAACTGTTGTTTTCGATGAAGAATATTATCAATAAAAATCCTCTGGGTTCAGCAGCAGGATACGGTTCCTCTTTCCCGATTGATCGTGAAAGTACGACTTACAACTTAGGTTTTCAGTCTATGAACTATAATTCTGTATACGCGCAGATGACCCGCGGGAAATCCGAAAAAATGCTGTCTATGGCAATGGCTACTTTAGCAGGAACGCTTGGGAAGTTTGCTTATGATGTATGCTTATATTTAAGTCAAAACTTCGATTTTATAAGCTTTCCCAAAGAATTTACAACAGGAAGCAGCATTATGCCGCACAAAAAGAATCCGGATATTTTTGAGTTGGTTCGTGCGCGATGCAACAGAATTCAATCTTTGCCGAATGAATTGATCTTACTGACAAATAATTTACCGTCAGGTTATCACAGAGATGTACAGCTGACAAAAGAAATTCTTTTCCCGGCTATCGATTCATTGAAAGAATGCCTGGAAATCTTAAGTTACACCCTTCCGAATATTCAGGTTAAAGATGGAATTTTGGAAGATGAGAAGTACAAATACCTTTTCAGTGTTGAGAAGATTAATGAAGAGGTGAAAAAAGGAAGCTCATTCCGTGATGCTTATGTAAAAGTAGGGCAGGAAATTGAAAATAATGAATTTGAGTTTGAAGTTGGAAATCTAAATCATACCCATCAGGGAAGCATAGGAAATCTTTGTCTGGATAAAATAGAATATCAGTTCAACAAACTGAAGAATAAATTATTGGGTTAATAATTTTTAATCACGTGGATTTTTAAAGTTGATTAAAAGTTTGATCAGATGCTTCGGCTCCGCTCAGCATGACCAATCTAATACTAAACGTCATTTTGTAGCGATGTCATGCTGGGAGGAGTCGAAGCATCTTTAATAGAAGGTATATTGATCTGGCAAAGAATTAGTCCAGATCAATTTTAAACTTAGTGGATTTTTTCACCTCGTGAAGGACAATAGAACTATGGTACTGGCCAATATTTGGAATATTTGAGATCACATTAACAGCGAAATCATTATAAGAATTAATGTCCTTTGCAATGATCTTCAGCATGTAGTCGTATTCACCGGAAAGACTGATGATTTCCTGGACTTCATCATGTTTCATAATGTTTTTTTCAAAAGTTTCCAGTACTTTCTGAGATTGCTCTTTAAGACGGACATTACAGTAGACGACAATGTTCAGACCCAGTTTTTCACGGTTCAAAAGACCAACATATTTCTCAATAATACCCTGCTTCTCTAATTGTTTGATGCGTTCATAAGTTGGAGTAAACGTAAGACCGATCCTTTCTGAAATTTCTTTCACAGATAAAGTAGAGTCTTCCTGAATAATACTGAGAATCATTTTGTCTTTTAAATCCATAGAACAGGTTTGAGTTTTAACAAAATTATCAATTATAAATGAAAATAAGGAATGATTAAGAGGTTTTAATTTATTTTAAACTTTGGTTTTGTAGGTTCGTGAAATTTTTGTATCTTTGCACCTAATGAATAAAAGAGTATTTATATCATTAGATTTACCGGGCGAAAGCGCCCTTTACGATATTTATTATTATTAGCGAAGATGTTGTCTTCGCTTTTTTTATGCTCAAAAATTAAGAATTATGTTTACGATTACAGAACTAAGCACCGAGAGAATCAACAGTATACTGACAGAAGCACTGGCTTTTGCCAACGGGAAAACTGCAAAAATTGAAGGAGAAATTTTCTGCTCAAATCTTTTCTTTGAAGACAGTACAAGAACAAAGACAAGCTTTGATATTGCAGAAAGAAAGCTGGGCCTGCAGGTAGTGCCTTTTGATGCCTCCCACAGTTCTGTAAACAAAGGGGAGAGTCTTTATGATACTGTTAAGACGATTGAAAGCCTGGGTGTAAATCTGGTAGTAATCAGAGATAAAAAAGACAGGTATTTTGAAGAGTTAAATAACATTAATATTCCGGTGATCAACGGAGGAGACGGAACAGGAAACCATCCCTCCCAGTGCATGCTGGATATGATGACGATCTTTCAGGAATTCGGAAAATTCGAAGGGCTGAAAATAGGAATTGTTGGAGATGTAAAGCACAGCAGGGTAGCCAACTCCAATGCACAAGCATTAAGAAAATTAGGGGCTAAAGTATATTTCTCCGGACCGGAGGACTGGTTTGATGAAGGTGCTTTAATTAACGGAACTTACTTGCCTGTAGATCAGCTAATTTCTGAGGTAGATGTACTCATGTTATTAAGAATCCAGCATGAGAGACATGATGCAAAAATGAGTTATTCCGCTTCCGAATACCACAGGAAATATGGTTTGACGAAAGAAAGAGAAAAAGCAATGAAAGACGGTGCGATCATTATGCATCCCGCACCCATCAATAGAGGTGTTGAGATTGATACAGACCTTGTAGAATGTGAACGTTCAAGAATTTTTAAACAGATGCAGAACGGCGTATTCGCAAGAATGGCAATTTTGAAAGAAACCCTGGAAAAAGAAGGGTATACCTTTAAATAATTGTAAAAAGTATAATGTACAAAGTGAACATACACTATACAACCGACATTATACATTGTACAAAATAAATTAGACAGAATAAAAATAGAATAAAGAGATAAATAAAATGAAGAAAAAATTAATACTGGAGTCCGGTGAAGTATTTCATGGAGAAGGTTTCGGAGCAGAATTGGAAACTGCCGGAGAAGTAGTTTTCAATACCGGAATGACAGGTTATCAGGAGTTAATCTCCGATCCGTCATACTGCGGTCAGATTGTTTGCATGACCTATCCGCTTATCGGAAATTATGGTATTAACCGTGATGATTATGAAAGTATCGAGCCGGCTATTAAAGGACTTATCGTAAAAGAGCTTTGCGATCTACCCTCCAATTTCCGTACTCAGATCACTTTAGATGAATTATTTAAAAAGAAAAACCTTTCAGGAATTTCAGGAATTGATACCAGAAAACTCACCAGAATTCTTCGTAATTCAGGTGTTGTGAAGGGCAAAATCGTAAATGTTGAAGCTGATGAAAATGAAGTTGTTGCAGAATTAAAATCTACAACTTTCCCAACTAATCAGGTGGAAACTGTTTCTACAAAAACAGCTTACGCCAATCCGGGAAGAGGATTTAAAGTAGTGTTGGTGGATTTTGGTTCCAAGTTAGGAATTATCAGAGAGCTGTCTCAAAGAAACTGTGACATCACTGTAGTTTCCCACGACACAACAGCAGAAGAGATCCTATTGATGGATCCGGACGGAATTATGCTTTCAAACGGTCCCGGTGATCCTGAAGACAACCCGAAGGCACTAGAAATGATCCGCGGATTATTAGGAAAAGTTCCCATCTTCGGAATCTGTTTAGGACATCAGCTGATCGGTTTGGCTTGCGGTGCAAAAACTTTTAAACTGAAGTTCGGACACAGAGGAGGAAACCACCCGGTACTGGATCTGGAAAAAAACAAAGTATCCATCACTTCTCAAAACCATGGCTATGCTGTAGATCAGGAAAGTCTTAAAGGAACAGACCTTGTTGAAACCCACATTGCACTGAATGACAGAACCAACGAAGGTCTGAAACACAAGATCCATCCTTGCTTCTCTGTTCAGTACCACCCGGAAGCAAGCCCGGGTCCAGAAGATGCGAATTATTTGTTTGATGAGTTCATTGATTTAATGGAGGGATTTAAAAAATAAGAACCAAGAATCAGGACACAAGAACCAAGACGTAAGAATTAAGATTAATAGACTACAGATGCACAATTTTGAGAAATTACTTTTCTGGCAGAAATCTATCGTACTGGCAAAAAATGTTTACATTATCTGTCAGGAAATTAGTAACGATGAAAAGTATGGTTTGATTTCTCAAATTAAAAGATCAGCAGTTTCTATTCCTTCTAATATTGCGGAAGGTTCTGGTAGAAATGGAAGTAAAGAGTTTAATCATTTTCTGGCGGTTGCTCTGGGTTCAGCTTTTGAACTGCAGACACAGCTAATCTTGGTTAGGGAACTAAATCTCTTACCGGAAGAAAAAATAAATGCTTTACTAAGTGAAGTTTCTGAAATTCAGAGAATGATTTATTCATTTAAAAATAATTTAAAATAAAAGTCCGGAATCTTGGCTCTTGGCTCTAGAATCTTGACTCTACAACAAAAAGAAAAATGGCAAAACGTACAGATATAAAAACAATTTTAGTAATCGGTTCAGGACCCATCATCATCGGTCAGGCAGCTGAATTTGATTACGCAGGAACACAGGCTTGCCTGTCTTTGAGAGAAGAAGGCTACAAGGTGATTTTGATCAACTCAAACCCGGCAACCATTATGACGGATGTGGAAATCGCAGATAAAGTATATATTGAACCGATTTCCCTTCAGTTTGTAAGCCACATCATCAGAAAAGAACGTCCCGACGCTTTGCTGCCTACATTAGGAGGCCAGACAGGTCTGAATATGGCGGTAGAACTGGAAAAATCAGGAATTCTTGAGGAATGTAAGGTAGAAGTATTAGGAACTACACTTTCTGCCATCAACAGAGCGGAAGATAGAGATCTTTTCCGTGAGCTGATGAGAGAACTGAATGAGCCGGTTCCGGAATCAGACATTGTAACTACAGTAGAAGGAGCGATCCGTTTCGCTGATGAGATCGGGTATCCGGTAATTGTTCGTCCTGCCTTTACCATGGGAGGAACAGGAGGAGGTATTGCCTCTACCGAAGCTGAGCTGAAAGAAATTGCTGAATTAGGATTAAAGTACAGTCCGGTGACGCAATGTCTTATTGAAAGATCAATTGCAGGTTTCAAAGAAATTGAATACGAAGTAATGCGTGATGCCAACGACAATGCGATTGTGGTTTGTAACATGGAAAATATAGATCCGGTAGGAGTTCACACGGGAGACTCTATCGTAGTGGCGCCTTCTCAGACACTTTCCGACAGAGAGTATCAGTTATTGAGAAATGCTTCCCTAAAGATCATCAGAGCCTTAGGAATTGAAGGAGGTTGCAATGTACAGCTGGCTTTAGACCCGCACTCATTCAACTACTATATCATCGAGGTGAACCCTAGAGTTTCCCGCTCATCAGCATTGGCAAGTAAAGCGACAGGATATCCGATCGCAAAAATTGCAGCGAAGATCGCGGTTGGTTTAACACTTGACGAGATCATGAATCCGGTAACAGGAAAAACATACGCATGTTTTGAACCAGCCCTTGACTATGTGGTGACAAAATTCCCGAGATTCCCTTTCGATAAATTCGAAACAGCGGACAGAAGACTGTCTACACAGATGAAAGCGACCGGAGAAGTAATGGCCATCGGGAGAAATTTCGAGGAATCATTACAAAAAGCCGTTCGTTCCTTAGAAACAGGCTTAAGACACCTGGGATTAAAAACAAAACAGGCTGCCGCTTTAACGGACGAAGATATCGAAAGAAGAATCAGAGTTTGTGACGATGAAAGACTGTTCATTATCTGTGATGCTCTGAGAAGAGGTTACGATTGGGAACAAATTGTAGAATGGAGTAAAATTGATAAATTCTTCATCTGGAAATTAAAGAAACTTGTTGATTTTGAAAAAGAAATAGCTGCTCATCAATTCGACAAAGAAATTTTAGTTCAGGCTAAAAAATTAGGTTTCTCAGATCAGAATATCGCTCATTTATGGGGATCTTCCCAGAGAGAAGTATATAATTTCAGAAAAGAAAACGGGGTGATACCGGTTTACAAAATGGTAGACACGTGTGCAGCAGAATTTGAAAGTGAAACCCCTTATTTCTACGGAACTTATGAAGAAGAAAATGAAAGTATAGTAACGGATAAGCAAAAGGTGGTCGTTCTGGGTTCAGGACCTATCAGAATCGGGCAGGGAGTTGAGTTCGACTATGCAACGGTTCATTCGGTTTGGGCGATCAAAGAGATGGGTTACGAAGCGATTATCATCAACAACAACCCGGAAACGGTTTCCACAGACTTCTCGATTTCAGATAAATTATACTTCGAACCTTTAACGGAAGAAGATGTAATGAATATCATTGATCTTGAAAAACCGATGGGAGTGGTGGTTCAGTTCGGAGGTCAGACAGCGATCAATTTAGCAGATAAACTGGCAAGTTACGGCGTGAAAATTCTGGGAACTTCACTGGAAGATTTAGACCGAGCTGAAAACAGAGATAAATTTGAAAAGGCCCTTCAGGAAATGGGAATTCCACAGCCTTTAGGAAAAACGTCAACATCAAAAGAAGAAGCCATTAAAATAGCCAGTGAGATCGGGTATCCGGTTTTGGTTCGTCCAAGTTATGTTTTGGGAGGTAGAGCAATGGAAATTGTGTACACCGAAAGCGAATTGGCCCATTATATGGAATTTGCGGTAGATGCCAGCCCGGAGCACCCGGTTTTGGTAGACCGTTATATTACAGGAAAAGAAGTTGAGGTTGATGCAATCTGCGACGGTGAAACGGTAATTATCCCTGGGATTATGGAACATATCGAAAGAGCGGGAGTTCACTCCGGAGATTCTATTGCAGTGTATCCGCCTCAGAATGTTTCACAGCAGGAAATTGATACTCTGGTAGATTATACCCAGAGACTGGCCAAAGGATTGAATGTGATCGGTTTAATGAATATCCAGTATGTTCTTTTCGAAGGAAATGTATATGTGATTGAAGTGAATCCGCGTTCATCAAGAACAGTTCCTTTCTTATCTAAAATCACTGAAGTACCGATGGCTAACCTGGCAACAAAAGCAATTTTAGGTCAGAAACTGAAAGATTTAGGGTACAAAAATGGATTAGTTCCGAATAAAGAAGGAGTTTTTGTAAAAGTTCCTGTGTTCTCTTTCTCAAAGCTGACAAAAGTAGATATCTCCCTGGGACCAGAAATGAAGTCTACAGGAGAAGTAATGGGGAAAGACACCACATTGGAGAAAGCCCTTTACAAAGGACTGATCGCAGCAGGAAGAAAAGTTCCGATGCACGGTTCAATTTTGTTTACCGTTGCAGATAAACACAAGCAGGAAGCTGCGGATCTGGCGACAAGATTCCATGAAGTTGGCTTCAGAATCTGGGCAACAGAAGGAACTGCTAAATTCTTCGAAGAAAAAGGAATTCCTTGTAAAATCGGATACAAGATAGGAGAAGATGATGTGAACCTTATCGATCTGATCCAGAAAGGTAAAGTACAGTATGTAGTGAATACCATGACCAAAGGTAAGCAGGTAGAAAGAGACGGATTCCAGATCAGAAGAATGAGTGTGGAAAACGGAGTTCCTTGTTTAACATCCATGGACACCGTAGAAGCCATCCTGAAAGTAATTGAAAGCATGAGTTTCAAAATGGAGACGATGTAATTTCGGATTCAAATGATATAATTTCAAACCCCGTAAGTATTCTTGCGGGGTTTTGTTTTGTGAAGATTTTAATTACCAACTGATTATGGAAATTTGTACATTGCATACATTTGGAATATCAGCGAAAATTTTAAAGACATTGAAAATTATTTTAATAGTAATACAGCCTAAATGATAAACATCAAATCTAATTTCTTATACATTATTATATGTATTGGAATCCTTTTTTCCTGCACCTCTGCAAAGCATATTGCGGCTGAGTCTAATGCTGGTGTTGCTTCTGAGAAAACAGATTCGCTCTATGCGGAAATTCAAAGACTTGGTTTGGAATATACCCAAAAAAGTAATGTTCCCGGAGTCGCTGTTGCGGTTATTAAAAACGGAAAAATTGCATGGGTACAATGCATTGGATATGCTGATGTAGTAAGCAAAAAGCCAGTGACCACTCAGACCATTTTTAATGTAGGTTCTGTTTCAAAGGTAGTCGCTGCATGGGGCTTTATGCAACTGACAGAAAAAAGAATGATTCAATTGGATGATCCTGTTAACCAGTATTTAAGCCGTTGGAAATTACCTCAATCTTTATTTGATGTATCAAAAGTTACCCTCAGGCGAATCCTAAGCCATACAGCCGGACTTTCTGTACATGGATATGGAGGCTCTGAGCAAGGGGCTAAACTGTTATCCCTGGAAGAGTCTTTATCAGGAAAAACAAAAAGAAACAGGGAAAGCGTAAGCGTTATCATGGAGCCCGGAACAAAATGGAAATATTCAGGTGGTGGTTACACGCTTGCACAGCTCTTACTTGAAGAAAGAACCAAAGAAAACTTTGCTGAATACATGAGAAAAAATGTTTTTAAGCCTCTGGGATTAAATCACAGTAACTACGATTGGACAGAAGAAATGAAAGCAAATTCCGCCACAGCGTATGATACATTAGGTAAACCTATAAAAAATAGGATATTTACTGAACAGGCTGCTGCAGGATTGCAGACAACAATTTTAGATTTTGCCCGTTTTGCTGAATTATCCATCACAGCTGATCCAAAAGAACTAAATAAAGTTTTAAAACCCGAAACGATACGATTGATGGAGCAGCCTGTCCAGCCCGGTTCCAGTGAAGGAGAAAGCGGCCTTGGATACCGGTTCTTCAATTTTGACAATCTTCCAACTGTCGGGCATACAGGTGAAAACGATGGTTGGTGCGCTTCTATGTTTTTGCATATGCCTACTAAAAGCGGTTTAGTCATTCTTTGCAATGGCTCTAACTGGAAAGATGATGTGAGGAAGCCAATGTATAGTACCTGGGCAAAATCAATTTTAAAAAAACTCGGGAAATGATGATTTGATGTGAACAATAACTGAAAAAATGTGATCTGGACTTCGATCCAGAAAGGAAAAAGACAGTATCATTTTAAACTCCGTAAGTTTTCTTACGGTTTTTTTTATGACCTAAAAATACTTGTCCGTTTTTCGGTTGCACAAAAACCGCATCTGTATTAATTTTGATAAAAAATTAAGATGACAGCAATTCAGAGATTCAGAGAACTGCATGAGCAGAATGATCCATTATTGATAGGAAACGTTTGGAATGTCCAGAGCGCTAAGGTTTATGAAAAACTGGGCTATCAGGCAGTAGCGACTTCAAGCTCGGCTGTAGCATTCAGCTTGGGATACGAAGACGGCGAAAACATAAGCTTTGATGAGTATTTTTATATTATTGAAAGAATTTTAAAGTCTGTATCAATTCCATTATCTGTTGACCTGGAAGGAGGCTATGGAAAAACGGCTGATGAGATAGTTTTAAACATTTCCAGACTGGCGAAGGCAGGTGTTGTCGGGATCAATATAGAAGATAGTGTTATTGTTGAAGGTAGCAGGAAATTATTAAGTGCAGACGATTTTTTTAATAAATTAAATGCAGTTATTCAAAAGTTAAAAGAGCAGAATATTGAAATTTTCGTCAATGTCAGAATAGATCCGTTTCTGCTCGGTGTAGACAATGCAGCAGAAGAAAGTTTGCAACGGATGAAAATCATAGAAGAAGTGGGAGCGGACGGGATTTTTGTTCCTTGCATTACTGAAACACAGGATATTGAACGCCTTACCGCTGCTGCAAAACTTCCGTTCAGTGTTATGGCTATGCCTGAACTTCCGGATTTTAATACCCTTAAAAAAGCAGGCGTTAAAAGAATTTCATCCGGAAATTTCTTAAATGGTTATATTTATGGGCAATTGGAAACTACATTAAAAGACATCGGTGAGACCGGGAGCTTCTCCCCAATTTTTTAAACATGATAAAGCTTACAGAAGAAAGAATGTATCAGGCGTCTTTAGAGAAAGATTCCTCATTTGAAGGCATTTACTGGATGGCTGTAAAAACTACGGGTATATTCTGCCGCCCAACCTGTACAGCCAGAAAGCCCAAAAGAGAAAATGTAGAATTCTTTATCAATACAGAAAAAGCAATAGAAAGCGGCTACAGACCTTGTAAAATTTGCAGGCCGCTCGAAAAACTGAATGAAACACCCCGATATATTCAGGATTTGTTGGATGAACTTCAGCAGAACGAATCATTAAAAATCAAAGACGCAGACCTTCTGAAAAGAAATATCGAACCGGTAACCATCAGACGCTGGTTCCTGAAAAACCATGGAATGACATTCCAGTCTTTTCAAAGAAAATTCAGAATGAATAAAGCATTTAAAAAAATAAAAAACGGCGAAAGCATCATAGAAGTGGCACTGGAATCAGGGTATGAAAGTTTAAGCGGCTTCAACGAGCGTTTTAAAGAGGTAATAGGTACTACACCTAAACATACAGGTCACCGGACCATCATTGATCTGAAAAGGATTGAGACCCCATTAGGACCGATGTTTGCCTGTGCCTGTGATGAGGGAATCTGTCTGCTGGAATTTACAGACCGGAAAAATATAGACAGGCAGTTTGTCCATTTGTCCAAAGTGATGAATGCAGAAATCGTTCAGGGTGAAAATAAACACTTCAAGCAGTTGGAAGAAGAACTCAATGAGTATTTTGATGGAAAACGGATGAAGTTTGATGTACCGATTTATACCACCGGAACGGATTTTCAGAAAAAAGTCTGGAACCTTTTAACTGAAATACCCACAGGAGAAACCCGAACTTACAAACAGCAATCCGAAGTTTTGGGCAACCCTAAAGCCGTACGTGCCGTAGGAACAGCTAATGGAATCAATAAAATAGCGATCATTATTCCCTGTCACAGAGTGATAGGGTCAGATGGTGACCTGGTAGGCTATGCGGGAGGAATATGGCGAAAGCAAAAACTTCTGGAACTGGAAGGAGCTATCTTATTTTAAATAGGCTCCGCTAATTGATTGTATAATAGGGTTCTGAAAAATACTTACTCGGTTTGATATATGCCATTTTTCTGTCAGCATCAAAGATCCAGTTGAATCTTCGCAACAGATCCGCACCCAAATAATTAACCGTCTGTTTTTTTAAATCACCGATAAAAAAACCTGCTGAAACATCTTTTAAAACACTATTTCCTATTTTCAAAAAAGGAAGGATACCCTGTTTCGTAATAATGCTTTTTCCGCTTGAATTTTTTAATGTTTTTTCTCCTGTGATCTTTAGTTTTTTGTCAAGTTCTTTTTCTGCAGCAAAATCGTTGCTGTATAAGAGTCCTCCTGAATATCCGGATTGAAGTAAAAAATAGGCTTCTTCTTGCTTATCTCCATCAATTACATTGTCGGCTGCAATGTAAAAAGCATCCTGATCATACAGTATCGGAATGGGTTGATATCCTCTCAGATCAGGCTTTTGGTCATAAATAACAAATTCGTTGGTATCATAATCAATTTTAAATGCTTTTCCCTCAAAGAGAGTCGTTCCGATCTTTCCATCTGCTTCATGTCCTGCCAGTTGATTGTCAGAAAAACGGACATTTTTTTGAGTAAATTTTCCGATCTCAACTGTGTTATGATCGCTTATTTCATCTTTAGTAAAAACAATATGGTCTGCTTTTCTTTGCCGTTCCGGAGAAATTGAAGCATCTTTCATAGCGATCTGGAACATCAGATCCAGAGAATCCTTTTTATTCACCAGGGTTTTGATGATGATATTGTTATGTTTTGTTATTCTGAAAGGGATCGTCTGCTGTGCATTGATGCTGAAAAGACCTGCAGAAAGCAGTAAGATAATGCTTGATTTTCTGAACATTCTGATGTGATTATGGGTTAAATTCCGGAATTTTAAAATTACCTATTATCTTTGGAACAGCAAATACTAATATCAAATGATTCAAAAACTGCTTAACAGTGGTCTTCATTGGGAGAGCAAGGAATTCAAGCGGAATGAGTTTCTGAAAATTTCAGGAAGTACCGACACCGATATTTATTTTGTAGAAAACGGCAGCATCAGGATCTTTATGATGGACGAAAACGAAGAAAGAATCATCCGTTTCGGATATACGGGAAATATTATTGTTTCCCTTGATTCCTTTTTGTCGGGCAAACCGTCAGATTTTTATATCCAGGCGATTAAAAAAACAGTGGTAAGAAAAGCTCTGAAAAAAGACTTCTACAGATTCATTCAGTCCAATGAAGAAAATCTTAGGTTCTGGATTGGTGTTTTAGAAGATCTCGTCCTGCAGCAGATTGAAAGAGAAAAAGACCTGTTAACCCATTCACCTAAAGAACGGTATCAGAGAGTATTGAAAAGAAGTCCGAAGCTGTTTCAGGAAGTCCCGAATAAATACATTGCAAACTACCTCAGAATGTCTCCGGAAACTTTATCGAGGCTTAAAAAATCTTGAGTTCAGTCAAGATTTAAGAAAAAACTGATCCCGAAATTTGTATAAAAATCAACAATGAAAATTTCTACATCGCAATTACTGGATGAGCTGAGAACATTAACTAAAAGACATATACAATACGCAGAGAACCTTCTGCAGGAAACTGATGATAAACTGAATTTCAGGGTCTCGGATGAAAGCTGGAGTGTACTGGAATGTCTGGAACACCTAAATCGTTACGGAGATTTTTATATTCCGGAAATCAACTGCAGAATTTCTTCTTCCAAAACTTCTCCCACACCTATTTTTAAACCGGGAATGTTGGGAAATTACTTTGCAAAAAGCATGCTTCCCAAGGAAAAACTTAACAAAATGAAAACCTTTAAAAGCATGAATCCGATAAACAGTCAGTTGGATAAAGAAGTAGTGAACGAGTTCATAAAACAGCAATATCAACTCATAGAATTGCTGGAAAAAGCAAAAGATACCGACCTCAATGCTGCTAAAACCAACATCAGTATTTCCAGGTTGATCAAGCTGAAACTGGGAGATACTTTTCGGTTTGTGACTTATCATAATGTGAGACATATTTGTCAGGCAGAAAATATTCTGAAGGATATTTAAGGTTTTTTTACAGAGATTCCAAATATGTATTAATTTAGAACTATGGAAATCATTTACCGTAAAACCATACAGACTCCTCTGGGAGAAATGGTAGCTTGTGCTGTTGAAGAAGGAATCTGCCTGCTTGAATTTACCGACCGGAAGAATTTTGAAAAACAGTTTACCTCCTTATCAAAAGCATTAAAAGCTGATATCGAACAAGGAGATCACAAACACTTTATACAGCTTGAAAAAGAATTGGAAGAATATTTTGAAGGAAAAAGACAAATTTTCGACGTTCCCATCTACATTACCGGAACCGAGTTTCAGGAAAAGGTCTGGCAGCTTCTGCGTGAAATTCCGATGGGAGAAACCAGAACCTATAAACAGCAGTCGGAGTTCTTAGGAAATCCTAAGGCAATACGTGCGGTGGGAACAGCAAACGGGATCAATAAAATTGCTATTCTGATACCATGCCATCGTGTTATCGGTTCAAATGGTGAGCTGGTAGGTTATGCAGGCGGAATCTGGAGAAAGCAAAAATTATTGGAATTAGAGAAGGCTATTTTATTTTGATTTTTGTAAATTTAGGCAAAAATTTACACGTGAAAAAGTTACTATTTGCACTTTGCATATCAGCTTCGGCTTTAAGCTTTGCTCAGGATTACTCAGTGCCGGCAGCAAGCCCGCGTCAGAGGGTAGAGCAGCAGTTTTCTATGTCCAAAATCAGTATTGACTATGGAAGACCGGGAGTGAAAGGGCGTAAGATCTTTGGAGAACTGGTTCCTTACGGACAGGTTTGGAGAGCAGGCGCTAACTCATCTACAAAAATCACATTCGGACAGTCTGTTAATTTCGGTGGAAAAATGGTTCCGGCGGGAACGTACGGACTTTTTATCGTTCCTACAGAAAAAGAATGGAAAGTGATATTAAATAAAGATTTCCAGCAGTGGGGTGCTTATACCTACGATCCAAAACAGGATGTGGTAGATGTAACAGTACCGGTAAATAAACTGGCTGACAAACAGGAATGGTTTGAAATCACCTTGAACCCAACCGATGAAAACTCAGGAAATCTGGTGATTAAATGGGATATGGCTCAGGCAGAAGTTGCTTTAAAACCTGCAAAACCGGATGCTGTTATCAAGATTGCAGATAAACTGAAAGAGATCAAGAAAATAGAGGCAGACGCTGCAAAAACAAAAAGCTAAATAATGAAATTTTCAATTCAGCCTGTTTTAGAAAATCAGGAATATAAATTAATCCCCTTACAGCAAGGGGATTTTGAGTCTTTATATGAAGTAGCCTCCGATCCTAGAGTTTGGGAGCAGCACCCCAATAAAGAGCGTTATCAGAGAGAAGTTTTTGAAAACTTTTTCAGAGGAGCCATGGAAAGCGAAGGAGCCTTTAAAATAATAGAAAAATCCTCCGGTGATGTTTTGGGCAGTACGCGTTTTTACGATTTTGATGAAAATGAAAGCCGCATATTTATTGGCTATACTTTCTATGGAACAAAATCATGGGGAAAGGGAATTAATCCTCAAGTGAAAAAGCTGATGCTTGATTATATCTTCCAGTATGTAGATAAAGTCCATTTCCATATCGGGAAAGAGAATTTCCGTTCCCAGACGGCTCTGGAAAGAATCGGTGGACAGAAGATCGCGGAAGAGGAAGTGGCTTACTTTGCAGAGCCTACACGAACCAATTTTGTCTATGAAATAAAAAAAGAAGACCATTCATGAAAAAATATAAAATCCAAACATCACCTTTTGTAGTACCTACCACAGACGGAAAATTAATTGAAGAACACTGGGGAAATTCTACAGGAAATTCAAATGTTTCCATTGCCCACATGGTAGCTCCACCGGATTGGAGCGAACCGCATCAGACTCCCGAATTCGATGAGTTTACCCTTATTGTTTCAGGAAAAAAGCAATTTGAGATAGATGGAGAAATCGTCATTCTTGAAAAAGGACAGAGTATTTTGATAGAAAAAGGAGCAAGAGTTCGTTACAGCAACCCTTTCTCAGAACCTTGCGAATATATAGCCATCTGCCTTCCTGCGTTTTCTATGGATTTGGTAAACAGGGAAGAATAAAGAGTTTGAGAGTCGGTGGGTTTGGGAGTTCTAGAGCAGATGTTTACCGGATTTTGCCTATTTGTTGTCACCACATTACGTAATATAATGCTTCGACTCCGCTCAGCATGACAACGCTAATACTAACTGTATTTTTTTTTACTGTCATGCTGAGCGGAGTCGAAGCATCTTTTTAAATAAAGTAAAATATTTGTAAATCAACCCATGTAGCAGTGTAACAATAACCAATTTGATTCGTCGGTAAAGTATTGTTACACTGCTACATTGCTGCATCGTTATATTAAAATTAAATTTATTTCAATATTTCTTTCAAGAACATCAATGTATGATTCCAGGCTCTTTTGGACATTACTTCATTATAATCTGGCGATTTCGGATCGGTAAATGTATGTTTTGAATGGGCATAGGTAATAATCTGCCAGTCTGCATTACCCTCGTTCATTTCTTTGATTAAATTATTATAGTCTTCCGGCGTTACTCCCTGATCATCCGCAGGATTTTCCACTAAAATCTTTGCGGAAATCGGTCCGTTTTTTCTGGTTTGATCCTTTCCTATGCTTCCGTGGATGGAAACAACTCCCACAACCGGAAGGCTTCCTCTCGCAGATTCTAAAGCTCCAGTTCCGCCGAAACAGTATCCGATCACAGCAATTTTATCAGCAATTGCCCCATTTTTCTTCAATTGTTCTAAAGCCAGAGAAATCCGCTTTTGATAAGCATCGTAATTCTGTTTGTAATATCCGGCTGTTTTGCCGGCAGAAGCATTATCAGCGGGAATATTTCCTTCTCCGTAAATATCGGCAATGAAAGCAATATAACCCTGTTTTTCAAGCTCGGCAGCAGCTGTTTTGGCTTCATCATCAATACCTTTCCAGGCCGGAAGAATCAGGACACCCGGAAGCTTTTTACCTGCATTCGAAGTGACCAGACCATTCAGCTTCTGTGCGCCATCCTGGTAAGAAATTGTTTTAAGTTTTTGGCTGAGAAGTGTTCCTGCACTTATCATGCATGCTGTTAATAAGAGGTTGCGTATCATATTCTGTAATTGGTAAAATATTAAAAAGGTTTTAATTATGAATTCAGGTTAATTAAAATCCTCAACTAAATTACCAAAAATAACTTATATTGAGGATGAAAATATTGTAAAGCCAAAGGTGATCAGAATTGAATTCCCAAATCTGCCAGTTCTTTTTCCAGATCAGTATCCGGATCGATTTTTATGGTCCTAAACCCAAGTGAATTGGCCATTTCGATATTTTTAGGATTATCATCGATGAAAACAGATTCATTGGCTTTAAGATTATATCTTTCCAGCAGAATATGCCAGATTTTAGGATCCGGTTTGATCAGTTTTTCTGTTCCCGAAACCACGATCTTTCCGTTAAAAAGCTTGAAGAAGTCATAATTTTCCAGGGCATAAGGAAAAGTTTCCTCAGACCAGTTGGTAAGCCCGAACAATTGATAGTCTGTATTTCCTAAGCGTCTTAAAATCTCTACATTCTGCGGAATATCACTTTTCAGCATTACAGTCCAGTTGTCATAATAAGCTCTGAGCTCCTTTTCCCATTCAGGGAATTTTTTAATCTGGATGTCGGTGCCTTCTGCCAGGCTTCTGCCGCGGTCCTGCTCTTCATTCCATTCCGACTGGGCAATGTTTTCAAGAAAATATTCCATTTTCTCATCGTCATTGAAATAGTCTTTAAAAAAATATCTGGGATTCCAATCCATGAGTACGCCGCCAAAATCGAAGATGATATTCTTAATTTCCATATATGTTTTAAACTTTTTTAATTTTATTTAACCACAAAAGTCGCAAAAGTTTTTAATTTTAAACACTTGAGAGCACTTTAGTTTTAAAAGTTTTACCAGGCTGAAAATAATAAGATCACATAAGGAGAAAATCAGAGACTTTCATGAAAACTTAAGTGTACTTCTTTGCGCAGTGTATTCAACTTAAATACACTTAAGTGTTTCAAAAGCTTTTGTGACTTTTGTGGTTGATATGTATCTTTTTAAACCACCCCGTCAAAAATTCTTTGAATTTTCGCCACGCCTCCGGTGGAAGGGAATGTGATCCCCGTCAATTAAAAACTGGTGGTTAGAAAGTTTACTCCGGTTTATAAAACTGATATTGCCCGTTTTCATAATAAGCATTGATGTGCTGCAGGCCATTGGTCAGGATAATTTCTTTCGCTCCGATAATGGAATTGTACCGCGCTGTCTGTTCAAATGTTTTCTCTGTAAGCTTAATTTGGGGCGCTTTGCATTCAATCAGGATAATGGGTTCTGTTTTCTCGGTAACCAGCAGGTCGATTCTTTTGGTAAGGCCGTTCAGAAGGATCTTTTTTTCGGTAATAAGAGCGGACGGAGAATAGGCCTTTACGGTGAGATAATAGTGTACCCAGTGCTGCCTCACCCATTCCTCAGGGGTAAGGAGAAGATAAGTTTTACGGATCAAGTCATAAATAAAAAACTTATCTTTGTCTTTCTTGAATTTAAAATCAAAAGTTTCCTGAAAATTCAGTTTTGGAAGTTCCATTAATAAGATGAAAGAATTAGATTTAATCCTCAAAAATATTAAAAATAAAGAAGTTTTACCTATTTATTTTTTCCACGGAGAAGAACCTTACTTTATTGATGCTGCTGTAAAAGTGCTAGAACACGACTTTCTGGAGGAAGATGAAAAAGCTTTTAACCAGACTGTTGTATACGGAAAAGATACTTCTTATCAGGAGATTCTTTCCCTGGCAAGACAGTTCCCAATGATGGGGGACAAGCAGGTGATCATTGTAAAGGAAGCTCAGGATTTGAAATTTAATGAAGAGGAAAACAGAGTTTTGGAAACCTATGTTGAAAATCCTGTACCATCTACCGTGCTTGTTTTTGCCCATAAGCATAAGAAACTGGACAGCAGAAAAAAAGCCACAAAAGCTTTGGACAAAGCCAAGGTTCTTTTCTTAAGTGAGTCGGTGAGAGATACCAATCTTCCGAAATGGATTGCTGATGAATGTACACGCCTTAAAATTAAAACAGCTCCGAATATTTCCCATCTGCTTGCAGAATATCTGGGAAACGACCTTTCAAGAATTGCCAACGAACTGAATAAACTAAAGATCATCCTTAAAGAAGGTGAAATGCTGGATGGGACGATCGTGGAAAACCATATCGGAATCAGCAAGGAATATAATGTTTTCGAGCTTCAGAAGGCTTTAGGAACCAAAAATGCTGATGCGGCCTTTAAGATTGCTCATTTTATGGGTAAAAACCCAAAGAACAATCCTTTTGTTATGATGCTGGCAAGCCTTTACAGCTACTTTTCCAATGTGATCATTTACCAGACTATGGCCGGACAGCCGCCACAGGTTATTGCTTCGCAGATGGGGGTTAACCCTTATTTTATTAAAGATTATGCAGAAAGTGCAAGACTGTATCCACTAAAACATGCCACAAGGGTCATTTCTATTTTAAGAGAGTTTGATATGAAAGGCAAGGGACTTGGTGCAGTGAATATGGGAGAAGCTGAACTGATTAAGGAGCTGGTATATAAGATTATCAATGTGGATAAAATTAAAATGAAGGTGTAATGAATTGATGAGTTTGAGAGTGGGAGAGTATGAGAGTTGTAGGGGTAGAATGAGAATGAAAATAGCCCGTAACTGCACATTATAACCTGCATTCCGAAACACGAACAATTTATCGACAGTTCACATATTTGATATTGACAAGTATCATTAAAAATACTTTAATAAAACATTAAAAATTACGAAATTAGCGGACTGAATTAAAATCTTTTTGAACAAAGTAAATTTATGGAGCAAAATATTTTAGATTGTGTGATCGTTGGATCTGGACCTTCTGGTTTCACAGCGGCAATATATGCAGCAAGAGCAGACTTAAAACCTGAACTGTATACAGGTTTGGAGCCGGGCGGACAATTAACAACAACTACGGAAGTTGATAACTTTCCAGGATATCCGGCAGGGATTACAGGACCTGAAATGATGATGGATCTACAGAAGCAGGCGGAAAGATTCGAGACTAAAGTTCATTATGAAATGATCACCAAAGCTGAATTCTCTAAAGAAAACGGCGGTGTTCATAAATTATATGCTGGGAATAAAGAGATCCTGGCAAAAACAGTGATTATCTCTACAGGAGCTACAGCCAAATATCTTGGCCTTGACGATGAGAAGAAATACGCGGGAGGAGGTGTTTCGGCATGTGCTACATGCGACGGTTTCTTCTACAGAGGAAAAGATGTGGTAGTAGTAGGAGCGGGAGATACAGCAGCAGAAGAAGCAACTTACCTTGCAAAGCTTACGAGAAAAGTAACCATGCTGGTAAGAAAAGATGTTTTCAGAGCTTCTAAAGCGATGATCCACAGAGTAGAAAATACTCCGAATATTGAAGTGAAATTCAATCATGAGCTGATTGGTATTGAAGGTGAAAACAGCCTTGTAGAAAGAGCCCTGATCATCAACAACCAAACGCAGGAAACCTCTGCCGTTGACGTAGAAGGTATCTTCATCGCGATCGGACACAAGCCGAATACAGATATCTTCGTGGGACAAATTGATCTTGACGAAAACGGATATATCCTTACTGAAAAAGGATCTACAAGAACGAATCTTCCGGGAGTTTTTGCTGCAGGAGATGTTCAGGATCATATTTACAGGCAGGCGATCACCGCTGCAGGAAGCGGATGTATGGCGGCAATGGATGCAGAGAAATATCTGGCTGAATTACATTAATATTCAACCTATTATCATACAAGCGTACCCACCGGGTACGCTTTTTTTATTGTATTTTATCTTCTTTTTTATCACAAAAGTTACAAAAGCTTATTAAACCCTTAGCTACTTTAAGTAAAATTCCTAAATTTAAATCCCAATCAAAAAAAATAATATGCACAAGAAAGTCATAAAAATAAAGCACATAACAGGAACCTATACGATTGAAATCCAGGATGGAAGACTGAATGAAATGCAAAGCCAGCTGGACAAATGCCTGAACGATGAACAGGCGGCTATTGTAGTGAAGGGAGAAAATGGAGATCAGTTTGTGTATCCATCAGATCTTATAAAAAACAGTTTCATTGCTATAGTAGACAGGGAAGAGGTCAGGGTGTCCTAGAAAAATAATTCCCCTGATTTTAAGTCTATTATTAGGTTTAGTTAAAATTTCTCGCAGAAAAGTTTTGCAGAACTGTAAAATCGTTTTATATTTGCACCACTGAAAACAACGGTATAGCCGTTATTCAGGAGAGATGGCAGAGTGGTCGATTGCGATAGTCTTGAAAACTATTGACTGTAACAGGTCCGGGGGTTCGAATCCCTCTCTCTCCGCAAGTTGGGGGACCAAAATAAGCTAAAACGCTGTAAACATCAATGTTTACAGCGTTTTTTATTTTTATGCTAGTGTCAGAAAAATCAAATAGGTTACCATTTATATGATCTGTTTAATTACAGAGGTATCTACTTCTGTATTCCTGACTGAAAAAATAGATTTCCGGTTCTAAAAGGAAAAATTAAAACTTCCTGAGTTTAAAATCCAGAAAAAGGAAGAAAATCTGAAAATTTTGAAAAAAGGTATACTGAATTGAAGCCTGACATTGAATCAAAAATCAACATTTTCCTCATCATCTTCATCTATTAATCCTGGCCTGGATTTCTAAGTTAATGATGAAAGCTTGATTTTATCATTGAAGATCTCTTGTTATCTTAAATGCTGAGTATATTATATAAAATGATAGTAAAGAAACTGATTTATTAAGTATCATCATTGTCACCAAATAATATTATAAATTTATATCTTACAATCAATAACTCATGAAAAATAAAATTTACCTGATCATCGCATTATTCCTTCTTACATCCTGTCATTCTCAAGACAACAAAATTGTTGATCTGGCAAAAATATCAAACGATTTTAATGCCTCAGAATTTTATATGAACAAGATTAAAAAAACCAATGAGATCATTTCGAAAGATCCTAAAAGTATGGATAAGAAAGAAGCCCTGAATCTTCTAGATAATGCATTTTTTGTCAAAGATACTTTAGGTTACTATAAAACAGATGGGAGGTTCCCTACAGACCTGTCTTTGGAATCAACCAATGACTGGATGGTAAGAAATAAAAAACCAACCGAAATATTTGGTTATGGATACAAGACGGTAGCGTATGATCCTGAAAAAGATAAGCTAGCTATTTTAAATACAGTAGCATTCCCCAAAATAGATATGGCGGAAGACCGTAAAGGCAACTTAATGTATCTTGAAGTGGGAAAGACTTCAAAAAATAATGCTGACTTTAATAAGATCAAAGACTATATCAGTAAGAACTGCAAGAAACTTGCTGTTGATGATAACGATCCAAATGCTTCTTATTGGGAGGGTAAAACTTTCTACTATTATCTTTTTAAAGATGATCATAAAGAAGAGGAGATCTCTTTCGATTCACAGGGAAATAAAATATCCAGATCGGTAGATGCAACAGAAATTAAATTGTCAATGTTTGAAAAATCTTACATTAAAAAAATGGAAGAGCTTGGGATCTATTCGGCAGGATACAGATTTTGGAAAAAATCTCTGTGATGTAAACCAATTCATCCATGAGGATAGTTAGGGGTATCATCATAATAAAATTACTATTTCTTTAATGAGTTATATTTTTCGTATTTTAACATGGTAATATTCTCTTGAATTTTGCTATGTTTTCTTTTCAGCTTAAATAAAAATTTTGAAAAAATTCGGCAATCATGTGATATATTACAGAGTTTAAATACATAACAAATGACACAAAATAGCAAACTATTATTCTTCATATCTCTGTTATTATTTATTAGTGCCACTGCACAGAAAAGTAAAGCAGTTATCCCCAGTACATTTCCGGACTGGAGAAAGGACACTTTTGATTATGCAAAGCAGATTGTGCCTTCAAAAATAAAAAATGATAATACTGGAGAGCTGATTCCTGTCACGCTAAAAAAAGCTTATATCACAAAAGCAGACAATGATCCGGTTGTATTGGCAATCTGCACAGTAGAGAGAGATGATAAAGAGACATCATCATTAACCTACTTTTTTATCAGCCCGGAAACAAATCAGATGGTTTCAAAGTTTAAATCTGTTCTGACTGTCAAAGGTTGTGATCTTACTATTCCTGCGTTCGTTATCAAGGACATCAATGGAGATAAAAAGGACGATTTTATATTTTTAGAATTATATAATGACAAATGTAAAGGCGATTATTGGATAGGCTCAAATTTTCATCAGATCAAACCTGCAACGACAAAAAATGAATTGGATTATTATCTGAAACTTAGAAATGATATGAGAATCAACCGAAAAGTGACAACGGCTGAAACAGGTCAGTTACAGAAAAAATTGGAAGAAGTAGTTGCTGAGTTATTTAATCATTAATTAGTCAGAGAATTAGTTCAGGCTACGAAGAGAATATGGAGAAACCATAAGTAGTATGCGGTACCAAAAACATCATTAAAAAAAATAATATGAAAACTAAAACATTATTGGTAATGGCAGCAGTTGCAGGAGCATTATTAACAGCCACATCGTGCTCCTATTTTGAAAGTGGTAAAAACCGTGAGAAAGGAAGACCAGTAGAATCGTCCAAAACAGCGGTCCAAAAAATAATCGCAGCCAAAGAGGTGAATGAAGGCAAACGTTTTTCTATTACAGGCTATTTGAATTATTCCGCGGGAATGACGGTGTACATTGACAGGCCTCAAACCGTATATGTGAATACAGCACCTGGCGATGACGGAGAAACAATTACGCCAGTAGAGATGGATTGGAAACAAGATGGACACAACAGTGTTTTTGTTCCTGAAGATGCAGGACGTGGTTCCGATAAAACAATATTCTACGACAACGATGGCCAACCCCTAACAACGAATGATAAAGTAGAAGTTTCATTTGAAGTTGGAAAATCATCAATTTATCCTGTTGAAGTACGAATCGACAAAGTAAAATAATATGGTATGCAGGTCAATTATTTTATACTCTTATTTACGGGGCTTTTTTTAATCGGTACATACATCAATTACAGATATACTCAAAAGAGAGGGCTGGTATTCAGATATAAGCCCGTTTTTTTAATTATTATAGCTGTTTTATTTGTGGTTTCTTTATATGGAGTTATCTTCGGAAAACCATTTAATGAAATTCTGTCTTTTATACGGTAAAATAATGTTGTTAATTGTTGTTGAGATTTTCAGAAAATAGCTTAGGTGATATAGCCATTAAAAACCAAAAATAAATGAATAGAATTATGAACAACATTTACCTATACTTTATATTCATTTTAATTTTAGTCCCAATGAATTTATCTTCCCAAAATATTAAGACTAAAGACAATTATACGTATCAGGTCAGGGAAGAAAACGGTGACTTAAATAATGACGGCAAAATGGATAAAATAACCGTGAAAATGGATACAGTAGACGAGACAAGACCGTTAAGATTACAAATTTTTCTGTCTCAACCCAATGGAAAATTAAATTTGGCTGTATCTTCAACTCAAATCATCGAACCGCAATATCCCGTCGAAAACCAAGGTAAATTTAATGGATATCAAATTCCCGATTTCTTTATTGAAAACGGGATTTTAAAAATGTGGAGTGAAATTAAAAGCGGGAATATTACATATGATTTCAAATATCAAAATGGTAATTTTGAATTAATTTATGTCAATAAGCTCACGAATAATGCAACCAAAGGTTATACTGATGAAAATACCATATTTACAGAAACCAAATTTGATTTGGTTACAGGGATCAGAACCGAAACTGATGAAATATCAGGTTCAGCCAAAGCATTGAAAGCAAGAAAAAAAAGAGTTTTAATAAGACCCCTGCCTACAATACAGGATTTCAAATTTTCTGATAAAGAATTCTATTAATTAATAGTTTCCAAGCTGAATTACTGAATCATGAATCGCGTAGAGCCACCTGTGGTCGGCCAAGGTGCTATTGTCTGGATGTTTCTCCCCGGGTTACTCCGGTCTGTGTTAATGCTTCATTGGTAGTTGGAAATCGATCATTTTACCTGCAGGTAAATATTTTTCCACAGTAAGTCAGGTATTAATTTTTAACCGTTACTTGGCAGAGTTACGTATCGCATTCATTCCGAAGCTTTTAAATTCCAATAAAAATCCCCTAATTAGACCATTGAAGCACCCATCATAATTGTATGGGTAATTGCCGGAAACAGAAGGTGCAACTAAATTATTATATTACCCTATATTGGCTTATTAATTGATATTAAATTTTAATTTTTAATTATTGATGAACAAATCGGCCGTAATTCTTATTTTCTTTTTAAATTGTTTTTTCTTTTTAAGTGCACAGGAAAGAAAGGATTCACTTTATTATAAAATTGAAAACTTTTCGGATAAAAGAAAAGTTACCAAATTTATTCACCGTTTTATATTTCGTAGGGAGGCAGATTCTGCCTCTGTTAAAACAAGAACTGAGAAACTTTTACAAAAGACTCACAATGGGAAATATATCAGAAATATCAGGATAGAAACAATTGACCCTTTTGGATATGGTTCAAAAGAAAAAAAGGAAAAATCCAGATGGTATGATTGGTTCACCAATCACCTTCATGCGAATACAAGAACCTCTACTGTTAATAATTATTTACTTTTTCAGGAAGGTGAAGAATATAATGCTCAGAAACTCTACGAATCTGAACGTTTGCTAAGAGCAATGCCTTTTATAAACAGAGTGAATATTAGTGTTTCCGACAGTACTTCCAGCAAAGATTCTATTGATGTTGTGGTAAAAGTTCTCGATTCCTGGAGTCTAAAGCCGAGAGTCAGTTATTCAGGAAGTAAAATTGGCTTAGGTGTTTCCGAAGAAAATCTATTGGGATTAGGACATGAATTGAATTTGCTTTATAGAAATGATTCCAAAGAAAAGCAGGACTATCTTTTAGGAAGCTATACTGCATTTAACCTTTGGGGTTCTTATATTAATGCTCAGATATTGGGAGAACGTGATTTTTTGAAAAATGAAAGAATCAATTTCAATGTCAGAAGAGATTTTTTCTCACCCCTTACAAAATGGGCAGGTGGTTTTACTTTCGAATATTTTATGCGGAATGTTTCACTTCCAGTAGAGACAGGCACCACATTTCCGGAAGTGCAGATCAAGGTGTACAGCCAGGATTTATGGGGTGGTTATCAAATCCCTGTTTCATCTGATTCAAATGAAAAAGTCGACAGTAATATTGCATTGATAGGAAGATTCCAGAATTATCAATATAAAGACAGTCCGGGAATTGACCAATATCAATATTTTAGCTCTTACAGCAGTTTTCTGATGTCTGCCGGATTTATTCACAGAAACTTTTCAGTTCAGAAGAATATTTTTCAATATAATTTGCCGGAAGATATTGCCTATGGCAATTCAATGAATCTTACTGCCGGAGTTTTATCAAGAAGTAATGAGGTGAAGCCTTACGTGGGAGTTTCTGCATCGTATGGTAATTTTATAAAGATCGGTTATTTCAATGTGAAAGCTCAGTTTGGAAGGTTTTTTAATGAAGACAGTCAAAACCGTGAGTCTTTTCGTTTAGATGGAATTTATTTTACTAATCTTATGGATTGGAAATTTGCCAAAGCAAGACATTTCTTTTCTCCAACTTTAGCATTAGGAAATCCGCAGCATAATTATTCTTATAAAGACAGAATTAATCTTTCCTCTGCAGATGAATTTCCTGTTTATAATTCAGATTATATAGGAACAAAGAAATTAGTTTTGAGATATCAGCTTCAGCTTTTTATTAATAAAACCTGGAAGAATTTTCATTTCAGTCCCTATCTGACTGCTGCAGTTGGGTGGTTGGGTATGCCTGATGATAAATTATTGAAAACAAAAAGTAACACTAAAATAGGAATTGGTGTTTTGATAAATAATCCATATTTGGTTTTCAATAGAATTCAAATTTCTTTTACGTACTATCCCCGTGTTCCTTTCGATAATAATTCTATTTTTGATTTTAACAGCAACCGGAACAATGTGTTGCCAGTGAATGACTTAGGGACAGAAATCCCACACTTTGTGAATTTCGGAAATTAATGGTGTTATTTTATATAGGAGCTTCAATACCACATACAGCTATACAAAACTTGGAGATGTTGACAATCCGACCGAATTTGCTGCTACATTGGGTAACAGAAATGCCGCAGTGAAATTTGAGAATAATTAAAATCAAATATTGAAAAGGGTGGTGAACAAACGAACGAAAATGTTTGAAACTACCTATAGAAGCATTAAGGTAAATAAATCCTAATTTGGGAACTAATATCGGCAGTTTGTAAATTTTCTTTCTATCTTGCGACACACAACCAATTTTTTTAACCAGGTTGAGTATGGACCTGATTAAGAATTTTTTTTAACCACTTCTATCATGTGATCAATATCAAATGGTTTTTCAATATAGTCATCTGCTTTGCATTCTTTTGCTTTCTCGGGTAAATCATGAGCCGTAGAAGTCAGGACAGCTGATATATCTTCTGTTTCCGGCACAGATTTTAATTCTTCGATGACCTCTGATCCCTTTTTATTTCCTTTGATATAATCATCTACAATAACGACGTCAGGTTCAATCTCGTCGATTTTTTCAATCGGTTCAGTTGTTAATGATGAAGTAACATCAAAACCTTCTTCTTTCAACACTTGATCCATTATATCCAAGATGGCTTCATTATCTTGAACAAGGACAACTTTTTTTGTCATAATAACTAGTATATTCTGTAAATATAAGGAAAAGAATAATTGAATATCTATTGGTGAAATATAAAGAGAATTTATAATTTTAGTAAGGCCATTTACAGCTGCAATAACCCAAGTATGATGACCTACCTTAAAAAGTGATTTATTGCGAATAGTGGTTGGATTCCAAATGTTTACGAAAATATTCAATGCGTTGAAAACCGTCACATTGGATGTGAAATCCGGGCATTCTCATGTTTTTATTTTAGGCTCAAAAACTGAATTGGATGGGTGAGATTATTCTCTGAAGTAAAACGAAGGATTCCCTGTGTTGAGAACAAATAAAAAAGGATGCCAAGTAGCATCCTTTTATTGGTTGTTTCCTGATATTTAATTCAGGGGCTTTCGTCCTGTAAATAAATTGATCAAAATAACAATAACAGCAATAACCAGAAGAGTATGAATTAAACTTCCGGTGTCCATACCAGGGATAATCCCCAGCATTCCTAATAGCCATACAACGATGCAGATTACTGCAACAAGCCATAATAAATTTCTCATAATACTATTTTTTGTGGTTGGTAATAGGGGTGAAGCTTTAATGATGCCTTACCCCTTTATGATGGTAAGTAACATTCTTGTTTGCCGTTTGTTGTTTTAAATGAGTGTTCCCATTCATTGTACCGTAAAAGGTGTTTGATTTAGGAAAGTGGTCATCTAATTCAGGAGTCTCAAAATGAAACTCTTTACCATTCTTAAACAATTTGTTGTCATAAGTGCGGTAAATTTCATTTTCTTTATAAGTATTTCCGTCGGGGGCAAGAAATACCTCTTTCTTTTTGTTTTTTTTTCGCAGACCCATATAAAGTAAAGAACTTCCTGCCGCCAGGGCTAACGCTATTTTTACTGTATTGTTCATAGGATATTTTTATTGATATGATTACAAATTTTCTGCCATCGGAAGAAATGTGGTATCTTTTATAGAAGATCCTTTTTTCTTGTCCTCTGTAGCCATCCATTTCGGACCTTGGTCACTACGTTGCCGGCTACAGAGATTGTATATCTAATGCTGTCTATTGGTAACGGTTACTTTTAAAATTAAAATTTTCTGTTTTAATGTGTTGAAAATGTTTATTTAATTATCTATTCTGAATATTAGGCGTATACTTCGTAGAATACAGTAATATAACAGTCATATTTTTAAATTATCGTTATTTATATGGAATAATGGTTAAATTTTATTAATTTTAGTAAGTACTGATTGTGACTGTTAAATCTTGCTCAGAATAACTTGCTTATCAGATGTGTTATCTAAAAATATATGTACCGTTTTATATTGCCCTTTTTTTTGTTCCTGTCCTGTGTATTTTATACTCAGCAGTTGTCCCCGTCCGAAATAGATCAGTTACAGAAAGATAAGTACTATCAATATTTTCAGGAAGAAAAGTTCTATGAAGGTATAGAGTTCAGTAAAAAAACAATTAAGCTGTCAGAGAAAATTAATTATGCTAAGGGAAAAGCACGGGGATATATTTATATTGCAGGTTTTCTGCATTCTCTAGGAAAATATGATGAAGTGCTACAATATCTGCAAAAAGCAGAAGATCTGACTTCCGAATACGGAGATGACCCAGCTTTATTATCATCATTATTTACATGGTACGGAAAAAACTATTATGCATTAGGCTTCACTGAAAAGTCAAATGAAAATTATAATAAGGCATTAAAAGAGGCATTTAAATTAAAGGACAAAAAACAGAAACAAAAACAGCTCCATTTTATTTACGGAAGTAAAGCTGTCAATTTTGGATTGCTCAAGGATAATGATTCAATGTACTATTATGTCCACAAAGCATATAAGATTTCTCCCCGGGTAGTGGAAGCAACTAATCTTACAGATTATTTTATCACCCAAAAAAAGAACAAAGATTCCGCGAAATTTTACTTGGATAAAGCTGAAAGTCTTTTAAAAAAATCTACGGAAACTTTTGATTATTTGGTGTTTAATTATATGTCGGGTCGATATTATAAGTATAAAGGTGAATACAGTAAAGCCTTGGCGTTTTATGAGAATTCCCTCGAAGCATCCATGAGAATGAAGAGACCTAAAAATGTAATGAAGAATTATAAAGACATAGCTGAAATATATAGTTCACAAAACAACGTTTATAAAGCTAATGAGTATTTACTGAAGTACACAAAATTAAGAGATAGTTTAGCTGAAAATAATATAATAGCCATACAGGCTACTGAAAAAAAGTTTATTAATGATGAAAAGAAACAGAATCAAAATTCAAACATGAAGCTGTATTATCTTTTAGGGGGACTATTTTTAGGCGTTATTATTATAATCAGTGTGTTAAGTTTTTCACATTACATGAAAAATAAGAAAAAAGACTTTTTACTTACAAAAAATACAGCAGCTATTTTACAGCAAGATCAACAGGTAAGAGCACTTAAGAAGAAAGTAAATGAAAGTTTTGAAGAAGTTATACAGCTGGCAAAAGAAAACAGCCCGGAATTCTGGGGCCGCTTTCAGGAGGTATATCCCGAATTTCGCGAAAGAATATTGATCATTAATCCTAATTTAAAAACGTCGGAGCTCATCTTATGTGCCTATATTTACTTGGGATTTAATACGAAAGATATTGCCCGATATACTTTTAAGGCTGTACAGACGATAAAAAATAATAAATATAATCTTAGAAAAAGGTTGAATGTTCCTCAGCAGGAAGATATTACACTATGGATGAGAATCATTTAGGTAAGGCCTAATTTCAGCACAAATTTACCAATCAATCTTTTAATGGAAAAGGATAGATTTTCTATTATAAAAAAATTAAAGATATTCACTGCATAAAACCAATTTGAGTGATTAAGTAGCTGTTATTATTGTATTTAGCATAAAAGGTACCTCGTTGGTACCTTATTTTTTTTGTTTTCAACTCTGACTTCTCTTGCTTTGTGGTTTAGATTTCAAAATTCTTTATTAACACAAAAACTTAAAACACGATGAAAAAGGATGCATATTTCTACTTTAAAATGATATTGTACAACGAGCAGCTAGACATTGGGCCTAAGCAATCGACTACAATTCATCTTTAATAATTGCGGTTTAAACACGCCATTATTACTCATGTCTTTAAGAATTATTAATCAATGGTACTTAATTTAGCATGTTAGCAAAACAACACAAAAAAAGAAAAAAGAAAAATCTTATTATATATTATTTATTGATCGGGAGTGCTGTCACAATGATTCCATTAGTTTATAGGATGCTATTGGCTTCAAGTAAAAAGAAAAAAAATACACAAGCTTTATTATCGGGGCAGAAAACCAGTGAAGCATTTGATGGAATAATGTATCTGGCTAAGAACAACAGCCCTGAATTTTGGGGACACTTTCAGGAAAAATATCCGGATTTTCAGAAAAAGTTATTAGAAATCAATTCTAACCTTAAAGTTTCTGAGCTTATTCTTAGCGCTTATATTTATTTGGGATTTAATACAAAAGATATTGCGGAGTATACTTTTAAAGCTGTCCAGACCGTAAAAAATAACAAATACAATTTAAGAAAAAGACTTTCCGTACCTGCAAAAGATGATATGGTTGTATGGTTCCGGAATAATCTAGGTAATTAATTAACGTTTTGATTTACAGGTTGTTAAAAATTGAAGTACTCTGTTGGTACCTCGGGTTTTTGTTTCTGATAGAATATTTTTATTGATTTGTAAGCGAAAACAAATGATAAAATATTCGGAAGCTTATTTAGAAATCACGTTATAAAATTTTATACTTATTTCTATACAATTTTGGCAGCCTTATAAAAACACAACACAAATGATGAAAAATACTGTAACCCTTCCTATACCTTTTCTATACAGGTATAATAATCTAAATTACCAATAAGTTGAGATCGGAAGTGAATTATCACTTTTCCTTCTTCTCGCTTTTTGATTAAACAGACATTCTAAAAACAAAACAACACAATGAAAAAAAATGTAATTTCTGCAGGAATTTTCCTGATTTCAACTTTCTCATTTGCTCAGGTTGGCATAAATACTTCTACTCCTAATCCTGATGCAGCATTAGATATCGTTTCAGCTAACAAAGGACTTCTGCCTCCAAGGCTAGCATTAGTTTCCACAGTTTCTCCGGCTCCTCTATCAGTTCACGTAGCGGGAATGGTAGCCTATAACACAGCAACAGTAAATGATGTGATTCCGGCATTATATTATGATGACGGGACAAGATGGGTATTGGCAAAAAACTCAGGAATCACAACCAATGTATTGGGCTCAACGGGCAATACGATTACTTCCACCGTGAACGGAGTTGCAGCGAGTACTACGGCTGTAAATACTGTAAGCAACACCTCTTCAGGGAACGTCTTATCTACAACGGTTAATGGAGTGACGGGGGCTACTGTTCCTATAATTAATACTAATGCATTGTCATTATCCGGGAGCAGCTTAACAAGCACGGTAAATGGAATTGCAAGCAATACGGTTAATCTGGGTCCTGCTATTACGGCAGCTACCACGAACCTGTTAAGCAGCTCAGGTAACACGATGACCTCAACGGTCAACGGGATTGCACGTACAGCACCTATCATCAACAGTGTGACCAACACCATTTCAGGAAATACACTGACTACTACAGTCAATGGGATTTCTTCAAGCTCCGTTACCCTTCCGCAGGGAGTAAATATTTATAATTCTGATGGGACTCTTACGGGTGACAGAATGGTTTCAACCAATAACAAAATGCTGTGGTTTCAAAATGGAACTACCAACACAAACAATCATATAGCGTTTGATATTAATGTAGCTGTCCCGGGCAGCACAAGGCTGATTACAAGAGGAAGCAGTAGCTCCTTGATCAGAGCTTTGATTGGCTCCAGCCGAATGTTGGATATGGAGCTTTTAACGGATGGGACTTCTAGGTTATTATCTACCGGAAGCACGGAATTATTCGTAGGGACCAACACTTCTTCCGGGCCCTTGGTTTTTGGAGTGGGAACCAACAGAGCTGTCCTGGCAACCAACGGGAATTTCGGGATAGGAACAATGAGCCCTTCGCAAAAGCTGCATGTTATTGGTAACATTTTAGCCTCGGGAACAATAACCCCTGATTATGTGTTTGAAAAGCATTTTGACGGATTATCAAAGCTAAAGCCATCTTATACAATGATGGACCTGGATCAGGTGGAAGAATATACACGCCTTAATAAGCATTTACCTGGAGTTCCTTCTGCCTCTGAAATAGAAGCTCAGGGTGGAATTGTACTCAACAGAGCTGCGGAAATAAACCTGGAAAAAATAGAAGAACTGTATCTGTATGTTTTTGAATTAAAGAAAGAAATAAAAACTTTAAAAGAAAAAAATATGCAGTTGGAAAAATTTATTAATAAAAATTAATGAGTTTAATTGTTCAGTTGTTGGAGAAATAAAATACAAATGATGAAAAATTTTAATTTTTTAGTTGGCTTCTTTACTATATTCTTGTTTTTTTTGGCAGGAACAAATATAGTAAAAGCTCAGGATTCAGATAGTGATGGCATTACAGATGTCATTGATCTGGATGACGATAACGATGGTATTCCGGATGCGGAAGAATCGCCGGACTGCTTCTATACGGTATATGAAGCCAACAGGATTACTTCTGTCATTTCAACATTAAATGGGGGAGTCGGGGATCCTGCGGCCGGAAATACGATCCCGTTGCTTTATAATGATAACCTTAATGACGGAACTACCGTTACTGCTTATAATTTTGCAGCATTACAAACCATCACTTCAGGATCAGGAATCTTTACGGTACAGTATCCAACTCCGGTAATCCTAAAATCGATGTCGGTTACCCAGGCTGCCAGTGGAATGGCGGCTAGTGGTTTTGCCAAATTATACGGTTCTAATGATGGTACCACCTTTACGCTTCTTACCACAGGTGCCGGAATTAGTATAGCTGGTACCAATCCTACTTTTACAAATACTTCTACAACAGCATATCTATATTACCAGATCAGGTATATAGGAACCGTTTCTGCAGGTAATGCAACCTCTGTAACTGCGGGTACGGCTGCAATACACGAAATCTCATCCCTGCTTTCAACAGCTACGGTTTATATCCCTTCAGCACATCCGAAACCCGGAATTTGCAGTGTAGATACGGATGGAGACGGAAAGCCCAATCATTTGGATACCGACAGTGATGGAGATGGCTGTCCGGATGCATACGAAGGAGGAGCGACTTCCAATAAAACGATCAGCATTTTACCTGCGCCTTACGGAGCCAATGGTTTGGCGAATGCAGTAGAAACCAGTGTAGACAGCGGACAGGTCTCTTATGTTTCCACCTATGCAAAATATGCCAGCAATTCTAATCAGAACCTGTGTACCGACACAGATAACGACGGGGTTCCAAACCCTATTGATATAGATGATGATAATGACGGAGTACCAGATACTACCGAAGGAGAATTCTGCGGAAGAATAGACAGGAACATCAGGGTAGGATATTTAAACAGTGGCGTAGGAGACGATGGTTTGGCTTCCAATATGCTGTTAAACCTAAATAACTTTGGTCCCTACGGTACTTATAATAAAACCACAGGGATCACATTGGTGCCTTTTGCTACCGAAGCCAGTATCACTGAAGCCAGCTTACTGGCCAATAATGTAGATGTATTTTTTGTAGGTTCCTCGGCGGCCGATGCTACCACCAGTGCAGACAAGGTATCTACAGCCCTTAATACCAGACTGATCACCTGGGCCCAGAATAACAGCAAATCCATATTTGCCCTTCAGAATAATGCTATAGATTATGGGTATACCATTACCCCTAATAATGTCAATCCCAACACACCTTCGGGAACTATAGGAACGAATACCTACACCAACGGATATTGGCCAACTTCTTCCCTGAATCAGTCAGGGACAGTTCAGATGACGATCCAGTCTACTACAAGGCAGTTTGACATTCTGATGACAGATGCGAATCTCAGACCTGTAGTGATTACAGATAGAGGATATAATTTGCTGATTTTCCCGGATGCTACCATATATAATGCTGAATCCGGCATGGTCACTCCGACGACCAATGACCAAAAGGCCATTGCAGATACCTGGACCTATTTTTTTGACAGATTTGTTACGCCTCAGTGCAGCACACTAGATACGGATGGGGATGGTACTCCCAATCATCTGGATTTAAACTCAGATGGGGATACCTGTAGTGATGCTTTAGAAGCCGGAGCAACAACTTCTTTAACTCCTAACTATACCTTTACTTCACTTGCAGGTACGGCAACAGATACCAACAGTGATGGTTTAGCAGATATTGTAGATACCAATACTAACGGGATTCCGGATTATCTGAGTACTTATGATCCTCAGGCATTGGATGCTACGATCAGAAAATGTCTGGACAGCGATGGAGATATTCTACCAGATGCTGCAGATTTGGATGATGATAATGATGGTATATTGGATACAAATGAAGGGAACGTTTGTAGTGGATTGACCAGAAATCTGAGAATAGGGTATCTAAATACAGCTCTTGGAAGAACCGGGTTAATGATCAACATGCTCAGCAATACAGCTAATTTTAGCCCTACAGGCACTTATGACAAAATTCCAGGGATTACATTTGTACCTTATGCTACTGAAGCAGCCATTACTGAAACACAATTATTGACTGATAATATAGATATTTTCTATGTAGGGTCCTCAGCAGCTGATGCCCAAACCTCCGTGGATAAGCTTTCAACAGCCGTAAATACCAGAATACTTTCCTGGTCCGAAAATAATAGCAAGGGAGTGATTGTTTCCCAGAATAATGCAACAGATTACGGATATCAGGTTACTAATAATAATTTAAATACAGATGTTCCCTACGGACTTATTGGTGATGCTGTTTTTACCAATGGATATTGGCCGGAAAGTACATTCAACCAGTCCGGAGCAATACAAATGACCATTGCTTCCTTAACCAGAACCTATGAAGCAGCAATGGTAGATGCCAATGGGAAAGCTGTTTTTATCCGGGATGCAGACAGGAAGATCGTGTTTCTGCCGGATGCAACTGTTTTTACAACCTACCAAGCTACGGCAACAATCACCAATGCTGAATTAAGAGTAGCTGCAGATGTTTGGGCGTATGGTTTTGATGTGTTTTTAGACGGGCAGGAGACTTGTACTTCCATAGATACTGATTTGGATGGCATTCCTAATCAGCTTGACCTGGACTCAGATAATGACGGATGTGTGGATGCACTGGAAGGAGCTGCTAATATTGCAAGCTTACAATTAGTAACTGCGGCAAGCAGCCTCTCTGTAGGAACAGGGTCTACGGCTTCTAATCAGAATTTATGTGCAGGCTCTTCATGTGTTGATGCTAATGGTGTTCCCACTATTGCAGGAGCTGCAGGACAGGCAATAGGTGATTCTCAAAATGCGTCCATCAGTTCAGGATGTTTCTGTTACAAGCCGGCAGCACTGGCCGGAACCGTATTGGATACTAAATCTGGTATAACAGCACTGGGAAGAGCAGGAATAAACAACGGCAACTGGCCCATGGTTCGTAAAGGAGCATGGACAGCACTGGAGGCTAAAACCAAAGGATTTGTCGTGAACAGAATCCCTACCACAGCCCAGGTGAATGCCATTGCCACTCCTGTAGAAGGAATGATGGTGTATGATGAAGAAGCTGACTGCTTAAAGATCTATACCACCACAAATAATGGAACTTCATTCAGCTGGCAGTGTTTCAACACACAAACCTGTCCGGATTATTAATAACCCTATCAACTCATAATATTCTCAAAATGAAAAAAATATTCATCTCAATATTGGCTGTTATTTCTACCTGTGTTTCTTCACAGGTGGCAATAGGCAAGAGCTCAGTGACCAACTCATCTGTTTCACTGGAGTTTGGAACAGAAAACAGGGGACTGTTATTACCCTGGGTGACTTCCGCAGCAGGAGTAACAGGAGCTGTAGATGGTACCATGATCTATGATATCACAGATAAAAAGATCAAATACCGCAAAAACGGAAATTGGTTTGACTTAAGCATAGATACTACAGGAGCTGTGAATACCACATTACAGGATCCGCTTGTTGAAAAATCTTCCGCTAAAACGGGAATAGGAACCAATGCTGCTACTGATACCACTCCGGGTGTTTTAGTGTTGACAGATATTAATAAAGCAATGATCCTTCCCAAAGTGGACAGCCCGCATGCAAACATCATCAGTCCTTCTGCAGGAATGATTGTGTATGACAATGTGAAGCATCAGCTTGCTGTTTTCAACGGAACAGTATGGTCTTTCTGGAAACCCTAATGAAATTATTCTCTATTATCAATTTATAAAATATTATGATGAAAAAAATAGTATTTGCGGCTTTAATCATGCTACCATTCGCTGTTTATTCACAGGCGGGAAATGTTGGAATTAATACTTCCTTGCCGGGAAGTACCCTGACAGTCAATGGTTCTATAGCCGGACAATATAAAAATGTATCAACATCCACCACGCTTGGGGGCAATGATTTCTATATGGCATTTAATGGCAGTACTCCTGCTACATTTACTCTGCCGGTAGCTGTAGCAGCCAGTCCTGCTGCTGGAAATATCCTGGGAAGGGTATATTATATTAAAAATACCGGAACAGGCCAGCTCACCATTGCAGCAGGTGGAACGGAATTAATAGACAACCAATCGGGAGCAGGAGTGGCAAGCTTTAAGTTGAATCCTGGTGGCTATGCTATGATGATCAGCAAAGGAACAGCTTCCGGTACCACATGGGAGCTGGCTACATTCATCGACAAAACAACGGCAACTATTGCCGCGCTGGGAGCCACGGATACAGTAACTTATACAGGAACTGCATTTACCGCTTTTAATAACAGTACTCCACAAATTATCCCATTTTCTGTAGGAGATGTTATTGTTAATCAAGGGGGATCTGTATCATGGAATGATGCAGGAGATTACTGGCAGATTTTGGAATCAGGAGTGTACAAAATAGAAGGATATTCCTATTTTGGGAGTGGCGGCGCGCCTTCGGGTGCTTTTCAATGGACGGGGATTAACCTGAATATTACTAAAAATGGGACATCTGTTGCGAATATTATTGGTGGTAATCGGGGAAATTTTATGGATATCATTGCCCAGTCAGCGAATACACCTATTAATGTAAATTGTATAGTGCATTTGAATGCAGGAGACCGGATTTATCTGACGATGAATTGGGGAGCCGGAGATAAACCTACTACAAATGTACAAATTACGGCTCCTAATTCCCTTGTAGAAAGCCGGAATTTCTCAATGCAACAACTATCTGTACCTTAATATAATGAATCCAATGCATCACAATGAAAAAGAAATAAGAAACTTTATTTTAGAACTGATTGATACTAAGCAAAAAAGCATTTCACAAGTTTCCAAAGAAAATAATATCTCTAAGAAAAATCTTTATAAATGGATGATTTATAGATGGGTAGAAAAGCATATAAAAAAAACTAATCTTCAATAATATGGATATAGATTTTAAAGAAATACATATAGGAAGTTATATTAAAGAGCAGATGGAACAGAAAGAAATTTCTATTGAAAGGGCGTGCAATTTCTTCAAAACCGGAGAGAAAGAGGTAATAAGGATGTATGGCAATAAAAGTATAGATACAGATTCTCTTCTAAAATGGAGCAAGCTGCTAGAATATGATTTTTTTAGAATATATGTAACCCATCTTTTATTGTATGACGGGATCTCTCATACTAAAAACAATAAGAAAATAAGAGAGAGCGGAGAAAAGATTATTTTCAGAAAAAATATTTATACCAAGGAAATCAAAGAATTTTTGGTTGGTCTGGTCGCTTCTGATCAAAAGACTGTATCACAGATCACTGAAGAGTATAATATTCCAAGAACTACACTGTATAAGTGGCTAAGAAAACATTAAAATCTATGAGAACACCTAATTACCAAAAAATTTATTCTGATCTTCTAAAATGTAAAGGCTTGGAAAAAGAGATTTCCATTCCACCATTGGATAAAAGCATTGATATTATTAAATTCAATAATTTGATATCAAAAACGGTAGGGGAGAAAAAGTCTTATATCACTCAACAGTCAAAATCTTATGATGAAGAATCCATCATTGTATTGCTCCGCTATCAAAAAGAATATGATCTTAATAATACACAATTAGCTAATGAGTATAGACTCAGCAGGAATACTGTGGCAAAATGGAAAAAGATTTATCAGGAAAAAATATAATAAAGTTTCAGTAATCTTGACTAGATTTTAAATTAAGGTGTAGAATAATTCAAGATTTCAGGGAAAAAATAAGCAGCCTCATTGAGGCTGCTTATTTTTTTGATTTGTAAGTTTATATATTACTGTTTCCAGAAAGTCCAGACGTTACCGTTAAAAACAGCTAACTGTTTATTAAAAGTATCATACACCATCATTCCCGGAGCCGGGTTGATGATATTAAGATGTGGACTGTCCACTTTGGGAAGAATCATTGCTTTATTGGTGTCTTCCAAAACCAAAATACCCGGAGTAGAGGTTGGAGTACCTATGGATGTTTTGGCAGCTGTATTTTCTGTAGCTGTATTTTGGATAGTTACCCCATCTACACTAGTCAGCGGATCAACGGTAGTTCCTGAATTGTCCACTGAGAGATCTTTCCAGCCTGAAACATATTTTACCTTCACTTTTTTATCAGTAAGGTCATAGGCCATTGTCCCGTTCACAACACCTGCTACAGCTCCTGTTGAAGTTACCCAGGGGAGTACTATTCCCCGGTTGGCAGTTCCAAAATCCAGTGAAGCAGATGGAGACGAAACGAGTGTCTTTCCTATTGCAACCTGCGAAAAAGCAAGCTCACAGAATAAGGTCAATATGATTACGAAAATATTTTTCATCTTGAATATATTAAAAGTAAGTTAATTAATTAGTAGGACAAGTTTGGGTATTAAAGCAAGCCCATCCGGCAGCAGTCCCATTGGTATTAACCTGTAAACAATCCAGGGTAATATTATACACCATCATTCCTTCTACCAGATTAGCAGCCGGGATAGCAGTAATCTGTGCTGAAGTCAGCCTATTGAGCACAAACCCTTTCGTTTTGGCTTCAAGAACAGTCCAGGCGCCTTTTCTTACCATCGGCCAATTATTACCTCCTGTAGAAGCCCCGGCTCTTGCCAGGGAAGTAATTCCCATAGGAGAGTCTAAAGCTGTTCCTGCTGTTACCGCCGGCTTATAACACACTGCCTGGGTATCCGTATCTGTTGCCGTATTATTGGTATTATTTACTTCAGTTATATTAGACGGAGGAGTAATGGTTACTGTATTAACAAGATTTCCCGAATAGGCAAAAGGTATATTTACCACCACTGTATAGGTTACAGTACCTCCAACGGGAAGGCTCACCAGGTCATTAATTGCTCCTGATTGCGTTCCGGATACGGATGTAGTGGCTCCGCCTGCCGCAACTGCGGTATAACTCACATTTGCAGGTGGAATTCCTGCAGGAACAGGATCTGAAACAGTGGCCCCTAGAACTCCAAACGGCCCACTGTTACTCACTGTTACAGTATAAGTGGTAGAGGTACCTGGAGCATAGGTTGTAACACCGTCTGTTTTAGTTACAGCAAGATCAGCACTGAAAACTATAGGGGTATTAACACAATGTGCACCGTCATTTCCGGAACTTGGAGGTGCATTGGAAATAAGAACTCTCTGTCCGGTGGTAAGATTAAACTGATAAAAACCTCCTGTATTATCAACGCCAAACATTTCACTTGTGCTGGAAGCAAACATAGCCCCAAAATTAACAGCTCCAGGTGTAATTCCTATTGGGACCACAGCTCCTGTAGTCGGATTAACGGACACGAGCTGCCCATTAGTTGAGTTAACACCATACAACAGTCCCGTAGTTATGCTATATGCCATATCAGGTAAATTAACACTAGCTGAAAGCGTAATCAATGTAGCAGTTAACGTTGTCAGGTTTATTCTGTAAATCTGATTATTATTGGTATTTAATTTTACATAATAGTTTCCCAGATTATCTATTTCTCCTGAGTTATATATAACTGCACCAGGTAAACCTGTTACCGCTCCGAGTGTATTATAGGTACCGTCGGCATTGATACGGATAATCGTATTAGAGTTGGTAAGCATTCCATACATGAAACCATCAAGCGGATTAATGCCTATTGCATTATAATTTGTAGCGGCGGCAGGTCCGATCTGTGTATAGGTAAAAGGATTGGTAGCAGTGTCTACATTATATAATGTATTTAATTGAGAAAGGTACATATTGTTAGTACATCCGAACCCTGTTAAACACTGAGTATCCTGAATCGCCGAATTAGCTGAGGTTCCGACTCCTTGTCCCTGATCTGCACCTGAATCTGCAGCTCCACCAGAATTAACGATCACGGGTACCCCTTGGGCGTCAACAGCTCCTGCAATACTTCCATTTGGATTCAACTGTGCAACAAGTACATTTTCATCTCCTTCAAGAGAATCATAACAGCCATCTCCGTCGGAATCCAGATCCAGATAATCCGGTGTTCCATCTCCGTCTGTATCTCTGTGATTACAGAAAGTAACCGTATTCTGTGAAATAGTGATCAGTCCTCTGTCACCAGCATTTCCGGCGCCTGTGCCTGCTGTACTGGTAAATGCTGTGTAATTCCATGTATAGGTATTACCGTAATTTACCCCAAAAGGCAATGTTGCAGCTCCAGCCCCTGTATTGGTAGTGTTCTGGAATTGCATTCTTGAATAATATCCGCTTCCCAGAACTGCTCCTGCATTGGAGGCATTAAAAGTCGAAAATAAATTGAGTGCAGTATTGCTACTATAAGAAGAAGTTCCCGTTACTGTAGGTAAACTTCCTATGGTAGTGGTGTAATTTCCTAATTGAGAAATTCTATTGGTGCTTAGCAGATATCTGAACCATGAGTCTGGTGTATTCGGTGAGGCACCACTCTGATCTTCAGTGGTTGTATTATTAGTAGGTAAGCCGGTATACAAAGAAGTTGTATTGGGAAGTATTCTGAATTCAGTTGCTGAAGTATTGAATATACTCCAGGTATGGTTTTGTGCATTCACCGTATTGTTAAGATCTGAATAGGAGAAAGGAACATTAAAACTGCTTCCTAATGATGCTACTGCTGGACCGGAAGTTAGGGTATATACCAGATTAAAGCTTCCGCCATTAACTCCTATGGTAGCTCCTGCCAAGGTGCTGGCCATATTCAAAGTATAGACACTTTGAGATGTACAAAAGCCTTCATCTGTATCTAAAATGCCGTCATTATCATCATCAAGATCTACAGTATTATCAATCCCATCACCGTCTGTATCAGTAATAACCGGTGTTGGTGTTACGCTTGCGGTATTATTCGTACTATCAGGATCCAGAAGATCTCCGGAAATAGTAGCTGTGTTCATATAGCTACCTGTGCTTTTCACGATTGCATTAACTTGTAAAGTAGCGCTTGCACCAGCATTTAGACTTCCTATGGTCCAGACTCCGGTTCCGCTATTATAGGTCCCAGTAGAGGTTGTAGAACTAACATAAGTGTATCCCGAGGGAAGAAGGTCATTTACGATCACATTGGTATTATTGGAAGCGCCCGTATTATTTGCCGTCACAGTGAAGTTGATAGTGCTTCCTGCAGCTGGTGTTGAGTTATTAACTGTTTTTGTAACGCCTAAGTTCGATTCTGAGGCAGTTACCCCCAGCATATATCCATCTCCTGCTGTGTTTGTTGTTCCATGCCAGTTAGTACCTGTATTGGCAGCTGCTCCACGTGTAAATATTCTCAAGGTTATAGTTGTTATACCTGTGCCGGATACCAATACAGTTCCTCTGGAAGCATTGGCGGCTGCACCATCAGGAGTTGTGGCTGAATTTAGTATCTGAGTGGAAGTAACATTCAAAAGCGCCGTACCCGATATCTTTGAAAAAGTTACCGGCACATTAGAAGACACATAATCAAATTCTGCTGTATAAGATTGTCCGTTTGACGTTCCTCCGAGTGCATTAATCTGTAAATATGGATTATTAACCGGTCTGCTGAAAGTAAGCGTTAAGTCCGCCATTTGCCAACGTTGATTTGTGGCTCTTCCAGCAGCTGTCAGTGGCTGAACATTGGTGGAAAAATTGATAGCCCTGTTTGTTGTAATGTCAATACCAGTCCCTACCGGTGCATCACTGCTCGTAAAAGGAGTATTAGCAGTTGTATTTCCGAAAGCATTCATTAATGTCAGAATAGGTTCTCCCGGATATCCCATGAAAATAGCTCCGTTATAGCCGGTAAAATTGGTTTGTGTATACTGCTGATTGCTCATAGTATACGTAACATTCAAAGCACTGGGATTTGCATAAGTAGCATAAGTACTACCAGTAGGGTTGTCTGTATTGTTTCGTAGTCTGATTACAGTACTGCCTACAACATTGGTTACATTGGTAGTGGGATTACTGTCACCTGCGGCCATCTCTAGGGAAGGGGATTGTGCTTTTGAGCAAACCGTGGATAATACCACTATCAATAAGAAAAGTTTGCCCCTAATAGCTTCCTGGCCATAACTGGGTTTAGAAAATAGGTTTTTTATCATGATTTACATTTTATGCTACTTAAAAATAGAAATTATTATTTGTATTTTTAATAAATTTTTAACAATTTTTTATTTATTGAATATAAATTTTAATAAAATTGAAAATAAACGCCTGAAATGGCAAGAAAAGAGGTATTGTCTCATTAAGAACAAAAAAGACCTTTGTAAATTTATTAACAGAAAAAATCGATCAAAAGTCAGGAAATGAAGGAAATTTCGAACCCAAATTAGTTGCTAAAAGACAAAAATTAGTAAAGGTTGGGAAATATTATCTCATTTTATACTGTAGATAAACTATTGAAAGATACTCTTTTGTATCAATAAAATCACACTTGTTTTTGTAACGGATCTCTTGATAGAGTACATTAAATTCTTAATTTCTTTTTATATTTGTAATCCCAAACTAGAGTTCTTGGTTTTAATTGTTTGATTTTCATATTCAAAGTGCTCATTTTGAATTGATTAATCTCCATTTATAAATCAAATTATATTGTTGCTCCTTATATATTCTAAAAGTGAACCGCAGTGAAATTGAGAGCTTCAAAAAAGCATTAGATTAAGTATTCGCTTAGTTGAATCACCAAAGATTGTTCCGTCTTAACAGCCTTAGTGCATGCAAAGTATACTAAGCTTCGTTGAAAACAGACACCAACAAAATATTAATATGATTATTAAAAATCAATGTAAAATAATCATAAGAATTGAATATTAATTTTAAACACATAATATCTCAGAAATCTATTTATATAGCGGTTCTGTCGACCTGTTTAATTGCCGCAACCGCTTTTGCCATTCTGAGTGTTCTTATTACTCATGACAGCCGGAAAAATAATGAAGAATTTGCCCGGAAAACATTTTTCAGGAAATACGAAACCATAGAAAAAGAATTCAGGAATATCGAAGACTATCAGTATCTTCTTCGGGCCTTGATCCAGAAAGACGGTCTGAAAAATTATAAAGAATACTCTTCCGTTCTGAACGACCTGAACCGAAAACGTAATCTGCTGCCTTACAGTTGGTATGCTTACTATAGCCATGCTTCCGGGAAATTTGAAAGCGGCAGCCCTTTATCTTACCTGTTCAGAAAAAAAGGAAAAGAAGGGAAGTACATAAAGATAGACAATAACGGCTCCGGACATTTCCGTGATTTTTTAAACATCCGTAAAGACAGTATGTACTGGGTAAGTTATGACTCTCTTACACTGTCCAATAAAGATCTGTTGTATTATGGCTCTGCAGTAAGCCTGGATGATCTTCACGAATACTTCATCAATATAGATAAAACCCCGAACAATTATGCCTACGTTTTTACCAAAGAAGGTGTCTGCATTACCCATCCTGAAAAGAAATATTTAGGCAAAAATATTTTTGCGTTTACTAACATTAAACCAAAAGACACATTAACGGGTAATACAAAATCGGGATATACAGAAGGAAGCACGGTCTCCGAGTATCTGAACGTAGACGTGACCCGCTTTATAAAATCACTGAAGACTGATAATTTTGAAGGATACACCGTCGTAAATCACGTGAACTTCCTGATAGATGAGAGTGTCAATAAAACAAAGACCTACACCGTGTATATCTTTCTTGCAGCTCTTTTTCTTATTGTTACCGTTTTTATCTTATTCCAAAGATCCACAGCGTTGGCATACAGAGAAAAAGAAAAGATCCAGTCTGAAAAAAATCTCCTGCTGGTGGATAACGAGAAAATGCACAAAGCAGAAGCCCTGCATCAGCTTCAGCAGCTTAAAAATAACATCAATCCCCACTTCCTGTTCAACTCCCTGAATTCTCTTTATATGCTCATTGGGATCAACAAAGAGAATGCACAGAAATTCACCATGAATCTTTCCAGGATTTACCGGTATCTTATTGTACCTCCCAAAGAAAATATTGTTCCTGTTGCCCAGGAAATCAGTTTTATTCGGCAGTATATGGATCTTTTAAAAAGCAGGTTTGATGAGGAACTTACTTTTGATCTCGTCATCAATGACCAAAAAAGTCTCGAAAAGCGGATTCCGTATCTTTCTCTTCAGATGGTCGTGGAAAATGCCATCAAACATAATATTGCTACCATAGATCATCCATTGGACATTATCATTACTGTAGAACATGATGGTATTAGTATTAAAAATACATGGCAGCCAAAGACAGAAGAAAAGGTTCAGGGCGAGAAATTCGGAATTGATTATTTGAATCAGGTTTATGACTATTTTAAAAATAATTCTGTTAATATTTCAGTAGATGGTGAATATTTCATATGTTTTTTACCCTTATTGGAATAAAAAATGAAATCCACTCACTCCCAAAAATACACCTCTCACTCCCTATTAATGTTGATATTATTTCTTTACCTATAGTTTTGCGGCAGAAACATGGGATATCTAATAATTTGGAATGAATAGGACTATTTTAATGAAGAACTACAGACTGGCACTGTACTTAGGACTCGCTTTAACCTCACCGGCAGCACTTGCGCAGAAAAAAGACACTTTAAAAACAGATAAAGAAAAATCAGAAAAAACAGACTCTTCATCAAAAAAAGCAAAGAAAATTGATGATCTGATCAAAAAAGGAACTTACAAAAAAGGACTTCTTAATACCATTCAGGTAAAAACAGATGTATATTTTGAAATTCCTGACAGCCTGATGGGACGTCAGTTTCTGGTAGTCAATAAACTGTCACAGGTCCCGATGCAGGTAAACGAAGCTGGTCTGAATAAAGGAATGAACTATGAAAACAAAGTCATTTCCTTTCACCGGGACACCGTAGCCAAAAAAGTTTGGGTGAAAACTGTGGTTCCACAGGTATCATCACCTAAAAATGACGCCATTACAAGATCTGTTAAAGATAACTTTTCAGAATCTGTGATTGAGGTTTTTGATATTGAAGCCCAAAACAGCGATTCTACCTCTGTAGCCATTAAGGTCAATAAAATATTTGACGGAAATCAGAAAAGTTTCAATGATGTTCTGGCCAATGTAGGTCTTGGGGGATCCGTAAAATCAAACCTTTCCTACATAGAAAAAGTAAAAACCTTTCCTCAGAACCTTGTGGTGAAGTCTCAACTGACGACATCCGTAAACGAAGGAGGCGTGGACCTGCCGGTAACCCTTGGAGTTACTACCAACCTCGTTTTGCTTTCCAAAATACCGATGCAGCCGAGAACAGCTGATTCAAGAGTCGGATTTTTCAGTGAAAAACATTGGACATTCAACGACCGTCAGCAGAAAATGGATGAAAAGCAGCTCATTACCAGATGGAGGCTTGAACCCAAAGATGAAGATAAAGAACGATACTTAAGAGGGGAGCTGGTAGAACCTAAAAAACCGATTATTTACTACATAGACCCATCAACACCAAAGCAATGGCGTGAAAAAATCATTGCAGGCGTCTATGACTGGCAGGCAGCTTTTGAAAAAGCGGGCTTTAAAAATGCCGTTATCGCTAAAATGCCCGATGAAAAAGATGAAGATTTTGATATTGACGATGTAAGATATTCTGTGATCACATATGCTGCCTCACCTAAGGCCAATGCGATGGGGCCGTCGGTAGTGGATCCGAGAAGTGGTGAAATCATTGAATCGGATATCATATGGTGGCATAATGTGATGACATCCCTTCAGGAATGGATGAGAATCCAGACAGGACCGATAGATCCAAAAGCCAGGGGAAATACATTCAGTGATGAGCATATGGGGGAAGCAATCCGTTTCGTATCCTCCCATGAAGTGGGGCATACCTTTGGATTGAAGCACAATATGGGAGCGTCCTTTGCATTCCCTGTAGAGTCACTTCGTTCAAAAGAATTCACTGATAAAATGGGTGGAACTGCACCTTCCATTATGGATTATGCAAGGTACAATTACGTTGCCCAGCCGGAAGATGGGGTTACGGCCATTACTCCAAAAATAGGAGTCTATGATAAATATGCTATTGAATGGGGTTACCGTTGGTATCCGGACGAAATATCCGAGAAAAAAGCACTCAGGAATTTAATAGAAAAACACCAGGATGATCCTATGTATTTCTATGGAGAACAGCAGAATTACCTGGAAACCATCGATCCGCGTTCACAGTCTGAAGACCTGGGCGATGATGCCATGAAAGCCGGTGAATACGGGATCAAAAACCTGAAGACTGTTGTAAAGAACCTTTTAACATGGACCTATGAAGACGGAAAAACCTATACAGATGCCGGAAAGCTGTATCTGGGAGTAATAGGGCAATGGGATCTCTACACAGGTCATGTTATGGCCAATGTAGGAGGCATTTATCTGAATCAGACGGTTTTTGGCAGCAATAAAAAAGCCTATGAGGCAGTACCTGCTGAAACTCAGAAAAGAGCCGTCGATTATCTCATTAAAAATGCAATAGAACTTCCGGAATGGCTGTTTTTCAATCCGATTACAGAGAAAACCTATCCGGTTAAAAACTCACCGATGGGACCGTTCGAGCAGACTCCTTATACTTTAGCGAGAGGGATGCAATATGGGAATATTTACTCCCTGTTTATGGATGACCGACTGCTCAGAATGATCGAAAATGAATTAAAACATGAAGTTTCCGGTTCAAAAGAAGAAATCTACACCGTAGAAAATTTATTCAACCAGGTTCGTGCGGCCATTTTCAACAAAAAAGGAAGTTTAACCATTCTTGAAAAGATGACCCAGAAAAATTATGTGGATGCTTTAATCGTTTCCGTCAATAAACTATTTGAAAAAACAGCTGTAAAAGCTCTAAAGGTTGAAAATACGCTGAACGTTCCGATGATCTGCAACTTCCATGGAGAAGATCAGAGCCTTAGGAATATCAATTATTCATCCATGAAAAGAGTATCTGAAGTAACCACTTATAAAAGAGCAGAACTCCAGAAAGTACTGAACTTACTATATAAAACTAACAATAAAGGAGATGAAGCTTCCAGGGCTCATTACGCAGACTTGATCATCCGGATAAAAGAGGCTTTAAACAAATAATCAGCTATGAAAAAAACTCTAATACTTTTACCTCTTTTGGCGGCTCAGATTGCGTTGGCCCAGGAAAAGAAAACTATTACAGGAAAAATTGAAGACGAAAATACCTCTGGTGTTATTGTAGGAGCATCTGTAAAAATAGAAACACAGTCCGTTTCCACCAAAACCGACCTTGAAGGAATTATTGAAAGCGTATCCGTAGGTACGGTAACCGATAAAAGCGGAAAATTCATCCTTGAAATTCCTGCAGATACCAAGTCTGTACTGATCAGCTATCCCGGCTATGAATCCAGGATCATTCAGATCAGTGAAGATAAGACTAATTATACAGTAAGACTGATTCCTGAAGTTACAGACAAAAACAAAATTCAGGAAGTTATCATTACCGGATACCAGAAAATTGAAAAACGCAAGCAGACTTCTGCTGTTTCAACGGTGAAGATGGATAATATCAGCCAGGCCGGTGTTGCCAGTGTGGATCAGATGATGGCAGGACAGATTGCCGGAGTTGTAGTAACACCGGAAACAGGAGCTCCGGGAAGCCCTGCAAAAATCAGAATCAGAGGAACGGCTTCCCTTTCCGGTCCACAGGATCCGTTATGGGTAGTTGACGGTCTTCCGTTAGAAGGAAATGATGTGCCGAATTTCAGTGATAAAGACAATATTGACCAGCTTCAGAATTTTTCTATTGCCGGACTTAATCCTAATGATATTGAAGATATTACCATCCTGAAAGATGCAGCAGCTACAGCCATTTATGGAGCCAGAGCTGCAAACGGTGTGATTTCCATTACAACAAAAAAAGGAAAGAAAGGAACGATGAAGCTGAATTTCTCAGCAGATACTTTCGTGACGGCACGCCCTGATTTCGACAGACTCAACCTGTTGAATGCCTCTGAAAAAGTTGATCTCGAATTGATGCTTGCCAGCCGTGCAGACCTGACTTATCGTGCGGATAAAGGTGAAGTCATGAGAATTTTAATGAAAAACAGTCAGCTTGATGCCTTCAGAAACGGAGGTTTGGGTGCATTGAATTCTTTTACCCGTCAGCAGATCGATGGTTTAAGAAATAACAATACGGATTGGGGGAAACTGTTGTATAGAAATGCCATCAACAAGCAATACGGATTAAGCCTTTCAGGAGGCAGTGACCGTTCGGATTATTATTTCTCACTGGGATATTATGATGAAGAAGGAACCACCATAGGGACGGGTTTTGAACGATATAACCTTACTTTAAAGAACAATTACAAAATAAGTGATAAGCTGAATGCAGGAATCTCTGTTTTTGGAACACGCAGCGAGAAAGAGTCGTTTATGACAGATGCAGACGCATCAGCAAGCCCGGTTAATTATTCAAGAAATGCCAATCCGTATATGAATCCTTTCAATCCGGATGGAAGTTATAGCTATGACAAAGATATCGACGGTTTTGCAGATACTTATATTCCCTTCAATTTTCTTGAAGAAAGAGAAAATACAGAGTATACCCTGAAGAATCAGTCATTAAAGGCGATATTGGATTTAGAGTATAAAGCATCCAAAAGTCTCAGGTTTACTTCACAGCTGGGCATTCAGTATGATACCAATAAGACAGAAAAATACGCCGGACAGGAAACCTATTTTACCAGAAAGATGAAAGAGGGAACCCGTTACTATAAAGATGGTGCCTACCGTTATTTCCTGCCTGCCGGAGATATTAAGCAAAACTGGAACAATGATTTCTTTCAATACAACTGGAAATTACAGGGGTTATACAGCACAAGAATTAATTCGGTGCATGAGATTGATTTGATGGCCGGAACTGAAATCCGTAAAACAGAGGATAATACTACGGTTACCAGAGCTTTTGGTTTTAACAGTCTTACCAAAACAGGAACCCCGATCATATTTCCCAACTCTGATTATGCAGGAGATAAAAAATACGAAACCTATCGTGAAATGCCTACGGTAGAGAACGCTTATGCTTCTATGTTTGCTACGGCTTCTTATACTTATGATCAGAAATATACATTTTTCGGAAGTGTGAGATATGATGGGACCAATCTTTTTGGAGTCAATAAAAAGTACAAGTACCTGCCAATATGGGCTGTTTCTGGTTCCTGGCTGGTGACAAAGGAAAACTTTATGAAGAATGTACCTCTTATTTCCAATCTGAGATTAAGGGCTTCCTATGGTTTACAGGGAAATATTGACCGTAATACCTCTCCGTTTTTTATCGGTGAATATGGAGAAGCCAACATTCTTCCCGGAACAAAAGAAGAAATTATTAATGTAATCACGGCTCCGAATGATAAGCTCCGCTGGGAAAAAACCACCAATGTGAATCTAGGGCTTGATCTGGGCTTGTTTAAAAACCGTATCAACCTTACTGCCGATGTATACAGCAGAAAAGGAACAGATATGATCAGTATGAAAGAAACACCTCTTGAAACAGGATTCAATTATACGATGATGAATTGGGGAAGCTTAACGAACAAAGGTTTTGAATTGGCAGTTTCTACGAGAAATATCGATAATGAAAACTTCAAATGGTCAACCACGATTAATTTTGCTCATAATAAAAGTAACGTCATTACTGAGCAGCCCCGTCAGAATTCAATGCTTCCTTCGAGGGAAGGACTTCCTGTAAATGCTGTATTTGCTTTGAAAACGGCAGGGATGGATGAGAACGGGAACCCTATGTTCTGGAAAGGAAACGAAAAGGTGAAAATTGAGGATTTCTTTAAACTCTATGATGTGTATGAAGAATTCCTTCCGGGGCAGCTGGTCGGAACAAAGCTTACCGCTGAAGAAATGAGAGGCCTTTTTACCTACGTTGGAGACAGGGATCCTAAATTTACCGGGGGTATTATAAACACCTTTAAAGTACATAATTTCGATCTGACTGTTTCAGCAGCTTTCAACTTTAAACAGACGGTGATGAGGTCCCCTTCTTACAGAGGAATGAATTTGGACAGAGGAAGAAATTATACAAGGGATATCTACGAAGCAGGAATTTCACTTCCGGCCATAACAAGTCCTGATATGGAAAGCAACCCGGGATGGATGGGGAACAAATGGCTTACCGATAGCCCGAACAACACCTATGGTCTGCTTGATATATGGGCAAAAGAGATTAGTTACCTGAGAATCAGCAGTATCCGTTTAGGATATACACTTCCTAAAGAATTCACGAATCCTATGGGAATCAGCAGTCTGAGACTGAGTGTGGAAGGGCGTAACCTGTTTGTATTCAGTAACGGGTATAAAGGATATTTTGATCCCGAAACCTATGGTAATATTTATGCGCAGCCTATTGCCAAATCAGTGACAATTGGCTTTAATGTTTCTTTTTAAAACTTGAAAAAATGAGAAAAATAACTACATTCATTGCTCTGGCAGTCATCAGCTTTACAAGTATCGGCTGTGACCGCTTTCTGGATATACAGCCTGAAGGGAAAGTGATTCCGGTTAGCGTTGAAGATTACAGAAAAATACTGACGTCCGCCTATTCCAAATATCCTATTCATAAATCCCTTTCTGCACTTCGTACAGATGAGATGGTAATAGATGAAAATACCAGTGATTTCCCTTACTATCGTGAACTGGCTATGTGGAAGGACAGCAATTATGATGCTGAAACAAAAGAATTTCAGTGGGCAGATTTTTATACGGTAATCTTCTACCTGAACCAGGCGATCAACGAAGGCAGCAAGACCATGAAAGATTCTCCTGAAAAAAATCAGATTCTGGCAGAAGCTTATGCATTGCGTGCGTATTCCTATTTTGATTTGGTTAATTTGTATGCAAAACCTTATAATGCTGCTACGGCTTCCGCGGACAGGGGAGTTCCTATCAGTTTAAAAGCTGACATGGAAGCAGTACTAAAACCTTCTACCGTACAGGAAGTCTACAATCAGATTCATGAAGATATGGAAAAAGCGGAGGGGCTTATGGTGGAACAGCAGCAGGCTGCCGGTGCTAACTATAAATTTTCTAAAAATGCTCTGATTGCTTTTAATGCAAGACTTGCTCTTTATCAGGGAGACTGGAATAAAGCACTGTATAATGCACAGACGGTATTGGCTGTAAAAGGAGAATTAAGTAATTTAAATACCAGCAATACTGCACCCAACCTGTATACGTCCGTGGAATCTATTCTGGCATTGGATAACCCATTGAATACCAATGTTCAAAATGTAATTTTCGCCTCTCCGGAATTGATTTCAAAATATAATTCCGCTACAGACAAAAGATTTGGAATCTATTTTGAAAAAAATAACAATAAGTATAAAGTGATTAAAGGAGGCAGTAATAATTTCAGGGTCTCTTTCAGAACAGCTGAATTATACTTTATAAAATCTGAAGCATTATTAAAGCTCAACAGGCTTGATGAAGCCAAAGAAGCATTGCTGAAAGTTTTAGCCAACAGATATACTCCTGCAGGATATACCGCAGTTCAGAACGAGATCAGTCCAATGAATGCTTCACAGCTCATGAGCTATCTTCTGGACGAAAGATTCAGGGAGTTTGCTCTCGAAGGCCACAGATGGTTTGATCTGAGAAGAGCAGACCAGAAAAAAATTATTCATATCGTCAACGGTGTAGAATATATTCTTCAGCAGAATGACCCGAGATATACCATAGAATATCCTATGAGTGCCAAGAAGAATAATCCGAATTTATAAAACATTTATATTAACATCCTCTGAAACCGCTTGAACGTAATAGTTTAAGCGGTTTTTTCGTACTTTTGTGAGGTTATGAAAATCGCCATTATAGAAGACGAACTGCTGGCTGTTAATTATCTCAGGGATCTGCTGGATAAGCAGACCATAGTCCCTGTCACAGAAACCGTGATTCTCCGTTCAAAAAGACAGGCCATAGACTTCTTCGAAAACCATTCTGCTGACCTTATCTTTATGGATATTCACCTGGGGGACGGTATGAGTCTGGAGATTTTCGACCAGGTGGAACTCTTTACACCCATTATTTTTATCACTGCATTTGATGAATATGCAATACGTGTTTTTAGGCATTTTACCATAGATTATCTTCTGAAACCTTTTGAAGAAGAGGATTTGCATAAAGCATTACAGAAATTCATTTCCATACGGTCCAATTTTGATCCCGAACCTGTCTTACAATCTATTTCGACATTACGTCAGGCCGAAAATCCTGGAAAGATGAATCATTTCATGGTACGGGAAGGAAACAAGCTGAAATCAATAGATGAGCATAATACCGCTTACTTTTTTGCTTCGGGAAAATACCTTTTTCTTACCACGATGGACAACCGGACCTATATTTATGATGATACCATTAAAGATATCATCCATAAGCTGAATCCGGATCTGTTTTTTAAGATCAACCGCAAATTTATCATCAATAAAAATGCTATTGTTGAGATTATCAAGCATTCCAGTCAAAAAGTAGAATTAAAACTTTCTCCGGCTCCTGAAATCAATTCAGATGTATTTATCAGTAAAAGACAGATTACGGAATGCTTAAACTGGCTGAAAAGCTGATTAAGACATAATTGTGTTTAAAACGGACTTCCAGAGTGATCATTTAAAATGTATTTTAGTCTTTTAATGATTTAATTCCCACTCGGTATGCTTTAAGACTCAATCCCTTATGTCGTTTGAAAAACTTATTGATATGGCTTTCATCAGCAAACCCAAATTCATCGGCTATTTCATGAACTCTTTTATCACTGAAACGTAATCTGTGCTCTATCAGCCGGATGCGGTAAGAAGAGATATACTGCTGTATAGATTCATTGCATTGCTTACGAAAATAGCTGCCAAGATAGGTAGGGGATAACCCGAATTTTTCAGAAATTATGCTAATCTTTAATAATTCAGGACGGCTTATATGTTTCTGAATGTAATCCAGAATTTGCAAAATACGGCTGCCAGCATTGAGTGTGATCAACCTTGGCTGAATCATAGCCATGTTCCTTGCAGCGATTACGATAACAGCATTCACGAAATGTCGGATGAGGTCTTCATTGTAAATAGATTGATTTTTAATAGCTTGCTGTAGGTTTTGTATCACTAAATCAACCATTTTTCTGTCATCATTATTAACAAGTACCGAGCCTGGTATATGGGATGCATAGTATAAAAGACATTCTATATGGTCTATACTTTTCCATTGATATTCCCGGATATAGCTTTCTCCAAAACGGATCACCATAAATTCGCAGGTATGTTCAAGATCAAATGCATGACAGTCATTGGGCGTTATGAGAAATAGATCTCCTGCAGAATACCAAAACTTATTTCCATTCACAGTGTGATTTCCCGTGCCCGAAATGACGTATACAAATTCGAAAAAATTGAACTGCCTGTCACGTAGAGGACAATCATTCACTTTTTCGTAGAATACTTCAAGTGGCTGATGGATGTTTTCTTTTGCCATATCGTAAAGATACCTAAATAAGCTTTAAATGTACCTTTTTTTACTCTGTTTTCCAGTCTATTTTTGTAAAATTAATACAGTAAAGAAGTACTATGAAAGCAATCGTGTTGGAGAAATTTGGAGGAACTGAATGCCTTATTTATAAAAACATAGAAAAACCTGAAATAAAAACAAATGAAGTACTGATTAAGGTGAAAGCTGTAAGCATTAATCCGGTAGACATCAAAGTAAGAAGCCGACAGGCTCCGCTGGCAAAAGAACTCGCACAATATAATCCATTGATTTTAGGTTGGGACATTTCTGGAGAAGTGGTGGAAGTCGGAAGTGAGGTCACGCAATTTCACATTGATGATGAAGTGTTTGGGATGGTCAATTTCGTGGGACACGGTAAAGGGTATGCAGAATATGTTGCAGCTCCGGCCGAACATTTCACTTTAAAACCGAAGAATATCACTCACATAGAAGCTGCCGCAAGTACCATGGCGGCTTTAACGGCATGGCAGGCATTTAACAGCTACGGTAAGTTGAGATCAACAGATAAAGTGCTTATCCATGCTGCTTCGGGTGGTGTGGGACATTTTGCTGTACAAATAGCAAAATACAGGGGCGCCTATGTCATTGGTACATCTTCATTGTCCAATCGTGATTTCGTATTAAAACAAGGGGCTGATGAGCATATCGACTACCATGCAACTTCTTTTGAAAAAGTACTCAGGGATTTAGACTTTGTTCTTGAATCCATTGGAGGCAAAAACTTTCAAAAATCAGTACAGGTATTAAAACCATTTGGAACCATTGTCACATTACCGTCAGGACATACGGAAGATGACGAATTGAGAGCCCGTGAAAAAAAACTACATGCCTGTTATTTTATGTCTGTCTATTCCGATGGGATCGATATGAAGCAGATTGCGTCCTTACTGGGAGCAGGTATATTGAAACCTTATGTCTCCCATGTATTTGAATTTGAAGAAATGGCTAAGGCACATCAGCAAATTGAAACCGGGCGGACGGTTGGGAAAGTGGTGGTGAGGTTTTAAAAAATCTGTGCAGGAAATGAGAGTGGTTTTGGGAGATCATTTATTTTAATTATTCCTAAAGTAACCGGACAAACAGATGATAACAATTTTAGGTCGTATTTCATTTGTTGTATGATCATTTGTGAAAAGGATTATTTTTGCCATACTTCAATTGATTCTATACAATGAAACGATTTTACTTTCTGATCACAGGCCTTCTTATCCTTATTTCATATCAATGCCAATGCACAGACCGATAGTTTAAAAAATTATATCGTCAGTGCTCTTGGCCTTATGAAGGTCAAATCTGTCAATAAACATCGGATCACCTGGAATTCGCCGTATATGTTCACTTGTCCGGTATCATTTAAGTATTAGATTTAAAGCTTTTTTTTGAATATAATAAAATTTTCATATTATTTTTTTTAAAAATTGATTTATAAGTATATACGTGTGGTATGTAGACGTAAAATGAATAAAAAAATCAATGTTTTTCGAAATTTTGTGAGTATTTTTGGCGGGACTTAAATATAAAATAAACCCCAAGTACTGATTCATTTTATGATCTTAATTGTTGATGATAACCAAAGCAATCTTTATTCATTGAAAAAACTGCTGGAATCTAAAGATTTTCAGGTAGATACAGCCAGTTCCGGAGAAGAAGCATTAGGAAAGGCCATAAAAAATAATTATGCATTGATTATTTTGGATGTGCAGATGCCGGGCATGGATGGATTTGAAGTCGCAGAAACATTAGCTGATTATAGCAAAACAAAAGAAGTTCCCATTATATTTTTATCCGCAGTCAATACCGAAAAGAAGTTTATAACCCGCGGATATGCCTCAGGAGGAAAAGACTACGTCACCAAACCGGTAGACCCTGAAATTCTGTTGCTTAAAGTGAAAACTTTTTACAGTCTTCAGGAGCAGAATCTTGCCATGAAAAAGACACAGCAGAGTCTGGAACTGGAAGTTAAAGGAAGACGCGAATCACAGGTAACCATGAAATCCCAGATCGATCACTTTCAGCTTATGCTTGAGTCACTTCCGCAGATTGCATTTACACTCAATGAAGATGGGAATATAGAATTTGTCAACTGCAAGTGGTATCAATACTCGGATACAGATGTGGATTTTCCCGAAGTGCATCCCGATGACCTTAATATCAGAGAAGAATTTAACCGCTGCCGCAAAAAGAGCCAGGCACTCGAGCTCGAGGCCAGGATAAAGAAAGTGGATTCCGGAGAATACAGATATCATCTCCTGCGAATAACCCCGGTGAATGACGGAAATGTAATAAAAAACTGGGTAGGAACCTTTACCGATATTGATGATCAGAAAAAAGTAGAAAAAGAAAAAGATGAATTCCTGAGTATTGCCAGTCATGAGCTGAAAACACCTTTGACCAGTATAAAAGCTTATGTTCAGCTTTTGGACCGTAAATTAAAACTAGATAAGCAAAGTGCTGAAGCAGGCTTTATGAACAAGGTACAGGACCAGATCGAAAAACTGAATAACCTGATTACTGATCTGCTGGACGTTTCCAAAATAGAAAACGGAAAGCTTAAAATCAACAAAAAGCCAACCAGCCTTGAAAACATTATAAGCAATGCGGTTGAAACCATTATCCAGACCCATGACGAAAATAAAGTCAAGATAAAACGGCATGGTATAAATCCGGATATACTGATTCCTTTAGATGAAGTACGCATAGAACAGGTTCTCATTAACTTCCTTACCAACGCCATCAAATATTCTCCTCAGAATAACCAGATTATAGTCACTACGTTTGTAGACCAAGAAAAGCAGGAAGTAAAAGTAAGTGTCACAGATTTCGGAATAGGAATTCCGGACTTTAAACAGGACGCCGTATTCCGCAAATTTTACCGTGTAGAAGAATCCTCACTGCAGTTTCAGGGAATGGGTATCGGATTGTTCATCTGTTCAGAAATCATCAAACAGCACCACGGAACCATAGGAGTATCCAGTAAAGTAGAAGAAGGTTCTACTTTCTATTTCACTTTACCTTTAAACTAAATTTCTCATGCCTAAAAAAATAATCAGAAATCTTCAGTTTGGGGTCGGGTTATCTTTGCTGATCCTGATTGCGAGTTCAGTTGCATCTTATCTGAGCATTCAGAAACAGATGGATCATCGTGAAAGCCTTTCCCAAAGCAGAAGATCCATAACGGCTGTAAAAGACGTTCTTGTTGCCCTGCTGGATGCCGAAACTGGAAACAGAGGTTATCAGCTTACAGGAAGAGAAAATTTCCTGGAACCTTACAACCGCAGTTTAAGCGAATTTTCTAAAGCGATAGAACGGGCAAAATCTTTAGATATCTCAGATCCAAAACAGCAGCAGCGTTTAAATGACCTGGAAAAAAATGTTAACAATAATATTGACAATTTAAAGCAGTTTGTCCACAACAGACGAAATGGTATTATAATGACCCAGCAGCAGATCCTGTTGAGCAAAAGCTATATGGACAAATGCCGCCAGATCGTCCGCGATTTTGTACAATACGAAGAAAGCCAGCTTGAAATTAAAAATAAAGATCTCAACCGCTCATCCGGTACAACTGTTATGTTTATTATTGTTTCGGCAATATCAGCAGTAATTGTTACCCTGTTTTTTTATATTAAGCTGAGAGCAGATCTGATCCGGAGAGATAAATTAGAAAAAGAATTAAGATCAAAAGATCTGGAAATAAGCAGGCGTGTAAGTGCTGTTCAGCAGATAGCGAACAGGGTGGCCAATGGAGATTACAGCCAGAAAGCAGTAGATCATTCGCAGGATGATCTTGGAGATCTGGTAGATTCCCTGAACCATATGACCGATTCTCTGAAAAAGTCATTTGATCAGATCAATAAAAGTGACTGGCGTCAGAAAGGATTAGCCTTGCTCAATGAATCTCTGGTAGGCAATAAATCCGTGAAGGAAGTCTCTGATGTATCCTTAAACCAGCTTGTAGAATATAGTAAATGCATCAACGGTGCTTTATATCTGTTTGATGAGGGAATACTTAAGCTTAGTACAGCTTTCGGTCTGGAAAGTACAATGAAAAAAACTTTCGAACCGGGGGAAGGAATGGTTGGCCAGGCTTTTGCCAATGAAAAAATGCAGGTTTATAATAACCTTCGGGAAGATGATTTTGCCGTAAGCTTTGCCAGCAGCAGAATAAAAATTAACAGCATATTATTATTTCCGGTTCATGCAGACGGCCACTGTATCGGGATACTGGAATTAGGATCAACATCAGATTTTGATGAAGACAAAATTAATTATTTTGCTGAAAGCAGCCGCAATATCGGAATTGCTTTAAATGCTGCCAAAGGCCGCGAAAAAGAACAGCAGCTCCTGGAAGAAACCCAGGCTCAATCAGAAGAATTGCAGGTGCAACATGCCGAACTGGAAAATCTGAATACCGAACTGGAAGCCCAGACACAAAAGCTTCAGGCGTCTGAAGAAGAGTTGAAAGTACAGCAGGAAGAACTGATGCAGGCCAATGCCGAACTGGAAGAACGTTCAAGAATGCTTGAAGAAAAAAATCACCTGATTGCAGAAAGAAACAGCGAAATCCAGAAAAAAGTTGAAGAACTTGCCTTAAGCACCAAATATAAATCCGAATTTTTAGCCAATATGTCCCACGAACTGAGGACTCCGCTAAATTCAATTCTTCTCCTCTCAAGATTAATGGCCGAAAATCCTGATGAAAACCTGAATGAAGATCAAGTAGAATCTGCAAAAGTTATTCAGAGCTCCGGAAGCAGCCTTCTGACCCTTATTGACGAGATTCTTGACCTGGCTAAAATAGAATCAGGCAAAATGTCACTGGAATATCAGGATGTAGCGATTGATGATGTGGTGAAAGATCTGAAAAACTTATTCAATCCCGTTGTTCAGGAAAAGAAACTCGGATTTGATATTCAGATAACGAATGATGTCGAAAATACAATCGAGACCGACAGGCTTAGAGTAGACCAGGTATTGCGTAACCTTTTGTCAAATGCTTTGAAGTTTACATCAGAAGGAAGCATTACGCTGAACATCGCAAAAGATCCTAAAAATAAAAACTTTATTGTTTTCACTGTAAAAGATACCGGAATAGGAATCCCGGAAGAAAAGCAGGCTATTATTTTTGAAGCATTTCAGCAGGCGGACGGCTCTACACGCCGAAGATTTGGCGGGACAGGATTGGGATTATCCATAAGCCGTGAAATTGCCAGACTGCTTGGAGGAGAGCTAACCCTGAAAAGTAAAGTAAATGAAGGCAGCGAATTCAGTCTGATTATTCCTGTAAAAGCTGTGGCTGAAACAGTTCAGCCTGAAACCGACGTGCATTTGGTGGATATCATCCGTGAAGATGTTGAAGTGATTCAGAATATTTTAGAAGATACAGAATCCCAGCCAGCCTTACCGGTAGAAGTATTGCCGATTCCGGAAGCTATAGACGATGACCGGGATGCAATAACTGCACAGGATAAGGTAATTTTAATTGTTGAAGACGATATTCATTTTGCAAAAGCTTTACTCAAATATGCCCGTATGAACCAATACAAGGGGGTAGTAGTGGTAAGAGGAGATTATGCACTATCCGCAGCCGTTCAGTACCACCCACAGGCTATTTTGCTGGATGTTCAGCTACCGGTAAAAGATGGATGGCAGGTGATGGATGAGCTTAAATCCAATGCTTCAACCAGGCATATTCCGGTACATATGATGTCCGTATTGCAGCTTGAGAAAGAAAGTCTGATGAAAGGGGCCATTGATTTCATTAATAAGCCGATGGCACTCGATAAAATGACCGATGTTTTCAGGAAAATTGAAGAAGCTCTTCTGAAATCTCCTCAAAAGGTCCTAATTGTTGAAAACAATGCTAAACATGCCAGTGCACTGGCTTACTTCCTGAGTAATTTCAATATTTCCTTATCCGTAGAAAATAATGTGGAAGACAGCGTGAAAGCCCTGACGTCATCTCATGTGGATTGCGTCATCCTGGAAGCTTCAAAAGGGAATGAATACCAGATCATTGAATCTATCAAAAGTTATGAAGGACTGGAAAACCTGCCCATCATTATTTTTACAGAGCACAGTCTGTCCAAATCCGAAGAGCTTAAGATCAAGCAGTATGCAGATTCCATTGTCGTAAAAACCGCCCATTCTTACGAACGGATTTTAGATGAAGTAGGTTTGTTCCTGCATTTGGTGGAAGAAAAAAATAACTCTGTTGAAACAGCAAGAAACAAAGTTCTAGGATCATTGACTGAAGTGTTGAGCGGTAAAAAAATACTGATTACCGATGATGATGTCCGTAACATATTCTCTCTGACCAAGGCTTTAGAAAAATATAAAGTTGAGGTAGTTGTGGCTATGGATGGAAAACATGCCCTGCAGCAGATTAAAGAACATAAAGATATAGACGTTATTTTAATGGATATGATGATGCCTGAAATGGATGGCTATGAAACCATAAAAGAAATCAGAAAAATGCCGGCCCTTACAAGACTTCCTATTATTGCCATTACAGCAAAATCTATGATTGGAGACCGTGAAAAATGTATCGAGGCCGGAGCCTCAGATTATATATCGAAACCTGTGGATATTGATCAGTTATTGTCCTTACTGCGTGTCTGGTTATATGAAAGTTAAATGATGAATAAGAAAATTTTAATTGTGGACGATGATCCACGTAATATATTTGCACTCAAACTCACCCTGAAATCCCGTGGATATCAGATTGAAAGCTGTATCAGCGCTCAGATAGCTATTCAGATTTTAAAAGAAAATGAAATAGATATTGTCCTTATGGATATGATGATGCCTGAAATGGACGGTTATGAAGCCATAAAGATGATCAGAAATACGCCGTCTATCAGTCAGATTCCTGTAATCGCTGTTACAGCACAGGCAATGCCGGAAGACCGTCAGAAATGTCTTGATGCCGGAGCTCAGGATTACGTATCAAAACCGATTGATGTAGACCAGCTGATCGCAGCCATAGAAAAGCTTCCATAAAATGTTAGAGCCCAGTATTGTAAAAGATGAAGAAGTAGAATACCTCATAAAAGATGTTTATGAGATGTACGGCTATGACTTCTCAGAGTATAGCAGAGCTTCTTTTAAGCGTCGGGTAAACCGCATCTGCCTGATTGACAGATTTACCAGCTTTGCAGAGCTCAGGTATACCATTCTTAATGATCCGGAATACCTGAAGCGCTTTGTAGAAGAAATAACGGTGAATGTTACAGAAATGTTCCGCGATCCCCATTTCTTTAAAGCCCTCAGAGAAAAGATCTTACCACAGCTCGGGACCTATCCGCTGATCAGGGTCTGGGTAGCAGGCTGCTCGACCGGTGAAGAAGCCTATTCCATGGCTATACTGCTTAAAGAAGCCAATCTTTACCATAAGTCACTGATATATGGTACAGATCTTAATCCGTCCGTTTTGGAAACTGCGCGTTCAGGCGTTTTCCCTTTGCAACAGATGAAAACCTATTCGGAGAATTACATTTTATCCGGGGGCAAAAAAGATTTTTCAGATTATTATACCGCGAACTATGACAGTGTGAGATTTGATAAAAGCTTACAGGAAAAATTAATTCTATCTACTCATAACCTGGTTTCGGACAGCTCTTTTAACAGTTTTCAGCTCATCATCTGCAGAAATGTACTGATCTATTTTGACAGAGGACTGCAGGAGCGTGTCTTTAAACTTTTTGATAACAGTCTTGAAAATTTAGGCTATCTCGCACTGGGAGCAAAAGAAACCCTTAGATTTTCCAAACTTGACAGGAATTACCATCAGGTAGATGACCAGCGCATCTGGAAGAAAACAGAGCATATGTAAAACATGATCATGGAAACAGAAAACACAAAAACAGAATTAGTGGTCATAGGAGGGTCCGCAGGAAGTCTGCAGGTCATTCTTGAAATGCTTAAAAAATTGAAAGATAAGCTCAGTTTCCCTATTGTTCTGATACTGCACCGTAAGGCTTATTCAACCAATATCCTGCAGACACTGCTGCAGCAGTTCATTTCCATTGAAGTGGTGGAAGTGGATGATAAAACAGAAATTCAGAATAATAAAGTATATGTGGTTCCTGCAGATTATCACCTTCTGTTCGAGAACAAAAATATGATGTCACTGGATTTTTCAGAGAAAATGAACTATTCGCGGCCATCCATCGATGTAACCTTCAAATCTGCTGCGGAAGTGTATGGTAAAAACCTGGTGGGCGTTCTGCTGTCAGGAGCCAATGCTGATGGAGTGGAAGGTTTGGGATTTATCAAAAAAAATGAAGGAATAGTCTGGATTCAGGAACCGGAGACGGCCGAGGTAGAGTATATGCCTAAGCATGCGCTGCAGGAAGTTGCCTATGATTTAATCATTACACCGGATAATCTGGCAGACTATATCAATCAATTATAAAAAATACAGTATAACAACCCTAAGATTTAAATAGAAAGAATATGAGCGCAAAGAAGATTTTGATTTTTGATGATGATACCACTATTTTAGAGATCATTACCATCATTTTTGAAGAGAATGGATATCAGGTCGAAATTTCAGAAACATCTCATGATATTTTGGAAAAAGTTTCGCAGTTTCAGCCAGATGTTATTCTCATGGATAACTGGATTCCAAAAATTGGAGGAGTTCAGGCAACCCAGCTTCTGAAAAGTCATGAAGAGTTCAGGTCAATCCCGGTTATTTATGTAACAGCCAACAATGACATTGTGAGGCTGGCACAGGAAGCTCAGGCTGATGATTATGTGGCTAAGCCATTCAACCTTGATGATCTGGAAGAAAAAGTAGCTAAATATTTACAGCAATAAATAAACTAAACTAGCAGGAATCGTATAAAATGCGATAATATTAGAATTATAGAATAATCCTTACTTCATCTGTAAGGATTTTTTTTGTTTAAATAATTCTTTTGACTGGCAGATACCTTATTTCCTCAAAATGTTTGATTTTTTCACGGATAAAGTCAACAGTGCAATTTCCGTTATTGATTTCAGTAATCAGTGCGGTTAAAAATAATTTCAGTTTAGGATAAAGTAGTATTTTGTTTGTAAATGTAGAAGCAATGATGGTCTTTTTAGATACGATATTCTGTGTAAAGGTATATTCACCTTCCAAATCAACGGTTGAGTAAAACTGGTGTGTTATACTGATAGATAAATACCGGTGTATCAGTTCTATATTTTGTAACATGTTTTCCATCTGGTGTATTTATATGATATACAATAATATTTATGCCACAATTGTTTTTTAATGATTTTTTTATTGATAATCAGCTGCAACGAAGATGATCATTGGATATTTTAAAATAAATATTATCTTGCTGTTCATAGAGAATTGTAGACCAATAAATTATACCTGCTTTTAACATGTTGAAAGATATCATTGCCAAAAATATCACCGTTATTTTTTGTGGAATCAATCCCGGTTTAAAATCTGCTGAAAAAGGATACCATTTTTCCGGAAAGAGCAACCGGTTCTGGAAAGTGATGCACCAGGCAGGATTTACTCCGTACCAGATCGAAGCTGAAAATGATCGAAGTATTTTAGATTTCGGATATGGGCTTACTACTGCTGTAGCAAGAGCAACATCCCGTGCCGATGAGCTTTCAAAAGAGGAGTTCGACGGCTCCCTGGAATTTTTTAAAACAAAAATGACGGAATTTCAGCCAAAATATATTGTATTTCTCGGTAAGGCAGCGTATAAATATTTTTCAGGAAAAAAAGAAATTCCATGGGGTTCACAACCCGAAGATTTTTGTGGATGCCGGGTTTGGGTCTTACCGAATACAAGTGGTTTGAACCGCGAATTTAGTTTAGAGGATCTTGTCCAGGCATATGGAGAGCTGTACAGAGAAATTCATAATAACTTTTTGTAAAACTTGCTGTATGTAAAATGAAAAACAGAATCTTCCCATCAATTTTTGAAATGTATTTAAGAGATTCCCTATTTTTGCCAAAATCCAATATTCATGAAGAATGTCCTGAGCTGGATATTAATTGCATTTCTTACGGTATCTCTTTTGAATAACTGTTTCAGCAATAGTGTTCAAAAGGAAATCAGGGAAAAATCCTCATTCCTTGCTGAACTGAGGAAATTATATTCTTCCGGAGACCCTTCAAAATGGCCGAAACCAATTCTGGATCCGCAAGCTGGACCTTATTTTTCTGAAATAGGACATCTGCCTGAAATTCAGTTCCCTGGGGATAATCCCTATTCTGAAGATAAAGCTTTGCTGGGAAAAACACTTTTCTACGACCCGCGGCTTTCCCAATCCAATCAGATCGCATGCGCTTCCTGCCATGATCCTGAACTGGGATGGTGTGATAACCGGACCTTCTCTTTTGGGCACGACAGGCAGCTTGGTACCAGAAATGCAATGAGCATCCTGAATGTAGCTTATGCGCGGTCATTATTTTGGGACGGCCGCGCCGCATCCCTTGAAGAACAGTCCGAAATGCCGATTCGTGATGAAAGAGAAATGAACGGGCACATTGATCTTGCAGCCGGAAAAATTGCAAAGATTAAAGGCTATGAAATATTATTTGAAAAAGCATTTGGAGATAAAATGGTCTCAAAAGACAGGATTTCCAAGGCAATAGCGGCTTTTGAAAGAACCATAAAGAGCGGAACTTCTAAATTTGATCAGTTCATTGATGGGAAAGCAGATGTCTATTCTGATGATGAACTGATGGGGCTGCATCTTTTCCGGACCAAAGCCCAGTGCATGAACTGCCACAGCTCCGGTTATTTTTCCAACAATCAGTTTGAAAATGTAGGAACTTCTTCATTGGGATCGAAAGAAGAAGATCTGGGCCGGTATCTGGTGACCAAAAACCCGGAAGATGCCGGGAAATTCCGCGTACCCGGACTGCGTGAAGTCGCGAGAACAGGACCATGGATGCATAACGGCTCTATGGCCACCCTTACGGAGGTGATCCAGTTTTATAGCAGAGGAAACCCTGAACATTCCCAAAAACGGTCAACAGTTCATCAGGGAATAGCACTTACTTCTGAAAAATCAGGTTTTGTAAGGCTGCTGGATCTTACGGATGAAGAAATTACTCAACTGGAAGCATTTCTAAGGACTTTATCCACAAAGCCGGAAAGAGTGCTGCCTCCTGCATTACCCAGGTAAAATACTTTCTCGTATAATCAGTAATTAGCGTTTTATTGGCTCAGGATGTCAAGCTTTTTTGCTACATTTATATACCCATAATCCTCAATAATGATCCACTTATGAATATTGAACTTTTTTCAAAAAATGCTTTAGTAGGAGCTGCTACCCAGGGAATCGGTGCAGGAATAGCATTGGAGCTGGCCAAATGCGGAGCTAACGTAACTGTAATGGCCCGCAATGAAGCAAAACTTAAAAAGATGGTATCTTCATTGCCTGTAATCAATTCCGGTCAGAAGCATCAGTATCTGGTGGCTGATTTTTCTAATTTTGAAGAATACAGAAGGATTATTTCCGAATATTTCAGCAATAACTCTATAGATATCCTGGTTAACAATACCAATGGCCCGGAACCGGGGCTGGCACAGGATAAAAATGTAGACGACTATCAAAAAGCATTTGATCTGCTTTTTAAAACGGTTTGTGAGACAACTCTACTGGCTTTGCCACATATGATCAAACAGAAAAATGGGCGTATCATCAATGTTTCTTCATTATCTGTCAAAGAGCCGATCAATAATTTATCCCTTTCCAACTCCATCCGTTCAGCCGTGATTGCCTGGGCAAAAACATTATCCAATGAAGTGGCACAGCATCAGATTACGATCAACAATATTTTGACAGGATATTTTGATACGGAGCGTATTCAGAATCTGATCAGTCACGAGTCGCAGCAGACAGGCAAATCTCAGGAAGAAATAAAAAAAGCCAGAGAAAATAAAATTCCGATGAAAAGACTGGGTAAAACCGAAGAATATGGTCATTTGGCTGCTTTTCTGGCATCGGAATATTCATCTTATCTTACCGGAGCCAGTATTCCTTTAGATGGAGGACTGAATAATACCTATTAATTCTCAGGAAGATATTCAGCTAAAAAACTTACTAAAATTCACTGAAAACGTTTATCATTAAGGGATTATTCTTTTTTGATTCCACGATTTTTTGTAGTTTCACCACTTTAAGAAAACACCATCACAATTTTTTATGAAAAGGAACTTTATCAACCAAAAAGAGCTGTCTGACAAATTTTGGAATATTGAGTATTCCGGAAAAGTACAGAAAATATCTTTTGGGAAAACCGGAACTAAAGGACGGGAAACAGCTAAAGAATATGCCGATGAAAGCAAATGCATTCAGGAATCTGAAAAACTGATTGCTCAAAAAATAAAAAAAGGCTATACAGAAATTCAGGAAAATGATGAAATCCCACAAAAAGCGGAGCTTTCGGATAACGAAAAAGCCGATATTTATTTTTGGGAAGCCATTGACAAATCCAACAAATATAAAAAAGCCCACTGGAGTGAATATGATATTGATGAGCATATTGAGAACCTGACCGATTATTTGTCCAAATTTGGGAAAGACAGAATGATACTTTTTGAAAAAACACTTCAGGAAAAACTAAGTGAGCTTTATACCGCTGAAATTGCAGAACTCTCAATCATTCTGGAGGGTGATTTTAAGAATGAAAATGGAATATATGTCTTTGATGATTATCTTTCTGATGATGGATTTATCTATTTCAGATGTTGGCTGCTGCTGAAGGGAAAAGACTTCTTTGAAGATATAAAAGCTGATATTCAGTCGTTCGTAAGTGGAAAATACAGTTTTAATATCGGAGACTGCTGGGCAGAAGGTCTGCTGTATGTTGCTGATGAGGCGTATGCCCAAAATCACGACGATGAAGAATCCATTATAAAAGACACCGTATACGAATTATATCCTGAAAACGATTACGACGGCATGGAACGCAGCATGAACCGGGAACCGAAAAGAGGAACGGATTTACAGAAAATGTATCCAAAGCTGGTAAAAGAAATTGGTGAGCTAAGAAGTAATTAACGTTAAAGTCTGACAAAAGCTATTAAAATTAATAACCCAATGAAAAATAAGGTTAAGATTTTGAGAGAAGGGAAGAATATGACCCAGGCTGAACTTGCCGAAAAGTCAGGCCTTTCATTACGGACGGTTCAGCGCATTGAAGCAGGAACTGTTCCTAAAGGATTTACCCTGAAAGCTATTGCCGGTATTCTGGAAACAGATCCTGAAAATCTGATCTCTGCAGATGAAGAAAAATCCTCTGTTGATAGAGCAAAATTAATTAATCTTTCTGCCCTGCTGGGGCTTATTATTCCGTTTGGGGGAGTTATATTCCCTTTGATTTTAACTTACAAAACCGAAGATCCGGTCAGTAAAGAGCTTGGGAAAAATATAGTAAGCGTTCAAATCATTCTGGCAGTTGCTGTCTCTGTTTTAATGATCATAAGTCCGTTCATCCAGAAACTATTGTCAGTGAAGATTCCACTTTTTCTGGTCTTTTTAATTGCTTTTCTCTGTGCCAAACTGTTTGTAATTATTAAAAATGGTATCTGTTTGAATACAAAAAACGATTTGTGTATCAAATTGAAAACCAGTTTCTTATAGCTATTGTCGTACAAATGGCATAAACTTGTCATATTGTTTTTGCAGGAAAATCAAATGATAATGCTGAATCTTGCAGAAAATTGAAGTATGAAAATCTTTAAGAAAATTGCATTATCGGTTGCCGTATGTACTGTTCTGTTATTATTGGGTGGTTACTTATATTTTGATCAAAAATTTACACCAGCGGAAAACAATCTGGCTGTTTCAGGTATTGCACAAAATATAGGTATGCGATGGGACTCTGCCGAAGGAAATGCTCATGCAGCAGTTCTTCTTCCTGTACAATTCAAAGGTATTGACAGAACATTTTATATGCAGCTGGATTCCGGATCTCCAACGACGCTGTTTTACAAAAAATCCATAGAATCTCTCCGGGAAAAATTTCAGAATCAGATTCCGTCTCAAAAACAGGAAAACCAGATTTCACTGCAGTTCAGCATAGGAAATATGAGTATAACGTCTGACCGTTTTGAACTGTTAAATTATGGGAGGGCAATACATCCTGATAATACCGAAGCGGTTCATATCATTGGAACTATCGGAACAGACCTTTTGGAAAAGCGGATTATGATTCTGGATTTTAAAAACACGGTATGTTCATTTGTTGAGAATATAGATGAAAAAGGTTTTGAAACCTTTGAATTTAAAAAGCGTAAAATATTGTTTCCTTCAGAACTGGGAAATCAAAATCTGAAACTGCTTTACGATTCAGGGACCAGCGGATATGAGCTTATTACCAACAGGGAAGAATGGGAAAAATACAGAACCTCAAACGGGAATGTCAAAAAAGAAAAAGGAAATTCCTGGGGAAATATTTTAACGGTTATTTCTGCACCTGCCGACCAAATAATCAAGATTGGAAACCGCAACCTTAAGCTTTCGGAAGTGACCTATATAGAAGGAACCTCAAAGATGCAGAACCTTTTAATGAAAACCTCCGGAATGCAGGGAATGATAGGGAATAAGCTTTTCCTGAATCATAAACTGACGGTAGACTGTAAAAACAGAAAATTCAGAGTTGAGTAATTTTTTTGGAGTACAATCTTAAATTTATTTAATGATATTAAGTTTTTTAATGACTATGTAATAATTCCCCAATCTGGGTTGTCTTACTATGTATTGAAACTACATAGTTTATGAAGAACTGGTCTTTTAAAAAATGGAACACTGTTTTAGGATGGGTGATTTTTGTGATCGCACTGATTACCTATTTCTCCACCATGGAACATTATCTTAGCTTCTGGGACTGCGGCGAGTATATTTCCTCAGCTGTAAAACTTGAAGTAACGCACGCTCCCGGAGCTGCTTTATTCCAGATTGTGGGAGCTATGGCCAGTATATTTGCATTGGGAAATGAACAGAATTATGCTGTTGTGATCAATGCAATGTCTTCACTCTTCAGCGCATTGACCATTTTATTTCTGTTCTGGACGATTACCCATTTTGTAAGACGGCTGCTGAACAAGGATTTTGATGAAATTACAAAACACCAGGAAATCTCCATTCTTTTTGCAGGAGCAGTA
>NZ_QNFY01000007.1 GCF_003290185.1 Chryseobacterium lathyri | reverse complement strand
CAACTTTTATTTATTAAAATATTGCTAAGCTTTTTCTCCTGATTCCTGTAAGCTTTTTTAAATACCTATCGCTTATCTAAAAGCTCTTCTGCGCTACTGACCACTCTCGTTTTTCAGTGCGGCAAAGATAACAACTTAATATCACGCAAAACAAACTTATTTAACATAAAATTTACATACATTTTATATTGGGGATAAGTATCAATACAGTATTTTGATTATTAAGACTTTATGCACATAACGTAGTTATCCACAATCGTCGTTGAGAAAAAAATAAGAAAGTTTGGTTTAGAAAAAACGTTTAACTAATACCTTATATATAGAGTATCCAATCAGACATCCTATAGTATCTGCTACTATATCTAAAGATTCCATGGATCTGCCTAAGCCCATTTCTTCCTGGAAGATTTCAGTAAGGAAAGCATATATAAGGATGATCTGAAAGAAATATGAAAATTTAATTTTGTGAAAAGTGGCAATGAAACAGAAACCCAACATTGCAAATATGCTCACATGCAAAACTTTATCAATACCGTTGAACATGAACCAGTATTCGTTATTTTCTTCGCCTGGTTTTAGGAGCATATAAGTAAGAAATGCCCAATAAATGGGCAAAATCTTACTAAATATTTTTGAAACCTTATCCAATGATTGCCTGGTATTCTTCTGCAGTAAGCAGTTCTGAATGATCTGCACCATCAGCAATTTCTAATTTAATGATCCATCCGTTTCCATAAGGGTCTGTATTTAACAGCTCAGGCTGATCTTCCAACTCTGAATTAAACTCAATAACTTTTCCGGCAATAGGCAGGAATAAATCTGAAACAGTTTTCACTGCTTCCACACTTCCGAAAACAGCCGCCCCTTCAAGATCATCATCTACAGTATCTACATCTACGTATACGATATCGCCCAATTCTCCCTGTGCAAAGTCTGTAATACCGATTGTAGCAACATTACCTTCAATCTTGATCCATTCGTGATCTTTAGTGTACTTTAATTCTGATGGTGTATTCATTTTAATTTTTATTTTGTACAAATGTATTCAAAATAATAAAAGGTTCAAAGAGGTAATGAATATCTTAATTAAATTTTGGAGACAAAATAAAAAATCGCTCCTGAAGCAGCAATTGACTATTGTATAACAATTATTTTTTTATTGCTTTTAACTCATCCATTTCTTTCATGAGCTTATCATTATTCTCCTGAAGTTTTTTAAGCTGCTTATTTTGCTCAATCGTATACAGCGTAAGTTCTTCAATCTTCTGAAGAAGCTTAATCTGAAACTCTCCAATATTAACTCCTTCTTTTTCCATCTGTGCTGCTGATGCAATTTCAGGAAGGTGCTTTTTCTCTTTAATGTGCTTTTCAACCTCATCTAATTCCGGCAGCTTATACTCTTCATCAAAAACAAAATCAGCTGTTGGTGTTAGGGTTACTTTTACTTCCTTTGCTTCAAACTTTCCTTGTAGCGCAGCATTTCCATTCACTGCAATTTTCATTATCTCATTCATAGCTACAGGTGAATTTAATGCAATCATTTGCTGAGGAGATGTCAAAAATTTAATTCCATCATCATTTAATGTTATAGCTACTTTAGAAAAGTTCAGAGTTCCATTACTAGATACCCATCCATTTCCAATATTATTGTCTGCTTTAGCTCCAAAGCTCATATAAGTTGCGGCTGAACTTCTTAAAGATCCCCAATTATTTAATGATCCATTTTCATATCTTATGGCAAATGCATTAATACCTTCTGTAGCATTAGTATTTCCAGTTAAAATATTCCCCCAAACATCAATTTTAGATCGTGGATCTGTAGTTCCTATCCCCACATCTCCATTAACATTTGCCATTAATAACTGATTCCAATTCCCCCATTGACTGTCTGCCTGCGAGGCATTTCTATAGAATACCCCTCCATCATTAAAATTAAGCTGGTGTACTTTATTACCTGAACTATCAACCCAAGGTGCTATAGTAAGCATCGATGAGTAGTTTCCTATTCCCGGCACCTGCACTACGTCTCTGAATTTAAATTCTACTTTTGCTATCTGGCTATAGGCGGATGGAAGAGAGTTCACATCTCTTGTATCCAAAACAGCTAAATTTGTAGCCTGTTGGGCATAAGCTAAGCCTGAAAATATCATCCCAAAAATCAATATAGTTTTTCTCATATAATTTTTTTGCCAAAGATACCATATAAACCAAGCTATTCCAAAAAACGTGAATTAAAACTAAAATCCCCTTCTTTTACAGAAAGGGATTTTTATTTTAGTAATTATGTATTAAATTTTTTCTTAGAAACCACCACCTGAGTCTCCAAATGTAAATGTTGCAGACAGACCGGCCCTAATGGTAGACAACGGAAATGCCGTTGATATTTTGTATTTGGAAGTCATCTGCTCATAGAATACTCTCAGGTTCAGATTTTCTGAAACGTTATAATCTGCAGAAAGCTTTATATTCATGAGTTTCTGTCCTCCGGTGATCTGTGAATCATTCAACAGGATATTCATGATGGAAGTTTTGCTGTCTCTCAGTGAAATATCTCCTCTGATATTCAGGTCACTTCCTTTCCCCCTAGATCCTCTCGTATTGGCCATACCAAGTCTGAAGTTTTTAACGATATATCCAAGTCTTACTACATATTCCGTATTGGAGTCTTCAGTAAGAGTATGGTTGACCAATCCTAATAGCATCATCCTGTTTCTATTATACTGAAGTCCAAACTGCATATTGTTTCTCATGGTAACATCTATACCGATAAGTGGCGAGAAAGACTCCACATAACCAACCTGAGAGAATGTAAACGGATTGATGTAATCATTATTAACATCAAATGCATTTCCACCGGAAAGCCTGTTAAAGTAATCTATACTTGACTGGATACCAGTTGCCGTATAGGTCGCGGTATATCCGTGCAGGATATCAAATTTAGAGAACTGACCATTAATGATCGGAATGTTTCTTAAACCTGAATAGGTGATCTTCCAGTTTGGAATCGGAAGGCCTGCTTTTTTAGCATTTCCCATCTGCTTAACAGATTTGCCTTCAACTGCCGCCCGGAATGCAGGGATCAATACATAAGCATTGGCAATACTATAATGATCTGCAAAGCCATCGCTGTTCAGTACTTCTCCTAATCCCATCTGCTGGGAAAGAATCATTGCATTTTCCCTGATTGCCTGATAAACGGCCTGGGTCTCTTTGAATGACGTTTTAAGAAGTACCACAGAGTTAGAATAAGTTACCTGATCATTCGCAAATGCATAATCATGATTTGCAGTTCCAAGGTTATTTCGGTTATTAAATCCAGACTGTGAAAAGTTTCTATTGTAGTTATGCAGTGCACTAAGATCAATTCTGAAATCATTGATAGGAACGATCTGTAAATTGGCCCTTAATTCTTTTGTTGACATCTTCACATAAGGATCGGTCATATAAGGGGAATCACTTACCCATCCATTTTCCAGCACGGTTCTTCTGATATCAGCCTGTGATCCGAAAAGGAATCCAATCGTAGGACCTCCTAATGTCTGGCCATATCCATACATATTTGGTGCTGAAAGTAAACCTGGAAGTACCGTTCCGTTATTTTCAGAATAATTAATATCTAACTGTTTGAACGATGTTAGTGCGAAAGCTGCGCTCTGCAGTATTGTCAGTTTATTTTTGAATTTATAGCTCTTATATCTATATCTTTTTTTCTCCCACTGCTGTGTATACGCGTTGTTCAATGAGTCAATTTCCTGTTTACGCTTCTGCAGTTTTGCAGAAATGTTTTTGAAATATTTAAACTGCCCGAAGAACTTCGGAATATCTGCAGTAGCCGTAGCCTGAATCACGTTTGTATTCTGACCTACGGAACCTAGGCTTCCTTCAGGACTTGAAAGAAGTGCGGTAGATCTTGCATTCCAGTTATATGTAAGTCCATACCCAACTTCTGCATCGATGAAATCTAAATACGGAAGGTACTGGAACGGCAGTTTGTAGTTTAGCTGTACTCTGTGATTGTACAATACCGGTCTACCTGCTCTGAATACATTTCCAAAGATAGACTTGTCACTCATGCCATTTACATCTACATTATCATTGAGGGTTCTCGTTGCAGAGTTGATTTCTAACTTTAATGATTTTGTAAAGTTGAATCCTAAACCGTACTGCCACCCGAAGAAGAAGTTTCTGTTTTTGATCGCAGCAAAACTATCACCGGTATTTCCACTTAAGATTGCTTCTACATTTCTAAATTCAAGCTCATTGTAATTTCTGTCTACTTCAGTTCTGAAAGACAATCTTGTAGGAACCGGGTTGAAATTGAATTCTTTGATCCATCTCAGATATTTTGTAGATTTCGCCGTATCACTGATCATTTTGTTGAATGGCTTAATTACCCACGGTTTGAAAGTATAGTTGTAATCAACATAACCTCTCAGATATTGTCTATAGTTTCTTGAAGTATAAATATCTCTGTAATAATCGTCATTATAAACTGCCGTTACGGAAACGTTCTCAATATCATAGAATTTAGGTTTCTTATTTGGATTTACCCTTTCCTTATGCATATTGACAACGCCAATACTTCTTTGCTGTGTATAAGTTCTTGCTACTTTTTTAAGCTGCTCCTTGTTAGCTGCCTTGCTGAATTCCACATCGGTATCAAGAGGGTTATATTTCGGATCCTCGATAGTTTGTGAGTAGGAATAGTTTAAAGGAATTTTCATCCCGCTTTTTTCAGGAAGGAATTTATCTACGTTTACAGCAGTATTAATACTGAATGCAGACTGTGTAGACTGGTTTCTTTCTGCCGGCTTTGAATCTATATTACCAAAACCTACGGATGTATAAGATGCACTCGTATTTACAGTAGCAAAATCTCCAAGGTTAAAGTTCAAACTTGCGTTACCTGCATATCCTCCATCATTTTCAATTTCAGAAAGACGGATCTCATTTACCCAAAGAATTCTGGTAATAGAGTTTGAACGGCTTGTATTTCTTACCCCAATCATAATGGTAGTAATATTTCCTAAACTTGGACGTCCTTTGATATAAATTCTTTTTGACTCATCTCCAAAATTAGGATCCATGATTCTGTCTACAATGTTAGATGAACTCTTATCTCTTCGAATTTTGGCATCTACAAAGTTTTGGATTTCTAGATCCACATTGTTTTCAACAGGCCAGATTTCAAAAGGTGTAGTTGCTGTCCTAGGCGTAAGCAACATTTGAGATTCATATTCATAATAGTTGTCCGTAGCATCACTTCCGAAACGAATGAAGAATTTAGATTCAGAATCGATACCCTGATATCTGTCTGTCGGGTCCTGAGCATGTACAAAAAGTTTTAGTTTTTTATATCTTCTCATATCCAGAGTAGTATTCTTGAAAACTCCTCTTGCTTCTCCGGCAAGACCGTCTATCTTCATGTAAAGTGAAGCTTCATTCTGTCTCTGTGCTCCCGCATTTCCACTCAACACCTGTCTGTCAATTCCCGGAGGCAATACATAAGGAGGCTGGTTAAGGGCATTCTCTTCAATATTTACACTTCCTACTTCGAAGTTATTATTTTGTGCTATACCTACCCCTTCCTGTTGTGAAGATACTGTAGGGCTGGCAATCTGATTTGGATATCTTCTCCAGTCTGATCTTACAAGATCCATTGTCCCGAATCTTAAAGTTGAAGTCTGCTCAAAACCTGCAAGCATTAGTCTCGCGAATCTTACGTTGTTAAGCACTGATGCACTTCGCTCTCCTTCCGCATCAGTTTCTGCATATTTCGAAACAGGAATTCTGAACAGGTACCATTTCACGTCAGAAGACTGTCCGTTCTGGAAAGTGGCCTTTACAGTTTTTACATCTACGATATTGTTCTGTCCTAGGGCAAGACTCGGCTTATCTAATTTTACAACATATTCATTGTAGCTTTCTGTCTGGTCAAGGTTATAATCTTTGTTGATATCTTCTGCGTCCGGAGTCTGTGAAGCCACTTCCAATGAATTAGCCTGAGAGTTTCCTTCCGGGTTTCTGAAATATTTATATCTCTGAACAAGTGATGCCGCCTGATTACCTGTAAATTTATCTGACATGAAGAATACGAAATCATCCACAGCAGGGTCAACTAAATTGGTAACCGGGTTAACAAATGTATTTCCGAATCTCATAGATTCTTGATCTGAGCTTAAACCATCATATCCTAAATCCTGAGATCTTCTGTCATCACCTTCACTTGAAAACGCATAAAGAATTGGCGGCTGTTTCGGTTGTACTCCCCAATTGGAAGTTGTAGTAGTAGAGGGTGCTCCCGGAGTAGGAAGACCATTTTCATACTGCATTTTGCCGTCTTTCAGGATATCTTCGGAAACGTTTCCTAACTGAAGTAAAAGTCTCGCTCTATCACCTAAGACAGTTCCATCCGCATAAGGATCCATCATCCAGAATTCAACATATTCTATATTTGAATTAACGAAATTGGAAACACTGATGGGTCTCATAATTCCCGCCCATCTGGAAGCCGCTGTTTCGGAACCCGGATTAACATTGTATGGACCTTTTTCCTGAGGATAGTAAGAAATATCTAAGGTATTGGTGAAGGTCTGCTCACCCGCAACAAAATCTCTGTTGTTATAAATTTCGGAATACTGAACTCTTCTGGATGCGTGGTTGGAAACAGACTGCGCTGTAATTCCTGCCGGTGCTCTTCCTCCTACTCCCCAGAATCTTGGGTCAATATTATACCATGATAAAAGTCCTCTTCCATAACCGCTTGTCACAGCATCATCACTAGGAGCTCCGTTAAATGGTGCCGCCAAGTTTTTCTCTGGTCTTGAAGCCAAGCTCCATGCAGTGGGTTCTTTTAAGGATATTTTAGACGTTGTCTGTTCGAAATCGTCTACATAAGATTGATCATTTGTTCCTTTATTCAATCCCGGAAGAAGGTATGCCCCTTCCATTTTAAAGTTCAGGTTCGATGGAGCTTCTGTATTTACAAATGGAATCTTATCTGTAAGCCTTGTCAGGAAAGGAACCTGATTGTTATACATCATGTTGATCCCGGCCATCGTGTTATTAACAGCTTCCTGCCCGTAGTTTACTTTCTGAGTAAGTGGAGATTCGGAATAGTTAACAACTGTACCCCCTATTATAAAGTTCTCATTGAATCTTCTTTCCAGATTTAATCCCAAGAATCTTTTTCTCTGGGTATTAAAGGTAAGCTGGTTTTCTAATGAGATATTGATAGCCTGTCCGGACTGCTTAACATTTTCATTGATGATGGTTACTGTTCCGAGCATATAATCCACGGTGTAGTCTACCCCTTCTGTCAGCTGAACACCATTCGCCGAAACTTTTACAGATCCCTGCGGAACGTTTACAGCACCAAGAGAAATCCCCTGCCCCTGTGTTCCTTTGTACCGTCCTTCTATGGTATATCTCTGGGCAAGATTGCTGGAAGATGCCACCTGCTTCTGCTGCCTGTAGAGATCTGTAAAAACAAACTGCGGATCATTCCCGACCTGTCCCTGCATAAAGCTTCCGAAAGGCTGTACTTTGGTAAAGATAATCCTACCTGTTTCCGGCCTGATCGTAATTCCGTTAACAAAGTCAAAGATACCGTCTCCCAATATACCGCTGCTGGCCTGGATGTCACCATTCATGTTGAGACGGTCCCAGTTAAGCAATTTCAGTAAATTTTTGTCCTGGACACTGGTTCCGGGAAGATAATTCACTTTACCACCGGTTTTCGGATCTCTGTAGAATACATTAAGAATAAAGCCGTCTTGCGCTACCTGCCCTGCATCTAAAGAATAGATGTTTTTCATCATCAGGTCCCACATTGGAGATTCTGTATTTACTTTATTGTTTACCCTAAGAACTTTCGTTACCAATACAGGACTTTCTTCGGAGAATTCCCCTACTTTATAAACTTTATTGGTACCATCCGTAAAGGAATAGGAAACGGCTAAAAGCTGATTCTCGTTCAGCTTTTGGTTCAATGAAATATATCCTAACTGAGGTTGTAATGTATATTCATTAGCATTCAGCCTTCTTGCTTTTGTATTAAAAATAAACTGTTCTCCGTTATCGTAAGGCTGCGCACTTCCCGGGAACATCTGCCCCTGAAAGGTTGTCGCATAATTTTTACCAGCTTCTCTTGGACCTATTGCTGCATTAATAGATGGGTATAATCCATTCTGAGAGTTGTCCGGCAATCCTGAAGCACCTTCTCCCAAATCTCTGATACCAATAATACTTTTCTGATATGCCAGGTTACTGTTCCCCTGGTCTAGTACCCAGACTTCCAGCCTGGTAATATTTACCGTGGAGTTGATCTGTGGATAATTGGCCAGTGCGTTATCATAACGGTCCAGGAAGTAATGTCCCAGGAAAAAGTGTTGGTTGTCTTCATAGTCAATAGCGTTGACTTTAAAGTTATTCATAACACCTCCACCCTGTACTACAATATTACGGGCTTCCCCCTGTTGCTGGGAAAGAACTACTGTTCCATAGGTTTTTCCTAACTGGAATTCTGTTTTTACCCCGAATAATGACTGCGAGCCTCGGATAAGACTGGTAGAAAGCGGCATATTAACGTTACCGAATTCTATTCTTTTAATAATTTTATCTTCTCCTCCTGCACTGGGTTTGTCTACTTCACCAAGACCTTTAGTCTGAAGGTCCTTCCAGTTTCCTTTTGCCTGCCATACAAGATTCATCCTGTTTTCGAATGCAAAACCACTCTGGGTATCGTAATTGGCTTTCAACTGGAGATTCTCTCCTACTTTACCCAATAATCCAAGCTGTATCCTCTGGTCTATATCAAAGGTAAAACTGGTCCTGTTCTGTGGCAGGATCAGTGGATTATCTATTTTTTGGTACAGTCCGGCAAAATCTAAAGAGGCATATCCTGAAGGAATGATCTCTATTTTATTACTTCCGAAAATAGTTTCAAACAGCCTGTTGTTGATCATCAAAGACGGAATAAGACCTTTCTTACGGGCGTCCGTTCTATCTCTTCTGTAAAGGAGACTGTACTTATCGGATTTTTCTTTGTAGTAAGCTTTTGACTGCGTTGCAAGCATAAATTCTTTATACTCTTCCGGAGACATCGCTGTAGGAGGACCTGTATAGGTATTTCCTATTTTAGGATATACATAGTACATCCCTGTTTTTATGTCATAAAAGGCCTCATACCTTGTAGGGTCAGCCAGTTGATAATCTTTCTTTATGATCGCAGTATCACGTACCTGTTGTGCAAAGGCACTTACTGACATACACAGGAACGACAGGAACAAAAATATTTTCAGATGCTTATTATTCGCCACCAAATGTTAAATGTTTTTTAAAATTTGTTTTACCAATTCTTCTACGGAGATCTCAGGATTCTGCTTCATCATCCTGTCTGCGATCTTCTCGCTCATTCGTTTCGGAATCCCTAAAACTTCTAATGCAGATAACGATTCTTCCTTGACTTTATTATCCACAAAAGAAGAAATATTTTCTTCTCCAATACTGAATTTTTGGACTTTATCCTTTAAATCTACAATAATTCTTTCTGCAGTTTTGGCACCTATTCCTTTGGCTTTTTGAATCAGTGCACTATTCTTGGAGAGAATAGCTGAAGCGATCTCTTCAAGGCTCAAGGTGGAAAGGAGGATAAGGGCAGAAACAGCTCCTACTCCATTAACACTTATTAACAGATTGAACATGTCTTTTTCTGAACGAGTGTTAAATCCAAAGAGAAGATGAGCATCTTCCCGTATGATCTGCTGAGTAAATAAGAATGCCGGCTTATTCAGGGCCAGAGCCTGGGAGGTCATCAAACTGATACCTACATAGTAACCAACTCCTTGTACGTTGATCACTGCGTAAGTGGGTGTAAGTTCTTGAACACTGCCTTGTAAGGAAAATATCATTATTAATTTTTAAAACTCCCAAATATAGCAATTTAAACTAATTAATATTTTCATTTCACGTGCGAATGATTTTTAACTTAAATTTTGATCGTAAATTCAAGGAATTAATATAAAAACAAAAGACTCCAAAATAGGAGCCTTCTGTTATTTTTATGATTATCAAACTGCCATTTATGGCGGCCTCAGCATTTAGCTATTTTTTTTCAGAGTTTTTCTTTTCTCTTCTCTGGGCATCAAGAACCGCCACAGTAGCTAAGTTTACAATTTCATCTACGCTTGAACGCATCTGTAAAACGTGTACAGGCTGCTTTAATCCCATCAAGATTGGTCCGATCACCTGTGCCACTTTCATTCCTCTGATGATCTTGTAAGAAAGATTGGCACTTTCAAGATTCGGGAAAACGAAAGTATTGGCAGGAGTTGTTCCTAATTTTGAGAAAGGATAATCGCTTAAATGATCTGCATTCATGGCAAAATCCGGCTGGATCTCACCATCAACAACCATTTTAGGGTATTTCTCGTGGAGAATGCTTACTGCTTTGGCTACTTTTTTGGAAGTGTCAGAAATTGCGGCAAAGTTTTCGAAACCAAGCATGGCAATTCTAGGCTCTATTGCAAAAGATTTCACTGTGATTTCAGCCATTTTAGCAATATTCACAAGATCTTCCGCTGTAGGATTCTGATTGATGGATGTGTCAGCGAAGAAGATAGGTTTCTTTTCTGAAAGGATCATCATCATTGCTGCTATTTTGTCTACTCCTTTATCTTTTTCAATAACTTCTAAAACAGGACGGAGCACTGAAGTATAGTTTTTAGAGAAACCAACGATAAGGCCATCTGTATCTCCATGTCTCAGCATTAGCGGACCGAAATAATCTCTCTGACGCACATATCTTTTCGCTTTGTACTCATTCATCCCTTTTCTCTGACGAAGTTTCCAAAGAGTTTCTCTGTACTTTTTCCTGTTTTCTTTCTGATCGTCATCACTTGGATCTATAATCGGAATATCCAGGGTGATACCGAAACGTTCCATTTGCTCTTTGATGTATTTTTTATCTCCTAACAGACTTGGGAAAGCAATCCCTTCTTCGTAAAGAATCTGTGCGGCTTTCAATACATTATATTCTTCAGCGTTACCTAAAGTAATTCTCTTTGGATTCGATTTAGCACGGCTCTGCATCATTCTTACCAGCTTCTCATCTCTTCCCATTCTGTCCAGCAGCTGGTTTTCGTATTCTTCGAAGTCTTCGATGGTTTTTCTGGCAATACCACTTTCAATGGCTGCTTTTGCTACAGCGCTGGATACTTTCGTAATTAACCTGTTATCAAACGGCTTTGGAATAAAGTATTCTCTTCCAAATTGCAGGTTCTGAACATTATAAGCCAATATTACAGCTTCCGGTACAGGTTCTTTTGCAAGATCTGCGATAGCGTGTACAGCTGCCAGCTTCATCTCTTCGTTGATTCCTTTTGCCTGAACATCTAATGCTCCACGGAAAATATAAGGGAATCCCAATACATTGTTCACCTGGTTAGGATAATCACTTCTACCTGTTGCCATGATCACATCTTTACGGGTTTCAAGGGCAAGGTCGTAAGCAATTTCAGGATCCGGGTTTGCCAAAGCAAAAACGATAGGATTCTCATTCATGCTGGAAAGCATTTCCGGAGTCATTACGTTTCCTTTTGACAGACCGATGAAAACATCTGAACCTTTTACCGCATCTTCAAGTGTTTCGATATCTGTATTGGCAATAAAGTCAATTTTTTCAGGCGTAAGGTTTTCTCTTTTATGATTGATCACTCCCTTACTGTCACACATTAAAACATTTTCTCTTTTCAAACCCAGAGAAATATATAGATTGGTACAAGCAATGGCTGCGGCTCCTGCTCCATTTACCACCATTCTCACTTCTCCGATATTTTTGCTAGCGATCTGAAGAGCATTAATCAATGCAGCAGCTGAAATAATTGCCGTTCCGTGCTGGTCATCGTGCATTAAAGGAATATCCAGTTCTTCTTTAAGCTTCTGTTCGATATAGAACGCTTCAGGAGCTTTAATATCTTCAAGGTTGATTCCTCCGAATGTAGGAGCAATACCTTTTACAATCTGAATGAATTTATCCGGATCTTTTTCATCGATCTCAATATCAAAAACGTTGATATCTGCAAAGATCTTGAACAAAAGACCTTTTCCTTCCATTACCGGTTTTGAAGCTTCAGCTCCAATATCTCCAAGTCCTAATACAGCTGTTCCGTTGGAAATTACAGCTACCAGGTTTCCTTTACCTGTGTAGTCGTACACAGTTTCCGGTTTATCATGGATCTCCATACAAGGAACCGCCACCCCCGGTGAGTACGCCAATGACAGATCTCTTTGAGACGAGTGCGGTTTTGAAGGGATAACTTCGATCTTTCCTTTAGGTTCGGCTTTATGATAATCTAACGCGGCCTGATTAAAGTTCTTTTCGTCGCGGTGGGTTTTACTTGACATAGAATTTTGTTTTTTATTAAAGTATATACTTAATATGGTAGTCTACTAAACTTTCGATAGGTTTCTGGACAACGTGGCCCACATGTAAATGAAATTCTGCCGCAACAGAGCGGAGGGTACTTTCATAATAATAAGCGATAGAGCCGATGAAATTGATCTCGGCTTCTTTTGATTCCTGATATGGAATTACCTGGTATTCAAAGAAATTTTTCATTTCTTCGTACACCATATTTTTAAAGTAAGGATGTTCCTTTCTTTCGATGACAAATTTGTTGAAATCCGCTAACCAGGCATTAGGTCGCGGGCTGTGATACATGTTTTTCAATGCATCTTCAATCTTCAGTCCATAGTTCTGTTCGAATTCTGTATGAAGATCTGCCGGCAATTTTTTCATAAAGTATCTGCGCACGAGCTGTTTCCCGATAGCACTTCCGCTTCCTTCGTCTCCCATAAGAAAACCCAGGGAAGGTAGTTCTATTTTAAGGTTTTTCCCGTCGAAATAGCAAGAGTTTGATCCTGTACCTAAAATACATACCACAGCTGGCTTTCCGCTATATGCGGCATAAGCTGCGGCCATAAGATCTTCTTTCACAACGATGTCTGCTTTTGTAAATATCCTTTTAAGCTCTTCTTCAATAGTTTCGCAGTTTTTTTTCACACCGCAGCCTGAGCCATAGAAGAAGATCTTGGTTATGGAATTTTTGACTAATATAAGGCTGCTGTTCTTTTCTATTTCAGGAACAATAAGTTCTCTGTTGATAAAATTGGGATTAAAGCCGATGGTTTCTGTTTTTAAAAACACTTTTTTGAAATCATCCAGTATCACCCAATCTGATTTGGTAGACCCACTATCAACAATAGCAACCATATTTTACATTTTAGTTTAAGGATGCTAAATTATGAATTTATCTTCAAATAGCGTTTAAAAACAGACTGGAAGCTTCTAATGTTTTATATCAGCTTTTTGGTTATCAAATTTGATGAGCCAGTCTTCAATTTCATCTTCCAGATAAGAGCTCTGAAGCATGATGGCGTTGATAAAATCATCAGGCACAGGTTCATTGGTAGAGTTTTCTAGGTTCCACAATTCGTCTGTCATATTTTCATATTCTGAATACACTCTTTTGAAGCGGGAATTTTCTCTCTCAAGAGCTTCAATATTTTTTTGCTGAAGCTGGAATTTTCTGTATTTGTTTTGACTTTTCATACAAATATTGTTATAATTTGGGTCGTAAAAATTATGGTAGTATGCGTTATACCGCACATTACAAGATAGAAAAAACCATCAACACAAGAAGTTGAAAATGAATTTATTATCAGGTTATAATTACATCATTCTGAATATTAAATTTAGAAATTATTTTGGTTCAAAAAAATAATTTAACAACTTTTTTCAATGTTTAACATATGCTTACCAAATTATTTTTGGCTGAAACTTTCAGATTCCTTTTAGACATCAATGTTGCTATCGTTTTTAATTTTTTTTGAAATGATAAAAAGAAATTTCCCATTCCTTATTAATAATTATAACTAATGAATATCAGACGCATGACTTTTATAACTATGTATGATACCGGAAATTAAACCATCATATATTTCACTAAAAACCAATTTGTTAAATCAATATTTTATTTTAAAATATTCTTTTATTCTTCCATTATTGACATATAGTTATAAATTTGCACCTCATATATATTGAATGAGAGAATTACTAATACGCCAGAAACAGGTTTTGTTCTTCATTATTGCCGGTGGGCTCAGTGCTATTGTAGAGATTGGAAGCTTCAAAGCATTCAGTACTTACCTTCCGCATGTTTTCGCCAGAGAAACCAATTTTCATGGCATTCATTATCCTTTAAGTAATATTTTCTCTACATGCTGTGGAATCATCAGCAACTATTTCCTAAGCATCTGGTTTGTCTTTGAAAGAGGAAAGCATTCCAAAAGAAAAGAGTTTGCTTATTTTATGGGAGTATCCTTCATTTCAACTTTATTAAGCTTAGGCTTTTTCCAGATTTTTTACAGCTTTATATTTAAGGACAATATCAATTTATTTTTTTATACCCTAAGCCCTGAAATGATCAGTAAGATTGCAGCAATCCTCCTGGTTTCCATACTTAATTATTCAGTGAAAAAGAAAGTAATTTTTAACGGTTAAGCAGTGACAAAAATTTTAAATTATCTCTGGAGACTATGGCTGCTGCTGCTGGCGTTTTTTTTAACGGTCACATTGGGAATCCCTGTCTATATCTTATCCTTTAATAAAAAGCATTACAAATATGCTTACAAATTTATCCGGATCTGGTGTTTTGGAATGTTTTACGGCATGGGTTTGAGGTACGATCTCATCAATCTTTCTGACCAGAAAAAAGACAAAAGTAAACCGTACGTTTTCATTTCGAATCATACTTCCATTATGGATATTATGCTTGCCTGCATCCTGATGCCCCATCATCCGATCTGTTTTGTAGGCAAAAAAGAACTTGTAAAAATTCCCATTTTCGGTACCATATATAAAAGGATATGTGTGATGGTAGACAGAGGCAGCGCAAGAAGCCGTGCAGATGTTTACAGAAGATGTGCAGAAAAGATGGAAGAAGGAAATAGTATTGCGATATTCCCAGAAGGCGGCGTTCCGGACGATACTTCTGTTATTCTTGATGAATTTAAAGACGGAGCATTTACTTTATCTTCCAAACATCACTCTCCAATTGCAGTGTACACTTTTGTAGGATTAAAAGAAATATTTCCTTTCGACAGTGCAAAAGGTTACCCGGGAAAAGTAAAAGTATATTTCAACGGAATCATGGAACCATCAGATTCTCCGAGAGATCTGAAAACAAAAGCTTACAAAGAGATAAAAAAAACATTGCTGGAACATTCTATTTAAAAGAAATAGTTATATTTGTTTGCGAAATTTTTAACAAACATGTCAAATTATTCTAAACAAACCAATTGGGGACAGTTTATTCCCTTGGTTACTGTGTTTTTTTTCTGGGGATTTGTTGCAGCAAGTAATGACATTCTCATACCAGTTTTCCAAAAAGCCTTTAAATTGACCCAAACTGAAAGTATGCTCGTACAGATTTGCTTTTATGTGGCGTACACCGTGGGCTCTTTAATTTATATGGCTGTTTCAAAAGGTTTGAAACAGGATCTTATTAATAAAATAGGTTACAAAAATGGCCTTATCTTGGGTCTTCTTATTTCGGCCTCAGGAACTTTACTGTTCTATCCGGCAGCAAATCTGGCATCGTTTCCGTTGATGATCTCCGGTTTGTTCATTGTTGGACTCGGTTTCTCATTACAACAGATTGTAGCGAATCCACTAGCTATTGAAGTGGGACCATCTGAAACAGGATCTCAGAGACTTACCATGGCGGGAGGAATCAATAACCTGGGAACAACTATAGGACCGCTTCTCGTATCATTTGCGATTTTTGGTGCTGCATCTGCAGCTAATACAGAAGCAAGTATCGAAAGCGTAAAGGTCCCTTATCTTATGCTGGGAGTTGCATTTGTGCTGGTGGCCATCATGCTTAAGTTCTCCTCTCTTCCTGCAATCACTCCTACTATTATAGAGGATACTGACGATGTGATTCCGGGAGATCACAAAACATCCGCTTTTCAATACCCTCAGTTGGTAATGGGTATGATCGCAATTTTTGTATATGTAGGCGTAGAAGTTTCTACAGCAAGTAACCTTCCTGCTTATATGGAAAAAAGCTTAGGTTTTGAAACCAAAGATGTAGCGCCTTATATTTCCTTATACTGGGCTTCATTAATGATAGGCCGTTGGACGGGTGCAGTAGAAGCATTTGACCTGAGTGCCGGATTCAAAAAGATTCTAAGATTCCTTGCCCCTTATCTTGCATTCGGTGTATTCTTATTAGTGAATGCAATTGCTAAGCATGACCTTTCACCTTTCTATGTATACGGTGCTGTTATTATTGTGATGATCATCTGTGACATTATGAGTAAAGGAAACCCGGCGAGAATGCTTTTGATTTTCTCTGTAGCAGGTATAGCCGCCTTACTGATAGGAATGTTTACAACAGGGATGGTATCAGTATACGCTTTTACCAGTGTAGGATTATTCTGTTCTACCCTCTGGCCTTGTATTTTTGCTCTTGCAATCAACGGTCTCGGAAAGCACACCAACCAAGGTTCAGGCTATCTGATCATGATGATCATGGGTGGTGGTATTGTAAGCTTTATCCAGGGATATATTGCAGATAAAACCAATATTCACTTCAGCTATATCGTAGGTGTTGTGTGTTTTGCTTATCTTGCATTCTATGCAATCCGTGTAACAGGGATCTTAAAATCCCAGGGTATTGATCTGGATAAAATCTCTAAAGGCAGTGGTCACTAATACAACAAAAATAATATATAAAAAGAGATTTTGGGCAGGTGTATTACTTGCCCAATTTCTTTTGTCCTATGGCTTCTCAAAGTCCGGAATAACGATCTATTTCTTTGAGCGTTTTTTTGAATTCCAGAAAAAGCTCCATCAAATACTTTTCAGCTGGATTCCTTTTTCTTTCGGAGATCTTATCTATATTCTCTTGGGAATTTTTCTTTTATACTGTCTTGCTTTATGTTTTAAAAAGAAAAGCAGAAACGGGGCTATTTTGAAGCTTCTGGCTACGATTAATATCTTTTACTTCATCTACCAGGTCTTTTGGGGAATGCTTTATTTTCAGACTCCTGTCATTAAAAAACTTTCCAGCCAAAAAGAACCTGAAATTGGTAAAGCAAAAATATTAGCCCTACGCTATCTGGAAAAATGCAAAGCTACCCGACAATCCGTTCGGGAAGATAAAAACGGAATATTCATTATTACCGATCTTACCTCTATCCAGACAGAAATTTTGCATCAGCAAGCCCGGCTTCCGAAATATATTTCGGATAAAAGTGCTCCACAGATCAATGCTTTTAAACCAAGTCTTTTCAAAAGTGTGATGAATTTCACAGGAATACTGGGATATTATAACCCTTTTACAGGAGAGGCCCAATATAATGCAGAACTTCCCCATACTCTTATCCCGTTTACTTCTGCACATGAAAGTTCTCACCAGCTTGGTTTTGCCAGAGAGCAGGAAGCCAATTTCATAGGTTATCTGATTGGTGTGAATTCCAAAAATACAGATTTAAGGTACAGTACTGAATATTTTACGTTAAAAAGTCTTTTAAGGTTTATTGTTGAGGAAGACCCCGAATTTGTAAAATCAGTCCTTAAACAATATTCTCCGGCAATGAAAAGAGACCGGATGTACGAAAGAAGTTTTATTTTCAGACATCAGGGGTGGCTGGATGATTTTTTCGGGTTTACGAATAATTTGTTTTTAAAAAGCAACCAGCAAGAAGGTGCTGTTACTTATTCTTACTTCATTGATCTCTTGTTGAATTACGAAAAGTAATAAACAAACAAAAGAATCGTATCAGGCGATACGATTCTAAAAACACAAATGATGAAAAAAAATTTATTACCTTGACTTGTTCCCTCATTCAAGGCGATGTAAAAGTACAATATATTTTATAAATACAAAAACATTTCCATTGTTTTTTAAAACTTTAAGAAAACTTTATGATTTTTTAAGTTTTTTTGTGTTCAACCTTGAAAATTAGAACCTTAATAAAATAATTGATTTAATAAACAATCAATATTTATATATCAATAGGGTTATTAAAAACATACAAAATTAAACAATTGTTTAATAAAATAATATTTTAATTTATAGCTATTTTTCTGAATCAAAAAATTAGAGTTATTTTCAAAAATGGAAGTGAAAAGTCAAAAAAAGGAGTTCATATTTTATGCAGCAAAAAAATCCTTTTCTAGAACACAGGAGATTTTCCTTGTTTTCAGATTTTACCGGTTTGAAAACTTTATTTTATTTCAAATTTTTCAAATAAAAAGACTGCTTATTTAGAGACAGTCATTAAAAATTATAAAATATATGCTACCGTATTTTAGTCTTTAATTCTTCTAATTTTTTTTTTAGTACATTATTCTCTTCTTTAAGTAAAATAGTATATTCCCGCAAACTGTCAATCACAAAACTTGGAATATAATAGTTTACATTTCCCTCTGTTATATAATCATTACATGCTCGCTTATCATGCTGAGCGGCATAGTTAGTATCATTCTCTTTTATCATTTCTAACGGAACTTCCAATGCATTCGCAAGCTTTCGCCATTCATCATCATGAATTCTGGTTTCCCCCCTCTCCTTACGGGAGTAATTGGAAGTATCTTTAGATAATATTTTCGCCATCATTTCTTGAGACAAGCCCTTTTGCTTTCTCAGATTTCTTAATTTTTCTTGAATCATACTATTTGTGTTTAAAACAAGAATACGCAAAATTTGTGTAAAAATTACCAAAAAATTGCAAATTATTCCTTATATATGTGATGTATTTATTTTTAGTTTTGAAATGTCAATAGTGACACAAAATGAAATAAATTTATTATGAAAAATTTAAAAAAACTTTCAAGAAAAGAATTGAAAAATCTGAAAGGTTTGGGATCAATCTTTGACGAGGAATATAGTGAAGGAGAAAAAACTTATAAATGTTGTTCTGATCTCTATACTTGCGGTTCATGTAGTACTGGCAGCAATTGTCCATCAGGTTATTTTTTAAAAGCTTGTTAAAATTGACAAAATCATTGGGGCTGTTGAATATTATTTAACAGCCTTTTGTTTTAAATAAAAAATATAATGAATACAATTAAAATCATAATTTTCATTTTCACCTCAATTAATATTTTTGGTCAAAACAAACAATTTTTCTATGAATACAAATCTATTCCTGATTCTACCGTGAAAAATATAGAGAGAGAAATAATGGTTTTGAATATTGGTAACAATAAAACAGAATTCTATAGTTTTGAAAAATACAAATCGGACTCAACATTGAATGCAGATTTTAAGAAAGGTATCTTTTCTACGCTCTCTAACATAAAAATGAATAGAGATAGAGTAGTTAGAAATATTAATACTCAAAAAATTGAATATATTACACCTCTCCCGCCTTATAGATATTCAGTTAGTCAGAATATAAATTTAAAATGGAATATACTTGCAGAGTTTAATAATATTTTGGGATATGATGTGCAAAAAGCAACCACAGAATTTGGAGGCAGAAAGTGGATTGCGTGGTTTGCAAAAGAGATCCCGATACAAAGTGGTCCGTATAAATTTTTTGGACTTCCAGGGTTGATTCTTAAAATAGAGGATGCTCACAAAAACCACATTTTTGAATTGAAAGGAATAAAAGCCACGAAAGGAGACTTTAATTATCCTTATGTAAATAATTTTAAAGATGTGAAAATTACTTATCCAAAATATGTAAAAATTTATAAAAATTTTAGAAAAAATCCGATGGCTGCTTCAGTTGGGGCTTTTCCAGACCAAACAGATGCTAATGGTGTTTTTCACTCGGGAAATGAAATTTTCCGTCAATTTGAAAAAGCAGCACTTGAAGACTTGAAAAAAGACAATAATATTATCGAACTTGACTTGCTTAAAAATTAATTATTATCTTCATAATAATAAACGCAAAATCATCATATGACTCTCAATTGCCTCATAGACCGATTCAAGCTCGACAAACAAGAATTTTATTTCCAGTTCAATTCTCATCCAGATATCCTTCAACTTTGGCTTACTAATTAACAAAATTCAAAAAAATAAAACATTAAGTCACTTTTATAGGAAAAACATTGTTTTTTTAAAACATCTGCGTATTTTAGTTAAAAATATTACTATGATTTTCGACAAGCTAATTAACTATCTAAAACTTGATAAACAGGAGTTTTCTTTTCAGTTCAATTCTCATCCAAACTACCCTTCTGCGTTGGCTTTTAGTGATACGCTTAACTTTATGGGCGTAAAAAATGATGCTTATGAACTTGATAAGGAATATTGGGATGAGCTGCCGGAAGAGTTTATCGCGATCGTAGATAATTCCTTTTCTCTGGTAAAGAAATCGGGAGCCAGTTATTCGGTTTATTCTGAAAAAGCCAAAACACTCAATAAAGAAGAGCTTCATAAAAAATCAACAGATTTCGTCCTACTTTTTGAAAAAACTGAAAATGCGGAAAATAAGACAGCCTTTGATTTTAAACCTCTTTTATATGTTGTTTTCGCCATCATTCTTGGCTACTCTTTTTTCACTCAAACGATATACGAGGCTCTTTTTAATATTCTTTCCCTGGCAGGTGTCTATATTTCTCTGGAGATCTTCAACCAGAAATTCGGAAATACTTCTACAGTAATCGGAAGTATTTGTGGAGATACCTCTGCCAAACAGACTACCAATTCATGTGACAAGATCATCAAGCAGGATAAAACAAGTATTTTTGGTTTAAAATTCTCAGATTTTTCTCTGATCTACTTTACAGGGCTTGCCATACTGGGGCTTTTCTTACCGGCAACAGCTTATATTGTAAAAGGATTTACACTTGTTTCCGTATTGGCCATTGCCTATTCATTATACATCCAGGCTTTTGTAGAAAAGACTTTCTGCAGAGTATGTCTACTGATTATTTCAATCTTGTTAGGGCAATTAGTACTTAGCATTCTGTTTTTTCAAAGTACACCGTTTAGTGTGGGAATTCTATTATTAACAGCTGTTCTGTGGATCCTTGTTTTCTCTTCTGTTTTATATTTCAGCAACATTCTTTCTCAAAAAGAAAGTCTTCAGAAATCAAATGCTAAAAACCTTAGATTTAAAAGAAATTATGAACTTTTCAAAAGCCAGCTTTTAGAAAATGAAAAAATAGAATTCCAGGATACGGAGACTTTTGTATTAGGAAATAAAAACTCTAAACTTCGTCTTTCAATTGTATCCAATCCTTATTGTGGTTTTTGTAAAGACGGCCATAAGATCATGGAAGGGCTTCTTGAAAAATATCCTGATGACATTTCTGTACAGATCCGTTTCAACTACTCTACGGAAAGAGCTGATGAGAAATACACCAAATTACTTTCAGCTTTTAAACATATTTATCACAACAAGCCTGAAAAAGAATTTTTGAAAGCTGTTGAAGAATGGTTTGAAACAAAAGATGAAAACAAGATCGTCTCTTTATCGGGATCGTCTACAACAGAAGATTTAACGCCATTTATTGAAATGACCAAGGATAACAGCAACAACGGTCTGAACTTCACTCCTATTTTCATTCTCAACGGGCACCAGTTTCCGGACAAATATGACCGTGAAGATATTTGGTTCTTTGTTGATGAATTAATGGAAGATGAGGACTTTCAATAAATCTTTTCGGAATTGAAAAATTCACTATCTTAGGAAAAAATAAAAGCGAATTCCAAGAGCGGAAAATAAATAACTTAGTAACTATGAAAAGCTTAAAGAAAATCTCAAGAGAGGGTTTAAAAACCATTAAAGGAGGACTTAGACAATGTCCTCTGGATGGTAATTGTGGTGGAGATCAATGCTGTGCAAACGGTGTATGCAGATCCATAGCCGGAGCTGGTCCTAATACGTATTATTGTACTCCTCCTACAGTGATTGATGTTACGCCGTAAACAGGTTAATAACTTTCAACCTTAAACAAAGCTCAATAATATGAAAAATCTAAAAAAACTGTCAAGAGAAAACTTGAGAATACTTCGAGGAGGTATCACAGAGATTAGCCAAATGATTAATTAGTACAACAATGAATAAAGTAAAAATGTCGTCATATGTGGCGACATTTTATAATGAGTATAAATTTTGAAGAAATTTCCCTTTTATAAACAGCCGGATGCTAAAGACTGCGGACCAACCTGCCTTAGAATAGTAAGTAAATATTACGGCAGAAGTATCTCTCTGCAGCAGATCCGTACACTTTCTGAAACCACCCGTGAAGGAAGCAGCCTTTTAGGACTGAGTGATGCATCCGAAAACTTAGGATTCCGTTCCCTTGGAGTCCAGATCGATTTTAATACCCTTGCAGAAGAAGTACCGTTCCCATGTATTGTCCATTGGAATAAGAACCACTTCGTTGTTGTCTATAAAATTGATAAAAATAATAAAGTCTATATTTCAGATCCGAGTTACGGACTGATTACCTATACCCGCGAAGAATTTATTAAATTATGGATCGGGGAAAATGCCAACGAAAACACAGAAGAAGGTATTGCCCTTATTCTTGAAACAACGCCCGCATTTTTTCAGACAGAGTTTGACACAACGGAAAGTAAAGCCAGCTTCTCTTTCCTTTCGAAATACCTGCTTAAGTACAAGTCACTTGTTATACAGCTTGCCGTAGGTCTTTTGGCCGGAAGTTTACTTTCGCTTATATTTCCGTTTCTTACCCAAAGTATTGTAGATGTCGGAATACAGAACCAGGATCTCAACTTTATTTATGTTGTGCTTCTTGCTCAAATTATGTTATTCCTGGGAAGAATGGGTATTGAGGTGATCCGAAGCTGGATCCTCCTTCATCTTTCCGCAAGGATTAATATTTCGATCATCTCAGATTTCTTTATCAAGCTGATGAAGCTTCCTATAAGCTTTTTCGATACGAGAATGACGGGGGATATTATGCAGAGGATTAATGACCACCACAGAATAGAACAGCTTTTGACGAGTTCCTCGTTAAATACCCTGTTTTCACTTGTCAATCTTATCATCTTCAGTATTGTCCTGCTGTTCTACGATTATAGACTTTTTATCGTTTATCTTGTAGGAGCAGCATTATATATTGGATGGATTAGTTTCTTTCTTAATAAGAGAAAAGAACTGGATTATAAAAGATTCTCTCAGGTTTCACAAGAACAGAGTAAAGTAATCGAGCTGATCAATGGTATGCAGGAGATTAAAATGCATAACGCGGAAAAGCAGAAGCGTTGGGATTGGGAATTTTTACAGGTAAAGCTGTTTAAAATCAGGATAAAATCTCTATCTCTGGAACAATGGCAGTCTGTAGGAGGAAATTTCATCAACCAGATGAAAGATATTCTGGTAAGTTTCCTTTCTGCAAAACTGGTTCTGAGTGGCAATCTTACCTTGGGGATGATGCTCTCGGTGCAATATATCATTGGACAGCTGAACAGCCCATTATTGCAGCTTATCGATTTTATCAAACAGACTCAGGATGCAAAAATCTCATTGGAAAGATTGGGTGAGATTCACGACAAAGAAGATGAAGAAGACAAAAATGAACAGTATGCGGGTGAAATTCCGGAGAAAGACATTGATGTCAGCAATATATCATTCAGGTACATTGGATCTGATGTTCCTGTATTTGAAGATCTCACCCTTACAATTCCCTACCAGAAAACTACAGCTATTGTGGGGGCCAGCGGAAGTGGTAAAACCACACTTCTGAAGCTTTTGATGAAATTTTACGAACCTAATTCGGGAGAAATTAAACTTGGAAATACCCAGTTAAGAAATATTTCCCCGAGATTTTGGAGAGATCATTGCGGAGTGGTAATGCAGGAAGGATATATATTCAATGATACTATAGCCAATAATATTGCGGTAGGTGAAGATCATGTGGACAAACAGAAATTAAGAAGAGCTGTAGAAATTGCAAACATTAAGGAATTTATTGAAAGCCTTCCGTTAAGTTATAATACAAAGATTGGAAACGAAGGTGTGGGAGTCAGCGGTGGTCAGAAACAAAGGCTTTTCATTGCCAGAGCGGTTTATAAATCGCCGGAATTTATCTTCTTTGATGAAGCTACTTCTGCTTTGGATGCCAATAATGAAAAAGTGATCATGGAGAATCTTGAACAGTTCTTTAAGGGTAAAACTGCTATCGTTATTGCTCACAGATTATCCACGGTAAAACATGCCGACAAAATCATAGTTCTGGATAAAGGTAAAGTGGTAGAAGAAGGTAACCATGCCGAATTGGTCTCTTTAAAAGGGGAATATTACAGACTGGTGAAGAATCAGCTTGAATTAGGAAATTAACAACACTCTCTGAAAGCACAGGGAAAATTTATCTTTGAAACATGAAAGAAGACATCTTAGACAATATTGAACTTCGTTCGGAAAGTGTTCAGGACATTCTCACACAGCCTCCTCATTGGATGATACGCTGGGGAAACAGCATTATATTAGTTATACTTCTGCTTATCCTTGTGATGAGCTATATCATCAAATATCCGGAATTTGTTTCCGCTCCCGTTATTGTTACGTCACAAAATCCGCCTGAAAAGATAGAAGCCAGAACCAGCTCAAAAATTGAAAAGATCTTTATTAAGGATCATCAGGAGGTTAAGAAAAATGATGTATTGATGGTGATGCAGTCCACAGCAAATTATAAGGATGTTTTGGAACTGAAAAAGCTTGTAGATTCTATTGCTCCCAATCAGCTTAGCTCTTTCCCGATTGCACAGACATCCAGATTCAAACTTGGAGAATTGCAGGGTGATTACAATAGTTTCGCAAAAGCTTTTCAGGATGAGGAGCTTTTCACGAGGCTACAGCCTTATGCTCCTGAAAATATCGCAGCGAATCAAAGTATCTCAGAATACAGGGGAAGAATCGCAACTTTAAAACAACAGAAAAGCCTGGAATTAGCTAAATATGAATTATCAAAAAAAAGCTATCAGAGATCTCAGGAACTTTTCAACCAGGGAGTAATCGCTTCCGTAGAACTTGAAAATGAAAAAATAAAATATCTTCAGGCACAACAAAATCTTGAAAACCTTAATATTTCCATTTCACAAATGGATGAGGGAATTTCAAATCTGAACAAAACGAAAAGCGGCACAGCTATCAATACGGAAAAAGATAAAATAACATATTCTTCGCAGACTTTACAGCTTTTTGAACAGCTTCGTAAATCTTTAAAGCAGTGGGAACAAAATTATCTTGTTATATCATCCACAGATGGTATGGCCAGTTTTCAACAGTTTTTCGGAGAAAATCAATTTGTAAAAGTAGCAGAACCCATCCTTTCCATACTTCCTACAAACAAGGAAAAGCTGGTAGGAAGAATGTCTGTTCCTACCGTTAACTCAGGAAAGGTAACTACAGGCCAAAAAGTATTGATTAAACTTGATAACTACCGTTTTCAGGAATATGGTATTGTAGAAGGAAAAGTACAGAATATTTCTCTTATTCCTGATGATAAAGGAAATTATTATGTAGATATCACTCTCCCCAAGGGATTAAAAACAAGCTATAATAAGAACCTTACGTTTGATAAAGAACTCAGAGGTAATGCAGAGATCGTAACACAAGATCTACGGCTTATTGAAAGATTTTTCTATCAGATCAGAAAATTATTGGGGTACCAAAGTTAATTTGCCCTCTTACATATAAAGAAACCGCGGCTGTTGTAAGCTGCGGTTTTCTATTTATGACACTATATTAATCCAGATTAAGCTCTCAATAGCTACATAAAAATTAAAATAATGGAAAACTTTATAGGGGCGGAGTTGGGATCATAAATCACTGGAAACTTAAAGTAAATGATTTTTAATTCATCTTAAAAGAATATAATGATGAATTTTATTTTAAATAAAAAAGGAAAGTAATATGTATTACTTTCCCTTTTATGTAGCGAAGACGGGAATTGAACCCGTGACCTCAGGGTTATGAATCCTGCGCTCTAACCAACTGAGCTACCTCGCCGTTTTGGTGGTGCAAATATAGAAAATATTTGTTTACCACCAAAATTATTTTAGCTTAAAATATTCCAAAACATTGCCCACGTGGTCTGGCTTATTGATTATCTTATTGTTAGCATCTAAAATAAAATAAGTAGGAGTTGCATGTACATTATAGGTATCTACATAACTGCTGTTCCATCCTCTTAATTCAGAATCATTGATCCAAGGAAATGCAGCAATCTTTTGAGTGTAAGAATTCTTATCCATATCTAAAGACAGCCCAATAATCTGTATATTCTTTGCTTTTAAATCATTGTATTTTGCCAGAAGCTGAGGCAGCTCGCTTTCACAATGAGAGCATGTAGATGACCAGAAAACAATTATTTTCTTATCAGCTTTCACATCATACAGTGATTTTGCAGATGTATTAGCCGGTGACTGGAATCTAACATTGGGAAATGCTGCTCCCATTTCAACATTGGCATTAGATTTTAAAGTAGTTGCCAGCCTGTCAGTGATGGTGCATTTAAGGTTTTTTGCAAGCGTAAGATATTTGGTTTTGAACTCTTCCATATCGTAGGCATCAAAAATATCAATCAGCTCTGACAAAACGGTTTGCCCTCTTGGAGTTTCAACCTTTAAACGGTCTAATAGGGTATCTACAGAGCCTGCAACATTCGTGTTACCACCTGAATTAAGATATGAAACCAAAACAGGCCTTAAAAGTGAGGAAGACTCAAGCATGTCATTGGATTTATCCAGGAAGTTAACAATATCGTCCTGACTGGCTTTTTTTGCAGGATCTGTGGAGCTAGACAGAAATTTACTATAGTTGGTATTATAATAAGAAATGAATGGATGCTGGGCTGCATCAATACCGTTACTCATTCCGGCAAGTCTTTCTATCTCACTTTTTAATGCTTTTCCGAACTCAGTATTATCCTTATAATATTCTTTGATCTGTGCCAATGCCGGAAGGATAAGTTCTTTTTTCTGGGATCCTTCCTGCTGTTTGCTCATCAGATCATTAACTTCATCAAGATAGATAACATCTTTGAGTTTATTATTCTGAACATCCATTTTAATGCTTACATTTTTGTTTTCCGAAACAAAGTTTACCGCATTATTTGAAGCCGGAAAATATACCTTCATCATTCCCATATAATGGTTTGGATATTTAAAGGTCCATGTATTATTCTTGCTCTGTTCTTTAGTAACGATTATATCTTTCGATCCGTTTAATGTATATAGAATGGCATCTTGATCTTTGAATTCTGCAGGAGCCTGAATGGTAACAGTAAACTGAGCCTGCAAAGAAAATGCAGATAATACTGCAGATAATATATAAATCTTTTTCATAAAGTAAAAATAAAAAAACTCTCTGACTAATCAGAGAGTTTAATGTTATTTTAATAAAATTTTAGGCTTTTTGGCTCTTCAATTTCTTTGTATAGTATATAATAAATACAACTGCAACAATAGACAGCAGATAAACATACATGTCAATAGGCGATGCAACCCCGCCGGGTCCTACCCCGCCGGTACCACCATCTTCTGGTGCTGGCGGTATTTCGTCAGCCGCCTTGACCAGTAGGGTCCCAAAAAAGAAAAGAGCAAGTACTAGTTTATTAATAGTTTTCATAATATTTATTTTAAGATTTTAGTGTTAACAGTTTCTCCCTTATCAGAAACAATTTTTACAACATAAGAATTTTTAATTGCTCCATTAAGCTCAATTACAAAATCCGTAGATGTATCAACTGCTTTTTTAGAGATAACTAGTTTACCGCTCATATCATAAACTTCAATATCTGCTTTTTTCCAGTTTGGATCGAATCTAACAATGTAGTTGGTAATTTCTGGATTGTATACCACCATTGTTCTTGAAGGTGTAGCAACTGTTTCTTTTGCGGCTAATACCACATTGCTTGGCTCACCATAATATAAATCATAAGATGCAACAGCATTAGGTGCAATACCATCCTGTGTTGCAGGTTGTAGAGTACCGTTTGATGCTTTATAGTAAAAGCCGATACCTGCAGATAGCAAGTGAGTTCCTGCTGGAACCAACTCCCCATTTTCTCTTATTTCAAATTTGTAAGATTTTACTTTACCGGTATCGTAATTTACCAGTTTAACATTCTTACCTTTAAAGTTACTTTCATTGGCTTCATTAATGTATAACCAATATTTAGATGTGTAGTTTGTATCATAACCCCCATTTAAAGCTTCTTCAAATGTACCGATAATGTTACTTCCTGCAGTTGCCTGAACAGTAGTTGCTACAGAAGTCTGGTGACCCGTAACAGAATTAGGTGAAACTACATAATAAGTTCTTGCAACTTCTTTTCCTGAATCATCTAAGCCAATTACTCCAAGCTGTTTTACCGTACCGTCAATGCTTTTTGCAGCATTTTTAGCAGCAGTAACACTATAATCAGTAGCAGCTGCTCTAACGGTTGAGTTAAATCTTCTAAGAGTATTAAAATCCAATGTTTGGGCAGTGTTATCTCTCAATTTCAGAACGAAAGTCTGCATTGGCTTGATGATCATACCAACATCCCCAACAGGAACCCCACCTGGATTAGTATAAGTCTGAATCAATGCTCCTGTACTGTAAGCATTTCCTTGTGATCCTACAACTACAGTTCCAGGATCATATCTAACTCCCCAAATATTAGAAATGTTATTTCCATCTGTGGTTCCTCCATTTTCTAAATATCCTATTCTTGATAAATCAAGATTAGTTAAGAAAGGGTTTCCAAATTGGTAAATATTCTTACCATAAGTAAGAGTCCAAGGAGTAATTGTGGTTTCAAACTGATCCTGCAGATAAGTATTGTATCTTTCGTTGTATCCATTGATAGCCGTACCATTTGTCCCAAAATTAACATTTCCTGCATTCTGAAGAGTTGTAGCAGAAGCAAATGTCGCATAAGGACGACCATTAATAGTATGCATAGCACTACTTACATCTAAGTTGTTATTGTTAGATCCAAGCATGTAGTACGCAGAACCATTACTGGTAGTAAGGGATAAGTCCGGATAATGATCAGCTATAGCTGCAGTATTGTTCCATTTTAGAATTTCGTTTTGGCTTCTTCTTACAGTGCCAAATGTTTTACCCAATTCAGTGGATAAAGTGCTCATAGTTTTACCAAAGAATGGCAAACCAACCTGTTGATAATAATTTCCAGTACCATTCTTTTTGGTTCTGAATTCCTTACTTACAATTCCAGTAATCTGTCCTTGGCTTAAACCATCAACATATAGCTGTCCGTAAGTAGACACATCGTCAGTAGCAGTGGGAGTATTAAGTCTTAAAATAATATTTCCGCCATCGGTTTTATCTGCACCGGCAGCGTCAATTGTTTTAAAAGCATCTCCAGATACGCCTACAACCATAACGTTTCCATGGACATCCAAAAGGCCATTGCCTCTTGTTTGTACACCTCCACCGCTATAAACTAGGGTACCTTCGCTTACATACATATTAGCATTAGTGTCAACATGACATAGTATCTGCGCCTGAACAGAGTAACTAATTGCTAAAAGACCTATAGCAAATAAACTTTTTCTCATTGTATAAATTATTTGTGTGTTAATACAATCTTCACCCGCAAAGGTAAGATTTTTTTTTAAAGAAAAAAAAATATTTTATTTATTAACAAAAATATTATCTTCAGTTAATATAATTTCTTTCTCTTCACCTATTGAAAACATATAGTCTTCCAGTACTTTTTCAGTTGTTCCTCTTAAGCCTCTGGCTCCCAATCCTTTTTCGATAGTCTCTTCTACGATCTTTTCAATAGCACCATCCGTAAATACCAAATTCGTGCCATCCATTTTGAAGAGTTCTACAAACTGATTGATGATCGAGTTCTTAGGCTCCTTCATGATCCTTATCATCGTCTCTTTGGTGAGCTTATCAAGGTAGGTAATGATCGGAAATCTACCTAAAAGTTCAGGAATTAAACCAAAAGAACGAAGATCGATTGCGTTAATATGCGTCAATACATATTCATCTTCATCAGTCTTATTGATTTTTTCTGAACTGAAGCCTATGGCCTGTTTATTCATTCTTCTTTCGATGATCTCTTTAATCCCGTCAAAAGCACCTCCTGCAATAAACAGAATGTTCTGAGTATTTACCTGGATATATTTCTGATCCGGATGTTTTCTTCCTCCCTGAGGCGGAACATTCACAATACTCCCTTCTAAAAGCTTCAGCAATCCCTGCTGTACACCCTCTCCGGAAACATCTCTTGTAATACTTGGATTGTCTGATTTTCTTGCAATTTTATCGATCTCATCAATAAATACAATTCCTCTTTCAGCCTTTTCCACATCATAATCTGCAACCATCAGTAGTCTTGAAAGGATACTTTCCACATCTTCTCCTACATATCCGGCTTCCGTAAGGATAGTAGCATCTACGATACAGAAAGGAACGTTTAGCTCTCTTGCAATGGTTTTTGCCAGAAGAGTTTTTCCTGTACCGGTTTCACCTATCATAATGATATTCGATTTTTCCAGCTCTACTTCCCTGTTTTCGTCCTGAGCGTGAAGCAGTCTTTTATAATGGTTGTATACTGCGATCGAAAGCTGCTTTTTGGCCTGATCCTGCCCAATCACATATTGGTTAAGGAATTCTTTGATCACTTTCGGTTTCTTAAGTTCGTCTATATTTGCTGCAGGAGAAGATCCTGTTTTAGAAACGCTGTCTTTTACAATAACATGCGCCTGTTCGATGCAGTTCTCGCAGATAAAGCCACTCTGCCCGGAAATAAGCATTTGTACTTCATTTCTTTTTCTGCCGCAGAAAGAACATTGGTTTGAGTTCATACTATATAATATATGTTAAAGAAAATCGTAAAAAATTTCTTTTTTACGATTTTACGATTTTATGCTTCAGAATTAATAATTGAGTTTTGGATCTCTTTATATTCTTCGTCTGTTAATTTTAGTCTTTCATTTCTGAAGTTCATGTCTTCCATCTTGTTTAAAGGAATAAGATGGATGTGCGCATGGGGAACTTCAAGCCCTACTACAGCTACTCCCACTCTTACGCAGGGAACAGCATTTTTAATTTTTTTAGCGACCTGCTGAGCAAATCCCCAAAGATTTTTATATTCTTCACTTTCCAGATCAAAGATCAGATCAACTTCTTTTTTAGGAATCACCAAAGTGTGTCCTTTCACCAAAGGCATTGCATCAAGGAGTGCTATAAAATGGTCATCCTCAGCAATTTTGTATGAGGGAATTTCACCATTAATGATCTTTGTGAATATACTGCTCATTTTTTAGAAGTTAAATGTTAGAATTAGAATTATTCTGGATATTGTGCTTAGATTATAGAGTGATTTCCAATACTTCGAAAGAAAGTTTGTTTCCGTTTGGCAATGTAATATCTGCCGTTTCACCTATTACTTTTCCGAGTAATCCTTTTGCAATAGGTGTATTCACAGAAATTCTTCCTGTTTTAAGGTCGCTTTCATTATCCGGTACTAATGTAAACACCTGCTCCTGATTGGTTGCATTGTTTTTAAGTTTTACAGTAGTAAGGATTGAAACCTTTGAAGTATCTAATTGACTTTCATCTATGATCTTGGAAGTTGCGATAATATCTTTAAGCTTGGAAATTCTCATTTCAAGCATCCCTTGAGCCTCTTTAGCTGCATCATATTCAGCATTTTCAGATAAATCTCCTTTATCTCTTGCTTCTGCGATTTGCTGGGTAATTTTTGGTCTTTCCACAGTTTCTAACTGTTCCAGCTCAGCTTTCATTTTCTCTTGTCCCTCCTTTGTTACATAGCTTGCCATAATTTTCAAAATTTAGGTTTGGTATAAAAAAATAATCCGACATTTGCCGGACAATGTTTTACGTGTTATAATCGTTTAACTTTTACAAATATATAAAAATTTAAATTGAAATGAAAAAAACTTTTTCAATCCTGTCTATTTTAACTTTACTGATTTTCAGTATTTTAACTATAAACTCTTGCGGAAGTAGAGAAGATACTGTCAGCTGTTTCCCGAACAATCCAGTTAATGTAACCTTAAATCTGAATTTACCTGCTTATAACAACCTTAACTATGATGGAGGCTGGATTTATGTGAATGAACAACAGTCTAGCACAAGAGGTCTGATTGTGGTCCGTGTAGGAGATACTTTCAAAGCATATGACCGGAATGCCCCTCATATTTGTCCTGATGCTAATACCACTCTTGAGGTAAAAGATAATATCAGTATTCTGTGCCCCAAAGACAATACCCGCTGGATCCTGAGAACAGGTCAGCCGGAATCAGGAGCTGCAACTTCCCTGCCTCCTAAAACATATCCTTACAATTATGATCCATCCACCAAAACTTTAAATATTTATTACTAGAAAATGAAGGTTGTTATACAAAGGGTTTCTGAAGCACATGTAAAGGTAGACGGAAAGGTTGTCGGGGAAATTAAGAAAGGATTGATGCTGCTCACCGGGATTGATGAAAATGATGAAAAAGCGGATGCGGAGTGGCTTGTCCAGAAGATCTTAAATTTAAGGATTTTCGGTGATGAAGATGACAAACTTAATCTTTCTGTGAAGGATATTTCGGGAGAAATTCTGTGCATCAGCCAGTTTACATTAATTGCAGATTATAAAAAAGGCAACCGTCCTTCTTTCATTAAAGCAGCCAAGCCGGATAAAGCAATTCCTCTTTTTGATTATTTCAAAGAGGAACTGGCCAAATCAGGATTAAAAACTGAGAGTGGAATTTTCGGTGCAGATATGAAGGTTTCTCTGATCAATGATGGACCTGTAACGATTGTTATGGATTCGATCACGAAAAGCTAAAACAACAAATCATATAAAACTAAACCTTACAATTCATGTTTCCAAATCTTAAATTAATATCAGGTCTTGTCTTAACTGTTAGTATTAATTTTATCAGCTATGCCCAAACCCGTGAAGAACTTTTAAAGTCAAAACTCGATTCTGCATTCTCCCAATTGTTTAAAGCAGACGAGCCAGGTGGTGCTATTCTGATCCAGCAGGGAAATAAGGTATTGTATGAAAATTCTTTTGGGTTGGCAGACCTAAAGACAGGTGAAAAGTTTACCAGTAAAACAGTTTCCAATCTCGGCTCTATCTCCAAGACTTTTGTATCGTATGGGATTTTGATCCTTCAGGAGGGACACAGGCTTTCAACGGATGACAATCTGCTGAAATTTTTTCCAAATTTTAAAAATAAAGAACTGGCCTCTAAAATTAAACTCCGGCATCTGCTCACCCATACTTCGGGACTTCCTGATCTTAGAAACGTGGATAAGGATAGTATTTTTTATCTTACGGCAAAAGATGAAGAGAATTTCAGGCCTTTACAGTCTGCGGATTCACTGGAATTTGAGCCGGGAACAAAATTCAATTATTCAAATCCTGCTTATAATGGTCTGGCTATGGTGATTGAGAAAACAAGTGGGGTGAAATGGCAACGTTTTATCAATCAAAATATTTTTAAGCCAGCCGGTATGAAAGCCAGCCGTATTACAGATGGCAGCTTTCCTGATAAAAATGTAGCTCATGGCTATATCCTGAAAGATAAAATTTACCGGGAATATGATTATGGGGAATGCCCTACTTTTACTGCTGCCGGAAACGGAGGGGTCTGGAGCTCTATTGATGACCTGAAAAAATACATTGCTGCGATTAATGAGTGCAGGTTTACTAACTGCTCTGTTATTAAAGCTTCAAAAACAGTATACAGTCCGTCTGACTGGAATGGTAAAAAACCAGCCTATCATACCGGAACCTGGTTTGTACATACAGGCTTCTATGCCGATACAAAAACAGAAGAAAACGTAAGCGTCATAGAACATGCCGGTGATCAGGGTGGCTTTAAGTCGCATCTCCTCATGATTCCCGAAAGCAATATTTCTATTATCTGGCTCACCAATAATAATCAATTCATTACTGGCCCTATCCGGAGAACGCTTCTGCAACTGAAGTATATTAATTAAAATTTCATTATTTTTCTTTTAATTTGAATAAAATGAACGGAGAAAAAGATTTGGCAAAGCTTTTAAAAAGTATGAAGCCCAAGCAGAATCCCGGTGATTATGTTTTTTGTACGCTGAAAAATATAGAGAATTTTGACTTGATGAATGTTGAAATGTTCTTTAGAGAAGACGAAGGATTTACCATTATTATAAAAAAGGAGATTGCAGACAGGCTACATCTCGAATATTCTGTCATTATGTCGTGGATAACACTGACTGTACATTCTTCTCTGGAAGCAGTAGGACTAACGGCTGCTTTTTCAAAGGCTCTCTCTGAAAATAACATAAGCTGTAATGTAGTAGCCGCTTATTATCATGATCATATTTTCATCAATAAAAAAGACACCGAAAAAGCCATTGAAGTGCTAACAAAATTGTCAGAATAAATCTGATGTATATGAAATACAATTAGCCAACAAAAAAGGTTGTCTTTTCAGACAACCTCTTATTTTACTTTGCACAAAAAATTACTGCGCAGGAACGCTATTGAAATTAAGTGCTATTTTAAGTGTCATATCTGAACTTGTCTGGTTTTTCAGCTCATACACTGTTCTTACTGTAAGGCCTGTGCTTTTTACTACCTCATCCAGATAACCTGTATCATTAAGGTCCAGATTTAAGCTGGAAGAATCTGTTGTAATATTGGAACGTGAAGCAATAAGCTTTTCACCTGTTCCATTGGACGAAACATACACTTTTACGGATTTAAGCGCACTCAGGTTTCCGCCTGAAGGAGAAGCTACAGATATTTTAGCATCGGAGATTCTTACATCTTTGATTTTCGCATTATTATTTCCTCCAAACCAAGTCTGTACATTGGTGGCGGTAGCCGTAGAGGACACTTCTTTGTCGGCAGGCACTCCCGTAGAAACCAAAACAGTGGCTGTATAAGGGAATGTGTTCTGAACCAGTGACTGTACAGTTCCACAACTTACTGCTATTGCTGAAACTGCCGCTGTCATTAAAAATATATTTTTCATAATTTTAAACTTTAGTATTGATATTGAGTTTGCAGAAATTATACCAAAATGGTCAATCTTACTCAACACTTACATTAAAACCTCCTTTCGTGTTTCCAGAAGCCATATTACTTTTGCCTATGATTAGCCATACTTCGCCTTTGCCTTTGGTTTCGTAGGTGATTTCTCTTCCGAATGGCCCGTCATAATCTCCGTTTGGAAGCTTAATCTGGTTGAATCTTATATTAAAGTCTTTTTCATTGGTCGAAATTGTTGCTTTAATAGTAGGTTTGTCATAATGGGTCAGTTTTAAAACCAGTTCCTGACCATCTTTTGTAAATTCTTCCCCCAATGTGAAAGGGAGCTGCGATGCATCTGCTGTTCTTATAATCTGCCCCTCTTTTTCGCTTCTCATCACGCCTTTACGCAGTACTTCTTTGGTGACAGGAGCATTGTTAATGATTGAATCTTTCTTTCTAAGGGCTGCAGAATCTTTTTTCTCTGTAGAGTCCGGCATTTCTGTGACTATAGTAGAGTCCCTGTCCGGGGTTTCTGTTACAGCAGGTTCTTTTTTACATGAAATAATAATCAATGGAATTAACAATAAGGATTTTTTCATAATAATTAATCTTTTAATGTTTCAAAGTAAAGGATCTTTGAAAGGAAAGGTTTGGATTTTTCTTGTTTGGCTTTTTCCAATACTTTCTTTTTAAGCTGCAGATCATTTTTTTCTTCTGCATATTTCAACAGTCCTCTTTCACTGAAGTTAATTTGTTCAAAGTGATAGTTTACTGCAAAATCTTTACGCTTCATATTCTGGGAGGTAATGATTCCACCCCAGTTCACATAACTGCATGCTAAAATTGTTCCATAAAAATACCAGATCATTGTATTGAACAGGAATGCATTTCTTTTTTTCTTCTGAATTTTAATGAAGGTAAGAGCCAGCCCGATGAGTGCTAACAGGAGAAAAGCAAACACGCCGAGTCTTTTGTAGGTAAACCCATAACTGATTATATATTCGTAGTTTTTCAATGCTGCAGAAAATACAAGAATAGCATTCAGGATGATCCAGATCCTGGCCAGAAGCTTCATCAGCTTAGCCTTAGGATCAAAATTAAAGCCTGATTTAAAATAGAACATGATCACCAATACGGCCATAATGATAGACATGATCACAGCATTCACTCTTTCATGGGTCTCTTCTGAAAGCTGAACGGGAGTTTTTGAAATTTCATAAAACTGCTCATAATTGTAAGTAATAATAAAAAATACGAGTAAAATATTCAGGCAAAAGAAGGAAATGACACCGCTGGTTCTCTCTGCATCCAGATCAAGAAAGGAATACGTTGATTTCTGTACCTTATAATTATCCGGAAAGTTATCATCCAGCAGAGAATTCTTTTTGTATATCAACCTTTCTACTGCATAGTTCCAGTAATTGAAAGCAATAAAAAAGCCCAAAACTGAAAGAACCAGTACCTGCCATATATTAATATCCAGCTCGTAATCTCTGAAGACAGCCGCAAAATGGTCACTCCCCACAGAATATATCCCGAAAAATATAGAGATAAACAATAGAGGAATAAGGATGAACGCTAAGGTTTTCTGCCATACACCTGAAATATTCTTTTTCGGCAGCCATGAATCAAAACTGAAAAACCGGAAAAGAGCAGTAAAGCTGTTGATGATAAATACAGGAATGAGGAAAAGTATTTTCAGCTTTCTGTTTTTTGAGCGATAGCCTAATAACAGAAGGGAACTTACAACCGCCAACAGGGATGGAAAGTCTCTGAACCATGCAAAAGCAAAACTTGACAAAATACTTGTAACGAAAAGTATCAGAAAGGTTCTGGTCCTGTTTCTTTCAGGAGTTTTATACCAGGTCAGCAATGCATAAACGATACCCAGAATACCGAGATTCAGTCCCATGTCCTGATCATAGAAGACAATGACAAACAAAGCGGCTGTAAGAAATATATAATGATGTGTTTTCATGATGGAAAAGATTTGATAATTTAAAGATTAAAGAATTGAAAAATTTACAATTCGGAATTAAAGAGGATGCAGATATAGAGAATGGTGACGGGAATATTGACCAGTAGGAGCAGTACAGAATTCCCGGAGGATTTTCTATCAGGAATATTGGTCAGGAATTCTAAAAACTCATACAACAGAATAAAGATATTGACCACTGCTGCAATGATCACGAAATAGAATCCGGATATTACCAGAAAATCTGCACCCGTTATCAGATAAGATACCAGTAATAAAGTTCCTGATAAAAAAGAGATCAGAAAAGTATTTCTGCCTAGCGTACTGAATTTCAATTTATTCATGATCGATCTTTAAAATAATACCGGCGTTTCTTTCTGTTGAATATAATCCTTCAGATGGTCGAAATTCTGCCACAGCAGGCTTTCAAAATCCCAGTGATAAAATGGTCTCATGCTCTGCCCTTTTCTGTATGCTTTCATATATAGTTTCATGTATTCCGGAAGAATAAATGTTCCCAATACAACGGCTGCAAGGAGATGAGCATTGAGCTTACCGTTTCCAAGGAGAAGATACTGCATGGCGATTTCATCTTCGAATTGGGTTCCGCATCCGGTAATCAGGTGATGTACATCATGGTTTTCCATTTTGGGAATCATTGAAAACCCATGTTTTTTATAGAATTCTCCCAGTTTTCTTCCGAGAGAATCTTCCTGAAATTTGAGGAGCTGTTCTTCATTGAACTGCCATTGTCTCTTTTTCTTTTTAAAATATTTTCTGTAAAGTTTCTGGGTTTTATCATAGACAAAAAGCAGAAATTGAACACGTACTTTTTTCATAATGTATTATTTAAATATTAAATTAATTCCTATTAAAGCATACAGGTATGCTAAGGGAATATTGATGAGAAGAAGACCAATAGCTTTGAGACAAGCTCTAAGTTTAGATTGACTGGCAATTCCATAAATCAATAATCCAATCACAAAGAGTAGGTTTACAATAGTTCCCCAAGTTAGGAGCATATAACCACAGGCTACAAAACCATCATTTTTTGTTATTAAATAGCCGAAAAGACAAATATTTCCTAGCAGAAAGCATAATCCGAAAATATATTTCCCGATGTTTATTATTTGATGATCTTTCATCTATATCGTATTTTAAGCTTGAGTTAAAGTAAAGACGGTAATTTCCGGACGTACCATAAACCTTATCTGGAAAGAATGGCCAATAGCCCGGTTGATGTACAGCATCCTTCCATCCTGGAGATCTATTTCCCCTGATATATACTTTTTATTTTCAACAGGAAGTATCGGAGTGATAACACCCGGAATTCTGCACTGTCCTCCATGAGTATGGCCACTTAGTATCCAGCCCTGATATCCGTTCCAGATCTCTTTGTCGCAGACATCAGGGTTATGGCAGAGTATAATATTGGCTTTTGCGGGATCGTAATCATTCATCACTTCCTCCGGATGGAAATTAGGCGACCACAGATCTTCAAATCCAATAAAATTCAGTCCATGGCTTTCTTTACTACTGTTTTTAAGCATACTGACTCCAAAACCCCTGAGAATTTGACAGATATTTTCTGAACAAATAATATCATCCCAATTCTTACCGTAGTCATGGTTTCCCAATATTCCGAAGGTTGCCAGCTTTCCGTAGACAGCATTCTTCATTACTTTTTTCAGATCTTCCTGCTCTTCTGCAGTTCCATGATTCACAAAATCTCCGGTGTAGACGACAAAATCCGGATTAAACTTTTGTGCTTTTTGAAAAGATTCGATCAGGAAATTCCAGTCGAAACGGTCTCCGACATGCAGGTCTGATATCTGCATCAGTATTTTTCCTTCCAAAGATTCGGGCAGATTCTTTATAGGTAAATTTTTCTGAACAAATTCTACCCAGAAAGGTTCTACCTGCCACGAATACAGAAAAGGGAACGCTCCTACTGTTGAAAGCTGAAAAAGCCGCTTGAGAAAATACTTTCTTGTCATCGCTTTAGATTCTGTACAATTAATTTCCGGCGAAAGGAGTTCCGAAAATGCCTACTGCCAATTCTGCCCAGACAAGCAACAGCAGTATAAGAACGGCCCCGCCTAACAAAATTTTGTACGTTTTATTTTTAACGATACGCTGAATCAAATCGATGATAAAAGCCGTTCCAAAAAGCAAAACAGCACCGATTACAAAATCTCCCGGTGACCAGTCGAATTCTTCAGAGAACATATTCCCCAATAATGGAATGCATAATAAAACCGCTGGTGTAACATAAATAAGAATTGTTTTTTGTTTTTGTGTCATCATTTTTTTTAATTTTAAATATATAAAGTACTTTGTATTTCAAAGTTAATTTTCAAAAAAATATAGGATTTTACCTTCCTAATAATTTTTCAAGAGCATTCAGGTGTTCGTTAAAAGCTTGTCTTCCGTTCTGTGTAACACGATAAGAAGTTTTGGGCTTTTTGCCTACGAACTCTTTTTTCACTTCGATATATCCAGCTTTCTCCAAAGCATTGCTGTGGCTGGCAAGATTACCATCTGTAATTTCTAAAAGCCCCTTCATTTCTGAAAAATCAACCCAGTCGTTGACCATAAGAACGGACATTATCCCCAGTCTTACACGGCTTTCGAATTCTTTATTGAGTTGATTTATCTTTATCATAATAAGTCGCTAACTGCAGTTTTAGAGAAGCTGTTCCCACAAAAGCTGCAAATTTAATCTTTATTTATATTTTTTATGCATGATCAGGCCATACACAATATGTAAAATCCCAAAACCGATGGCCCAAAATACAAGCCCCCATCCTAAGAAGAAAAGAGAGATCAATCCCAGAACAATTTGACAATAGCCTAAATATTTAATATCCGTTAAAGTATATCTTTCTGCACTGACCAGAGCAATTCCATAAAATATCAAGGTAGCCGGCGCTATCCAAACAAATAGATGATGAAAAAGAAGTGCAAGACAGAAAATCCCACCCGTCACCAAAGGAACGGCAAAGGTTAACAGCAAACGTTTGGTTGTACTGTCCCAGATTTTTAGGCCTTTCTTTTTGCTTTTATTGGCTGTGAAAATATATCCGCTGAGTACAGCTGTCAATAAAATCACAGTTCCTACGATTACAAGTTCCCGGACCAATGCCGGGCTAAAGAAATTTCTGTCGCCATCTAAGTAATCAATTCCTTCTCTTTGGAAAATAAAATAAACGTATCCTGCACCAATCAGTGCAGCCAAACCGGCAAAAACTCCGGACAGTCCGCTCAATGAAATAAATCTGGAAGACCGCTCCATCATGGAACGGATATGTGACAAGTCTTCGTGGTAATTTTTCGAATCCATAAAAAGAACTTTGAATTACAAAGTTATAATTTATTTTTAATCTGCCAATTATTTTTTTACATTTTAATGATAATTTTTTCTCAGCAAATTCAATACAATTATTAACTTTAAGAAAATAGAATTGAATTAGAATCTTCAAAAGTTTTATGAACATACAAATAACCTGCTATGACCGAAATTTTGATAGACTATTCTCAAATACAATTACAGGAAAATATTTCCTTGAGTGATGCAGAGATCAAAAAAATTGAAGAAAATCAAAAAAAGCTTGCTAAAATAATACCAACTATATTGGCTTTTTGTACACTCTTTACTATGGCAATCCCTATTTTCTGTATAGAAAGTTTCAGCAAATTCAAATACTATGATTATATCTTGTTTGCCGCCGGAGGATTGGCTCTGTTTGGTTTCGCTTATCTGATTTCTTTCTTAGTAACCGGCTATGACAGACGAAATTGGAAAAAAGATAAAATCCATGGAAAAAATAAATTGACAAGCATTATTATTAACCGCGACAAAACAGAGTATGGCGAATACTTAACTTTTGCCGGGAAATTAAAAAATGATAAAATAAGACTTGAAGTTGATCCAGAAGTTTATGCGCGGTATCAGAAAGGAACAAAAGTAGTTGTCATTTATTTAAAGTATAGTAAAACGGCAATTTTTATAAGTGAGTTGTGATTACTCTATTCGCCTCTTCAAATCCATAAATATCAAGCCTTAACTCAAAAATTCATTTCTTTACTTGAGGAATTTTATGGACACATAACTATTTTCGTTATCAATAATATATTTTTAATTTGATTAAAGCGAAAAACCCTCATTAAAACAGATAATTTAACTAAAATTATTCAAAATAAATACATAAAAGCTCACCTTCATCAATTATTTAACATTAAATACTTAACAATTAAGAAAAATTTAAGACTTAAGGCAAAATACCATTGTAGATTTAAAAAAAATTAACATATTTGTACAAAATATTTATTAAATTTTGTTAATATGAATGTGAAACTAAAAATTCTATCTACCGCAGTAGTCTTTTTTACAGCTCAGGCTGTAACTGCGCAGAAAGATTCGACAAAAACTAAAGACATTGATGAAGTAGTAATTGTTGCCTATGGTAAACAGAAAAAAGGGACCATTACCGGATCAAATGTTCAGGTAGACGCAGCAAAAATTGAAAATCGTCCTATTTCCAATGTTTTACAAGCATTGGATGGAGCTGGAGCAGGTATTCAGATTGCTGCAGGTACAGGCCAGCCAGGTGAAGGCTCATCAATCAGAATTAGAGGAACGGGTTCTTATCTTGTTTCAAACGAACCCCTTTTAATTGTTGATGGAGTTCCTTTTCCTGGAAATTTAAATTCATTGAATCCTAATGATATTGAGAGTTTAACTGTGTTAAAAGATGCATCATCAACTGCTCTATATGGTTCAAGTGCTGCAAATGGGGTTATTATGGTAACAACCAAGAGGGGTAAGAAAAATTCATCAAGATTTACCCTTAATTCTAATACAGGTATAGTAAGCAGATTTGTACAGGAATATAACAGAGTAGGAACAGCAGATTATTATGTACTTGCTTGGGAAGCAATGCGTAATGGCAGAAGAATAACAAACCCGACTGAAAGTCTTGCTGCTTCAAACTTATGGGCAACTAATAATTTAATTTCCGGTAACCTAAGAGCAAACGTTTATGACGTTCCGGATAATCAGTTGGTTATTGATGGATTGCTTAATTCTTCGGCTAAGTTACGTTACAATGATTTTGATTGGGCCGCTCCGATAATAGGTGTGGGCATAAGACAGGACCATAGTATCAGCTTTTCTGGTGGAAATGATAAAAGTACATTATTCAGTTCATTAGGCTATACCAACGAACAAGGATATATTGTAAAATCAAGTTTTGAACGTCTTAATTTAAGGATTAATGCAGATTCTCAAGTTAGAGACTGGTTTAAAATTGGCACCAGTCTAAATGGTGTTATTACGAGCCAAGGTTTAGCAGTTAATGGAGCAGATAATAATTCCGCTTATATAAATCCTTATGCATGGACGCGTGGTATGGGACCAATTTATAGTCCATATCAACATAACCCTGTTACGGGAGAGAGATTATATGATGTAAATGGAGAGGTTCTTTATGATGACGGTTCTTTACGCGGTGTTGATGCTGCTGCAGGTAGAAATGTTATATGGGAAACATTACTCAATGATGATAGAACTAATTCATACAACCTTCAGTCTAATGTATATGCAGAGTTTAAACTTTTACCGGAATTGATGTTCCGAACCAATGCAGCGTATAATTTTAGAGGAACATTAAACAAAACATATGGAAACAGACTCATCGGAGATGCTTTGGGAATTGGTTCTGCTTCCAGAACAATGTATCTGACCAGAGATTTTACCTGGAACCAGGTATTAACTTATAATAAAAAATTAGGAGGGCATGATGTAACTGTTCTTGCAGGACATGAAAATTTTGATTATAAACAAGACTACTTATATGGTTATAAACGAAATCAGGTATTGGATAATTTCTACGAATTCGGAAACTTTGTAGATAACAATACCCTTAATTCATATCTAAGAGAAAGGACTAAAGAAAGCTGGTTTACTAGATTGAACTATAATTACAATGAAAAGTATCTTTTAGAGGGCTCAGTAAGATGGGATGGTTCTTCCCGTTTTGCCACAGATGTAAGATGGCAATCATTCTGGTCAGCAGGTGCCGGATGGGTAATTTCAAAAGAAAATTTCCTTCAGGATAATAAATTTGTCAATTTCTTAAAACTAAGAGGTTCTTACGGAGAAGTAGGTAATGATGCTTTAGATACGAATTATGCTTATCAAACCTTATTTTCTTTAGGTTACAACAATGGTACAGAGCCAGGGATTTTGCTTACTACCGTAGGTGATCCATTGATTACTTGGGAAACTAAAGCACAATCTGATATTGCCTTAGAATTTGAATTATTTAACAAAAGAGTGCGTGGTACTGTAGAGTATTACAATTCTGAAACGAAAGGATTGCTTTTTCCATTTCAAACTCCTATAAATGCAGGTATTCCGGGTAATAGTATTGACAGAAATGTAGGCAATCTGGTAAATAAAGGATATGAAATTACTTTGAGCGCGGATATTATCAAGAATCAAAACCTGAAATGGACTGTATCAGCTTATGGAACTTCATATAAAAATGAGATTACCGCACTGTCGCAAAACGAATTTATCAGTGGTACTAAAAAGCTAATGGTAGGTAAGGATTTATACGCCTTCTGGTTGAGATCATGGTACGGAGTGGATCCTTCCGATGGATCACCACTATTTGTATTAGATCAGGATTTATTCCCTGCTACTACAGCATCAGATGTAAGAACTGTAAATGGGGTTCTGGTTACTACTAATCAGAATAAAGCAAAATATGAATATCACGGATCTGCAATTCCTGATTTCTTTGGAAATTTTTCAACTACGTTTAATTTCAAAAACTGGGAACTTTCCGCATCCTTTAATTATCAGTTTGGAGGGAAAATATATGATACTAATTATGCCAGTTTAATGGATGCGTTTCCTCAGGGCGGAGCATCACATACTGATATTTATAACCGTTGGACTACTCCCGGGCAGATCACTGATGTACCTGCTTTAAATTCATCAACAGTGGCTGCTTCAAATGCTGCTTCATCAAGATGGTTGGTAGATGCCAGTTATTTACTATTGAGAAATGCTTCAATAGGGTATAGCTTTAATCCTGATATTGTGAAAAGCGTAGGAGTAAGCAGCTTAAAATTGTTTGTGAGTGGAGAAAACCTTTGGGTTAGCAGCAAAAGAAAAGGCTTAGAGCCCTACTCTACATTTAACGGTACTGTAAGTAACAGATATTCACCTTCCAGAATTATTACTTTCGGTTTAAGTACAACTTTTTAAAATTATCAAAATGAAATTTATTACAAATAAAACACTTTTAATTTCCAGTCTTTCCATACTAAGTATTTTATCATCCTGTGAAAGAGATGATCTGGAGAAAGATCCAACAGAAGCAGCAAGTGAACTTTTAGTAACTTCAAGTTTGGATAACTTAAATATTGCTATTAATGGGATGCATAGAAATATGTATTACAGACAAAACAGCAGCCAGGGGCAGAATGGTGCTACCGGAGTAATGATTTATATGGATGTAATGGGAGAGGACTTGGTTTTTCCTACTACAGGTAACGGATGGTTTGTAACAACTCTACGTTGGCTGGATAATGCTAATGCCACTTCTACAAATTTATTTTATCCATACGATTTTTTCTATGGACAGATAAGAATTGCAAACATTATCATAAAGGCAGCTCCTAATGTTACGGGAGATCAGGCACTGAAGGACAAGGTAATGGGTGAAGCTCATGCTTTCAGAGCATACTGTTATTTTATGCTTGCCCAAATCTATGCAAAAAGATACGTAGAGGGAACAACGAATTCGCAACCTGGAGTGCCGCTTAGGCTAGATGATTCTTTCAATCCTATTCCAAGAGCATCTTTAGAAGAGGTTTATACTTCAATAAATTCAGATTTAGCACAGGCTTACACTTATTTAAATGGTAAAACAAGGTCGGATAAATCTCACTTCAACGCGAATGTTGTAAGAGGACTAATGGCAAGGGTGGCTTTAGTACAAGGGAAATATGCTAACGCAGCTCTATACGCAAAAGAAGCAAGACAAGGATTTACATTAATGAGCAATACCCAGTATAAATCAGGTTTCAACAATTATTCTAATTCTGAATGGGTTTGGGGCTACAAACCAATTGATGCCACAACCGATTTTTTTGGAAATTTTATGGGTTATATGTCCAGAAATTATAATTCAACACAAATTAGACAGGCTCCTAAAGTTGTCAATAATTTATTATATGCGCAGTTTCCGACAACTGATGTAAGAACTCAGGTTATTGATCCTACGGGTGCACATACTGCACTTGCATTGTCTTCTACGTACAGTAAATTTCCATATACATCTCAAAAATTTCTTTCTGTAAACGCATCAGGAACTGTTGATAACAATACAAGCTTAGGTGATATTCCATTTATGAGAGCTGCAGAGATGTATCTTATCGAAGCTGAAGCATTGGCAAAAGACAATAAAGAGGCAGATTCTAAAATTGTATTTAATGAGTTTACAAAAAATAGAAACCCTTCATATGCTGGTGCTACAACTACAGGTCAGGCTTATATTACTGAAATTTTAAACAGCAGAAGATTAGAACTTTGGGGAGAGGGCTTCAGGTTTCTTGACCTGAAAAGATTGAATCTTCCTTTAGACAGGACGGGTGCCAATCATGTTTCTGCTGTTACTAATAATTTAATGACTGTTCCTGCCGGAGACAAGCGATGGACATGGTTGATTCCTCAGGCAGAGATCAATGCATCTCAAAATTTGGTACAACAAAACGAACTTTAATTCAACATTCATATTAACTGCAGGGGATCCGTTTCATAATTGAAGCGGATCTCTTTTTCTTTTTATTAAGCATCAAATTTTAATAAAAGGAAAGGTTAACCTTTTGGATAACCCTTTCTCTTTTTATATTAAGCAAAAATTATTTTACTCTCAATTTCTCTTTAATAGATTCAATGCTTTTCTTTGCAGAATCTTCAAGAATAAGACTTGCACTCATATGAATTCTGGCAGGCATCAGCTCATTGAAATGATCCGTACCTTCCCAGGATACTTTCTTAATTAATGATAATGCTTCACTGCTCCTCGAAGCTAAAGTCTGTAAAAATTTTTCCAGCTTGCTATCCATTTCTTCAATATTTTCGGAAACGGAATGATAAACATTATGCTGCTCTGCCCATTCTGCGGATCTGAAATCTGCATCAATAGCCATTGCAGAGAACTGTGATTTTCCTATTTTTCTTTCTACGTAAGGCCCGATCACGAAAGGCCCGATTCCCAGATTAATTTCTGTAAGCGCTAAAGCTGAATCTTTAGTTGCAAAACAGTAATCTGCCCCACAAGCTATTCCTACTCCTCCACCGGTTGTTTTTCCCTGAACTCTTACTACCACTATTTTTCCGCAGTTTCTCATCGCATTCAGAACTTTTGCAAATCCACCGAAAAATTTCGTAGAGGCCTGCAGCTCTTCAATAGCTAAAAGCTCATCGAAGCTTGCTCCTGCGCAGAATGCTTTTTCACCATCACTTTTTACTAAAATAGCTTTTACTTCTTCTTTAGCACCCTCATCCAGAATGGTTTGAGCCAGCTTTTCTAAAATAGTTCCCGGAAGCGAGTTGCTTTTTGGGGTTCCAAAGGTAATTTCGGCGATACTGTTTTTAATTTCTGATACTACGAATTCGTTCATTTTTATTTTAATTGGATTGTTACAAAAATACTAATTACAGCTTAAACATTCCCATATTATATCTGTTCTTTTTAGTCCCATAAATTCTCTGTGAAAAGGAAATGCAGAGATCCTATTACGTAAAAATACGGACTCCCTAATTTGGTATTTTCTACTCTAGTAATGCCCTCTTATATATTGTTCCTTTGACTAATACAAACCAACAACCACAGGCGAAATCCGAAAAGCCAAAAAAGAGTAGGAAATTTTAACAACTGAAAAACTATTATCATGGAAGAATACATTGGAATTGTAAAATTATTTGCAGGCAATTTTGCCCCTAGAGGCTGGTTGTTCTGTGATGGAAGCTTATTAAGAATTTCAACCAATTCTGCATTATTTTCAATTTTGGGAACTACTTACGGCGGTGACGGAGTCACTACTTTCGCCCTTCCCAACCTAAAAGGAAGAATGGCCATAGGAGCAGGGAATGCAAACTCTAATGAATATTATCCTCTGGGAGTCGTTGCTGGAACTACACTAAATACAATTATGGTACAGAACCTTCCAAGTATAGGTGCAGGGTTTCAACTGAAGGTAGCTAATGCCAATGCAACCGTGCCTGCTCCATCGGCTAACACCTCTATTGCCATTACAGGAAACCAGGTAGGAAGAGATTTTACGGCGATTCCAAGCTTTGTACAGGCTGATCCTGATACTACTCTTAATGCAAGATCTATCTCCTACATTGGACAGAATCTTCCGATGAATAATATGCCGCCTTATTTAGGGCTTAATTATATCATTTGTGTAGAGGGAATTTATCCTCCACGTGACTAAAAAAACAACCTATTTAAAACCTAAATCATGAAAAGATCTATTTTTTTAACCATCTGTAGTCTGTTCATCTCTTTATTTTCTTTTGGACAGACCAGTACGGAGCAATTTGAAACGGAATCACACGGAAGTCCGAGTTTTACTGATAACGGAGTAATATTCAATGTTATCTCTCATGTAGGAACTTTTGATATTCAGGCTAACTACCCAGGTACTGGCTGGAATGGAACATCTGTTGACAACAGATATATTGACAACTCCAACGATGCTGCATCACCACCGTCTTTCAGCATTAAAACCACATCTAATCTGTTTAAGGTAAACCGGTTCTGGATGTATCTGTCTGCTCTTAATCTGGATCTGAGTGTATCCGGTACCCTTACCATTACGGGAAAGCTAAGCGGTATCACGAAGTTTACACAGACAAAAACGACCGGTTTTACAACATCACTGGGCTCCACTAATGGATATACTCTTATTGACATGACCAATCTGAATGGTCAGAATTACTCGAACATAATCATTGATGAGCTACGGATTACATTAGGCGGGAATTTCAGATATGCAGGACTGGATGCTTTCACATGGGTAAAAGACACGGGTATTGTACTGGCAACGAGTGAAGCTGCTTCTTCACAAAAAGGTATGCGTATTTATCCTAATCCTACCAGCGGACCTTTTTCGATTACAACGGAAGATAATGTCCAAGCTAAAATTTACAGCCAAGATGGTAAACTGCTGAAAAACCTGGAAATGAAAAAAGGAGCAAATCAGACAGATATCTCGGAACTTCCGAATGGCGTTTATATCCTCAAAACTTCATCCGGATCTTCAAAGATCATCAAAAAATAAATTTCACAAGTGGTTTATACTGCGAAAAAGATTCTAATACATAAATGAAAAATTCCCTGAATGATCAGGGAATTTTTATTTTTTCAATGCTAAAATATATTTGTCAATATACAGTTGTTTTTCTTTTGTTTTATACTGCTGAATATATCTGGGATGTTCAAGAACAGTCATCTTTTCAAATAACTGGGCCTCTTTATTCAATGCTGAAATAAATTCTGAATTCTTTTTTCCTAGCACAAAAACTTCGGAGGTGTCCACGCCCAGACTGATATGCTTCTTCAGAGAATCGATCATAAAATCTTTTACCGCTTCAAAGAGCTTTTTATCATCATAATAATTCGCATTCAGCCAGCCGGTTTTTGCTTTTCTTACAATAGCCAGCGGAAAAGGCGAATTGATATAAACATCTTTGTAGAATTCATATGCCCCACCATATTCAGCAATCATATCATACATGAAAACCGAGGAAACTTCATGGGTGTGAGCCGATTGCATTTTAATTCCGCAAACAGCTTCCAGCCTTTTAGTATCGGTAAACGGAACACCTGTGACTCCTGCTCCATGTCGGCTGGGATTGATCCCGATCATGAATTTCCTTGGGCTGATATCATTGTAGTATTTGTGATAAAATTCCTCCATGACGGTCATCGTTTCAGGATTGTCCAGATACGGATTCATGGCCTCGAAGCCTTCAGGAAGGTTTCCTGAAAACTGAAGGTTTTTATTGAATTCTATGACTTTATCGGCGAACGTTTTATTCATTCTCTTCGTCTTCATCATCAGATAGTGCCAGTTCTATATCGATAAACTGGATATACAATCCGCAGATTTCTCCTTTTTCATCATACGCGAAATAGACAGGATATCCTCCGTCTCCGAAACCGCTTGCAAACATTGGAATATGATATTCTGTATTGGGAATTCTCCAATTGATCCAGTCTCCCAGTTCTCTCTGGTTTTGTGGATGTTCCTGGTAACTCTGTGCAAACTGTTCTGCAAAATAATCATCGTAAATGTTTTCCACATTCACTTCAGTAAGAAACTTATCAAAATAAGGAAGTACCTCCGCATCTGTAATGCAACCCAATCCGGCATCTACCATGAATCCGAAATAATCACCTTCATTTAAATCTTCAAGATTTTCAATCCCGATAAGCGCTTCTCTGTACAGGACAGGTTTTTCTTTGGTGAATTCCACTTTTACGGCGGCATAACGGTTACCCCATTCCTCTGACTTTACCACCGCAATTTTCACAGGAAAATCTCCTTTGGGAGCCTGTACGAAATAAGGCTTTTCTCCCGCGTTCAAAAATACCAAAGGATCCCGTACGATCACTTTTCCGGATGGCAGGGAAACATTACCAATCTCCATCACCTCCATTTTTTGCTCCAGAATTTCATCCGAGGTAAAATAGGTTTCCAAATCTACAGAACAGATAAGAATATCTTTTACCTCTTCCCATTTTTGCATCCAGCTTTCGTTCATTGTTTTATTTTTTGTGATCTTAATTTAAAGTTTAAAAATACTTGTTTATTTATTCCCCGTCAAATTCATCTTCATCTTTCAGCCCTTTTATGAAAGTTTCAAAGTCTTTGGCCAGAAATATCTTTTTATAATCATCTTCCTGATCAATGTGAACCACTTCAGGTTCGCCATCTTTTCCGCAATTGGAATAATCCAGCAAGACCATATCATGCCCAGCTGAAGGACAGTCGCAGATATAGATACCGATTGCCGGATACCCCCACTCATCGATCATGAATTGGCTTCCGAGTTCTCCGCAAATGGAATAGGTTTTCTCTCTTCCGATTCCCATAATTCCGGTAATCGCAATATGATCATCCGCCCAGGAATTCTCTTCTGACGTAGGAAAGCAGGATTTTTCGACCAACCCGCCATTCTGCAGTCTCATCAGTTCGATATAAGAAGCAGGGAGTTTGTAGCCAAGCTCTTCTTCTACGGAAGCAATGAGCTCATCATCCGGAAACGGTTCTATATAATCTCTTACGGAATAGCTGCTTTCATTCCAGAAATCCGTAAAATCAAAGTCTTTGAAAAATTGTAGTTCCATATCTTGTTTTAAATAAATGAAATTTCTGATTTTATTGTAAAAGTAACTATCATTTTTAATAAAATCTTTTTCTGAACTAAGATTTTTCATCATTGTTGAGGTCTAAAATCTTATCAAGGATCATTAAAAAATCCCTTTCAGTAAAACCGAAAGGGACTATCAATTTATATTTTATTTTAAGAATCAGCACATATATAACATGCTCTTGGAATATTCGGCCATCTTCCAGGGAGACAACAACTTCCCGGAGGGCAAGAATTAGGCAAACAAGCCCAGTTTGGACCGGCACCTTTAACAGATCTCAATTGGTTTCTTGAAAGTTTTTTTAAATTTTTCATAGCAATTAGTTTTTAATGTTTTTCTCCTACTCTATATGCTTTTCGGATTTCGCCTATTAAAGTTAATAATTTTAATATAAACTTTATTTTAATCGGATGACTTATTATCCCTTGGCAAGGACCATAAAAAAATCCCTTTCAGTAAAAACCAAAAGGGATTATAAATTTATATTATATTTTGAATCAAATCAATCCAAACTGCTCAAAGTGGTGCGTAAAATGTTTTTTGTGCATCAGCTCCCACATTTCTTTATTCAGTTTTCCGAACACGAAGTTCATATGCTCAGCCTGTGGATTTTCTCTGTAATAGACTGTAAATCTCTGTAAGTTATCCAGGAAAGACTGTTTGGCAGCATCCAGATTTTTATGCTTTAATTCCAGTAAAGTTTCATCTTCAGCCAGGAATGGAGCAGGGAAATCTTTCGGCATTTTTCTATGGTTATAAAGAGAGTCCTGCCATTTTTCCAATTGCTCTTCCGGTGTAAAGCATTTGTCAGCTTCCGGTTCGCCTAAACTTACCAGAACTCCATGTTCCAAGTGTTCGATCATTTGCTGAGGAGACATTTCACCCCAGTTTGACGATGTCGTTTCTGTTAAACCACCCAATATCTTCTGAACATTTTTCACATTCAGATCGATGAAAGGAGATTGTTTTGCCACCAATGTTAAGATCGTCGCTACACAAACGATCTCATCTCTCTGGTTAACAACTTCCACCAGCCATTTTACAACGCCGGAAGGAATGTTTCTTCCTTTTACCCCTCTGTTTATTTTTTCTTTTGCGGTTAAATAGACGGTGATGGTATCTCCTGCATATACCGGTTTAAAGAATGAACAGTTTTCCAATCCGTAGTTTGCGATAACCGGACCTTTTTTCCCTGAAACAAACAGTCCTGCTGCTGCAGAAAGAATGAAATATCCGTGAGCCACTGTTTTATCGAAAATAGTTCCGGTTAAGCTTGTAGCATCGGTATGGGCATAGAAATGATCCCAAGAAACGTTGGAAAAATTAACGATATCTGCATCAGTAACCGTTCTCCCGGCCGTTTCCAATGAATCTCCTACCTCAATTTCTTCGAAATATTTCTGGAACGGATGCTTGTCTGAGAATTTTTTCTCTGCACCCTGCTGATATACTTTTGTAATCGCCTTCAATACATCCGGAGAACCCTGAATCGCTGTTTTCTGAAGGAAGAAATGAAGACCGTTCAGTCCGCCCATTTCCTCGCCTCCACCAGCTCTTCCCGGACCACCATGCATCAAAGTAGGCAGCGGAGAACCGTGACCTGTACTTTCTTTGGCGTTGTCTCTGTTCAGCACAAAAATTCTACCGTGCTGGGAAGCCATTTTCCATGAAGTTTCTGCGATAAAGGTTTCATCGTGGGAAATGATAGACCCTACCAAACTTCCTTTTCCTCTTTTAGCAAGAGCCGCTGCCTCTTCGGCATCCTTGTAAGGCATTAACGTAGAAACCGGTCCGAACGCTTCTACATCGTGAGAGATGTTTTTCTCGAAAGGTTTATCGTTTAAGAACAGTTTTGGGCTCATGAATGCACCGTTATCATAGTCTGCATCTACAAGTTCATGCTTTCCGTCGTAAACTAATTCTGTTTCTGATTTTAGAATATTTACTTTTCTAACGACCTCATCGTACTGCTGTTTTCCTACCAATGACCCCATTCTGGTTTCTCTGCTCAACGGGTTTCCGATTTTGGTTTGATCTAAAGCTTTAGATAAGGCATTCTGAACATCTCCGATCAGGTGTTCAGGAACAATAATTCTTCTGATTGCCGTACATTTCTGACCTGCTTTTGTGGTCATTTCATTACGTACTTCTTTAATGAAGAGATCAAATTCAGGAGTTCCCGGTTTTGCATCCAGACCTAAAATTGAACAGTTCAGAGAATCTGCTTCCATATTGAAACGCACTGCATTTCCAGCGATAGAAGGCATTGATTTCAGTTTCCTTCCTGTATGGGCAGAACCTGTAAACAATACTGAATCTCCATCCTGAACATAATCCAGAATATTTCCCGGTTCACCACAAACCAATTGAAGCGCACCTTCCGGAAGTACTCCACTTTCGATCATATCCTGGAAAACAGCATTCGTCAGGTAAGAACCGTAAGGAGATGGTTTTACAATAGAAGGAACACCTGCCAACAGAGATGTTGATAATTTTTCCAACATTCCCCAAACCGGAAAGTTATAAGCATTGATCTGTATAGAAACTCCTTCGCTTGGTGTTAGAATGTGAGTTCCCAGAAAAGTTCCATTCGCGGAGATTTTCTGAGTTTCTCCATCCACCCAGAACGGAGTGTTGGGAAGCATTCTTTTTGCCAACCCGGAATAGGTAAAGAAAGTACCGAAACCTCCTTCTATATCTACCCATGAATCTGCGTGGGTAGCTCCGGTTTTATATGATAATTCGTAATATTTTTTCTTTCTTTCCAAAAGATAAAGAGCCACTTTTTTCAGCATCTCTCCTCTGTCATAAAACGTCATGGAAGAAAGGTTTTTGTAGCCTACTGTTCTTCCGTAGTCGAGAGCCTGCTCAAAATTAAGCCCTTCTGTATCTGAAACAGCAACCTGCTCGCCTGTAACGGCATTGTATAAAGGAACTCCGTTTCCGGAACCTTCTACCCATTCTCCGTAGATGTAATTTTTCAGTTTTTCCATATTATTTTTAACTTTTTATTTCTTTTTAATGTCTAAAAAATCCTACTTTTTCTTTAAACCTTATAGGTTTTAAAAACCTATAAGGTTTGCGAACCGTTTATTCTAAATTCATAAAATCATATTCTACACTAGATTTATGATAACCAAGAAAGTCCTCTTTTGAATCAAAGTATTTCAACATTTCTTCTCTTTCAATGCTACTAGGCTTTTCCACATTTGTGTAAGAATTATATGAAGAGTATTTCCATTTTTCAGCCTGACTGACAAAACCATGATGTACAGGATTATTATGAATATAATGTAATAATTTAAGCAAGTATTTTTCATCCTGAACTCTCTTCCGTCTTAGGAAGTCAAGAAAGAGAGCTCCTTTCCTATTATATCTTCTATTGTAAGCTTTAGCATAACTATTCAGAAAGTTACTGAATGGTCTCATCAGATGTTGATGCTCATCATCAATCTTATCACCCGCTAAGTCTTTAAATCTTATTAATAAATGAAAATGATTTGGCATCAAACAATAAGCATAGATTCCTGCTACTGGAATAATATATTTTAATAACCTATCCAGAAAATACTGATAATTACTATCCTCTACGAATAGCAAATCTTTTCCGTTGGCATGCGAGTATATATGATAAATACATCCGGACTCAAAATGCTCTGCGATGGTCATTTCTTCTTTATTAATTCTAAAGTTTATTTTTTAATAATGAGTTGTACTATTTTCCTTCCTCCCATAAACAACAACAGCAGAATAAGAGAAAAATCCTTCTGTTTCAGCTTTCTGATCACCTGTTCTGATTCTACATGTTCCAGCGCATCGGAAATACCCATTGATTTCCATAACAGATAGAATCCCGCATAATTGATTCCGATAAGGGCAATCAACAGGAAAATCCAATATTTCTTTAGACGATCTGTCATTTATTTCTTTTTCTGAAGAAGATCCAAGGCTTCTTTCAATGTATATTTTTTGTATTCGAAGCCTCCTGCATCTTTAGCATAATCTTCGATGGTCCTGCCAAATCCTGAATTCTTTCTCAGTTCGTTGACATGCTCCGGGTCTTTTATCGGCCACACAAATGACAGAGTTTCTGTTTTCCCGTTTTTTGTTGAAAAAACTGAACGGATCTGCGTTCCATAAATCTGCTCTTTATTTTCGTACATGAGCTTTCTGTCCAACATCATGGCATAGAGTCTGAAAGGCAGTTCTTTTTCATCGGCCGCTTTTTTGATCAGAGGAAGGTACTTCTCAATTTTAGGGGAATGCTGGATAACATACCATACGGCATAATTCTCAGGTTCACCCACCATAGATTTTCCGGGATAGCCATATTTTTCAATGATCTTTTCAACTTTAACCAGATTCTTCTGATCCTGATCATCCATCAATTTGATAAGCCCCGTACTCACGTCTTCTGTAGAGAGGTTTTTCTCTTTTATGATTTCTGCCTTTCTTTCGGGTGTAATGTTGGGTTGTGTCAGCTCACGGTAGATCTGATCGTCTTTATAGATCTGCGCAAGCTCTTTTTTGAGCTCAAGGTTGAGTGGTTTTTCTTCAGTTTTCTTATCACCTCTAAACTTTAACACTTCATCCAAAGTATAATTTTTAAAAACAAAACTCTTTCCATAGAGACGCTTGGCATAACGTTCCACCGTATCTTCAAAACCGGCTTCTTTTCTGAGTTTGTTTACGTTTTTAACATCTTTAATAGGCCAGATAATAGGCTCGCTTTCTTTCTCTCCATCATAAGAAGAAAATCCCTGAGTTCCATAGATCTGTTCTTTCCCATCATCCATTAATTGTCTGTCCAGCATCATGGCATACAACCTAAACGGAATTTCTTTATGATCAACAGCCGTTTTAATAATTGCCATATATTGATTAATTTTTGGAGAATGCTGAATAACCAACCATGTGGTTTCGTTTTCCGGCTCTCCTACTAGAGATTTTCCGGGATAACCATATTCTGCAATAATTTTTTCAACTTTTTCAAGATTGATCTTATCCTGCTCGTCCATTAGCCTCCATATTCTATCCGTAACATCTTCCTTACTGATATTTTTTTCTTTCATGACCTTTTCCTTTTGCTCCTGGGAAACGTCAGACTCCATCAGCTCACGGTAGATTTGATCATCTTTTTGAATCGTGGCCAATTCATTTTTAAGCTTTACATTAATTTTCTTATCCTGCTTTTTCTGAGCGCTGATTAAAACTGAAAAGAAAATGGCGAAAAATAAATATCTCATGATTCGTGTTTTGATGGTTTACTTTTTGGGCTCTTTATACGGGAATAATTTTACCAGACCTTCATACAAACTTCTGTGAAGAATGGTAGCATGATTGTCTGTTTCCATCATTTTATATTCAACAGTCCAGTTCTTTTTACCTGCCTGCTTCAATACATCATAAAGAGATCCTGCATCTTTTACCATTACAGGATGTTCGTCTTTTCCTACAGAAACATAAATAAATTTTTTCGTATCAGGGCTTTTGGATAGCCATTGAGGAGCCTGTTTCAATAAACTCTGATCATCCCACCACAAACTTGGGCTGATGATAAAATAATTATTGAACATTTCCGGCTTTTTGAAAAGGATTTCTGTAGCAAGAAGCCCACCCAGTGACTGTCCGAATATATATTTCTCTGTTGTTTTATACTGCTTTCCTATGTAAGGAAGTAGTTCTTTATCCAGAAAATCAATAAACTTATCTGAATGTCCTGTTGTAGGATAATCCTGCTGTAAATCTTTCATATCTGTATGAAAGGTAAAATCTCTCTTTCTGTCTATATTGGCAATTCCTACCACGATGGTTTCCGGCATGGCATACATTTGATTAAAGAACTGTATCAATCCTGAAACATGGATAAAGTCTTCATTCATTGAGCCATCCAGCAGATAGATCACCGGGTATGATTTTGTTTTATCAAAACCTTGCGGCAGATAAATGTTTAAAATTCTGTCTTCATTTAAAATCTTAGATTTAAATGTTCTGACCTCTCCGATAGTCAACGGTTTTACTTTTTCATTCTGGGCTAAAACCATAAACTGAAAAGCAAACAGCATACTACAGGCAATAAGCATCTTTTTAATCATATTCTTTTTCATTGTATCATAAAACCTTATACGTTTTTGAATAAGGTTTAAAAGTTATTTTAAATCCGCCCAAATACTGTAATCCACAGTTTTGGTCGCGGTCTGTTCTACATATTCTGAGAACGGTTCACATGGAAGAATAGCTTCTTTTCCTTCTCTAGCCAGTTGTTGGTACAGCTTGGTTCCTTCTGTTTTCCAGTGAATCATTTCATCCGAAACATCACGGATGATTTTCGCAGGACTTCCTACGATCAGTTTTCTTGGTCCGCAGGTGAAATTAGCCGGAACAAAAGCCAATGCTCCGATGATGCATTCATCACCGATAACAGCTTTATCCATCACGACGGAATTCATTCCTACCAGGCAGTTTTTACCGATATGTCCGGAATGAATAATCGCTCCGTGTCCGATATGCGCTGATTCCTCAAGAATGGTTTCAATATTCGGGAACACATGCAGGGTACAATTTTCCTGAACATTGGCTCCGTCTTTAATGATAATTTTCCCCCAGTCACCGCGGATCACCGCATTGGGTCCGATATATACTTCTTCACCGATTTCCACATTCCCAATGATGACCGCCTGCGGATGAATATAGGCAGAGGGCTTGATAATGGGGCGGATACCGTGGTATGAGTAGATGTTCATAATTTTTTTATTAAAAAATTAATTTAACAATGTATCAATCTAGTAGTTTACCAATTGAAATGCTTCAACAGACTCAGCATGACAGGAATTGTTACATTGATACATTTTATATTGTTACATTATTGAAAAAGTTATACTTTTTCAATGACCATTGCATAGCCCTGTCCGACACCAATACAAAGGGTACACAATGCATATTTCTTATCCTGTTTCTGAAGTTCAATAGCGGCAGAGCCAATGATTCTTGCTCCCGAAACTCCCAGCGGGTGACCGATGGCGATAGCTCCTCCATTTGGATTTACTCTTGAGTCATCATCTTTCAAACCTAAGCTTCTGGTCACAGCTAATGCCTGTGCTGCAAATGCTTCGTTCAGTTCAATGATATCCATATCGTCCAGGGAAAGATTTAATCTTTTTAATAGTTTCTGGGTCGCCTCTACAGGTCCGATTCCCATAATTCTTGGTTCCACACCAGCTACGGCAGATCCTAAGATCTTAGCTTTTGGTTTTAAACCATATTTTTTCACGGCTTCTTCACTGGCCAGGATAAGAGCTGCTGCTCCGTCATTCATTCCTGAAGCATTTCCTGCCGTTACGGTTCCTTCTTTTCTGAAAGCCGGACGAAGTTTTCCTAAACCTTCCATAGAAGATGTCGGTTTGATGAATTCATCCTGATCAAAAATTTTAGGATCTCCTTTTTTCTGAGGAATTTCAACTTTTACAATTTCTTCCGCCAGTCTTCCGCTTTGCTGAGCTTTTGTCGCTTTCTGCTGAGACCAAAGGGCAAATTTATCCTGATCTTCTCTACTGATATTGTGCATATCCGCTAAGTTTTCAGCGGTGTCTCCCATTCCGTCAACCCCGTACATTTCTTTCATCTTAGGATTGACAAAACGCCATCCGAAAGTGGTATCAAACATCTGGCTGTCTCTTCCGAAAGCAGCCCCCGCCTTAGACATTACGTAAGGTGAACGGGTCATATGTTCCACTCCACCGGCGATATAAATTTCACCTTCTCCGGCAGCAATGGAACGGAAAGCATTAGCCACCGCCGACATTCCGGAAGCACAAAGTCTGTTGACCGTTTCTCCTCCGATTTTGTAAGGAAGCCCGGCCAATAAAAGCGCCATTCTCGCCACGTTACGGTTATCTTCTCCCGCCTGATTAGCGCATCCGAAAATAACGTCCTCAATTTCCTCAGCAGGAACTTCAGGGTTTCTGTCCATAACTTCTTTAATAACCACGGCTGCCAGATCATCGGCTCTTACTTCTGATAATGCGCCCTGTAGTTTTGAGATTGGAGTTCTGACGTAGTCTATGATGTATACGTTGTTCATTTTTATTAATTTAACAATGTATCAGTTTAACAATGTAACAATTGGATTGGTAGATTGGTACATTTTCAAATTGGTACATTTTATTTATAGTTCTGTTACTTTTTTTCCGATTTTGTAAACGGTTCCGACGAATTTTGCGATCAGCTCATTGTTTTGATTGGTGATCTTGATGTCGTAAACCGCTGTTTTTCTGGTATCATTGACCAGAATGCTTTCTGCTCTGAAAATATCACCTTCTTTCCCCGCTTTGGTAAAATTGATGATACAGTTCAGGGCAACGGCTGCGTCTCCGGAACTGTTGGACGAAAATGCCAGTGCAGAATCTGCAAAAGCGAACGTAACCCCTCCGTGAACCGTTTTAAGCCCATTGATCATCTCTTTCTTGATGGGCATTTCTATTAAACAATAATTTTCTTTGACTTCGATCATTTTGATATTCATCCATTGGGAAAAATAATCCTGATCAAACATATAATCTGCAACTTGTTTCGGCGTCATTTGTTTTAATTTAACAGTGTATCAATGTAACAATTTACCAATAGAAATTCCTCAGTAATCCCAGAATGATCAAAGGATTGTTACATTGTTAGATTTATATATTGTTACATTTTACGAAGTAAGGGGCTCTGTCTGTATCTTTCTTCCTGATATTCTCCGTAAAGATTTTGCAGAGTTTCAGAGATTTTTGAGTAGCCGATTTCTTTTCCCCAGCCTAGTAAGCCTTTTGGATAATTGACTCCTTTCTGCATTGCCAGCTCGATATCTTCATCGTTGGCAATTCCTAATCTTTTAGCTTCTATGGCTTCGTTGATCAACATTGAGATGATCCTTAAAAAGATCTCCTGATACAATGCATCATTTTTCTCAGCAACCGGTTTTTCTGCTCCTTCTGCGTAATCATAGAAACCTTTTCCGGTTTTTCTGCCGTGAAGTTTAGCTTCGGCCATTCTTTGCTGAAGCAGAGACGGTTTGTATTTCGGGTCGTAGAAATAGTCTTTGTAAACGGTTGTCGTTACAGCAAAATTCACATCAACACCAATTAGGTCCATTAATTCAAATGGTCCCATTTTAAAGTTTCCTAATGTTCTCATAGCTTCGTCTACCTGTTCAGGAGTTGCTATGTTTTCTTCAACAATTCTCAATCCTTCGCCATAATAAGGACGGGCAATTCTGTTGACGATAAATCCGGGAATATCTTTAGCAATCACTGGGATTTTACCCCAATCTTTCATGAGGTTGTAGATTTTTTCCGGTAATGATTTTTCTGTTAATAAAGATGGAATCACCTCAACCAAAGGCATCAATGGCGCCGGGTTGAAAAAGTGAATTCCGATGAAACGCTCAGGTTTCTTTAATTCTGCACCAAGAGAGGTGATAGAAATGGATGACGTATTGGAACCGATGATACAGTCGTCCGAAACATAGGTTTCAAGCTCTGTAAATACTTTGGTTTTTATGTCTTTGTTTTCGATGATGGCTTCTATCACAAGATCGGAATCTTTCAGATCCTGTAAAGCTTCACCTTTCACGATATTATTTCTGATTTCTGTGGCTTTTTCCTGAGAAATTTTAGCTTTATCCACTAATTTCTGAAGTGTTTTCTCTAAGCCTGATAGTGCTTTATCTATCTGCGGAGCATTTGCATCGAATAAAACGACTTTGCATCCCGCTGTTGCAGCCACCTGAGCAATTCCTACGCCCATGGTTCCTGCCCCGATAATTCCGATATTGTTCATGTTCTGTATTGTGTAAAATGTACAATGTAAAAAGTATGATCACAGCAATGTACTCTGTACATTGTACTTTTTACATTGTACAAAATCTTTTATTTCCCTTTATAATCAGGTTTTCTTTTCTGTAAAAAGGCGTTTACCCCTTCGATGAAATCTTCTGTCTCTGCAGCTTCCTGTTGTAGATCGCCTTCTAATTCTAATTGCTCTTTTAATGTGTTGTTATAAGATTGAGCGAAAGCTTTTTTAGTTAATCTAATAGCCGCAGTCGGCATATTTGACATTTTCTCAAGAATCTCCATAGATTTCGGAGCAAATTCTTCTTCAGTGAACACCTCAGCCACTAAGCCGTAAGATTTAGATTCTTCAGCTGATAGTCTTTTACCTGTAAATGCTAAATAATTAGCCAATTGTCTTCCCAATAATTTTGGAAGGAAATAAGTTCCACCCGTATCAGGAATGAGTCCGATATTTGAAAATGCCTGCGCAAAATAAGATTTATCTACCGCCAAAACAAAGTCACAGATCAATGCCAACATCGCGCCTGCACCTACTGCAGGACCATTTACCAATGCCACAACAGGTTTTTTACAACGCGTGATTTCTGTTACCAAAGGATTGTAGTAATCCACTACAATTTTTCTGATGATATCGTTATCATGGTGCTCATTACCCTGTACGAAAGCATCATCCAGATTCTGACCGGAACAGAAAGCTCTTCCTCTTCCCGAAATCGCCACACATCTTACTGTTGGATCTTCGCTGCATTCTTTAATAAAATCTTTCAGATCTGATAAAGAAGGCTTGGTAAGCGCATTCATTGTTTCCGGCTGATTGAGGTAAGCAATTTTCAGTTTTCCGTCAAAATGCGTTTCAATATCAAGTTGTGTATACATGGTTTTAAATTTAAAATTAAATGATTAAAGAATTAAAAAATTACACTGCTCTAATTTAACAATATAAAATAATGTGGCAATCTCTTTAATGTAACAATATAGCAGTTTAACAATGTAGCAATCAATAGTTCTGCATAACATCAAAAATAATTTAACAATGTACCAGTATAACAATTATTGTCAGACTGGTACATTGATTTATTAATACATTACATATCCAATTCCATAATATTGATCACGAGAATTTCGGGATCGGGAATCTGGGATGGTATGTTTAATATATTTTCTTGCATAATTTAAAAAAAAAGTTTTTCCCCCTTTGCCTCTTATATAGGGGTGTTATTATAATAATTCTGGAATTTAATATTATCTGTATAATCTTCTAAAATAGCATTTATAGTACAATTAAAAAGAATATTGTCTTTTGCTATAGTTTTATGACATCTTAAATAAAGACCGCGCCCAACATCACTGATTTCATTGTTTGATATGGTAACTTTTCCATCTAAGGAGTTTCCTGCAATAACTTGAGGGTCTGATGGCATAGGATCAAATTCATTAATTGAATTAATCGTAATCCCATATCCCTGAGTATTGCCAAAAATCAGATTATTTGAAATTACAAAACGCTTTGTAAAATTTTTATAAATATCTAGGTTACTTTGGGAATATATAGTTACTCCATTTATTAGAATTCCAACAAAACCCTCTCCACTTTGGATTGATTTAAAATTATTATTATTAATCAACACATTTCCAACTGTTGATGTCACTTTATGGGTAGATGATGTAATATTTCCACTGGAATCAAAGACATTATTAGATGTATAAGCTTTAAATACCACTGCAGGACCCCTAACATCTGATGCAATATTACTGGAAATATTAATGCTACTGATATTGCCAATGACTGTTATTATTCGCTTCAGTTTATTAAAAGTGTTATTTAGAATATTAATATTATCAGAAATAATATTATCATACTGTGATTGTAATATAATACCAAAGCTTTGATCACTCGATGTCTCGATGGTGTTATTGCTAATAAGTATATTTTTGAATTCTACTTGAGATCCTCGTGTTGATGAGTTTATAATTCCACTGTCATCAGCAATCAATTGATGAATAATATTATTACTGATAACGGCATTTTTCCTAGTTGAATCAAACCTTATTGCTCCCCATGTTGTATTTCTAAATACATTATTAGTCATGATAAAATTATTCACATTATCATAAAAATCTATTGCATAAAGCCTATGATGTCCGGTATTATTCCTACCGCAAAATTCAAAATAATTATTATTAATAAGCAATGAACCAAAGAGCCCACAGTCAAATGCAAAAATACCACAAGGCATTTGATCAGGATTAGGAATTGGATTGCCACTCCCATCTCTTGGTACTTTGTTTTTAAAAATATTATTTTCAACTGTAAAATTCACATTATGGGATTGTGTAAGTCCCAAATGTTCCATTCTATACATTTGGGTCTGAATTTCACTTTCAAAATAATTATGGGTAACTTTTATATCTCCTTCATTACATCCATAAAACTGAAGGCCTCGAGTATATAGATCTAAAAAACTACAATTAGTAACCTCTATATCTGTAGAATCTGTAATGTAGATACCCCCATTAAAATCCCTCATTAATTCATTACCTGCATTATCATAGTCGGCCTGAGTATAAACCTGTAAATTACTTTTATTTTGGTTAATCCTTATACCATCTATGACTAAATTATTACAATTAGTAAATTTTAAATAATAAGAATTAAATCGTTGATTACTATTTGATTTAATTACTGTATGCTGCTTATCTCCCAAAAGTTTAAAACAGGAAATATCTACAAAACTTAATTGTTCATTAAGAATATATTCTTTCGCATCAAATCTTAAAGTTGCTCCTAAATATCCCGCAGTATTAATCGCTTTAGTTAGCATGACTTTATCTCCGGTCCCATTTGCTAAATCAGTGGGATAAGTACATCTGTACCATTCTACATTAATGGTATTCTCTGTATAAATGGCTTTATAATATTTCCCGTTTTCTTGTCTCAGAACAACACCATCTAATAAGCTGGCACTAATAGGGTCTATTTCCTGATAACGGATAACTTCTCCGGTATTGTGAAATGTTTTAATAAGAGTGGATTCTTGACATGTTGATGGAAATTTCTGGCTGTTGCAATTTGTCATAATAAATGTTTTGTGTTGATTATTGTAAATAAGATCATTAAAAAATGATACTGACGCAAAACTAAGTGCCACTAACGACAAAACCTGTCGTATCATTTATTACTTACATAATGAAGTCATTTATTGAAAATGACTTTTTAACATTTAATGACATTTAAAATAATCAAAAGGCTCCAGGCAGTCCAGACACTGGTAAGAAGCCTTACACAATGTAGATCCAAATCTGCTGATCTGTTTTGAATTCATAGAACCACAACGCGGACATTTTTTCGGTTTCCCGATGTGATGTTCGTCTGCTCCTTTTTCGGGAGGTGTGATTCCGTAAATACGAAGTTTTTCTCTTGCTTCATCTGTTAACCAGTCCGTTGTCCATATCGGGAACATTTTGGTTACCACTTTCGCATCCCAGCCGTTTTCCTTCATGATCTTCACAATGTCTTCTTCAATGGTGAACATGGCAGGACAGGCAGAATAAGTAGGGGTAATCGTTATTTCACAAGTATTCTCGCTGGTAACTTTTGCTTCTCTTACAATACCCAATTCCACAATATTGATTACCGGAATTTCGGGATCAGGAACTAATTCTAATATTTCTAAAGGATTTTTCATTTTTAAAATGTACCAATTTATCAATCTAACAGTCTAGCAATTAATTGTTACATTGCTAAACTGCTAGATTGTTACATTTAGAATTACCACGTACATCCCGGATACGCTCTCTGCATATACTGAAGTTCGCAAAGAATAAATCCGAAATATTCTGTATGGTATCCTGTTCTGGATTTAGGCTGCATGAATGGATTTGCTGGGTATTCCAATCCATATTCTGCAAAATCTTTTTGTGTGATGGCTAAGAATTCTTTGTACAATTCGTCTCCGTCCGGGGCGATATTTAAAGCAATTAAATCATCCTCCCCTTCAACTTTCGCAAATAATCCTTTTGAATATTCCCAAATATTATCAAGAGATTTTACTAAACGTTCACGGCTTTCTTCTGTTCCCTGAGCGAAAATTTTCATCCAGGAAGAAGCGTGCGTATAATGGTATCTCACTTCTTTTAAAGATTTCTGAGCGAGTGCAGAAAGTTCTTCATCTGCGGAATTTGACAATGCCTCGTACATCAGTTTCTGATATACAGAGAATACATAGACTTTAAGAATGGTCTGCGCATAATCTTCATTAGGAAGTTCCACCCAATGTGCGTTGACGTATTCATGCTCGTATCTTAAGAAGGCTAGATCATCTTCACTTTTACCGTTATCCGCAACTCTTGATGCATATACATAAAAGTTATTGGCCTGGCCAAGTTCGTCCAATGCAATGTTTGTCAATGCAATATCTTCCTCTAAATAAGGACCTTCACCACACCACGCAGACAACCTTTGTCCCATGATGAAGCTGTCATCGGCAAACTTTAATAAATAATTATATAGTGGATTCATTTTTATAGAATTTAGAAATTAGAGGTTAGAAATTAGACTAAATTCTAGAATCTAACTTCTAACTTCTTTATTACATGTTTTTTACATCATTAGGAATATCATAGAATGTCGGGTGACGGTATAGTTTGTCATCTGCCGGATCAAAGAAAGCTTCCTTGTCTACTCCTTCTGAAGTCACGATATATTTACTTGGCACTACCCAAACAGAAGTTCCTTCTTTTCTTCTGGTGTAAACGTCTCTTGCATTCTGCAAAGCCATTTCTGCTGTTGGTGCCTGCACTATTCCTGCGTGTTTGTGAGATAATCCCGGTTTAGTCTGAATAAACACTTCCCACATATCTAAATTTGCCATAGTCAAATTCTAAATTTAACAATGTATCAATATAACAGTTTACCAATGAGATGCTTCGACAAGCTCAGCATGACAATGATTGTTACATTTTTACATTGGTATATTGTTACATTATTATATTACTTCTTTTTGTTGTTTCTCTGCAAAAGCTATTGCTGCTTCTTTTACCCAAAGGTTTTCCTGCTGTGCTTTTACTTTGGTCTGTAATCTTTTCTTATTACAAGGTCCGTTTCCTTTTAAGATTTCCATGAATTCATCCCATGGAAGTTCTCCGAAATCGTAATGCTGTCTTTCTTCATTCCACTTCAGATCTTTATCCGGAATGGTTAATCCTAAAAATTCAGCCTGAGAAACGGTAACGTCGATAAATCTCTGACGAAGACTGTCGTTACTTTCTCTTTTTACTCTGTAATTCATTGAGATTTTAGAGTTTGGCGAGCTGTCGTCATTCGGACCAAACATCATCAAAGCCGGCCACCAGAAGCGGTTTAGCGAAGCCTGAGCCATTTCTTTCTGCTGTTTTGTACCACGGCAAAGTGCCATTAGAATTTCGTAGCCCTGTCTTTGGTGAAAAGATTCTTCTTTACAGATTTTCACCATCGCTCTTGAATAGGGACCGTAAGAATTCCCCATCAACATTACCTGATTCATGATTGCAGCACCATCTACCAACCAACCGATCGCGCCGATATCTGCCCAGCTCAATGTAGGATAGTTGAAAATACTTGAATATTTTGCTTTTCCTTCCAACATATCATCATAGGTTGCGTCTCTGTCTGCTCTGATGGTTCCGTTTCCTAAGGTTTCAGTCGCAGAATACAGGTATAAACCGTGGCCTGCTTCATCCTGAACTTTAGCTAAAAGAGCCATTTTTCTTCTCAGTGAAGGGGCTCTTGAAATCCAGTTGGCTTCCGGCAACATTCCGACAATCTCAGAATGGGCATGCTGTGAAATTTGGCGAACCAACAGTTTTCTGTAATCATCAGGCATTACATCTTTTGGTTCTACTTTATTTTCTTCGTGAACGTATTGAACAAATTTTTCTAAGTCCATAATTTTCAATTTAGCAATGTATCAGTTTAACAATGTACCAATGATTGTTACACTGGCAAATTATTAGATTGTTACATTAATTTTTACACATCATAATTAAGCATCACCACATTCGTTGTCGGGTGACATTGACACGTCAGAACATAGCCTCTGGCTACTTCGTCTTCGGTAAGCGCAAAATTTTTCTCCATGAAAACTTCTCCTTCCAGAACCTGCGCCTTACACGTACAGCAAACTCCTCCCTTACAAGCAAAAGGTACAGGAAGATTGTCTTTTAATGCTTTATCTAAGATACTCTCTTTTTTAGAATTAAGGTGGAACGAATATTCATCATCATCAATGATTACCGTCACCATACTTTCTATATTCGCAATGGCCTTGAATTCATCACTCATCTCCTCAGAATTTTCATCATCAGGAGCAGTGAAATATTCAAATAAAACCTGAATGGCGGGTACTTTTTTATCTTTCTTTAAATAATCGGAAATCCCTTTAATCATTTCCGCAGGGCCGCAGATGAAATAAGTGGCTTCTTTTACATCAATATCTGTATATCTTTCAAATAACTGCTCTAATTTTTCAGCAGAAATTCTTCCTTCAAATACAGGATCTTCATGTTTTTCACGGCTTACCAGATAAATCACCTTCAGTCTTCCGTTGAAATGCTCTACCAGTTTATCGATCTCAGCTCTTTTCATCACATGATTCATGCTTCTGTTGCTGTAGAAAAGATAAGCGCAGCTGTTCGGCTCCTGATAAAGGCTTTCTTTAATATTGGATAAAACAGGACTGATACCGCTTCCTGCTGCCAAACCCACATAGGTTTTCACATTGGTAGGGTGATAAGAAGTATTGAAACCACCCATCGGAGGCATTACTTCCAGTACCTCATCCATATGAAGGTGCTCATTGAAATACCCTGAAACCTTTCCGCCGTCCAAAAGCTTTACCAGCACTTCCAGTGTGTTGCTTTTTTCGCTCGGGGCGTTGCAGATAGAATAAGAACGTCTTTCTTCATTCCCGTTGATCATCATACGGAAATTAAGATACTGCCCTTGCTTGAACCTGAATTTATCCTTCAGCTCCTCAGGAACTTCTACCGCTACGTTTACCGCATCAGGAGTATCTTTCTGAACCTTTACCGTTTTAAGTTTATAAAATGAATTCATTATTTTTTAAGTATTCTATTAATTTTTCCGCCTTCGCACTTAGGCAAGCTGTCCTGGGCATGAATTTTTACTTTCGTGGTAATTCCTACCCTCTTTTTTATTTCGTTTTCTATGTTTTTTCCAAAGCTGCCGACAAAATTAAAATAATCATCGGTATTAGCATCTATTTTTTGAGCTTTCACCAGTTCATCATCAATTTCTACGTCGATATCCAATGCTACACACATCTGCTCTTTTTCAACCGGTGTAAGATAATAGTTCGGAACTACTCCTTTTACGTGTGAAAATGCCTCTTCGATCTGGCTTGGATATACATTAACCCCTCTTACGATCAGCATATCGTCTGCTCTTCCTTTGATAGGTTTCATTTTCACCATGGTTCTCTTCGCATTTTCATCATAGTAAAGACTTGTAATGTCATTCGTCCAATACCGTAAAAGCGGCATGGCTTTTTTCGTTAAAGTCGTAATAACCAGAACCCCTTCTTCCCCAAACGCAACCGGTTGTTTCGTCACCGGATCCAATATTTCAGGATAAAAATGGTCTTCCCAAATGTAAGAACCTCCTTTCTCTTCAAAATCCTCCATGGATACTCCGGGACCGATAATCTCGCTTAATCCATAGATATTCGTTGCATGAAGGCCTAATCTTTCCTCGATATGGCTTCTGATAATTTCCGTCCATGGCTCAGAGCCTAAAACAGCATATTTCAAACTGATTTCGTCTGCAGAAACTCCTCTTTTCGTAAATTCATCCGCAATCGTCAATGCATAAGAAGGCGAGCAGCAGATTACTTCAGGTTTAAAATCTAAAATCAGATCAACCTGTCTGGCGGTCATTCCTCCCGAAATAGGAAGAACGCTCATCCCCAACTTTTCTGCTCCGTAATGGAGCCCTAACCCTCCGGTAAAAATTCCGTATCCGTAAGCATTGTGCAACTGCATTCCCGGTCTTGCTCCTGCTGCATATAATGATCTGGCAACTACTTCACTGAAAAGATCCACATCTTCTTTTGTGTAGCCCACCACTGTAGGTTTTCCTGTAGTTCCGCTGGAACAGTGAATTCTCTGCAGCTCATTTTTCGGAACGGTAAAAAGTCCAAACGGATAATGATCCCTCAAGTCCTGTTTGTAAGTTATAGGAAGTTTCGTGATATCTTCAATCGACCTTATATCCTGTGGAGCTATTCCTGATTCATTAAATTTCCCTCTATAAAATTCTGATCTCTCTTCAAGATAGCCGACCAAATCTGTCAACCGTTCAGACTGAAGCTGTCTCAACTGGTCGAGCTTTATATATTCAACTGAAAAATCCATATCCTACTAACTAACACTTGTTAGGTGTAAATTTAAAAAGAATTTCTATGCTGACAAAATTTTTATGACTTTTGTCACATTTTGAATGATTCTAAATAACTGAATAGGGTACGATGAGTTATTTTTCCGTAAACAGTCCCAATATTAGGGTTACATGAGAAGGCTCTTATTTGAACCATTAAGATTTTTTTAAGGAAAAATAATTAAGGAACTAGCAAAGCTATTGTCATTCATACTTGAAGAGAGTAACTATTAGGTCATGTCATTCCTGAACATCCTTGGCAAGGTTTAAAACCTTGCCAAGGATAAAAAATACGATTTTCAGCACTAAAACATTCAGCTTAAAATGTAAATCTTGTGCACAAGCTTTTGTGTCTTTTGTGGTAAAAAATTATTGCTTTTGATTTCCTAGCAAGCCATACAGGAGCTTAGCTCTTATTTCATCTGTAATTTCAGAAGTGGATTCTGTATTTCTTTTGAACCAGAAATAGGAATTATTAAGGGTATGAAGAATAAATCTTGTCGTAAAAGTCGGTGATTTCAGTTCCCATTTTTCAGCATCGTAGATCTCAGAAATTAACTGCTCTACCTCATCCTGATAGTTCTTTCTCAATGCTATAAATTCAGGAAGTCTTTCTTCAAGGTGTCTCCATTCATTAGAATAAATATGGGTAACATCACGATTTTGAAGAACGACGGATAAATGCTTGTCTAAAAATAAATTGAGTTTATCTTTTGGAGCAATGTCCGTATTTTTCACTTCCTGGAGTTCATCAAAAAAATCCTGTGCAATGCCAAAGCAAATCCATTCCAGAATTTCTTCCTTTGAACGGATATGGGCATACAGTGACGCAGCTTTGATATTAAGTTTTGTGGCAAGATCTCTAACCGAGCTGCCCATATATCCTTTCTCTTTGAAAAGTTCTACGGCTACGTCTAAAATTTTCTTTTGTTTTTCTTTAAGCTCCATCTGGTAAAATGCAAAAGTAATTATTCTGAGGTTAATAAATTAATTTAACACTATGATTTTAAACACAGAAGCGGGAGTTTTACTAAACGACCCCGTCAAATCAGCAATTTTTCTATTTGGAGTTTCTGGTTAAGTTTAGATAAAAAAGCCTTTAAATATTAAAATCGCTCCTTCATTCTATTTTCAATTTTTCCCGAATCGGACGGTTTTTCCATTATTTCAAAGCCAATATTAAAGAATCGGAAATTTTGTCAAGTTAATTTAACGTTAAAAATAGATAATCCGGAAATTTTGTCTATGTTTTTTGTAAATTTAATAATTGAATGATTTTTGAAATACAGTAATCGATTAAATGATTAAATAACTTGATGGCATTAAGAAACCGGGCCTGAAAATTTGGTTTCTTGGTGTCTTTTTAAAACTGAACCAAAAACAAATATTACCAAAAACATAAAAAATATGAACTTAAACCAATATACTGTAAAATCACAAGAAGCCATCCAGGCAGCACAGCAGACTGCCATGGAATTTGGTAACCAGAGTATTGAGCCACAACATATACTTGAAGGAATTTTTCAGGTAGATGAAAATATTTCACCTTTCTTACTAAAAAAATCTGAAGCGGATGCCAATCTGGTAAGGGAAAGAAACAGGGAAAATATTGAGAGACTTCCAAAAGTTCAGGGAGGGAATATTTATCTTTCCCAGTCTGCGAACAAAGTTTTGCTGGACGCCCCGAATATTGCTAAAAAAATGGGCGACGAATATGTAACTATTGAGCATCTGTGGCTTTCGTTACTGGAAACCAGTTCCGAAGTATCCAAAATGCTTAAGGATATGGGCGTTACTAAAAGCCTGCTGGAAGGTGCTATCAAAGAATTAAGAAAAGGAAGCAAGGCTACTTCTGCCAGTTCGGAAGAGACTTACCAATCCTTAAATAAATATGCTAAAAACTTCAACGAATTAGCAGCAGAAGGAAAACTGGATCCGGTAATCGGGCGTGATGAAGAGATCAGAAGAGTGCTTCAGATTCTTTCGAGAAGAACTAAAAACAATCCGATCCTTATCGGAGAGCCGGGTGTAGGTAAAACAGCCATTGCTGAAGGTATTGCCCACCGAATTATTTCGGGAGATATCCCTGAAAACCTGATGGACAAAACGCTGTACTCTCTGGATATGGGGGCGCTAATTGCCGGAGCCAAATACAAAGGTGAATTCGAAGAACGTTTGAAATCTGTGGTGAATGAGGTGATCAAGTCTGAAGGGCAGATCATCCTATTCATCGATGAAATCCATACTCTGGTAGGCGCCGGAGGCGGTGAGGGAGCAATGGATGCAGCCAATATCCTGAAACCTGCTCTAGCAAGAGGAGAATTAAGAGCAATCGGTGCCACTACCTTGAATGAATATCAAAAATATTTTGAGAAAGATAAAGCATTGGAGAGACGTTTCCAGAAAGTAATGGTGGAAGAGCCGGATACGGAATCTGCCATTTCAATTCTTCGTGGAATTAAAGATAAATATGAAGCTCACCATAAAGTACGAATTAAAGATGAGGCGATCATTGCCGCAGTGGAAATGTCTCAGCGATATATTTCAGACCGTTTTTTACCGGATAAAGCGATTGACCTTATTGACGAAGCTTCAGCGAAGTTGAGAATGGAAATCAATTCAAAACCGGAAGAACTGGATGTACTGGACAGAAAACTGATGCAGCTGGAAATTGAATTGGCAGCCATTTCAAGAGAAGGCAACCAAACGAAAATTGATCATTTGAAAGAAGATATTTCAAAAATTTCTGAGGAAAGAAATGAGATCAACGCGAAATGGCTGAAAGAAAAACAAAAATCTGAGGATTTAACACAGATTAAAAAAGATATTGAGTCTTTGAAACTGGAAGCAGAAAAAGCCTCAAGGGCTGGAGATTATGCGAAAGTTGCAGAAATTCAATACGGAAAAATAAAGGAAAAAGAAGATGCTCTGCAGAAACTTGAACTGGAGATGCAGAACCATCAGAATGAATTAATTAAAGAGGAAGTAACTTCTGAAAACATCTCTGAAGTCATTGCAAAATGGACAGGAATTCCTGTTACCAAACTTATCCAGTCTGAAAGAGAAAAGCTTCTGAATCTTGAAACTGAGCTTCACCATCGTGTCGTTGGGCAAGATGAAGCGATAGGAGCTGTTGCGGATGCCATCAGAAGAAACAGAGCCGGATTAAGTGATGATAAAAAACCAATCGGATCTTTCTTATTCTTAGGAACAACTGGTGTTGGTAAAACTGAACTTGCTAAAGCTTTGGCTGAATATTTATTCGATGATGAGAATAATATGACAAGGATTGATATGAGTGAATACCAGGAAAGACACAGTGTTTCCAGACTGGTAGGTGCTCCTCCGGGATATGTAGGATATGATGAAGGCGGACAGCTGACGGAAGCAGTACGAAGAAGGCCATATTCTGTGGTTCTTCTGGATGAAATTGAAAAAGCACATCCGGATGTTTTCAACACTTTGCTGCAGGTTTTGGATGACGGGCGCCTGACAGATAATAAAGGACGTGTGGTGAATTTTAAAAATTCAATCATCATTATGACTTCCAACTTAGGTTCACACCTGATCCAGGAGAATTTTGAAGACATTACAGAAGAAAACCAGAACGAGATCGTCAGCAAAACCAAGGATGAAGTTTTTGATCTTCTGAAACAAACGCTCCGTCCGGAATTCCTGAACAGAATTGATGAAGTGGTATTATTCCAGCCTTTAAATAAAAAAGAGATCGGAAAAATTGTTCAGTATCAGCTGAGAGGCTATAATGATATGCTTTCCAAGCGAAACATTATCATGACCGCCACTCAGGATGCCCTGGATTACCTGATGAATAAAGGCTATGACCCTTCCTTCGGTGCAAGACCGCTGAAAAGAGTAATTCAGCAGGAAGTATTAAATAAATTATCAAGAGAAATTCTGGCCGAAAAGGTAAATGACGGTGACAGAATCACTTTAGATTATTTTGAAGAAACAGGTTTGGTTTTCAGACCGACAGATCAGTAAAGTAGTTTTTTTCATATATATTATTTTTGTAAGTAAGTGGTGCAGCCCAATCTGCATCACTTATTTTTTTATTGACTTTTTTATCATAATCATGTGAAATATTACTACATTTATCATTCAAAAAAATTACTAACCAAAACAAAATCAGCATGAAAAAATTAAAAAGAAGTTCATTAAGAACTATTTTAGGAGGAAAAATTGACTGCAGTTGCAATATATTAATTTACCCTGACGGCTCTACCAGCGGAACGTGTGCTACAGAACATTGTTCACAGATCAACATCAATTGTGGACAGGCTGAATGCAGACCTGGTCTTATTGACTAGCCACTAAAATAATGGTATGAAAAAGCTAAAAAGAAATGATTTAAAAAGAATCAGTGGTGGTGTATCGTCTGCAATTACAGAATGCGACATCGATATGAACTGCCCTGCAGGACTGTGCTGTTCAACAGGATATATCTGCAGGGACCCCAAAAAATATCCTTGTATTTAACTATAAGCCGGAGTAAAATCTCCGGCTTTTTTATTTATTACAGCCGTTATAAGATAGGAGTCCAAAAGTCAGTTGGACTATATTATTTTACAGCCCATATGCAATCCGTAAAAACACGGAAAATAAACAGGAAAAAACACATCCGTTTACCTTGAAATTTTTACGAGATTTGCACTACTAACTAACATTCTTTTATAAAACTAACGTTATGAAAACAAAATCTACTTATGAGGCCGGAGCAAACGAGTCTGCCTCAAGCACAAATACCATTGCTTCAGAGCTTGTTCAACAGTTAATAGGCAACTACAGAAACAATCAGATGCAGGCTGTTAATAAAGAATTGGGGATTACGGATTCTCATGCCATATGGTTTGATCTTCCTAAACTGAAAAAATTTATAGCATGTGTTGAGAATGAAGCGGCAAAAGTAAATCCTGAGGTTACTGAAGAAGATTTAGGCATCAGGTTCTATTATGCTGCCTATCCAAAAGCCGAAGACTGGGCCATTATGGAAAGTCATCCTGTAGAAAAAGAATATGCAGAAAGACATACTTTAGTAATGATCCCGACCCTGAAAAAAGCGGATGAAACAGGGGAAATGCTTAACTATGATTTCTGTCCGTTTAATTCAGAATCAGTTTTAGCTATGGCTTCAAAAACCGGACAGCCGGCTGGTCTTGAAACCCTTGCTGAAAATCACGGAGCATTATCACCTCCAGACAATCCTAAAGCTGAAATGTTTCCTTAACACAATCACTAATTTATTTTTACTATACAATTGACATGACTGATTTTCAGAAGATACTTCAGGAATCCATGATCTGGACAGAAGGACTTGCAGCCGTTATATCGGTTATTTACTATAATCGTAATAATAAGGAAAAGTACTGGAAGTATTTTTCCATTTATCTAATTATTATTTTCCTGTCTGAAATCATCGGAAAATGGGGAGGCCTGATCATAGAATATAATAAACAGAATTTTTTCAATTATTTTGTAATTCCCCTTGAATTTCTTTTTTTTTACTGGCTTTATGCTGCAAAATCACTGGGCAGGCCAAAGCTGTTCTACACCATGTCCCTGCTGTATCTTTTGTCATTTGTATCAAGTGAATTCTTCTTCACCACGAAAAAGATCATTTTATCCTTTAACTATACAGTCGGATGCCTGCTCTTAATGGTATTGGTGATCATGGAATATTACAAACAAATCAATTCTTCTGAAATCCTGAACTTCAACAGAAACAAGATGTTTTATATCAATCTTGGAGTGACATTATTTTATATAGGAACACTTCCATTCTGGACATTCTTTAATCTTATTAAGGAATACAAAGAGCTGCATTATATCTATTTTTCTTATTTTCTTATGTCAGGAATTATAATGTATCTATTATTTTCAATTTCATTCATATGGGGAAAACAGAGCTCATCATCGTATTAATTTTGTTTAATATATTCTTTGTACTGTTTGTATCCGCAGTAATAGTTTACATAAGGAAATATCAGCAGCGTAAAAAAGAGTATTTGAATAAAATTGAAGTGAAAAACGAAATCCACAAACGGGAACTCCTGGCTACACAGCTTGAGATCCAGCAGGCCACCATGCAGCAGATAGGACGTGAACTTCATGACAATATCGGCCAAAAACTAACACTTGTGAGCCTGTATACCCAACAGTTGCTTTACGAAAACAGGGTTCCTGAAGTAAACGAGAGAATCGATCAGGTTTCTCAAATTATAAATCAGTCGCTACAAGACCTCCGAAGCCTTTCAAAAACTCTGACAGATGATAATATAAACCAGAAGGAAATCGTAACTTTGATCCAGGAAGAGGTAGATAATACCAACAGTTTCAAAAGATGCCATGTGAGTTTTGAACACAACTTTAAGCAGCTTGATCTTGGATTTGTCCACAAAAATGTGCTTCTCCGGATCATACAGGAATTTATTCAGAACAGCATCAAGCATGCAAACTGTAAAAATATTTTTATCAACCTGAATACTTCCGAGGAAGTACTCTGGGAGCTCAACCTCAGGGATGACGGTATTGGATTCGACAGCACCGAGATAAAATCCAACGGCATTGGCCTGACCAATATGAAAAACAGGGCAGCCATTATAGGTGCGGATTTCAGTCTTGAAAGTCAGAAGAATACCGGAACTACACTCAATATTATTTTAAAAAAACAGCCATGAAAAAAACAATAGTAATTGTTGATGACCATGTATTAATTGCCAAAGCTCTGGAAGGAATTATTGATAATTTTAATGAATTTGAAGTAATCTATGTGTGTGAGAATGGTAAAGATCTGATCCAGAAATTTGAAGACAACGGTGCAATCCCGGACATCATCCTTCTAGATATCAGTATGCCAATTATGGACGGCTTTGAAACCGCTGCCTGGCTCACACAGAATCATCCGGAGATTAAAGTAATGGCACTGAGCATGCAGGGCGATGACAACAGTGTCATTAAAATGATCAAAAACGGTGCAAAAGGATACTTATTAAAAAATACCCACCCTAAAGATCTGGAAACGGCATTAACAAGATTAAATTCTGACGGCTTTTTCTATCCGGAATGGGCTTCAAAAATTATATTTTCCAATCTGAACAAAGATAAGGAAGCAGAAAATACCGTAAGAATTTCGGACCGCGAAAGAGAATTCCTGAAATATACTGTCACCGAACTAAGCTATAAAGAAATTGCAGACAGAATGTGTTGCAGTCCGAGAACTGTAGAAAGCTACCGCGACCAGCTATGCGACAAATTGGACCTGAAAACACGGGTCGGCCTTGCAGTTTTTGCTATTAAAAATGGTTTTGCAGGTTAAACTGATAAAAGAAAAAGTTAAAAATATAAATCAGTTAAAATAATTAAAGTAAATATTTTTAATTAAAACAATTTTAAGTGAAAAATATTTAAATTGAAATTGTAAAATTAATTAAAATTCAATTAAAAAAGCTGAAAACAAAATAATACTCAACAACTTCCGCTTTTTAATAGCAATTATTCAAATATGTTTGAATATTTTTGTGTATTAATTTTTTATAATATAAATTTGGAGAGCAAACCATTTACAATATATTATGAAAAAACTATTCTTCGGGGCTCTCGTTCTGGGCTTCATGTCAGCTTGTACAAGTGATAATATATCCAATCAGGAGGATATATCTCAGGATCCGGGAAATCCTTCAAGCACTATGGCTTCAAAAAGAGCCTGTCCTTCAGATATCATAAGGGAAAAGGCGCTCAAAAGCGATCCGGCATTAAGAGCCAGATTTGAAGCTAATGAGTTACAGTCTGAAAAGTTTTCAAGAGACATTATGATGGGCAAAGTGCTTGCAGATGGAACAGTGGAAATTCCGGTTGTTTTCAATGTGATCTATAACACTTCTACCCAAAATATTTCTGACGCAAGAATTGCAGAACAAATCGCAGTATTAAATGCAGACTATGGTGCTACCAATTCTGATGTTGCTAACATACCATCTGCATTTCAGCCAGCAGCAGCGGGTGATGTAAAGATCCGTTTTAAACTGGTGACAACCAACCGTAAGCAATATACAAAAACAGGCTGGAGATCCGATCTGGAAGAAATGAAAAAATCAACTACCGGAGGTATTAATGCAACTGATCCTACTAAAAACCTGAATATCTGGGTGGTTAATTCTATCCTTGATGAGAATAGCCAGCCCGGGACATTGGGATACGCTTATTATCCTGAATCTGCCGGTTTATGGTATGACGGACTTGTCATAGGCTATCAGTACATCGGGAAAACAGGTGCTTCCGCTCCATTCAATTTAGGTAGAACAGTTACGCATGAAGTAGGCCACTATTTAAACCTGCCTCACCTTTGGGGATCATCCAACACAGGCTGTCAGACAGATTATTCTAATGACACTCCTACTTCTCCGGGACCTAACTACGGAACACCATCTTATCCTTTAAACAGAGTTTGCGGAGGAGTAAGCCGGTCCCAAATGTTTATGAACTATATGGATTATGTAGATGATAAAGCTATGTTCATGTTCTCTGCCAACCAAAAAACAAGAATGCAGGCCGTAGTAGCTGCAGCCGGTCCAAGAGCTGGATTAAGATAACAAGATCCAAATTAACTTAAATATAAGAGCCTGAAGTTTTCCTTCAGGCTTTTTATTTAATGATTAAGTATTTTTAAACTATGAGTTATCAGGACATATGAGTAAAATGCTGAATAAAGTATTTCTAATAAGAGAATTTGAACTTAAAACCCATTTGCTGTAATTCATATTAATAATAAACAAAATAACCTATTTCAAATTCAAAAAAATTAAAATTTTGCTATAAATTTTAAAAAAATTAAATTATTTTTCCGTCAATCATCAAATTAACATAAAATCAACACAAGTCCAAATTAGTAATAATAAACACAACGAATTGAGTAAAATATTATTACATCAATAATAAAAATTGAAAAAGTGTTGCATAATAATTTTTAATAATATAAATTCACACTCTGAAACTATACAAAATAACAACTTTATGAAAAAACTATTATTGGGAGCCGTTGTATTAGGCTTTATGTCAGCTTGTAACAGCGACAATATGACAAACCAAAACGAAAACCCTGCAAAGGAAGATGCCTCTTCAGCTAGTATGTTTAAGAGAGGTTGCGCATCTGAAGAAGTAAGACAGGAAGCATTAAAAAACAACGCGGAACTCAGACAAAGATTCGTTAAACTGGAAGCAAATACCGAAAAATTTGCCAATGATTTAAAAATGGGAAAAGTTCTGGCAGACGGAACCATAGAAATCCCTGTTATTGTTAATGTATTGTATAGAACTTCTGCAGAAAATATTTCTGATGCCCAGATTCAATCCCAAATCAATACATTAAATGCAGATTACTCTGCTACTAATAGTGATATTAATAAAATTCCGGCAGAATTCGCTTCTACTGCAGCAGGTAATATCGGTGTTAAATTCCGATTGGTAACGGTTAACAGAAAATCCACAACTGTAAGAAGCTGGAGAACAAATGATGCGATGAAAAAAACATCAACTAAAGGAATAGACGCTACCGATCCTACACATTATTTTAATATATGGGTAGTTAGTGATATGGGAGGAATACTTGGCTATGCAACGTTTCCGGAATCTGCAGGACTTTGGAATGACGGGGTAGTAATTGCAGCTAAATATTTCGGAAATACATCGTCTGCACCTTATGACTTAGGAAGAACTGCTACTCATGAAGTAGGACATTATTTGAATCTTAGACACATTTGGGGAGACGCTAATTGTGGAAATGATTTGGTAACAGATACTCCTACACAAACAGGTGCTAATTATGGAAAACCTACTTATCCATTATACAACACTTGTACTGGAGTTCAAAGATCTGTAATGTTTATGAATTATATGGATTATGTGGATGACGCAGCAATGTTCATGTTCTCTTCCGGACAAAAAACCAGAATGCAATCTGTAGTAGCTTCTACAGGAGCAAGAGCTGGACTAAGACTTTATTAAAATTTAAATTGATTTCAATAAAAAGCCTGAATTTTCTGTTCAGGCTTTTCTTTTATAATGATATCGTATTATTATCAGGGGTATAATCCATAAAAATATCTCCATCCAGCGTCACCGATTTTACTTTCTTTTTAATAGGGATCGCAAGGGCTGCATGTATCTGGTTTTTTTCCCATAAGGAAGGTGAAAAATGAAGCTTTTCCACCGATCCGTCTTCATAATTTAAGACAGCATCAAAAGGAATTGCAAAGCCTCCAACATTATCTACGTTGACTGTAAGAAGATCGTTAAGCTGTATAATGTCGGTTATTTTCAGATCAATATAATTATTGGTATAGAACCAGTTTTGGAAGAACCAGTTCAGGTTTTTCCCGGAACCTGCGTTCATTGAATTAAAATAATCCCAAGGTACCGGGTGTTTTCCATTCCAGTTGTTCATATAATGCAGAAACGCTTTTTTAAACAGTTCATCTCCTAAATAATCTTTCAATGCAAGATAAGACAGGGATGCTTTTACATAGGAATTGTTTCCGTATCCGGCTCCGCTTACCTGTGTACTCATGGTAATAACCGGCTGGTCCTGTTCTGCAGAAGGATCGTTGATCCATTTTTTGACACGGAAATTTTTATAGAATTCTTTTGCCGCGGCTTCACCGTTTTCATCAATTCCGATCAGGTATTCAAGGGTAGTTGCCCAACCTTCATCCATAAAAGCATACCGGGTTTCATTGATTCCCATATAAAAAGGGAAATAGGTATGGGCAATCTCGTGATCTGCGGTAAGCCTTGCATCGCGAAGATCATCAGGAATACTTGTATCATTAATCATCATTGGGTATTCCATATCCGCATATCCCTGAATCGCAGTCATAACATTATAAGGATATTCCACGCCCGGCCATTTTTTTGAGAACCAATCCAGATTATAACGCATCCAGTCTACATATTGCTCAAAGTCTTTTGCTCCGGCTTTATATCCTGCCTGGACACTTGCTCTTTTTGTTTTTAACTGAACGCTTGCTGCATCCCAAACATAATGACTGCTTAATGCAAAGCAAAAATCCGTAATATGATTGGCTTTGAATTTCCAGACATTCCATTTGTTCTGCCTGGTTACTTTTCCGGATTTCATTTCCTCCTCAGAAGCAATATGGATCACTTTGTCGCTTTTAAGAGAAGTTTTATATCTTTTTAAATATTCCTGCTGAAGTACTGCTTCAGGATTCAGAAAATCACCGGTAGCCCATACTACAAAATTCTTTGGTGCTAAAATGGTAAAACTGTAATCATTAAAATCATTATAAAACTCCTGTCTGTCTGAATGGGGAAGCATATCCCAGCCATTGTAATCATCATAAACGGAAATCCTCGGGAAAGAATAGGCTACATAAAAAGTTTCAGGATCTATCTGCCCTTCTCTTCCGCTTTGTATGGAAAGCGGATATTCCCATTCTATTTTCACTTCAGCTTTAGCTCCGGCCTTGAGTGCTTTATTCAGCTTTACTTTTTCTACGGTTCCCCAATCATCGCTGTTTACCATATATTTCTCACCATTGATGATCATAGATTTAATATGAAGACCTGAAGACAGGAAATCTTTGGACACAGAACCAGATCTCGGCGACTGTGGCTTATGAAGGTTATTTACAAATCTGATTGCCAGTTCATGAAGTACATCAGGGCTGTTATTGCTGTATGTGATCGTTTCTTTTCCGGAAACTGTTTTGCTTCCCGCATCCACTTTTACCTCAACATTATAAATCCCTTTATTCTGCCAATAGTTTTTGCCCGGAGCACCAGAAATATCACGGGTTCCTTTTTCATAGGCTTTCTTAATATTTCTTGGCATATACAGCTCCTGGGCAGCGATCTGCTGCATCGAAACAGTAGCTACCAGAGCATAAAGAAATTGTTTCATATCTCTAATTTTAAAAAATAAATATCAAAATTAGCGAAAATGTCACACAGAAAAGGAATTTCTTCTATAATAATGTTTTTATGGATACCAGTTCTTTATTTTTTATAAAGGCTGATGCCGAGGGACGAAAGGTATTGAACATGTTATATAATTTCTGTAATCAATAAGTAACAGCAATCTTCTATAATCTATCCTCTTCATCTGTTTTCTTAATAGTTCTTGCATTCTTCACGGACTGGTTTCCAAAATTGAATTTAAGAGAGAGTGTGAATCCCTGAGTATCTCCGTAATCCAGAAAATAATTGTCCTGATTGGCATATTTTGTACTTACCTTCTGCCCCATGCTCCTGAAAATATCATTGAAAATAAATGAGGCTTCCAGTTTTTTATCAAAGAATTTACGGTTCATTGCAAGATAAGCAGACCATGCGCTGGAGATCGTAAAAGTTCCTTGTATCCCAGGTGAATAATACTTGTGCCCAATCTCCATTTTCCAGTCATTACTTTTATCTAAAGTAATTGCTGTTGAAACATTGGACACCCAGTTCCAGACCTTATTTTTATACAGAAGTCCATCAAGTCCTTTGAAATAATTTTCGTTGTGCTCCAGGTTTTCAGAAACGATCAATGTCCACCACGGTTTGATCTGAAAGCTCTTGTACATGCTGGCTCCAAAAGCCTGACCTTTTTCAATATTGGTAAAATAATAGATCAGATTATTCGTACTGGGTTCCTGGAATGAAATTTCCATAGACGGATAGATCTCTTTTCTATAGTATAAATCCAGATTCCAACCTTTCCAGGAATACGTCAGATTGAGGTTATGAATAATGGTAGCTTTCAGTTGCGGGTCTCCCTGGTAATAGGAGAATAAATTATAATATGACTTCGCAGGATTTAGCCAGGAATAAGAAGGCCTGATGATTCTTTTCCCGTAGGAAAACCCGAATTCATGCTTACTTTCCGTGGAATACTGAACATAAAAAGTCGGAAAAAGACTCCAGTACTTATTTTTGTTGCGTTCATAAGGTTCGGATACTACCCCTTCCAGATCCGTCATTTCAGCGCGAAGACCACCTTTAAAATTCCATTTTCCAAGATTGTAAGCCAATGACGAATAGGCCGCAAAATTATGTTCCTTGTAATCAAACAGGCTGCTTTTCTCCGGACGCAATTGAAGAGAGCCGTTTTCGTTGTCGGAAAAATCCAGTCCGCTCATTGTTTTCACAAAACTGTACTTCAGTCCGGACTCTATCTCAAGCTTTTTATCTTTCCACTGATAATCAGCCTGTGTGGAATACAGCTGGACATCTGTTTTATTTTGGGTGAAAAAATTATCATCCTTTGGTGCTTCCCCTGCAAAATTCAGGTGAGTCAGTACATTTTGATATTTATCCACGTTGTTTCCGGTAAAATAACTGATCCATGAAAGGCTGCTCTTCTTATTAAGTTTTCTGTCAACCTGAAAGCTTAATGAATTATTGATCGTCCGGGACTGATGATCATTAACCGTTGTATAATCAGACTCTGCAATATCCTGACTGTTGTAGATGAATGTAGGAACGACGTAAGTTCCAAAAGACTTCGGACTAAAGTATCCTGAATAATTCAGACTCATATTTGTCAGGCTGTCAATTTCATATTCAGCATTGAAGTTGAGGGTATTCTGCGCTCTGTTCTTGTCCTTTCTGTTCATCGTACTCACCCATCTCTTCTGGCTTTCCTGGTAATTCACATAATCTGTTCCCTCACGATAGTACGTTCCAAAACCTCTGTAATAACTTCCCATCAATGAAAGCTTGTCTTTCTTATAATATTGGGAGACCCCTACAACTCCTTTTGCATATTGGGTCTGAACATATTTGGAGGAAACAATTCCGCGGTAGCCTTCGATCTTATTTTTTTTCATCACAATATTCAGGACTGCGCTGCCGGATGCTTCATATTTTGCTGGTGGATTGGTGATGACTTCTACCGATTTTATTTCGTCTCCCTGTGTGTTTTCAAGAAAATTTTTGAGCTCATCACCAGTCAGCATTACCTTTTTATCATTAATGGTTACCAAAATTCCCGTTCCTCCTTTGATGGCGATCACATCATTGTTTATTGTAACACTCGGCGTTTTCTTTAAAATCTCCCAGGCATTAAGAGAAGAAATATTGCTGTTTTCTACATTGAATTCCAGTCTGTCTACTTTTCTGGTGACCATCGGTTTCTGTTTGGTCATAACGACAGCTTCTATTTCCCGGGTTTCTTTCTTAAGAAAGATCTTTAAAAGTCCATTATCCTTTTGTAAACTTATTATCTTTTCAAAAGGAGTATAATCTGTTTTTTTGACTGTTATTTTCACCGAATCAACGGCTATGCCTTCTAAATGGAATTGCCCGTCTGTATCTGTTTTCAGTGTTTTGATCAGCTCATTTTTTAAATTATAAATTCCGATATCCGCAGAGGCTGGCTTTCCATTCTCAGTGTCCGTCACTGAACCTTTGATAATCTGCACCTGTGCGGACAAGAGCATTGGAAAAAACAGGAAAAGAAAAATTTTATACATAATTGATTCTGAAAAGCATGGATGTTACTCTGCTTGACGGCTCAAAATTCAGTATTTACAAAGAGAATTTCGGTTAATGGAAGGTTAATGATGGGTTAATGCCAGCAAAAGGAAAGACTAAAGTTTTATCTTTGTTTTCATGATCACCAAAAGCAAATACCTCATCCCCCTTTTTGCAGCTCTATTCCTCTTCCTGCTGGGAATACAGGTATACTTTATGTACAAGACCTATCAGGTAAAAGAGCGTGAAATTTACAGAACAGTTCATGAAAAAATATCGAGTTACACCGATAAGCTGGAAGATTTGGGTGGTATCAAAAACAAAACAGATGATAGCATCCAGAAAATTCTGATTAATTATCATGACAAAAAAGTCAGTAAAAAAGATTTTCTGGAATATTTTAGAAGGAATAGGAAAGAAAATGAGGCACGTTTAAATGACTATGTGGACAACAGCTTTAAGAAAGAAGGCTACAAAATTGCTACAAAAATTGAATATACCTCTATTGTGTATCTTCCGGACGGTTCACACCTTATCGACCGTCCACTGGTTCTTTATGAAACCACCAATAAAGTGGTCAATCCGAGAATCTCCAATACAGGGACATGGGAAACTACTTCAACCTTCTCTGCTAAAGACGGTAAACCCGGCAGAAATGATTCTTTTTTGGTCAAAAGCAACACGGGATTTGAGATCTTAAACATCAAAACGATCATATTTAAAGAACTTGCTTTACTTACGATCTGCTGTGCAGCCATTCTTCTAAGTGTTCTTTTGCTTTATATCTTTACCGTAAAAAATTTAGCCCGCCAGCAGAAACAGGTCGAAGTTCTCCACACAGTTGTGGATAATATTTCGCACGAATTCAAAACTCCGATTGCCACTTTAAAGATCGCGTCGAAAGCTTTGAAAAAGGAATGGAATCCTGAAACCCTGCCACTCATCGACCGCCAGATCAGCCGCCTTGAAAACCTGATGTTCCAGCTTCATAAAGATGAGACCTCTGAAGAGGTTTTCTCCATAAAACCTGAAGATTGGAACTTTTTTGTGCAAGATCTCGCTTTCACTTATCCTGAGACAAATTTTGAATTGACCAACCAGGTTTCGGAAGAACTTCTCTTTGATAAAAATTTCATGGAAACCATTATCAAAAACCTGTGTGAAAACAGTGTAAAATATGGAGCTTCTCAGGTAAAAGTAAACCTCAGCAAAAGTTCTCAAGATCTTAAAATAGAAGTGAGTGACAACGGTTGTGGTATAGAGAAAAATGAGCTGATTCATATTTTTGAAAAGTTTTACAGAATCCAGTCAAATAATATCCATAATACTAAAGGCTTGGGGCTAGGACTTTATTTTGTAAAAAATATCATTGCAAAATATCATGGTCACATAGATGTTTCCAGCCGCCTTAAAGCCGGAACCACCTTTAAAATATCTATTCCGTATGAAAACTAAGATCCTTTTAGCCGAAGACGATCCGGATTTTGGGATGATCCTGAAGCAGTACCTGGAACTGGAAGATTTTGAAGTGGCGTGGTTTCAGAACCCGGAAGACATTGTCAGCCTTTTATGTACAGATTTCCCTTTTCACATTGGTATTCTGGACATCATGATGCCTTCCATCGACGGTTTTTCCTTAGCGAAAATGATCCTTAAGAAGAAAAACACTTTTCCCTTACTTTTCCTGACCGCCAAGAACCAGAAAATAGACCGCCTGATGGGACTAAAGATTGGTGCAGATGATTATATTGCCAAACCATGCGATCCGGAAGAGCTGGTTTTAAGGATCAAAAATATCCTTAAAAGAACGCAGCCGGCCGTTTCACCACAAATAAAGATCGGAAACTATTTTTTAGATACTGAAAAACTTCTGCTTTCCCATCCTGAGGGAAACGTTCGCCTTACGATCCGGGAACGTGAACTTCTTCTGTATCTTCTGAAATACAATGGCACGATGATCAAAAGGGATGACATTCTGGATAATCTCTGGGAAACCAATGACTATTTTACCGGAAGAAGCCTTGATGTTTTCATCAGCCGCCTGAGAAAATATTTCATGAATGATCCTCAAATAAAAATCCAATCCCTGAGAGGAATTGGATTTGAAGTTGATTTTCCGGTAAACTGATCAGGAATTAATAAGAAAGTTCCGCCAAGACCGGAAAGTGATCCGATGGATACAGCAGATTTTCTCTTCTGTCATTAATATGTCTTTGGGATTTTATTTTGAATCCTTTTACGAAAATATAATCGATTCTGTCTTTAGGGATTTCATTTACATTGAAAGCGGTAAAGGTTCCTTTCGGCCCGTAAGGTTTTGTTTCCGAATGATAAAAGCTGTCGTTCAAATTCTGGGAAAGGATTTTTATCGGCTCCGAATCCTCTGTTAAGTTAAAATCACCGCTTAAGGTTACGGGAAGATTTTTAGGATTCATCTCTTTGATCTTCTTCAAAATAAGTTCGGAAGATTTCACTCTTGCCACATTTCCGATATGATCAAAGTGTAGATTCATGGCCAGGAATTCTTTCTTGGATTTTTTATCTCTAAAAAAAGCATAGGTACAGATTCTATTAAGAGCTGCATCCCATCCTCTGGAAGGTATTTCCGGTGTTTCCGAAAGCCAGAATGTCCCGGAATTTATCACCTGAAGCCTATTCGTATCATAAAAAATAGCTGAGAACTCCCCTTTTTCCTTTCCGTCATCTCTTCCTACTCCAACATAATCGTAATTCTTAAGGCCGGCTTTAATATCTTTCATCTGCTCGGGAAGTGCTTCCTGAACGCCGAAATAATCGGGATGATAATAATTTAACAGATCTACAACATCCTGTTTTCTTTCTGTCCATGCATTTTCCTTATCTGATGTAACCTGCAGCCTGATATTGAAACTCATCACTTTAAGATTCTGCGAAAATCCCAGTACAAAGAACAACAGGGATACGATTGAAAATCTGAAATTCATAATCTTATTTTTAAATTAGAATCACAAAAATAGAATATCCTGATTAGAGATAATAAAAGTTGGGGATATATTATTGTTAATTTTTGGAGGGAAGCCGGAAAAAGTAATTAAAGGCTGTTTTATACCTATTTAAATTTAATCATTCTTATCAATGAACCTAATTCTCGAACGAAGAACCAATAGAGCTTCCATCTTCAGACTTCCCTCTTCCTTCCAGCTCTTTTCCAAACAAAAAAACCGAAACTTCAGATTTATGAAGTTTCGGTTTTTATAAGATCAATATACCATTTATTCTTTGGTAAATTTATATTCTCTTCCGGCCTGTTTAAAAACAAGTCCTTTTTTATCTTTGCTAAATACCAGCGTTATTCCGGCTTCATCAAAAGTAAACTGGTTGTTTCCTGCATATTCGAGAGGGAATTCCGGCTGGTTTCCTGCTTTGGCATACAGCTGGCCGTTTTTATCTGTAAAGACCAGCTTGATAGGATCACTTGTAGTCCCATATGTTCCTGCAAACTCTTTCGTATTGATTTTTTCAACTGGTTTAGTCTGTGCTGTAGGCCAGATATTATTTTTCATATTAACATCGGGAACTATAGAATCCGGATCAAGCATTACTTCACTAATTTCTTTATTTGAATTGATGTTGAACAGCCATTCTGTATTGCGCTTCCAAACCTCAACAGGAATTTTTACGACCTGTTTGGTACCGTCTTTAAATTTCACCTGAACTGTTGTAGGCATCGGAAGCTGACCAAGATTTTCAACAGTGATCTGGGCACCGTTTTTAAAATCTCCGTTAATGTATTGTACATCTTTTACAGACTGATCGATCTTCCATTTATTGATAAACCATCCTCTCCAGAACCAGTTCAGTTCTTCTCCGGAAACATTTTCCATGGTGTGGAAGAAATCCCAGGGCGTAGGATGCTTGAAAGCCCACCGGTTAATATAGGTTTTGAATGCTTTATCAAATTTTTCAGGACCTAAAATTGTCTCTCTTAAAATCTGCAGCCCCATCCCCGGCTTGAAGTAAGCCAAAACTCCTATGCTCCTTTCCTTCATATTATCCGGACCTACCATAACGGGTTCAATATTATCGCCCATCATAAAGGCTCCACTTCTGGCAATATCTTTCTTCCTGTAGTATTCTCCGTTGTTAAAAGCTTTTGTAGATAAATCATTGATAAAGGTATTGAATCCCTCATCCATCCATGCAAACAGTCTTTCATTGGAACCTACAATCATCGGGAACCAGTTGTGCCCGAATTCGTGATCCGTAACTCCCCAAAGGTCTTCACCTGCGGAATCCATATGACAGAATACAATTCCGGGATACTCCATTCCGCCTTCATTTCCTGCCACATTGGTTGCTGCCGGATAGGTATATTCATACCATTTCTGGGAATAATGTTCAATAGCTGCTTTTGTATATTCCGTAGATCTCCCCCACGCTTTTTCCCCTGCACTTTCTGCAGGATAAGCTGATATGGCAACAGATTTTTTACCACTCGGAAGGTTTATTTTTGCAGCATCCAGAATAAATGCCGGTGACGAAGCCCATGCAAAATCGCGGGTCTGGTCAATTTTAAATTTCCATGTTTTTGTCCCTGAAGCCTGATTTTTCCCGATTTCGGATTCCGGACGGATCATAACTGTTTTATCACTGTTCCTCGCCTGCTCCCAACGGTTATTTTCTTCTTTGCTGTATACTTCTTTATAGTTCAGAAGCTCTCCGGATGCCACTACATAATGATTGGCAGGAACTGTAATGTTGGCGGAAATATGACCATATTCCAGATAAAATTCTGACGCTCCAATATAAGGAAGAGTATTCCAGCCCATTACATCATCGTACACACACATCCTTGGATACCATTGAGCGACCGTAAATATTTTACCGTTTTTAGTATTTTGAACTCCCATTCTGTCTGACCCGTATTCCGGGGAAGTAAAGGAATATTCAATTTTTATTTTAGCAATACCGCCTTTAGCTTTCAGTTCTTTAGGAAGATCGATCTGCATTCTGGTATCGGTAATCGTGTATTTTACATCTTTACCATCAAGCTTTACAGATTTAATTTTATAGCCTCCATCCAGTTCTTCACCGTGGGCCCCGTTTCTGCTTCCTGATGGCGGAACAACTGCATTACCGCGGGAATCTTTTGAGAATAAATTCTGGTCAAGCTGCAGCCATAAGAAACCTAACTGGTCGGGACTATTGTTGGTATAGGTAATTTCAGCCGTCCCGATAATTTCATTTTTTACATCGTTAAGACTTACATTCAGATCATAATCTGCCGAGTTCTGCCAGTAAGCATGCCCCGGCTGTCCGCTTGCAGAACGGGTTTCTGTACCGGTTTGGGGATAAAAGAAAGGCTTGAATGCTTCTACATAACTGTATTTCGGACTCTCCTGTGCTAAAGCAGATCCTGAGAACAAGAAGACTGCCGCTGCTGCGATAAGGCTTGGAAGTTTATAATTCATTGGAATAAGTTATACTATTTCTGTGATAAGTTATAAAAAAACCCGGAATCGTTACAAATCCGGGCCATTTTTATAAAAATTTTAATTAGTTTGTTTTTTTTGCTTTAATCATCGCTTCCAGTGCATCCCACATTTCTTTTGGAATATCCTCAAGCATATTAAATTCTCCAGCTCCCTGAAGCCATTCTCCACCATCTATGGTCACCACTTCCCCATTCATATAAGCAGAATAATCTGAAGCCAGATAAGCAGCCAGGTTAGCCAGCTCCTGATGCTCTCCTACTCTTCTTAAAGGAACTTTTTTTCTCATATCGAATTTTTCCTGAAGATCTCCAGGAAGAAGTCTGTCCCATGCTCCCTTAGTTGGAAAAGGTCCCGGCGCAATTGCGTTGAAGCGGATCCCGTATTTCGCCCACTCTACCGCTAAAGATCTGGTCATTGCCAGAACTCCTGCTTTGGCACATGCTGAAGGAACCACGTAAGCAGATCCAGTCCATGCATAGGTTGTTACAATATTTAAAACAGTTCCCGGACTTTTGGAATCGATCCAATGCTTTCCGATAGAAAGAGTACAGTTCTTCGTTCCTTTTAAAACAATATCCAAAATAGAATCAAAAGCTGAATGTGTTAATCTTTCCGTCGGAGAAATGAAGTTTCCGGCTGCATTGTTCAACAGAATATCAATTCTTCCGAATTCTTTCAACGCAGCTTCTTTCATAGCTTCCACCTCATCCCAGTTTCTCACGTCACAAGCAACACACAGGACTTTTCCGCCAGTCTCCTCTTCCAGTTCTTTTGCCGTTCCCTGTAATTTTTCCAGATTACGGGAAGTGATCACCACTTTTGCTCCCAGTTCCAGAAAATATTTGGTCATTGCTTTTCCAAGGCCGCTTCCGCCTCCGGTTACAATCGCTACTTTATCCTGTAATGCGCCTTCGCGCAACATTGGCTGTGTATATAAATTCATATGATCTTATTTTTTCCTAAAAATACTAAATATTGAATGGATGCCATTGAAAATAATGGGATAAATAATAATGTTATAAATAGTTATTATACTGCTATGTTCAAAATCATAAAAAAATAACCATGTAAAGAATTACATGGTTATTTCTATAATGACTGGCTGTAAAATTTTTATTATGAAACTACTCCTTTGAAAGAAAGTGTTTTCGGAGCTTTGCTATCGCTTGTGGTAACACTCACTGTTTTCATAAATGCCCCTTTGCTCGCTGCATTATAACTTGCTTCTACAAATCCTTTTTTTCCAGGAAGAATGGGTGTTTTAGTATAATCTGCTGTTGTGCATCCGCATGAAGGAGCTACATTTTCAATAACTATAGGCTTTGAAGAGGTATTGGTAAATTCAAATCTGATCAGCTTAGGTTTTCCCTGAGGAATAGTTCCTACGTCTATAGATTCTGATTTCCATTTAATAGCATCTGCAATAGTCTTTACTATAGAAGTGCTTTCAACAGGAAATACATTGGCATAAAATGGGGAGAATGCCAAAACTGCTAAAAGGGCTGTAATTTTTAATTTTTTCATGAGTATAAATTTTAAGAGTTATAAAATTAAAATAATCTGTTATTATCTTTTGATATAGCAAATGTAAAGCGGATTGACCATACAACTTGTTAATTGCTATCAAACATTTGTTAACGAGTTGTTAATGATAAAAAATTAATAGATATTTTTGGATAATATTGCTCCAGGAAATGGAAATTAAAAAACTCAATATTATTATAACGCTCGGGTTCTTTGCTATCATCGGAATTATGACGGCACAGCTTTTATGGACCCGGCAGGCTTATAATCTTGAAGATAAAAAATTTAACCAGAAGGTTAATATCGCTCTACTGGAAGTTGTGGAAAAACTATCCGGAGGAAAAACTTCTTTTACCGAAAATCCTGTACAGAACATTTCTAATGATTATTATGTAGTTAATATTAATAATGAATTTCATCCTGCAGTTCTCGAGCATTATCTGAGAACAGAATTTACCCGTTTCCAAATCAATACAGATTATGTGTATGCCCTGTACAATTGCCACAGCGACAAAATGATTTACGGAAAATATATGTCGAAAAACCAGGAAGCCCCTAGTGATAAGGTTATTAATTTTCCAAAACATAAAAACCTGATCTATTATTTTTCAATCCGTTTTCCTGACAAAACAACCTATCTGATCAGTTCATTGCGGTTTTGGTACTTGCTTACACTGGCACTTTTCATCATCCTTCTTGTTTATGTTTATTCTATATACACGATTATTCAGCAAAAAAAATTCTCAGAACTGCAGAGGGATTTCATCAATAATATGACCCATGAATTCAAAACCCCTTTATCTTCAATACTCTTAGCATCAGAAGCCTTGAATAAGCATAATATGATACAGGAAAATCCCAAACTGGAAGCCTACACTTCTATCATTATCAATCAAAGCTACAAACTCAATAATCACATTGAAAAAATATTAAATATTGCAAAAAATGATGCTTCAGGACTGTCATTAAAGCCTCAGAAAATAGTACTGCTCCCATTTATCCGGGAAATTGCTGATACCCTACAGCAAAAGAATGAAAACCTCACACTTCATATAGAAATTGAAGATAACCCTTCAATTATTGCAGACGAATTTCACTTTACAAATATCATTTATAACATTTTGGATAACTCTGTTAAATATTGTGATACAAAGCCCGATATTACCATTTCATCGAATAAAGATTCAAAAGGTTTATATTTAAAGTTTAAAGATAACGGAATGGGGATTCCTGCTAAAAATATCCCTCATATTTTTGATAAGTTTTACAGGGTCAGCACAAAAAAAAGTGATGAGGTCAACGGTTTTGGGCTAGGCCTATTTTATGTAAAAAAAATTGTCCAGCAGCATCAATGGAAAATTTCTGTTGAGAATAATCCGGACAAGGGAATTACCGTCACTCTGTTTTTTCCGTTTAATTTTAATAATGTAAGTAATGGAAAAATCTAAAATTTTATATGCAGAAGATGATAAAACTATAGCCTTCCTCATCCAGGACAGCCTGGAAAGCTATTATGACATAGATCATTATCCGGATGGAAAATCCGCTCTTGAAGCCTTCAACAGCCAAAATTTTGACATCTGCCTGCTGGATATTATGATGCCTGAGCTCAACGGATTTGAGCTGGCACAGCACATTCGTACTAACAACTCTGAAATTCCTATTATTTTTATTTCTGCAAAAGCCTTGAAAGAAGATAGAATCAAAGGACTCAAGATAGGCGCTGATGATTATCTGGTAAAACCGTTCAGTATAGAAGAATTAATTTTAAAGATTGAAGTTTTCCTGAAACGCAGCAGAAAAGCTGATATCTCTCCGCTAAAACACAAGGTGGGAAAATATTATTTTGACCCTAAGAATTACACTCTGCAGGATACAGGAAATACCATTACCCTTACACAAAGAGAATCTGATCTGCTCTTATATTTTATCCTTCACAAAAATACAGTTGTTAAAAGACAGGACATACTGAAAGCAATCTGGGGAGATGATGACTATTTTATGGGTCGGAGTCTGGATGTATTTATTTCCAGATTACGAAAGGTATTTGCTGACGAACACAATATAATCATTGAAAATCTACATGGAATTGGTTTCCGGTTTTCTGAAAAATAAATTAAATATACATTTGTCTTACCTATGTAAACCAAGTGCCTTTATTTATCTTTAATTAAGCAGATTGCTTTCCAAAAATATTGGTCTATCCTTATTGATAATTAAACGCAAAGCAATACAAAGATTTGTAAATTATTCTTTGATTTTGATTACTTTTATCATTCGAAAATTTACTTATTCATGAAAAATTCGGGAACTTCTGTTTTTCTATTATTTTTATTATTTAGTTTAAATTTTAAAGCTCAACAATTCGAAAAGCTCTATCAATATATAAATCCATTAATAGGAACCGAAAAAATGGGTCATACCTACCCCGGAGCTACCGTTCCTTTCGGAGCCGTACAGCTGAGTCCGGAAACTGATACGATTTCGTATGAGCTCAATGGAAAGTACAACGGCGAGGTTTATAAATACTGCGCGGGATACCGTTATGAAGACAAAACCATTGTAGGTTTCAGTTCTACCCATTTCAGCGGAACCGGACATTCTGACCTCGGAGATTTTCTAATCATGCCAACCGTTGGGAAACTGCAGCTAAACCCTGGAACAGCCTCCAATCCTGAAAATGGCTACCGAAGTAGATTCTCCCATCAAAACGAAAAAGCTGAAGCCGGATATTACAAAGTAAAGCTGGATGATCATAATATTCTTGCAGAACTGACCGCCTCCACAAGAACCGGAGTTCACCGGTATACCTTCCCAAAATCTGATCAGGCGCATATCATTTTAGACCTTACCGCAGGAATTTATAATTATGAAGGCAAAAATGTATGGACCTACGTACGTGTAGAAAATAACGGCACGGTGACGGGATACCGCCAGACCAATGGCTGGGCAAGAACCAGAACGGTTTATTTCGCGATGAAATTTTCAAAGCCTTTTAAATCATACGGGCAGAAAAACTTTGACGGGCCACAGGTGTACAAAGGCTTCTGGAGAAAATTCGATCAGAATAAAAACTTTCCTGAGATTGCCGGCAAAAACCTGAAAATGTATTTTGATTTCGATACTCAAGAGAACGAAGCTGTCGAAGTAAAGCTGGCCATTTCTCCCGTAAGCCAGACCAATGCATTAGAAAACCTTGAAAAAGAAACCGGAAACCTGTCATTTGATCAGGTAAAGGCAAAAGCCCAGGAAAACTGGAATAAAGAACTTAATAAAATTGTCATCAAAGGTTCCGAAACAGAAAAAATGAACTTTTATACGGCAATGTATCACACTTTTATCAGCCCTACCACTTACATGGATATCAATGGGGAATATAAAGGTTTAGATCAGAATATCCATAAGGCAGAAGGCTTTACCAACTACACCACTTTCTCCATCTGGGATACGTATCGCGCTCTTCATCCCTTCTTTAATATCATCCAGCCTAAACGGAATAATGATATGGTAAAATCGATGATGGCTCATTATGATCAGTTCTCCATGAAAATGCTTCCGATATGGTCCCATTATGCCAACGACAACTGGTGTATGAGTGGCTATCACAGTGTAAGTGTAGCAGCCGATGCAGTGATCAAAGGAAATTATAACGGCGATCCCAAAGATGTATTGAAAGCATGCATTGCAACAGCTAATAAAAGAGATTATGAAGGCATCGGATATTATATAGATATGGGGTATATTCCGGCTGAAAAAAACGGAACTTCAGTTTCCAATACCCTGGAATATGCTTATGATGACTGGGCGATTGCCCAACTCGCAAAACATGTAGGCGAAACAGGAATTTATAATCAATTCATCAAACGTTCTGAAAACTGGAAAAATAATTTCGATCCTAAAGCAGGTTTCATGCGTCCCCGGTTAGCAGACGGCAGCTTCAAAAAAGATTTTAATGCGCTGAGTACTCACGGGCAGGGTTTCATTGAAGGGAATTCCTGGAATTACAGCTTTTTTGTTCCTCAAAATCCGGATGAATTAATGAAAATGATGGGCGGGAAGAAAAAATTCGCTTCAAAATTAGATGAGCTGTTCACAATGCATCTTCCCGACGAATTTTTTGCAGACACGGAAGATATTACAAGAGAAGGAATTATCGGCGGTTATGTTCACGGAAACGAGCCGGCTCATCACGTTGCCTATTTTTACAACTGGGCAGGACAGCCCTGGAAAACCCAGGCTCAGATCCGCCGTATTCTAGAAATGCAATACAAAGCTACACCGGATGGACTTGGTGGAAATGATGATGCAGGACAGATGAGTGCATGGTATATTTTAAGCTCGCTCGGATTTTACCCTGTAGCACCCGGTTCTGAAGATTATGCGATTGGAAGTCCGGCTGTAGACCATGCAGTTCTGAATTTGGAAAACGATAAAACGTTTGAAATTGAAGCCGTTAATCAGAGTTCGAAAAACGTGTATGTTGAAAAAATTCTGCTCAATGGCAAAGAAATAAAAAACTTCACACTGAAACATTCTGAAATTATGAATGGTGGAAAGTTGAGTTTTTATATGAGTGCTAAGGCTGGAAAATAATCCTTGCAAAATTTTGAACCTTTAAGGATTAATAAAAGTGTAATCCGTAATTTGCATACGATAATCATCATTTTGCATACATCGGCCTGCTAATTTCTGCTGAATTTTGTCATGTTAAAAATCAACAGAATATGAACAAAATAAAATTAGGAAATCAAGGGCTACACGTTCCGAATATCGGTTTGGGATGTATGGGCATGACAGGTTTTGAAGATGCCAATATGTATGGTAAGGCCGATGAAAAGGAAGCAATTGCAACCATTCACCGTTCTTTGGAATTAGGTGGAAATTTTCTGGACACGGCTGATTTGTATGGCCCGTTTAAAAATGAACAGCTTATTGCAAAAGCCATTGGAACAGATCGTAACAAATACATCATTGCCACAAAATTTGGATGGGAAATCGATGATAATGATAAGGTGACCTGGGCGATCAACGGAAGCAAAAATTATGTAAAAAAAGCAGTCGAGCGCTCACTTAAAAATCTTAAAACAGATTATATAGATCTTTATTACATGCACCGTTTGGATAAAAATACTCCGATCGAGGAAACGGTGGGGGCAATGAGCGATCTTGTGAAAGAAGGAAAAGTTGGCTATATCGGTTTGTCGGAAGTATCTTCAGAAACGGTAAAAAAAGCGCATGCAGTTCATCCGATTACTGCTGTACAGAGTGAATTTTCTTTATTTGAAAGAACAGTAGAAGAAAAAGGTGTAATCAAAACTTTAAATGAATTGGCCATCGGTTTTGTGGCATATTCGCCTTTGGGACGAGGTTTTTTATCCGGACAGATCCGTTCTGTTGATGATTTACCTGAAAATGATTTCCGTAGAGGAATTCCCCGTTTTCAGGAGCAACATTTTCATAAAAATCTTGAATTGGTGGAAGCCATTGAAAACCTTGCGAAAGAAAAGAATATTACATCAACACAATTGGCATTGGCATGGATCATCAGCAAAGGGATTGTACCGATTCCGGGAACTAAGCGCAGAAAATATCTTGAGCAAAATATTGAAGCCGGTACAATTGTTTTAAATGAAGCCGAACTTCAAAAAATAGAAAACATCGTACCTTTAGGAACAGATACAGGTGCTCCTTATGACGAATTCAGTATGGGACTTTTAGATTATTAAACTATAATTTACACTGATGAATACAATTTCTTCGATTTCAGCATTTCACCGGTTACTTTCGTTGCCTGAACCAAAGCATCCTTTAGTAAGTGTTATCAATTTATCCGAAAGTATTTTTTTGGAAGATGAAGTCTGGAAGGGTTTTGTTAACAGATTTTATTGTGTGGCTTTAAAAAGAGAAGTGAAAGGAAAAATAAGATACGGACAGCAGCATTATGATTATGACAAGGGAGTCTTAAGCTTTACAGCGCCCAATCAAGTCCATTATTTAGATTTGCAGAATATGGAATGTGGTTCTGGATACTTATTAATTTTCCATGAAGATTTTTTACTGAAACATCCTTTGGCAAATACAATTTCAGGTTTCGGCTTTTTCTCTTATGCTGTGAATGAAGCCTTACATTTATCTGAAGATGAAGAAAATAATTTGATCGAAATTTTACAGAAAATCGATGAAGAATGTCAGTATATCGACAGACATACACAGGAAATTATTTTATCTCAAATTGAGCTGCTTCTCAGCTATTCCAACCGTTTTTACGAGCGACAGTTTATCACCCGGAAAAACAATAATCATCAGTTATTGGTAAAATTTGAGCGTTTTCTGAATAATTATTTTGATGATGAACAATCAGCAGAAAAGGGACTTTTAACTGTACATCAGATTGCAGAATCGATGAATCTTTCTCCCAATTATCTGAGTGATTTTCTGAGAATTCATACCGGACAGAATACACAGCAGCATATTCATGAAAAGCTGATTAATAAAGCAAAAGAAAAGCTTTCAAACACCGATCTTTCTGTAAGTGAGATTGCTTATATTTTAGGTTTTGAACATTCTCAATCTTTTAGTACACTTTTTAAAAAGAAAACCAAGATGTCGCCTTTGGAATTCAGACAATCTTTTAATTAAATTTAATTTCAAGGAATAACCTCTCACAGATAAACGAATTCAGCAGATGATTGCATTAAGAAATCTACTTTATCTGCAAAATCTGCGAGAGAAAAAAACATAAAAAGACTGCTGGTTTGCAGTCTTTTTATGAATAAGTTTTGGCTAAAGCCACTTTGACTTTTCAAATTAAAAAAACGGGCTAAAGCCCGTTCCTATTTATAATTATTGTGAAAATTTTATTTCAATTTATTCCTGAACTTCAAAAAGCAATCGCTCCCCGAACTTTTCTTCCGTGATCTTTCCATAATCATAGGCAAGATGCCCATTAACAAAAGTCTGCGTCACTTTAGAGTGTAAATTCATTCCTTCCAGCGGGCTCCAACCACATTTGTAAAGAAGATTGTCTTTAGCTACAGTCCAGTCCGCATTTAAATCAACCAAAACAAGATCTGCTTTATATCCTTCTCTTACAAAACCTCTTTTCTCGATTCTGAAAAGTATTGCCGGATTGTGGCACATCTTTTCAACAATCTTTTCCAAAGAAATTTTTCCGGAGTGATAATTTTCCAGCATTACCGGTAACGAATGCTGTACCAAAGGTGCACCGGAAGGACATTTTGTATATACATTCTGTTTTTCTTCCCAGGTATGAGGGGCGTGATCCGTGGCAATGACATCTATTCTGTCATCCAGCAATGCTTCCCAAAGTCCGTCTTTATCTTTTTGAGTTTTTACTGCCGGGTTCCATTTAATTAATCCCCCTTTTGTTTCATAATCTTCATTGGTAAATGTAAGGTGATGGACACACACCTCAGCCGTAATTTTTTTATCTTTTAAAGGAATATCATTTCTGAACAGCTCCATCTCTTTTGCTGTTGAAAGATGGAATACGTGAAGTCTTGCTCCTGTTTTTTCCGCCAATTCAATTGCTTTGGAAGAAGATTTATAACACGCTTCCTCACTTCTGATCAGGTGATGGAATTTTACAGGAATATCCTCTCCATATTCGTCAATATATTTCTGGGTATTGGCTTTGATTGTCGCTTCATCTTCACAGTGAACAGCAATCAGCATTTTTGTGCTTCCAAAGATATTCTCCAGTGTTTCAGGATTGTCTACGAGCATATTCCCCGTAGAAGAACCTAAAAATAATTTAATCCCCGGAACATTTCTCGGATTTGTTTTTAAAACTTCCTCCAGGTTATCATTTGTTCCGCCCATCATAAAACCGTAGTTAGCGTATGCTTTTTGAGCCCCGATTTCATACTTATCTGCCAATAATTTCTGAGTAACAGCATTAGGAACTGTATTGGGCTGGTCTATAAAACTTGTAACTCCTCCGGCAATGGCAGCTCTGGATTCAGTTTCAATATCTCCTTTGTGCGTCAGTCCCGGATCCCTGAAATGAACCTGATCGTCTATTACGCCTGGCAGAAGATATTTTCCGGAACCGTCAATGATCTGATCTGCTTCCTCAGAAATATTGGGGTTTATTTTAGAAATCAGGTCATTTTCTATTAAGATATCGCTTTCGAAGATCTTACCTTCGTTCACAATCTTTACATTCTTGATTAGGGTCTTCATTTTTAGTTTAGAAATTAGATGTTAGAAGTTAGGGATGTCAGAAAATTTTTAAGTCAGAAAATTATAAGTGATTGGTAAACTGCAATCACTAATTTCTAACTTCTAATATCTAACATCTACAAAAAACAAAATTAAGGTTTATGAATGAATTTTAATGTCGCTGATTATAAATCAATTTCTAAATATTTACATTTGCATAAAAATTTCACACATTGAAAAAACTTCTCAACGAGACAATTATATATGGAATTGGGGCCATTATGCCGAGGATAATTGTAGTATTGCTTAATTATTTGTTCATTAAAAATATCAACAACAGCGATTTTGCAATATTTACCAATCTTTACGCATTAATTTCATTTGTAAACATTGTTCTTTCCTTTGGCTTTGAAACTGCCTATTTCAGATTCTCATCTGATAAGGATAATGAGCAGAAAGTTTTCAACACATCATTTTGGTTTTTGACAGGACTATCAACTGTTTTTTTAATCCTCGTTTTACTGTTTAATCAACCAATTGCCAATGTTTTCGGATATGAAAAAACGCCTGAATTTATCAAATGGTTTGCATGGATTGCTTTCTTTGATAACCTTCTCGTTATTCCTCTGGCGTGGTTCAGGTTTCATAATAAACCCATAAAATATACTGCTATCCGAGTGATACAAGCTGTTTTCCAGAGTATTTTCGCAATTGCGTTATTCCTTTATATTCCGCAGGAATTTTCATTTAAATTAGGTTTAAAAGAAAAAGTTGCCTACCCCTTCTTCAGTAATTTAGCTGCAAGTGGTTTAGGATTTTTACTTGTATTACCCATTATTTTAAAGGTGAAGTTTCAGTTTTCAAGAGATCTATTCCTGCAAATGATTAAGTATTCCTGGCCGGTAATGATAGCAGGGTTAGCCTTCATGGTGAATGAAAACTTTGATAAGTTTATTCAGAAATTTATCATTAATGATGCTGAAGCGGGAGCTTATGGAGGCTGCTATAAAATGGCTGTTCTTATGACTCTTTTTGTTACGGCCTACAGAATGGGAATTGAGCCTTTCTTCTTTAAACAAATGCAGAATGAAAATGCTAAACTCACGTATGCAAAAGTCACTGAATACTTTTCGTTTTTTGCGTCCGTAGTTGCTTTAGGAATTATTGCCAATGTTTCATGGATAAAACTTTTATTAGTTCCCAATAGCAGTTATTGGATTGCTATCAATATCATTCCCATCATTGTAATTGCCAATTTATTCTTCGGAATTTATTATAATCTTTCTACTTGGTATAAAGTAACGGACAGAACAAGAGTTGGAACTTATATTTCCTGGACCGGTGCAGTTATTACTATTGCTTTAAATTTTTTATTTCTAAAAAAATATGGTTTCATGGTATCTGCCTGGGTAACTCTGGCCGCTTATTTTATCATGATGGTTCTTTCCTATTTTTTAGGTCAAAAATACTACCCTATTCCTTACAGAATGAAAAAAATATCATTTTTCATTATCCTGTTAGCGGTTTTCAGTTATATAATTGTGGAATTATTCGATTACAATTTCTGGATCGGAAACCTTTTATTCCTTATTTATGCAGGTATCCTGATATATTCAGAAAAAGATCTGCTGTTATCAAGAATCAGGAAAAACTAATTTATGGCCTCTAATTTGATACTATTGAGTTCTTTAAAAAAATTAAACAGAAGATTAATAAAGATGATAATTATTACGATCAGCAATGATTTTAATGATTATCTTTAGCCTAATCAAAATAACAAAATAATAAATAAACATTGTCATATCATTTATGAAAATAATTGTTCCTATGGCTGGACGTGGTTCCAGATTACGTCCACATACACTGACAGTTCCAAAACCTCTTATCCCGATTGCTGGGAAACCCATCGTACAAAGACTGGTAGAAGATATTGCTAAGGTGGCAGGTGAAAAAATTGAAGAAGTAGCATTTATCATCGGGGATTTCGGGCCGGAGATTGAAAAATCTCTTCTTCAGATAGCCGAAAAACTGGGAGCAAAAGGCAGTATATATTACCAGAATGACCCACTTGGAACAGCACATGCTATTAAATGTGCAGAGGACTCTATGCAGGGAGATGTGGTAATTGCTTTTGCAGATACTCTTTTCCGTGCAGATTTCCAGCTGGATAAAAATTCGGATGGGGTGATCTGGGTAAAAAGCGTAGAAGATCCTTCAGCTTTCGGAGTGGTAAAATTAGATAATTACGGTTTTATTACCGACTTTGTTGAAAAACCTCAAACTTTCGTTTCAGATCTTGCTATTATCGGTATTTATTACTTCAACAGTGCTGAAAAACTGATGAACGAGATCAATTATATTATGGATAATAATATAAAAAACGGTGGCGAATACCAGTTGACAACAGCATTGGAAAACCTTAGAGCAAAAGGAGCAAAATTCACTTTAGGAAAAGTGAATGACTGGATGGACTGCGGAAACAAAAATGCTACCGTAGAAACCAACAGCAAAATCCTTGAGTATGAAAGAGAAGCAATGCTTAACCATCCTGCATCAGCAGTTATTGAGAATTCATTAATCATTCAGCCTTGTTTTATCGGTGAAAACGTACAAATTTCCAATTCAAAGATTGGCCCTGGCGTTTCACTGGGAAATAATACGATCATCGTCAATTCCAATATTGAAAATTCTCTGATCCAGGAAAACACAAGAATCAACCACGGGAATCTTTCCAACTCAATGATTGGAAATTCTGCGCAGTACTTTGGAGTTTCCAGAGAGATCTCTTTGGGTGACTACTCAGTTTTAGATTTTTTATCTAAATAAGATCAGAAATAATTAATATAAAATAAGATACATCCAAACCACATAACATCTGTTGTGTGGTTTGGCGTTAATATTGCAGCGTATTTTTTTTAATCGAAAGACAAAATACATGAAAAACTGGATCCCGATACTTCTCCTGTTGCTTACCCTATCATCCTGTAAAACAAGAAATGCAGCTAAAAACAATGGCAGCAATCAGGATAGTACCGTCATAGCAGAAGACAACAGAAATCCCAAAGATGCCAATGAGCCGGTGAGAGACAAACTTACTTTCTATGAGCATGTCCTTCTTCCGCCGAAATTTGATCAGATCAAAATCAACAGTAAAGTAAATGTGGAAACCGGAAACTTTATCCCAACCCTTGATGCTGTCATTTATATTGAAAATGATAAAAAAGTATGGATGAATCTTCAGGCATTTTTATTTACCGTAGCAAGAGGTATCGCTACGCCTGAAGGGATCAAAGGGCAAGACAAAACCAGCAAGACTTACATCGATTCAGATTTTGATTATTTAAATAATTTGCTGAATGTAAATTTCATCGATTACAAATCGCTGGAAAAAATACTGATGGGAAGAACCTTTGTAAAGATCAGTGATTCCCAATTTACCCTTACCAAAAATATGCAGGGCTTTAAAATGGTTTCCAATACCAATCAGAAAATTGTCACGGACCAAAAAACCAGAGAGTACAAAATTGAGCTTCAGTATGATACCAATTATGATCTGCTGAGTGTGAATTTAAAGGATGTTTTATCTCCTGATGAATTGGAAATCTCTTATAGCAACTGGGATGAATACAATGGAATCCGCCTTCCAAAAAATGTTAAAATAATTATAAAAGGTTCAAAATCTAGCCAAATTTTACTGGAAAACACGAAATTTGACTTTTCGAGGATGGAAACAGCTTATTCTGTACCATCCAGTTATAAGAAAATTGAGATTAAATGATTAAAAAATTTAGCTTTTTAATAGGTATTCTACTGTTCGGCCTGCATCAGGGACAGCAGAACAAGGAACAGCTTCAGAAACAGAATGCCGATCTTAAAAAACAAATTGTACAGATAAATACAGACCTGGCAAAAACCAGAACTGAATCTAAACTTTCAGTCGCCTATCTTAATAATGTCAATAAAAAACTAACTTTAAGAGAGAAGGTATATACCAACACTCAGAAAGAAAAAAGATTTATTGAAGATGAGATCTATCTGCGTCAGCTGGAAATCAACCGTCAAAATAAAGAACTGGCAGTTCTCAGAAAAAATTATGCTGAAGTTCTTGTCAATGCATACAAAAACAAAGGGGTACAGAACAAAGTAACCTTTATTCTTTCATCCAAAAACTTGGGTGAAGCTATCAGAAGAGTTCAGTACCTGAAACAGTACGCGGACTATCAGGATAAAAAAGCTGCAGAAATAAGCAATGCAGCCGCACAGATTAAAAAATCAATCGCACAGAAGCAGAATTCTGCAAGAGAGAAAGAAAATCTTCTGGCCAACCAGCAGAAAGATCTGGCAACCATTAATGCAGAAAGAGCACAGAAAGAACAATTGCTGGCAGATTTCAAGAAAAACGAAGCCAAGCTTACCGTGGAACTTAAGCAGAAGCAGGTTCAGTCTAAGGCATTAGAAGGGCAGATCAGAGCTATCATCGCAGAAGAAATCAGAATAGCAAAAGCGGAAGAAGAAGCCAGAAGAAAAGCGGAAGCTGAAAAAATTCGTATGGCTAAAATAATTGCGGAAAGAGAAAAAGCCAGAATTGAAGCAGAGGCAAAAGCCAGAGCTGAAGCTCTTGAAAGAGAAAGAAAACTGGCAGAAATTGAAGCCAAAAAAGCCGCAGATCTAGCCGCTAAAAGAGCTGAAGAAGAGAAAAAACGTAATGAAGAGGCTGCAAGAGCAGAAGCCAGTGCAAAAGATGAAGCCAGAAGAGTGGCCGCGAAAAAAGCATCTGATGAAGCTAACGCAAGAGCAAAAGAAGCCACAGATAAACTTGTTGCCGCAAGAGCTGCAGAAGCCGCACTGAACAAGAAAAAAGAAGAAGAGAAAAAGGCCGCTGAAACTAAAGCAATGACCAGCTATGGAGTGACTACAACTCCGGGAAGCAGTTTTGCAGACAGCAGAGGAAGACTTGGATATCCTGCAGACAGAGCGGGACAGGTTACCCACCGATTCGGAAGACAGCCACACCCGGTTTTCAAAAATATTGTTGAGGAAAATACAGGGATTAAAATATCAGTTCCATCCGGCACCCGTGCAAAATCTGTATATCCGGGATCAGTCTCTTCAGTATTGGCAAATAGTGACGGAACCAAAACTGTAATGGTAAAACACGGAAACTATTTTACGATCTACTCCAACTTGGGAAGCGTAAGTGTATCCAAAGGACAGCAGGTTTCTTCCGGCACTCCTGTAGGTACGGTAGCTCAGGATTTCGACGGTTCTTATACCCTTGACTTCCAGGTATGGAACGGAAATACGCCAGTTGATCCATTAGGTTGGATTTCATATTAAAAAAAGCGTAACTTTGCAAAAATCTTAAGAGATGAACACACTAACAATACTTGCCTTATCTTGGCAGCACATCCTTATCGTAGCTATACTTTTGGTATTGCTGTTTGGAGGAAAGAAAATTCCGGAATTAATGAGAGGAGTTGGTTCAGGAATCAAAGAATTTAAAGATGCGGTGAAGGAAGAAGACAAACCAGGTTCTGAAAACAAAACCTCTTCTACCAACAATAATACTCCCAGCAACTAAAATTCTTCAGCAATAATGAATTTTACTGAGACTGCATGGAAAGTCTTCAATCAATCTATTGAAGATTATCACGTGTCCGATGACGTTAACACTCTAATTAATAACCCTTTCGAAAAAGACAGTTTGGAACGGATTTTGTATGCAAAGAACTGGATTGATACCGTTCAATGGCATTTGGAAGATATTATTAGAGATGAAAATATTGATCCTGCTGAAGCTCTTCAACTGAAGAGAACAATAGATGCATCCAACCAGAAAAGAACAGATCTGGTAGAATTTATCGACAGCTGGTTCCTTACAAAGTTTGAAAATATAACTCCCAAACCTGATGCAAAAATCAATACAGAAACACCCGCTTGGGCTGTAGACAGATTATCAATTCTTGCATTAAAGGTTTATCATATGTCATTAGAGGCCAATAGGGAATCCGCTTCTGAAGAGCACCGTGCCAACTGCCAGGCTAAACTGGATGTACTGCTTACTCAGAAAGAAGACCTGTCAACTTCTATTAATCAGTTGCTTACTGATATTGAATGCGGTAATGTTAAGATGAAAGTATACAAACAAATGAAAATGTATAACGATGATAGTCTTAACCCGATCCTTTATCAAAAGGGGCAACAGAAATGAGAAAACTATTTTTTTTTGGAGTACTACTATTAATCATAACTTCCTGCGCAACGGAGAAGCTTAATCTTTCCCCGTTGTCAAATAATTTTTATAGCGAAACTAAGGGTTCTGATTCCGACAGAGGGGCAAAAAAAGGCTTTGATATTAATATCAAAGAAAATGTAAACGCTTCTGAAATTTCAAATCTGATTTCTACTTTTCCAAAGTTTAAGAATAACAGTTTGAATGATGAAGTCACAAGCTTGAAATACAGCCTTCAGAATTATTTATATGCCATTGATGCCAACAATTCGCCGGGAAAAAGCAGAGCCATTAAAAGCTTCGAAAAATCATACAAGAAAATTCAGAAACTTAGACAGCAGCTTGGCAAAGATGATGATGAAGTTCTTAACAGATATCTAGTCCGTCTAAAAACCAATATTTCTGTAATCGAAGATTCTTTAAAAGGAAATTAAAAAACGAACCATTATTAATGATTAAAATTCAGGCAGAAGCCAATGTTCCTACGGAGCACGGCTCTTTCCGAATGATCGCTTTCTCCGAAAACGAAAACGACTGGATGCCACATATGGCCATCGTAGCAGAAAATACAGATTTTTCAAAACCGGTGAACGTACGTTTCCATTCCGAATGCATTACCGGAGAAGTTTTCCATTCAAAAAAATGTGAATGCGGACAGCAACTGGATGCCGCAATGAAATATACCCATGACCACGGAGGGATTATTGTTTATCTCCGTCAGGAAGGAAGAAATATCGGGATCATCAACAAACTCAAAGCATATTCATTGCAGGAAAAAGGTCTTGATACAGTACAGGCTAATCTGCAACTGGGACTTCCCGCTGATGACAGAAACTTTGGAGTAGCTATTGAAATCCTTAACCTTTTAGAGGTAAAAGATATTAACCTTCTCACCAACAACCCAGAAAAGGTAAAATATGTGGTAAACAGCAATATTAACCTCAATTCCAGGATTCCTCTACAGATTCCTGCCAATGAGATGAGTAAGGGCTATTTAAAAACAAAAAAAGATTTCTTTGGCCATCTTCTGGATGACAATGATAACTAATAAAAAACAAAGCTTCAGAAAATTCTGAAGCTTTGTTCATAACAAATTCCTTTGGTTAAGAAAATTAATAATACAACTGATAGATGAAGAGTTCGGGAAAGTATCCTTGTCAAGGTTTTAAACCTTGACAAGGATACTTTCCCGAACTCAAGGTAGTTTAAATAATACAACTATTCTATATTATGTTTTCTCTTCAACAATTTCATACTTCAGGCTTACTTCTTAACAACATTAAAAAAATAACTTTACCCTGAACTCGGGTTAAAATACAACAAAAGCTCCGGAATTTCTCCCGGAGCTTTTTTAATAATTATAAAAAACTGAAAAGATATTTCTTAAATTAATTCACTTTGATAGTTTGCACTTTAGTGTCATCAAGATTGTAATACTTAACTACTGCGTTGTAATCACTGTAATCTACAGCCGCTTGTTTATTTTTTGCACCACCAACACCTGTCGCGCTAGCAGGAACAAGTACAATTCTAAAAGTCTGATTATTTAAATAGGTAGCAATCTCGCCAGATGTAAGATCTGTTGGCAGATTAAAATTCTCGTCATCAATTCTAATCTCTACATTTTGAGCATTAAAAACAAAATTGTAATCAAATACTCTATTTGTCGGCTTACCAGCTACATCTGGTATGTAAACAGATTTTGGAATTTGCTGCCAAACATTGCCAGAAACCAATCTATAGACTAAAACCACATCTGTACTTGGAATATTAAGTCCTTGAGAAATAGTGTAGTTACCACTACTTGAAAAAGAACCTGTAATATCTTTCATTTGTGAAATTGTATCATAATCAACAGCCTGTACAACATCATCATCATTGTCGCAGCTATAAGCAGTAAAACCTACAGCACCCAGGAATAAAAAGAGAAGTATTTTTTTCATTTTTAGAAAAGTTTAGTTATTATTTATAAAGCGTATTCAAATCATATACCAAAAATTGCAAAAACTTTGTTTTCATCATTTTTTTAATTGTATTTTTGTTCTTATTCAAAAGATCATGAAGAAATTGTTATATACTTCCCTATTTATTTTTTCATTAATAAGCTTTACAGCCCAAGCTCAGTACCAGCCCAAAAACATTTCCGAAGAAGACCTGAAAAAAGCTCATCACTGGGTGAATAAAACCTACAGATCACTTTCTCAGGATGAAAAGTTGGGGCAGCTGTTTATTGTAGCTCTTTATACGAATAAAGGTGAAGACTATATTAACCAGATCAGAAATATTGTGGTTAATGATAAGATCGGAGGATTAATCTTAATGCAGGACGACGCTGCCAGAGAAATCAACCTGGTTAATGAATTCCAGCAGAAATCAAAAATTCCGATGATGATCGGGATGGATGCAGAATGGGGCTTGTTCCAAAGAATTGTCACAGCACATAAATTTCCATGGGCGATGACCCTAGGAGCAATACAGGATAAGAACCTTATTTACCAGATGTCCGCCAAGATAGCAGAAGATTGCCACAGAATGGGGATCAACTGGGATTTCGCACCGGTTGTTGATGTAAATACCAATCCGGATAATCCTATTATCGGAAACAGAAGTTTCGGTTCAGAAGTAGATAATGTGATCAGTTCTGCATTATCTTATTCTAACGGTCTTCAGGATAATACGATTCTTGCCGCCATCAAACATTTCCCGGGACATGGTGATACCAGTACAGATTCTCACTTGGATCTGCCTGTAGTTTCGCATAGCTTAGAAAGATTAAATACTGTTGAATTGGCTCCTTTTAAAGCTTTAATGGACAAAGGAATCGGTGGTGTGATGGTAGCTCACTTATATGTGCCGAGCCTTGAATCCGGCAAAGGAATTCCTGCTTCTGTTTCTAAAAATATTATTACAGGCGTATTAAAAGATAAGCTGGGCTACAAGGGTTTAATCATTACCGATGCGCTGAACATGGGTGCTGTAGCTAATAAATATAAGCCGGGGCAACTGGATGCACTTGCTTTTAAAGCTGGAAATGACATCATGCTTTTCTCTCAGGGAGTTTCGGAAGGAAAAAAATTAATTCAGAAAGCTATTGAAAAAGGTGAAATTCCACAATCAAGAGTGGAAGAAAGTGTCAAGAAAATTTTACTTACAAAATATTTTTTGGGGCTTAACCAATACACTCCGAAAAATCCCGCAAATATCAACAACGACCTGAACAATGATTCTCACAAAACATTGGTACAAAATCTTTATGCCAATGCACTGACTTTATTAAAAGATGATCAAAAACTGCTTCCTGTTACTGGAAAACAAATTTATTATGTTCCGCTGGAAGAAGCACCTTATCAGACTTTCGCTAATCAGCTGGGATCAACTGTCATAATCAAAAAAGCAAATGAGATTAATACAATTCCTGCAGGTTCTACCGTAATCGTAGGATTTCACAAGGATAATTCAACAGCGTATAAACCTTATAAAATTTCGGCAGAATCTAAGACAGTTCTTGCTGATCTCACCAAAAATCAAAAAGTTATTTTAAGTGTTTTCGGAAGCGCTTATGCTTTAAAAGACATTGATATTACAAAAGTATCTACCGTTCTTGTCGCCTATGAAAATAATGATGACTCTATGACGGCCGCAGCCAATGCTCTGAACGGAAAAACAAAAATATGGGGCAGGCTGCCTGTTCTGGTCAATGATCAGCTGAAAGCAGGCATGGGGATCGATAGTGTTCCAGCTTCAGCTTCAAATACCACAGTTTTTACAACATCAAAACAACAATAATCTAATGAAAATAGGCATACTTTGCTATCCAACATACGGGGGAAGCGGAATCGTAGCAACAGAACTGGGAATGTCCCTGGCCAATAAGGGCTATGAAGTCCATTTTATAAGTTCTGCGCTCCCTGCAAGACTAGACATTACTAACCCGAACATTTTCTTTCACAGAGTGAATGTACAGACCTATCCGCTTTTCCAGTATCAGCCTTATGATATTGCGCTAAGTTCGATGATCTATCGTGTAGTGAACCTTTATAAGCTTGACCTGTTACACGCTCATTATGCCATTCCATATGCCTACGCTGCATTTACTGCCAAGCAGATGCTGAAGGAGGATAATAATGATATTCCATTGGTAACTACGCTGCACGGAACAGATATTACTCTTGTGGGACAGCATCCAAGCTATAAACATGCCGTAGAATTTTCCATCAACCAGTCAGACGCTATTACTTCGGTTTCTGAAAGCCTGAAAAAGGACACCCTGCAGTTTTTCAACATCAAGAAAGAAATACAGGTGATTACCAATTTTATTGATAATTCTGAATTTGATGACTGCACAGAATGCCAGAGAACCCAGTTTGCCAATCCGGACGAAAAAATTCTGATCCATGTTTCCAATCTTCGTCCTGTAAAGCGTGTAGAGGAAGTATTGCAGATATTTAAGAGCGTTGAGAAAAAAGTAAAATCAAAACTGATCATCATCGGTGAAGGACCGGATATGGAAAAAGTGAATCAGTTTTTAGAAGAAAATCCTGAGCTTATTTCAAAAATCCGCTTATTAGGAAAAGTGAATGATCTGTATAAGATTCTGCAGCTGTCTGATGTATTTTTACTTCCTTCCGAGCAGGAAAGTTTCGGTCTGGCAGCTCTTGAGGCAATGGCAGCTTACACCCCTGTAATCAGCTCCAATGCGGGCGGAATTCCTGAAGTAAATATACAGGGTGAAACAGGATTTTTGGCTGAAATTGGAAATGTAGAGGCTATGAGCAATTACACCATCAAGCTGCTAAGCAATGATGAGCTTTTAACCAAAATGAAAAAAAATGCGAAAGATCAGGCTATAAAATTCGATTTGAAAAACATTCTTCCTATATATGAAGAAATGTACAGAACGACTATAGAAAATTTCAAAAAAGAGCCGGCGAAAGTATAATATTTCTGTTATATTTATCGTCACTATGACGGAAAAACTGCTTCAATATCTTTGGAACTATAAGGTTTTCAAACATTTCGACTTCAAGGATATTGAAGGGCATTCCGTTGAGATCATCAGCTTTGGAAAGTGGAACACGAATGCGGGTCCGGATTTCCTCGATGCAAAAATTAAAACAAAAGATCTGGTTATTGCCGGAAATATCGAATTGCACCTTCGAGCCTCCGACTGGGTCTTCCATAACCATTCTCAAGACCCCAATTACCAAAATATTATCCTCCACGTTGTTTACCAGAATGATGCTGAGATCGATGACCTTATCTCTAAAAATGTTCCCACACTGGAACTGAAAGACCATATTGACCAGGACATTCTCTGGAAATACGAAAAAATGATCAATGGGACTCAGTTTATTCCCTGCGAAAATATTTTTGATCCCAATAAAATTCCTCTTAGTTTTCATGAAACCAATGTTCTTAAAAAGCTGGATGAAAAGTCTCAGGAACTGGAAAAAAGCTTAGAAAAGTATAAGAACAATTTTGAAGCGGTACTTTTTCACAGTCTCGCCTATTCTTTCGGATTAAAAGTAAATGCCCATATGTTCAGACAGATTGCTGAGTCCATAGATTTCAGTATTGTTAACAAAATCCGCCAGAATGAATCACAGCTGGAAGCCTTATTATTTGGTATTTCAGGATGGCTAGAGCATCCAAAAGACGAAAAAATGCTAATGTGGAAAAGGGAATTTGAATTCATCAGAAAAAAGTTTAGCATGCCGGATCTGACATTACATCCTAAGTTTTTAAGGCTCCGTCCGCCGAACTTCCCCACGATCCGTCTCTCCCAGCTGGCAGATCTTTACTATAGGCATCAGAATCTGTTTTCAAAGATCATTAAAGCTGATAACATAGATAAACTTTACGAAGTCTTTGAACCGGTAAAAGCTTCGGAATATTGGGATTTTCATTTTAATTTTGGGACCCTTTCAAAATTCCAGCCAAAAACATTGAGCAGGGATTTCATTGAACTGGTGATCTTAAATACAGTGCTTCCTTTAAAATATACTTATCATAAATACCATAATGATGAAACAACGGATGAGATACTGGAGCTGTACAGAAACTTGACCGCTGAAAAAAATTCTGTAACCTCCGGATGGAGAAACCTTGGACTGAAGGTTAAAAATGCACTGGAAAGCCAGAGCCTTATTTTTCATCATAAAACCTCGTGTGAAGAAAAAAATTGCTTAAATTGCGGTATTGGATTTAAACTTTTAAAAGAATCTTCAAATGTTTGATAATATCCGCCACAAAATGGAACGAGAATGGTTTGGTGTTCTTACGAGAATGGGAGCTAAACTGGGGATTCCTGTATCCAAATTAAGGATCTTCTTCATCTATTCTACTTTTGCAACTGCCGGATTTTTCTTTCTGATCTATCTCGGGCTCGCATTTACGCTTTGGATCAAAGATATTTTTATTACAAGAAGACCTAGTGTTTTTGATTTATAATTATGGAATTTTTACCGATTACTTCTGCCGAAGACTATAGAGTCCAGGACATTTATACATCTTACTCCAGCACTTTTCCTACGGATGAGCAAAGGGACTGGAAACAATTTACCGCCTTATTTTCAAATCCTCATGTAAAAGTAATTTCTGTACTTCATGAATCCCAGGCTATTGGCTATCTTATTATCTGGGAGCTGAGTTCTTATGTTTTTGTAGAACATTTCGAAGTTTTCGAGGCATTCAGAAGTCAGAAATTGGGATCACATATTACAGGGTATCTGTTTAAAAATTATCCGAGGATTATTTTAGAAATAGAACCTGATCATTTGGGGGACGATGCGAAAAGACGCTATTCTTTTTATCAGAAAAACGGATTTACCCTGATCGATGAAATGTATGTACAGCCGAGTTATGGTGAAGGGAAAAAGTCTCTTGATCTTTGGCTGCTGGCCAATTATACACCCGAAGATCTGAAACGTGTAAAAGATGAAATTTATGATGTTGTGTATCATTAAAATATAAAAACCGCCGGAGAATTTCCGGCGGTTTATTTTTTTAACCACCCCGTCAGATCTTCGATCTGCCACCCCTCCGGAGGAGGGGAATAGATAGACGGTTATTTACAGAGGTTTTTAGTTGACTTCATATTCCAGTTTTATGGTAATATTGGCTTCTTTTTCTTTGGAAGAAGTGTTGAATGTTCCACCGTAGGAATAATCTTCATTGGAGTTGGGCTCGGTAATCTGAATAACACCCATTGTGGCCTTTTTAAGATTTCCCAGGCTGCTCCCTGAATTTTCTGCAATTTTCTCAGCTCTTTCTTTAGCATCTTTAGTTGCGCTGGCGATCATTTCCTGTTTTACTGTTGCCAGTTTGGTATAAAAATAAGATGGTGCTGAGGACGTAAATTCTATACCCCGATTGATGATCTCTGTAATATTTCTGGACAGATTCTCAATTTTTACAACTTCTTTACTTTCAATAGATACTTTTTGGGTAAGATTATAGCCAGAGAATTCACCCTGAACATAATTCCCATTAGAATCATTATAACTTCTGAACTGTTTTTGAATATCTACAGAAGAAAACACGATTTCGTTTTGTTTAATGCCCTTTGAAACGAGATAATCATTAATCACCTTCCTGTCTATGGCCAGCTCATCATAAGCCGCTTTTAAATCGGAATTATTTTTGGAAAAACTTCCGGACCATGTGATCAGATCGGAAGTAAACTGTTTGGTGCCCAATCCTGTTACGGAAATGGTATTTTCAGATTTATTTCTGTTTTTAATAGCATTCCCTAAAAAGCCAAGCCCAAGGACAAATCCCAGTGCTCCGACTGCTACCGCAATAATATTTTTATTCATAGAAATTGTGATTGATTAATTTAAGTAAGAGTACATCAATTTCTATTCCGAATTTTAAGATTTTTTTAACATTATTGCTGTATTTTTTTCTGTTTCAATCTTTCAAGGTAAACAGGCATGGTTTCTTCCATTCTCAATAATACTCCGGATAAATTTTTTGCTTTTACATAAGTGCGCACCTGGGGTTTAGCCTCAAAGGAATACTGTATAAACTCTGAAATTCTTTCTTCCGGGATTCCCGCCTGGGTAAAGTATTCATTATCCACTCTGTTTCTTACCCATGCAATATGTTCCTGCAGATCATCATACCTGTATTGTCTTTTCTGGCGCCTTGCTTTTCCGCTTATCAAATCATAAGCTCCCTGTACATCCAGGCTCCCTAAAAGTATCGGAATAAGCACCTGCTTCACTTCTGCCGGCTTTTCCCTCATTTTCCCGACGGGTTGGGGTAAGCCTACTGCCTGGCGTACCATCTCACCTTTATCTACTTTTGAGGCCAGCCTTGAATCCGTCTCAAGATCTCCGGTCGGTTTTTTAACTACCTTTACTTCTTCAATTTCTTTTGGGATCGGAATCAGAACAACCAAAAGCTGAGAACTGAAACCATTAGCGGGAACTGTAGCAGAAACCCTCCTGAAATCTGCTTTTACAAATCTCAACTCATCATTTGGATTAGCTTCAATAGAGAACTGCCCCATAGAATTGGAATAGGTTTTTTGGTCATTAGACATGTTGATAATAATCACTGAACTTAGGTTTTCGCCACTATCATCGGTAATACGGCCCGTAACTGTCTGCTGTGAGAAGAAATTATTAAACATGAATACAAGAAGAAATGAAACTTTTCTCCAGTCATTAATGCCAATATTTCCACCTGCAAAGCTCATCCTCTTATTCGTTAAGATTAAATACTGTCCAGTTTATGGGTTTTTCTGTATTCTGCAAAGGCTACTTTTAATTCATACTCTACAATATCAGCCTTAAAGTTTTTCCTGTATTTTTTTGCCATCATCCGGGTATCATTAGCATAGATTAAAAAATAATCTATCTGATCTTCATCCATGCCATATTTTCTCAGAAACTGTAAGTCTATTTCTTCCTTTACTCTTTTGATAAAATCCTGTGTTTCCGTATAATTGGCTTTGGTAATTTTAAGTTCTGTCGCTTTTTTGAACAAACCTACAGCGGCATCCAAAACTCCTAAAATACTTACCTGCCCGGCATTATAATCAGGTTTAAAGGTTTTTGAAACCGTATTATCCGGTAAAGCTTCATTCAGTGGGCTTTTCATATACTCATCCAACTCTGATCTTAAAGACACCACTTTTCTGGATTCATTAAGATACCTGTTGTCTCTTTCCAGATTACCCGTAGGTTTATATGTGATCTTTACTTCAGGAATTTCTATTTCAGTTTTGTCAAGGCTTATCATTAAAGGAGAACTGAAATCTTCCTTCCTCAGCTTTTTATCAAAACGGCAATATCCTTCTTTTACAAATCTAAGTTCATCATTTTCCGATGCTTCTATCGTAAAGTTCCCCGAAGTATCACTCAATGTGCTTTTCCTGTTGGAAACATTGATAATTAAAACCGGGTTTATATTTTTTTTGCTGTTATCTGTCACTGTTCCGGTTATCTGCTGCTGGGAAAAATATTCTGCCGAAACAAAAAAAGGAATTACGTAAAGGCTTTGTTTAATATAAGTTCTCATCTATGTTTATCTTTGAGTCTGTGGAGCGCGGTAAGAGGAAATTCTCGTCAGTACAAAACGTTGAAATCTATAAAGATCAGCATCACTGCAGAAACCATATTTCAGGATAGCTTTCCTTTCAAAGCCACCGGCCAGAACATAGCTTATAAAATGATCTATCTGAGACTTTTCAATTTTTAAATCCGTGAAGTATTCCTCACCAAGAGCTGTTTTCAGATAACTGCCAAGATCAATATCATCCCATTTGTTTTTCACTTTCCCAATAGAAAATCCCTGCCCTTTTGGCTGTACAAATTCTCCGGGTTTCGCTGCCAGTATTCTTGGGTCTGATTTCCGTGCAATATACCCGTCAATATCTTTGATTAGCTTTTCAACTTTTTTAGGTCTGTTCAGGTTTTTTGCATCTATTTTAAGATCACCGGTAATTCCCTGCTTGATTTCTACTTCGGGAATCAATATGGTGGCTCTTTCTAAAGTGATATTAATGGGAGATTCTATATTTTCCTTGGAAACTTTTTTAACGAGACGTTCGTAGCCTGCCTTTACAAAGCGAAGTTCATCCCCTGCTCTTCCGGAAACCATAAAGTGTCCGTCCCGGTTCGTAACCGTTCTTTCATCAGTCCTGATATTAATTACAGTTACATCCGGGATTTCTGAACTATCTTCAGAAACTACTTTTCCAAAAATATAATTTTGGGCATGGGTGTTTATGAAAAAAAGAGTAGTAAGAAAAAAGAGTAGTTTAAATTTCACGGACAGTTTTTTATAGAGCAAATCTAAAATTATTTTTAAATTAAATGGTAAGTTTAACCACAGTTAACGTGTTTTAGGATTTCTTTTTGATTTTTGCTTGGGAAACTGTTAAATCGCCACTCTGAATTGTTAAAATTTCACTTAAAAATTAGCTAACTTGCAGTCTCAATTCTAAATTCAGCAATGCAAAATTCTTATACAGTGATCAATGCTTCAGCCGGGTCGGGGAAAACATATGCCCTTGTCCAGAGGCTTCTGATGATCTGTCTCCGCTACCCCAATCAACAGCAGTCGATCCGGAATATTCTCGCGCTTACTTTTACCAATAAAGCGGCCAATGAGATGAAGGAAAGAATTTTATCCTGGCTGGGAAACTTTTCAGCGGATAATTTTGCACAAAACAGTGACCTGAAAAACATTCAGAAAGCATTTGAAGCTGATGGACTGAAAATTACGATTGACGAGCTCCATAACCGTTCCAAGAAACTGCTGGATTATGTGCTTCACAATTATTCAACGCTGAACATCGGAACAATTGACCGTTTTAATTCAAGACTGGTAAGAAGCTTTTCCTACGAATTGGGTTTAGCCAAAAACTTTAATCTTGAAATTGAAGCTGAACCGTTTCTGATCGAAGCTGTAGATAAAATGCTGGACCAAATCGGTGAGAATGAAAACATTTCCAATTCTTTCATGGATTATGTGGATTACAGTCTGGAAAATAATGAAAGGATCAATCTTAATAAAAATCTTTATGATTCTGCAAAAGAGTTTGTAAAGGATATTCACTATGAACATCTGAAAAGCAACAAAAGCTTTGATGACACGAATTACGAGAATATAAAAAATACGCTCAGAAAAGAAATCGTCCAGAATAAAAAACGGTCCGCCGAGCTTGCGGCCCAATCTATTGAGATTTTCCGGTCCAGAAATATTGATATAGAAGATTTTGCACAGGGAAAAAACGGGATCGGTGGATTTTTCACTAAGGTTCAGGATTTTTACAATCAGAAAAGACCGGGATTTCCATTTCCCACAACGCAGGAAGAATCTGTAGTCAACAATTACAGGAAGGGAGCTTCTTCTAAATCCAAAAGTAAGGAACCTGAGATCTTCGAGATTCTGGACCAACTTCTTGACAACAGAATGCAGCTGATCCTTTTATACATTGAAACCCAAAAGAAGGAAAAGATTCTATCTGCCCTTCTTCCGTTAAAGGTGAATAAAGACATTCAGGATGAATTAAAAAAAATTGAGGAAGAGAATGACCTTGTTCTGCTTTCAAAATTTAATATTCTGATCAATGAAAATCTTAAAAATGAGCCATCAGCCTTTATTTATGAAAAGGTAGGTTCACAGTTTCAGCATTATTTCTTTGATGAATTTCAGGATACTTCGGAACTGCAGTGGCAGAATTTTATTCCGTTACGTGATCACAGTGTTTCTACAGAAAATACTTCTTTTACGCTTGTAGGAGATCCCAAACAGAGTATCTATAGGTTCCGGGGTGGAGAAAGTAAGCTGATGCTGGATATTATCAACAAAAAAGAATTTTCGCCAAAGGAAGCAGCTCTTCTTGTTTTAAAGGACAACTGGCGAAGTGCTAAAAATATTGTACAGTTCAATAATGAGCTGTACCGGTATCATTCGGAAGGTCTGGAGGAGGAACATCGGAATATTTTCGGGGAAGATGCTGAACAAAGCTCGAAATCTCAGATTGAAGGCCGTGTAAAAGTCAGCCTGATCGAAAATCTTACGAATGAGGATTTTTATAATGATACTTCTGAAAGAATGCGGAAGGACATTCAGGAAAGCCTGGATAATGGCTTTAAATTTTCTGACATTACAATCTTATGCCGCGGTAATTTTGATATTTTCAGCTATTCTCAAAAACTGGGAAATCTGAAAGTGAACTACCATGGGGAACAAACGAATATTAAAACAATTTCTGATAAAGGCCTGACACTGGAACTTTCCAATACCTTAAAGGCTGTTATTGAATTTCTTCGGTGGGAAATCAATCCTAAGAACAAGCCCAATCTGATCATGATGATGTATTATCTGAATGCTTTGGGAAGAATTCATATGGCAGATTTCACATTGGAAATGAACAAAATCCTGGAGATAGAAACGCATGAGGAAATTCTTCAGTTTATTCAGAATACTTATTCCCTGAAGCTGAAACAGGACAACTTTCCGAGGTTCAATCTGTATAATTTTGTGGAATATTACATCAATGAATTTGCTGTGGAAAACAAAGAAACAGATTTTCTTCTGAATTTCCTTGAAATGCTTTTCAACTTTACACAGAATGCCGGAGCCAGCACGAAAGAATTTTTGAAATACTGGGATGAAGAGGCTTCTGCTTATACAATCCAGGCTTCAGAAAATATTGATGCTGTGCAGATCATGACCATTCATAAATCGAAAGGACTGGAATTCCCGATTGTATTTATCCCGATGATGAATAAAAACAGGGACAATGAATTCACTAACTGGTTTGACACCAATAACGATGATGCTTTGAAATCAGTCAACATCAATCAGTTCAGCAAAAACCTTGAGGTTTATGATGAAGAAATAGAGGCATTTAATAAGAAAAATTCTTACAAAAACCTTATTGACAGATTATGTCTCCAGTATGTAGCGACTACCCGTCCTGTTGAACAGCTGTTTTTCTATCTTCAGAAAGCGAATAAAACATCTAATAATCTTGAGCTGCTGGAATTTTTCAACGGAAAAAATACGGAAGAATCTGATGAATTCGATCTGTATGAAGTCCATCCGGAAATGCTGAAAAAGTATTCTAAAGATAAAACATCATTATTTAAGACCAAGGATATTCAGAACCTTAAAAATATCAATGAAAACAGAGCGTCCATCAAGATTGCGACTCCCTCCAAAAATTACCAGGTGCGGAACGAAAAGGTAAGGATCGGGCTTTTTGTCCATGAATTACTTTCGAAAATCAATACGGAAAAAGATACAGCCAAAGTCCTGGAAAGCTACGTTCTGGACGGACAGATCACATTGGAAGAGAAAAATGAGATCCAGGAAACTTTAGTTCAGATCATCAGAAAATACGCTGAATTTTTTGACGAGAAATGGGAAGTGATCAATGAAAAAGATATTATGATCTCAGAAAGAGGACAAAGCCATATTTTCAGGCCTGACCGTATCCTGAAGAGTGAAGAAGGCTATGTAATTGTAGATTTCAAAACGGGTGAAGAAACGGAAAAGAATCAGCAGCAAATTGAGAATTATAAACGTATTCTGGAAAGTCTGGGAAGAAAAGTACTAAAGACACAGTTGATCTATCTATAGCAGGAATCTGTATTATCTTTTCCACAAAGTTTTCCACACCAGGATGTTGATAAGTTTAAAAACAAGGCATCAATACACTGATTAACAACAGAATATAATAAATTAAAAAAATAATATTATTCACAATAGAAAGCACATCTTCCAGATATTTTGTGGATAACCTGATAATGAAAATAACTCGCCCCGCCGTTCTCCGAACGGCGGGGCGAGTTTTACCATATAATTTGCTTAGGCTGTTGTAGCCGATACAAAAACTCTCTGAGACAATTCCTGATCAAAAAGATATAATGCGGATGGATTATCGCACACCATCTTGATCTTTGTAACATACTGTGAAGCGCTAGCCTCTTCTTCTACCTGCTCATTAATGAACCACTGTAGGAAAGAAGTTGTTGCAAAATCTCCTTCATCATTAGCATTTTTCACAATGTTGAAAATACTTCTGGTTACTTTTTTCTCGTGTTCCAATGCTTTTTCGAAAATATCAGTAGCGTTTTCGAATTCATGTGGAGGTTTTGCAATCTCTCCGATGATAATCTCCCCTCCTACGTCATTTAAAAAATCAAACATTTTATCCGCATGCATCAATTCTTCTTTGCTCTGAACCCTGAAGTAATTCGCAATCCCGTCAAGATCTTTTCCTGAAAACCAGGCAGACATTGAAAGATAATATTGTGCGGCATATTGTTCGTGAGCTATCTGTTCGTTAATTAACGTTGCAATTTTTTCGCTGATCATAAGTATAAATTTATAGTCAAAAATAAGGAATAAAAGCCCGAAATCAAAGGTTTTAATGAAAATTAATACAAAAAGGACGAGAGAAAACCCGTCCTTCATACATTAAAAAATCAAAATTATGAACTGTTATTTTGCTTCCTGAACCGCAGTATTCATAGGTTTCCTCATCATTTTTCTGTCCTTCATTGCCACCTTTCTCTGCTCCATTTTAGCTTTTCTGTCGGCCTGCCATTTATCATACTGATCAGGAGTCAGGATTTTTTTCATATCAGCATCCATCTGAGCTCTTTTGGCTTTCATGTCTTCCATTTTAGCCTGTCTTGCTTCTTTATTTTTATCAAAGTCAGCTTTCATTTCAGACTTTCTTTTTTCATGAAGGCTTTTAATCTGCGCAACCTGAGACGCGTTCAGGTTAAGATCTTTCTGCATCTGATCAAGGTGCTCCTGATGCTTTTGCTGCATTTTTTGCTGCATCTCTGCTCTTCTTGCCTGTTTGTCCTGCGGAGTCGTTATGGTCTGTTGTGCCATTGCAAAACCTCCTATTCCAATAAATGCTATTGCTAAAACTAATTTTTTCATCTTAAAAAATATTTAATTAATTGTTATACATCTTTTTGATTATTAGTTAAAAGATAAGTTAAACTGAAATATTCATAAAAAATGTTAATTTTTAATATTAAAATAATAAAAAAAAGGACAGATCCTAAAATCTGCCCTTCACACCACTTAAATATAATATATGAAAATTATTATTTTATCTGTTTACCAGTCTGCCTCTGAAACCACCCCCTCTGTTTTCACTGCCGCGGTCGTTCTGTGGTCTCGGTGAATTTTCAGATCTGGAACCTCCACTGTTTCCTCTAAACCCTCCACTATTATTTTCTCTTTGTGGAGTTCTTTCCCTGTTCGCTTCATTATTTCCTCTGAAGCCTCTGTTACCACCATTATTTCCAAATCCTCCACTGTTATTTTCTCTTTGCGGAGCCCTTTCCCTGTTCGGTTCATTATTTCCTCTGAAACCTCCGTTACCACCATTATTTCCAAATCCTCCACGTGTTCCGTTATTTTCTGAATTCCCTCTGAATCCTCCGTTATTTCTTACCCCATTATTTTCATTGCGGAAACCGTTGTTCTGATCAGCCTGCTTACGGAAACCTCCGGAATTATTATCTCTGGATCCTCTGAATCCATTATCAGATCTGCTGCTTCTGATTACATTAAAAGTAGGGTTGTCCATTCTTCGGAACTTCGCTCTATCTACTCTGTACACATTGATGTTTACATTCCTGTATCTCGGCATTACTGCATATCTCGGTGCATAATAGGTTCTTCTGTAATTCTGGAAGTAAACAATCGGGCTTGCTCCACGGTAATAATTGTTTTGGAAAACAACAAATACTCTTGGCCCTAAAATTCTTTCCAATGCATAGAATCTGTCATAATACCATCTGTCAGGATTGTATCTGTAAAAATTATTCCATGTAGAAAAATTCACATACAGGTTATTAAGACTTAAGATCTGATCAATCTGCCATCGGTTCAATCTGTTATCTCTGAAGAATACATTCCAGTTGATATTTACAACACTGTTTCTGTAGTCATTATAGTATCCCTGGTAATAATCGCTTGGATAATAATCCTGAGGATAGTTATAGTAATAATCGTCCGGGAAATAATTTCTGTCATCCTCATCATTATAATAGCCATCTCCATTCTGATAATATCCATCATCTCCCCATCCGTTATTTGGATACTGCTGGGCGGAAGACAAAGCTGCCAGTCCCAAAGCAAATCCCAAAAGTATTTTTTTCATCTCTAATCGTTAATTGGTTAGTATATAGCAGAATATCTCTATTCTATCTTTTGGATATAAATAAAAAAAAGAAGTTAAATCCTAAGATGAAACTTCTTTTAATTTACTTTTAACTAATTGATAATCAAATGTTAAATTTATAATCTTCCGCTATCTTTTATCCAATAGGCTATTTTTTCATTGAAATATTTTTTACCTTTTAAGTCCTCGAGCTTTAAATGCATCCTGTAGCGCCAGTAATGTGGGAAAACTGCAGGGTTATTAATCCTCTCATTATCCATGTTCTGATTGGTCAGCTCAGGTTCCGTTGCAAGAAATTCCTGGATTGGGAAAACAGCAAGCATCGCATCAGTGTAAAGATGCTGTTTCATAATGATTTCTGCAAGATGAGAATCCATTTCGTCCGGAGCTTTTCCATACTGCACCAATTGTTGATTAAAATATTTCTGTGTTAGTGCAGGATCTTCCTTCCACCATTGTCTCAGCGTTGAGCTGTCATGTGAGGAAGCCGTTACCACATTCATATAATCAGCTTTTTTAGGATTGTAAAACGGAATATTGTCTGACGGCATTCGCTGTACTTTTAAAGCAATGATCGCCAGCTCATCCATTACAACAGGCACGCAGGCAGGAACCATTCCCAGGTCTTCGCCACAGATCAGCATTTTCGTTGCATTAAGAATAACCGGCAGTTTCTCCATCGCTTTCTCGTACCATAGGTGATCCTGTCTTCTGAAGAAATAATCATGGTACAGCTCATAAATCGCCTTCCTTTCCCATTCTGAAAGATATTTATAGGAGTGGGTATTAAACACATTAAATCTTGGATGATATACTGTTTCGCCATTCCTTTCTTCAGTAAGGAACAAAACATTGGCACATAAAGAGATAAGTTTTTCTTCTACAGAGCCTTTTGGGTTCTTTTTGAAAAATTCTGCCAGCTTTCTCTGGGTATCAAATTCTTCTTTGAAGGAGTATGTTCCGTCATTATTGCTGTTAATAAATTCAAAAACTTTACTGCTGTCTTCCCCGAAATATTCCCACAAAATTCTTTCATTGATGAAAGGCTTACAGTATCTGTTGAAATCAAAAGGAATATGCCTTGCTTTAAATTCATCCAGAACAATAGGAACCGCAGGATAAAAGTAGCCTAAAATCCCTTGTGTAGCAGAAATTGGCATCCTCCAGATTCTGAAAAATCCTAAGATATGATCAATTCTCATAGCATCGAAATACTGCTCAAGTGCTTTAAACCTGTTTTTCCACCAGCGGTAATCATCTTCCTTCATGGCTTCCCAGTTGTATGTTGGAAATTCCCAGTTCTGACCCAGCTCTGTAAACTGATCCGGCGGTGCTCCGGCCTGGAAATCCATCCCGAAAAGCTCAGGTTCTGTCCATGCTTCCACAGAATGTCTATAAATACCGATCGGAAGATCTCCTTTCAAGGATACTCCTAAGCTGTGGATGTAATCTACAGCATCTTTCAGTTGTAAATGAAGCTGGTACTGCACCCAGGCATGAAGCATGGAAGCATCATAATCTTTGCTTTTTGTGGTGAAAAACTGTGAAATTTTTCCTGCAATATATTTTTTATGGGTTTTCCAGTCGTTGAAGTTCGGAGTTTTATATTTATCCCTGAGTACACAGAATGCGGCATAAGGAGTCAGCCAGTAATCGTTGTCTTTTATAAATTTTTTAAAGTTCCTGTCCTTATAAATTTTCTCTTTTCCTGCATTGAAAACTGCTTTTAAAAACTTCCATTTTCCTGCGATCATTTTTTCATAATCAATCAGGTCAAGAGCATTCAATGCCTCTTTTTCAGACTGATACTCAGAAACTAATTCTTCCGGTAAAGCAAAGTCAAGATTTTCCAGGCAAATATACTGCGGATGCAAAGCATAGACAGAAACCGCCGCATAAGGATAAGAATCCGTCCAGGAATAATTGGCAGTAGTATCATTTATCGGAAGGATCTGGATAATACCCAGATTGGTTTCCTTCGTCCAGTCGGCCAGCTTTTTAAGATCGGAAAATTCTCCTACTCCAAAACCGTTCTCACTTCTTAAAGAAAACACAGGAACTGCCACACCAGCATCATGATACATCTGGTAAGACTTGAATTTAAAATAATGATTGGAAACAATCTGCAGCACATCTTTCAACTGATTAGCAACCGTAAATCTATTTTCACCGGTTTCGACATCAATAATTTTTCCTTCTTTTTTGCTGTAGAGACAATATTTAAATTGGATAAATTCATTCTCAGGAATTTCAACGGAAGCTTCCCAAACTCCAAAATCTGTCTGTGAAAGACGGATCGCTTTATCATAATTCCAGTTCCCCAGAGAAGCTGTACTTCCGAAGAGGGCAATTTCCCAGTCGGGATTGTAAACAGGTGCTTCAATTCTGAATAAATGGGTATGCTTTTTTAAAACTGCAGCTTTTTCGGGAACAAACTGATTAAGCTTATTATAAAGGATCTTATTGTTCAAATAGTTCTCAGGGAAATTTTTATTATTCCATTCATCGAAAATAATAAACTCTTTGTAGTTATGCGGGAAATTAAGATGGTGCAGCACAAATTCTTCTCTAAGAATATTGCCTTTTTCATCTGTAAGCTGATATTTATATGAGACTGATTTTGAAAAATAATCCACTTCACATTTCCAGATGCCGTTTTCTGCATAAAACAGGGCATGAGTCTGGACAACAGCTCCTTCCTCATCCACAATCAGGAGCAGTAAACTCTGTCCTGCCTTTGCATTATATCCTACATTAAAGTATAGCTTCATCTATATTTTTTTTATAAAAATACATTTTAATATCGAAAAACAAAACTTATTGAAGATCAAATAATCATTAAAAAACCTTTCCAAAATAACTTGAAAAGGCTTTATATTTTATTAGAGTTAAATGGAATTTATATCAATTATCTAAGCTTTTATTCTGTAACAATAATTTTTTTACTTAATATTACTTTACCGGATTCATTTGTAATGCTTACAATATAAGCTCCATTGACTAAATTTTTGAGATAAACCTGCTGATTGAGCGAGCCATCTTTTACAGATAGATTCTGTTCCGTTACATTTTTCCCGGAAAGATCAAAAACACTAAGTTTTAAATTTCCTTTTACAGCTTTATCATTTACACTAATGTTGATAAAGTGTTCATCTACTCTGGTCGGATAGATATCAATATTAGCTAATGTATTTACCGAAGAAGTTCTGTCATTGGCAAAATATCTGCTTGCAAGATCATAAATATGAGGTTTTCCTCCACCCGGAAGAGCTTTTGCCTGAAGAGTCAACAGGTCTACTTCATATAAACTGTCTCCTTTGGCACTTGCAATAATTACTTTTCCTTTAGCATTGACAGCAGATCCATTCACTGAATAATTTTCAGGAATACCGGATATTTTACCTATAAATTTGGCTTTCAATTCTTTTGTAATTACCTTAAAAACATTTCCTGAAGCTGAAAAAACATAAAAATTATTTTCAGCATCTGCAATCATGTCACCTCCGAAACCCGTTTCAATAGCCGTAAATGAATTTTTCCCATTGGAAGCATCATCCTTAATAATCCCAAGGTCACTGACTGTATACTGACTTCCTTTTCTGCTGATCTGAAGCAACTGTGTTCCTGCGTTATTAAGAGCATAAATATTTCCGTCATATCCTGTAGTCATTCTTGTGATGTGGGAATTGATATCACAGGAAGTTACTCTTGCCACGGTATTTTCTACCAAAATAATTTCTTTAGTCTTGGCATTCAAAACATAAATATTTGATGAAAACATCGGCATATACACCAAATTATTATTCAAAGGATCATAAGCCAGAGCCGCCATAGTAACTGCTTGAGAGTGGCTGTAGGAATTCTTATCCTCAGATACCTGACCTTTTCTTTCCTGAGAAAATACGTTTACCGCAGTATCCGCCGAAAACAATTTTTCTCCGGAAGCACCGCTTACCGCATCCATGGCACGGAAATCACTGAAAACTATGCTGGAAGTATCTTTTCCGGCAATAGCAAAAAAGTCCTGCTGCGCCTGGACATTAGCACCAAACACAAGCAGGAAAAGAGGGAATAAATGTTTTTTCATACAATGTAGAATTTAGATTCGTGATCATTTTAGTTATAACTAAGTTACACAATTTACAAATTGAATCATAAAAAAATAATATCATTTACATAATATTTACAATCATTTAATCTAAACGTTGAAGTTTTGATAAATTATTTTTTTTCTTTTAAACACAAATTTCACCAATAACACTGACAGTAGCATGGTAGTATTAGTGAAAACAATTTGTGATAGTAGTGTTTTTTTAACGTAAAGATTGATGATTAAGCTGTATATTTTAAAGAAGCAAAGATTGCCAGCTTAGCTGACATAAGTAGAGTCAGTGATTTAAATTTCAAGAAAACACAAATAAGTAAAATCTGCAAAAAATTATACCAGCAGTTAATCGTAAAAGTAGGATTGCCTGACCTCAGCAAAAAAAAGAACTCCCGTCGATCACACGGATTGCAACAGATTTATCTGCAGAATCCACGTCATCAGCGGGAGCTGTGTTTATGTATTTTAGGTTAATTCAGAACGTAAGTTGTTCCGTCTCTTCCGTCTTTTAATTCAATGCCTTCAGCAAGCAGCTTATCTCTGATCTGATCTGAAAGGTCAAAGTTTTTTGATTTTCTTGCCTGATTTCTCAGCTCTATTAAAACTTTTAAAGTTTGATCGAGTTTTTCGTTATTATTTTCTTCGATACTCTGAAGTCCTAACACGTCAAATATAAAGGCATGTAATGTTGACTTTAAATCTTCAAGATCCTCAGCAGAGATTGTTTCTTTACCATCATTTAAAGCAAAAATATATTTCACAGCTTCAAATAAATGAGCAATCAGGATCGGAGAATTGAAATCATCATTTAAAGCATCGTAACATTTATTTTTCCATTCCTGAAGATTGAATTCAGACCGTTTTTCATTATCCGGAGTAATCGAATTTAATACTTTAACAGCCTCCATTAATCTGATGAAACCTTTTTCACTGGCCATCATCGCATCGTTTGAAATATCCAGCACACTTCTGTAATGTGCCTGCAGGAAACAGAAACGTACGATAGAAGGATGGAAAGGTTTTTCAAAGAAATCATTTTCTCCTGTAACCAACTGCATCGGAAGGATATAGTTCCCCGTCGATTTACTCATACGCTGAGAATTCATTGTCAGCATATTGGCATGCATCCAGTAATTAACCGGAGCCGTATCATTGCAAGCCTTCCCCTGTGCGATTTCGCATTCATGGTGCGGGAATTTCAAGTCCATTCCACCACCATGGATATCGAATTTTTCACCTAAATATTTCGTGCTCATGGCAGTACATTCAAGGTGCCATCCCGGGAAACCTTCACCCCAAGGGGAATTCCATCTCATAATGTGAGCAGGAGATGCTTTTTTCCATAGTGCAAAATCCTGTGGATTCTTCTTTTCGCCCTGACCGTCAAGATCACGGGTATTGGCAAAAAGCTCTTCGATATTACGTTTTGAAAGTTCACCGTAATTCAATCCTCTTTTATTGTATTCCAGAACATCAAAATATACAGAACCGTTGCTTTCATAGGCAAAACCTCTTTCAATAAGTTTCTGGGTCAATTCGATCTGCTCCACGATGTGACCTGTCGCTGTCGGTTCAATATTGGGAGGCAACAGGTTGAACATTTCCAACACTTTGTGAAAATCGACCGTATATTTCTGTACGATTTCCATGGGTTCCAACTTTTCAAGACGCGTCTGTTTTACGAATCTGTCGTTATCTACGTTCCCATCGTCTGTAAGATGGCCTGCATCTGTAATATTCCTGACATATCTTACTTTATACCCCAAATGCATCAGGGTACGGTATATAAAATCAAAGGAAAGAAATGTTCTTACATTTCCCAAATGCACATTGCTGTACACGGTAGGTCCGCAGACATACATTCCGACGTTTCCTTCTAAAATTGGTTTAAATATTTCTTTTTCTCCTGTAAGGGAGTTATATAGTTTTAATTGCATTTTTTTAAGTTAAAAGATTCAATGATTAAAGGATTTAAAAATTAGTTAAAATAATTCTAACCACAACAGATAATTGTCGTGAGAAAAATTTTATTTGAAACTCTTTTAAATATTACCATTATTAAATTGCTTTTAAGTGATATTGCAGATGATCAATATAATCCTGAATAATGTATTCCAAAGTAAAGGTTTGAGGAACTGTTTTTGTTGTATCACAAATTCTTTTCAAAGCTTCGTCAGGAATATTTTCCACAGTATGAACAATCTGAAAATTCAAAGATTTCCAAAGGCTGATCACTTCCGAAACCGGAATATCCTGATAATTCTGCGCTTTTACCCAAAAATCCTGATCATATACAATAGTATCATTTTCTTTGTATTGTGTTACCACAAATCTTCTGATATTGGTAAGAGCACTATCGCAAAGATGGCCTAAAATTTCTTTTTTGGACCACTTTTCCGGTGAAATTTTATAGGACCATTCTTCTTCTGAAATTGTTTCAAATCTCTGAAGTTCGGCATTAACAATATTTTTTAGAATCTGATAGTCCATTTATTAATAATCAAGTTTAGCATGACTTCCCACATAATGCAGGAATTCCTGTCTGGTGATCGGGTTGGTTCTGAAAATACCACTCAATTCTGCCGTAATGGTAGAACTTGCTGTATCTTTTATTCCTCTGCAGTTGACGCATAAATGCTTGGCATCAATAATACAGGCTACATCTTTTGTACCCAATGCTTCTTTCAGGGCATCTACGATCTGCATGGTCAGTCTTTCCTGAACCTGTGGCCTTTTTGCATAATAATCCACAATTCTGTTGATCTTGGAAAGGCCAATCACTTCACCGTTTGAAATATAGGCAACATGGGCTCTTCCGATGATCGGCAGAAAGTGGTGTTCGCAGAAAGAATATACCGTAATATCTTTTTCCACCAGCATCTGGCGGTATTTATATTTATTAGAGAACGTGGAAATTCCCGGCTTATTTTCAGGAAGGAGCCCTCCAAAAATTTCATTAACATACATTTTGGCAACACGCTTTGGTGAATCTTTTAAAGAATCATCCGTCATATCCATCCCCAGTGTTTCCATAATCTCACCGAAAAGTTCGGTAATTTTTTCTATTTTTTCCTGTGGCGATTTATCAAAAGCATCTTTCCTAATAGGCGTATGTTCTTTTCCTGTGAAAATATCATCGTCGTTATCGGTAAAATCAACCATTTTTATTTAATTTGCAACAAAAATACGGATAAAATCTGTTCATCAATTTCATTTTGAACGAAAAACATTATCCTTTCTCAACTTAGCCTTATGATTATTGTCGAAGAAGTACAGAGTGACAACCAGAAAAAGAAATTTTTAGAATTTCCTGCCCAACTTTACCGGCATGACAAAAGCTATATAAGACCCAGAAATCAGGACATCGAAGAGATTTTTGATCCTGAAAAGAATAAATCTTTCGTGAATGGCGAATGTGCCCGGTTCTTATTTAAAAACAAAGAGAATGAAATAGTAGGGAAAGTGGCCGTGTTCATGTCTACTCTTTATGAACAGAAACAACCCACCGGCGGAATAGGTTTTTTCGACTGTATCAATGATCAGAAAACAGCGGATTTTATTTTTGACCACTGCAAACACTGGCTTCAGGAAAGAGGCATGGAAGCTATGGACGGTCCTATTAATTTCGGGGAACGGGATAAGTTCTGGGGACTTCTGACGGAAGGTTTTGCTGAACCGCTTTTCGGAATGAATTACAATTTTCCATATTACAAAGACTTGTTTGAAAATTATGGCTTCAAAGTATATTTTGAACAGCTCTGTTTTTCAAGACCGATTTTTGCGGAGGTTTCAAGGATCTTTACCCTAATGCATACCAAGCACAGCAGAAACCCGGCCATCTCTGCAAGACCGATGAAAAAGAATGATCTGCCTAAGTTTGCAAAAGATTTTACAGAAATATATAATCAGGCATGGGCTGCCCATGGCGAAGGCAAGCAGCTGGAAGAAGCAAAGGTCCTCAAAATGTTCAGAACCATGAAACCTATTATCAATGAGCATATTTCCTGGTTTGTGTATGAAAATGAAAAACCTATTGCCATGTGGATGAATCTTCCGGATGTGAACCAGTGGTTCAAATATCTGAACGGTAAATTCGGGATTGTTGAAAAGCTTAAATTTTTGTGGATAAAGCAATTCAAAAAGAATGAAAAAATGGTGGGACTGGTATTTGGTGTTGTTCCGGAATGGCAGAAGAAAGGTATTGACGGCTATATGATCTGGGAAGGAACGCAGCACCTGAGAAAGCATACGGATTTTAAAACTACGGAGCTCCAGTGGATCGGAGATTTTAATCCTAAAATGATAAAAATAGCTGAGAGTCTTGACACGACTGTGACCAGAAAACTGGCTACGTACCGGTATTTATTTGACCGCACTAGAGAGTTTGAAAGACATCCTATCCTTTAAATAAAAAACCCTGCTATTGATAGCAGGGCTCCTTTCATTTTTGATACTCTATTAGAATAGCTCTCCGGCTACTTTTTTAATATTGTCACTTTTTCCCATGGAGTAAAAGTGCAGCACAGGAACTCCAAAATCAAGCAATTCTTTGCATTGGGCAATAGCCCACTCGATCCCGATCTGTTTTACCGCTTCATTATTTTTAGCATTTTCCACTTCGTTGATCAGCTCTTCAGGAAGGTCTATTTTAAAAACCTGCGGCAGGATCTTCAGGTGCTTTTTGGTCGCAATAGGTTTAATTCCCGGGATAATAGGAACGGTAATTCCCATTTCTCTGGCCTTAGTCACAAATTCAATAAATCTTTTATTGTCAAAAAACATTTGAGTAACGATATAATCTGCTCCGGCATCTACTTTTTCTTTCAGCCATTTCAGGTCATAATTCATGGAAGGTGCTTCCATATGTTTTTCCGGATAACCGGCTACTCCTATGCAGAATTTATTAAGTTCATCACAGGCTTTTTCATCATTGTGAAGGTATTTCCCTCTTCCCAGATCATTAATCTGATGAACGAGATCCATAGCACTGGCATGACCTCCCGGTGTTGGCTCAAAGTATTGATGCCCTTTCATGGCATCGCCTCTCAGGGCCATTATATTGTCTATTCCCAGGTACATACAATCTACCAGAAGATATTCGGTTTCTTCTTTGGTGAAGCCTCCGCAAAGGAGATGGGGAACGGTATCTACATTATATTTATGCTGGATGGCGGCACAAATACCTAAGGTTCCGGGACGCATTCTGGTGATCCGGCGTTCCATCAGCCCATTTCCTTTATCAATATAAATATATTCTTCCCTTGAGGTAGTTACATCTATAAAAGGGGGCTTAAACTCCATAAGCGGATCTATGTTGGTATACAGATCTTCAATTCCGATCCCCTTTTGGGGCGGAACCACTTCTAAAGAGAATAAGGTTTTGCCATTTGCATTTTTTATGTGTTCAGTGATCTTCATTTTATAGTTTAGTTATATTTTTAGCTTTTAAAGAAGTGCCTGTTGATATTTTTTAATCTGCTAAATTGGGGGACAACCACTTTCTTGCTTCCTGAATGCTACAGCCTCTTCTTTCTGCATAATCTTTTAGCTGGTCTTCGGTTATTTTTCCAAGTCCAAAATATTTAGCATGCGGGCTTCCGAAATAATATCCGGAAACGGAGGCCGTTGGGAACATTGCCAGGCTTTCGGTAAGGAAAACTCCGGTGTTCTCTTCTACTTTTAAAAGATCCCAGATGGTCTTCTTTTCCAGGTGGTCCGGACATGCGGGATAACCCGGTGCGGGACGGACTCCTTTGTATTTTTCTGCGATCAGATCTTCATTGCTTAAATTTTCCTGGTTGGCATAGCCCCAATATTCTGTTCTTACTTTTTTATGTAAAAATTCTGCAAAAGCTTCTGCAAATCTATCAGCCAAAGCTTTTACCATGATGGCATTGTAATCATCATTGGCTTTTTCATATTCTTCTGCAAGTTCGTCTGTACCGAAGCCTGTAGTTACACAGAAAGCTCCTACATAATCTGTTTTACCGGAAGCCTGGGGGGCAATAAAGTCACTTAACGCTAAATATTCTTTTCCTTTTGAACGTTGAGCCTGTTGTCTTAAGGTTAAGAATCTGGCCTGTTCTTCATTATTTTCGTCAAAGATTAAGATATCATCAGTATCATTGGAGTTGGCCTTGAAAATTCCGAAGATGGCTTTTGCTTTCAGCAGTTTTTCATCAAGGATTCTTTTTAAAATAACTTGGGCATCTTTAAACAATTCTTTAGCCTGGGCTCCTACCACCTCATCTTCTAAAATATTCGGATATTTCCCGTGAAGGTCCCAGCTTCTGAAGAATGGCGACCAGTCAACAAACGGAAGCAACTCATTCAGGTCCTGATCTTCTATTACGGTTACACCTAAATTATTCGGCGTAAAAATATCCTCGTTTTCCCAATCGATGCTGAAATGATTCTTTCTAGCTTCTTCAATGGAAACATAGTCTTTATCAATTTGTCTGTTCAGAAACTTTTCACGGAAATCAGAGTATTCGTCTTTCAGGTCTGAAACATAATCTTTGTTTCTGTCGCCTAACAAGGAGCTCACTACGTTTACCGCCCTTGAGGCATCATTAACGTGAACTACTGCATTTTTATATTTTAAATCGATTTTCACAGCGGTGTGGGCTTTTGATGTGGTTGCACCGCCAATCAACAGAGGAAAATTAAGGTTTTGTCTTTCCAATTCAGAAGCGATATATACCATCTCATCAAGACTTGGTGTGATCAATCCGCTTAATCCGATAACATCAACTTTCTGTTCGATAGCCGTCTGAATAATTTTCTCTGCAGGCACCATAACTCCAAGGTCTACAATTTCATAATTGTTACAACCCAATACCACACTTACGATGTTTTTTCCAATATCATGAACATCACCTTTTACCGTCGCCATCAGAATTTTTCCGTTAGCTGGCCTTGTGCCGTCTTTTTCGGCTTCAATAAAAGGCTGCAGATAAGCTACTGCTCTTTTCATTACCCTTGCAGATTTTACCACCTGTGGAAGGAACATTTTCCCACTTCCGAAAAGGTCTCCCACAACGCCCATTCCGGTCATAAGATTAACCTCAATAACATGCAATGGTTTTGCGGCCTGTTTTCTGGCCTCTTCTACATCTTCTTCAATAAAACGGTCGATTCCTTTTACCAAAGCATGGGTAATTCTATCCTGTAAAGGCCTTGTTCGCCATTCGAGATCTTCAACGATTTCTTTTTTGACGGATTTATTTTTTTCGGAATACTCCAGAAGTCTTTCTGTAGCATCCTCTCTTTTATCAAGGATCACATCTTCCACAAGCTCCAGAAGCTCTTTATTGATCTCATCATATACTTCCAGCATGGAAGGGTTCACAATACCAATATTCATTCCGGCCTGAATAGCATGGTAAAGGAATACGGAGTGCATGGCTTCTCTTACGGTATCATTTCCACGGAATGAAAACGAAACATTACTTACACCACCGCTTACAGAAGCATAAGGAAGATTCTGTCTTACCCATCTGGTGGCTTCAATGAAGTCGATAGCGTTTCTTCTATGTTCTTCCATTCCTGTTGCCACAGGGAAAATATTCAGGTCGAAAATAATGTCTTCAGCAGGAAAACCAACTTGATTAACCAAAATATCATACGACCGTTTTGATATCTCAAGCCTGCGATCATAATTGTCTGCCTGTCCTGATTCATCAAATGCCATTACAATGACTGCAGCACCGTATCTTTTTACGGCTTTGGCCTGCTTGATAAATTCTTCTTCACCACCCTTGAGACTGATGGAATTGACGACACATTTACCCTGTGCCACCTGAAGGCCGGCTTCCAGGATCTCCCATTTGGAAGAGTCAATCATGATGGGAATTCTTGAGATATCAGGTTCTGAAGCAATTAAATTCAGAAATTTGATCATAGAAGCTTTTCCATCGATCAATCCGTCATCGAAATTGACATCAAGAATCTGTGCGCCACCTTCTACCTGATGGCGGGCAATATCAAGTGCTTCAGAGAATTTCTCCTCTTTGATCAGTCTTAAAAATTTTTTGGAGCCGGCAACATTGGTTCTCTCACCAACATTGATGAAATTACTTTCCGGCGTTATAATAAGAGGCTCAAGGCCCGACAATCTTAAATATTTCATTAATTTTTATTCTTCTAAAATATAATAGGCGTTGTTTGCATTCTGCCGCAGCAGATCTACATGCTTGCCTAAAGCAGTAAAAATTGGAAATCTTTTATAAGCTAAGTTGTGTTCTTTTGCAAATTCTTCGATCTCTTCTGTGATCTCGTTATAATACATATAGCTGTAATTCGGAAAAAGATGATGAGCCACATGAAAATTAAAATTCCCTAAAATATTTCTCACCAGCCAGTTATTTTCTTTTAAATCATTGGTTACCTCAAACTGGTGACGGAGCCAGCTGAACGGAAGCCCATTCTTTGTATCCAGTTTTGGGAAAGCATTATCAGGAAGCGGATGCAGAGGCAATAATACAAAGAGCGCAAAAATGCTCGCCGCAATGATCTGAAGGCCCCATGCTCCTAAAGCCAAGCCTATGGATACTTTAAAGAACAGGATAGGCACTACGATCTGATAAAAGAAATAGAACAGCTTGTAAATGACCATTTTTATTTTTTCAATGAAGGGAATGGAACCCTGGGTCTTTAAAATTACTCTTTCTTTATCAAAAAAATCTCTGAAATCCCTGATAAACATCCAATTGAACAGGTAAAGAGGGTATACCAGGAAGAAAAACCTATGCTGGAATTTCTGCACACCTTTTGCCTTGACCCATGGAACTATTAAAAGCAGACCGCTCTGCTCTATATCCGTATCCCATCCATCCACATTCGGGTAGGCATGATGACTGGCAATATGCCTCTTTTTCCAGATGTATGAATTCGCTCCTACAAAGTCAAAAATATGCAGTACCAGCGAGTTCAGTCTTTTACTTTTATAAATGTTATTGTGAGCTGCTTCATGGATCAGGTTTAAATAAATGAGTACCAAGGAGATTCCCATTAAAACAAAGCTTCCGATATATATCCAGGGTTTGTCAGCATTAAATAAAGCAAAGAAATACAACGCAAAATAGACCAAAGGCAGGATAACCGCTTTGATCTGAATATAGATGTCCCTGTTTTCGGGAATTTGTTCTAAACGCTGATTCACTTTCTTTCTCAGTTCATTAAAAAGTCTTATATCCTCTGAATTTTTCAAGTAACTTGGCTTTTCCATAATGTTAAATTTTGTGACTCATTTAAAGATAACATTTATAATCAAGCACTTACTCCATATTTTAATTAAAAAAATCTATTAAATCATGCAAATTTTTTCAATTTTCTTGGAGCATATTCTGCTACCAGATCTGCAATGGCTTTGATGTGGTCCGGCGTGGTTCCGCAGCATCCGCCTATAATATTGATCAATCCTTTCTCTACATATTCTTTAATCTGTCTTGCCATATCTTCCGGTGTCTCATCATATTTTCCGAAAGCATTCGGAAGTCCGGCATTCGGATAGGCTGAAACATAAAATTCTGAATTATGGGCTAATGTTTCCAGATACGGCGTCAGCTGATCAGCACCAAGGGCACAGTTGAAACCTACACTCAGTAAATTTAAATGTGATACTGAGATCAGGAATGCTTCTGCCGTCTGTCCACTCAAAGTTCTTCCTGAAGCATCTGTAATGGTACCGGAAACCATGATTGGAATTTTTATATTCCTTTCTTCCTGAATCTCATCAATCGCGAAAAGAGCTGCTTTTGCATTCAGGGTATCGAAGATGGTTTCTACCAGAAGAATGTCCGAACCACCATCAAGCAAAGCTTCACACTGTTGTTTGTAGGCTAGTCTTAATCCTTCAAAAGTGATTGCTCTGTATCCCGGATCATTTACATCCGGACTTAAGCTTGCCGTTCTGTTGGTTGGACCAATTGACCCTGCTACAAATCTTGGTTTGTCGGGGTTCTTAGCAGTAAACTCATCACAGGCTTTTCTTGCGATTTTTGCTGATTCGTAATTCAGTTCGTACACCAATTCTTCCATATGATAATCTGCCATAGCGATTGTTGTTCCTGAGAAAGTGTTGGTTTCGATAATATCAGCTCCTGCTTCCAGATATTTTTTGTGAACTTCTTCAATTGCCTGAGGCTGGGTCAAAGAAAGCAGATCGTTATTTCCTTTTACCGGATGTTCCCAGTCTTTGAAACGTTCGCCACGATAATCTTCTTCTTCAAACTTGTAACGCTGAAGCATGGTTCCCATGGCGCCGTCAAGAATTAATATTCTCTCGGATATTGCCTGGTATAGTTGTTCTGAATTTTTCATTGTATAAATTTTGGCTGAAGCCATTTAAGTTATTTCATTAAACATATATTGAATTAATCCAGGGCCTGCTTTAAATCTGCTATGATATCATCCACATGCTCAAGACCTACCGAACAGCGTACCAGACCTGCGGTAATACCTACTTCGTTTCTTTCCTCATCGGTCAGTTTTGAATGGGTAGTTGATGCCGGATGGGTTACAATCGTTCTTGTATCTCCTAAATTGGCAGAAAGCGAGCACAATTTTATTTTATCCAGGAAGTTTCTTCCCCCTTCTATTCCGCCTTTAATTTCAAAAGCTACGATATTTCCACCCAACTTCATCTGTTTTTTAGCAATTTCATAACTTGGATGGGATTTCAGGAAAGGATATTTTACCAATTCTACATTGGGATGGCTCTCTAAAAACTCAGCCACCTTCAAGGCATTCTCACAATGTTTTTCAACACGGATAGCCAATGTTTCAAGACTTTTTGACAATACCCACGCATTGAAAGGTGACATCGCCGGTCCGGTATTTCTTGCAAAAAGATAAATCTCTCTTATAAGGTCGGCTTTTCCTACAGCTACTCCACCTAATACTCTTCCCTGGCCGTCAATAAGTTTTGTTGCAGAATGTACAACAACATCTGCCCCGTATTTAATGGGCTGTTGCAGATAAGGCGTTGCAAAGCAGTTATCTACAATAAAGATTAGGTTATGTTTTTTTGCAATCTGCCCAAAAAACTCCAGATCCAGAATCTCAATAGCCGGATTGGTTGGAGTTTCGAGATACAAAATTTTTGTATTAGGCTTAATATACTGCTCTACATTTTCCGCATCTCCAGCTTTAAAATAAGTGGTTTCGATATTCCATTTCGGGAAATACTTGGTAAACAAGGTATGTGTAGATCCGAACACCGACTGGCAGCTGACAATATGATCACCGGCATTCAATAAAGCCGCAAATGTTGAATAAATGGCAGCCATTCCCGTTGCAAATGCATACCCGGCTTCTGCGCCTTCCATTATTGCAATCTTATCAGTGAACTCTGTCACATTCGGGTTTGAAAAACGGCTGTACAGGTTTTTAGGTTTTTCTTCAGCGAAGCTTGCTCTCATATCTTCTGCATCCTGAAATATAAAACTGGATGTAAGATATAATGGTGTTGTATGTTCATCAAACTGGGTTCTTTCAGTCTGGGTTCTTATCGCTGATGTTTCAAAATTTTCCATATAGTTTTAAAATGTAGCAATGTATCAGTTTAACAATTTACCAATGATCTCATTGTTAAATTAGTACATTGTTAAATTGTTATATTAAATTATTATTTCGTTTCACTTACTCTTAAAATATCTCCAAAAACTCCTCTTGCTGTTACCTGGGCTCCGGCTCCGGCTCCCATGATTACGATTGGGTTTTCGCCATAGCTTTCTGTATAGATCTCAAAAATAGAATCTGAACCTTTCAGCTGACCTAATGCAGAGGTACCCGGTACAGAAACCAATTTCACATCAAGCTGACCTTTGTCTTTCTGAAGATCGCCATGAAGATCGCCCACATAACGAAGCACATGTCCTGGCTCCTGGCCCTCTTTAATTTTCCGATATTCTTCATCCAGCTCATTCAGTCTTGAGATAAATTCGTTTTTATCTACGGACAAAAGGTTTTCAGGAATTAAATTTTGAATATTGATATCCTGGAATTCATTGATCAAATCTAATTCCCTGGCCAGAATCAGAAGTTTCCTTGCGACATCATTTCCGGAAAGGTCTTCACGCGGATCAGGTTCTGTATATCCTTTTTCCATCGCCTCTCCAATAATGGTTGAGAATTTATCGTTTCTCACAGAGAAATTATTAAAAATATAGCTCAACGATCCTGAGAATACTCCTTTTATTCTTGTAATATTTTCTCCTGAAAGGTGTAATAGTTTTATGGTATCAATCAATGGAAGGCCTGCTCCTACATTGGTTTCATAGAGATAACGTCTGTTATTTTTGCTCAACGTATATCTTAGTTTACGGTATTCTTCTATTGGAAGTGTGTTGAATATTTTATTGGATGAAACCAAGTCAAAGCCGTTTTCAGCCAGTGCATGGTAATTTTTCACAAAATCTTTGCTTGCCGTATTATCTACCACGATCAGGTTCTCCAGCTGGTTTTCTTTTGAGAAGTTGATTAATTCCTCAACATTTGATGGATGTTCTGCTGTTAAAATCTCATCATTCCAGTCTGTATTAAAACCTTTTTTATTGAATGCAATTTTTCTTGAATTGGCTACTGCAACCACTTTAAGATCTATCTTTTTACGTCTTTTGATTTCTTCAGAAGATTGTAAAACCTGCTCTATTAAAGTCTTCCCTACATTTCCGTGACCAATGATTGCCAAGTGAACGGTTTTAGGCTTTTTGAAAATTTCGGATTCAATGATATTCTTCGTTTTCTCATCCTGGGAAGAGGTAACGACAATATTCACTCTCTTTTCGGCCGCAACCTGGTTGAGAAGAAGTGGAAAGACATTATTTCTGGCTAATTCTGCAAGTACTTTATTGAAATCTTCCGCCACAAATCCTAGTACGGAAACATTATTGATGCTGTAAATCTGTGAAACCTTTCCTGATTTTCTTTCTGCTTCAAACTCATCGATCAGGCAGGTCACTGCTTTTTCTGCATCGGCCTCATTTACCAGAATAGATATTCCGTTTTCAATAGCCTGTTGGGAGATCACTCCTACACTGATGCGCGCCAAAGTAAGCGCTTTAAAAATTCTTCCGTCGATCCCGATTTCGCCCAGGAAATCTTCACCTTCAAATTTGATGATTGATCTGTTCTTTAAAAACTTTATTTCGTTAGCATTTCTCATTCTACAAAATATTTTTTATGATAGTATTTAATTGTTCGTATTCCATTAGGAAGGCATCATGCCCGTGAATTGACTGTATTTCATGATAGAAAACCTCTTTCTTTTTCTCTTTCAGCTGCTCAAAGCACATTCGAATTTCTGAAGCGGGAAAAAATAAATCTGTATCTACTGCAATTAAGTGCATTCGGGCACTGATTTTTGTTAACTGCTCTTCTTCAGTGTTCATATTCATCAGCAAGTGATTCATCAGTTTATAGGATATTAAACTAAACCTTTCGTTTAATGAATTTCCGTGATAAACCAACCAATCTTCGGACTCTAACCGCTGATTTTTTTGATCGTATCTATTTTGGAATCTGTCATTTAAGGACTGAGGTGTTCTGTAACACAGCATAGCATGAATTCTTGCTTTCTGCAGAGGCTCATCATTTCCGTTGAGCAGAAATTTCTGAACCAGGCATTGTGCATGAAGCCAGTCGTGCGTTTTAAAATCGCAGGCAATAGGAATGAAGATCTCCGCCAACTGTGGTTGCTTGGCAAGCATTTCCCATGCAATCCCTCCTCCGAGTGAACCTCCGATAATGGCATATAGGTTTTTGATATGTAAAGCTTCAAGGCCTTTCAGGAATATTTCTGCAATATCTGAAGGCGTGAAGTCTTCGTATTCGTCAATTAAAAAATGATCATATCCGTTTCCGGGAATATTGAAACACAGAACGGTATATTGAGTCGTATCAATAACCTGATTTTCACCGATCAGCTTTTTCCACCATCCTTTTTCACCGGAAACATTTGAATTTCCGGTTAAAGCATGATTTACCAATATAACAGGTGCTGTAAACAAGTCTTTCCCGAAGATCTGATAAGTCAACGGGATATGGTATTCCTTCTGGGAAAAGGTACGATACGAAAGATTAATATAGTTTAGTTCTGTTTTCAATTCTATTATTTTAATACAATTGAAAATGCCACAGGAATGGCTGAAAAGAACTTCAGTAAGTTATCTGTCCAAAATAAATTGGTAGAACGTAGCACCTTCTCTGCTTGCACAAAGGGTTGCTAAGGTTTCATAGGGTCTAATCCCTCAACCTTTCTTGATAACATTTTCAATATTTGAATGAACGCTCGGCAAAGATAAGTCTTTTCTTTTAAATTTTAAAAGAAAAAATATTTAATATTAAAAAACCGTGTAATAATAAGTGTTTCAAGGCTATGTTAATAATTCTTCAGGCGGAAGGAATTGGAATTATTTTTCAAAAAAACTAACTTCGTACTTGAAAAGTGATGAAATATGACTGTTGAAAAAGAAAGATTACAAGATTCTAAATGGAAAAACTGGGGTCCATACGTCAGCAACCGGCAATGGGGAAATGTACGCGAAGACTACAGCCCGAACGGAAATGCCTGGCATTACGCCAACCATAATAATGCAGAAAGTTATGCCTACCGATGGGGCGAAGAAGGGATCGCTGGAATCTCCGATGTAAAGCAGATTTTCTGTTTTGCCTTTTCCTTTTGGAACAAAAAAGATAAAATTGTAAAAGAGCGCTTTTTTGGCTTAAGCAATCCTCAGGGTAATCACGGAGAGGATATCAAAGAACTCTTTTATTACTTAGATAATACACCTACCCACAGCTATATGAAAATGGTGTATAAATATCCGATCAATGCATTTCCTTACGATGATCTTGTTGCTGAAAATGGCAGGAGAAGCAAAAAGGAACCTGAATATGAGATATTTGATACGGGAATTTTTAATAACGATGAATATTTCGATATTTTCATTGAATATTGTAAGGGAGACCACAATGATATTCTTGCAAGAGTAACAGTTCACAACAGAAGCCGGCAGGATGCTCCCATCGTTATAGCTCCAACTGCCTGGTTCCGAAATAACTGGAAATGGGGTTACAATACATATAAGGGCCAAATGAATGCTTCCTATGACGGATGTATTGATATTAACCATGACAGCATTTCGATTAAAAAACTCTATTCAAGAAATCTTGCGGCTAAAAGTGCTTTCTGTGAAAATGAAACCAATACCCCAAAATTATATGGAGCTCCTTATCTGGGAAACACCTATTTTAAAGATGGAATAAATGATCATATCATTTATGGAAGTAATACGGTAAATCCTGAAAAAAGGGGTACCAAAGCATCTTTTATTATTGATGAAATGATTGGAGCGGGACAGTCCAAAATTTTTGATTTCAGGCTATGTCCCGATGAAACAGATGAACCTTTTGATCAATTTGATGAGATCTTCAATACCAGAATTGCCGAGACGGATGAGTTCTACAATGAGATTCAGAGCGAAACGACGAATGAAGATGAAAGGAATGTTCAGCGGCAGGCATTTGCAGGGCTTCTTTGGAACAAACAGTTCTATCATTATAATGTAGGAAAGTGGCTGAAGGGCGATCCAAACTACGAAGCTCCCAGAAACTTCAATGAATATGTTAGAAATACAGAATGGAACCATCTTCACAATAAGGATATCATTTCCATGCCTGATAAATGGGAATACCCTTGGTATGCAACGTGGGATCTGGCGTTTCACTGCGTTCCTTTTTCTATCATCGACGGAGAGTTTGCCAAAGGGCAGCTTCTGCTTTTAACAAAGGAATGGTATATGCATCCGAATGGGCAGCTTCCTGCTTATGAATGGAACCTGAGCGACGTAAATCCACCGGTACATGCATGGTCATGCTTCCGTGTTTTTAAGATTGATGAAAAGCAAAATGGCAAACCTGATCTTTTATTCCTTGAAAAGGTTTTCCAGAAACTTCTTCTGAACTTTACATGGTGGGTGAATCGAAAGGATAAAAGCGGTAACAATATTTTTGGCGGCGGATTCCTTGGTCTGGATAACATTGGTGCTTTTGACCGTAATATGGAGCTGAAGGATGGGCAACATCTTGAACAGGCTGACGGAACAAGCTGGATGGCTATGTACGCTCTTAATATGATGCGGATTGCTATGGAGCTTGCTCAGTACTATCAGGTATACGAAGATATGGCCATCAAGTTTTTTGAACATTATCTGTATATCGCAGAAGCTATGGAAAATCTGGGTGAAGGCAAGGAAGGTTTATGGAATGAAGAGGACGGCTTTTTCTATGACGTGCTGCAGCTTGGTAACGGGGATAGTGTTTCTTTAAAATTGAGAAGCATCGTAGGATTAATCCCGATGTTTGCCGTGGAAATTGTAGATCATAAATTACTGGAAAAAATGCCTAATTTTCAGGCAAGAATGGACTGGGTATTAAAAAACAAACCTGAACTTACGAAGCTGGTTTCCCACTGGGACGAGGAAGGACAAGGCAGAAAGCACCTGATGAGCATTTTGCGTAAGAACAGGCTGACAAAGGTTTTAAAAAGAATGCTTGATGAGAACGAATTTTTAAGTTCTTACGGAATCCGTGCTATGTCAAAAGTATATGAGGAAAATCCGTTTGTATTCTCAGTTCACGGAACGGAAAATGTAGTGTATTATACGCCTGCAGAAAGTGACAGCCGGATGTTCGGTGGCAACAGTAACTGGAGAGGACCTATCTGGTTTCCAATCAATTTCCTGATCGTGGAAAGTTTACAGCGTTTTCATTTTTATTATGGCAACAGCTTAAAGGTAGAATTCCCTACCGGAAGTGGTGAGAAAAAAAACCTGGATGAAGTGGCACAGAATATCAGCAAAAGATTATGTTCGCTGTTTTTAAAGGATGAAGATGGACAGAGACCTTTTAACGGAGGTAATGCCAAGTTTAACTATGATGAACATTTTAAAGATTATATTACTTTCTTTGAATATTTCCATGGAGACAATGGCCGGGGCGTAGGAGCCTCCCACCAGACTGGATGGACGGCAACAGTTGCCAAGCTTATGAAACCAAGAATGACTATATAAATGTAGCGGCCGGCCCAAATGGGCCGGCCGCTTTATAATCAATTAAAAAATAGTTAAACTTTCTCTCCGTTCACCAAAACTTCATATCCGATTTCTACATTCGGTTCCAGAGTTTTTGATACGGAACAGTATTTTTCAAAAGACAGCTGGGCTGCTTTTAATGCCTTTTTAGGATCTATGTTCCCTTCTAAAAGAAATTTTACTTTGATAGATTTAAATGGCTTTGCATCTTCTACAGGAACTCTTTCTCCTTCTACTTCTGCCTGGAAACCTGTGATTTCCTGACGCTGTTTTTTCAGGATAGCCACTACGTCTATTCCACTGCATCCGGCTACGGCCATAAGTACACTTTCCATTGGGGAAACACCTTTAGCTCCAGGCTGTGAGGTATTGTCCAGAAGAATTGAATTCCCCTGGGAGTTGGTACATTCAAATAAAAAGTCGTCGTTTATTCTGTTGAGTGTTATTTTCATTGTACGGATTTATATTTCAGTATTTTTCAATATTCTTATTCAAATATAAAAAACTTTATGCATTAAGCCCCAGGCTAAGACATGATATCAACTATAGCCTGAAAAAGATTATCCGGATTTTCCGCAATTCGGTTACACATGTACAAATACCATTCATCACCATACACAATATATTGTCTGCATGGGTAGCCTTCTTTATGGATTTCATCCAATAGGTGTTCCTGTATTCCCAGTAACATTTCAAATTCGTACTTAGATTTTGCAACATCATATTTTACAATGAGCTCTTTAACTCTATTTTGAATTTTATCATGATGTGTAGCAATAGAGCATCTTCTATTTTTAAGGAAAAGAGTTTCAATATATTTAATATATAGATCATCTAAGTGTTCTCCTCTCTCTACAGCATGTCCGGGAGGAACAGCAAACGCACCTTTTACAATTCTTATTTTCCCCTGTGTTTCATTTAATATTCGTTCAAGGTCTTTTGGAGTGCGGTTTAAATAAGCCTGAAGAGTAATTCCCACATTTGAAAAATCAGGAGATATTTTACAAAAGGTATTAATAATATCATCTGTTCTTTCAACTCCTTCTGCGCTGATCACCACTTCAATATCCTTTTTGTGAGCTGATTCTGCTAGTAATACCAAATTACTATAAGCCAGATCCTTATCAATGGAAAGCCCAATGTGTGATAAATCCAAAGAAATGATAGAATCAATGTTCTCTTCTTTCACTTGGTTGATCAAATTAAGGAAATGTTGAGTTACCGATTCTGATTCTTCCACTGAACGGGTACTTTCTCCCATAAACTCTAGTGAAGTAGGAAGCCCTTTCTCATTAATTCTTTTAGCAGTTGCTATAGCTTCTTCTATCTTCTCACCTCCGATATATCTTTTAGCTGCTTTCAACAGTAATTTAAAGAGCTCAGGATTATTAAGAATATATTCTTTTGCACCTTCATTTAATGCTGCTATTTTTAACAGCGCACCTGCTCTTTCTCTCGGCTTTAGTTCCATTATTTTTTTATTTGTCTTTAAACTGTTTTTATAAAATTCCTCTCGCTTTTATCTCAAGATATTTATTGATAACGTCAATATTTAAATTTTCAGGAAGAGTATAAACGGTGTAGATCCCATATTTCCGAAGTTCCTGAATGATCAGCTTCTTTTCAAACTCAAACTTTTCAGCAATAATCTCGTCATAAATTTCCTGCATGCTTTCAGGATTTTTATGAATAAGGGTCTGGAGTTCTGAATTTTTAAAAAATACGACAACCAACAGATGATTTTTAGCAATACCACGGAGGTATTTCAGTTGCCGGTTTAATCCGTCAAGGGTTTCAAAATTAGTAAAAAGCAACACAAGGCTTCTCTGGTTCAGAGAATATTTTACATCCTGATACAGACGGTTAAAGTCACTTTCAAAAAAGTCAGTTTTAATATTATACAGTGCTTCTGAGATCTTTTTCAGCTGTCCGGATTTGTTTTCAGCAGCGATTTTATTTTCAGTCTTTTTCGAGAAGGTCATCATTCCGGCACGATCGCCTTTCTTCAGGATAATATGGGAAAGAGCCATAGCTGCATTGATGGAGTAATCAAGCAGACTCAATCCATTAAAAGGCATTTTCATCGTTCTTCCTTTATCAATCAGGATAAAGATACGCTGTGATTTTTCATCCTGAAACTGATTGACCATCAATCGGTTCGTTTTAGAGGTGGCTTTCCAGTTGATCGTTCTGATATCATCGCCGGGAACATATTCTTTGATCTGCTCAAATTCCATGGTATGTCCCAGTTTTCTGATCTTTTTGATCCCTCCCAGCATAAATTCGCTTTGCAGCGCCATCAGCTCATACTTTCTGAGATGAACAAAAGATGGGTAAGCGGGCAGCACAGCATCTTTCTGGAAATTAAACCTTCTGGCAACAAAGCCTAATGGTGAAGAAGCATAAACATTCAGATTTCCGAAACTGTATTCTCCTCTTTCTTTAGGCTCCAGGCTATACTGGAAATAGGTATTCTTACCTGATTCAATATTTTTTATAATCAAAAAGTCCCGTTTCTGGAACTGGAACGGAATTTCATCAATGATCTTCGTGCTGATCTTAAAACCGTAATTATTTTTAATATCGATTTTTACAAAATTTTCATCTCCGTTAGAAAGCTTCTCCGGCAGTATTCTTTGGGCAAGCAAGGCATTTTTCTGATTAAACAGTAAAAGATAATCTACCATTGCCGCAAGAAAGCATAGCAGCAATAGAATATGAGCCGCCCACATCAGAACCGGAAAGAAAAAAGCAAGGACATACACTATCCCCACTCCGATGAGCGAAAAGAAAAATCGTGTATTGATGTATAGGTTTTTCATTTTTGTAAGGGATTAGGGGATAAGATTTAGGGATTAGGGAATCAACTGTGATAAATAATTACCTGTTAGACCTAATCCCTAAATCCTAATTCCTACGATCTACCTCGGAATCTCTATTCCCTCTAAGATCTGGCGTATAATTTCATCTGCGGTAAGACCTTCCATCTCTCTTTCTGGGGAAACGATTACTCTATGTCTTAATACCGCATAGCTTGCCTCTTTGATATCTTCAGGGGTTACAAAGTCTCTTCCCCTAAGTGCTGCGAAAGATTTGGAAGCGGTAAGCAGGGCCAATGAAGCTCTTGGAGAAGCACCCAGATACAGGAACTGGTTTTCTCTTGTATTGACTATAATTTTAGCAATATATTCCATAAGCTGAGATTCTACGATGATCTCTTTTACCAAGTGCTGATAGCTTTTCAGCTGCTCAGCAGTAATGACACGGTTGATGCCTTCGGTTTTATCTTCTTTTTTGCTTTCGTGCTGGTTTCTGATGATGGCGATTTCCTGTTCGAGATTCGGATATCCAACATTGATTTTGAAGAGAAAACGGTCCAACTGTGCTTCGGGAAGCCTGTAGGTCCCTTCATGCTCTATAGGGTTCTGGGTGGCCACTACCAGGAATGGCTCATCCATAATATAGCGGGTTCCGTCCATGGTGATCTGTCTTTCTTCCATCACCTCGAACAATGCCGCCTGGGTTTTCGCCGGCGATCTGTTGATCTCATCAATTAATATAAAACTGGAAAAGATAGGCCCTTTTTTAAATTCAAATTCAGAGTTTTTTACATTGAAAACAGAGGTTCCCAGAATATCGGAAGGCATAAGATCGGGCGTAAACTGGATTCTGCTGAAGCCCACATCAATAGTTTTTGCCAGAAGCTTGGCTGTAATGGTCTTTGCCACCCCGGGAACACCTTCAATCAACACGTGTCCGTTTGATAAAAGGGCTGCAATAAGATGTTCGACCATACTTTCCTGTCCGACAATAACTTTGGCTATTTCAGTTTTTACTTTGTCTAAACTTGCACGCAGCTCAATCATATCAATTCGTGACTGAAACTGATCTTCTGTTTTATTTAGATTAATAGAATTTTGATTCTCTACATTCTGGTTTTCAAAATTTTCCATAATTATATTTTTTTCAAGATAACAATGTAACCGTTTAACAACGCTGCAATTTTATCATGACTGATATTTCTGCTATACTCTACCGTACATTATTACATTACTAAATTGTTATATTTATTTAAGTATTTCATCAAGAAGTTTATTCATTCTCACAAGATCTTCTTTCATGACACTTGCATAAGGATCCTGCCCTTTTCTGATCAGGTCTATAGCTTCATCAATCATTTCTATTGGTTTCCCTGTCTTTAAATGAAGTTTTTTAGCAAATTCACCATCCAGATTCTGAGTATCAATCAACAGGTCCATCCTTATTTTATTCAGGAAATACTGGGCTTTTTTGGCCATCATATCATGAAAATTTCCTTCCTGAAGATAAAGATTTCCAATGCTTTTTACAAAATCTACCGAAGTATTTCTCAGCGGCTCCAAAACCGGGACTATCCGCTGCTTTCTTTTTGCATTGAAGAAAATAAACAATACGAGCCCGCCTAAAAAGACCCACCAGGCATATTTCAATGCAGGATTGGACAGAACAAATCTCATGAAGAAACGTGAAACTTTGGTGTCGTTATCCACAAACCAGATGGTTTCCCTATCCTGAAGATACGAAAAAACATCCTGTGTATATTTTAGGCTCCCAGGTTTTAAAAGATAATAATTGGTGAGGAAAAGCGGCTCACTGTGTACATAGATCGTTCCTTTTCCAAAGCCTATCTTAATGAAATTTGCCTGGTCCGAATTGTTTTTTTCCACTGTTTTACCCAGCACTTCCACTTTAGGCTTAATGTATGAAAATCCTCTGCCCGACGGAAATTTATCTAATTTAATAAAATCATTCTGATATTCTTTATCCGTAAGCTTCAGTACATTTTCCTCTTCAAAAGAAATATCCGAGCTATGATAGCCAATACTGTCTGAAATATCTTTTGAAACCCGGCTCATCAAAATCATTGCATCTGAACCGTTTGATACCTGGTCCAGGATTTTCTTCCAGGATTCTTTATCCAGATCTTTTTCTATGACAATGATATTATGTGGGGCCTTTTTTCTCTGGTTATAATAATCGTAAGGGGTTTCTTCTGTTTTTCTCAGGTTATTTTTAAACAAATCTTTGGCTTCATTATTAAAAACAAAGAGGCCAAATGGTGACTTTTCATTGATATTAAAATTTTTACGCCAGTCTGTTGTTTCTTTTTTATTGACTTCAAGCAACGCCAGAATAAGCATCACAACGATGAATATCACAGCATATATTTTGAAGGTTTTTTTCATGGTTAATTGTTTAATTATGGCTTAAATGCCTGGTATTGATCTTTAAATTTCAGGTAAGCCTGTTCATCAATGGTGAATTCTCCATACCAAACATAATCAAAGATATAAGACAGTCCGGAGAAATCATTTTTTAGGTGTTCCGTTTTAAGTTCCATTACATAATCCTTATTGGTCTTTTCAGGATTCCAGTTGATATGCTTTTTATCGCTTAGTTTTTTCAGGATAAAGAGAAACTGGTAACGAACCGCTGAACGGTAATCACCTTTACTTTCAAATTTTGCAATGCTTTCGGGAAAATTGATCTCGTGGATATTTTCATGAAGCTCCTGTGCATTAATATCCACTTTTTTATTTTTTTTGCCAAAGAAAAAGTTTCCGTCTTTGCCCATTAAATATTTAATGATAAAATAAAGAAGGAATCCTACCAGAATAATCGCAAAAAGACGAATAAGAATGGTCGTTATTTTTGCAGAATTGGTAAAAACGGTTTCTCCAAAAATACTTTGTAGTATCTTATCTATTCTCCTCATCAGCTTCTGGAAAAAAGACTCTTTGGGCTTCGAAACCGAATAATCAAATTCTTTTCCTTTATATCTGGACTGAATATTCTCTTTGAACTTCTTTGGATAAATCTGGTTTTCTGAAACCGGTTTTCTGATCAGTACAGAGTCTGCCCGGAGCATATTTCTGTAATGTCCGGTTCCCAGAGAATCTACTATATAATCTTCTACCGTTGCAGGCTCACTGTGATCCTGCGCATGAACAGGAGCAATGGAGAAAAAAAGCAGCAGAAAAAAAAGAAGTTTATTCATTAATACCTATGGTTTCTATTTCTTCAAGTTCAACTTTCTGGTGAAGATCGGTCCTGCTGTCATAATACATCAGTCCAGCATTGATATACATCAGATTGGAAAGGAGTAACGATGCAAGCATTGAGAATCCATAGAATATAAAGAAAATGATTCCTAATGCTCCTGTAAAAGGATTTTCTTCAAAACTTCCATTCGGAGCGGATGTCAGAAGTGATCCGTAAATAAAGAACATGGGAATAAGTGTAAATACTGACGTTATCATGTACATAATAATAAACATGATAATAGATGCTCCCCAATATTTCCAGTATGGAGATTTTTCGTTCCCGTTCGGGTAAGAAAACTGGGACCTTATGGAATAACTCAGGCTTTCTATAAAGCCTCTTTTTGTATTAAAATAATCATACATCAGAAACGCAGAAACGTTGAATGCTGTAGGATAAACAAGCAACATCAGGAAAAAGCCAATGATAATGAGCATCAATACATAAGAAAAACCCACCACGATCATCATTATGGGAAGTACAATAAACAGCATTCCTATGCACATCTTAGCAATTCTTCCTGCATTTCGTTTAAAATCACCCAGGATTTCGTCTGTTTTTATCTTTTGGGCTCCTTCAGTAATCCTTTTCAGATAGAAAACCGGATACAGATAATTGACTATTCCCAAAAGGACAAACAGTACAAAAACCAATATTCCGGCAACGATCAGCATTCCTGCATTCTCTGAGAAATACCTTTCAAAATAATAGCTTTCGCCACTGATATTGGAGCCGATAAGCTGTCCGAAAATTTCCCTAAAGCCAAAAATCACTACAGCAACTGTTAAGATTAACAGCAGCCCGTTGATCAGGATATAGTTTTTGAAATAGTTTTTCCCGTATAATTTGAAAAAATTAAAGCTGTCACTAATGAAAGCTCCAAATTCTCTTTTTTTATAAAACTGCATCATGGGTATGATTATTAATTTTTTTATAGACCACCGAAGGATAAACAAAGTAGTAAAATCCTATAATGGCAAGTGAACTGATTATTATGGCTAAATTTACCCCCAGCGGCATTTTCAAAGCATGTCTTGTTACATAACCTTCGATAATTCCTGCACAAATGGTAAACGGAATGGTACTGAGGAAGATCTTAAAGGAATCTTTAAATCCTTTTTTAAAGGAATTGAATCTTGAAAATGTTCTCGGGAACAGAATACTCGCTCCCAGGATTAAACCACACATGGCTTCTACAACCATTGCAAAGATCTCGAAAACACCATGAAGCCAGATTCCTCTTGCACTGTCTTTCAAAGCACCGTAATCATAGAAAAAATACTGAAAGGATCCCAGCATAACACTGTTGGAAAGCAGGGCAAACAATGTCCCTACTCCTCCCATAATCCCATAGATATATAATTTTGCCCCTACTCCAATGTTGTTGAAAATGATGCCAATTGTGCTTCCCCATGTAGAACCACTCTGGTAGACTCCTACAGCATTACCTTTTTTAATGTTCTCTATAGTCTCATTAACATAATTTTCTCCAAGAATGATATTCGCAAAGTCTTTATCATACGCTCCGGAAAGCACACCGATTGAGGTAAACAGAATAAAAAACAGAAAAGCATACATAAGATATCTTCTGTAATGGTATACCAGTAAGGGAACTTCTGTCCTGAAAAAATAGATGAATCTGTTTTCTTCTACTCTTTTGGTTTTATAGATCTTCTGAAATATCTGCGAAGACAGATGATTCAGATATACTGTCGTATTGCTTTTAGGATAATAGGTCTGTGCAAATGAAAGATCATTGATCAGGTTGATGTACAGCGAAGACAGGTCATCAGGATTTTTTTTTATTTTCCCTTGAATAACCTGTTCAATTCCCAACCATTTTTCTTTATTTTGTTTAATGAAATAAACTTCTCTCATAATTGTAAGGCTAAAATAATAAAAATTATGTCTCAAATTGCGATAAATACCTCACAAAATGTAAATATTAACTTTAATATTGCCAGCGTTGGGGAAAGAATGCTTGCCTTCATTATCGATCTTCTGATAAAGGTTGCTTATGTAGTCATTATATTTTATCTTTTCTTCAATATTTTTGATCTCGGGTATTTATTGACAGGGCTAGATCAATGGTCTGTCATGGCGGTTTATATTGTTCTTACATTTCCGGTTTATATTTATCCCGTTGTTTTAGAAAGCCTGATGGAAGGACAGACTCCCGGGAAAAAACTGATGAAAATCCGGGTCGTAAAAATTGATGGTTACCAGGCTAGTTTTGGGGATTACCTGATCCGTTGGGTCTTCAGACTGATCGATACTTCAGCAGCCGGTGTTGTCGGCCTGATCTCCATGATTGTTTCTAAAAACAACCAGCGCCTGGGCGATATTGCTTCCGGTACTGCTGTGATTTCACTGAAGAATAACATCAATATTTCCCATACCATCTTAGAGAATATTCATGAAGGCTATATTCCGTCATTCCCCCAGGTCATTGCATTAAGCGATAATGATATGCGGATCATCAAGGATAACTATACCAAGGCTCTGAAGGTAGACGACCGCCAAATCATCAGCCGGCTTTCGGATAAGATCAAAAGTATTTTAAAACTGGAAATAGATCCGAGAAAGATGACGGAAAGACAGTTTATCAACGTGGTGATTAAGGACTATAACTACTATACTGGGAAAGACAACTGATATTTCAATGGTCAATTTTGCTTCGCAAGTGAATAGTCCAATTAGTAATGTTAAAAAAAATACTTTCTGTGCTTAATAAAGTTTAAAAATTGACCGCGAAGCAAATTCACAATTGTCAATTCACCATCAACAATTATCTGTCGGTGCAATTTTTGCATCTTTAAAACAAAGCTTTGAATTATGAGATTTGAAAACAATAAATCAGGAAACGGCGGTGTTCTAACATTGAACAATGAAATAAAAGAAGTCGGAAGGCTTACCTATACTATTTTTCCGGAAGAAAATAAGTATATTATCTCTTTTGTATTAGTTCATCCGGAATTTGAAGGTCGCGGAATGGGAAAATACTTGGTTGAAGAAGCTATAAAATTTGCCCGGGAAAATAATTGGAAAGTATACCCTCACTGTTCTTACGCAAGAGCCGTGATGACAAGAATGAGTGATGTAGATGATGTTTTTTTAAAGAATTAAAACTTCATTGACCAGGATTTCTTCAATATCATCAGGATAATCTACTTTTAAATGATGATCTGAAGCCACCCATTCCATAATTTCCTGAAGATTTAAGACTTTAGAATTCGGAATTCCCATAAGATTTAAAGCACTGGCATTACATTCCTGTTCATACTGGTTATGAATAGGGATCACAAACAGTTTTTTATCCAGAAAAAGGGCTTCTGCAGGAGTCTCAAAACCGGCATTACATAAAATGCCGTCACAGCTCTCAAAATATTTCAGATACTCTACCTCGTCAATAGGAAAAACTTCTACATTTTTAACTTTAACCTGTACCTTGCTGTGCTTGGAAAATACTTTCCACTGCACAGGAATCTGTTTTAGAACTTTGATGATATTCTCATCTGCAAAGCTGGGAAGATAAACAAGATAATATCCTTTTTTATCCGGATTGAGGTTCCGGATTTTATGTCTGATTACCGGTTTTTTAATTTGTGGATGATAATTTTCAAAATGAAACCCTATCTTCCTTTCACTCGGAACATAATATTTCAGGATCAGCTCACCCAGAAAATCTTTTTTTTCAGGCTTAGGCGTTTCAGGAAAGCTCATGGAAGCCTGATGACTCAATTCAATCATTGGAAGCTTTTTCAATTTACTGGCCCAACCAGTCAGAGGTTCGTAATCATTAATGATCAGATCATATTGTGAAAGGTCCAATTCATGGATTGTTTTTGCAGCTTCAAGAAACTTATTCTCGGTAAACGTTTTGCGGTAGGATAAGCCTCCTGTTTTGTTATAAAGAAGGGAAATCCCCCTATGTTGGAAATTAATGTCAAAACCAGCCTTTAACTGCGACTGATGACCACTGATCAATGTATCAACCGAGGCATATTTTTTGAGAATGGGGATTATTTCCTGCGCTCTGGCAATATGTCCGTTCCCAGTCCCTTGAAATGCATACAGTACTTTCATTTAAGAAAAATTAGTTACTATTTTCAGAAGCTCGGAACTGTCCATGTCCTGGATTTCTTCTACTTCGTCGTCTTTAAGTGAATCTTTGTGGTCGTCATAATAGAATATTTTCCATTCCTTATCATGATATTCGAGAGCTGAGAGATTTTCAATCCAGTCCCCTGAGTTCAGATAAGTACAGGATCCTTTTTTAGTGATGACTTCACGGATCTGAGGCTGATGGATATGTCCGCAAATCACATAATCATAATGATTGTCAATGGCTAATTCGGAAGCAGTCAATTCGAAGTCGCCGATATATTTAACTGCCTTTTTTACATTGTTTTTGATCTTCTTGGAAAATGAATATTTTTCTCTGCCCATTTTCTCTAAAAACCAATTGACAACATTATTAATGACAATCAGTAGATCATAACCTTTTCCGCCAAGCTTTGCGATCCACTTGGAATGCTGGACAGAGGCATCAAAAACATCTCCGTGAAATATCCAGGTTTTCTTTTGATCAATATCAAGACAAATTTTATTGCAGACCTTCAGTTTCCCCAGTTCAAAATCAGTAAACTTGCGGAACATCTCATCATGGTTACCCGTGATATAGTAGACCTGTGTATTTTTAGTAGCCAATGAAAGAATCTTTTTGATCACTTTCAAATGAGGTTTAGGGAAGTAAGACTTTTTAAACTGCCAGATATCAATGATATCACCATTCAAAACTAACGTTTTAGGCTGAATGGAATTCAGATACCGCAGCAGTTCTTTAGCCTTACATCCATAAGTTCCCAAATGAACATCCGATATAACAACTAATTCAACGTTTCTTTTCATAGTTTTATACAAAGAAACTAATTGAAAGTTAACTGTATATGAATGCTATATTATTTTTACAGTGAGTTCATTAGCTCATCTGTGATTTCCATATTGTGATAAACGTTCTGCACATCATCATCATCTTCGAAACGCTCAAGCATTTTCATATTGGCTTTGAACTGCTCTTCATTTACTTCTTTGGTGTTATTCGGAATTCTCTGAAGTTCTGCACTCTTTGCCTCAATTCCCAATTCGTCTAATTTATGAGACAATGAACCGAAATCTTCAAAAGCTGTAGTGATCATTACTTCATCCTCATCTTTTTCCACATCTTCAGCACCTCCGTCAATCATTTCCATTTCAAAATCATCCCAATCCATTTTAATCTGAGCCAAATCCAGGCTGAAAATTCCTTTTCTGTCGAAGATAAAAGCTAATTCACCATTCTTACCAAGGTTACCATCAAACTTGTTGAAAATTGCTCTTACATTGGCAACAGTTCTCGTTGTATTGTTGGTTGTACACTCAACAAAAAAAGCAACACCGCCTTGTCCATACCCTTCGTAAGTAACTTCTTCGTAGTTTTCCGCATCAGCGCCACTTGCTTTTTTGATGGCTCTTTCTACGTTGTCTTTGGGCATATTCGCACCCTTGGCATTCTGGATACATCTTCTTAAAGCAGGGTTGGCTTCAGGATCTGTTCCTCCGGCTTTTACTGCCAGTGCAATATCTTTACCGATTTTAGAGAATGTTTTGGCCATTTTATCCCATCTGGCCATTTTAGAAGCTTTTCTATATTCAAATGCTCTTCCCATTTTAATTTTTAAATTTCAACAAAATTAACTAAAAGTCAACAAAAAAAAAATACCCCCAAAAAATTGGAGGTATTTATTATTTAGAAAAATTAATTATTTTTTCTTTTTAACTACTTTTTTCTTAGTAGTTTTTTTCTTAGCTACCGCTTTTTTCACTGGAGCATCTTCATAATCTTTCTTAGAGATTGCATTCCACTCGTTAGCATCTTCGATAGCAGTTACGATAACTTTTCTATCAGCTTGTCTTTCAGCATCAGAAGCTTTTTCAGAAACTGTAGCTTTAGTTTCACCAACTCCGATTGATTTAAGAGCTGTAGCATCTACACCTCTAGCTTCTAAAGCAGAAACTACAGAAGCAGCTCTTTGTCTAGAAAGTTTCAAGTTGTATTCAGCAGCACCTTTAGCATCAGTTTGACCTTCAACTAGGTAGTTACCTCCGTCAGTCTTGATGATTTTAGCAGCGTTATCTAGTTTTGCGCTAGATTCTGGTCTGATAGTCGCTTTATTGAAGTCAAAGAAGATTCCTTTAAGAGCTTCTGTAGTTTCAATAGCAGTTTGTTTCTTAGGCTTAGGACATCCGTTGTATTCTGGAAGACCTGGAACTGTAGGACAAGCGTCATCTTTATCTAAGATTCCGTCACCGTCTGTATCTGGCCAAGGACAACCGTTGTTTTCAGCAGGACCTGCAACTGTAGGACAAGCATCATCTTTATCGATAACACCATCACCATCTGTATCTGGCCAAGGACAACCGTTGTTTTCAACTGGACCAGCTACTTCTGGACATTGATCGTCTTTATCTGGAACTCCGTCACCGTCAGTATCAGGACATCCTTGGAATTCTGGTAAACCAGGAGTATCTGGACAAAGGTCATCTTTATCTAGGATACCATCCTTATCTCTATCTCTGTTACCGAATCTGAATAAGATCGATGCGGAAGCTTGCCAGAAGTTAGCATAATTAGCTTTATCTCCTGGAGTTGATACATAATCTCCTTGGATACCAAGACCGAAGTTTTTAGTTACCCAGAAGTTAGCACCAGCACCTGTAGAAACTGTAAAGTGGTTAGCTTTACCGCTTTCGTTACCACCGTCTCCGTTAGTAACAAGCTCTCCTCTATAATCATATCTAGGGAAAGAAAGAGCAGTGTAGTCATGTCTTAGGTAGTTAGCACCAACTCTCAAATATGGATCGAACCAAGATTCTTCATCCCATAGAAGACCAGCTGCTTTAGCCTGGAAACCAAGACCTGTCATTAGGAAAAATTCTTTTCCCATGTTGAATCTCTTGTTATCTACATTACCTACGGAAGTCTGCCAGTCGATAACTAAACCTTTACCGATGTTTCTAGCAACTGTTAATTTAGATAATGGAGGTGTAATAGAGAAGTTGTTCATATTGAACATCGTCTTCGTTAAATTATTAGCAGAGAACGTATTACTAAAGTTGTTTCTCTGTGCCTTATGGTTTTCCGCATGAGCACCAACTCCGATCAACCACGGATTATTGGTAGTCTGGGCAAAGACAGTAGAGGCAACAGTAAGCGCCAATGCTGAAATTCCTAATTTTAGATTTTTCATAGAATTAAATGATTAAATAATTGATAATGCAAAATAAATATAATTTTTCTTTATATACAAAGTTTTTTGAATGATTTTTAACTTTTCTTTAATATTCTGTCCAGGTTACGTTTATTTTCTCTATCTTTTATCGCCTCCCTTTTATCAAAGAGTTTTTTTCCTCTAGCAAGCGCAATGAGCACCTTTGCTTTACCCTTGTCTGTGATATATAGCTTAAGAGGTATAATTGTGTTACCAGCATCCTTTAACTTTTTTTCAAGTTTCTGCAATTCTTTTTTGTGCAACAGCAATTTCCGTTCCCTTTTTGTTTTGTGATTATAAAAAGTTCCCAATTTATACTCATCAATCATCATATTAATAATGTATAATTCCCCATCAATAAACTGACAGAAAGATTCTGTAATGGATGCTTTGGATGAGCGCAAAGATTTTATTTCTGTACCCGTCAGAACCATCCCTGCTTCAAATTCTTCAAGGATTTCGTATTCAAAACGGGCTCTTCTGTTTAATATACTTACTGTTTTTTCGATCTTCATTGTAAAAAATTCGTGATTATACTGATGGGTTACGTTCAATCTTCTCATTAAATCGCCCCTTTGGGACTTCTCCCTATTTATTTTGTTAATGAAATATAGAAAAAATACCCCATATTTAAAAACTTGACTATTACATTATTACGAAATACCCAAATTCTTTTCGTAATTTTGCGCCAAATTTACAAAACTATATGTTAACAGTATCTAACTTATCTTTACAATTCGGGAAAAGAGTTCTTTTTGACGAGGTAAATATTATGTTTACCAAAGGAAACTGCTACGGGATTATCGGAGCAAACGGTGCGGGGAAATCTACATTCCTTAAAATATTAACAGGAAAGCAGGATCCTACTACAGGGCATGTATCTTTGGAGCCGGGGAAAAGAATGTCAGTTTTGGAGCAGGATCACTTTGCTTATGATCAATTTACTGTTCTTGAGGCTGTTTTAAGAGGAAATAAGAAATTATACGAAATAAAAGAAGAAATGGATTCTTTATATGCTAAAGAAGACTTTTCTGATGAAGACGGAATCAAAGCAGGTGAGCTTGGTGTAATCTATGATGAAATGGGTGGATGGACTGCAGAATCTGATGCGCAGACGATGCTTTCAAATGTTGGGATTAAAGATGATATGCACTGGCAGATGATGAGCGAACTTGAGAACAAGGACAAGGTAAAGGTTCTTTTGGCTCAGGCTCTTTTCGGAAATCCGGATGTACTGATCCTGGATGAACCTACGAATGACCTTGACATTGATACGATCTCTTGGTTGGAAGATTTCCTTGCCGATTATGAGAACACGGTAATCGTTGTTTCTCACGACCGTCACTTCCTGGATACGGTTTGTACGCACATCGGAGATTTGGATTATGCAAAACTTAACCTTTATACAGGTAACTATACTTTCTGGTACCAGGCTTCTCAGCTTGCCACAAGACAGAGAGCTCAGGCTAATAAGAAAGCAGAAGAAAAGAAGAAAGAACTTCAGGACTTCATCGCAAGATTCAGCTCTAACGTTGCAAAGGCAAAACAGGCTACAGCCAGAAAGAAAATGATCGATAAACTGAATATCGATGATATCAAACCTTCTTCAAGAAGATATCCGGCCATTATTTTCGAAATGGAAAGAGAGGCAGGTGATCAGATTCTAGATGTAAAAGGTCTTGAGAAAACAAAAGACGGAGAACTTCTATTCTCAAACATTGATTTAAACCTTAAGAAAGGTGATAAAGTTGCTGTGTTGTCTAAAAACTCTTTAGCGATCACAGAATTTTTTGAGATTCTTGCAGGAAATGTTCAGGCAGATAAAGGAACAGTGGCTTGGGGAGTTACCACAAACCAATCTCATATGCCTTTAGATAACACCAATTTCTTCCAGGAAGATTTAAGCCTGGTTGACTGGTTAAGACAATTCACCAAAAATGATGAAGAGCGTCATGAAGAATTTGTAAGAGGATTCTTAGGAAGAATGCTTTTCTCTGGTGATGAAGCTTTAAAGTCTTGTAAAGTACTTTCAGGAGGGGAAAAAATGAGATGTATGTTCAGCAGAATGATGCTTCAGAAAGCCAATGTTTTATTATTGGATGAACCTACCAACCACCTTGATCTTGAAAGTATCACGACCTTGAACAACTCATTGTCTAACTTCAAAGGAAATCTTTTATTAGCATCCCATGACCACGAAATGCTTCAGACAGTCTGTAACAGAATCATTGAACTGACTCCTTCAGGAATTATTGACAGAGAAATGACTTACGATGAATATCTTGCAGACAAAAAAGTAAAAGAAATCAGAGAAAAAATGTATTCTTAATTCTTTAAGACCATATTAAAACTCAATATAATTAAAATTCCTCAAAGTTGTCTTTGAGGAATTTTTATTTTAACTGAAGATTGTATTATTTGGTAAGCTTCGTTTTAGGAATAGCAATTGTTCCCGGATCCTTCCATAAACCGTCTTTTTCAGCTCTCTTCTTAATCGCCTGGGCTCTTTTTTCACTGTCAGGGTGAGAGTTGAACATTTTCTGAAAACCAGTCTGAGTACTTCCTTCCGAAAGCAAAGCCAGTTTTTTGAATGCTGAATACGCCCCTACTACGTTATAGTTATTAGTTTTCATAAAATCATAAGAGTAAGTATCTGCCTCTGATTCCTGTTTCTTGCTGTGTGAAGCATCCAGAAAAGCGTTGGCCATCTGCCCTATCTGACTATCATTTAACGTTGCTACAGCTCCTGATGCTGATGATGCCGCATCCAGTGCTGCTGCCTTCAGGTAGGCAGATTTAATAGCGTCTTTGGTGTCCTGATTCTTTACGTGTCCTATTTCATGTCCGATCACTGCTAATAATTCATCATCCGTCATGATATCCATTAATGAAGAAAATACACGAACACTTCCGTCTGCACAGGCAAAAGCATTGATATCCTTTACTTTATAAACTTTATAGTTTAAAGCAAGTCCATCCTGAGATTTATGTTTTCCGAAAAGCTTGTTAAGTCTTACTGTATAAGGATCTTTAGGTCCTGCAACCGGATTGTTCTTATCCATCCAGTCAACCGATTCTTTTGACAGTTTTACTGCGTCTTCATTGGTAAAGGTAAGGGCTTTTGCTCCTTTAGAAACAACGCCTGCAGCCTTTCCAAGATTAATTTTCTGTGCCGATACAGCATTCATAGCGCCTAAGAATAAAAGGCAGAGTGTAATTTTTTTCATGATTATTTTAATTTGGACCGCGAAGATAGATATTTTTTTCAACAATCAGTAAGTCAAGTTCAACCTTAATCATTTCAAAATGCTATTTTTTTTCCTTATTTTTGTGAAATGAGTCAGAAATGGATTTACAAGCCCGAACCCGATGAGGAAGTTGTGGACAGATTAAGTTCGTCACTTGGTTTTGGTACTTTTGAATCTAAACTCCTCGTTCTAAGGGGAATTGACAATTATCAAAAGGCCAGAGAATTTTTTAAGCCCAACCTCAACGATATACACAGCCCATTTTTAATGGCAGATATGCAGAAAGCTGTAGAACGTATCGCAACTGCAATTGAAAATGGCGAGAAAATACTGGTGTATGGAGATTATGATGTAGACGGAACTACGGCTGTTGCTTTGATGTACCTTTACCTCAGCAAAATTGTTGAGAAGAAATATCTAGATTATTATATTCCCGACAGGAATTCTGAAGGATACGGAATTTCTACCGAGGGTATTGATTTCGCCAAAGAAAACGGTTTTTCCCTGATCATCGCTCTAGACTGCGGTATTAAAGCGACCGATATGGTACAATATGCCCAGGATAAGGGTATTGATTTTATCATCTGTGACCATCACCTGCCTGGTGAAGAGATCCCTAATGCAGTAGCTGTTCTGGATCCGAAAAGAAACGACTGCAGATATCCGTTTAAAGAACTTTCGGGATGTGGTGTGGGCTTTAAGCTCTGCCAGGGACTGAATACCATCTATAAAATTCCTGAAGCCGAACTGTTTGAGCTAACTGATCTTCTGGCTATTTCTATAGCAGCAGATATTGTCTCAATGACCGGAGAAAACCGGGTTTTAGCTAAAATGGGATTAAAAGTTCTCAGAAAAACAAGAAATCTTGGATTAAGATTATTGATTCCTGAAGATAAGCTTTCTCATTTTGAAATTTCAAATATTGTCTTTGAAATTGCTCCGAAAATCAATGCTGCTGGAAGAATTTCCCAGGGAAAAGCTGCGGTAGAGTTGATGGTTTCTGATAACCTGAAACATGCCAATCAGATCGTCAGCGATATTATGGACCTTAATGACGAAAGACGTGAGCTTGATATGAATTCCACGCTTTCTGCTTTGAACCAGATTATTGAATCCCAGCAGCAAACAAAATATTCCACCATTGTTTATCATCCTGAATGGAATAAAGGTGTGATCGGTATTGTGGCATCAAGACTTATTGAGACTTATTATAAGCCTACTTTGGTATTTACTGACGGCAACAATGGGGAAATGGTAGCGTCTGCAAGATCGGTTTCTGATTTTGATGTTCATGAAGCGCTTGATATGTGTTCTGAATATTTCCTGAAATTCGGTGGACATCATGCCGCTGCAGGACTTTCGATGGAAAAGGATAAATTTGAGGCTTTCAAAATAAAATTTGAGAAAATAGTTTCTGAAAAGATTCAGGAACACCAGCAGGAACCTTCTATCACGATAGATTCTGAGATCAAAGTGGATGAGATTAACAGGGAATTCATCAACTTCCATAGAAAACTGGCACCATTCGGCCCTCACAATATGAAGCCTATTCTTACCCTGACTGACCAAAAACTGTCCGGATATGTAAAAACAATGGGAAAAGACAACAATCACCTGAAATTTTACATCAAGCAGGAATCTACGGGTAGAAATATAGAATGTGTAGGCTTTAAGCTTGGTCAATATGTAGAAGATTTTAAAAATAAAAAGTTTGATCTTGCCTTTACCTTAGAAGAAAACCATTGGAAAGGAAATGTAACCCATTATTTGAATATAAAAGATGTAAAGTTCAGGGACTAGCCACAGCTGCTATCTGTTACTTACCATCTGCTACCTGCAATCCATGAAAAAAATCGGCTTATTTTTTGGTTCTTTCAATCCGATCCATATCGGACATTTAATTCTGGCTAATTACATTCTGGAAAATTCCGACATGGATGAACTGTGGTTCGTTGTAAGTCCGCAGAATCCTTTTAAAGATAAAAAATCGCTGCTGAAAGATCACAACAGACTGGATATGGTGCAGCTTGCCGTAAAAAGCTATCCGAAGATGAGGGCTTCAAACGTAGAGTTTTCACTTCCTAAGCCAAGTTATACCATAGATACGCTTACCTATCTTCATGAAAAGTATCCAAACTGTTCCTTCAGCCTGATTATGGGTGAAGATAACCTGGACAGTCTTCATAAATGGAAAAATTCCGATATTTTGATCAAAAATCACCATATTATTGTTTATCCAAGGGTTTTTGAAGGAGAAAAGAAAGATTCTGAATATCTTCAGCATGAAAACATTTCGGTTATTAAGGCTCCGGTTATTGAACTTTCTGCTACTGAGATCAGAAATATGATCAAGGAGGGAAAAAATGTACGCCCAATGCTCCCTCCGGAAGTGTTTGAATATTTGGACGGAAGCAGTTTTTATAAGTAATTTTGCAATTAAGAAGTTAAAAGCCAGACTTTAGAAGTTATTTAGGTACAATACAATCTAGTTCTCGACTTTTAATTCTTACCTTATACTTACCATATGAATTTCATCGAAAAGTTTTTCTCAAAATATCCTCAGGAAAAAGTCATTAAATGGTTTAAGCAAATCTGTTTGGCAGAAGCCGTTTCATGGTTTTTTCTATTTACCGCAATGACCTGGATACGTATTGATCCTGAAGGTGTTGTCCCAATCGTATATATCAGTACTATTGGTAGTATTCACGGATTATTTTTTACACTTTACCTGATCTTTCTACCTGTAATAAGAAAAATATACACGTGGGATGACGAAGACAGTGTCTTTGCATTAATTTCCGCGTTTTTCCCTTTTGCTACCATCTGGATAGACAAAAAACTAGCCCGTTTTGACAGAGAATAACAGTGTGATATAAAAAAAGGACCAAAATGGCCCTTTTTTATTTAAGTTACTTTTAGATGATTAAAGATCTCTTAGAACATGTCCGTTTGCTATGAAAGTATGGCTTCCGTTCGTATCCGTATAAGTTCCGTTAACCGTAAAATCAATATACGCTCCTACTGCTCCGAAATTAGTCACCTGAACCACTACATTTCCTGTAGTAGGATTGAAATATCCTCCTGAAAACTCAAAAGTATAATCTGTAGTAAAGCTTCCCGGAACTCCAAGCATATTATTTTGAATCATATAGAAAGAATTTCCGGCAGGTGATGCAGAATTAATTCGTAATTGTTTTGCCGGCATATTGGGAGAAGTTGGAGTAAGACCAGACCATTGAGCATACATACTTCCCAAAACGTACCTCACATTTTGATTATCAATTTTATAACTGATAAATTCATTAACCGAATTACAAACCGAAAGATTGCTAAAATTCATAACCGGTAAATTGGCTGTAAAAGGAATTTCTCCTGAAGTCTGCAAATTAGTATAATCATAGCCTTCCAAAATAAATTGTGGATTAGCTGTACATGAGTAAACATTAAATGAAAAAGTACCTGTACTGCTTACCGGAACTGACGTGTACTGAAAATAGTTGGTTCCGGCCGCAGGTCTCAAAAGCACATAACCATCCGTAACATCAGTATTGGCACAGGTTTTCAAATTTCCCTGTATTATATACTGATTTCCTGTAGATGTTACTGTAATATCAGGCAGCGTCATGGTACTTCCCGCTACTACTGGTGCTACATTTGCAGTATAAACCACCGTGCTACATACATCATACACTTTAAGAATAAGAGTTTCATTTGCAGGAATAATTCCTGTAACTGTACCTAAATTATCTGTCATTCCATAGGTTTCATAGGTCTGGCTGCTTCTTTTTAAACTCACCTTTGTATTAACCATTGGCAACCCCGCAGGATTTTTCACCGTTACTTTCAGGATAGCCTGGGGAAACTGCGCATCGCAATTCCACCAGGAGAAATGACTTACTGTTCCTACATAAGTATTCCCAACCTTCGTTGCAGAACCTTCTTCCTTCCACATTCCCGTATTTTCATCGTATGACCATAGCGGTATTGTGTTCGGAGACATTGAAGTTTGTGAAGCATCAATGGGAACTGTCATTTCAGCAGTATGCCCGTTTGCAATCTGTAATTTTTGTCCTGAACTTCCTGTAAGCTGAACATGCACCATTCCAAAGGTTTCCATGATTCTTGCATTTCCTCCGGAGTTGGTTGCCAGGAGAGAACCGGGCATTAATTCGGTCAGATACTGATTGGATGATGCTAAATGATACAATGCAACATTTACACTTCCACTGTAAGCATTTCCGTTCGTATCTTTGAAACTTCCGTCGAATTTTACTTTTGTTCCGTTAGGTAAAGAAACCGCAGAAGTGGTTCCTGAATTAATACTTGCCTTTATGGTTGCAGGGATCATCATAATATTTACACGGTTTATTCCACTCGTAGGAACCATTACTCTTGAGCCGTCTACAAATCCGGATTTTGTTACTTTCACCAGGGCAAAGTTTTCCTTCACCTCTGCATTTTTAAAAGTAAAAAAACCTTTGAAATTGGTTTGAACCGTACTCGATCCGATTGTTACCGTTGCTCCGCTTACAGGATTTCCGCCTGTATCAAGCACTACTCCCTGAAAGTTTCTCTGTACTGTACTTCCAAAATTAAAATTAGATTCAGGGGTTGGGTTGTTGTCATCAACGTCTATATATGTTTCATTTTTACATGAAAATAGCAACAATAATAACAACAATAAAGGATAAAATTTTCTCATATGCTATTAATTTTTAGTTTACACTAAATTAATCATAAAATAGACACATCCATCTTTTATTAAATTTTTCATCATACTTTTTTTTAAATCTGATTAATTTTCAATCTCTGATGTAACAAAATTCCATATTGAATTGTCTAATTATGTAGAAACTCAAAAGTATTTAAATTTTAATTCAAATTTTAATCACTGTAAATCAATAAGTTAAATGTAAGTTAAAGATATTTTAAGTACTTTGTATTGCATGATACTGTTTTTATTATATATCTTTGCTATGTTAAATAATAACAGATACAAGCTATTAAACCACAAAAAAAATAATGACCATGAAAACTCATATTCTAATTGCCGCCTTATTTTTCAGCGGACTAGCAGCTGCCCAGCAATCAAAGGATACTCTGAAAGTAAAAAATATTGAAGCTGTGAATATCAAGAAGCAGGTTTTCAAAAAGCAAAGTGACCGTTTCATATATGATGTAGCTTCTTCTCCTATTGCAAAGGGAACCAATACGTTCAATCTTTTGAAACAAACTCCAATGATCTCAAGCATTGACGGAAAATCTCTTAAGATTATGGGAAAATCTGATGTGGTGATCTACATCAACAATAAAAAGTCCAATATGGATGCTGAGGCTCTGATCGAAATGCTGAAGGGAACTCCATCTGAAGATATCCAGAAAATTGAAGTAATTACAACACCGGGAAGTGAATACCAGGTAGAATCCAATGAAGGGGTGATCAATATTGTGATGAAAAAGAAGAAAAATGACGGCTACAACGGAACCCTGAAAATGAACAATGAACAGGCTTACTACAATAATCCTTCTGCAGGTGCTTCTTTCAATTTCAGAAAAAACAAATGGTCTGTGAATTCAAATTTCAATACGGGAAGCTGGACAGACCGCGAAAGGTATACTTTATCGAACGGAGATTCCACTTTCAGAAATGAATCTTTGGGATATAATGATGATCCGAATAAGAATGTGGGTGGAAGTGTGAATATCGATTACGAGATCAATAAGAATCACAGTTTAGGTTTTACCTACAACATGAGATATAATAAGAGTTTCAATTCAATTCTTGATGTAACGAACTGGCAAAACGGCGCACTTGTTAACAGAACCGTCAACAATGAGAACGCACAGACAAGAAATCACTCTTTCAATCTGAATTATGAAATCAAAACGGATTCCATCGGAAGCAAACTTACTTCGAATGTTTCTTATTTATGGTTCAACAGGGACAAAATGAGTACAAATGAAAGTTTCCCACTCAATAATGATAAGAAGAATAAGTACAGTGCACTGCAGCAGTCAGTTCCTCAGATCATTAATAATTATGCTGCGAACATCGACTACCTGAAAAAGACGGCAAAAGGCAACACATGGCTGATGGGAGTAAGCTACAACCACACCAATACGGATAATGATACGAGACAGGATGATATTGAAAATGGAGTGATCATCAATAATGAGAATCAGACCAATCATTTCATTTATAAAGAAAGAATCCTGGGTGCGTATCTTACGTATGAAAGAAAGCTAAGCGAAAAATTTTCAGGGAAAATAGGAACGCGTTATGAAATGACCAGAAGCAGTGGCGAGATTCTTGGTAAAACAAGTTTTGACAGAAATTATAACAATCTGCTTCCCTATCTTAATTTAAATTATGCCATCAGTTCAGATCATAATCTTACCTATAGTTTTTCAAGCAGGATCAGAAGGCCAAGGTTTTGGGAACTGAATCCATCTAGAACATATTTCACGCCTAATAACTATACACAGAACAATCCTTTCGTACTGGCTTCTAAATTTTACAATCAGGAACTCAGCTATATGTACAAAAATGCTTTTTTTGCCAACCTGAGCTTCAATTATGTAAAAGATGCTTCCAACCAAATACCACTGCAGGGAACTGTAACCGGACCGGAAAAGGATGAAAATGGAAACACGGTAATTGTTACCAGAAGGTTTTTAAGATATATAAGAACGAACTATGGTGACAACAAACAGTTTGGACTGACCTTAGGAATGAACAAATCCTGGTTCAAGGAAATCTGGACAACCAATTATTCGGTAAACCTGGGATATAACATCTATAAAGGCTCGGTAACGGAAGATCCTACCTCGGTTCCGGTTGCAGGCCAGACAGAAGTAGTTGAACCTTATGTAATCAATTTCAAAAACTTCAACATATCCGGTAATATCAATAATACGGTACGTCTTTCTTCAAATAAGGACTGGTTTTTAGGAGTTAATTATTACTACGGCAGCAAAGTAAAAATTGAAAGCGGAACATTAGGCGTAAGACAGAGCTTTGATGTGAGCTTAAAAAAGATCATGGGCAACTGGACCTTCGTAGCGGAAGTGTATGATGTATTTAACCAAAACTATAACAGCATACAGGGAATACAGCCTAACGGCAGCTATAATAATGTAGTCAATTTCGAATATCCAAGAATCCTGAACATCGGGGTAACCTACAATTTCGGAAACCAGAAACTGAAAAAGGCAAGAGAAATGAAATCGGCCAACGATGCGATAAAGTCAAGAACTTAAGTTTTATAAAAAATTACAATTACCACAAACCACCACAACCACTCCGTTTCAAAACGGTATTTAAATAGAAGAATCATGAAAAAGATCATTATACTGGCAGCAGCTATCTCAGGAAGCATAGTCTTTGCCCAGGAAAAGAAATCCGATACGGTAAAAACGAAATCTATAGAAGGCATTACACTTACAAAACAGGTTTTTAAGAAACAGAGTGACCGTTTTGTATATGATGTTGCAGCATCTCCGGTTGCCAAAGGAAACACCACTTTTGATCTGCTAAAGCAGACTCCGCTTCTGTCTTCAACGGATGATAAGACGTTAAAGATTGCAGGAAAAAACAATGCCCTGATCTATATCAACGGAAGAAAAACCAATATGGATTCTGAATCCCTGGTTCAGTTCCTGAAAAATACGCCGGCAGAAAATATCCAGAAAATAGAAGTGATTACGGTGCCCGGAAGTGAGTTTCAGGTGGAATCTTCAGATGGGATCATCAATATCGTTTTAAAGAAAAAAATGAGCGACGGCTTGAGCGGAAATATGAGAATGGCCAATTCACAAAACAAATACAATGCAAGCTCTGCAGCCTTTTCCATCAATTACAGGAAGGATAAGCTGGGAATCAGCGCCAATCTTAACGGCGGTGAAAATATAGAGGCTCAGACCTATACTTTAAGAAACGGAAACAGCCTTTCTTCCAACGAATCTAAAGGAGACATCAATGACCCGAATAAAAATTTAGGCGGTTACCTCAACGTTGATTATCAGCTTACAGAAAACAGCAATCTGGCACTAACATGGAATACCTGGGCCAACAGAAGCTATAATTCTACTGTAGATCTGTACAATACGGTTCGTTCCTATGATGCAGACAGCAAAGATTATATTTTTAATTACAGCAATTCAAAAAATAACGAGAATACCCGTTCTTATAACAATTCATTAAATCTGAACTATGAGCTTAAAACAGATTCTTTGGGAAGTAAGTTAAACCTTAATGCAGCCTACCTGAATTATAAGAGATTCCAGTATACTAATAACAGGACTCTTCTTCCAGATGCTTCCGGAAATTATTCTTTGCCGGGCAAGCAGGTGATCCAGGATCTGCCTCAGATTATTAATAATTTTTCGGGAATGGCCGATTATATTCAAAAGTTCAAGAATGATTTCACTGTATCCGTGGGAGGTAATTATAACAAAACCAAAACAGACAACGATACTAAAAATTACACCTACGAATTCGATAAAAAGGGTCAACTGGTAAAACAAAAACCGGAACCGAATCATTTTATCTATGATGAAAGTATTTACGGTGTTTATTTAACACTTGAAAAAAAGTTCTCTGATAAGTTTTCGGGAAAAGTAGGAACCAGATATGAAATCACACACAGTTTAGGAACTTCTGATAACGCTCCTACTGCCGATCTGAAAAGAATTGAGAGAAACTACAACAATCTTTTACCTTATCTGAGCCTGAATTATGCCATCAATGATAAAAACAATATTTCATATGCATTTTCAAGCAGAATGAGAAGACCGAGCTTCTGGGAAATAAACCCGGTAAGGAATATTTTGACTGAGGATAATTATACACAGAACAATCCTTTTGTAAAAGCATCTTCCACTTACAACCAGGAACTTACGTATATGTATAAAAATTCATATTTCCTGATTTTAAATCATTCCTACTTTAAAGATGTAATTACACAGGTTCCGCTGCAGAGAGACATTCTGAAACCGAGAATTGACGCACAGGGAAATCCTGTCCCTGGCCCAAATGGACAGCCAATTATGGATCCTTACACCCAATTGAGGTACATCCGTACCAATTTTGGAGATAAGCAGGAGATGTCTGCAATGGTGGGAATACAAAAATCCCTTTTCAAACAATACTGGACAACTAACTTTAATATTGGCGTACAGCATAATATCAACAACGGAAGTTTAAGTATAGATCCTACTTCGGGAGATGTTTTCCCAACTTATGAAAACAAAAGAAAATCAACGAGCATTGTTATTCAAACCAACAACACGATTCGTCTGGATAAAAAGAAAACATGGTTTGCCGGAGTTAATTACTTCTTTGTAGATAAGCAGCAGATCGAGCTTGGAGTATTGCGAAATCTTATGAGCCTGGATTTGAGTCTTAAAAAAATCTGGAACGACTGGACATTTGCCCTGAATGTAAATGATGTCTTAAATACAAATATCATTGAAATTGAAGATTACCAGGACAACGGAAACTACAACTATATCCACCAGAACCGATACAACAGAGGCATGACGTTAAGCATTACCTACAATTTCGGAAACCAGAAAGTGAAAAAGGTAAGAGACATCGAAGGAGCTTCTGACGCCATTAAAAGCAGAACAAGATAGAACTATCATTTCTTCATATCAATTATTTTGTGGTAAGATCCGTCGGAATTTCCGGCGGGTTTTTCTATCTTTATGATTATGGATAAAAGTTTTGTGATTATTCTGTATTTTTTTTCGATATCCCTTCTTTGGACCGGCTGCAAAGAAAAAACAGTGACTTTGGCTAAAGATATCAGTTTTGAAAAAGAAGAAAATATCCGGTACGGAAATGATCCTGAACAGAAGCTGGATCTTTATACTCCTAAAAATAGAGGCTCAATAAAGGGGATCTTTGTCATCATTCATGGTGGTGGCTGGCGAGGCGGAGATAAATCCCAGCTTACTTTCTTTACCCTTTCTATGATGAAAAAATTTCCTGATTATGCCTTTGCCAATATGAATTACAGATTGGCAGACAATCATTCCTTTATCCTTCCTAATCAAACAAAAGACATTGATAATGCCTTAGATTTATTAGTTAAAAAATCTGTGGAAATGAAGTTTACGCCTGAATTTATTTTGCTTGGAAACAGCGCAGGTGCCCATTTATCAATGTTATACGGTTACAATAGGATTTTCGACCATAAACATAGAAAAAAAGTGAAGGCAATTGTCAATATTGTAGGACCTGCAGATTTAAATAGTGCAGATTTCAGGAAATATTCCGACTATTCTTTTGTCGAAAAACATATGATAGATTCCTCAAAGCCAACTCCAACAGATATTACCCATCAAGATATTCCGAATCCTATTTTCTGGATTAATGAAACCTCTCCACCTACCATTTCTTATTATGGAAACAGGGATCAGGTCATTCCTATATCTCAAGAGAGAAAATTAGATTCTGCTTTGATTCAGAATAAAGTAAAATATGAAACTTATGAATTCAATGGCGGTCATCTGGACTGGGACAAGGCTCCGAATGATGAGTTCTTGATTAATAAAATTGCCGCTTTTCTTAAACAAACTGATAAAAAATAAACGCTTTGAGAATTTCAAAGCGTTTATTTTTCTATTCAGACTTTACAATTTCTGTTCTTTCCGAAACTCCATTCGAATTGAAAGCTTCGATCTGAAAATAATATGAATCGGTCCGGTCGGCTCCGGTGAAGAAATATTCATTCTTTCCATAAACCATAATGCTTCCATACAATTTATCCGGAGATTTTCCCCAATAGATCACATATCCGTCTGCATCCTGATTCTGCTGCCATTTCATCCAGATACTTCTTCTTTCACCGTATTTTTTAGGATCAGCTCTTAAAGGAACAAATCCTTCCACTTTCTTTGGTCTTTCACCTGCTCCTTTTCCAAATACTCTGAAACCACTTAATGCAAATTTTCCGGTAGGCATTTTCAGGTTTTCCATTTTAAGGAACCTTGCCTTAACTGGTTTTTCAAGCTCTACATAATCGTGGGGAACATCCTTGGTATTTTTACTTTTATCTACAACAACATTCCACTTCTTTCCGTCATGCGAGCCATAGATTTTATATTGATGCATTTTGCCCAATGTTTTCCCTAAAAATTCAACATCCTGATCTGCGTAATTGATCTGGATCGCATTGATTGTGGAAACTTCACCAAGATCTGTCTGAAACCATTCTCCGGAGTTTCCTGTTTTTGCACTCCAATACGTCTTGATATCTTCATCTACCGCTAGATTCGGCTGATAACCGCCTAAAGTAGATGAAACCTGAACTGGCTTATTATAATTCAGCAGCATCCAGCCTGCGAAAAGGCCCTTTGAGAAATCTTTACCCTGCGCATACTGCGGAAGATAGGTTGGGTAATCTCCGTAAGCGGTATTCGTGTACATTACATCATCCTTATCAAATCCTGCCGGCCAGATTCCTAGGCGCCTTTCAAAATTATTTTTAGTGGAAATAAAGATGGTTGACACATGCCACCAATTTTTGTAATTGTCCTCAAAAGTAGCTCCGTGTCCTGCTCCTCTTGCAAAACCTCCGGGTTTATAGGAAAAAGGATTGTGCTGCTGGTACTCAAAGCCTTCCAGAGGGTTTTTGCTGACATAAACGCCATCGGAATATCCGCTGAATTCGGTAGCCGGAGCCCCATACTGCATATAATATTTTCCGTTGTGTTTAGTCATCCATGCTCCTTCTACAAATGGCTGCAGGAAAACATTGTCATTATATTCCCCGAACCTTTCCCAACCGTGATCTTCAGGCTTCAGTTTTATAATAGGTTTTACAAAGCCTTCTGACTGCAGATTTTTAACCTTCACTTCAGTCCCCAGAAGCGGCCACTCGTTGCTGGATCCCCAGTAGAGATACAGCTTATTTTTGTCCTCATCATAATGGAATGCAGGATCCCAAGCGCCTACTTTCAAAGTATCTACAGCAATTTTCCAGTCGTCTTTGGTAGGATTGGTACTTTTCCAGATCGGGAAATCCTGTTCCCAGGTAGATCCGTAAACGTAAAGAGTGTCTTTCATTGCCCAAACAGCCGGAGCATTCAGGTCATGAATATATTTATTGTCTCTCAGGAATTTCCTCTTCACAAACTTCCAGTCCAGCATATCATCGCTGTACCAGTATCCTTCCTGGTTGGTAGAAAAAAGAAATAACTTATTTTTAAAATTAACAATCACCGGATCAGCGGTAGCACGGTGTTTTCCCTGTTTTGAGAAAGCTTCAAATGGTGTATAACCATAATCAATGTTAATGGGGTTACAGAATGTTTTCTGCTGGGCACCAACGAATATTCCCAACAGAACAGTGAATGATAAAAAGTACTGCTGTATCTTCATAGCTTTTTGCTTAAGCGACAAATTTAGGTAACTTTTTTTGGTTTCCTCCAAATAAAACCGTCAAGGAGATAATGAGACAGCTGAGGAATAACCAGAATAGGAACCAAAAACTGAAGGAAATTTTCCGAAACCCGGAAATCCAGTGAAAAATGTTCATTCCAGACCAGCACTTCCCACAAAAATTCTTCGAAGAATGCAAATCCCAGGATTACTCCAATAAATAGAAATATTCCGAGGACCGATTTAAAAATAGAAAGCTTGTCCAGCTGATGGTTTTCTTTCTGCCGGATTTCCCGGATGTAGACCAGTGCAATGTATGGAATCCCATGCGAAATGACGTTCAGAAAAGTAAAGACCAAATCATTGTTGAAATAGACGATTCCAAAGTACCATGAAAGATAGGTTCCCGCTATCAGAGCTATTTTAGGAATATTGAAATTTCCAGTTTTAAAGACTTCAAAAACCGTTTTTAAAATCCAAACCATTAATATGACAACGTAAATTATAGTAATGGGTTCGGTATAATCCGGCAGATTTTTAAGCCAGTCAAATTCATTTTCTACAAACCATGTAAAAGCACGTGGAGTCTTAAACCAATACAGCATAGGATAAACTGTAGCAGAATAAACAGCGACCTCATCTATCCTTTTGCTCCAGTTATTAAGTTCAAAACGGGCGTAAATCCTCATAAAACCGTACTGTTGACGGATAAAATGAAAAACAGCTGCCAACGCAAGGCCAGACCAGAACACCAGACTGCCGAACTGGAACAGGGCCACCCCCAAAAGCCAGCTCAGGACAGGAATTCCCCAATACAGAAGTTTCCTCTTCTGCACTTCTCCCTTTACAAAATAGGTTTTGAACAAAGTGGAATAAACATGCGCTACATCTACAAAAACAATAAGAAAAAGCCATGTGTAAAAGGAATGATTGTTTTCAAGCCCCTGAATCTGTTTCTGAAAGAGAAAAATAACGACCAGGATCAGGAAAGGCGGAGATAAAATGAACCACCAGTCTGTTTTTGCATTATGTATCCAAGGCTGTTTCATATCATCTGTTGTGCTGTTCTTAGTCCCTGATAAAAAGCTTCTTCAAAAATAGAAATCCCTGATAGATCTGTATGGGCAAAGAAAATTTTCCCATCAATGGGTTCTTTTGCCCTTTGGGTTTCTTCACCAAAAATCTGGCCCGGAACCGGAGCTATCATAGCATGCCCTATTTTATGGAAATCCATTTCTAAAATAAAATCTTCAATCAGCGGATGGGCTTTCTTTAAATCATCTAAAACTAAATTTTTAAGCTCACTTTCTTTCATGGAATACAGCTTACGCCTTGCTTTTCTACAGTCGCTGCTGGAAAAACTCCTGTAATAGGTGATCACTTTCTCTCCTATGATCTGCTCAACGTTCTGATGCTGGTCAAAAATATAGCCCAGTCCCGCAGAACCATAGATGACATTATCCCACGCCAGTTCTTCATCACCTCCAAACTCATTCTTTAACGTAATGGTCGTCAAAAGCCAGGGAACATAATTGAATGATGCTACTTTTTTACTGCTAAAAATTCTCTCAGCAATAAACTGAGGGCCTGTAAACAGTACTTTTTCAGCAGTGATTTTCACTGTCTTTTTTTTAAGGTTATCAAAGCTTAAAACCTCAACTTTATCATTTAGATTGACTTCAAAAACCAAATGACCGGACTTATGTTTCCCGTCCGTAAATTTTGAGAGATGTTTGGCTAGTCTTGCATTTCCCTCCGGCCATGTAAAGACCTGATCTTTATATTTTCTACTCCAGTTATTTTTTCTTCCCGCAAAATAATGGATTCCTGCCCAGGCAGAAACAAAATCAATTCCTAATCCATAATCGTCTCTGCAGGAATAATCCAACAGCCAAAGCAATTCTTCCGATGTATAATGATGCTCTTTCAGCCAGTCTTTAAAAATGATCTTTTCTAGTTTTACAGCATCATTTTCTATGCTTGAGTCATGGACGGGAATAGCAAACCAGTATTTTCCATGTGCATCTTTTTTCTGGCGGAAATCATCTATTGTTTTAAAGAAACGGTCAAATTCTTTCTGTACTTCTGCATCAGTTCCTTTCTGCGGAACAATATCATTCTGCCATACATTTTTGTAAAACAGTCTTTCCTGCTGTGGAAAAGTCATCTGATATTCATCCAGAACAGGGTCTCCGTTTTCGTCATCTCCCTGGTAGATTCCACAGTCCTTTAAAAAATCAATGAGTTCAGTATTTTCTTTATTGGGAAGGGGCAGATAATGTGCACCCAGAGGAAATTTTGAAAATTGATTCTGCCCGTTTGAAGAATTTCCGCCCAACCTGTTCTCCATTTCAAGCAGAAGATAATCATTTTGATTGTTCTGGCTTAAAAACCGGCATGCAGAAAGCCCGGAGATTCCGCCTCCGACGATGAGATATTTCGTGTAGATTTCTTCTGAAAATTTTGGAAAATCTTTGGCCCACAGCTTGTGTCCGAGAACATGATTGGTTCCAGTAATTTTAAGCATCAGAGATCTTCCTTTCTTTCCGCAGTACTGCAGAAAAGGAAGCATAAGGCTGCCTAGAAAAACTGTTGTAAGAAAATCTTTCCTATTGTACTTTCCTCCACTCTTCATCGAAATAACGGACTAATATCTGGTTATCCAGACGGTTAACTTCTACATCATTCACTTTCATGTCTTTGCTGAAATAAGAAAGCTGGGAAAAATTATAATCGTAATATTTTAAATTGGGAATCTTTCTATAGATCCTATTATTTACAGGTTCAAATGAAGCCATTGAAAAACCCCATTCTCCAAATGACGGCACATAGGTATGGTATGCTGAAGTAAATGGAAATATCTGATTGATCGTTTTTTCTATACACCAGAAAGATTTCGGAGCAAAATATGGAGATGTGGTCTGGACAACAATTTTCGTATCGGAACCAGCCAGTCTTTCCAGTTCTTTGTAAAACTGCAATGAATAGAGTTTTCCTAAACTGTAATTGGAAGGATCAGGAAAATCAATAATGATCACATTGAACTTCTGTCTGTTCTCTTTGACCCAAACGTATGCATCTTTGTTGATGATTTTGATTTTCGGATCAGATAAAGAACTATGGTTTAAGGTACGCATGGTTTCATTGGTTTGGAAGAAATCGGTCATTTCTCCGTCAAGGTCAACAAGGGTAATATTTTTTACTTCTCTATATTTCAGGACTTCACGTGCAGCAAACCCATCCCCACCACCCAAGATCAGGATATTCTCAATATTTTTTGCCATAGACATCGCTGGGTGCACCAACGCTTCATGATAACGGTATTCATCTGTGGAGGAAAACTGAAGGTTATTATTCAGGTACAGCCGAAATTCATGGTTATTTCTCGTGAGAACAATTCTCTGGTAGGGCGAGCTTTTGGTATAGACCACATTTTCACCGTAGAGTTTTTCTTCTGAATACGACAAAATCTTATCTGAAAAGATAAAAAGGGCAAGAAGAAATGTAAAAGCCCCAATGGATTTTATCTTTAAAGAAAGTGGTTTCGAAAGTTCTTTTTTAATATAAAAACATAAGAATATGGCGATAGAAACATTAATCAATCCAAAAAACAAAGGTGTTTTTACAATTCCCAGGTTCGGAATAAGCACGAGAGGAAACAGTATTGAGGCCAGTAATGCTCCAATATAATCAAAGGCAAAAACGTTTGATACTAAGTCTTTAAACCCTATTCTGTCTTTTAGGATATTCATCAAGAGTGGAATTTCCACCCCGACCAGACATCCGGTAAAGAAAACAAAAAGGTAAAGCACTGCCTCAAAATGGGCCAGGGTATTAAACAGGATAAATAAAACAACTGAACTTACCCCACCGACAATTCCCACAAGGATTTCGATCTCTACAAATTTATCGATGAGATTTCCTTTGATAAATTTGGCAAAATATGACCCTACCCCCATTGAAAAGAGATAAACGCCAATAATGAAAGAAAACTGTTTGACAGAATCTCCCAAAAGATAACTTGCCAATGCCCCTGCCACCAGTTCATAGATGAGCCCGCACGTTGCAATGACAAAAACCGAGAACATTAAAAGCAGCTCAAGAGGAATCCTCTTCTTATCCATGAATCGCAGCACTTATGATCATTGAAATTCCTATGATAAATGCTCCGAAAACAATCGCTAACGCGATATTTTTATTTTGTGAGATCTCATGCCATGTTTTTTCCGGGGTCAGTTTTTCGATAATGAAATAGCAAACCAAAAGAATGGCTATTCCTAAAATTGAGTATAACACAGAGTTGAATATCGGCAGTAGATTAATGTTATCCATAGTTTATATTTTTTATTTGTGGTAGTATCTGTAAAATCCTCTTCCTGTGGAGTGATTTCTGGTTGTTCCGTCCCGGTAGGTTTCTGTTTTGGCACAGTCGCAGAACTTATTTCCTGTAAAAGTAAGATAAACAAACCAGCTCAGAAAAAAGCCTCCGATAAGTAACAGTATCCAATTGGTCCTGATGTAGTGGGTTATTTTGTCCATGTCTTAATGGGTAGGATAAGGTGAATTGGAACTGTTTTTCCATTTATTGAGTTCAAAAATGCGTCTTCCCACAAAGCTGACCGCTATGAAGGTTAGTGACAAAATGATTACAATAGCGAAATTCCAAAATGATACCGGTTGCCATGCGGCCTTGATTTTCACAGAGCTGTTTCTTTCATATTTTTCCGGGTAGCCGGTTTCCAGGCTCATATTGGTAAGGACAGAGTCCAATTTTTTAATTTCCAACGGCTTTTCTGTCAGCTTATTTATTCCGCTAATTTCGTTTTTCAGTATTTCTTTTTCGGTATAGATGCTGATGCTTTTGTCTTTATTGTTCCGCATATAGAAATTTCCCAGGTCATTTTTAATCACTGAAAAATCTCCATTCTGTAGCTGATAGCCTGATTTGAAAGGATCTGCCGCTCCTCCTTCTTTTTCTGCAGAAATCAGGAAATGGTAGTTTCCGGGCGCTACACCGCAAAAATTAAATTCTTCACTCTGGCTTCCTTCGCTCCAGCTTTCTCCGTCTTCATAGCCGGAATATCTTTCTATATCTTTAGAGGTATAAGCTATTTCATTAGTCTTTTCATTAACAAGGCTTACGCCTACATTTGCCCAGGAGTTGTCTACTTCAGAGTAGGCATTCACTTCTAACGGAGCGGAAGCTCCTGAAAGGTTGAAACTTTTGCTTACCAGCTCTTTTTCATTTAAATCAGCAAATTTGATTTCCTGTTCAAAAAGGGTCTGATTAGTTCTTGACATCACCACATACAGCTGGATCAGACAGATTAGTAAAGCTGAAACTCCGATAATGTTGATCCCTTGCCTTACATCAAAGAAAAAAGGCTCTACAATTCCTATCCCTGAATAATCGGGGAGTTCTTTTAAGCCGAAAGCTTTTTTGATGGTGTATTTTGAGATATGATTTCCCTTAAAGAACTGTACTGAATTTCCACATTCTTCCCGTGAGATCATCTCGGTGCCGTTTACGTATTCTTTATATTTGGCAAGTTTAAAATCTATTTTATCTTCAAAAAAACCAGCTGCGGAATGAATACTGCAGGGTGTGGTTTCATACCATCTATATTTCCGCCCATCAGCAGTTTCTGCATAATGCTTAAAGTCTTTAAATGCTGAATCCAGTAAGTGGAGAAGTACCCAATGTCCATCATTTTCGCTTAAGTATACATTATTTCCGGATGGACCTTTCAGTGCATATTCCCGCCAGAAAATATTTTCTCCATATTTTTTAACAACAATATTAATTACATAGTATTCTGTCCCATAGATCGTTCCTTTCTGTCCGACTTCCAGGACTACATTTTCTACAGGCTTTTTAATGATTTTCCGAGAAGCATTTTTTTCTATTCCGATAAGGGAAGCACATGAATGGCATATGTATTCTTCAACAGAAAAATCTATTGCCAGTTCATTATTTTTTTCACAGACGGGACAAACGTAATACATTTTTTAACGGTGAATTTTGTGTTTTTGAATGACATCAGCATTGAAATACTGAACAATTTCATCTGCGATCTGCTCTACTTTCTGGGTATTATCCTGGGTATAGTTGCACAGAAAAACATCAAATGTAAGCTGTTTAAACTCTGGCCAGGTATGTATACAGAGATGGGATTCCTTAAGACACACGGCAGCAGTGAAGCTCTGGTTGTCAAAGACATGATCTGTAATTCCAACAATTTCCACTTCTTTAGTTTCTAAAATGGATTCTGTATATTTCAAAAAGCGACTGCAGTCTAATAACAAATCTTCTGACTGTGTTTCCAAAGTCAGAAGAATATGCAGACCTTTGCTTGATAATGGTTTCAATTATTTTTTTCGTAAATATATTATTTTTTCGGAAGGAAAACCTCAGCAAGCATACATCTGGCACTTCCTCCTCCATTCACTTCGATGGTATTCAAATCTGAGTAAATGATCTCACAGTATTTTTCTATGGCAGCAACCTGTTCAGGTGTTAAGGACTGATAGGCCGTCTGGCTCATCACCAAAAACTTCTGGCCGTCTTTATTCTGAACCTGAAGCATATTTCCTGCAAACTGCTGCATCTGCTCTTCTGAAATTTCGATGATCTCTTTTCCGGAATTTTTGATGGTTTCAATAACCTTTTCTCTTTCCAGCTCATTATCGATACAATCAAGGCATATGACTACAAATTTATCTGCCACACACATCATAACATTGGTATGGTAAATTGGCAGCCTCTCTGTGCCTACAGTTTGATAAGAATGGAAAACTATAGGGGTAAATCCATATTTCTCACAAAATTCTCTGAATAAATTTTCGTCAAGTCTTAGAGAAACCGAACCATAAGCGATTTTATTATCGTGGTCAAAGATCATACTTCCTGTCCCTTCCAGGAAGTGACCCTGAGTTTCAGGCAATGACCAGTCGTCAATTTCAGCAACTTCAAAGCCTTGATTTTTGATACTCTCAATAATATCCTCCCTTCTCTCTACTCTTCTGTTTGAAGCGAACATCGGATATAAGACAACTTTGCCATCTTTATGGAAGCTTACCCAGTTATTCGGAAAAATAGAATCGGGAGTATGAGGATCCAGGGTATCTTTTATAGTGATCACATTTATCCCTTTGTTTCTCAGTGTTCCAACAAAAGTGTTGAATTCTGCCAAAGCTTTAGACTGAATATCAGCCCCTTTCTGTTCAACCTGAAAGTAATTATTTTCTGCCGTTTCCGCATTATAGCCGAACGCAATCGGCTCTATCATTAATACTGTATCTGTTGTTTGCATTGTTTTTGATTTAAAAATTAAAACATTGAAAAGATTAAAAGATTCAGAAACCATTCTAATCTTCACATCAATCTACTCTCTTACCAGTGGCATTGTGGAGCACCTCAAGAGGCCACCCATTTTAGAAATCTCTCTGTAAGGAATTTCTTCTACGGTCATTCCCCACTCGTTTCTCAGGTGATTGTTCATTCTTGTAAATGTTTTGTCTGAGACAACAACTTCGGGAGAAATAGAAAAGATATTCGGGAACATTTCAAACATTTCTTCATCATTAAGGTGGAAACAGTTTTCTTCTCCGAAGATATCAATGATCAGGCGGTAATCGCTTTCGTCCACGAATCCGTTTTTATAGATCAGGCATTTATCTTTTCCCACCGGATTGAATGTGCAGTCCAAATGTAGGATCCCTTCAAACGGAATTTTATCATTTTTCTTTAATTCCAGGTCGATGATTCTTTTCTTCGGAAAATATTCTTTCAGAATTTCAATAGCATATTCATTGGTTCTCGCTGTTTTATAGTTTCTGTAATCTTCGCTGAAACAGGTTCCTATAAAAAGGAAATCATCCCATACAATAACGTCACCGCCTTCAATGTGTGCAGTTTCTGGAAGATTGATAATTTTTCTCCACGCTACTTTTTCAAAAACTTTCTTGTAAGCATCCTGCTCATCAGCTCTGTCAGCGATCACATTTGAGATAATCATTTTATCGTCAATCACAAAAGCCACATCTCTTGCGAAAACCTGGTTATAATCTTTGATAATGCTTGGACGAAGGACTTCTACATCATATTTCTTCAATACAGCTTCAAAAGCATTCATTTCGTTGATAATATCCTTTTCTTTAGGATACATATTGTGTTCGATGGAGTAATATGACTTGGCGTCATAACTCTCCTCCAGTGTGGGAACGGCTCCCATTGAATTAGGCTGTCCTAGAACAACTGATTTCAGCCTGCCCGTTTCGTTTTTAATGTTTAGTTTCATAAAGATTTATGCAATACTACAAATATAAGTAAAGGTCTCTATCTGGAAAACTTTTGATTTGTTTTATGCATCAAATTTGATTTTAATGCTACTTATATTCAGCCTTATGCCTTATATTCCTGTATTAAATTGTAAATACAACCCAATAGTCCCTTTATATTTCCAACATAATTCATCTACAACTGACTATTTTTCATCTACATAAGAAACAAAAAACAATATATTTTATAAAATAAATTCATATCTTAGTGATATAATTTCAATGGAATTATAAAAATTAAAATTTAACTATTAACATCAAAAATCAAAATCATGAACAAGAAAAGCCCGGTGCTTAAAAATGCACAAAAATTAGGAAGAAACGAGCAGAAATTAATCACAGGAGGAGGGATAACCAGACCCAGATACTGCTGCGAGTGGGATGACAACGGAAACTGTACCATTTGGACGTGTGGTAACTGTGTTTGTCCATAATTAAAGAAATAACAACCCTGCTTTTGATAAGCAGGGTTTCTTTTTATCGTGTCCTGTTTTCTTCTTCTGTTTTCAGAAGTTCTTTGGCTTGGTATTTTGAACTTCCAAAGCTGTATCCTACCGAAAAAATCAGACGGCTGCTGTCCCACCAATGAGTAAGACGGTTGTCCATAATCTGCTTATGCCTGAATTCCAAACGCTGATCATAAGAATCAAAAATATTGTTATAGCTTATTTTTGTATTCAATGTGTTGTTAAACCATGACTTCTGCACAGACAGATCTACTGTATACCTTGGTTTGATAATGTATAGGCTGTTTCCGGTTTTGGATTCATAATTTGCAAATAGATTAACGGTATAACCTTTTGGCAATGAGAAAACCTGATTTATCCGTATTTCATAATTATACACTTTTAAAGCAAACACCTCACCCAGATACGGTCTGAACTCATCATTATAGTATCCCGCAAGCTGGCTGGTGATATTCCACCAGTTTGTCAGTTTCACAGGAAAACTGGTTTCTATAGAAGCAAATTTGCGGTAAGGAAGATTGGTTCCAAGATATTCCAGAACGTTGGTTTTCGGATTGTAAAGCGGATACCGGGTCATCACATCTTTTTCTTTTCCTGCTGAAAAACTGGTCACCCAATTCTTATAGCGGTATGTAAGTTTGATCTGGCTGGTGAAAGAAGGCTGCAGATAAGGATTCCCGATCCAGTAATTCAGCGGGCTGAAATAAACCCGGAACGGATTGAGCTGGGAAAACACAGGTCGTGTTATTTTTCTGCTGTACGAAAGTGACAGTTCATTAGATTTATTGAATGTATAGGTTGTACTAAAAGACGGCAGCCATTCGAGATAATTTCTTGACACCACAGAATCTTTGGTAACAGCATCCGAAATACTCTCGGTATTTTCAAACCTTAGTCCTGCATTCACCTGAAGCTTTCCAAATTTCTGTCTGTATGAAACATAGCCGGCCCATATTTGCTCTTTGTAAGAAAACATATTGCTACGCTCCGGATCAAAGATAAAACGGTCATCAACAGACAGCGTATCGTAGCGGATATTATTATGGGTATTGGAATAGCTGTATTTCATTCCGGCCTCGAGGTCAGCATTTCCTATCTTTTGGGAAATGTCGATTTGTGCGGTCTGGATATCAATTTTATTAAGCAGGTCAGATTTCCAGTAGGACAAGAGTTGAGAGATTGGTTTATCTTTATTGATAAAATCGTCCTTCTGCTTGTTCTTGACGGAAAGATAATTACCTAAAAAATTCAGTTTAAAACCTTTATTTTGAAATGAATAATCTGCAGTTACCCCATAATTTTCCTGGGAATAATTTGTAGGGTTTTCACTTTCGGTGTTAAAGATCAGCTGTGAACCTTCTTTATTGGTAGTGTATAGTGAACCTGAACGAACCCGGTCACTGGTTCTGAAATTCCCTCTTAAACTGATGCCTAATCTATTCTTATCATTGACCCTGAAATCTGCTCCGGTCTGAATGCCATATACCTTCCCTTCATCTTCCTGGTACGTATTGGTTTGCATGACATTGGTATTGGCAAGCTTCTGTAGTGCATTATAGCGATAGGTAGAAATACCATTATTGTAACTGGCCTGCAAGCTGTATGCTGTCTTTTCTGTATTATAAGAAAGGTTTAAAGAGTTTTCTCTATAACTGAACTTATTGGCATAGGTATTTCCACTGTAATTTCCTTTCCAGCCAAGGTTTCCGTTTCTTTTTAGTCTGATATCGATAATTCCTTTAAACTCTGCATCAAATTTGGAAGAAGGATTGGCATTCACTTCAACAGATTCTACCATTTCCGGCGGTAATGAACGAAGATAGGCCTGAAGTTCCTGGCTGCTCATGGTGACTGGCTTCCCGTCAATAAATATGGCAGGAGTAATTCTTCCGCCAATAAAAATACCGCCTTCCTGATCTATGGAAACGCCCGGTGTTTTTCTTAAAACCTCAAGAAGGTTCGCAGAGGTCTTGAAATCTTTATTTCCGGAAACACTCATTACGACATTTCCGTCGTTGAGCCTGATACTTCTGGCCGTTGAACGGATCACTACTTCAGAAATATTTTCAGAAACAGGTTTCAATTCAATCAAAGAAATATCTTCTACAGTCTTAAATTCTTCCGTTTCATATTCATTTTTCCGGACCACAAAGTAAGCATCAGGAGCTACATTATCAAGCCGGAAAAAACCTAAGGAATCCGTCTGAACTTTTTGAATGATGCTCCGGTCTGATTTATTTAACATAGAAACTTCAGCCTGAGAAACAGCTGTCTTGGTCTCTGAATCCAAAATTTTCCCCTGTATTGTTTCCTGAGCTTTTCCAAAGAAGGAAAGGAATAATAGCAACAGAAAAAACCATAATCTGATATTCATAAATTTTAATTTTATGAAACCAAAAGTAGCAGGCTATTGAAAAAATAAGGTTTTGAAGTTTAAATTCCGCAGTACGAAATTATAATTCTGAACTTTGAAACCTAGCTTCAGAAGGGGTTTGTGACTGCTTGTATAAAAGCGGTGTGGTATTTTTAATTTTTTTGAATGTGGAAAAGAAAGTAGACTTAGAATTAAATCCAACTTCATAACCAATCTCTTCGATCTTGAGGAAGGAGCCGATTTCTATTTTTTGACAGGCTTCGTTGATCCTGTATTCATTGATGTAAGTTGAAAAGCTTTTACCGAGATTATCATTCAGCAATTGGGAAAGCTGATGGGCAGACATATTCATTTTAGCCGCCAGATCGCTTAGTTTCAGGTTTGGATTTTTGTATAATTCTTCGGAATTCATCAGCCGTTCAAGTTTTGAAACAAAACTGTCTGCAAGTTCTTCTGAAATCTTTTTATTGGTATATTTAGGAATCTCTTTTACAGAATTATCATTATTCTTTTTACTGAAAAGAATTAAAAAATTCGCGTACAGCACAAATGAGAATACAAGACTTCCGCCTGCACAATACACCTGTACCCAACCTGTAGAAATTAACTGATACGCCAGGAAAATGATCACATTGCTGATAAGTACCGGAAGGATAAATTTATTGGGATTTCTCGCTGTCTGTTTTGAAGAAATATAATACTGATATACAGCAAGCAAGACAAACACTGACCAAACTGTATAAATAAAGGTTCCGAAATATTTATCCCAACTAACCGGAAAAAACAAATACAGCAATCCTACACCTCCAAGAACCAATGTCAATACTCCGAAAAACGCTCTGCATTGCTTTAAATCAAATTCTTCTTTCTGGAATGATGATCTGATGTAATAATATAAAGCCGGCCCTGTGAAAAATAGCGCAGACATCCCAAGGTGCGGAATGATTCGCGGCCAGTCCGGATAGAAATAGATACAAACAGAAATCCCCACTCTGATGCTTAAAGTCAATAAAATCAAGCCTAAAAAGAAATCCGGAATGTTTTTAAGTTTTTTGACAAACAGAAGATAGACCCCGAGCAGCAACCCATTAAAGGCTCCTACCGCACTGAAGAAAAATAACATCTGCTGTCCGAAAGTCATTGTATTGATTTATTTTCTTGATAAATTCCTATCATTCCGGCTTAAACCAAAACTAATTGAAAGTGATCACTTTATGAAGGTAAATTTAATAAAAATATTGTCTTCAAATTGATATATATAACAAAAGATTCACTTTAAATTTTGTATTTTTAAACTCTTCTTAAATTAATGAAAAAATCTGATCAATCTCTTTACAATATATGTATTGCTTCAATAAAAAGAAAGACAATAAAACCTTACGATTTCAAATGGGCTCAGTTTTATGATTCAGATTCCAATCCAAAATTATTATTTCAAAATTTTCCAATTGATTTTGAGAAAGAAGAACTAATCATTTGTTCTGTTATTATTGATTCTGACAACTACAGTATTTTAACAACACGAAAACTAGTAACAAACAATAAAGGAAATATAGAATTCGGAAACCTGATAAACGCTAAAAACAAATGGTATGGAGAATTCAAAAGCAAAACTGATCAATATGCTTTAGGTGAAGTGGAACTAGTGACAGGCGAAAGATTACCCTATTTTATAGAAACAGACAAAGCATCCATGATTATGATTTATGGCATAAATACTTTAATAGATATTACTAAGGAACCTTAATAGCAAATCAGCGATTAAAATAAAAATCCCAAAGCAAGCTTTGGGATTTTGTTTATGATAAAAACAGGGGTTATCTGTTTGTAATATCGATGTAATCTCTTTTTTGAGCACCCTGATAAACCTGTCTTGGTCTTCCGATAGGATCTCCTTTCAGTCTCATTTCTTTCCACTGAGAAATCCATCCCGGAAGTCTTCCCAAAGCAAACATTACGGTGAACATTTCTGTAGGAATTCCTAGTGCTCTGTAGATAATACCTGAATAGAAGTCTACGTTTGGATATAGTTTTCTTTCTACGAAGTACTCATCTTCAAGTGCTACTTTTTCTAACTGCATTGCAATGTCAAGAGCTTTATCCTGGATACCTAATGCATTAAGGATATCGTCAGCAGCTTTTTTAATGATCTTCGCTCTTGGATCAAAGTTTTTATACACTCTGTGTCCGAAGCCCATTAGACGGAAGCTGTCGTTTTTATCTTTTGCTTTCGCTACCCATTTATTAACATCTCCTCCATCTTTGTCGATCAACTCAAGCATTTCGATAACAGCCTGGTTAGCACCTCCGTGAAGAGGTCCCCAAAGTGCAGAAACACCGGCAGAAATAGAAGCAAAAAGACCTGTATGAGCAGATCCTACCATTCTTACTGTAGAAGTAGAACAGTTTTGTTCGTGGTCAGCATGAAGGATTAATAATTTATCAAGAGCGTCTACAATAACTGGATTTACTTCAAATTCCTCGTTAGGTAATCTGAATGCCATTTTATAGAAGTTTTCTACATAGTTCAGACTGTTGTCTCCGTGGTTAAGCGGAAGCCCCTGAGTTTTTCTGTAGGTCCATGCGCAAAGGTGAGAGAATTTAGCAATCATCAATTCTGCCGCGTGGTCCATTTCTTCTTTAGAGTTTACATTAACGGCTTTAGGGTTAAAAGCTGTTAAAGCGGAAGTTAAAGAAGACAAAACTCCCATAGGATGAGCAGAACGAGGAAAAACATCAATGATCTTTTTCATTTCATCTGCTATAAAATTATATTTTTTAATATTATTGTTGAAGGAAACAAATTGGTCCTGAGTAGGTAATTCACCATGTAATAAAAGGTACATTACCTCTGAAAAGTTAGATTTCTCAGCAATCTGCTCGATTGGATAACCTCTGTAGAATAATTCTCCTTTATCTCCGTCTAAGTAAGTGATGTCGCTAATAGTAGCTCCGGTATTTTTGTACCCTAAATCCAGAGTGATTAAACCTGTCTGGTCTCTTAATTTTGAAATATCAATTCCTCTGTCTCCGATAGTACTATCCACAATTGGATATTCATATGAATTACCGTCATAATTCAATATTACTTTGTTGTCTGACATTTATTTATTTTTTTTTAAATATACTACTTATTACAAAATACGGCAAACAAAAATTATCGCTTGCCGTTATTTATAAATTCAATTATCTTTTAATTTTAAATGCATCTAAACCTGGGAAAAAAGCCGTATCACCCAATGCTTCCTCAATTCTTAAAAGCTGGTTATACTTCGCCATTCTGTCTGATCTTGAAGCAGATCCGGTTTTGATCTGTCCGCAATTCATAGCTACTGCCAAATCAGCAATTGTGGAATCTTCGGTTTCTCCTGATCTGTGAGACATTACTGAAGTAAATTTGTTATTCTGAGCCATTTGTACAGCATCCATTGTTTCGGAAAGAGAACCAATCTGGTTTACTTTTACAAGGATTGAGTTGGCAATACCTTCTTTTACTCCTCTTGACAATCTTTCTACATTGGTTACGAATAAATCGTCACCCACAAGCTGTACTCTGTCTCCGATTTTATCAGTAAGCATTTTCCATCCTTCCCAGTCGTTTTCCTGCATTCCGTCTTCGATGGAGATGATAGGATATTTAGCTGCTAATTCAGCAAGGTAAGAAACCTGCTCGCTGCTGGAGAACTGAGCGGCATCCGGAGTCTGGAATTTTCTGTAGTCATAAATTCCGTCTTTGTAAAATTCTGAAGCGGCACAGTCAAGCGCCAACATGATATCGTCACCTGGCTTATAGCCTGCTTTTTCAATAGCCTGAAGCAATGTATCCAAAGCATCTTCAGTTCCTTTGAAAGTAGGTGCGAAACCTCCTTCGTCCCCTACTGCTGTAGAAAGACCTCTTGAATGAAGAATAGATTTCAGGTTGTGGAAAATTTCAGTTCCTTTTCTCAATGCATCAGAGAAAGATTCTGCTTTTACCGGCATTACCATAAATTCCTGGAACGCGATAGGAGCATCGGAGTGAGATCCTCCGTTGATGACATTCATCATTGGAACAGGAAGTGTATTGGCATTAACTCCTCCTACATATTTGTATAACGGTATTCTTAGTTCAGCAGCAGCAGCTTTAGCTACAGCCAAAGAAACTCCTAAAATTGCATTGGCCCCAAGGTTTCCTTTGTTGGCGGTTCCGTCAAGATCAATCATGATCTGATCAATAAAGTTCTGCTCAAAAACCGGCTGTCCGATTAAGTTTTCTGCAATTACTTCTTTTACATTTTCAACAGCTTTCAGGACTCCTTTACCCATATAATCTGAACCACCGTCACGTAATTCCACTGCCTCATGTTCACCTGTAGATGCTCCTGAAGGTACGGCAGCACGTCCCATGGCCCCGCTTTCTGTAAATACATCTACTTCAATGGTAGGATTACCTCTGGAATCCAAAATTTGTCTCGCTTCTATGAAAGAAATTGCACTCATATTGTTTAGTTTTGAACCATCCGCAAAAGCTTCAAGTTGTTTATTATTAAAATTATACTTATTACAAATTTAATGAAAAAACTAACCTGATGAAAAAAGTAGGCTTTAATATTTGGTAATACATCCAAATTTATCAACGTTTTTTATGACATTGAGAAATTATAGTTTAATTTTCCATTTAAATGAAATTTTACCTGTCAGAAACAGTATGTTTTCTTTGTTCTGCAATATTTTTTTTATTGTTTTTTTGCCTTCTTGAAGACAAAGGTTCTATGTATGTTTTCCGGATCTTATACTGTAGTTCTGAAAAGTATCTGTGTTCCTGATCCTTCAGATAAAATTTGACATTCGCCATTCTGTTCCTGCATCCGCCGTTTCATATTCCGAAGCCCGTTTCCTTCTGCATTTTCATGACTAATCCCGACTCCGTTATCAGAGATTTTCATGATAAATTCTTTATCTTTTTGAACAAAAGAAAGTTTCAGCTGATTGGACTGACTGTGTTTATAAGCGTTATTCAGAGCCTCTTTTAAGCATAAAAACATATTCCGTCTCAGTTCTGTAGAAATTGGTGTTTCTGATATAATATCTTCGCTTTCTGACGAAAGCTTAATTTTTGTTTTTTTCAGAAAGTTACCAGTATATTGTATGGCATAGTCTATAAAGCTTCCCAGAGTATCATTTCCTGAGTTCAGGCTCCAGAGCATTTCGCGCATGGATAGGTTCATTTCTTCTGAGGTTTTCAGCAGCTCATCGATATCATTCTGCAGATCTCCGTCTTCCGCTTTCTGCTTCAGAAATTCTGCCTGAAGTTTTAATGCTGAAATTCCGGCTCCGAGATCGTCATGCATATCGTGGGAAATACGTTCCCTTTCCTGTTCTATAGATTTTTGCTTTTCGAGTTCTTTTTGAAGAAGCTGGTTTTGATGCTCTGCTTCTTTAAGTTGCTGTTCTTTAAGATACAAAAGCTGTTTTTTATTATACATTAAAACAACAAAAATAATGAAAGCAATGAATAGCATTATTACAATAACTGCAATAATGTAAGTGAGTTTTATTCTATCCAAATCATTCATTTCTATCTTAATTCAATTCCAAACGTTTATTTTCTGCAAAAAATACCTCTCAGGAATAATGCATAGCAAAAAATAGTAATTCCTTGATAAAAATAATTTATACCTTGGAAAAAAACACTGTCTTTTTCGGCAAAAAATAATGATGGGATAATTCGCATTAAAAATACAGCACTCCACAATAAAAGTCCAGCACAAAACCAGAATTTCTGTTTATTGTAGATTGAAATTTCATTAGGATTTTTAATTTGCCACATCATCCATCCTAAGCTAAGAAAAACATAAACAAAACTTTGTATCACCGGTAATAAATTTTCATCTCCAATACTATTCTTTATAAGCAGGCAGGTAATGACTATAAATAAAAGAATGTATCTATTATAATGTAATGTAAAAAGTTCTTTATAATAAAATATAAAGAACAGAATATAAAAAATCTTAGTGTATTTATAAATGCCACCATCAAATATTCCCATGAATATCAGAATTTCTGATAAAAAAACAATCACAAAGTATAAATACAAGAATCTTTGTCTTGCTGCTTTATTTATAACTGAAAAAGCAAGACAAAGAAAAGTTAGAATTAAATAGAATATATACATATTTAGCAGCCTGGCGGCTTTAAACAAAAATCATCAGAAAAAACGATTGGAGGATTTTTAAGAGCTTTGTTGGGACTTAATTCCATCAAACACATAATTAAGGTTAGATGGTGCATTTTACTTTTCTTATTGCTGTTAACATTGTTATTCGTTAATACCCCAGGTAAAAAAGATAAAGTATGTTTTGTTGGCTCATATTGGCTAAAGTCAGCATACGGTATTAATATTTCAGTAGTATTACCATACGTTTTATCCCCTGACTGTTCAGAGTCTACCAATCCTATCTTAGCTTTTGTCATTTCATCATAAATACCGGTTTTGAAGACATTATCCATTTCTTTAAATACTTTCTCATCAACCTGCTTAATAGCATTTTCTGTAATAATGTATTTGTTATTATTTGAGTCGGCAAAAAGAATTTCCAAATGATTTTCTCTTGTAGTAAGAATTAGCCGTATCGAGTCATTATTCTTCACCATCTTTTTCATTTCCTCTCCTACACTGGGAGCTATATCAAAAGAATATGGGTATTTTTTTCCCAATCCTAAATGTGGTTTATATGTAGTTGAATATTTCCCATAATACTTATCTACATCCGTATCCGGTATTGTTGTTAATATGGTTTGTAAGCTTAGAAAATCGAATTTCTTTATATATATACTATCTCCATTAGAATCAACAGGAGCAGCATTAGCTTTTTGATCCGGCTGGTCTAAAGCTCTATCCTTTATTTCTCCGGTCTTATCCTTCCTGCAACTTATCAAAAACAACATTAAAGTTATTAGATAAATAATTCTTAATAGTTTAATTGTTCTCATGTCTCTTAGTTTTTAAAATGGTTAAATTTATTTATTGCTTCTACCTTATTGCTCACGTGCAGCTTTCTGTAGATATTTCCTACATGTTTTTTTACAGTGTCTATACTGATGAACTTTCTGTCGGCAATTTCTTTGTAAAGGAGTCCCTGTGAAAGGAGCTCGAGAATTTCTTTTTCACGTTCTGTGAGGTCATCAAAATCTTTAATTTCGGGAAGTTTTTTTTCAAAATGACTTAAGACTCTGCGGGCGATGGACAGGCTCATGGGGGCACCGCCGTTATATACATCGCGGATGGAAGAAAGGATCTTGTCCATGCTTTCACCTTTGATGAGATATCCCATGGCTCCTGCTTTTAATGAATTAAAGATCTTTTCATCATCTTCAAAACTGGTACACATGATGAACTGTGTCTTTGTCATTTCTTTTCTGAGCTTTTCAATGATTTCGATACCCAGCATATCCTGCAGTTGGATATCCATCATAACAACATCTGGGGAAATACCGGGAAGATTATTCAGGGCTTCCTTTCCATTAAAGAACTGGGCAGTCACGTGCATATCCTGCTGGTAATTGATGACCTTCTTCAACGCGTTGTTGTAGTTCTTTTCGTCTTCTACTATGGCGATAGAAATGCTCATTGTTTTTTGTTTAAGACAAATTTCGCAAGAAAACAAGGCGGAATCAATTACACTTTTGTGTAATTTAGTGGCTTGAGTTCAGGGTTATTGGTTTGTTTTTTGTTTCTATTAAATTTAGTTAAAATTCTATTACAATAGAAAAACAATTAACCCTACATAATAAAAAAATAAATATCATGAGAAAAAGCCTTTTAATAGCAGTTTCAGCTCTGGCATTATTATTAACCAGCTGTAAAAAAAGTGAAAGCGGAAACAAAAGCGTAATTAAAATTGACAGTTCAGAAACGGTGATCACCGACAACAATGGGAAAATTGATTCTGTAACCCAAAGTTCTTCAACAACTGAAGTGAACGGTCAGAAGACAGAGAAAACAGATTTCGTTTACAAGGCTACAGACGGAACATTAGTAAAAGTAGTATTCAAAAATGATTCTAAGGAAAATACTGTAGCGATCACCAGCAACAAAAAGACATTTACATTACCTAAAACAGACACAAAAGACGGTGAGGTCATCTACAAAAAGGATGATATGACTGCCAGGGTAAAAGGTGATAGTCTTCATCTGGAACAAGGAAATAATGTGATTGAATTGAAGAGAACGAAAATTTAAACCGAGATAAATTCCGGAATCGGGGTTTAGAAAATAATGGTGAATGTGATACTGAATTGTCAATGGTGAATATTAAACTCACTTCATTGCTGAAATAAATTTACTGTTCTTCGCAGAAGCCGGCAAATAAAAAAGCCATCCAGAATCTGGATGGCTTTTCAATTATATCTGAATGAATATTATTCTTCAGTTTTCTCTTCTGCAGAGTCAGCTGCCTGAGCCTTAGGCTCTTCAGTTTTCTCTTCTGCTTTTGGAGCTTCAGCTACTACAGCTTCAGCTTTTTTTGCAGTTGCAGATCTTCTGCTTCTTCTTGTAGCTTTTTTCTCCTCAGCATTAGGATTGTAAAGTTCGTTGAAATCAACCAGCTCAATAAGAGCCATGTCAGCAGCATCACCTTGTCTGAAACCAGTCTTGATGATTCTTGTATAACCGCCGTTTCTTTCTGCGATTTTAGGAGCTACTGATCTGAAAAGTTCAGCAACCGCCTCTTTACTTTGAAGATATGAAAAAACAATTCTTCTATTGTGTGTAGTATCTTCTTTTGCCTTTGTTAATAGAGGTTCAACATATACTCTTAAAGCCTTAGCTTTAGCTACAGTAGTGTTGATTCTTTTATGCTCAATTAGAGAACAAGCCATATTAGAAAGTAAAGCACTTCTATGAGAAGCTGTTCTTCCTAAGTGATTGAATTTTTTACCGTGTCTCATTATTAATTATTTATCAGCGTCTAACTTATATTTTGCAACGTCGAAACCGAAGTTAAGACCTTTTGAATGCACTAATTCTTCTAGTTCTGTCAAAGATTTTTTACCAAAATTTCTGAATTTCATCAAATCAGACTTACTGTAAGAAACCAGTTCTCCAAGAGTTTCTACTTCAGCTGCTTTCAGACAGTTAAGGGCTCTTACAGAAAGATCCATATCTGCTAATTTAGACTTAAGTAATTGTCTTGTATGAAGTGTTTCTTCGTCATATTGGATAGATGCTTTTACAGCTTCTGTTTCAAGAGTTATTCTCTCATCAGAGAACAACATGAAGTGATAAATTAATATCTTAGAAGCTTCAGTTAAAGCATTTTGAGGACTGATGGAACCATCAGTTTCTATATCTAATACAAGTTTTTCGTAGTCTGTTTTTTGCTCTACACGATAATTTTCAATGCTGTATTGTACTTTCTTAATTGGCGTGAAAATAGAGTCAATAGCAATAGTACCTACGGGTGCATTGTTTGACTTATTCTGTTCTGAAGGAACATACCCTCTTCCTTTTTCTATATTGAAAGTAATTTCGAAAGTTACATCACTGTTTAGGTTGCAGATCAAAAGGTCCGGGTTCAGCACCTCAAATCCGTTGATAGACTTTCCTAAATCACCAGCAGTAATAACTGTTTGACCTGAAACTTTAGCAATTACCTGCTCGTTGGCCTGGCCTTCTGCTGAAGCTTTTAATCTTACCTGCTTAAGGTTAAGAATAATTTCGGTAACGTCTTCGATTACTCCTGGAATAGTTGAAAATTCGTGCTCTACACCTTCTATTTTGATAGATGAAATAGCATATCCTTCCAGAGAAGAAAGCAACACTCTTCTCAAAGCATTACCGATTGTAAGCCCGAAACCTGGTTCTAATGGTCTGAATTCGAATTGACCTTTAAATTCATCAGAGTTAAGTAAAATTACTTTATCGGGTTTTATGAATTGTAAAATTGCCATATTATTGGGTTGAGCAAAAATTTGATTAAAAAATTATTTAGAGTAAAGTTCGACGATAAGCTGTTCCTTGATGTCCTCCGGAATCTGGATTCTTTCAGGAGCAGAAACGAAAGTACCTTCTTTCTTCTCATCGTTGAATTGTAACCACTCATAATTAGCTTTAGAAGCTAATGAATCAGTAACAACCTCAAGAGATTTAGATTTCTCTCTTACAGCGATCACATCACCTGCTTTTACTAAATAAGAAGGAATGTTAAGGATCTCCCCATTCACAGTGATGTGTCTGTGAGAAGTTAACTGTCTAGCAGCAGATCTTGTTTTAGCAAAACCTAATCTGAATACTACGTTATCCAATCTTGATTCACAAAGCTGTAATAGAACTTCACCTGTTACACCTTTACTTCTGTGTGCTTTTTCAAATAAGTTAGCAAACTGCTTTTCTAAAATACCGTAAGTATATTTAGCTTTTTGCTTTTCAGCTAGCTGAATTGCATATTCAGATTTTTTAGCACCTCTTCTTTTGTTAGGACCGTGTTGTCCTGGCGGTTGGTTTTTTCTTCTTTCGAAGTTTTTGTCATCTCCGTAGATTGCAGCACCAAACTTTCTAGCAATCTTAGTTTTAGGTCCAATATATCTTGCCATAATGGGTAAATTCTAAAAATTAAACTCTTCTTCTTTTCGGTGGTCTACATCCATTGTGCGGCATAGGAGTCACATCAATGATTTCGCTAACTTCAATACCTGAATTGTGGATTGTTCTGATTGCAGATTCTCTACCTGCACCAGGACCTTTCACATACACCTTTACTCTTCTTAATCCAGCTTCGTGAGCAACATTAGAGCAATTTTCAGCCGCCATTTGAGCAGCAAATGGAGTATTCTTTTTAGAACCTCTGAAACCCATTTTACCGGCAGAAGCCCAAGAGATAACTTCTCCGCTTTTATTTGTTAAAGAAATGATGATGTTATTGAAAGAAGCCTGAATGTGCGCTTCACCAATAGCTTCAACTTTTACTTTTCTTTTTTTAACTACTTTAGTTTGTTTTGCCATAATTCCTAACGATTATTTACTTGCCTTTTTCTTGTTAGCAACAGTTTTTCTCTTTCCTTTACGGGTTCTAGAGTTGTTTTTCGTTCTCTGGCCTCTTAAAGGTAGTCCTAGTCTGTGACGTATTCCTCGTTGGCATCCTATGTCCATCAATCTCTTGATGTTCAATTGCACTTCAGATCTTAATTCTCCTTCTACTTTTATGTTTTCAGAGATATATGTTCTGATTGCAGCCAATTCATCGTCATTCCATTCGTTGACTTTCTTGTCTTCGCTGATACCGGCAGCTTTAAGGATTTCGGAAGAAGTACTTCTTCCAACTCCGTAGATGTAAGTTAAACCGATAACACCTCTTTTGTTTTTTGGTAAATCAATACCTGCAATTCTCGCCATAATTTAATGTTAGCCTTGTCTTTGTTTAAATTTTGGGTTCTTCTTGTTGATTACGAATAGTACACCTTTTCTGCGTACAATCTTGCAATCAGCGCTTCTTTTTTTAATTGATGCTCTAACTTTCATTTGAAATATTTATTTTTTTTACTGACCAATGAATCTTACGATTTCATTTTGATAGTATTTATTTTTCAACAAGAGCCAAATGGAACATACATTCCATTTGGCGTTTGTCTTAATATCTAAATGTGATTCTCCCTTTCGATAAATCATAGGGAGACATTTCTAGTTTTACCTTGTCTCCAGGTAAAAGTTTAATATAATGCATTCTCATTTTACCGGAAATATGAGCGATAAGTATATGCCCATTCTCCAGCTCTACACGGAACTGGGCGTTGGAAAGAGCTTCCGTGATAACGCCGTCTTGTTCAATATGTTTTTGTTTCGCCATAAATTAATATCCAGTCGTTCTTGATAATTTAGACTGCATTAAGCCATCATAGTGATGATTCAGCAGATATGTATTAATCTGTTGAACGGTATCTAAAATAACTCCAACCATAATCAATAGTGATGTTCCCCCGAAAAATAGGGCGAACGCATCTGTCTGAACAAAGCTTCCATGCACTATTGCTGGAAGGACTGCAAAGATAGACAAAAATATTGCACCTGGCAAGGTAATTTTTGATAAAATATCATCTAAATAATCAGCTGTTTCTTTACCGGGTCTTACTTTCGGTACTAAACCTCCATTTCTCTTCAAATCATCAGCCATTTGGTTTACCGGAATCGTAATTGCAGTATAGAAGAATGAGAAGATAATAATTAATAGCGCGAACAATACATTGTACTGCCAGCTAAAAACATTCTTGAAACCTGCAAGAAAAGTATTGGACTCATCGAATTTCGTTAATAGTCCTGGTACGAACATCAATGCCTGAGCAAAGATAATCGGCATTACACCAGCAGCATTTACTTTCAATGGGATCCATTGTCTTGCTCCCTGCATAAGATTTCTGTTTACACCTCCTCTTGCTTGAGCTCTGCTTACATACTGAATTGGAATTTTTCTGACAGCAACAGATAATACTACTGCTAAAAGAACTACCAGCATCCAGAATATTACTTCTATAAGGATCATGATAGATCCCATTCCTCCTTTTCCGTTCTGCACGGCCATTTCCTGTACGAATGCTTCAGGTAATCTTGATAGGATCCCCACCATAATAAGGATGGAAATACCATTTCCGATACCTTTGTCGGTGATTTTCTCACCTAACCACATTGCGAACACTGAACCGGCAACCAAAATTACAATACTTGGTAACCAGAACATGATAGAATTTGGCTCTACATAGTATGCAGAAGAGAACTGAGCATACGGTAAGAATAATTGAGTAATAGACGTTAAATAAGAAGGAGCTTGTACAAGACAAACACCAATCGTTAACCATCTAGTAATTTGATTCAATGTATTTCTACCAGACTCTCCATCCTTCTGAAGTTTCTGAAGATAAGGAATAGCCATCCCCATCAACTGAACAATAATAGAAGCAGAAATATAAGGCATGATTCCCAACGCCATTACGGAAGCGTGGCTGAAAGCCCCCCCCGTAAACGACGAAAGCAAGCCAAGGAGACCTGCTCCTTGCTTGTTACCGCCTTGATTTTTATAATGCTCTAAGAGATCTCCCACTTCTGCAAGGTTAATTGCGGGAAGTGAGATATAAGATGCGAATCTATACACAAGGATAATACCTAACGTAAAGAGAATTTTATCTCTTAATTCCTTTAGGCTCCAAATATTTTTAAGGGTTTGTATAAATTCTTTCATTAGTAAGTATTATAAGGTAATTGCTTTTCCACCTGCTTTAGCAATAAGCTCTTCAGCAGATTTAGTGAACTTGTCAGCAGAGATTGAAACCGCAGATTTCAATTCTCCTCTACCCATAATTTTCACTAATTCGTTTTTAGAAACTAAACCGTTTTCTACTAAAACTTCTTTCGTGATATCTCCAGTAATGGATTTGTTCTCGATTAAAATTTGGATAGTATCAAGGTTTACTCCTCTAAACTCTTTTCTGTTTACGTTTTTGAAACCGAATTTAGGTAATCTCCTTTGTAAAGGCATCTGTCCACCTTCGAAACCGATTTTCTGAGAATAACCAGCTCTAGCTTTCTGACCTTTATGACCTTTCGTAGCAGTACCTCCTTTTCCTGTACCCTGACCTCTACCAATTCTTTTTGAATTGAAAGTAGATCCTGCAGCAGGTTTTATGTTATTTAAATTCATTTTAATTTCTTTTGTTAAAAATTATTTTTGAACTTCAAGTAAATGACTAACTGCAGCTATCATTCCTAAGATAGAAGGAGTAGCTTCGTGTTCTACAACTTGGTGAAGTTTCTTAAATCCTAATGCTTCAAGCGTTCTCTTTTGGGTTTTTGTTCTTCCAATAGCGCTTCTTACTTGCTTTACTTTGATTGTTGCCATTGTTCTAATATTAACCGTTAAACACTTTACTTAAAGAAACTCCTCTCATTCTAGCGATCTCTTCAGGTCTTCTGATATCCAATAACGCTTTGAAAGTAGCTTTCACCACGTTGTGAGGGTTAGAAGATCCTTTAGATTTTGAAAGGATATCGTGAATACCAGCAGACTCCAATACCGCTCTTACCGCACCACCGGCGATAAGTCCTGTACCGTGAGAAGCAGGTCTTAAGAAGATATCTGCACCACCGTATCTGGCAGTAGTCTGGTGAGGGATTGTGTGGTTCATTACAGGAACTTTCACAAGGTTTTTCTTAGCATCTTCAACAGCTTTAGCAATTGCAGAAGCTACTTCTTTAGATTTTCCAAGACCGTGACCGATTACTCCGTCTTCGTTTCCTACTACAACAATAGCAGAAAATCCGAAAGCTCTACCTCCTTTGGTTACTTTTGTTACTCTGTTAACAGCTACGAGACGATCTTTTAATTCTAATCCTCCCGGTTTTACTCTTTCTATATTATCTAGTCCTAACATATTTTCCGAAATTTTATGATTAGAATTTAAGTCCTCCTTCTCTCGCTCCATCAGCAAGAGCTTTCACTCTTCCGTGGTAAACGAAACCGTTTCTGTCAAATACAATACTTTCGATTCCTGCAGCGATAGCTTTGGCAGCAATAGCTTTACCAACAGCAGCAGAAACTTCAGTCTTGGTACCATTAGCATCAACACCTTTCTCTCTTGAAGAAGCGGCAACTAAAGTTGTACCATTTTTATCATCGATTAACTGAGCGTAAATTTCCTTATTACTTTTATATACAGATAATCTTGGCAATTCAGAAGATCCAGAGATTTTTCCTCTTACTCTTCTTTTTATTCTTATTCTTTTTTCTAATTTACTTAATGCCATAATACTTATAATTTATTAAGCAGATTTACCAGCTTTACGTCTAACAATTTCTCCAAGGAATCTTACACCTTTTCCTTTGTAAGGCTCAGGCTTTCTGAAAGAACGAATCTTTGCAGCTACCATTCCTAGAAGTTGGTTGTCATGAGACGCTAAAGTAATAATTGGGTTTTTACCTTTTTCAGTCAATGTATCTACTTTTACTTCGCTTGGAAGTTCTAATACGATACCGTGAGAGAATCCTAAAGCTAACTCAAGTTTTTGACCTGTGTGTGAAGCTCTGTATCCTACCCCTACTAGTTCCAGTTTCTTTTCGAAACCTGTATTAACACCAGTGATCATGTTGTTGATCAACGCTCTGTATAGACCGTGAAGTGCTTTGTGTTGTTTAGACTCAGATGGTCTGTTAACGTTAAGTTCACCATCTTTCTGTTCTAAAGTAATTCCTGCTGTAAGCTCCTGAGAAAGTTCTCCTTTAGGACCTTTAACTGTTACAACACCGTTATTTTCAGTGACAGTAACTCCAGCTGGAATTGTTATAATTGCTTTACCAATTCTTGACATTTTCCTCTGATTAAAAATTAATAAACATAGCAGATTACTTCACCGCCTACTTTCTCTTCTCTAGCCTTCTTGTCAGTCATTACTCCTTTAGAAGTAGAGATAACAGCTATACCCAAACCGTTCAGTACTCTTGGAAGTTCAGTAGAACCTTTGTACTGTCTTAAACCTGGTCTAGAAGCTCTTTGAATAGACTTGATAGCCGGTTTGTTAGTTTGCTTGTCATACTTTAAAGCGATTTTGATCACTCCTTGAACAGCGTTATCTTCAAACTTGTAGTTTAAGATATACCCTTGGTCAAATAAGATCTTAGTAATCTCCTTTTTGATTTTCGATGCAGGAATTTCCACCACTTTGTGGCCTGCGCTTTGTGCGTTCCTTACTCTTGTTAGGAAATCTGAAATTGGATCTGTTACCATTTTTCTATTTTAAATTATTGGTTAAAGACAATCAGTATTGAAAGGACTTGAAGATTAAAATATCAGACTTCAGAAAATCTTGGGTCTGATATTTTTATTCTTTAGTATCCAGACAACTTAATTGTCCCGATTAATTAGTAATTATTACCAACTGGCTTTTCTTACTCCCGGGATAAGACCGTTGTTTGCCATTTCTCTGAAAGTTACTCTGGAAATACCAAACGTTCTCATGTATCCTCTAGGTCTACCTGTTAGTTTACATCTGTTGTGTAATCTTACAGGAGAAGCATTTTTAGGTAATTTCTGAAGTCCTTCATAATCACCAGCTTCTTTTAAAGCTTTTCTTTTGTCAGCGTATTTAGCAACTAGTGCTTCTCTTTTGCGCTCACGCGCTTTCATTGATTCTTTAGCCATCTCTTAGTTCTTTTTGAATGGTAAACCGAAGTGAGTTAATAATGCTTTAGCTTCTTTATCTGTTTTCGCAGTTGTAACGAAAGTGATGTCCATCCCCTGGATTTTTTTCACTTTGTCAATTACGATTTCAGGGAAGATAATCTGCTCAGTAATACCTAAGTTGTAATTACCTCTACCATCGAACCCGTCTGCTTTGATACCAGAGAAATCTCTGATACGTGGTAAAGCAGAAGAAGTAAGTCTGTCTAAGAATTCATACATTTTATGAGCTCTCAATGTTACCTTAGCACCTACAGGCATACCTTTTCTCAATTTGAAAGCTGCTTCGTCTTTCTTAGAGATAGTACCTACTGCTTTCTGGCCAGTAATCATTGTTAATTCTTCTACAGCATAATCAATGATTTTCTTGTCTGCAGTGGCATCACCTAATCCTTGAGATAGGATGATTTTTTCCAATTTAGGTACCTGCATTACAGATTTGTACCCAAATTCTTCCATCATTGCAGGAACAATTTTCTCTCTGTATATATTTTTGGGTCTTGCTATAAATTCCATGTGTTAATTCAAATTATAAAGTTTCACCCGTTTTTCTATCGATTCTTACTTTCTTATCTCCATCGATTTTGTAACCGATTTTGATAGCTTTTCCGTCTTTACCAACTAGGGCTACGTTTGAGATATGGATAGAAGCTTCCTTTTCAGTAATCCCACCTTGAGGGTTAGAAGCTGAAGGCTTAACGTGTTTTTTAACGATGTTAAGTCCTGCAACGATTACTCTAGGGTCTTTTCCTTCTTTCTTGATCACTTCAATAACTTCACCTGTCTTACCTTTGATATCTTTCTTACCAGTAGTAATGATGACGTTATCTCCTCTTTTTATTTTTAACTTTGACATTTTCTTTTAAAAATTTTAAAAATTAAAGTACTTCAGGAGCTAATGAAATGATTTTCATATATTCTTTGTCTCTCAACTCACGAGCAACCGGTCCGAAAACACGTGTTCCTCTCATTTCTCCCGCTGCGTTTAGTAATACACAAGCATTGTCTTCGAATTTGATGTATGAACCATCTTTTCTTCTAACTGCTTTTTTAGTTCTTACTACTACAGCTTTAGATACCTGACCTTTTTTAGCATTTCCTGATGGTGTAGAATCCTTGATAGTAACAACGATTTTATCACCAACTGAAGCATATCTTCTTCTGGTTCCTCCCAGAACTCTGATAACTAGTACTTCTTTTGCACCTGTGTTATCAGCAACTTTTAATCTTGATTCTGTTTGTAACATTATTACTTAGCTTTTTCAATGATTCTTACTAATCTCCATCTCTTGCTCTTGCTCAAAGGTCTAGTTTCTTGGATAAGAACTGTATCACCTTCTGTGCATTCGTTGTTTTCGTCGTGTGCAGTATATTTTTTCGTTTTTAATACGAATTTACCGTACATCGGGTGTTTCACTCTCGTAGTCTCACTTACAACAATGGTCTTTTCCATTTTATTGCTGGAAACTATTCCGATTCTTTCTTTTCTTAAGTTTCTTTCCATAATGTATGAAAATCTTATTGTTGTTTAGTGGTTAACTCAGTGTTTAGTCTAGCGATCGATCTTCTCAAATCTCTGATTTGAATCGGGTTTTCAATTGGACTGATCTTGTGAGCCAATTTCAGTTTTGAATATTGAGTTTTCAATTCAGCAAGTTTTGCTTGAATATCACCCGCGCTTAAATTTTTAATATCAGCTTGTTTCATTGTATCAAAGATTATAGAGGTTTAACAAAATCGTTAGCAACTACGAATTTAGTAACTACCGGTAATTTCTGTGCAGCAAGTCTTAAAGCTTCCTTAGCGATTTCGTAAGATACTCCTCCGATTTCGAACATAATTTTACCTGGTTTTACTACAGCTACCCAATATTCCACAGCACCTTTACCTTTACCCATACGAACTTCGGCTGGTTTTTTAGTAATTGGCTTATCCGGGAAGATTTTGATCCATAGCTGACCTTCTCTCTTCATATATCTTGTCGCAGCGATACGAGCAGCTTCGATTTGTCTTGCAGTGATCCAAGCACCTTCTATAGCTTTGATTCCAAAAGTTCCGTAAGCCAGTTGATTACCTCTTTGAGCAATCCCCTTCATCTTCATCTTGTGAACTCTACGGAATTTGGTTCTTTTTGGTTGTAACATAATTTCTAAATTTTAGATTTTAGATTTTAGATTTTAGATTTTTTATATTTTAAAAAAGTAACGGTAATTTAAAATTCAAAATTTCTAACCTAAAATTTTTAATTATTATTGTTATTATTGTTATTTTTTCTAGGTCTTCTGTTGTCTCTGTCTCCTCTGTTTCCGCCTCCTGAAGGACCTCCTTTTTTCTGTTGTCCCACTAGTGGAGAAAGATCTCTTTTACCGTAAACCTCTCCTTTCATGATCCAAACTTTTACTCCTAGTCTACCATAAGTAGTATGAGCTTCAGCCCAGTGATAATCGATATCAGCTCTGAAAGTAGACAAAGGAATTCTTCCGTCTTTGAAAGATTCGCTTCTTGCCATTTCAGCTCCGTTCAATCTACCAGAGATTTGAACTTTGATACCTTCAGCACCCATTCTCATTGTACTAGCCATTGCCATTTTAACAGCTCTTCTGTAAGAAATTCTGTTTTCAATTTGCTTAGAGATGCTGTCAGCCACTAATACTGCATCAAGTTCAGGTCTTTTGATTTCGAAAATATTGATTTGAATATCCTTACCTGTAAGTTTCTTCAATTCTTCTTTCAATTTATCAACTTCCTGACCTCCTTTACCGATGATAAGTCCCGGTCTAGCAGTAGTGATCGTCACTGTTACTAATTTTAGTGTTCTTTCAATATAAATTTTTGAAATCCCACCTTTAGATAATCTAGCCTCAAGGTATCTTCTGATTTTGTAGTCTTCCGCGATTCTGTCTCCATAATCGTTTCCGCCAAACCAGTTAGAATCCCATCCTCTGATGATACCTAATCTGTTACCAATTGGATTTGTCTTCTGTCCCATACCTTGATTAATTTTCTTTATTACCTAAGATTAATGTAACGTGGTTAGATCTTTTTCTGATTCTATACCCTCTACCTTGCGGAGCTGGTCTTAGTCTCTTCAATTGTCTTGCACTATCCACGAAGATTTCTTTAATGATAAGGTTTGCTTCTTCAATATCAGCACCTTCATTTTTAGTCTGCCAGTTTGCCATAGCAGAAAGAAGTAATTTCTCTAATTTGTTAGAGGCTTCTTTTTTAGAATATTTTAGGATATAAAGAGCTTTATCTACCTGCTCTCCTCTAATGATATCAGCAACTAATCTCATTTTTCTTGGAGATGATGGGCAGTCATTTAATGAAGCTTTTACAACGTCTTTGTTAGCTTCTTTTCTTGCGATTGAACTATCTTGTTTTCTTGATCCCATGATTATCTGCTTCCTTTATTTTTGTTACCACCATGACCTCTGAAAGATCTTGTTGGAGAAAATTCGCCTAACTTGTGACCTACCATGTTTTCTGTAACATAAACAGGGATAAAAGATTTCCCGTTGTGTACTGCAATAGTTTGTCCTACGAAGTCTGGAGAGATCATCGATGCTCTAGACCAAGTTTTAATAACTGTCTTCTTACCAGACTCTATGTTTGTCTGAACCTTCTTATCTAAAGTATGATGAATGAATGGTCCTTTTTTAAGTGATCTTGCCATAATTATTTTCTTTTAGATATGATATGACGGTTAGACGCTTTGTTTTTCTTTCTGGTTTTGTAACCTTTAGCCGGCATACCGTTTCTAGATCTTGGGTGACCTCCAGAAGAACGTCCTTCACCACCTCCCATTGGGTGATCTACAGGGTTCATTACTACCGGTCTAGTTCTAGGTCTTCTACCTAACCATCTGCTTCTACCAGCCTTACCTGAAACAGTTAACTGATGATCAGAGTTAGAAACAGATCCAATCATTGCATAACATTCAGTAAGGATCATTCTGGATTCTCCTGAAGGCAATTTGATGATAGCATATTTTCCGTCTCTTGAAGTTAATTGAGCTGAAGAACCAGCACTTCTTGCTAAAATAGCACCTTGTCCAGGCTTCATTTCAACACAAGAAATTACAGTACCCAATGGAATATTTTTCAATTTCATTGCGTTACCTACGTTTGGTTCAACGCTTTCTCCTGAAACTACTTTCTGATCTACTTTGATACCGTTTGGAGCGATGATGTATCTCTTCTCTCCATCTGCGTACTCTAATAAAGCGATAAATGCAGTTCTGTTTGGATCATATTCTACAGTTTTTACCGTTGCTTCAACATCATGCTTGTTTCTTTTGAAGTCGATAATTCTGTATTTCTTTTTGTGTCCACCTCCGGTGTAACGCATGGTCATTTTACCAGTTTGGTTACGTCCACCTGACTTACTAATACCAACTGTTAGAGATTTCTCTGGTTTGTTGGTAGTAATTTCCTCAAAATTGTTTACAATTCTGAATCTCTGTCCTGGGGTGATAGGTTTTAATTTTCTAACAGACATTACTATTATTTATAATTAATAATTAATTTACAGCAAAAATATCGATAACTTCACCTTCAACAAGCTTGATTACCGCCTTTTTCAATTTGTTTGTCTTCCCTACTTGAAGACCTTTTTTAGTGTATTTTGAAGAAACCTTCGGAGCATAAATCATTGTGTTAACGTCTGCTACTTTTACACCGTAAGCTGCTTCAACAGCTTTTTTAATCTGGATCTTATTAGCCTTAGGATCTACTAAGAAAGAATAAGAACCTCTTAAATCTGTAAGGTAATTAGCCTTTTCTGAGATAACTGGTTTAATAATAAGTGACATGATTTATTTCTTTAAATTTTCCTGGAATTTTTCAACTGCACCTTCTAAGAATACGATCTCGCCTGCATTCATTAAGTCATATGAACTAATTTCGTTGAAGTTCATTACTTTAGTTTTAGGTAAGTTTCTTGAAGATAAATACACATTCTTGTTAGCCTCAGGAAGAACAAATAAAGACTTCTTATCGTTCAATGCCAATGCATTTAGGATCGTGATGAAATCTTTAGTTTTAGGAGCGTTTAAGCTCATATCTTCCATTACTCTGATGCTGTTGTCTCTCATTTTCTGAGATAAAACAGATTTTTTAGCTAATCTCTTAAGAGCTTTGTTCAATTTGAATCTGTAGTCTCTTGGTTTTGGTCCGAATACTCTACCTCCACCTCTGAAAGTTGGAGATTTGATATCACCATATCTAGCAGAACCAGATCCTTTTTGCTTCTTAAGTTTTTTAGTAGAAGCAGTAATTTCGCTTCTTTCTTTTGATTTATGAGTCCCTTGTCTCTGTGCTGCAAGGTACTGTTTAACTTCTAAGTAAACCGCGTGCTGATTTGGCTCAATTCCGAATACTGATTCGTCTAGAGTTACTTTTCTTCCGGTCTCTTTTCCTGATGTATTTAATACTACTAGTTCCATTTTCTGATAATTACATAAGAATTTTTAGCTCCCGGAACAGCACCTTTTACTACTAAAAGATTTTGTTCTTGATCCACTTTTAATACTTGAAGGTTTTGTACAGTTACCTGCTTACCTCCCATTCTACCCGCCATTCTCATTCCTTTGAATACTCTTGAAGGATCCGATCCAGCACCGATAGAACCTGGAGCTCTAAGTCTGTTGTGCTGACCATGAGTAGCTTGCATTACACCTCCAAAGCCATGTCTTTTAACAACACCCTGGAAACCTTTACCTTTTGAAGTTCCTGTTACGTCAACATACTCTCCTTCAGAGAATAAATCAACTTTTACTTCTTCTCCTACTTTTACTTCGTCTACGAATTCTCTGTAGAATTCTACCAACTTAGCTTTTGGAGCAGAACCAGCCTTTTTGAAATGGCCAGCTAACGCTTTACCTACGTTCTTTTCACTCTTGTCATCGAAACCTAACTGAACTGACTTGTAGCCGTCCTTTTCTATGGTTCTGACCTGTAAAACCGAGCATGGACCAGCCTGAATAACTGTACAAGGAATATTCTTTCCTTCTTCGTTAAACAAAGACGTCATACCGATTTTTTTACCAATAATACCTGACATTGTTTATATTAAATAAAATTTATCTTTCTAATTTCCACATTTTTAGGAGGTCTGAAGTAATTTCTACTTTTGATATAGGCATACTACGCCCCTAAAATGGAGTGTGCAAATTTATGAATATTTTTATAACTGACAAATATTTAGAGTAAAATATTTTGATTTTTAATCAATTAGCGATTTCGAATAAAAAACTATCCGAAATTTTGAAAATACTCTTTGAAGTTCAAAAGAAAATCATTAATATATTTTTTTCCAATATCTGATTTTCTTACTACCAGATAATGCTTTCTTTTCAAGCCCTTACTTCCTATTTTTTTAAACTTCAATTCATCAGATAGCTTAAATGACTTTAATGCCCATTTTGGCATACAGGTAATCCCTATGTTAGCTTGTACCATTTCCAAAGTAACTTCCGTTAAGGGAACCGCAGAAATTTTCGCCGGAACTATTCCGTTTGGATTCAGAAATTCCTCATAAACAGAAACTGTTTTTAGTGGAAAAGAATGAATAATTAAATGAACATCCAGAAAATCATCAGCAGTCAGGTATTCCGAATCATTCAGAAGATTCTCCTGATGAAGGACAGCAAAAATTTCATCCTCGAAAATCTCAATGCTTACCAATTCTTTATTGCTGGAAGGCATTGAAGTAACGACTGCAATGTCAATTTCATTGGATATTACTTTTAAAACAGGCTTATGAGTAGCCTCCAATACCAAATCCACCTCAATTTCAGGATATAACACTTTCATTTTTTGAATAAATAATGGCAATCCCTGATAGAATGAATAACATTCCGTACTGATTTTGATTGTACCTGCTGCTCCAGCTCTTATCTGCTGAATAGCATTTAGACCGTTACCAATACTATCCATTACCGTACAGGCAGTTTTGTAAAGCACATTTCCCTCTTCAGTTAATTCCCATTTGTTCCGTGTCCTGTAAAACACCTTAAAACCAAGCTGGATTTCCAGATCCTTAAGCTGATGACTTAATGCAGACTGCGTCAAAAAAAGTTTTTCAGAAGAACCGGCAATACTCCCCTCTTCCGCAATTGTTTTAATAAGCTTTAAAAACTTGATTTCCATACTGCAAAGTTAACAATATACCGAAAAACAATATCTGAAAATATTTCAATTAAAGCTGTAAAGCATTCAGTTTCAATCTTAGGAAAAAAAGAAGCCTGGGTATAGTTTTGCACTATAAACAATTTAAAAATTATGCAAGAACAAATTGAATTCTACCAGAAAAAATTAATGTATGAAATGGACCCCTCAGACTTATATGATGCATTTCAAAACAGTACAGATTATGTAGCAGTAGATACCAGAAGGTCAGATGGCTATAGCAAAGAACACATTCCATCCGCAATTAATCTTCCTTATCGGGAAATGACAGAAGAGAATACCCAGCATCTTGACAAATCAAAAATATACGTCTGCTATTGTGATGGGATCGGATGTAACGCCTCTACAAAAGGAGCTTTAAAAATGACTCTATTAGGATTTAAAGTCCTTGAATTAATGGGAGGAATTGAATGGTGGAAGTTCGATGGCTATGCTACAGAAGGAACTAATCCTACAAATGGCTCCACATTCGTATGTGCCTGTTAAATTATTAATTAAGAAATATGAAAATAAGATTTGCCGAGAAAAAAGACCTGAGCTCCATTATTGAACTGTGTAAAACCCATGCTCTGTATGAAAGAAGCTCTTTTAAGGAAGAAAACAAAAAGGAACTGTTTTCTAAATATATCCTTGATCCAGATTCAAATATAAAATGTCTGATCGCCAAGTCCGGCACTGAAATAATAGGATATGCAACCTTTTTCAAGCAGTTTTCAACCTGGGATGCCAGCTATTATATGTATGTTGACTGCTTATTCCTAAAAGAGAATGCAAGAGGAAACGGAACAGGAAAGCAAATAATGGAATTAATAAGAGCCTGCTCAAAAGAAGAAGGCTGCTCGATAATCCAATGGCAAACCCCGAGCTTCAATACAAGGGCCATTAAATTCTACACATTGCTTGGAGCGGAAAGCAAAAACAAAGAAAGATTTTTCTGGAACGTATAAGCCTACTAATTTTCAATTTAAAATAGGGACTTTCTGAAACCAGACTGTCTCTATTTTACTATTTATTATTTGATAAACTAAATGAAACCTATTTTATAATGACCGTAACTCCCCTTTCCTCCAACGCAGATTTATCTTCCTCCCCAATCCCATTATCCGTAATCAGATAATCTACTTTATCCAGAGAAGCGATCTTTCCAAACCCTTTTTTATTCAGTTTTGAAGAATCACCGAGAATGACCACTTTTTCGGAGCATTCTATCATAAGTTGATTCAGATGGGCTTCAGCAGCATTGGATGTACTGATTCCAAAATCAATGTCAATCCCATCCACTCCCAGAAAAAGTTTATTACAGGAAAACTGCTTGAGAATTCCTTCAGAAATGGAACCTACAATGGAAGTCGAACTTTTCCGGACTTCGCCACCCAACTGTATGATATTAATATTAGGATTATTACATAGCTCAATAGCCACCCTTAAAGAAGAGGTTAAAACCGTAAGAGGTCCAAAATTCACCAGCATTCTCGCTAAATAATGCATCGTAGTCCCTGAAGCTAAAATAATACAGTCATTCTCCTGGATAAGCTTTAAAGCTGCTTTCGCAATATTCTGCTTAGCTTCTACATTGATGTTTTCCTTTTCATCTACATTTCTTTCATAAGCATATCTTACATGCTTACTTGCCCCACCATGGTTTCGGAAAAGCAAGCCCAAGCTTTCGAGATAATTCAGATCCTTTCGGACCGTAACCGACGAAACATTGAACTTCTCACACAGATCCTGTACAAGAACATGCCCCTTTTCATCCAGTTCCTTTAATATATCATCGTGCCTTGGTATTAACTTTTCCATTCTGATTCTTTCATCAAAAATACCATTTTTTTTCGAGACCGATAAAATTTCATTTATTTTCTTTTTAGTTTCATTTTTAATTTATACATTTGAAAACGAAACATAAACGAAACATTTATGAAACGAAACGAAGAAATTAATAAATTATCCAGTGTTCAGGAATGGGACTTCATCATTATCGGAGGTGGAGCCAGCGGCCTGGGTTCAGCATTGGATGCAACCAGCAGAGGATTCAAAACCCTGCTTCTTGAATCACACGATTTTGCCAAAGCAACATCCAGCCGAAGCACCAAACTGGTACATGGTGGCGTAAGATATCTTGCACAGGGAGATATCGGACTTGTAAAAGAAGCTCTGAAAGAAAGAGGACTTTTGGCTCAAAACGCAGCACACGTAGTAAAAAACCAGTCATTTATTATTCCTAATTATACTTGGTGGGGAGGTATTTATTATAAAATAGGATTATCTATTTATGACTTCCTTGCCGGAAAGCTTAGTCTTGGAAAAACAAAATACATCAGCAAATCCAAAACGGTTGAAAAATTACCAACCATTGAACAGCATAACCTTGCAAGTGGCGTGGTATATCAAGACGGGCAATTTGATGATGCAAGATTAGCAATCAATTTAACCCAGACTCTGATCGAAAAAGGAGGTAGCGCAGTTAATTATATGAAAGTAACCGGTCTTCTGAAAAATGATTCCGGAAAAATAAACGGAGTTAAAGCAGAAGATCAGTTTACCAACCAGCAGTACGAACTTCGTGCGAAAGCAGTTATCAATGCAACAGGGGTATTCACGAATGACATTTTGAATATGAACAATCCTAAGCATGGTAAATTTGTAGTTCCAAGCCAGGGTATCCATTTAGTATTGGATAAATCTTTCCTGAAAAGTGACGATGCGATTATGATTCCAAAAACATCAGACGGCAGGGTTCTTTTTGTTGTTCCATGGCACGATAGAGCATTGGTAGGAACTACAGATACCCTTCTAGAAAGCCCAAGCTTTGAGCCGCACGCGTTGGAATCTGAAATTAATTTTGTTTTAAACACAGCAAGACAATATTTAGCGAAGAAGCCAACCAGAGAAGATGTAAAATCGATGTTCGCCGGATTAAGACCTCTTGCCGCTCCAAAAGAAGGAGGCAAAAGCACTAAGGAAGTTTCCCGCAGCCACAAAGTCATTGCTTCCGATACAGGATTGGTTTCCATCATCGGCGGAAAATGGACCACTTACCGTAAAATGGCGGAAGATACTATTGATAAAGCTGTAGAGATCCTTCATTTAAATGGAGGGCCTTCTCAAACAGAAAATATGTCTATTCATGGTAATATGAAAGCAGAACTTGTAGACCGCACCAGTCATCTGTATGTTTACGGATCCGATATTCCAGCCATAAAATCATTGCAGAGCAGTGATCCTCAATATTCTCAAAAGATTCATCCTGACCATGCTTTTACTATGGCAGAAGCAGTCTGGGCCATAAGATACGAAATGGCGGAAACCATTGAAGACATTCTCGCCAGAAGAGTCCGTCTTTTATTTTTAGATGCAAGAGCTGCGATCGACAGTGCACATACTATTGCACAGCTTATTGCCAAAGAAAAAGGATATTCTCAGGAATGGGCCACTGAACAGGAAAAAGAATTTATTGAATTAGCACAAGGGTATTTATTAACCCCTTACTCTCCCAAAACTATTACTCATAATTAAAACTTTGCAGTATGAAGGAAAAATTGATTCTCGCTTTAGACCAGGGTACAACTTCTTCTAGAGCCATCTTATTCAATCACAGCGGAGCTATCGAATATATCTCCCAGAAAAATTTTGAACAAATCTACCCTACTCCGGGATGGGTAGAGCATGATCCGAACGAAATATGGTCATCCCAGATATCCGTTGCCGCAGAAGTTATCGCCAAAGCAGGCATTTCCGGGCTGGAAGTAGCTGCCATCGGTATCACCAACCAACGTGAAACAACCGTTGTCTGGGATAAAGAAACCGGTGAACCTATTTACAATGCTATTGTCTGGCAGGACAGAAGAACTTCTAAGTACTGTGATGAATTAAAAGAGCAAGGGCATGCCGAAATCATCAAAGAGAAAACCGGACTTGTCCTGGATGCCTATTTTTCAGCAACCAAACTAAAATGGATCCTGGATCACGTAGAAGGAGCAAGGGAAAAAGCAGCAGAAGGAAAATTATGTTTCGGAACCGTTGACACATGGCTTATCTGGAAGCTTACGCGCGGGAAAATGTTCATCACCGATGTTTCCAATGCCAGCAGAACCATGCTTCTGAATATTCATACCCTAGAATGGGATCAGGATCTTCTGGATCTGTTTGATATTCCAAGATCTGTTCTTCCTGAAGTAAAACAGAGCAGTGAGATCTATGGAGAAACTGCAACCACTTTATTTTCTACAAAAATACCAATTGCAGGGATTGCAGGAGACCAGCAGGCCGCCTTATTCGGACAGATGTGCATTACTCCCGGAATGGTAAAGAATACATATGGAACAGGATGTTTCCTATTAATGAATACAGGAACAGAAGCTGTTTCTTCTAAAAACAACCTGTTAACAACAGTGGCATGGAAGATCAATGGAGAAGTAAATTATGCCCTTGAAGGAAGTGTATTTGTAGGCGGAGCAGCGATACAGTGGCTGAGAGACGGGCTGAAACTTATCCGCTCCGCAGAAGAAGTGAATGATCTGGCAGCAAGTGTTGAAGATAACGGAGGTGTTTACTTTGTGCCTGCACTTACCGGATTAGGAGCACCGTATTGGGACCAGTACGCAAGAGGAACTATTGTAGGAGTAACCCGGGGAACAACTGATGGACACATCGCAAGGGCAACTTTGGAAGGAATAGCATTCCAGGTTTACGATATTGTAAAATCTATGGAAGCAGATTCCGGAACACCCAGTATGGAACTCAGAGTAGATGGCGGAGCTTCTGCAAGTGATCTTCTGATGCAGATACAGTCTGACCTTTTCGGTTTTAAGATCACAAGACCAAAAACGCTTGAGACCACAGCTTTAGGAGCAGCCTATCTTGCAGGTTTAGCAGTAGGATATTGGAAGGATATTAATGAAATACAATCTCAATGGGTTGTAGACGAGGATTTCCATCCAAAAGTGGATAAAGAAAAAGCAGATAACATGATTCATTTCTGGAACAAAGCTGTAAAACGTTCCCAAAGCTGGATCGAAGATTAATCCTTAATATTAAAAAAACTACTCATGACCCCATTTACCGCAGAACTTGTAGGAACAATGCTTCTTATATTATTAGGCAACGGTGTTGTAGCCAATGTTGTCTTAAAGGATACTAAAGGAAATAATTCAGGATGGATCGTCATTACGACAGCCTGGGCACTGGCAGTTTTTGTTGGTGTCACCGTTGCCGGTCCGGCAAGTGGTGCCCATCTGAACCCGGCTGTAACGATCGGACTGGCAGTTGCAGGAAAATTTTCGTGGGACTTGGTTCCATCTTATATTGCTGCACAGCTGCTCGGTGGAATGCTGGGAGCTTTCCTGGTCTGGCTTTTCAACAAAGACCATTTTGCCATTACGGAAGATGAAGGCGCAAAGCTCGCCTGTTTCAGTACCGGGCCGGCTATCAGGAACACATTTTCCAATTTAATCAGTGAGATTATCGGAACGTTTGTACTGGTATTTGTCATCTTTCATTTTTCGGACCCTAGCATTTCTCTGAATGCAGATCCGACCGCTAAAGTAGGACTCGGTTCTGTAGGAGCCCTTCCTGTTACCTTACTGGTTTGGGCCATTGGCTTATCACTGGGTGGAACAACCGGCTATGCCATCAATCCTGCAAGAGATTTGGCTCCAAGGATTATGCATGCAGTACTTCCAGTAAAAGGCAGCAGTGACTGGGGATACGCATGGATCCCAGTTGCCGGACCCATTCTGGGCGCTGTTATCGCTGCCATTCTTTTTGGAATAATACATTAAAAAATACCCGATGAAAATTTTAAAAATTGCATGCCTGATTATTTTGGGCACAGGAAAACTATTCTCTCAGGAGAGCGAGGAACCTAAGGAGAGCAACAGGCTGGACTTTACCGCCAATATTCAGAATAATCACTTATGGAGAGGCCTGATCATTACAGATAAACCTGTAGTGATGGGAAATCTTTCCTACGCTCTGGATTCTGAAAAGAAATGGAAGATTGGTATTTGGGGCGCCTCGGCATTAGCTGACGATAAAGACGGCACCCATTATAAGGAGATCAACTACTACATCCAATACTCCCATAACCGTTTTTATATTGGATTGTGGGATTTGTATAATTCCAGAAACATTAATACCGCTGTAGCCGCAGACGACATTTTCAGTTACTCACAGAGAAGAACTGCCCACATCATTGACCTTAGGACCAATTATACTTTCGGACCATCATTCCCATTGAATATTGAAGCGGATATCATGCTGTACGGAGGAGCCAATGCGGGCGAAGTGGTTCTGGAATCTGATGGAAGCTATAAGAAAAATAGATACTCTACCTATATTCAGGCGAGCTATCCGGTTATCGCCGGGGAGAAAGTGAATCTGGATGCGTTTATTGGTGCCGGGTTTGCCCTCAACGACAAACATTTCCTCTATGGCAATGGTGAAAACAGCTTTGATATTGTTAATGTAGGAGTAAAAGCAGGTAAGACCATTAAAATTACAAAACACTACAGTCTGCCGGTTTCTATGATGGCGATGTGGAATCCTTCCAATAAATACGCAAGAATTCAGCTGGCAGCGACTGTTTTCTAATCTAACTTTTAAATCAATGATAAAGACCATTCCTATTTGGAGTGGTTTTTCTGTTTTTAACTGATTAAATATTTAACCACAAAAGTCACAAAAGTTATTTAAACACTTAAGTTATTTTAATCAACAAGCTTTGTGAATATAAGTACTTAAGCTTTACGAAAATCTCAGATTTTCTTTATGTGAATCTCATTCATCAAGAATCTTTTGTGGCTTTTGTGGTTAAAAAGATCCTATAAATGCCCTAAATAAGCAATCTCCGGGTTTTTACGGTTTAATTTTTGCTTAAATATTTTTACTTTTGAAAAAAAATATATGAAAAAGATTTTAAGTTTAGTGATCTTGTGCATCAGCATTTTATCCTTTGCGCAGACAAAAGCACCATTTGTAGGCTACAGAAGCTTTAATATCATTGAAGGATTCAGCGGATCGGGAACCCCATCTTATTATTTGGATGTAAAGAAAAACGGTGATGTTTATTTCGGATTTGTTCAGGTAAATCAGGCGGACAGCACTGAAACCACCGAGGAAATCAATGCCGGAAAATACAATCCAAAAGTAATGAAGGTAGATTTCAAAACATACGGTGAAAATTTTTATGTGAAATTCGATAAGGATAACATCTACCTGACGGATAAAGAAGGAAACATTAAGAAATCTGAAGACTGCTGCTCCAGTATGGAAAGCGGAACACAGGATATCTGTTCCTGCGAAAGCAAACTGTATAAACGATGAAAGTATTAAAGGTCCTGCTTGTCCTGCTTCTCATTGTTTCGTGCAGCAGGAAAAAGAACCATCCTTATACTTTTTATTACTGGAAAACAAATCTTAAGCTGGATCAGGAAGAGAAAAAAGCTTTGGACAAGGGTCAAGTTCCCTATCTGTACACCAGATTTTTTGATATAGATAAATCCGGCGGACAATTTCAGCCGGTTGCTGTTATAACCAAAGACAGGAGTTTTCAGACAGATAAGCAAATCGTGCCGACTGTTTTTATCACGAACCAGTCCATGTATCATATTTCTACGGAAGAGATCAGGTTTCTTGCAAAAAACATTCATAATCTGATTCAGAAGAAAGCCAAAGAATATGATTTAAAGATTCATAATGAAATTCAGATTGACTGTGACTGGACAGCCGGAACCAGGAATGATTATTTTAAATTTTTGAAGGAGCTGAAAAGAGTTTCCGGAAAAGAGATTACCTGTACCCTACGCCTTCATCAGGTTAAAGACAAAGGGCAGACCGGAGTACCACCGGTAGAAAAAGTCTACCTGATGTGCTACTCTACTTCTTCACCACTGGAGAACTCCAACAAAAATTCTATTCTGGATGTGACGGTTTTAAAAAGCTACCTTTCCAAACTGGAGGATTATCCTGTTAAAAAAATTGAAGTAGCACTGCCGATTTACTCCTGGGGAATTGTTACCAATCATCTTGAAAAGCATAAGCTCATTAATGCTTTATCCAGAAAAGACCTTAAAAACCCCGGATTTAAAAAGATCTCGGATAATGAAGTTGAAATCACCAGAGACGGTTTCTATTTCGGAAGCTTTCTAAGTAAAGGATTCAGGATAAAGGTCGAAGAAATATCAGATGACCAGCTTCAGGATGTTACCCATTTTCTGGAGAAAAAAATACATGATTTTAATATAATTTATTATCAATTAGATAGTAAATTTGTAAGTAACAGGAATTTTTAAATTTATGGTTCTGCTGATTGAGCAGATCATGAAGCTTTAAACCTGTTGAAACTGAATTACAAAATAAAAACACCTATCAACTATATGAAAAAGTATATTCTTTCAATGGCGGTTCTATCGCTGTTTTACACCAAATCTGACGCCTGCGCGTGGTCAGACCCGGATTATGAATATTTCAATCTTTTTACACAAAGTATTATAAAGGATAAATCCTATCTGCCCTTCCTGCTCACTTATTCTAACAGGTTTTACGGAGACTACAAAGGCAACCCGATTCCTGACGACAATATTGAAACGTGGAAAAAGTTTTTCAACAACCAACTGAACTACGCGGAAACAGAAAACCTGGTATACAAGATCAGCATGAGCGATCTTAATGCTTTGAAAAACGGAGCACCAACAAATCCTTTGCTACAGAAACTGGGAACAGGATTCTACCAAAAGTACAGAGAAGGCATCGATTATTTAATTGAAGCTAAGTATCTGGAACCTTATATGAGCATTAATTATATTGAAAGTCCCGACTCATTTTACAGCTATGGTCCTTCAAAAAAGCAAAATGCTACATCCATTGATTATGCCAAGACAGTCAATGCACTGACTTCTCTATACAATGCAGCAAGAAATCCGGAGATCAAGCAGCGTTACGGATATCAGCTGGTACGTTTCAATCATTACACCAGAAACTATGACGCTGCCCTGGAGGCTTTCAGAACGTACATAGAACCGATCAAGCAGAAAGGTACGGTATATTTTATGGCCCTTGACCAGCTTGCCGGTGCCCAGAGAGGAAAGGAAATGAACGCTGATGCGAACTGGAACTTCTTCCAGGTTTTCATGAACAGCAAAGACCGTAAGGAATCTGCTTTTGTCTCGATGAAACTTTCGGATACAGCTTCTTTCAGCAATATTATGAAGAGGGCTGGCACCAATGATGAAAAGAATATGGCTTACTTCTTATTGGGCTACGAAGGCTTTACGAATCCCATTCCTATCATGGAAAAGATGTATGACATTAATCCGGATTCTGAGATCCTTAAAGTAATGGCGGTAAGAAGTATCAACGAGCTGGAAAGAAGTTATCTGCCAATCTATTATTATACTTCGGATGCTTCCGACAATGTGTACATGCAGAAGGGAAATGCTGATGATCATGACACAGCTTCCAAGGATGCAAAGGCAGAACCTGCTGAAGTAAAAAAAGAAGAAAAGCTTTCATTCTGGCAGAAGATTGTAAGATTCTTCAAAAACCTTTTCGGAGGATCAAAGTCCGACAGCGTGGCTGGAGAAAAGAATGATCAGAGCGATGATGAGCTGCTGAACAACCCGGACAGAATTCCTTTCTATACAAAAACAGGTTACGGATACGACGAAAAGACCAAAGATTATCTGGACGACCTGGAAAAATTCACAGAGAAAACTAAAAAAGTATCTAAGGATGAATACTGGCAGATAGCAGATGCTTATCTTAAGTTTTTGAAAAAAGATTACAAAGGAAGCTCGGAGATTCTGGAGGATATCAAAACAACAAACCCGGAATATCTTGAAGAAATAAAAAGAATGAAGGTTTTGAATGATATTGTTTCGCATCCTAAGATCGATGCGGAATTTGAAGATCATCTGATGAAAGACTATGCTGATTATTTTGTAAAGAAAGAAGTGAAAAAAGACAGTACTGCCGTATCTGATTATGATTATTATGGAGAAACTCCATCTACGGCAGATTTCCTTAAAGATGTTCTTGCCAACCGCTATTTCCTGCAGGGAGAAGACGGAAAATCGTTCCTGATGAGCAATAAGCTTTCGGATCTTCAGTATAACCCGAATTCCAGTCTGGTAAAAAGTGTTGAAGACTTTTACAAAAAACCGAATAAGACTCAGTTTGAACAGCAGATCATCGCCAAGAATATGGACAATGTAGGCAATATAGATGCTTTCTTCAGCATGATCTATGGTGACAGAGCCATGAAGCAGGCAGATTTTGAAAAGGCTAAATCTTATTATGAAAAAGCCCAGGGATTTGCTGGAATTCCAAGAATGAATTATGACTGGACGGATAAAGGTGAAAAAATGACTCCGAAGCAGTATGCAGCCGGCGAATATAATGGATTCAGGGATATTTCGAATCTTGTTTTCGGACACAATGTATGGGAAAGTTTTGGAAGTCCTGAAACTGAAAGTATGGAAGCCGAAGATTATTCTGCATTTCCTTTCATTAAAGCCAGCATGAATAAACTGGAACTGGCGGATGCGCTGATCCAGCTTAAAAAAATCGGTAACGGAACAGATGAAAAGGCAGCGAAAGCCAGCCAGCTTATCGGAAACCTATTGTACAACACTTCCAGCTTAGGATATTACCGCCAGTTGTTTGTGATGGACATTGATAACACCAACGGCGGAAAGTACGATTTCTGGAATACGGACAGAAAAAATCCTTATAAATATTATTATAAGAACTTCCTTTATACCACTTATGTGGAGCCGGATAATTTTGACCTCGCGATCAATTATTACCAAAAGACCCTGAAGCTATCGAAAGACAAAGAACAGAGAGCAAGAGTCCTTTTCCAGATGGCCAGCGCGGAGCAAGGAAAGTATTATCAGTATGAGGCAAAAAATGCAGCAAAAATCAGCTATTCGGATCCTCAGTATTCTGAAAAGGAACAGGCGCACCAGACTGAACTTGATAATATCAGGAATCAGAAATACAGAACGTATTTTGCGCAGTTGAAGTCCCAATATGCAGATTCGGAAACCATGAAGAGCCTGTCGGGAAGCTGCAGCTACTTCGGGTATTTCCTGAAAAGATAATATTTAACATATACAAAAAAGAAAAAGGAATCATTACGATTCCTTTTTTTCTTGCTGTTTCTGAAGCCATTCCTCATGCTTTGTTTTAAAGATATCATGTTTGTAGTTCTGATTTCTTTTAGCTGCATCTATTGAGTGCGAGGTATGGATATCGTTGTCTTCTTCCGCAAAATCGGCTAACTTTTCATAATAGCAGTGAAGCTGGTCCAGTTCTTTTTCCGTAAGGTCTTCTATATCCACAATTCTGTTGCTGGCTTTTTCATTAGCCGCAAGAAGCTCATTAAGCTTAATTTGTATGGCTTTGGAATCTTTGTTCTGGGCTTTCTGAATTAAAAAGACCATTAAGAAAGTGATAATGGTAGTACCGGTATTAATGACCAGCTGCCAGGTTTCAGAATAATCAAAAATAGGTCCTGAAGCTGCCCATACTACAACAATAAGTACGGCTCCGATAAATGCATATGAACTTCCTGTAAATTTGGTTGCCCAATCTGAAAACTTCTCAAAGAGATTATTGTTCTTATGACTCATACTATCAATTCTTTTAAATAATAAATTTATAGAATTAACTTGAATCAGAAGTAAAGAAACTTGGGAAACAGAGGAAAAGAATGAAAAATTTAACCAAATTATTGATCCTGCTTTACTTTTAATCTTTCAGGCGCCTTAAATAAGATTGAATGGTTTAAAAAAACAAAAACATTAAGACAGAAGGACTGCCTTAATGTTTTCTAATTAAAATTTGATATGAATGAATGTTTATTATTTTTTTCCGAAGGGTATTTCTTCAGATTGATCAACTGTTTTTGTACTGACTGAAGGTAAATCTTTTCCGAAGCGGATCTTCTTTATACCGGGCATCCCATTATTCCAGGTGTTCTGCGGCCAGCCATTATTCATATGGTTGGCTTTATAGAAATCCCTGAATTCTTTTTCATATATGTATTTTAGTTCTTCGTCGGAAAGATCTGCTTCGGAACGGCATGATACGAATAGTGTTCCAAAAGCAAAAGCCAAAAATATTTTTTTTATATTTTTCATAAGATTAGAATTTGTAGTTTACCTGTACTGCAAAATTTCTAGGCTGGATCTGATCGATGTACCCTCCTCTGAAGTACGAACTGTATCCCACAGAATCGAAAATATTGTTGAAGAATACTCTTAGCCCCAAACCATTTTTAAGGGTGTACCCTGCCTGTGCATCTACTGTAGTATATTCAGGCATATCAAAAGGCTTATCTCCAGCTTTTACGCTGTTAAGATGGCCTGCTGTAAATGTCTTCTGGGTCCATTCATCCACAGGCCTTTTCCCTACATAATAGATTCCTGCTCCCACATCCAGACCCGTTAATGCTCCTGTTATAAATTTATAGTTCAACCATCCGTTTGCGGTGTGCTTCGGGGCATTCATTGGTGCAGAACCATTGATATAGGCAGGACTCTCCTGATACTGGGCATCCAGATATGCCCATCCGGACATTACCTGAAGGTTAGGAAGAATTCTTCCGATCAACTCTACTTCCATTCCTTTTCTTCTCAGGTTACCGGCAAGTCCGTAAAGGATATTATTTTTATCATCTTTTATTGGCTGATAATTTTTATCAAGGATCTGGAATGAAAGATTATCTGTGTTAATATCAAATAAAGTAACATTAAATCTCAATCTTTCATTGAACCAGTCAGATTTGATTCCGGCTTCCCACTGCTTTGTATGCGATGCTCCTACTTTTCCACCTGCCTGAAGGATATTATTAGAAGCTCTTAAAGAGGTAGTCGTAGTGTAGGATCCGAAAATATTGATATTCTGAATCGGTGAAACGATCAATCCAAAAGATGGGTTCCATGTATCTACCGTTTCATTAGAAGACCCGTTCAGTCTGCTGTACCTGATTCCCAAATGGGCTTTCACATATTTGCTGATTGACATTACATCCTGGGCCATAGCTCCAATGCTTGGCGTAAGGACAGGGTTTGAACGCCCCAGGTTTTTATAAATTACATTGACAGGAACCTGGTTCGGGATGGTCCCGTTAACAACATCGAAAATGTCAAGAGGATTAGCACCATACGTTATAGCACCAATTTTTGTTGGGCGGGCAGTAATTAAATTTTCAGGGGCAATGGAATTTTTATAGGCTTCATAGGTGACGGTTGATGTTTCCGTTTCCCTCCAGTCAAATCCAACCTGGAAAGTATGATTGATGAATCCTGTTTTCACCTGCTCACCAATGAAATCCAACTGCAATACTTTATTGATATCTTCTCCCTGAGATTTCCCGATAGTATGCTGCCGGATATTATAATTCGTTTCGTTAGTCGGTAATGATATGGAAGAGGCTTCACTCTCTGAACTGCTTGTAGAATTAATAAATGCAGCTCTTACTTTTAGTTTATCATTAAGCTTACGAACCACTGTTGTGGCAAAATTAAAGGTCTCTGTTTTTGAATAGTCAGAAGTATATCCTAAAAACTTCCCTTTCGGCATATGGTATAATGCTTCCACATCACCCGGTGCTGTATTAATGGTTCCTCTGTCAGGAGTACGATTATCATGAAGATAGTCCATCTCTACATTAATTTCTGTTTTATCATCCGGGCGATAAGATACGGATGGATTGATGTACATTCTCTCTCCTTCAACATGAGATCTGAAAGAATTATTTTTCTGATAAGCTCCATTAAACCTTACAGCTACTTTACCCTGAGAATCCAAAACTCTCTGAAAATCTACTGTAGGTCTGTAAAAATCCCAGCTTCCGTAGCGGAAACCTACACTGGTCTGATCTATGAACTGTGGTCTTTTGGTTACTACATTAATCACACCTCCTGCTGAGCCCAAACCGTTTCCTATTCCCTGGCTCACGGCTGCTGATCCTTTAATAACCTGAATGCTTTCAACACCCTGCATATCTGTGATCATTCCTGCCGTACGGAAATCCGAATCCATCTGAACTCCGTTTTTCAATACAGGCACTCCTCGATACCCTCTGATAGACATACTTTCACTTCCTCCTCCATAGCTTGAGAACAGGGTTACGCCTGGTACATTTTTAGCAACATCAGTTACTGTAAGGGCTCCCAACTCTTCAATGGCTTTATGGGAGATTACTGAAATACTCTGGATCTGATCTCTGGTTTTCAAGGGAAGCCTTGTAATAGCTTCTAAGCCTACCGGCTGTTTCTTTTTTTCACCAAATAATTCTACTTCATCAATCTCTTTTGATTTTTTAATAGAATCATTCACTTGCTGTGCGTTTACAAAAATCCCACCCAATACAAGCAAAGAAAAGGATACTACTTTATTCATCTGATAATTTTTTACGAAATTATTATTTTTATTAATTCTAAATAAATAAATCAAGCTGACATATCTCACCCGGATATGACTAAGCATTATCAGATCATAAATGAGCCTAGAGCTGTTATAGGGATATTTTAAGGATCCTGGAGCATCATTAAAAGGAACAGGGAAAAGTAGACTTATCTCTATAAAGAGCTAAATGATGAAAAGGTGTGATTTTAATAGTTTTTATTTTATAACCAAGCAGTTTTATATTCAATATTCAAAAAAAATCCGTTCCTAAAAAGGAACGGATTCTATAATCATTGCAAAGTATGCAATTATCACACTTTAATTTCAACGTCTACACCGCTTGGTAACTCTAATTTCATTAGAGCATCAACAGTTTTAGAAGAAGAAGAGTAGATATCCATCAGTCTCTTGTGAGCTGATAATTGGAACTGCTCTCTAGCTTTCTTGTTTACGTGTGGAGATCTCAACACCGTGAAGATTCTCTTATTTGTTGGCAATGGAATTGGTCCGTTTACAACAGCACCAGTAGCCTTTACCGTTTTTACGATTTTCTCAGCAGACTTGTCTACCAAGTTGTAATCGTAAGATTTTAGTTTTATTCTGATTCTTTGTGACATTTCTTTAGTTTAAAAAATTAACCTTTTGCTTTAGCAATGATTTCTTCAGCAACGTTTTGTGGAGTAGCCTGGTATTTCTCTAATTCCATAGAAGAAGTAGCTCTTCCTGATGAAAGTGTTCTTAGAGTGGTTACATATCCAAACATTTCAGAAAGTGGAACAGAACCTTTAATTACAACAGCTCCGTTTTTCTCTTCCTGACCACTGATGGTACCTCTTCTCTTGTTAAGGTCACCAATGATATTACCCATATATTCTTCCGGAGTTACAACCTCCAGTTTCATAATAGGCTCCATGATTACTGGCTTAGCAGCACGTCCCGCTTCTTTAAATCCTAATTTAGCAGCCATTTCAAAAGAAAGTGCATCAGAATCCACTGCGTGGAAAGATCCGTCTTTAAGAACTACTTTAATACCTTCAACTTCGAAACCAGCCAAAGGACCGTTTTTCATTGCAGCTTTAAAGCCTTTTTCAATAGCAGGAACAAATTCTCTAGGAACGTTACCACCTTTGATCTCGTTAATAAATTCTAAACCTATTTTACCTTCGTCAGCTGGTCCAAGTTCGAATACGATATCCGCAAATTTACCTTTACCACCAGATTGTTTTTTGTAAACTTCTCTGTGCTGAGCAACTTTTGTAAGATTTTCTTTGTATTCTACCTGCGGCTGACCTTGGTTTACTTCTACTTTGAACTCTCTTCTCATACGATCTACAATGATATCCAAGTGAAGCTCACCCATACCAGAGATAATCGTTTGTCCTGAAGCCTCGTCTGTTCTAACCGTAAATGTTGGATCTTCTTCAGCTAATTTAGCTAGAGCGTTACCCATTTTATCCTGGTCAGCTTTAGTTTTAGGCTCAACAGCGATACCAATTACCGGATCAGGGAAAACCATCGATTCTAGAACGATTGGGTTTTTCTCGTCACACATTGTATCACCTGTTTTGATAGATTTGAAACCTACCGCTGCACCAATATCTCCTGCTTCAATATATTCTACAGGATTTTGCTTGTTAGCGTGCATCTGATAGATTCTTGAGATTCTTTCTTTATCACCTGAACGGGTGTTCAAGATATAAGAACCTGCATCTAGTCTTCCAGAGTATGCTCTGAAGAATGCTAATCTTCCCACGAACGGGTCAGTAGCAATCTTAAATGCTAGAGCCGAGAAAGGCTCGTTTACGTCTGGTTTTCTTGTAATTTCAGCGTCAGTTCTAGGGTCAGTACCTTTGATATCATCTTTGTCCAATGGTGAAGGCAAATATTTACATACTGCATCCAGCATAAACTGTACTCCTTTATTTTTGAATGAAGAACCACAAGTCATTGGGATAATAGATAAATCAATAGTAGCTTTTCTTAAAGCTTCGTTGATTTCGTCTTCAGAGATTGAATCCGGATCTTCGAAGAATTTCTCCATCAAAGTCTCATCGTAGTCAGCAACAGCTTCTACTAATTTCTCTCTGTATTCAAGAACTTCATCTTTCATGTCTTCCGGAATTGGAACTACCTCGAAAGTAGCACCTTGTCCAGCTTCATCCCAGATGATCGCTCTGTTTTTAATTAAGTCTACAACACCTTTGAAATCTTCTTCAGCACCGATTGGTAAAACGATTGGAACTGCATTAGATCCTAACATTTCTTTTACTTGTTTTACAACGTTCAAGAAGTCAGCACCCTGTCTGTCCATTTTGTTTACGAATCCCATTCTCGCTACTTTGTAGTTGTCAGCAAGTCTCCAGTTTGTTTCAGACTGAGGCTCTACTCCATCTACTGCAGAGAATAAGAATACCAATCCATCCAATACTCTCAAAGATCTGTTTACTTCTACAGTGAAGTCAACGTGTCCCGGTGTATCGATGATGTTGAAGTGGTAAGGTTTAGTTTCAGCTACAGGCTTCCCTTGATCAGTTGGGAAGTTCCAAGAACAAGTAGTTGCAGCAGAAGTAATAGTAATACCTCTTTCTGCTTCCTGCTCCATCCAGTCCATTGTAGAAGCACCATCGTGAACTTCACCAATTTTGTGGTTTACTCCTGTATAGAATAAAATCCTTTCTGTAGTGGTAGTTTTACCAGCATCAATGTGTGCGGCAATACCAATATTTCTTGTAAATTTAAGATCTCTACTCATTTCTAATTAGAATTTAAAGTGTGAGAAAGCCTTGTTAGCTTCCGCCATTTTGTGAGTATCAGATTTCTTTTTGTAAGCAGCACCTTCTTCTCTGGAAGCAGCTACTACTTCATTAGCTAATTTCAAAGCCATAGACTTATCATTTCTAGCTTTTGAATATTTGATTAACCATTTCATTGCCATAGAAATTTTTCTATCAGCTCTGATTGGCATAGGGATTTGGAAGTTAGCTCCACCTACTCTTCTAGAACGTACTTCTACGTGAGGCATTACATTAGTAAGTGCATCTTTCCAGATTTCAAGTGCAGTTTTTTCGTTATCTCCTTTTTTAGTTTCTACGATATCTAATGCATCATAGAAAATTTTGAATGCGATTGACTTTTTACCGTCAAGCATCAGGTTGTTTACGAATCTAGTTACCAATTGATCATTAAACTTCGGATCTGGTAACAACGGTCTTTTTTTCGCTTTTGTCTTTCTCATTGCTTCTGTACCTTATTTAATGATTATTTTTTCTTTCCTTTTGCTGGTGCAGCAGCTGCCTGACCTGGCTTAGGTCTCTTAGCTCCATACTTCGATCTTCTCTGTGTTCTTCCATTTACACCTGCAGTGTCTAATGCACCTCTTACGATGTGGTAACGTACTCCCGGTAGGTCTTTCACCCTTCCGCCTCTTACCAATACTATCGAGTGCTCTTGAAGATTATGTCCTTCGCCCGGGATGTAGGCGTTGACTTCTTTCCCGTTAGAAAGTCTTACCCTTGCAACTTTTCTAAGTGCAGAGTTAGGTTTCTTAGGAGTGGTAGTATATACTCTCGTACATACACCTCGTCTTTGTGGACAAGAATCAAGGGCAGCCGATTTGCTCTTCTTGGCAAGCGTGGCTCTTCCTTTTCTTACTAATTGTTGAATAGTAGGCATTTAATTGCTTTTTATTTTAGGGTGCAAAAATAGGAATATTTTTTTAATTAACAAACACTTGAGTATAAATAAAAGATCTTACTAAAAATTAATTAACAGCTAGTTACGTTTAATCCTTTAATACAACCGTTACATTTTTATCCCAGTTGAAATTCCTTATATTTTGCTGTAGCTGCTGAAAATTATCTCTATTAATAGAATATATAGATACCTCCAGCCTGGCAACAGTTACCTTATTTTTAATCTTCAGAACGGCTGCTTTTTTCCAATTTCCCGGGATATGTCCCTGAAACCATCCATCATATACTACTGCTATATCATATTTGTTTTTCAGACAGTAACGGGTAAGAAAATCTTCAAACTTATGATCAAAAGTTTTTCTGTTTTCATTAAAAACAATTGTCTCTTCAGAACCTAAACCGATAATATCCAACAAATGAATATCGGTATAGTAGCTAATAGCCCCAATATCATTGGCCACTACTTTAGAGTTATTATAATAAGTATGTAAAAATCTCGCAGACTGTATCTGCTGTTCATAAATATTTTTCCCTCCATTATCAATTACCTGATGAGCGATCCAGCCTTTATAAATTAAAAGGAGAATATTCATGGCAATCAGTATGCTGATAAGAATTTCTGTTCTGCAATACTTTTTAAAATCTAAGAAAAGATCTTTAACCTTTGGAATAAGCGCCATTGAAAACCCCACAAGAAGATAAGCTTCATAGCGAAAGAGTCCTTTAAAATCTGCAAACATGGAATGACAGATCGTCGTTAAAGAAAATATAATAAGAAAAAAATTATTCTCAACAGCCTCCCGGAACGTTTTGCTTTTTAAATCTCTACCTATAAAGATGGTACATAATAAAAGAGGAAACAGACCTATTTTATAAAAGCTGATATTCAATAAAAAATTATCAAGCACAATAGCTTTAAGCTGAATCAGGAAATGTGAATCGAAACTCAGTTTTGTTCCTTTTACCACCACAGAATTGGGAAAGAAGTAGCCAGACTGCTGATTATTAAAATAACAAAAAATAAGAATCGGGATAAAGCCAGCCAGCAGCACTCCAACAGCGTTCTTCCATTTTTTAAGTAAGATCAGAACAAAAGCCATCACTGTAAAATAAAACATACTTTCAAAGCGCGTTAGCCCCATCAATAGAATAGTACCATAAAAACCAACAAGTGCCCATTTATTTTTATGCCACCGGAAAAAACAAAAGATATTTACTACAAAAAGAAATACCTGAAAGATATGTTCCATCCCCGCAAGCAATTGTAAATGAAGAACAGCAAAAAATAACGTGAAGATTACCGCTAAAAATGTCTTTTTTATATCATTAAAAATATCTCCATAATATTGGGTCAGAAAATAAATAATCCCAACACTGAAAACAGCATTAAAATACAGCGGAATCTGATCATTATTCCCAACTATTTTAATTAGAACACTGATGATAAATGTAAATAATGGCGAGGAAGAGGCGGAAGAAAACTTATATTCTGTAATTCCCCAGACATTGTGGAGCGCAAAATTTTTCGCCACTGCTAAATGAATATAGGCATCATCCAAAAGATAAATATAATGACCTCCTGTTTTTGAAACCGAGTTTATATAGTATGATAAACACACCGTAAAAAAAACAGCAAACGATATAAAAAAATTTCTTAGTCCTATATTTCGGAATGACTGCATTTTTAAGATCAATTATAAAAATATCAAAGATAAGTATCATCAATCGTAAACCTGTGTTTTCGGCATAATATTTTCTAAATTTGTTAGCATAAAAAATAAACATATGAAAAATGCAAGCATTATCGGCCTGAAGGAAGCTGACTGTAAGAATATTTCAGAAAAATTAAATATTCTTTTAGCTAATTATTCAATATTTTATCAAAACACAAGAGGTTCACACTGGAATATCAAAGGAGATCAGTTTTTTACCCTCCATCCTAAGTTTGAGGAGCTGTACAACAGCCTTGTATTGAAGATCGACGAAATCGCAGAACGAATCCTTACACTAGGTGCCACCCCAGCCCACAACTACTCAGACTATTTAAAAGTAGCCACCATTAAAGAAAGTAAGGAAGTAACAGATGCCCATAAAAGTGTTGAGCTTATTCTGAACTCTTTCAAAGTAGTTATCGATCTGCAGAGAGAGCTTCTGGACATTACAGATGCCGCAGGAGATGAAGGAACCAATTCTCAGATGAGCGACTACATTACTGAACAGGAAAAAGAAGTATGGATGTACAATTCCTATTTAGGGAAGTAACCTGCAAAAATCAACTGATTAAAAAAATCGTCTTACATTTAGGCGATTTTTATTTTAAATAACTATATTTGCGTTAAAATTACACATATTATGCACGACGTTCGATTAAACTCTATTCTGGATAACGATTTCTATAAAATAACGATGCAAAATGCAGTGGTAAAATTATTTCCAAGTTCCATTGTAAAATATGAATTCATCAACAGAGGAAAGCATCAGTTTCCGGAAGGTTTTGATGTTGCCTTAAAAGAAGCGGTCAATAAAATGGCAGAATTAAAGCTGACCAAGGAGGAAAAAAAATTCATGGCAAGAACCTGTCCATATATAGATCTTCCCTATCTGGATTTCTTAGAAGGTTATCATTATGATCCGTCTGAAGTAAAAATACGCCAGGAAGGCAGTGAGCTTTCCGTAACCGTTGAAGGACTTTGGTACAGAACCATTCTTTGGGAAGTTCCTCTTCTTGCTTTAATCAGCGAGCTTCATTATGAAATGAATCATATGGAAAGAGATTCCAATGAGATCGTTATGAACAGAACACTGGAAAAAGCAGATTCACTGGCGAGATTAGGGGTAAATTTCGCAGAATTCGGAACAAGAAGAAGACATTCTTATAAGGTACAGAATCTGGTAATGGAAGCTTTAACGCATAGTAAAGAATCAACTTTTATTGGAAGTTCCAATGTTCATTTTGCCATGAAATACGGAGTGAAACCAATTGGTACCCATGCGCACGAATGGTTTATGTTCCATGCCGCTGAATATGGATTCAAAATGGCCAATGAAATGGCCCTTGAGCATTGGGTGGATGTTTACAGAGGCGATCTTGGAGTCGCACTTTCAGATACCTATACTACCGATGTTTTCTTCCAGCAGTTCGATAAGAAATTTGCCAAACTGTTTGACGGCGTACGTCATGACAGCGGTGACCCATTGGAATTTGCAGATAAAACAATAGCCCACTACATCAATAACGGGATCAATCCTCTATTTAAATACATTATCTTCTCGGATGCTTTGAACCTGGAAAAAGTAGAAGAAATCACCAATTACTGCAAAGGAAAGATAGGCGTATCGTTCGGGATCGGGACCAACCTTACCAATGATGTCGGTTTAAAACCAATGAATATCGTCATGAAACTGATCGGAGTACAGGCACCGAATAAGGAATGGATTGCTACAGTAAAACTTTCCGACGAGCATGGTAAATATACCGGCGATCCTAAAATGATTGAGCTTGCTAAAGAATTTTTAAGAATAAAAGATTAAATTTAGATATCAGATGATGGACATCAGATTTCAGATATTTTACTTATAATTAAGCATTACTATGAAATTAAAAATTTATTTATCCCTCACTCTTTTAGTGGCAGCTTTATCTTTTGCCCAGGAAAAGAAAACAGAAAAACCAAAATTCAACCAGGAATTGGCAACATCTCTCGGTGCTGATAAATACGGAATGAAACCCTACACAATCGTAATGCTCACTACCGGCACTACAAAAGTTGATGATAAAGCCAAAATGGGCGAACTGATGAAAGGCCATATGGCAAACATCGGAAAGCTGGCTGACGAAGGAAAAATTGTGGTGGCCGGTCCTTTTCTGGAAAAAAATAAAGAAAACTACCGCGGTATGTTTATTTTCAATACAAAATCCAAAGAAGAAGCCGAGCAATGGGTAAAAACTGATCCTGCAGTACAGGCCGGGGTCTTCGGCTATGAAATCTTACCTTGGTACGGATCTGCTGCATTGCCTTTGTATTTAAAACATCACGGAGAAATATCTAAAGAGAATCCATAGAAACATTTTTCCTTAAACATCAATCTAAAATAAATCATTATGTAACTCCATAGTGATTTATTTTTTCACTATCTTAGAGGTTCATTTTCAGATTAATACAAATTAAAACCATCAAAAAATTAATTCCATGAAAAAATTGAACGTATCAAAACTTTCGAGAACAGAATTGAAAGAAGTATTCGGCGGAAATTTATATCCGGCACAATGCCCGGGAGGATGCCCTGGTGAAGCCATGATCAGATGTCCTGACGGCACAACCACTATGACTAATTATATATGTATGGGTGGAAGATGCGAAGTAGCCGCAATGTGTAAACCTTTGGTTCTTGAACCTTTTCCAGATCCGATTACCATCACTCCATAATTAGATCAACAAATATAAAGTGAGTCTTCCGGCTCACTTTTTTATCATATTTAATAAGCAGAAACATTCTATCTCTCAAAATGAAAAGAAACCTTAGCATCTTGTTTTTATTTTATCTAAGTATTTTTTGTACAGCTCAAAATAAAAAACACCCTGAAATCATTAATTCAGGATATAAGGGAAAAATACGTTCACTTACAATCAAAATATACAGCGATTCCATAAAAGATAAACCTGCTGATTCCTTAATCTCTGTGAAAACCCGTTATTATAATGAAGATGGGAATGCTACAAAAGAATCATATCAAAGCAATAAAGACCGGCAAATTACCGAGTATGAGTTTAAAAACGGTTTAAAAACAGGGTATTCTTTAAGCAGAGATGGAGAAGTCAGGCTCAGAGCAAAAATTACTCATCAAAAGGGCGGATATCTCATCGACCTGTATGACTTACAGAACAGGCTGGTATCAAAAGATAAATATAGGTATAATGAACTTTTAAGAATAAAAAGCAACGAACGCATGATTTATGACAATCAGACCGGTCAACTTAAAAGCCATTCATTTGTCGATTATTATTACAATGAAGAAGGATTTATTTCAGGGTATGATGTAAAAGATCTATTGACTGCCCAAACCATTACTTACAGATTTCAGACATCTCATAAAGACAAGCACAAAAATCCCGATAAATTAATCTTATTAAAAAATAATCTGCCTTTCCAGATTCATATGATAGATATTGAATATTATAAATAATAACTACCACCCATTCTACAAAATTTTAACGGTTTCCCGTAAAAGAAATCAATTTTTCTTTTTGTAATTTTGAAACATGGAGATGACCTATTTACTTATTGGATTTATTACCGGCGGAATTCTGGGAGCCGTTATTTTATATTTTGTTTTAAAATCGTCTACGGTTTCAAGAAATTCTTACGATGAACTGAATAATCTGCATATCAAAAATAATTCAGACCTGGAAAATCTTAATCTGAAAGTCCAGGAGCTGAGCCAAAATATCAACAAAGAAAAGGAGCAGAACCAGCAGCAGACCGACCTGTTGAATGATCTGAAAAATGAATACGCAAAAATTTCTGCCGAACACGCTTCTTTAAATGCACAATTTTCAGAGCAGAAGCAGCTTAATGCAAAGCAGACCTCGCAAATAGAAACTCTTATCTCGGAGAAGCAGCATATTTTTGCTAAAAATTCTGAACTCTCTGCTAAAAATGACAGCCTACAACAGTCTCTTGATAACCAAAAGGAAGAAATCACCAAGATTCAGGAAGAATCCAAACTTCAGTTTGAAAATCTGGCCAACAAAATTTTAGAGGAAAAGACCGAAAAGTTCACGACTTTAAATCAAAATAATTTAAAAAACATTCTTGAACCTTTCCAGGAAAAGATCACCGACCTTAAAAACAGGGTAAATGAAGCCTATGAAAAGGAAAATAAGGAACGTTTCTCTCTGGCAGAAAAAGTAAAAGAGCTTGCTGAGCTGAATCAGCAGATTTCAGAAGACGCGAAAAAGCTGACAAGAGCTTTAAAAGGGGAAAGCAAAACCCAAGGGAACTGGGGAGAAATGATCCTTGAAAGTATTCTTGAAAAATCCGGGCTTGTAAAAGGAAGAGAATATTTCCTTGAGCATGAGCTTCGCGATGAAGACAACAAAGCGCTGTTTTCCGAATTTTCCGGTAAAAAAATGCGTCCTGATGCTGTCATAAAATATCCGGATGAAAGAAATGTAATCATAGATTCTAAAGTTTCTCTGACAGCTTTTACAGAATTGGTGGATGAGAATGACCAGGATGTTTATGCGATGAAGCTTAACCAGCATTTGGGGTCTATCAAAAATCACATTCTTCAGCTGAGCCAGAAGGCCTATGATGATTATGGAAAGTCCTTGGATTTCGTCATGATGTTCATTCCCAGTGAACCAGCTTATATTGCCGCTATGCAGGCAGACCAGAACCTTTGGAACTTTGCTTATGAAAGAAGAATCCTTCTGCTGAACCCGAGCAACCTGATTACTTCATTAAAGCTTATAGCAGATCTATGGAAACGTGAGTACCAGAACAGAAACTCTATGGAAATCGCTGATCGTGGAGCAAAGCTGTATGATAAATTCGTTGGATTTGTCGAAAACCTTGAGAAAGTCGGGAAAAATCTTGATCAGGCTAAAAATGTATACAACGATGCTTACAAGCAGCTCTCTACAGGAAACGACAACCTTGTCATCCAGACGCAGAAACTGAAATCTTTAGGAATCAAGAACAAGAAAGACCTGCCTCAAAGCCTTATTGACAACGGTAACTTTCTGGAAACGGAAAACTAATGACTTGAAAAGAATCAAATCATTTTAATCATCAGCGTTGTTATTTTTACGATATCCCTGGTACTGCCCGCAGTTTCCCAAAAAAAGGCGTGAATGCCAATTGCTAAGTAATTTTAAAAATTAAATTCCAAAGATTATTATATGTTTTCCTTTGCAGCATATTCTTATCCAAAATCTGAATCTTATAAGGAGATCCTGCTTTCATCAATTACTGCCGGCCTTTTAATCTATATATTCCTGATTGTTTTTCAGCCTTTTGGAACGGAAAACTTCCGGCATCAGTATAAATACCTGTTGCTTTTCCCTTACTCCATTATATTTGGATCAGCTTTTTTTGCTGCAGAACTTAGTATTATTCGTTTCAGAGACTGGAACATCGGCTCCGAATTGCTGAAGATGGCAGGTATTCTTCTTTCAGCCTCTATCCTATCTTATTTTTACAATACTTTGTTCATAAGTCATGTTACGCTGAGCTTTAGCAACTACCTCTATATGTTTCTGTATTGTCTGGCCCTGGGAATCCCAATTTCAACTATTTATATATTGTCGAGGTATATCTATTTAAAAACAATCCACGAAAAAACTGCAGAAGAGGTTTCCCAGCAGCTTGCAGGTCATGCTAATTCAATCGTTGCCACACTCAATAAAGTATTGAATATATCTGCAAATAATACGGATTTGCAGATTCATGAAGAGAACTTCATCTGTGCACAGTCTATGGAAAACTACTGTTCGATCTATTTTTCGGAAAATGGGCAGGTAAAAAAACTTGTAGTCAGAATAAGCCTCTCAAACCTTTTGAATCAGATTCAGACAGATTCTGTAAAAAGATGTCACCGCTCCTATATTGTTAATTTAAATCAGGTCAAAAGTCTTAAAGGAAATGCACAGGGCTACAGACTTTTTCTTTCTGATGATTTTGAGATCCCGGTTTCAAGAAGCTTTATTTCGTTGATTATTCCAAAATTAAGATCTTTAAAAGTCTGACATTTGCTGTCCGTCACATTCTTTTGTCATTCATCACTTTCATTTGACCAGCCTTACTGTAATCTTCATTTTTGTTCAAAATTATAAGCAATGAACAAAACTATTTCCTTCTTCTTCTTTTTTATTCTGGGGTTTTCTGTCTACTATTTCGTTGATCTTTTTTATTTTAAAAGTATTCAGATTTTTGTTAAAGAATTATCCGGGAGCAAAGCTGTCGCCCATGTTGCAGCATACTGTATCACAATGCTCCCACTTATCATTACTTTAAAAATCATATTCCCGGAGAAGAATATTACCACCCTTTTTTCAATCAACAAACCCATTCTAAAAGGTTTTTCCATAGCTTTCATGGGCACACTTCCCATGCTAGCCGGCTATTTTATCTATTTTAAGCTGGTACAAAGTATTAGTTTTCAATCCCTATTCATTAACAGCATTTCATCCCCTTTTTTTGAAGAACTTATTTTCAGAGCATTTCTTATAGGGATTCTATACAGATTTACCAGGCTGGGATTTATTACTTCTGCTTTATTCGGATCATTATTGTTTGCCCATGTGCATTTATACCAGGGCAGCAGCTTCACAGAGCTTACTGAAATATTTCTCATTACCTTTTTAGGTTCAGTCTTCTTTTCATGGGTTTATTTTGAAACTGATTTTAATCTTTGGACAGCAATTTTTCTTCATCTTTTCATGAATCTCTACTGGGAAATATTTAATGTTTCAGACAATGTTTCAGGCAATATGTATGGAAATTTATTTAAAATTTTATCTATTTTGCTCATCATAGCTCTGGTTATCTACAATAAACGCAGGAATAAAATACCATTTCAAATTACTGGAAAAAACCTTTTCATTAAAACCAGGCAGACGTAATCACAAATTTTACATAATTTTGTAGCATGTTGATAGAAAGTTTTCAAAACGATAAAATAAAAAACATCACCAAGCTTCTGGCTGATAACAGGTTTCGTAAAAAATCAAAAGTTTTTGTGGTTGAAGGACAGCAGGAAAATGAAAGAGCTTTGCAGTATGATTTCGAACCTGTCGAGTTTTTTATCTGTGAAAATATCTTTAAAGGAAAACTTCCGGAAGGCAGAATCCATTATGTAAGTGAAAAGGTATATGAAAAAATAGCATACAGGGGAAGCTCTGAAGGAATTATCGGAATTTATAAAACTAAAGAAAATCTCCTTTCATCATTTATTCCCAAAGAAAATTCTACCATCATCATTGTAGAAGGTGTAGAAAAACCCGGTAACCTTGGCGCAATCCTGAGAAGCTGCGAGGCTTTCGGAGTTGATGCTCTAATTGTTGCAGATGGAAAAGCTGACTTCTATAATCCTAATGTGATACGCTCAAGTGTGGGATGTCTCTTCGGAATGGAAGTGTATGATGCTGAAAATGAAGAAACCTTTGAATTCTTACAGAAAAACAATTTCAATATTTATACTACTCTTATGGATGAGACCGCTGAAGATCTTTATAAAAGAGATTTCAAACAGCGTTCTGCTGTTTTATTCGGAACGGAACATTCCGGATTAAGTGATTTCTGGGTTGGAAAAGGAAAAAATACGCTGATTCCGATGGCAGGAAGTATTGACTCTTTGAACCTGAGCAATGCAGTAGCCATTACCTGTTATGAGTCGTTGAGACAAAAGAAGGGATAAGAATCTGGACTTTATTATTTTGCCCGATGAGATTGCTTCGCCTTCGGCTCGCAATGACAGAGAGGTTAAGGTATAAAGCATAAAAAAACCGTCTCACAGGGTGAAACGGTTCTTTTATTGTTAAGCTTATGCTAGAATTATTTCTTAGCAGCGTCTTTAACTTCTTTAGCAGCATCTTTTGCAGCACCTTTAGCAGCATCAGCAGCACCTTTAGCAGCGTCAGCAGCAGCTTCAGTTGTAGCTTTAGCAGCATCAGCACCAGCAGCAGTTGTAGCAGCAGCAGCATCTTTAGTAGCATCAACAGCAACGTTAGCAGCTGAATCAATTACTTTAGCAGCAGAATCAGTAACTACAGCAGCAGAATCAGCTACGTTAGCAGCAGCAGAATCAGTTGCTCCTTCAGTAGAAGTAGCTTCAGTTTTTTTACAAGCAACTAGAGAGATTGCAGCGATAGCAGCTACGAATAACGACTTTTTCATAATAAATTAAATTTAATTTTGTTAATATTGTTTTTTATAAATTTCTTCTGTTCTGTTATTTGAACAAGACAAAGGTAGACCAGATACAAAAGTTGTTTATGAAAAATAATTGTAATACCTTTGTAAAATAGTTTTACAAAAAAACAATACTGATAATCAACAATTTAATTATTTAATAAAATTGACAGATTTAGATCTATTACATTTTGAACAGCTAAAAAAAGATGTTCAGACTGAATTTTTAAAAGAATCCAACTCTTCCCATGATGATATTTCAAAATGGAAAGGGATAGATATTATATATTTCCAGGAAGACCTTCGCAAAAAAGCTAAAGGCAACATCAGTGAAAAATCATTTTACACTTATTTCAAAACTTCTCCGGTCACCAAATTACCTAGGATCGATATGCTCAATTTATTGAGTATTTATGCAGGATACGACTCATGGTATGACTTCAAGAAACAACATCTTTTTGCAGGAGAATTACTGCAGGAAAATGAAGAGCTTGAACAGGAAGAAATCATAGAATTAGAAAAAACAGTTTCTTCGGCTCCTGAATTACCAAAAACTGAAATTCAGCCTCAGGAAAATATTGATTTACAAAAATCAAATACTGAAAATCAAACAGTTAGACAAAACACACCAACAGTTACCCAAACAGAAATACAACCTTCTGCAGCAAGAAAAAATTTGCTTAAAAAAAATGCCTGGGCTATCGTTACTTCAATTTTAATTGCCATTACCGGAGTTTTAGGATTTAAAGATCAAATATTTTCGAAAACCTACAAATACTGTTTTATTGATAAAGACCGTGGTGTTTCTGTCATCAATACTCTTGAAATAAAGATAATCAAAACAAATGAATCTCCGCTTCTCTATAAATTAAAGCCTGGAGAATGCTTTTATTATTCTACTAAGGATAAAAACATCAAAATGCAGATCAGCGCTCCTTTCTATGAATACCTGGAAGTCAACAGGAATCTGGAAAATGCTCCGGATGAGGAAATGATTGAACTGAAACCAGATGATTACAAGATGGCTGCCTATTACTTCTCCATAAAAGATGTAAAAGGAGGTAATCCTGAAGAACAGGTAGCCCTGATCAAACAGAAAAGAAATCAACTGGAAAACCTGATAAGCAACAGTGCGGTTATCTATCAGGTATACGACAATAAAACGTATGGTATAGAAAGGCTTGACAAGCAAAAATACATTACGCTGGTAACAACACCTACTACCTCTCTGAAAAACCTTAATGTTATAGAGATGAAAAAGGACAGTAAAGGAAAAATAATATCTATTAAATTTAAAATCGCATCCACAGATGAAGAAAATAAATAAGTTTTTAATTTTCGCAGTACTTTTTTTAGCATTTATTTCCTGTAATAATAAAAAGACGGAAGTAAGTGATCTGGATAAATTAAGAAACAGCACCAACGTAAAAAGCTATCCTGCCGTACAAATGGACAGCATGCAGGCGATTAATTCCATCACCAAGCAGAAAGTACAGGAACTTCTTGATCTTTCTACATTATACCTGTCTGGAAATAGGAATACAGAGATTGACACGGTGATCTATTCACAGATGGAAAGCTATTTTCATAAACCAGATTCTACTACATTCAAAAAACTATTCCATGAACTGGACAGCCTTAAAGTAAAATCGGTGAAAGTAAATAATCTGAATGTTTACAAAGAATTCTATAAAAAGGATACTTTAGATTATGCGAAATTCAATCTGGAATATTTTGATTCAAAAAATAAATCCCTGGGAACTTTTGAGAAAAATGCTCAATATATTTTGCTTTCTACCCCAATGATCAAAAAAGAATTCAAATTTTATTTCTTAGATTTTTACTCAGATCCGTTAAAGAAAGACAGTACATCAGTAGGTGTCACCAAATAGTCCAGCGGAATATCATTTTCCCAGACATCATCAATATTTTCATCGGGGTTAAAGTAATTAACTCCGATTTTTTTTGTTTCAGAAGGAATCATTTCAAAAAAAGCATCGTAAAATCCTTTTCCGTAGCCTACTCTGTTTCCTTTTTTATCGCAATACAGCAATGGCGTAATCACCCAGTTAAAATCTAAAATGCCGGAATCTTCATTAGAAACAGGCTCGGAAATACCCCAATGATTCGTTCCGAATTTTGTATCCTTAAAAATCTCTACGGATATTAATTTCGCATCTACAATTTTAGGCACAAAAACTCTGATATTCCGGCTTAAAAAATAGTTAATGAATAGTTGAGTATCTATTTCCTTAAACTTTTCGATCGGAATGAAAATGTGGACTTTCTGACCTGAAACTGGTTTAAAAAAATCAACAAATTTTTCAAAAATCTTTTCAGATAACAAGAAAGCCTCATCAGTTGACAAGGCTTTTCTTTTCTGCATATATTTTTTTCTAAGTTCTGCTTTTAACATCTTTATCAGGCGTTTTACAACTTAAAGAATTTTATATATTTTATCTGATAAACGAACTCTGAAAGGAAGTTCAAAAGTGATCTGATCTCCTTTTTTTGCCGTTTCACAAGGACCTCCGTTTGCAAAAAGTTCAGTAATGGTCAATTCCTGCTCACCAGTGGTCGGGCCTGAAATTAATACCTTATCACCTACTGAAAGTTCTTTGTTTTCAATTAAAAACTGTCCGATTTTCGATTTTGTATAATAATGTTCTGCCTTTCCAACCAATACTTTCTTGATGGCAATTTTTTGACGGATATTCTTTGTTTCAGCTTTTGCTAAAGGCTTATCAGGAAGGTCACCTGATTTTTTAAATTTCAGTGCATCAGATTTTCCTTTTCTGAAAACTTTATTTCCTACCTGTAATCCCTTTCTTAATTTTAACTGCTCTTCCAAAGGCAAATGTATGATTTCCAAACATTCTGTAGAGCAGCAGTTTTCCATCACAGCTTTACATTCATCACATTGAATAAATAATAAATGGCAGGCATCGTTAGCACAGTTCGTATGATTGTCACAAGGCTTTCCACACTGGTGGCACTGCGCAATAATATCATCTGTAATCCTTTCCCCTAACCGGTGGTCAAATACAAAGTTCTTTCCAATAAATTTACTTTTTATCCCTTCTTCTTTAATCTGTCGGGTATATTCAATGATTCCGCCTTCTAATTGGAAAACATTTTTAAAACCCTGATGCTTGAAGTAAGCGCTGGCTTTTTCACAACGAATTCCACCTGTACAGTACATTAACAGGTTTTTATCTTCTTTAAAATCCTGTAACTGCTCGTTGATAATCGGTAAACTTTCTCTGAAATTTTCCACATCAGGAGTAATAGCCCCTTCAAAGTGACCTACTTCACTTTCGTAGTGATTTCTAAAATCAACAACAATTGTATTCGGATCTTCAAGCAAATTATTAAATTCCTGAGCCTTTAAATGAATTCCTTTATTGGTAACATCAAAAGTATCATCGTTCAAACCATCTGCAACAATTTTATGTCTGACTTTTATGGTCAGTTTTAAAAAAGAATAATCATCCTGCTCAACCGCTACATTTAAACGGATTCCTTTCATAAAGTCATAAGCCTCCAGCGTATTGCTAAAAGCCTCAAATTGATCCGCGGGAACACTCATCTGAGCATTAATACCTTCATGGGCAACATAGATACGGCCAAGAGCATCAAGGGCATTCCAGGCTATAAATAATTCGTCGCGAAATTTTTTGGGATCTTCAATTTTGGCATACGCATAGAAAGACAACGTAAGGCGTTCCTTACCAGCTTCATCAATAAGTTGAGCTCTTTCTTCTGCGCTTAAGGTGTTATACAGTTGCATGCTATAAACGTTTTAAGTGAGAAAAATATTTTTGCAAATATAATCATTTTTCATTTGAATAGGATGTACATGTGAGCAGTAATAAAGAGTCTGAGAATGGCTATGAATGATTTTGGATTAATTGTTGTACCTTAAAAACATAATTTATTTCCTTCCGGCCTGCAAAATGTGACATTTTTTCTTTAATAATTTTTTAAGTTTAGTTAATACACCTTTTAAAATTATGACATAATGTATAAAATGATATAATAGCAGTTAAATTTTAGTTAAAATTGAAACATAGCATGTTAATTGCTTACTTATTTAGCATTAAATTTGTTTGCGAGAAAACAAGAAATAACAATCAATAAATAAAAAAGAAAGATATACAATGAAGAGTACTTTAAAAAAACTATTACCATTTGCAGTAGTGGGAATTGTCTCAGGAGCTACTACCGTTGGGACACTACAATACTTCGGTCAGCATTCCAATAACGGTGACCAGTCTTACTTCACAGCAGCAGCCCCTAATGCCTCATTTGTAGGAATGAATACCGGAGCTGTAGGCGATGATTTTGTAAAGGCTTCAAAAACTACAGTTCCGGCTGTTGTTACCATCAAAAATTACCAGAGCAGATCAACGAGCAGAGCTTCAGAGCAGGATCTGTTTGATTTCTTCTTCGGAGATCCTTTCGGAGGAAGAGGACAACAGAGACAGAAGCAGCAGGCTCCGGACAATATGCCATCAGGAATGGGATCCGGTGTAATCATTTCACCGGACGGATATATCATCTCCAACAATCACGTTGTTGCGGGAGCCAATAAACTGGAAGTGGTCTTAAGCAACAAAAAGTCTTACATCGCTACCCTTGTGGGAACTGATCCAAACACGGATATTTCTTTACTTAAGATTGAAGAGAAAGGACTTCCTTATTTAAATTTTGCCAATTCAGACAATATTGAGGTTGGGCAATGGGTACTTGCAGTAGGAAATCCACTGGGATTGAACTCTACTGTTACAGCAGGTATTGTCTCTGCTAAAGGCAGGGGAATTGGTATCCTGGGAGGCCAGGGCAAAGCTACCAATCCTATTGAAAGCTTTATCCAGACTGACGCAGCGATTAACCCTGGTAACTCAGGAGGGGCCCTTGTTAACGTCAATGGTGATCTAATCGGGATCAATTCTGCAATCCAATCTACTACAGGATATTACCAGGGTTACGGATTTGCTGTTCCGGCTAATTTAGCAAGAAAAATTGTTGAAGATATCAAGAAATTCGGAATCGTACAGAGAGGATTCTTAGGAGTTTCATCATTAGACCTTTCTAATGACCAGCAGGTAGCTGCTTACAACCAGCAGTATAAAACAAACATCAAAGCAGGTTCAGGAGTTTATGTAACCGGATTCGGGGATAACAGCGGTGCTGAAGATGCAGGTCTGAAAAAAGGAGATATCATTACTAAAATAGACACTTATGATATTACGGACTTCGCCGACCTTTCCATGTCTATCGGAAGTAAGCGTCCGGGTGATAAGGTTCAGGTAACTTATCTGAGAAACGGTAAGCCAAACACAACTACGGTGACCCTTAAAGACCAGAAAGGAGGAACAACCACCCGTACTAAAGATGATTTAAGCGTAACGGAAAAAATAGGAGCAGATTTTGATCCTCTTAATGAAAAGTTTAAAACAGAATATGGGCTAAACAGCGGAGTCGTTGCTAAAAATGTAAGCGAAGGAAGCGAGATGGCTAAAATCGGAATCGTGGACAACTATATCATTATAGAGATCAACGGTAAGCCTGTCAATTCACAGAAAGATGTAGAAAAGATCCTGGATAAATACCAGGGCAATGTACAGGTGAAATTCGTGGATGACTACGGAAGAATCTATACTAAAGGATTCAAGATGCCTTAATCAATACAGACAATAGTCTTTCATATCAACAAAAAAACGCTGCAGATTTGCAGCGTTTTTTTTATTTGGTTTTGTTCATTTTATCAGCGATCTTCTTTTTCTTATTCCGTTCATAAATAATCTCTACAATCTTTCCTCCAATCCACGAAAACGGGAAAAACGTAAGAAAAATAGAGATTTTATAAAATGTAGGATGGTATGGAAATACAATAACATCCAGCATGGCTATGAACAGCATAATAAAACCGATAAGAATAGCATACGCTACCTTAGCATACTTTACAATAAGTGCAGTAGCCACTCCTCCTATCGTTGTTCCCAGCCCTGAAATAAACAGCAGAAATCCGAAAAATGCATTATCGCCTCTCATGCTGTAAAGAAATCTCTGCCAGTGCTCAAAGGGAGCAAAAGCTTCGAAAGTGATCCATTGCGGAAAAACCCTTATACCAAGAGTAATAATCAGCCCGGCTATTCCAAGGCCTACAAGAACCGCAATTGTATTTCTTATAAAATTCATTAATCCTGATGTGCGATCATAGAAATTTCAATATCAACATTCTTAGGCAGGCAGGAAACCTGTACCGTTTCACGGGCCGGATAGCTGTCTGCATCAAGATATGAAGCATAAATATCGTTCATTACTGCAAAATCGTCCATACTTTTAAGGAATATGGTAGCTTTCACTACGTTTTTAAACGTCATTCCCGTTTCAGTAAGAATAGCCTCAAGGTTTTTCATCACCTGGTGCGTTTCCTTTTCAATTCCCTCTACCAGTTTACCAGTTGCAGGATCTACAGGGATCTGTCCGGAAATGTATAAAACTCCGTTGGCCATATTAGCTTGTGAGTAAGGCCCGATTGCTGCAGGTGCATTAACTGTGTTGATTATTTGTTTCATATGTGGATATTTATTTTTTCAAAGGTCAGCATATAATTACCATCATCTGCATTCGTTTGTTAACCAATTTGGGCGACAGTGATTTCATGAGATTTATTTTGGTTGCAAATATAAAATTTATATTTACAATTGTCAATCTGATATTAGAAAGGTGCGCCAGGCTGCGTAAAACTTCTGTCTTTGTATTTCAATGCATCACTTAAGATATTAGCTTTGATACCGATAAAGAAGTCATATACCTTATACTGTCCGAAAGGAACCCAGTTGAAGTTGATCGTGAAACTTCGCTGATCTCTGGTAAACCCGATTCTTGTATAAGCAAGATCTTTCGTCACAAGATCAAAGTGCGTACTCCCGTTGATATTCCAGTAAGGGGTTAGCTTAATGCTGCCATCCAGACCTACAGAAGCAATCTTAGTACCAAGTGCCGACAATCCTTTTGAATAAGCATAGTTGGCATTGATATTCAAAGTCCATGCCTGGTCGAAATGGGCATAATTATCATCGTCAAAATAATAATTTTCATTTCTTATTTCTCCTTTTGCCGGATACTTTTTGGCATAATCTGTTTTCTCGCCAAAGAGTTCGCTGCTTAAAGGATATGATAACTGTACGTTGAAACCCTGTACACTGAAATGTCCAAACTGTTCCGTTCTCACTCCCTGTGTTGCACCCGGAGCAAAGACAATTTTATAAGGATCCAGTGAGAGACTGGTATTCACATTTAATTTATTATTGAAGAAAGAAGACTGTCCGTTGATGCTGAATACAGACCATGGATGATCTTTCGCTGCAAAATTGTAGTTCCCTGAAAGGTTAAGAGATTCAAAGATTTTTATTTTCTTGACACCGGTAGAATCAGTTTTAGATTTTACTTTCATTTCAATATTGTTTCCAATATTAAAACCTAAGGCTCCTACCACTCCGCTTGACGGGCTTCCCACAATTCCTTTTTCAAAAATAGAATAAGGGGTCAGGGCTCCCTCTGCATTATAATAGTTTTTATAATATCCGAAACCGGGACTTGAGAAATCCGGTGAATATGTAAAGCTAAGACTTGGTGTCATCATATGTCTTACCGCTTCTACCGCAGAACCTTTTTTAAACTTCAGCATACCATAAAGAGTGGTCTGAAGACTGGCAGATGAAGAGAAGGTGGAATATCCGGCAATATTTTTCTGAATTTCGTCTACATCCGCATTCTTTACAGGATCATAATATTTTTTAAGTGTCTTAGTGGTTAAAGCGTTATCAATATTGGCACTTAAGCTGAACGTGAAATATTTGGCCACCGTTGTGTTGGTTCCCAATGCAATATTATTTTTCAGTCCTGTCTGCATCTTATCCCACATAGCCTTTGTAAAAAGCTCGTTTTCCTGTGTATTTACAAAGTTCGTCAGATTAAAGCCTGTGTTCACTGTAATATTTTCAAGAAGACCCTGTCTCACTCCTGTTTTCGATTTAAACAGATAAAACTGATTGATTGCCACATTCATCTGAGGAAGACGAAGATCTGCAAGCCCGGTGGCAAAGTTTTGAGAATAGGAGGCTGTCCCGGTAATGGTTGCAGGCAGCTTTAGGAATCTTTTTGTGACTGTTACCGCTGAACTCTGCTGTGTATTCAGAACGTTCTGGTTGAAAATATAGTTATTATTGAGCGGGTTGTTATAAAACTTGGTACTTACAATATCCACTGAAGCACTGAAGGTCAGGAAAGGATTTGCCTTTGTGTCCTGAGTATGCGTCCATGCGATTCTGTATGTGCTGTTTTTGGTATAATCGTCCAAACCTTTAATTCCTCTCACCATGGTTCCCACATCGGCTGTAAAAGTCCCGGAATACCTGTATTTCTTCAGATAATTCATCTGCGGCCTTAGGTTCCAGCTTCCTTTGGTATAGATATCTGCCAGTATTTTAAGATCAAAATGCTCTCCTATCGGCTGGTAATATCCCAATCCGTTAAGAAAAAATCCTACATCTTCCCTTTCCCCAAAACTCGGGATCAGGATACCTGCTGCCCTCTTTTCTGAAAACGGAAGAATGGCAAACGGAAGAATAAGAGGAGTGGGTACTCTTTCTATATACATCTGAATAGGTCCTGTAACAATCTGCGATTTGTTTTTCGTCTTGATCAGCTTGATGTTGGATGCCCGCATAAAGTAATCCGAGGCCGTATCTTTTTTCTTGATATAGTATTCATCTGTTGTATAATCTGCGTTTCTCATGGCAAAAACAGAATCATTATATTTTTTGGTTTTCTGTGCGGTGATTACCCCTTCGCTTTCTTCTGTTCTGGCATTAAAAGCAATGGCCTGCTTGGTTTTGGTATTGTAGCTGAACTCATTGGTTTCATACTTTTTCCCAGCCTGAGTGGTAATTACAGGTTCTATGATCTTCCCTAAAGAGTCCTGTTTTCCGCGGGCATAGATCAGATTTTTATTGTCGTCAATAGAAATATAATCTGCATCTATCTGCATATCCTGGTATTTTACCTGGGCATTTTTATTCAGAAATGTCATTTTTTTCGGAACATCTCTACGCTGATCATCCGCCTTTGTACGGAGAACATCATCTAAAGCTTCCTTTTTTACAATAATGGTATCCTTTTTGGGAATAGTATCATTAACCACATTTTTAGGCAATTTTTCAGGGGTTTTCTGTGCTAAAAAATTGTTAAAAATTAGGATAATTAAAATTTGTAATATATTTTTGAGGACGGTTTTGGCCAATTTTATTCTTTAATTAAGGCTCAAAATTAGTATAATTTTTAAAACTGTAAGATGTACAAACAAAAATTTAAAATAATTTTATCATTTCTCCTTCTTCTTTCCAGCATTTTAATTTTTTCACAAAAGAAATTTACGATCGTTTTGGACGCTGGTCATGGGGGAAGTGACCACGGAGCGAACAGGACTTATGCAGATATCGGAAGGGTTGCAGAAAAAGACGTTACACTTGCCGTTACTCTCAAAGTTGGGGCCATGTTGGAAAAAAACAGAGATTTCAAAGTTATATATACCCGTAAATTCGACGAATATCCTTCTCTTTCGGACAGAACCAATCTGGCCAACAGGAGCAAAGCCGATCTTTTTGTATCCATTCACTGTAATTCTTCACAGAGACCTACAGCCTACGGAACTGAAACTTATGTACAGGGGCCCAACCAGAATGATGAAAACCTGGAAGTGGCAAAAAGAGAGAATGATGTGATCTTTCTTGATGAAAAAGACAGACAGACCTTCGGATCTTATAATCCAAGCTCCCCGGAATCTCTTATTGCACTAAAACTTCAGCAGAACAAATACCTTGAATCAAGTTTGCTGCTTGGCGGACTGGTTGAAGGTAATTTTGTAAATAAGGATAAAAGATTTTCAAGAGGTGTTTTCCAGAAAAACCTTCACGTACTTCGTATGAATGCGATGCCTTCTGTACTGATAGAAACCGGTTTCATCAACCATCCTGAAGAAAGCCATTATCTTGCTTCTGACAAGGGACAAACCGAAATTGCGGAAAGCATCTATAATGCGATCATCGATTATAAAAAAGCAATTGACAGAAAAACAGGCGGATCGTCTTTCGCTGCCAAAAAACCTGAACCTGAAAAGCCTGCTGAATCTCCTTTAAAAAATGATTTCAGGATTTTACTGCTGAGCTCCCCTGTTAAATACAACGACGGAGATCCGGCATTAAAGGGCTTAAACTATGTTCTCCCTATTAAAGACAACGGACAGTACAAATATTACTATGGAGTTACCAATATGGCTTCGATTAGAGATATCAACCTTAAAACAGCTAAGGATGCAGGGTTCAGAAATGCTTATGCCGTAGGATTTATGCCTAATCAAAAACTGCTGACGGGGTATTATACCATAGAGGTCTATACAGGCGACAAATTGAATGGCAATTCGTTTATTCTTCAGACATTGAAAGATGTGGAGAGAAATAAAGACAATGGAGTGTTTTATTACACGTATGGTAAAGTATATACTTTAGAAGATGCTGTAAAGCTTCAAAAAGACCTTGAATCCAAGGGAATCAAGAATACTATTATCCAAAAAGTTTTTAAATAACGTAAAAAATAATTTTGAAGTTAAAAAGTTAATCATTACTTTTGCAACCTCAAAATTTGGCCTATTCGTCTAGTGGTTAGGACTCAAGATTTTCATTCTTGCAACAGGGGTTCGATTCCCCTATAGGCTACCAAATTTGATATCATGCCGGATTTAAAAATACAGGAAGCAAAACTTCTTTTTAAGAAAATCCACTCTAACCCAAAAAGTTATGATTTACAAATCAATGAAGAGGGGATTACAGGCAGGGATGATAAGATAAGTTTCAGACTTTACAGGACGGGAGAAAGGGTTGCCTTTGAAGTAACAATTGACGGACTTTCCTTTACCAATACCACTGGAGAATGGAACAATGCGATGATCATGCTAAGCAGCACGATCAAGAAAATAGAACGAGAACAAGAGAATTTAAAAATAGAACAAGCAATAGATAAACTCAGAAAATACCTGTCCGAAGAAAATTGAAAAATTTTAAAAAATAATTTGGCAGATTAAAAAAAAGTTTATAGTTTTGCACTCACATTTGAACGATATGGCAAATCATAAATCAGCATTAAAAAGAATCAGACAAAACGAAGTTAGAAAAGTTCGTAACAGATATTATCACAAGACTGCTAGAACTGCTCTTAAAGTCTTAAGAAATGAAGAGAACAAAGCTGCTGCTACAGAGCAACTGCCAAAGGTTATCGCTTTATTGGATAAATTAGCTAAGAGAAATATTATCCACAAGAACAAAGCTGCTAACTTGAAAAGTAAATTAACAAAGCACGTTAATAAATTAGCGTAAAAGTATAGTAGGCCCGTTCGTCTATCGGTTAGGACCTCAGATTTTCATTCTGGTAAGAGGGGTTCGATTCCCCTACGGGCTACAAAATTTAATCACTGCTAACCGGGTGGTTAATAAGAGTTGAAACTTATAAAAACAAAAAATCTAACCCGCTAATTATTTAGTGTTAGATAGATGGCCCGTTCGTCTATCGGTTAGGACCTCAGATTTTCATTCTGGTAAGAGGGGTTCGATTCCCCTACGGGCTACTTAAAGAGAGATTCTAAGAATAGAATCTCTCTTTTTATTTTATCCTTTAAAATATTCCACTGCATCTATTATTAAGAGATTTTCACATTTAAAATAGTGTGAATTTTTATTTTTTTATCTATCTTTGCAATCATCAGATGATAAGATGTATTTATGCAAATTCAAAGAAGAACATTAGCGCAGGAAGTCGCAGACAGATTAATTCAGGGGATTACCAATGAAGAATATGCGGTAGGCGATAAACTTCCGATTGAACCGGAATTGATGAAGATCTATGGTGTAGGCCGCTCCAGTATCCGTGAAGCAATAAAAATTTTATCAATAAAAGGAGTCCTGAGTGTACAGCAGGGTGTGGGTACATTTGTTACTTCGAAGAACATCCAGGAATCACTGGAGGATCAGATCAACAATGCTGAATTCAACGAAGTGTATGAGGTACGTTCTCTCTTAGATTCAAAGATAGCGGCAAAAGCAGCTACCAGCCGAAGTGAAAAGGAGCTAGAGACGATTAAAATGTATCTGGATCTCAGAGATCAGTTTGCGAAGAAAAACCAGGCGCTGGAATGCTACCAAGCTGATATTAATTTTCATATCTCTATTGCTGAAGCCTGTGGCAATACTCTTTTGAAAGAAATTTACAGAATTGCAAGTAAGCATATCCTCAGAACTTTTGAAACCAGTCATAAAAATAACACAGAATCTTTTAAAATCTCACAAAAAATACATACGGATCTTTATAAGTCTATTGAAAATAAAGATTCTGAAAATGCAGCGCGTATTGCACAACTGATCGTTGACAGAGTGTATTAAAATAAATTTTTAACAAAATTCATCAGATGATATGATGAATAAAATTACAATTCATGGAAAATCTACAGACAAAGGCAATTGACACCAGCAAAATTGTTTACCCGATCTTATTTATGATCAGCTTTTCTCATTTTTTAAATGATCTGATACAGTCTACAATCCCTTCATTATATCCTATTCTAAAAGGGGAATTCAGCCTGTCCTTTTCTCAGATTGGTATCATTACATTGGTGTTTCAGCTTACTGCATCTATTTTACAGCCTTTCGTTGGAATTTATACGGATAAAAAGCCGAATCCAAGATCTTTAGCAGTAGGAATGGGATTATCAATGGCAGGATTGTTACTTTTAGCAGCAGCCCATCAATATTATATGATTCTGATTTCAGTGGCATTAATCGGGATGGGATCTTCCATTTTTCATCCAGAGGCATCCCGAGTTGCCCAATTGGCATCCGGCGGACAAAAAGGACTTGCCCAGTCCATTTTTCAGGTAGGTGGAAATTCAGGGAGTGCTATTGGTCCTCTATTGGTCGCTTTAGTTGTGCTTCCTCTGGGGCAGGGCTATGTAAGCCTTTTTGCTATCGCTGCTTTTATAGGAATTATAGTGCTATGGAGAATTGGGAACTGGTATGCGGAAAGATTATCTCTTAAAAAAACAACGCAGCATTCCAGTAATATCATAACTGTAGAACTGTCCCGCAAAAAGGTTATATTTTCTATTACCGTTCTGCTGGCACTGGTATTTTCTAAGTACATTTATTTGGCATCCATGACTAATTATTTTACGTTTTTTCTCATTGATAAGTTTCACATTTCTGTAAAGGATTCCCAATTATATTTATTCATGTTTCTTGCAGCGGTTGCTATTGGAACTATTTTAGGAGGAAGGCTGGGTGATAAATACGGAAGAAAGAAAATCATATGGGTCTCTATACTTGGAGCAGCACCTTTTACTCTTTGTCTTCCGTATCTTCCCTTAGTATGGACTGTGGTATTTGCGGTTTTAATCGGGTTAATTATTGCTTCGGCTTTTTCTGCAATTCTGGTATATGCTACAGACCTTTTGCCCAATAAAATTGGATTGGTGGCCGGATTGTTTTTTGGTTTTATGTTTGGGATGGGTGGAATCGGTTCTGCTGTTCTGGGAGCTTTGGCAGATGATACCAGCATTGAATATGTATTTAAAATCTGTGCATTCTTACCTCTTATGGGTATAATAACTGCTTTTTTACCTAATATTAAAGGTAGAAAAAAATAATTCCTTTGGAAATAAGGTGGGTGAACTCATAGATAAATCTGATAAGTCTCTGTTTAATTATTAATATTATATAATTCACATTAAATAGAAATAATATTGCCCACCTTCACTTTTATGCTTAAATTTGGATAAAGCATTAACCAAAAATCTCTATAGCATGAAATCCATTTTACTTTCAAAGGGCCGTCTTTTTCAGGCCGCGTTATTTTTAGCTTTTTTATTCCAATCAGGCAATACACAGGCGCAAAACAGAATCTATGCCCATGATCAACTCTCCAATGTCTATGGAGTATGCCTGGGATGTGCCGTTCAAAATCCATTGAATGCCGTGGGCGATAACGAAGACAACTATTCTACTATGGTTATGGGCACCGTTTTATTAGGTGGTGTTGAACAGACCCTGAGATTCCCTGAAGTGAGAATCAATACTAAATTAGTCATTGGTATCGGTACCAATGACATTCCTCTCACTGTTCAGCTCCTAAGCGGCATATACATAGAGACGATGAGCGGAACCACAGCTAACAATGACAGTCAAATGATAACCGGAAACTTACTGAAGCTTTCCGACAATCCTTCCAGAGCAACTATTGAATTTGTTCCCGTCAGCTCCTATAACGCAGTTAAAATAAGGCTGAGTGGTGGTGTACTAAGTCTGGGTGGCGGATTCAGGGTGTATTATGCTTATCAGGATCCTCTTGCCACCATTATGGCTTACAGCAGGGCCGGACAGATTACTCTGAGTGGTACTGTTCCATTGGAAGGGTCTGAAGTTACCCTGAGAAATACTTCCGGCAAAGAGGTACACCGCTCTACCCTTACTTCCAAAACTTTTGAACTGTCTTCTCCACAGCCTGAAGGAATTTATATACTGACGATAGAAACGAAAGATAAAAAAACTTATTCCCGTAAGATCAGAATCAATAATTAAATAATAATACATATTAAAGATTCGGCAGGCTTTCAGCCTGCCGAAATCTTTTACTACCTGCTTTAAAGTAAAAAAACCGGCGGCCCAAATGGGCCGCCGGTTCATTGAAATATATAGACTGTGATGGTTATTTCTTGATCAACTTCTGCTGATATGCTGCTTTATCAGTTACAGCTTTTAGAATATATACTCCGTTCGGAAGCATACTTACATTGATCTGGCCATTGTTCAGCGGTGCATTTATTATTTTACCAGAGGCATCGTAAATGGTAACATTCAGGATCTTTTCCTGAGTTTTAAGAGTTAAAATATCTGTCACCGGATTCGGGTAAATACTGAATTCAATTTTCTTCACTTCTGCCGTGGCCAAAGTAGAAGTTGTACTGTTGACAGTAAGCAGTTTCTCTACTACCCTTCCATTTGAATTAAAACTGATCTTAATATCAGCCGTTCCTGAGGCAACCGGAGTTAGAACCAGTTCGTCATTCGCATTGATCACTGCAGAAACTGCAGCCGGATTTGAGTTTGACTTAATTGATTTTACAATAGCAGATGAAAGATTGTCTTCGTCAGAAACTATTGTTTTCAGGTCTATTACAGAAGCATTATTCACATTAACCTGAGATGGAAATGTACTGCTCACCGTAGGAAGCGTATTATCTGGGAATACTGCCATAGCAGGGAACCAATAGTAATCATTAAGTGTTTTTGTATTGGTAATGGTTCCGTTAACGCCAATAGTATGGATCCAGTTTTTCTGATAGTGTGCTCCAAAACCGCTTTCAGTAGTATTCAGAATCAGCTCATCAGTAGTTGGGTTCACACGGAGTCCTGCTCCGTAAGGAATCTGTTTGTAAGTACCTGTCTGTCCCGGAATGGTTGCAAAGCTTTCGTTAAATGCTTTTGTCGTTACATCAAATTTTACAATCTGTGTACCTGAAACAAAACTGTTAACTGAGTTGATCCAGTATAAAACATTCTGTTTGCTGCTCGCTGAAAAGCTTCCTGCATTCCACGCTCCCCATGAACCTAAATATTTGGTCGTAGGAATATTATAAGAAGTGGTTGCAAAAGTCGTAGGATGAATATTCACTACTTTCTGATCCTGGATCGCCCAGATACTTCCGTCTTTAGCCTGAACAATAGAATGAAAAGCTCCCGGAATCGTACTCACCAGCGTATCTGTCGCCGGGTCAATGACTAAAATTCCTGCAGATTGCTTCACGGCAAATACATATTTTGAAGAACGGATCATATTTCCGATCTGGCCGGCATACTGACCGCCTCCGCCTGTTCCGGTTATCAGGCTTCCAACCTGCATATTCGCGATATCGAATACAAAAATACCATTCGAAGCTCCGATGTATCCTTTGTTTTCATTAACTCCTACAAAGGATCTTCCGTCGCCACCGCCAATATTATTAAATCCTGCAATTTTCTGCATCGTTTGTGCATTCGCTACTACCAGTCTTCCTCCCGGGGTATACTGAGTATCTCCGCCATCTGCAGCCTGCTTCGAAATAAAATAGAATTTATCTCCGTAGATTGTTCCGTATTGCGTTGTAGCACCAAAGGCCTGATTGTTATTGGCATTGCTGTACACACGGTAATTAACCTGCCCATTATTGCCGATGAAATTTACAGAACCGTTGGTATGCCCGAACCATTCTTCATTGACCATAAAGTAACCGTCAGTAAAATTGGTAGAAACAGAAGAAGCAGAAGCAGCATAAACAGATACGGGTGTCAGCGTTGAAGAAATAGGAAAAGAAGCCAACCCTGGGCTAAAATTCCATACATCCCATGAACCGTTCTGAAGCACACGGGAAGAAGCCCCTACTCCTGAATATCCAAAATCAGCATCCGTAGGATCTTTTACCCAATAAGACCAGTAGCTGTTGTACCATCCTGATCCCCAATGATCCCCGGCATCAGCAGCCGTAAAATCATCGAAATCATATGCACCTGTATTTACAATGCCATTTACAGGGTAAAGAGGATAGGTTATATTCCCGTTTTTATAAAGTGCGTTGGTATTCTGACCGTTTAGGTCAAACCCCATTCCTCCGATGGCTGTTCCGAACTGGGTTCCCGGATAAAACAATGTAAAAAATCTGTGATCTGCCTTTGCAATTGCCTTCAGCATATCTTCTCCGGTAGCATTTCCGTTCCATCGGAAGCCCCATACCAAGGCATCAGGATTCTTGCTGTCGTTCCACTGAACCACAAAAGCCGCTTCATTAGTACCACTCCCTACCCAATACTGAATATCGGAGAAGTTGATATTGGTGGTTACTGTTGTATTCAGCTGGTTGCCGCCGATACCCTGAATATCATTTCTGGGCACTCCTTGTACTGCCACCTGTGCATTCGTAAAGAACGCAAAAAAGAACAGCATGGTCAAAAGGTAAAACTTTTTCATTTTTTCGAATTATATATTAAAATTTATTTTATTTAAGATGCAGATCGTAAGCTCCTGCCACTTCTGTAGAAACTTCCCCAAGCCATCCTGCTTCCTGATTGATTCCAGTATATACCTTGATAAAATCGATGCCGGGAAGCTTTACATAATTCCCGCTTTTATCTACAGCCCAGGAAATGTCGATGTTGGAAGCCTCATCATTGTTCGGCGCATTGTCTGCATAGCCGTAATCGTAAGATGTTCCTACCCAATAAGCCCCCGTCCCGCTCTGGTCGTAAAAATTATCCTTCAATCTGGTTCCCGTAAGGCTGTAAGAAGCACCGGAAAGCCACAAAGGATAATAGCTTTGTGCATGGAAGGTATTTTTAGTTTTAAATCCTGAATTCCCAAAATTATCCTGCCATTTGATGTACTCCACATCAGTCTGCCAAAACTCACTTCCGGGAACGGGGGGCTTGTTCTCATTGGGCTTGAAGTAAGTTATAGTGTAGTTTTTTGTCGTTGAATTTTTAAAATATTCGCTGCCCGCAATTTCATACCATTCATCTTCATCCGGTTTGCCGTTTTTATTCTTGTCGTAGCCCACCATGATAATTCCGGGCTCACATGATCCTGACCGGGTGGCATTGGCATTGTTTCCCCAAAAAGCATTTCCCAGAATTTTAAAATCTCTTCCTTCAAGATTAGGAATGGTATGATCGAAGCCAAAAGCAACATAACCGCCGAAACCTCCCAGCGTAATCATGGTAGCATTTTCGCCTACTAAGGATTCTTTGGCCCTTTTGATCATATCAGCCTCTGTGTTTCCGTTTACATATTCAGGGATCTCATTGATGAACTGGCCCGTGGCCGGACGGAAATCAAAAACATTTGATATATATTTACTGTAAGGGGTCAGCTCTTTATTCACAATGATCGTGGACTTATAGATCTTCGCTGCTCCTTTTACCTCTACTTTCAGGGTCAAAGGATAATTTTGTACAGTGGAACTGACAAAATCCAGTTGCAGATGATCGGAAATCACAGAATCGTTAATGCTCCAGGTCAGTTTACCTTCAATTTTAGGGTCTATCATCAAAAGTTTAAGCCTGTCGATCGTATAAGATTCTTTAAGTACTTCAGCAGGAAAAGTTACTTCCTCTACCACTTCTTCGCTGTCGCTTTTACAGGCTGCAGCTCCCAGCAGGACTGAAGAGAGCAGTATCGTTTTTAAAATATGTTTTGTTTTTCTTTCCATTTTTTCTGATCTGATTATTTATATAAAAAAGCAAAGTGAGCAGGGATATTCCCGCCTTCTGTTTTCCACTTGAATTTTCCGGTCTTATCAAAACAGTATACATAGCCGGTGGTCACGTAGTTTTTCGCATCCGTTAGATAAATATCTTCTGTATAGGGATTTACAGCAATTCCGTAAGGTGCTTTGATCTCGTCCACATATTGCTGGTCAATAATTTTGTTGGAAATCACCTGCTCTGTCTTGACATCGATGATTCCAAAGGTTTTGACGTATGTATGGGTATTGTAATTAAATTCATTTCCGTAATAGTACAGCTTGTCATTCACGATCGTCATTCCGCTGACAGCGACATGAAAATCTTTTTTCACGGTTCCTGTAGCCGCATCCACAAGGAAAAGACTGGATGGAATATTGTAATAATCCCCTCTGGAACTCACGTACAGATCTCCGTAGTTGTCCTTTTTAATACGGTGAAGATTAATGGCTACATCAATTTTTTTTGTTTCCGTGAATGTATTGAGGTTGATGACAGAAACGGTTTTATCATAATTCGGAAATCTGTACCCTCCGGAATTGGCTACAAAAAGCTGATCTCCCATCACTTCTATCTCTTCAGGCTGATACCCGACTACTACCTGTCTTTCGATGTTCAGGGATGTCGTATCAATTTCCACTACTTTTCCCGGAGGAGAATTTGGATTCAATTCAACGGGACCTGCGTAACTGCTGGCATAGACTTTATTGCCTTTAAAAGCCAGATAACGGCAGTTCTGCAGCTGTATGGTTTTGATTCGTTTGGCCGTTTTTGCTTCCAGCACTTCAATTTTATTGGAAACATTCACCACCACATACATTTTACTTCCGTAGATCATGATATGATTTCCCACATCACCAAGCTCTTTAACCACGGAAGGATTGGTTTCTCCATAAATATTCTTACGGTACGTTCCTGTCGCATAATCGAAATAATCGAGCGTACATTTGTTGCTCCCCATATTTCCCTCGTTCAGAAGATAAAACCCTTTAATAGGTGTATCTTCTCCGTTGCTTACCTCTTTCGTTTCCGAAGGAACTATATTGTCATCCGTCCTACATGAGAACAGAAAGAAAAGAGTAAAAGCCAGCAGGCAAAAGTTTAGTTTTTTCATAATGTAAAGCTTACAATAAGTTTAAAATTTCTTCCGGGCATCGGATAATTCCTGACCACGTCATAGTATTGATTAAGGACATTGTTGACCTCAAAACCGGCTTTAATCTGGTGAGAATGCCAGTTGAATTTTTTCTGAACGGATAAATCATGCGTGTACCATGGCTGGCGATAATTGGCTTTGATATTATTCAGCTGGGCATCATAGCGTTCTCCGGTGTACATAAAACTGTAATTGAAACTCCAGTTTTTATAGTCTGCCATTAGGGTAAAAGTCAATGCATGCCATGGCACATAGGAGATCTGGTCACCGTAATAGTCGTCACTTTTATCAGTATAGTCCCCGGCACGCTGATAGGTATAGCTTACCAAAGGTTTCAGTTTCACTTTATTAATGTCAAATTCAGCCTGCACATTCACGTCTGCCCCGATGATTTTCACTTCACCTAAATTCACCATCATCCATCTGAAAAGATTGGTGGTAGGAACAGCGATAATCTTGTTCTCAACTTCATTATAATAGCCATCCACTTTCACATAAATACCTTTAAAAAATTGATGGTCAAAGAGCTTCTCGTAGGTAAAACCTGCATCGTACTGATTCGTGTATTCAGGTTTCAGCATGACATTTCCGATCATGGTGTAATACAGATCATTGAAAGTAGGCATCCTGAAGACTCTTTTGTAGAAGGCCCTTACGGTAAGCTCTTTGGATTTTAAAGGCTGATAGCTCAGGAAAGCGGAAGGGGCCCATTCGGTTTTATCAGGAGACTTCGCATTCATTTTTACGTTTTCATGAACAAAAGTTCCAAGAATACTTCCCAAAAACTTAAAACGGTTCCATTGATAGGTCGTGGCAAAAGAAACGAGCGAAGTATATCGTGTAGGATATGAAAAATCTCTCAGACTGGTATTCAGATTATTATATTGAAAGTCAAAGCTCGCACTTACATCCCAGTTTTGATTAATAGAATAGAGATTGGAATTGGAAAAATAAAGCTCTCTCTGAACATACGAATTATCTATCGGAAGAACGGTTGTTGCCACATTCACCGTATCTAAAAACCGGGTGTAGTCATAAGCAAATTTCGCTTTGAACTGTGTTTCGAATTTTGGAAACAGTTTTTTGCGGAAACTGGCCTGAACAAAATAGTTTTCATCCAGCATCTGCTGACCTTTAGGCGTGAAATTATTATTAACAATGGCTGTGGGAACTCCACGATCGGAAATATAGCCGTAGCCGCGTACGCTCCAGCTTCCATCATTAATGGTTCCGTTTAAAGCAGTTTCAAAACGTTTTGCACGGATGTAAGAATCGTATCTTCTGGCAATGGTATCATTGGCAACAGATCCGTCAGAATTTTTCTTTTCATATTTAAACTTATACAATCCGTCACTCTGTACAAACTCCGAGCTGAAACTTGCCGAAACTTTATCCGAAATCTTCTGCTCCACACGGAAGGAAGGATTAAATAAACTGATGGAGCCTAATTTCAGCTTCACCGTTAAGTTGGTCTTCTGATTCCTTTTAAAAACTGGTATTTTAGGCTGAAGATAAATAGATCCGGAAGATCCGAAATCCTTTGCCGGCTGAAAAATTTCACTTTTCTGACCGTTATACAAAGAAATCGCTTCAAGATCATCCAGTGAAAACTTTCCAAGATCCACGATCCCGTTCTGAATATTCCCCAGCTGGATACCGTCATAGAAAACACCCACATGCTGGCTTCCCATACTCCGGATATTCACTGTTTTCAGACCACCCATTCCACCATAGTCTTTGATCTGAACTCCTGAAAAATACCGTAAGGCATCAGCCACCGACTGACTGTTCAGCCTTTCAAGCTGTTCCCCGGAAAGGACCTGTGCAGGAAGAATTTCTTTAAAATCTTTTTTGTAAATCTGGATCGGAAGAATCGTTTTCTCCCTGATAGTGTCTCCAGATTGTGAGAATAGAAGTTGAGATGCTGCCACAAATAATGTGATAACGCCTTTTTTAAACTGTGAAGCAGTATATTTTCTGACCATTAGCTCATTGAGAATAATGCTGACGCTAATGGATATAAGATAGCAAAGATAAAGCACAGCTGTCACTGCACAGAATCCTTGTTGTCCTAAGCTTTATTCCACGAAAGCATCAAACGTTTATCTTCTGGCAGGTCTTCTGACTTACTCCGTTTTTGAAATCCTTCCCATTAAAAAAAACAGTGGATATATTCTTCAAAAACTTTGATGTGGAGCTTACAGCAGCGGGTCTGTCCCGGATTTTCACCAGGTTCCCTTTTAAGTGCTTTTTACAGCGCACCAGATTGCGGCAAAGATAGAAAATAACTTAATATATGCAATAACAGCATAATAAATTAATTCTCAACACTATGAAAAAAAGAAAATATTAAGAAGATGTATTAAAAACAGGTGGCTCGGGAATCTCAGCCACCTGTTTTTTAGATTAAAGTTTGAAATTTTTACGAGACTAAAGATTGAACAATCTGTACCTGGTGGCTTTGGCCATTATATTAAATTCCAAAATTGATAAAAACACTGAACCTGGATTTTGCTTCAATGTCCCCGCTTGCCAGATTGGAATAAGCAGGCAGCATGACTTCTCCACCCAGGCTGAACTTTTTATACGAAGCCTCAAAACCAAGCTTTCCATATAAAGCGCTTCCTGCTGTATTAGGCAATACCTCATCAAACTGTTTGTTTTGATCATAGACTTCGCCCTGAAGTCCGGCTTTGGCAGAGAAAATAGTTTTTTCATTTCCTGCAAGCTGATAAAAAGCTGTTGCGGCATAATTCCACTGGTTTCCAAAACGGTAATTCTTTTTGTTTTCGGTTTTTACAGTGTAATCTGTGTTGATCAACACAGCCAGCTTATTCTTTTGAAACTTATAGTTCAAAGCAGCCTGATAATCCCAGCTTCCCGTTCCCAGTTGAAAACTTGGATTGACTCCTGAAGCTCCTTTTTCATCAAATTTTCCCAAAGGAATTTTCACCCCCAAACCACCGTTGAGCTGATGGAAATGATTTTTGGAACTGAGGATCCGGTAAATTCCCATCAGGTTCAGATCTCCGATTCCATTAATGTTGATATCGCCCTGCATTGTTCTCTTCTCATGAAAATGAAAGGGCAGGCTGGCGTATACACTCAGCTTTTCTGTCAATGGAATTTTTCCCCAAACCTGCAGGGTATTGAAATACTGATCCTGTGTAAGATCTTTTACAAAAAGGTTTTCTTTGGCTTTATAATGCTGGGCAAAATATTTGATCCCGATAAACTGAGGATTCAGTAAAGACTCAAAACCGGAAGAACCGTTTCCTGCCGCACAGCCACAAGCATCACAGTCATCAAATACAATCCTGTTTATAGGATCTGCGATATACAGACTGTCGTTGATGGTTTTAGCCTGACAGGCCCAAGATAATGTCAGGCTCAGTATAAAAATTATTTTTTTCATGCTCATTCTGTTTATTCTGCAAATTTTGGATTAGAAATAAAGTTTTGATCAGATAAGGTTTTCAAAAAGGCAATGACAAACTGCTTTTCCTGCGCATTCATCGCAATTCCGATATGTCCGTTCTGTTTCAGCTGCGGATCCAGATTGGGATTGTCTTCCACATTATCTGAATAGAAATTAAGAACTGCGGCCAGCGTGTAAAACCTTCCGTCATGCATATAAGGTGCGGTATATTCTACATTTCTAAGACTCGGTACACGGAATTTCATCCAGTCATTCTGATCAAGGGTTACACGATGGCGGCCCGCATCTTTGAACTGGGCATTGTAATACATTCCCGTATTCCTGAAACTCTCGTCGGTAAATAGTTCTCCGCTGTGGCAGGAAGCACACTTCTGACTGAATAGAGCCATTCCCTGGGATTCTTCAGAGGTAAAATTTTCTTTTCCCTGTTTAACCCTATCATATTTTGAATCTGCGGAAATCATGCTGACCATAAACTGCGACAGAGCTTTCAAGACTCTTTCACCGGTTATATTTTCGTCACCATAAGCTGCCATGAAGAGTTTTTTATATTTCTGATCATCCTTTAATTTAGAAATCACCTCAGGCATGGAGCTGTCCATTTCATTGGCATCCGTGATCGGAATGATCGGCTGTTCGTTCAGATTATGGATTACGCCGTCCCACATGTATCTTTTCAGGAATGCCATGTTTTGAATGGGTGGTGCATTACGGATTCCAATTCTGTCGTCCACTCCATGGCTCACGGTATGGCCATGGTGTGTGAAAGCATTTTCCTGAATATGACAGAAACCACATGATATGGTATTATTTCTGGAAAGCCTGCCCTCATAAAATAAATTTCTGCCCAGCTCTACTCCGTTTTTCGTCACCGGATTACCGGATGCATCGAACGTCATTTCCGGAAAGTACGACGGAAACTGCAATGAATAGGCCTCATCTTTTTCCAGCGGCTGCATTACCTCATCTGAACAGGACCAACAGCTCAGAAAAGTAATGACCAGCAGCATTGTTTTTAATAAAATCCTAATCATTATGAACATGATCTACTTTAAACATCGAGGTAAGGTTATTGGTAACATCCACCAAATGCTGGCTTGAACCCATCATCACATTGTTTTCTGTATTTAGGGAAAGTGTTTTACTTCCACTCAGAAACTGATTTAAATCTGCAAGGATGTGAATGGAAGGTCTTACCTGAGCCGTTACTCTGGCGGTTGTCGGAAGATTCAACGTAATTTCCCGGTAAAGATCCGGCGTATTATTAGCCGTTACATTTCCCATGTTTCCGGTGTGATTCATGAATTCCGTATCTGCGGAGGCAGTTCCGTATTTACCTTCCAGTTTTACAAAGACGTAACCGGCTGCCCATGACCATGACATCCCTTTCTGCTTGGCTTTCGTCCAGAATTCTGCCTGCCCGTTTTGCCCCAACAGATAAGCCTTCTGACTGATCCCAAGTCCGAATCTTACTTTCTTGTAATTGTTTTTCGGAATTCCGTTCAGATCGAGATAGACAACTCCTGCAACGGCATCTGCCTGATCTATGATGAAAGCGCCTTTGTCGGGATTGTTTTCATTGTATTTGAATTCATTTCCGCCTTCGTCAATCAGTGTGATATTGCTGATGACATATTTCAGGGCTGAAAAGTTATGCTTCTGCCCGGCAGCTGAAGTCTGTACAGTTTGGTTAAGTACGATATTCCCCAGGTTATTGAATCCGTTTTCAAATTTGATCTGAAGGTTTCCGGTTGAAGTATCCTGTGGATCGTCATCATCGCTGTTTCGGCATGATGATAAAGTGAATAAATTAAAGGCAATAAAGAGTAATGATAAAAATTTATAAATTTTCATTTTGATTTTTTAAGTTGAATTTTTAAAATAGAAATGTTTTTGAATGGGTAACATTCATTTTTTTTAACCACAAAAGGCACAAAAGTTTTTTGACACCTTAATTATTTAAAGTGTATTGAAAACTGCATAGAAGAACGCTTAAGCTTTTAAAATCTTCGGTTCTTTGTGGTTGATAAAGATTAAAATTGAACTTAAAAAACCGGTGGTTTGAAAATGTGTTTGAGAAACAGAAAAGAATAGGCTGTTTCGTAGAGAAAATTGAAGTTTACAGAAAGGAAACTTTCAGCTTTTTTTATTCCTGTAATTTCAGGAAGCGTACAGATATCGAGAATTTTCTGTCCTGAATTTTTGGTTTTGTTTAAAGGTGAAGAATCTGAATTATTCGTTTTTGCGAGTTCTTTGCTCAGGTAGCATTTACCGTTACAGTGAAGCTCCGGCTTGCTTTTATTGATGCAGAGAACGGTGGAAATATAATCATAATTTACAGCATACTCCACCAATGGGATCAGAGGTCTGAACGCCATATAAAGAGTGAGGAATATGCTGCAAATTAAATTCATCTGTTATTTCTTGCTTAGGGCTTCATCATATCTTCTGCTTACCTCTTTCCAGTTCAGCACATTCCAGATGGCAGTAAGATAGTCTGCTCTTTTGTTCTGGTATTTCAGGTAATAAGCGTGTTCCCAAACGTCAATTCCTAAAATCGGAGTTCCTTTTTCTTCTACTACATCCATCAAAGGGTTATCCTGATTCGCTGTAGAAGAAACGAATAATTTTCCGTTTTTATCCACAGAAAGCCATGCCCATCCTGAACCGAAACGGTCTGCACCTGCTTTACTGATCTTTTCTTTGAACGCATCCATGCTTCCGAAAGTTTCCGTGATCGCTTTAGCCAGCTTTTCAGAAGGCTTGGTGTCTTTTACAGGTGTAAGAACGGTCCAGAAAAGCTCGTGGTTGTAATGCCCTCCTGCATTGTTTCTTACTGCCGGCGTAAGTTTGGAAATTTCTGAAAGGATCTGGAAGAGGGTTTGCTTCTCCTGAGGTGTTCCCGCAATTGCTTTATTCAAATTGGCAACATAACCTGCAGCATGCTTTGAATAGTGAATTTCCATTGTCTGTGCGTCTACCGAACCTTCCAGTGCATTGTATGCATAAGGAAGCGGTGTCTGCTTAAACTGCGCAAAAGCAAACTGTGCGGCGAATACGGCACTTAAAGCTGCTATTTTCAAAATCTTCATAACGTTTTGTTTTATGGTTTAACAATATTTTTATACTTATAGAAGGAAAGCAGGAGGATGGAAAAGGGAAGCTATTTCTGCCTGAAGACGACTATACTTCATCTACACTTCTTCATCTTATCTTTTTAATCATCTGCATTCATGACTTTCACCAATCATTATTCCAGTCATTAACTTTCTACATTAAGACTCCTCTACTCCACGACCACAATTTCATTGGTCTTTTAATCATTTACATTAATGACCATCATTCATCATTATCCGCATCATTAACTTCCAGCTTCATTCTTCCATCTTCCTTTCCCTACTCTATTTCAATAATTTCTTAATATCCTCGATCAATATTTCCCGGTCTGGATGATACTTCCCGTTAAGTTTAGGGGTTTTTCCCTCAGGATCTTCATAATTCAATCCTGAGTAATACAGGATTGGCATATTATCTTTATTGTATCTGCAACGGATATTTCCTTCTTTATCCACCAAGGCGATCATTCCGCTGTGGTTAAGGCTTTCGCTGTCGTCTTCCTTATCTCCCACATAGATATTGAACTGGTCTGCCAGTTTTCCGATATAATCTCTGTTTCCGGTAAGAAAATGCCAGTCCGGGGATTTGGCTCCTACACTTTTAGCATGTTCTTTCAATGCGGCAGGTGTATCATTTTCCGGATCTATACTTATTGAAATAATCCCAAATTCAGGACTGTTTACCTCATCTTCAATAAATCTCATATTCCGGTTCATCACAGGACAAATCGTAGGACATCTGCTAAAGAAAAACTCTACCAGATATACTTTTCCCAGCATGTCTTTATTGGTGATCTTTTTATTATTCTGGTCGGTGAGTTCAAAATCGGGAACCTTCATTACGGTATACAGGTTCTTCTTAAAATATCCCATTCCAACACCTATTCCCAGAAACAGAAGAGCGAAAATCGCAATCGGAATGATTACCTTTCTTTTTGCTCCGTTTTTGGTCTTATTATTTTTGGGCATATTTCTCAGGATTTTTTTTGAACTCGTCTTTACATAGGCTACTGCAAAAACCGTACGTTTTATTTTTATAGACTGCTGTATCTTTCATATCATCTTCTGTTTTCATGTGACAGATAGGATCTTCCGCATTGGCAAATTTTACTTTTTTAACCGTCGATTTTGAAGAGGCAGTGCTCTTTTTATGTTTTACTTTAGGGGTTTCCTGGCCACAGGCGAATAATGAAACTGACAATAGTGCAGTCAAAATAATTTTTGATTTCATTTTAATGGTAAATTGAAATTGATAGTATGATGAATGTGTAAATTAATTTTTAATACAAAGCTAACCACCCGTTTCTACTGCAGATTGTTTAAAAAAAACATAATTAGGCAATAAAATCCGAGGATATTTTGATTAAAAACTAAAAGAATAGTTGAAATTAAGCTAAAGGAGGATGGAATATCCTGGAAAAGTATTCCGAAGCATGACCAATACTATAATCTGAGTGTATAGCCTTACCTTCAGGCTCAGATTCTTTCTGTCCTAAAAATGAAAGGGTATCGTGGGAAACAAAAACATCCAGGACGGATATTTTGATGACCTGGGAATTATTGGACTGCTTTTCCGTTTTCGCCAGTTCTTTGCTGACGTAGCATTTTCCTTTACACGTTGACTGAGGAATATTTCTGTTCTCACAGAGGTTTTTTACAATATAATCATAGTTCACGGCATAGTTCACCAATGGCAAAACTGGGCGTAATGCAATGGTAAAAATGATGAATATGGAAATAAAAAGTCTCAATGATCAGTTCTGTTCTACAAATATACTACTCAAATTGGGTTTATGGATTATTTATGATGAATGTCATTGATTATTTTTAGATTAGGGATTAGGGATTAGGGATTAGGGATTAGGGATTAGGGAAAATAAGGTTTCTTGTAGTTGTGATAGTTTTCCTCTCGCGGATTATGGGATTTCGCAGATTTTTTGCTGTAATAAAAACCTTATAGGTTTTGGAAACCTATAAGGTTTGGCGTTTCATATTTTTTTAATGGATGATGTATTGTTTTTAATCGCAAAGGCGCGAAAGAGATTACAAAAAGACTGTTTTAAGGCGCTAGGATTTTATCTCCGATAAAATTTGGATGCTAATTATCTTACAGCCTAAAACCTTTATTTAGCACCTGCTACCTACTATCTGCAACCTACTCCTTTATCCCTACTCCCTAATTAAACTTCATCCTCTGAATCCTCACCGCATTTAAAATAGCCAGCATCGCTACTCCCACATCTGCAAATACGGCTTCCCACATCGTTGCAAGGCCTCCAGCCCCCAACGCTAAGACTACAGCTTTTACTGCAAAGGCTAAAACAATATTCTGCCAAACGATCTTTTTAGTCTGCTTACCGATATTGATCGCCATTGGGATTTTGCTCGGTTTATCATCCTGGATAACGACATCTGCGGTTTCAATCGTGGCATCGCTTCCGAGTCCTCCCATAGCGATTCCTACGTCACTGAGTGCTACTACCGGAGCATCATTTACGCCATCGCCTACAAAGGCTACGGTTTGATTTTTGGCTTTGATTTCTTTTACTTTATTGACTTTGTCTTCCGGTAAGAGATCTCCAAAAGCACTGTCAATACCCAGTTGGTCTGCCACATATTTAACAACAGTACTTTTATCGCCGCTCAGCATAGTGGCTTTTACGCCCATTCTATGCAGGTTGTCAACAGTTTCTTTCGCATCGCTTTTTATACTGTCTGCAATGGTGATGTAGCCCGCAAACTTTTTATCATAAGCTATGGCAATTAGCGTGTACACAATATTGGCGTGGTTGGTATCGTAGCTGATATTGAATTTATCCATCAACTTAAAATTACCGACCAGCAATTCTTTTCCATTGACTGAAGCTTTTAAGCCATGTCCTGCAATTTCTTCCACATTTTCCAGGGGAAGAGAATGATCAATCTCTCCTGCATAATTATGGATTGCTGTGGCTACAGGGTGTGTACTTTTGCTTTCCAGGACATTGACCAATTTCAGGATCTCTTCTTTATTGAATTCGGGCTGAATGCTTACTTCCTGTACTTTGAATACACCTTCCGTCATGGTTCCGGTTTTATCCATCACCACATTCTGGATCTCTGCGATACTGTCTAAGAAATTACTTCCTTTAAACAAAATCCCATTTCTGCTCGCTGCTCCAATTCCTCCGAAATATCCTAAAGGAATGGAGATCACCAATGCACAAGGACATGAGATCACCAGGAAGATCAGGGCTCTGTACAGCCAGTCTCTGAACTGATAATCACTTACAAAGAAATAAGGCAAAAGACAGATTCCTATGGCAAGAAATACAACAATCGGGGTGTATACTTTTGCAAATTTCCTGATAAATAATTCGGTCGGGGCTTTCTGTGCAGTCGCGTTTTGAACCAGTTCCAGAATTTTACTCAGTTTGCTGTCTTCGTAAGCGGTATTCACTTTTACCAGAGCGATGCTGTTCATATTGATCATCCCAGCTAATACGGTCTCACCTTTTGTTTTAGTATCCGGTTTACTTTCGCCCGTAAGCGCTGCGGTGTTGAATGAAGCGGATTCAGTCATCAATTCACCGTCAAGAGCCAGTTTTTCTCCAGGCTTCAGCTGGATGACATCTCCTATTTTGGTTTCTTTGGCTTTAATGGTTCTTGGCTGGCCGGCTTCAATGATCGTCACCTCATCAGGACGCTGATCCAGCAATGCTTTGATGTTTCCTTTGGCTCTCGAAACGGCCATTCCCTGGAATACTTCTCCTACGGAATAGAACAGCATTACAGCAACACCTTCGGGATATTCCCCGATTGCAAATGCTCCTACTGTAGCGATTCCCATCAGGAAAAATTCGGAGAATACATCTCCCTTGATGATGCTTTCATAAGCTTCCTTTAAAACCGGAAGACCTACGGGAGCATAGGCTGCCAGATACCATATCAAACGTACCCAGCCCGTGAACCATTCTGTTTTTATATAATTGTCCAATGCTATTCCTATCAGCAACAGTACGAAAGAGATGATGGCAGGAAGAAACATCTGAAAAGGTGTTTTATCTCCTGTATCATGGGAGTGATCATGTCCGTCTCCTTCGGAATGATTGTGTGTATGAGGTTCTTTATTTTTAGGCTTTGTGCTACAACATTCTTCCATAAATACTATTTTAATGTAAAATTAAGGTTATACTCAGTGCAATACTATTGCAAACTTTCGAGGCAGTTCTCACAGATTCCTTTGGCAAAAAGTCTTATCTCATCTATTCTGAAATTGGTCTGAACATTTTCAGGAAAGGAAATATCTTCCCTGCAGGTGGTCTGCTTGCATATTTTGCAGTAAAAGTGCAGGTGCCAGTCTTTGTGTGTTTTCTCATCACAGCCGTCATCGCATAATTTATATTTTGTTGTGGCATTTTCCTGAATGCTATGGACAATTCCTTTTTCTTCGAAGGTTTTCAAGGTACGGTAAATGGTAGTCCTGTCCGCATGATCAAAATGATTTTCCACTTCTGAAAGGGAGAGTGCCGCTTCCTGTGTACTCAAAAAATCATACACCAGAATCCGCATGCTGGTGGGCTTGGTATTTTTATCGATGAGTTTGGTTTCTATATCTTTTTTCATTTGTACGATTATTTTAATGGATCACATTTCGTAATACAAAGAATTATCTTTTTTAACAGGAATATTCTGATCTCCTGTCATTTCTTTAATATTAATTTCAATGGTCTGTGCCAATGCGGTCACAGGTATATCTACAGGTCCATTTTCGAAAGGATCCTGCATGATAATGGATGTTTTCTCAATTGCAAGAAACATGACCGGAATAAGGAAGGTTATTAATATTTCAACAGCCAGCTGAGAATCATCCAGTCCAAACGGAAGGATGGCTGCAAAAACATAGATTAGGGTATGCAGTAAAATACTATAAGATCTTGGAAAAACTGTATTCTTTAGCCTTTCACATCTTCCCATATTGTCACAGAGCCTCATGATGACAGCATTTAGCTGATGAAGTTCTGTTAAACCTTTCGAAAAAGCAATATTTCTGAGCCGTTGGGAATGTACATCCAGAAGTGCATTCGGAATATTCGTCGCTTTGATCTGATGTTCATCCAGATAGTTCTGAACTCTGTCTGAAAAAGGCTGTCTTCTCAGAGATTCACCAAGTGCATAGGTCCAGATGATCTGCCTTTCTGCAAATTCTTTTATGATCTTATCTTCTCCTGCCGGAAAAAACTGGATGATCAACCTCATCAACGTCCTTGAGTCATTCACTATGGCACCCCAGACTGTTCTGGCTTCCCACCATCTTTCGTAGGATTGGGAAGTCCGGAACGCCAGCAGCAATGAAACAGCCGTTCCCAAAAGGGCCGGAATATTAAGGGGAAGTGAAATTTTCCGGAACCATGGGAGAAGATCTAATAATCCTATGGACACGGCAAATATTCCCATATACAGAATTTGATTTTTTATTTCACGGATGAAATACCAGATGGATATTTTCTTGTTTAACAGCATAACTGAATGATGTATTAGAATGTTTCTTATTCTTACCCTGAAAATGTACCGTAAACACCTCTAATTTAGGCATAAAAATCGGTAGTTCTTCAGGCCGGTTTCTATAAATCGATGAGCATTTCCTTATTTTAATGCTCATGCCCACCGGAATTGGAAAGTTTAGCATTAATGAAAAAAGCTCCTTTCACTACAATTCTGGCATCAGCAGGAATTCCTTTTACAGGTGTAATGGCTGTATAGCCCATATCTGATGTCCCTTTTATCACTTCTACTTTTTCAAAATTCAAGGTTCTTTGATGTTGGACAGGTTCTCCTTTCTCATTTTTGTTATCATCTCCGGATTCTTCTTCTTCATGCTCCTCCGGCTTTTTATCTGTACGGATGAAGACATAATATTTTCCGTCTGCCTCTACGATAGCTTCATTAGGAACGGCAGGTGTTGTGTTTTTATCAAGACTGACAATTCCGGTGATATTCATTCCGTCGATCAGACCCGCTTTATTTCCGGTCACTGTGCCATGTACTGAAACGGTTTTGCTTTCGTTTTCAAAAGAAGAGCCTACACTGTACACCATGGCATCATATTCTGTTTCAGGATTATTGGTCAGCTTGAAATGCACGATCTGCCCTACTCTCATTTTAGGAAGATCTTTTTCAAAAACCTGCAGATCAAGATGAATCGAGTTGTTATCAATAATCTCCGCTACAGGTGACGAAACATCTACATAGCTTCCGATCTGTGCTGAAATACTGCTGACGGTTCCGCTGATTGGTGCGGTAATGACCAATCCGGATCTCATATTCCCATTATTTACTTTTCCCGGACTGATTCCCATCATCTGAAGCTGTCTCAGAAGGGAAGCTTTTTTCGTTCTCAGGGTTTTAAGCTCGGCATCTGAACTCTGCAGGTTTTTCTTGGCACCTGCATCATTGTCAAAAAGCTCGCGTTGTCTTCTGTATTCCTGTTCTGCATAGATAATTCTGCTATTCGTTGTTAAATATTCTTCCTGTAGCCGGATAAATTCAGGGTTCGCAATGGTTGCAATCACCTGTCCCTTTTTTACGATGCTTCCTACCTGTACATTCAGGGTTTTGATCACACCGCCGTACAGAGAGGTGATGGTGGCTTTATTATTATTGGGAACTCTCAGAAGTCCGTTGGCTTTCACAGTGGACGTAAGTTCCTTCATTTCTATGGGACCTAAAGATATTCCGACCGATTTGATCTGCGCTTCCGTTAATGAAGCGATAATCTGCATTGCTTCTTCATGACCGGCTTCAGCTTTTTCAGTCTTTACTTCGGGGTTTTCTGCCGGCGTTTCTTTTTTTCCGCAGCTTATAAGTAAAAGTGCCGTGACGGTCAGATATATGATATTGTGCTTTATTTTCATGTTATTTATTGATAATTGAATTAATGGTAACTACAGATTGGTTGACCTGCTGAATGGATTCTAAATATTTCAACTGAATATTGGTGGCAGTCTGCAGGGCAAAAAGATATTCTACGTAAGAGATTTCCCCAGTTTTGTAGCCTAACTGGGCAGCTTTAACAATTTTTTCCGCGTTCGGAATGGCCTGATTTACATAATATTCATACTGCTGTATATCCTGCTGATACTGTCCGAAAGCATTTTCGAGCTGTGTCGAAAGTTGTTTCTGCTGCATCTTCGCATTGGTTTCAGCGGCATATTTTTCATATTCCAGAGCCTGTATTCTTGCTTTTGTTGCTCCAAATGTTAAAGGAATAGCAACCCCTACAGAAAAGGAATTGAAACGGTCTCCGGCATTATAGAATTTCTCCTGTCCGTTTTTGGTATGTAAACCTATCAATGACTGGCTCGTCAGACCAAGACTGAATTCAGGAAGCCCCTGTGATTTCTCCACATTTTTATTCTTTTCAGCAATTTCCATTTCATGATAAAAAGCTTTGACCGTTGGATTGTTGGCTACCGATGAACTGTCCAGAATATTTTCTGTCTTCAAAGGTTCATAATCGCTTTTAAACGGAACTTCAAGGTTCTCAGAGGTATTTAGTAATGTCTTTAAATTTTTATAGGCATTGTTTAAATACACTTCATTCTGTTTCAGCAATAGGTTAATTTCTCCTTTTTGGGTTTCTGCCGTGTTAATTTCAATCTTCTTGATATCTCCTGCTTTAAATCTTACGGTCGCGATCCTGATAAAATCCTGATAAAGACTGTCAAGATCTTTCAGTTTAAATTTATTGTACTGAAGGTATTCGATCTGATAATAATAGGTTCTCACCTGTTTGGTCAGCTCGTTCGCCGAAACTTCTTTATCGATCTGCCTGCTTTTTATATTTTCAGTGATCAATTCTCTCCTTGCTTTGAACAGCGTAGGAAAAGGAATACTCTGCGAAATGGCAAATGACTGGTCGAATTTCGGACTGTTGTATTGCCCAAGCTGTGCTTCAAAATTTAATTTGGGAAGTTCTTTTGCTGTGCCTTTCAAAGCTTCGGCAGATTTTATATTGAGATCCTTTGATTTTAAAACCAGATTATTTTCGGCAGCCATTTCTACGGCCTGATCAACGGAAATCTGTCTGGTCTGCGCATTGAATGTCTGTCCGAACATCAGAAATCCAAGAACAATAACTGTTGTGATGGGCTTAATTCTATTCATCTTTCGTGGGATCTTTGAATTAAAAATAATATAGAGCATCGGCAGAACAAATAAGGTAAGGAATGTAGCGGTAACCAATCCTCCGATGACTACAGTCGCCAATGGTTTCTGTACCTCAGCTCCTGCTCCTGTAGAAATCGCCATAGGCAGGAATCCCAATGAAGCTACAGTTGCGGTCATCAGAACGGGTCTTAATCTGGTCTTCGTTCCTTCATATACTCTTTTCAGTACATCCGTCTCACCCTCTTTTTCAAGTTGGTTAAAAGTTCCGATCAAAACAATCCCGTTAAGAACTGCGACTCCGAAAAGAGCAATAAACCCGATTCCGGCACTGATACTGAACGGCATATCTCTTAAAAGAAGAGCAAATATACCTCCGATGGCACTCATTGGAATAGCTGTAAAGATTAATGCAGCCTGCTTGAAGGAACGGAAAGTAAAATATAAAAGCATAAAAATCAGAAAGAGGGAAACCGGAACAGCAATCATCAGACGTTTGCTGGCTTCCTGCAAATTTTCAAACTGTCCGCCATAGGTAAAATAATATCCGGAAGGTAACTTGATCTGTTTATCTAATTTCGCCTGAATATCTTTCACCACACTTTGTACATCGCGGTCTTTTACATTGAAACCGATCACAATTCTTCTTTTTCCTTCTTCACGGCTGATCTGTGCAGGACCCAGTTTATAGCTGACATTAGCCACCTGGGAAAGCGGAATCTGTGCTCCTGTCCCGGTAGAGATCATTAAATTATTCACATCATCGATATTCGTTCTGTGAAGGCTGTCGAGACGGACAACAAGATCAAAACGCCTTTCGTTTTCAAAAACCTGTCCGGCTGCTTTTCCGGCAAAGGCTGTACTTACAGCATTGTTTACGTCTTCTATATTTAAACCATAATTGGCCATTCTCGTTCTGTCGTATTCTACGTTGATTTGGGGAAGTCCGCTTATTCTTTCAATCTGCGGAGCCGTCGCACCGTCAACGGTCTGGATGATCTTTCCTACTTTATCTGCATAAATAGAGAGTGAATCCAGGTTTTCACCGAAAATTTTAACGGCAACATCCTGTCTGATCCCCGTCATCAGCTCATTGAAACGCATCTGAATCGGCTGGTTCTTTTCAAAGAACACTCCGGGAATAGTTTCTAATTTCTCACTGATCTCATCGGCGAGTTCTGTGTATGATTTTTTTGATTTCCATTCTTTTTGTGGTTTTAAAACGACAATCAGATCGGAGGCTTCGGGAGGCATAGGATCGGTAGGAACCTCAGCAGAACCGGTTTTTCCCACAACCATTTTCACCTCATCAAACTGTTTGATAAGTCTTGAAGCCTGCATGGAGGTTTCGATACTCTGGCTAAGTGAACTTCCCTGCGGCAGGATACAGTGGAATGCATAATCTCCTTCCTGCAGCTGCGGAATAAATTCGCCACCCATATTTTTGAAAATAAAGGCACTGATGACGAAAATAAAAATCGTGACCGAAACAATGATGTATTTTACTTTAACAGCTTTTTGCAGCATCGGCTGATAGATCTTTTGCAGGAAGTTCATCATCTTATCTGAAAAGGTTTCTTTGTGCGAAATCTTTTTGGACAAGAACAGGGCGCTCATCATCGGAATATAAGTCAGTGAAAGGATTAACGCTCCTAAAATGGCAAATCCTACTGTTTTAGCCATTGGCGTAAACATTTTCCCTTCTACTCCAGCCAATGTTAGGATCGGGATGTAAACGATAAGGATAATAATTTCTCCAAAAGCCGCACTGCTTCTGATCTTTGATGCGGAAAGGAAAACTTCCTCGTCCATTTCATTTTGGGTAAGATTCCGTACAGATTTTCTTACACCTAAGTGATGCAAAGTGGCTTCCACAATGATCACAGCGCCGTCTACAATCAATCCGAAATCTATGGCCCCGAGGCTCATTAAATTGGCACTCACTCCAAAAACATTCATCATTCCCAAAGCAAAAAGAAGGGATAATGGAATGGCAGACGCTACAATCAATCCTGCTCTCAGATTTCCAAGGAAAACCACCAGGACGAAAATAACGATCAATGCACCTTCAATAAGATTTTTTTCTACGGTATTGATGGCTCTTCCTACAAGATCTGTTCTGTCTAAGAATGGTTCTATCACCACATCATCGGGAAGGGACTTCTGAATAGTCGGAATTTTAGCTTTAATACGGCTGACCACTTCGTTACTGTTGGCTCCTTTCAGCATCATGACAACACCGCCTACCGCATCTACTTTACCATTGTAGGTCAGTGCTCCGTAACGTACTGCACTTCCAAGACGCACATCTGCAACATCTTTTATAAAAATCGGAACGCTTCCTGTTTCATTTTTAACGGAAATATTTTTAATGTCCTCCAATGAGGTTACAAAACCGATTCCACGGATGAAATAGGCATTCGGTTTTTTGTCTATATAAGCCCCACCGGTATTCTGGTTGTTTTTTTCTAAGGCTGTAAAGATATCGGAAATGCTTACGCCCATTGCTTTAAGGCGGTCAGGATTTACCCCTACTTCATATTGTTTCAATTCTCCTCCGAAGCTGTTGATTTCTGCAACGCCCGGCGTTCCGTTCAGCTGTCTTTTGACAATCCAGTCCTGCATGGTGCGAAGCTCTTTGGCAGAATATTTTTTTTCGCTGCCTTTTTTCGGATGGAGAATATACTGATACACTTCCCCAAGACCTGTACTTACAGGGGCAAGTTCCGGCGTTCCCACTCCTTTGGGGATTTCTTCAACAGCCAGCTTCAACTGTTCATTGATCAGCTGTCTGGCAAAATAAACGTCTACATTTTCTTTGAATACCACAGTGATCACGGAAAGCCCGAATCTTGAAATACTTCTGGTTTCTTCGATGTCTGGGACATTGGCAATACTCTGCTCTATGGGAAAGGTAACAAGCTGCTCTACTTCCTGTCCTGCAAGTGTAGGACATACTGTGATGATCTGCACCTGATTATTGGTAATATCAGGAACCGCATCTATGGGTAGCCTTGTAGCACTCCATACTCCCCAGATAATGAGAAGCAGGGTCATGATACCCACTACCACCTTGTTTTTGATACTGAATTTTATGATTTTATCTAACACGATCTGTATTTAATTTTTTATTGGTAATAACTGCATACGACGATAATGCCGTTGCAAAAATATCACGGAGACCTCTGCAATGGTATTGCAAAGTTCAATAGATAGAAAGCCTAACTTTCTAATAATCAATAAAAATTAAATTTTAGGAGGTTGCCAGATATGGTCGTACATCTGGTAAGCAAAATTGTTTTTCTGGAAAAGAATTTTCTTTGAAAAGTAAGCCTGAACATGGCTTGGAATTTCAAACAATGAATCCATTTTGAAAGAAGATACCGTCATTTGACAGCAACTGCATGTACACATTGGTGAACAGATATCTCCTTTATCTTTTGAATGGGATTCCTGAATATTGAATGACAGTTTGATTTCTGAAGGCCCTGCAGGACTGTGCACATCTTCGCAGGGCATCAGTGATAATGCCATGAAATAGAATGCAAGTATCCATCTTAACAGGTTCATATGGACAAAGGTAAAGTTTTTTTCTAAAAAGGAAAGACCATAGAGTGATTTATTATATTTTTAGCATCTAATTTCTTTCTAAGGAGCATTAAATTTTTCAAAAATAAATTAATACTGATAAACAACTATTTACAAGTTCAAAATCGGTATTTTTTGATTTTTCTCACTTAATATTTTTTGATTTAAAAAAGTTTTTAACTAAAATTATTATGCTTTTTTTTAATTTGCCATCATATAATTCCCATTTTAATGATTTGTATCATTATTGTCAGTTTTTGATTTAAATATTTTTTATTTTTGCTGAAAAAACATAACCTTATTACTTAAAAAACACAGCCTTCAGTTACTCACCTACTGACATTTTACATAACCATTTTTAAAAACACTTTTACTGAAAAAAAAATTATGAAACAATCTTTATTAATTATTCTGAGCTTTTCAGCCTCATCACAATTTGCACAGAACCGGAATACAGATAGCTCAAGTGCTACTCCTTCGAACAAGTTTACAGAAACAATTGTTCATCTCTAAGGCCAACAATACAAAAGTCACACCGATCCTTTTCATAAGGATGGACTAATGAATCCACAATGCGTAACCGTCATTCTTTTAGTAATGCCACTGCAAAATACATGGAAAATATTGATGAAAGACATTTAGTAACGCAGAGAAACTTACCTAATTTATTTAATTGAACAAAAAATAAACAACTATAAACAGATGAAAATTAAATTATTATCACTGGCCTTATTGGCATCATCTTTCACATTTGCACAGTTATACACTCCTGCTGGTGCAATACAAGCCTCTTCAAATAATTATATTGGTATCGGAACCAATGCACCTGAAGCGAGTCTTGATATTAATGCAAACAGCGGTATTCCTATCATTAGAGGTAATGGGACCTATATACCGACCGGACTGAGGTTTATTGATGATTCATATACACAATCCGGTCAGGTAAAGGAATGGAGTATATGGAAAGGAAATACTTGGGCAAAAGGGTTGGGATTCATGAGATATGATGCAGTCAACCGCTGTGCGGGGGGAATTTGTGACGTACCTTTATTCTTAGCAGACGATGGCAATATAGGTATAAATACAAGCTCACCCCAAGAAAAACTTTCCATTTATGGGAAACATTTCACTTCTACAATCCTATTGCATGCAGACAATGATGGTAATGCTCCTGCTGATTTAATGATTTGGGCTTCTGAACCGGGATTAACCTATTCCGGGGTAGGTATTGGAAATAATATAAAAAATTTTTTGAATGGGGGCAGTATGGAAAGAATAAACCCTTCAAAAGGAGGCTCATATATTCGATTGTTAGATAATGAGATTAATTTTAATTTAGTATCTAATACAGGAATCAAGCAACAGACTTTGGCTTTACATTCCAACGGCAATGCATCATTGCAAGGTAAATTTGAAGCCAAAGAAATAAAAGTAACTCTTACACCAACTGCTGATTTTGTATTTGAAGAAAACTATAGCCTGCCTAAACTTGAAGATGTTGAAAAACATATTAAAGAGAAAAAACATTTGCCGGAAATTGCTTCTGCAAAAGTTATGAAAAAAGAAGGAGTAAATGTGGGAGAATTCCAGATCAAACTGTTGCAAAAGATTGAGGAATTGACTTTGTATACTATAGAGCAGGATAAAGAAAATAAATCTCAATCCGAAGAAATTAAAGAACTAAAAAAACAAGTCCAACAACTTCTTTCCACTAAAAAATAAAATCACAAATGAAAACAAAATTACTTTCTATATTCTCATTGTTTATAGGCTTTTTAGGCTTTTCACAAACTGAAGTCTATTTCAAATATGACGAAGCCGGAAACCAAAGATACAGAGGCCCTAATGTTGCAGGAAAAACAGCTCCCACTGACACAGCAAAACAAGAAACTAAAACAGTAGCTCCCCTGCAACAGCAAGAAGCTCTTGCTATGGATGAAAAAACCTTCTTGAAACAGATAAGGCTCTATCCTGTACCCGTTAATGACGTTCTTACCATAGACTGGACTGAAGAAGCAGATGATCTTATAGAATCCGTTTCACTGTATCAGCACAGTACGGTACACTGGAAATTTCAGCAACAGAATATTCCGGGGCTAAACCGTCAGTTGAAGATTAATATGACTGGGTATGACTGGGGTGTTTATATTCTACGTTTTACATTAAAAGACGGCAGAGTGTTTAGCCGAAATGTTACAAAACGATAAGCAATTTATCTGATTCGTCATCTAACAATTTATTAATACAAAGAAAAAGAATATGAAAATTTTCTATTCATTCATAATATCCTGTCTCTCAATATTAGGGTATTCACAAACTATATTATACCAAGCTGAAAGCACCTCGCGAACGGTTCAGGATCCACAGACCGTAGTACTTGCACAGGGATTTCACGCAACATCCAACGTATCTAATCCTTTTATTGCTAAAATTGGGCCGGGTACTGAAAATCCGGGGGGAGGACCAATTGATTCAGGAGCCGGTGCGGGTAATCCAACCGGAACTACAGCACCATCAGGACAAAGTTTCCACGATACCAAAGGAAATATTGAAGTAACTGGAGCAGGGCAGCTGCAATTTACCCTGCCGATTGATCTACCTCAAGGTGTGAAAAATGTTTCTCCCAATATGAGCTTAATCTATCTGAGTAATTCCGGAAATGGAATTGCTGGTTTTGGTTGGGCTTTATCAGGTGTTACTACGATTTCAAGAAGTGGAAAAAATATTGAGAAAGACGGAGAGTTAACCAGTGTAAAATTAGACTATTCAGACTATTATAATTTTAACGGACAACGATTGATTTTAAAATCAGGAGAATATGGTAAAGATGGTGCAGAATATGTAACTGAAAAGTATTCAAATATCAAAATAAAATCAGTTGGAGCGATCACAGGACAGGCATGGCAAGGTCCCGAATACTGGGAAGTGACTTTTGAAGATGGCTCACAGGCTTGGTATGGTGGCACTACTTCGGGAGCAAGTTTAGCCAGAACCCCTATAGAATACAATATTGTTAAATGGAGAGATGCTCAGGGAAATTATATTGTGTATAACTATGTACAAACTGCATCTAAAAATGTAGCTTCAGTTTCCAGCATTCAATGGGGAGGAAACGAAGTATTAAATACTCCTGCAATCAATGAAATCACATTTAACTATATGCCTAGAACTTTGTCTGAGCAATATTATGTTGGTGGAGTTTCATTGATTCAGGACAGGATATTGGATAATGTTGTTGTGAAAACGAACAACAGTTCCTATAAAAAATATACTATTGAATATGGCAACAATGGTACAAGCTACCAGTTTGTTAATAAAATTACGGAATATAATGCTGAGGGAGCAGCTGCTAATCCTATAGCATTCGAGTATCCCCAGCCAGTTCCTTCTTCGGTAGACCTGGACTATTTACCCAATAGTGATCCATTTAGTGGCGTAAAGCTGACAGGAGATTTCAACGGGGATTCCTATATTGATTTTGTTATGTCAAATGGTACTGTAAAATTGGGAGCATTTAATAACGATACATTTACGACCATAAACACTAATAAATATTTCGACACTAATGCGAAAGTAGTGAGCACATTACTGGACGAAGAAGGACAAATCTATAACGGGAACGGGATTGTACAATATGAAGAAGGTAAAATTGTAGGTTATATCTTCAGAAATAACATTTTTGTCAAAGTATTTGAAAAATTAGTATATGATGAATCCGATTGTGTGACAGGTAATGAACCTCCACCTGCGGGTTGTAACATAGAGGTTCCCTCATTGAATGAAGGTGATATTAATGGAGATGGTATCTCGGACATTTTTTTGACTTTAAAAAAAAGAGTTTGTGAATGGGTGCCAGATCCTGCTTGTAATAATATTACACCAAATGAAACTACGAACCGCCCTGCTCCGTGTACCGTTCTCAGATGTGCCACATATGATGTAGGAAACTTTATTGTGGATTTAAAAAATCAGAATAATCCAGTTGCTACTTATATAATTGATGCAGGAATTAATGAAAACATTCTTTATAACCAGCAATATATGGATATAGATGGAGACGGAAAAGTTGAAATCATCAATGTCTCCAATAATGATTACAAAGTATTTGAATTTGTAAAAACGGCTCCGAATCAATATCTGAAAAAGATTAGGTTTACAAGCAGTTTAGTTGAAACCAAAGATCCTGAGTTTCCTATATTATTTGGGGATTTTAATGGGGATGGGAAATTAGACTTTACCATACCTGTTACAGATACTGCCATTGGAAAAGCAGATAATTGGAGATTCTATATAGGAACTGGGACAGGATTCAATAACTTTCTTAAAATAGAATTTTTCTCTTATAGAAAACGTCAGACAGAGACTACGGGTAATTATAATAAATTTGCAAAACAGTATTTCTTCTCCATCGCTGATATGAATAAGGATGGTAAATCTGATGTGATTCAGGTTTTCTCGTATAACCAGATCAATAATTTTAACCAAAGCTATAGAGATTTCGGCTATGTTATAAGTACGAGACTTGCTAATGGTACAGCTTCTGACGGTACGCTGAATTTCCAACCCATCCCATCCTTTGTAAGTCCGACTTATGGAGTGCAGGATGTACAGGATTTAACGTTATTCACACCATTAACAAACCCAATAAAAGCAAATAATAACTATTATAACGTATTTCTATATTGGAAGGAGCATCTGCACAGAATAAAAGCACCTACACCACTTTCAGAGCTGGCAAGGATTAAATCAATTAACCAAGGAAATGGGAGTGTCATAACGGGGGTTAGTTACTTGGAAGCGGTTCCTAATGGAACTAATATTTATAAGAAAGTTAAGAAAGAGCTTTACCCTTATTTTTCATTAGAAAGAGTCGATCAGACATTCGTTGTTTCTCAACTTCAGCAGGTAGGCAGAAAGCAGGATTTCCGATACAGAGGAATGACAGGGCATTTGCAAGGAAGAGGAAGTATTGGGTATTACCAAATGGCTCGATCTTCATGGTATGCAGATGGTTTTGAAAATACAAAAATATGGAGCGGTGTTGAAATTGATGCTCAAAAATTCGGTCAACCGGTAAAAGAATGGTCAATCAGAACTAACGACGAAAATCTAATTTTCCCGACAGATATTTCTGTTAATAATACTCAGCTGTTATCATTTAAGCAAAGTAACTATTCTATTCAACAATTGCCTAACAAAGTGGATGTAATTCTTCCTGAAACCATTATTGAAAAAGATTTCTTAAAAAACATTACTTTAACAAAATCGGTAACTTATGACAATTACTATTTACCAGCTTCAACCCAGCTTAATGTCAATAATAATTTTTCAACGATAAATACCACTTTTGAATACATTCATAACCCGGCAGGAGTTGGATCAAACTATTACATTGGGCGCCCGAAATCTAAAACTACCGTAAATCAAGCCTATGGTGATACAAAATCTACAAAAGAGGAATATGCTTATGAAAGTAACCTTTTAAAAACGCTTAAAACATGGAACAGAGATAACACCGAATATTTACAGGAAACTTATACTTATGACGGATATGGAAATATTATTCAAAAGGTTATCAGTAACAGTGTAGATTCTCAAACCCAAACCAGTATATCTAAATATGAATCTACAGGAAGATTTGTCGAAAAGAATACGGATAATCTCGGACTAGCGACTAGCTACACATATAATGATAGAGGACAAATTGTTACACAGACCGATCCATTGGATAATAAGCTCGCCAACACCTATGATGCTTGGGGCAAGTTAATGAAATCCAAAACCAATCTCGAAGGAACAACAACATATCAATATGAAAAAGATAGCCAATCAAATATAACTATTACTCAGTATGATCCTGATGGCGATGTCTCAAAAAAATTCACCAACAAATTAGGACAGAATTATAAAACATCTACAAAAACATTTGGGCAGGGTCAATTTGTATCTCAGGAAACCCAATATGATGTTTTAGGCAGAAAAACGAAAGAGAGTGAACCTTATTTTGAAGGTGGAAATATAAGTCTATGGAACGTCATCGCCTATAATGATACTTTTTATCCCACTAAGATAACAGCAACTGCATTAGCAACATTAAATAATGCCGGAGAAATATCTTCATTCTTGGGCAAGCAAATAGAAACTGTTACTTCCGGAAATACCATCTCTGTAACAGAAGTTAACGGATATGCAAGAACAAATAGTAAAACCACTGATGCTTTAAATAATGTTATCTCCAGTACAGATAAGGGGGGAACAGTCAATTTCTCTTACAATGCTGCGGGAGAACAGATAAAAGCACAATATGCTGAAAATATAGTTACTACTAAATATGATTCTTGGGGAAGAAAATCAGAATTCAATGACCCGTCTAACGGATTGTATAAATATGAATATGATCCTTTTGGACAATCTAAAAAAGTCATCAGTCCTAAAGGGATTAAACAATATACTTACAATAATTTAGGTCAGCTTATTTCTCATACAGAAATCTCTACAACAGATGGCGGACAGGCAACTAATAAAATAATTTCCTATTCTTATGATAACAAAGGTAGGGTAGTTTCAAAAGCCGGAACCTCCAAAGGAAAATCTTATAGCTCGAATGTGGTCTATGATCAGCAGGGAAGATTATTATCTTCGTCCGAAAGTAGTAATGGAAAATATTTTATACGAAAAGGTATTACATATGATGACAAAGGCAGAGTGATTTCTTACGAAAAACAATTATATTCTTCCGGTGTTTTGACCAAAGTTACTGTAGAAAATGTATATAGTGCCTGGAATGGAGAGCTTTATCAGATAAAAGATAAAAACTCAGGTAAAGTTTTATGGGAACTTAAAGAAACCAATGTTAAAGGTCAAGTTGTAAGAGCCAAATTAGGAGTATCAGATATTAATAATACATATAATGATGCAACTGGTTTCTTAACAGAAATCAAACATATCTCTCCTGTACAAAGTATTCTAAATATCCAGTATACTTTCAATGTTATTAAAAATGAACTTAAGTTGAGAAAAACTTTAGGAGATTTTAATATAATTGAATCATTTGATTATGATGACAATAACAGATTAATCAGCTGGACAAATCCTAGAACAGGACAAAATTCTCAAAATAGCTATGACACTAAAGGAAGAATCCTTGAAAACGATCAGGTGGGAACTATGAAGTATGAAAATTCTGTCAAGATCTACCAACCGACTGGAATGACCTTGAATGCAGCAGGTACTCAGAATTATAATAATGATTTAATCCAAAGCATTGCTTATAATGAAAATAATGATCCTGTTTTCATTGACGGAATGAAAGGAGATGTAGCGTTCCAGTATGGTTTGACAAGCATGAGACAAAAAGTCAGCTATGGAGGAAATTTTGATCCTGATCAGGAAGGTAAATTTACTAAGTTCTACAGTGAAGACGGAAGTTTTGAAATCGTAAAAGACAATACAACGGGTAAAGAAAAGCACGTTCTTTATATTGGTGGAAGTCCATACGAAAGTAGTATCATTTACCTGAAGAACTATGATGAAGCCAATGGATCTTACAAATTTTTACATAAAGATTATTTAGGAAGTATCCTGGCCATTAGCAATGAAGCAGGAAACAAACTGGAGCAAAGGCATTTTGATGCCTGGGGTAATTTTACACATCTTCAAATAGGAAATGGAGCGATTATCACTGATAAGAGTATAATTGACAACACTTCTCTATTATTGGAAAGAGGATATACAAGTCACGAACATTTTGCAGAGGTTGGAATTATTCACATGAATGGAAGATTGTATGATCCGTTACTGAGAAGATTCCTGAATGCAGATGAAAACATACAAGATCCTTACAATACCCAGAATTATAATAAATATGGGTATGTAATGAATAATCCATTGATGTTTAATGATCCTAATGGAGAATGTTTTGTACCTTTATTTGGTGTACTGGTGGCATCATGGGTTGCAGGAGCTGTTGTAGGAACAATGGTAGCTGCAGGAATGTTTATATTAAAATCTTTAGTGAACGGAACGTGGTCCTGGGGTGGTTTTGCCAGAAGCTTACTGATAGGAGCGGTCACAGGCGCTGCTACAGGTGGATTGACTGGAGGAATGTCCGCCAGTGGCTTCCAAGGAGCTGTTATTGTGGGTAGTATGAATGGTGCTATTTCTGGAGGAGTTGATGCTTTATTTAATAAAGAAAATTTCTTTACAGGAATGTATAGAGGAGCTATCTTTGGTGCTGCCACTGCTGGAATTGTAAGTGGGATTAGTTGGGTAGTAAATCAGTTGAGTACTAGAACAATAAGATTTTATATGGAAGATAATGAAATAAATACATTAGAATCAGGCACTCCAGTAGGTAACAGAAGTTATGCAAGAGATTTATATGAAAAATTCGGTGTTCAAGACGGATTAAATAAAAACTCAATATATAATGATGCTTCGCGTCTTGGTGGTAAAATGAATGCTGATGGAGCTATAGAATATACCTACAAAGGCAAAATAACTAAAGCATTGGGGGTTACAGATGTAAGAATAGATAAATACGGGAAACGTGTTGGGAAAATAAGAATATTTCTTTCTAATAAGGCGTTTGCAAGTAGAGAACAATTAGCCTATGTTATGCAACATGAACTTAATCATGTGAGGATAGCAAATGCAGGACTCTCAAATATTGCTGAACAATCTATAAAATTAACAAGTAAAATTGCTCAAAAATATAGTGACTTACTTGATAATGTAGGGCATTATCATATTCAAGAATCTGGATCCAGTTTCTTGGAAAATAATGGCTGGCATAATATTCAAAGTACTGTTCCTAGTGAAGTTTTTAATAGTATGAACTTTCAAATGGGAAATGAACAGATATGGAAGTTATTACAAGGTACCGATAAGAAAATAAATATTAATTTTAAATAATTATGCGCATACGTTCAGTTTTGGCTTTATTGATTTTGTTGTCATGTAATAATAATGAAGATTTTATTAATAAAATTACTGATAAAAATAAGATTTCAATTATTAACGTAAATCAAAGACCTATATCACAGACGGAGGTATTATCAGAATTTGATAATACATTTTTAGAAAAATATAATTTTTCAGAAAAAGAAAAAAATAAGGATACATTACTAAAAATTTCTAAGATAAATTATATAGTATCTAATAATAAAAAAGAATTTACAAAAATTTCATTACCTGTTTATTCTAAGGATAATAAGTTTTGTTTGCTGCAAGTTATTAGTTTTACACAAAATGCAGGTTATTCAAATACAATATATCTTTTTAGAAATAACAATAACAATTGGGATATTGAAAATAAATTTGAGAGTAAGCTTTTTAATTAATAGTAATAAATAAAATATTGGTTTATTAGATGGTCCAAGAGGACCAGCTTGGGGAGTGACAGAAAGTCTTACCCATAAAGGAAAACTGGTTTGGCAAAGAATCTGGCTTCCTAAAGGAACGTTTGTAAGTTTAGAGCAATTGGATTTAACGATGGGACATGAGCTTTTCCATTCGATTTTAAATAATGCCGGGCTTTATAATGAATTTAGAATTATATGGGACCAAAGTACTGTAAGTGTGCATGAATATTATACTTCACGATGGGAACAGGAATATATCATCTTTAGAGGTTGGGGAAAACTTAATTTAAATATGGGAGCATTTAATACAGTCATCAATACATTTAAAGATTTAGAGCCATTAATGAATAAAATAAAACCAATATTCAATAATTATTTAAAAAGTACACTGAAATGATAAATAACATGTTTCTTTCAATAGGTATTATGTTTCTTTTTTCTTGTAAAGAAAAACACAAAAACACATTTAATTTAGAATATATAAAAGATAATCATTACATATATCTTCAGATAGAAAATAGCACAAAGCAAGACATTATATTTTTAGTACCCAATTGTTTGGAGTTTAGAGATGAAAATTATAAAAGTTTTTCTACACGAGGAAGTAGAGAAGAGGATTATCCTATAAATATCTATGCAATAATAAAACCTAAACAGTCTTCAGTAGTATATCAGAGAAAACTAGATAGTATCCATAATGCTTATCTAACTGAAATTGGAAATGGTGATTTTATAGGAGATGAAAGACCAGGAGATGGAAATTCAGTTTTTTATTTAAAAAGTAAAACAAAAATAAAAATTAAGTATGATTTAATTATTAAATCAATGATGGTAATGTTTAAACAAAGCTATTCATCAAAATTTAAACAAAACTATTATCCTTATGATAAAGTACTAAAAGGAAATTATCCAGAAGGAGAATATTTACGAAGATTTTCAAAGTTCAATTTTGGTAAAGCAAAGTTTGTAGCGCAACCAGTAATAGAGGACAGCTTATTTTTGAGGCTTTCGGAAAAAGATGTTACTGACTAAGCGGTTGACTTCCTTTATTAAGGACTTTTACAAAAAATCCATAAAAACTATGTTAAACAACTAAGAATAGATATCGTTTCATATTATTCTGATATTTTGGAGAGAATGATCTTATGGAAAGATCTAGATAGACTTATGAAAATTGAACGTTTTTTTGCAAAATGAGAAGATTGATACTTATAAATTAGAAGAGTTTATATTTAATGATTTTTGGAAAAAATAAAAAATCGTTAAGTATTGATGAAATTCAACCACCTTTTAAGCAATGAAGTAGGAAAGAAAGTTTTATTTTATTGCTCTCTTTTAATCATATAAAACTTATCATTTTACTTTTCACTATCGGCAAATGGAGCATAGTTATAACAAATGAAAAACTACACAATATCAAATTTAAGATTTTTGCTAGTAACTGTTATCTGCTTTTTTTCAGGTTGTAAAAACCCTGAGCAAAGTGGCAATAACGGGCAGCAGTCCAATACATTAGTTGAACAAAAATTCATTCCAAAGCATGGAAAACTATACTTTGATTATGATGTGATAGATCATTATCATATTAGTATTGATGAAAATGCAGTTATGATTTTAGATAGTAGTCAGAATCGCTCAAAAAAAGATCAGTTAAAACTTGACATACTTATTAACAAGACTTCCAAGGATATAAATGATACGGAGTTTATAAAAAGTCTGGAAAAAATTGGTTTCAAAAAATCAGTAATAAAAACTCAAAACTTTAAAAAAATCAATGAAATATTTATTGAAAAGACTGTAAGTGAAAATATTGAATATGCATGTGTTCCTATTTATCGGGATATCTTGATTTTCAAAAAACAAAAAGCAATTATTGGGATAGCAAAAATATGCTTTGATTGTCATCAAAAGCATATCGTCGGAACCAATGCAAATACAGAAGATTTTGGACAAGATGATGACTATCCAAAACTCCTTCAAGTTATTAATACCAATTAGTTTAATAGGAAAGCCGTAATGTTTGAACATTACGGCTTTAAAAAAAATCAAATCTAAATAAACTATAAATTCGGATTATTTTCAATCTCCTTCTGCGGAATACTAAACAGATAATACTTACTATTCGCTCCAAAAGCAGACTGGTCCGGGAAATTAAAGACCGAGTGCCCTCTTCCATTCACTGTTTTTACCGTTCCGTCCGGAGTGGTAATCTGTACTTTTATCGGCTGGCCACTGGCATCTACATACGGCTTTCTTACTACTGTCCCTTGCGTTCTGATGATATCTGAAAGAGAGAATCCTTCCCCGAACAATTCTTTTCTCCTTTCAATCAGGATTTCTTTTACTACCTCATTTTGGGCAAGAGATCCAGTGTAAGGATTGGCATTTCTAGCTGTTTTCAATTCATTTAAAACTGCAACGGCATTGGTAATATTTCCGTTTCTTGCTTCAGCTTCGGCCTCGATCAGGTACATTTCTGCGGCTCTCATCAATACAATATCTGCAATAAGGCCGGTTTTAAATTTAAATTTGGAATACCTCAACAGACCTTCCCTGCCTGGAAGACCATCCCACTGAAACAGCTGGGATCTGATATCATTGGTATCAAATAAATTTTTGAAAAACGGATCTGCCATAAAACTGTAGTAATAACTTCCCGAAGAAGACACATCCAGATAGTGGAAAGCATAGCTTGCCCCTGACTGTTCCTGAGTCTGTCCATGTCCCCAGATCCATTCGCCGTTGCTGATGTCATTGAAACCCTCCTTATATTTTTCAGCTGTCATTAGCGGATAACCTGTTCTGGCAACCTTTGCAGCCGCAACCGCTTTACTCCACTCTCCGGTATTCAGATAAGTTCTGGCTAAAAGTCCGTTTACCACAGCTTTGTTGATCTTATCTTTATTATTTCTGGTATAATTGGCTAATAAATTATCTGCTTCCGTAAGATCGCTTTTAATCAGGGTATAAATTTCCTCCAGACTTGCTCTCTTCTTCGGAACTGAACCGATTGTTGAAGGCTCTGTGTAGATGGGTGCTGTAAGGGCTGTTTTGTCTTTTAAATAGCTGAACTGGTAAAAGCTGGCCAGATTCAGATAACAGAAGGCCCGCAATGCTTTAGCCTGCCCTTTTACCTGGTTCTTTTTCTCCTGACTTCCCTCGGTCTGGTCAATACGGGTGATCACATTATTCATATTATTAATGGTTGAATATAATGTCGACCATATAAACTGCGGTCTTGAAGCTGTATTGTTGATCATTTCCGTAAAAGCATAGGCAGACGGAAACCCGTATTTATTGGTTAGAACCGCTACATCACTTCCCATAGCATCACTTGTTCTCAAAACCGTTGAATAACCAATATTGGCATAAGTTGGCCCGTCATCATTCAATTTTGCCCAGGCACCATTGATCACCGTTTCTGCGCTTTCGGCCGTTTTGAAAACCTCTGCACCGTTAGCCTGATCTGTAGGAGCTGTTTCCAGTTCGTTTTCACAGCTTGTCAGTGACCATGCTGCGATCAGGGCAAAAGATATGTATTTTAATTGTTTCATTGTTTCAATTTTAAATAGGTTAAAGAGTTGCCTGAAGACCGAAAGTTATCGTTCTCATGGCAGGATATCTGTAATAGGTTGTTCCATCCAGTGCCTGTTCCGGGTCCATTCCTTTATGCTTGTAGAAGGTCAGAAGGTTTTCTGCCTGAACATAAATTCTGAATTTTTTTAATCCTAACTTTTCAAAATAATCGGAAGGAAGTGTATAACCCAGACTCACATTTTTAAGTCTGGCATACGTTCCGGAATATAAAAATCTTGAAGAAGTGGAAGTCCAGTTATTCGTTGTTGTACTTAAGGCAGGAACATCGGTATTGGGGTTTTCCGGAGTCCATCTGTTCAGCATTTCTGCACTCCATGCACGTCCGCCGGCACTTCCGTTAGACATTAATGATGTATAATCCGTATCAAGGATTTTCCCTCCAATGCTGAATGTAAGTAATCCTGAAAGATCAAAGTTTTTATAAGCAATACTCGTGGTAACCCCTCCCATTACTTTAGGCAATGCGGATCCCTGTACTGTTTTGGTTGCTTTTGCATATTCGGAAGTGGTTCCGTCCACTGTATTTCCATTCGCATCCTGGTAAATGTATCTCCAAAGAGGCTTTCCGTTGGATGGATCTACTCCCATCCATTCAGGAATAAAGAAATCATAAATAGAACCACCTACTTCAAGGCGTTTGGTTCCTGTAATGACAGATCCTTTAGGAAGCTTTGTTATTTTATTGGTCAGGGTACTCAGATTAACATCCACATTCCATTGGAAATTATCATTTTTAACCGGTGTTGTGAAAAGTGAAAATTCAAAACCTGTGTTCTGTATTGTTCCTACATTAAAAGGAAAATCACTGATTCCCAGAGATGGGGCAACCGGCATATTAAACAAAAGATCCTGGCTCTTACGTTTAAAATATTCTATATTCCCTTTCACCCTGTTATTAAGAACGGCAAATTCAAGACCTACGTTTAAATTAAGATTGGTTTCCCATTTCACATCATTGGTCTGTACTTTTTCCAGAACAGTTCCCGGCTCGCCAAGATTATTATAAAATTTATACAATTCCTGATAAGCATAGTAAAGAGAGGATCCGTTAGGTCTTCTTAATTTATCATTCCCCTGTCCGCCATAACTTGCTCGCAGTGTCAATTGGTTGAATATATTTAAATCCTTGATAAAATTTTCATTTGAAGCTTTCCATGAAGCTCCTACTGACCAGAATTTTCCCCATCGGTTATCTGCAAAGAATCTTGAAGAACCGTCTGCCCTTCCGGATACTGATAAAAAGTAAGTATTGTTAAAATCATATTCCGCTCTTCCCAGGAAGCTCAACAAAGAGAATTTGTCGCTGTTACCACTAAAGCTTCCCAACAGAGCTGCTGCATCAGGTTCATAATAATAAGGAAGCGAAAACTGGCTTCTGGAACCGGATATCGTCTGGTAATCATATTTATAGAATTCCTGTCCTCCTAAAACATTAAGGTGATGCTTCCCGAATTTTTTATCGAAAGTCAGAATATTACTGGTTGTATAAGATAATGTTCTACTGTTTGATTTCGTTACAGAACCACCGATCTCACTGCCTTCTCCGATAAGAGGATTTGAATAGTAATGACCGTTATAATTCACCAAATCAACAGAAAAGCTGGTTTTAAATTTCAGCTCCGGAAGGAAAGTAAAATCTAAAAAACCTTTTCCTGAGAAATTGTCTTCTTTATTCTCGTTCTTATCCAGAGGCAGTGTTGCCGCTGCATTTTGATTCTGCAATGCACTTGTAGGCCGGTATTTCCCGAAATCATAAATTCTATTTCCTCCAGCATCCAGCACATAGCTTCCATCTGCATTTCTTTCATAATACGGATAGAAAGACGGAATTACCCTTGCCGCATTAATGATATTGTCTGTTCTCGAATCTGAAGACGGCGGCGCATTCTGAATACTGTTGGTATAGCTTAAATTGGCACCTGCATTCAGCCACTTTTTTACTTCCGAATTAATTTTTAACCTGGTGGAAAATTTTTGGAATCCAGATTCAATAGCAATTCCTTTGTCATCAAGATACCCTAATGAAAAGAAATAATTGCTTTTCTCGCTGCCTCCACTGATATCAAAATCCACCTGGCTTCTGGAAGCTGTTCTTTGAAGAATATCTCTCCAGTCATCATTCCACAATGCTTTTGCTCCGGGAACAAGCTTTCCGTCTGTCCCTACAGGGTTGGGAAAACCGGCTCCGTAAGGATTGATTCCCAAAGCAGTTGTCAGGTTATCACTCGCCATCTGTGCTGCCTGCTGAGAAGTAATCTGTCCCGATTTATATCCGTTTCTCAATGCTTCCCAATACAGCTGAAAATATTGATCCGTGTTTACCTGCTTATAATCCTTTACCGCTCTGCTGGAAAATCCCTGACTGATATTAAAATTGATTCTTGATTCTCCTTTCTTACCAGATTTTGTTGTGATGATAATAATCCCGTTAGCTCCTCTTGAACCATATAATGAACTTGCCGTTGCATCTTTCAAAACACTGATGGATTCAATATCATTGGGGCTGATGGAATTGATGTTTCCGTCAAAAGGAATTCCGTCTACCACATACAACGGATCACTTGAAGCACTTATGGAGCCAACCCCTCTTATTCTCACAGAAGCAGTAGAACCAGGCTGTCCGGAGGCACTTACTGCCTGAATTCCCGGAACCTGCCCCTCCAGCGCTTTTGTAATATTGGTAACCGGTCTGTTATTGATTTTATCACTGGATATGGTAGCTACTGAACCGGTATAACTTGTTCTTTTAGCCTTACCATAAGCAATGACAACCACCTCATCGATTTCCTTTTCGTTAACCGTATCCTTTTTAGTTTGGGTCTGAGCCTGTACGCCCATTATTCCTAAGAAAAATACAGCAACAGGTGGAATCCAAACTTTAGAATTAATTAAATTCCTACTAATCATAATCAATTTTATTTATCATATATTAAAAACTTGCCCTTTGCAGAAAAGACAGCAAAGGGCATCGCTCAATACGATAAACCAAGTGCTTATTTTTCCTTTATAGGCTGAATGTAACACCTTGCTCAGGGCAGGTTGTTAAGATTTCACAGGGTCAGTTCCCTCCATCTTTCTTTATAAGCCGATCGAAATATGTTTGCAAATCTAAAAACAATTAGTCTACAAAACAAGTAGACTTTAAATTTTATTATGAAATATTTCCAAAAATTAACTTAATTTTTATTTAAAAACCCAATAAACAAGCACTTACAAATATTACATAATTGTTAAATATGAGAAATATCATTAATAATAATTGAATTGATATTTTATCCGATGCGTATCCGAAATATAAAAATGACGCTGGCAGTGGCAGCGTCATTTTTATTTTGAAATCAAATTTTAGATTTTACTTTTAAATCAAATTAATACAGCCTTTGGATGGATACAAAAACTTCCAACGTATTATCTAAATTATTGGAATCCGTAGTGGTATTCCCATTACCTGCACTGGTAAAAGATTTATTATCTATACGCAGTGCATAATAGACTCTATACCATTTGTTATCCGCAGTAGTAATGTCAAAAGTTACTGTTTCGTTTCTACCATAGGTAAGATAAACTCCATCATCAAACTGAGCATAATTATTTGGAAAGACCAATAGATTGCCCCCATGGGAGTCACCGGTATGGGTCGATACTTCAGAAACCCATACTTTTGCGTTGGCCGCCGTGATATTATAGAGACGGGGATCAAAATTCGTACTCGCCCCACTGGAATCAAATGCATTGGGAGAAGTAATGAAAGCATCAACTCTAAAAGTATTGTTGATTATAGGAAGATCATTAAGAAACTGGCTTAAAAGAAATGAGGCTGTTTTACGCGGAATTGAAGAATGGTAATATACCAGCTCCCCAGGAGCAATCACTGCTCCTGCCCCCACTGTTGCACTACAGCTCTGTCCTCCGATATTTATGGCAAAAGTGGTAAGTGTAGGACTGGAAACAGTAGGCACACCCGATACTGTATAGCTAAGAATTCCCGATCCTACATTGAAATTCCCTGCAGCTAATGTTGCAGTAAGCCCGTTTACAGGCCCTACAGTCTGCGCCGGATAAACGCCACCGTTTCCTCCGGTATAAGGAACAGTCATTGTCCCTGTATAAGGTGTTCCGGCAGTATAGGTTCCCGGTGAAAGCGTAACTCCGTTACAGGTAATAGCACCTAATGTTCCGGGAGCAAGAGAGCCATTGTTAAATGTTCTCCATTCCGTACCGTTCCAGAATACATAGCCTACATAACCAAGCCCTCCGGTTCCTAAATTATACACAAGCAGTCCTGCAGCCGGTGAAGGTATTGTAACCTGATCAGTCTGAGAGGTCAATGCTGCCTTCGGTCCCAGAAGTCCTTTTTTACTTCCAACCGCAAGCCCATCCACATTAATGTCCAGAATTGCAGATGCATCAGGTACTGTAGTGCCAACTCCTATACTTCCGGATGATGTCACCGTAAAATCATTGGATTGCTGTACAGCCGTTGGGGCCCCAGTTGCATTATTATCTTTTGAGCCGTCCACATGGAAAGTTCCTTGTGGATTTGCAGTATTAATCCCAACCTGAGAATAAAATAAACCCGAAATAATCATTAAAAATACCGATAGTTTTTTTTTCATTTTGAATTGTTTTTAATTAAAAAGTTGACAAATGATTTTTGGGAGCTCTGTTTCAAGCATTATCATTTGAGTTTTATAAGAATATTATGGTTTCAAGGACATATGGGCGGAGGCTCCATACAGAAGTACGGTCAAGGAAAAATGAGAGAATAAGATTTTCAAAAAAACAGTTTCTCTTTTCCATAAGAGAATTTTCCTACAATACCTTTTTATAGGCATCAAATATACATTTACCCGTTTCTCAAATCCTGAAGTGACTGTTATCTCTAAGGTGTATACGGTTTCCTTTATATTTTTTTCAATACTTTTGTTCCCGGCAGAACCAACATCTTTCCCATCCTGTGCAAAAAGAAATTCCGCCAGCATCAAAATACAGGGTAATTTTTTTAATAAAACATAGGAATTCATCTGATTCATCTTCGGGTACAATTCTATCGCAAAATTATCCTGATTATTAAATCAAAAAATAAAACGATAAATCACAATCTTGAAAATGATTTAAATTTTATATACCTTTGAAAACCAAAACACTAACACAATGAATTACCAGAATTCATTAACTTATTTTATTTAATACAAATTTCAGATGCCAGAAGTAAATACAACGAATGAACAGATAGAAAAGTTAAAGCATATATTGATGGATAGATATGCTATTCTTATGATGTTTGTTTTAGGATTGTATGCCGTTATTTTCACATTCTTTATTTATGACAAAATGATGTCCTGGTATTTAATTGGAGGATTATTTTTTTTCGCCTACAGCTATTCACTGGTAAGGAGAAAATATTCTATAGCCCAGATCGTGCATTTATATTTCATATCTGCCCCTATTTACAATTTCTATATTATGCTCGCCTTCTGGAATAATTCGGTGGCAAGCTTCTGCTGGCTCTTACCCATTCCTCTGGGTGCCTATATCTTTTTCTCAAAAAAAGAAGTGCTTGCCTATATTGCTTATACCTTGGTATTAATTATCACGGGGTATATTGCCGCCAATAATCTAAGCTTTACATTTCCGGAGCATACGCAGAAAGAAGTGATGCTTACGGATACAATTCTCTTTATTTCGAATATCCTAGTAGTCTCATTATTAATTTATTATAAAGATAAAATCAGGAAACTGGAAATATTGTCTCAGTTTAAAGCCGGAGGAATTCAAAAGGAAAAAGTACAGAGTATTGAACCCTCATGGGACGACGTTGACGGAGAAAGTATGGAAAATTTGTTTGAAAAAATAGAAATTACCATGACCAGGGATAAACTTTTTAAAGATGAAAAGTTCAATCTATCTAAATTAAGTGTAGCATTAGATGTCAATAGCACCTATATTTCCAAAGCCATACGCTACAAAGGCTATTCTAATTTTAATACTTACCTCAATATCTATAGAATCAACTATGTAAAAAAACTGTTTACAGAGATTGATTTTCAAAAAACCACTTTAATGTATATTTATACAGAAGCCGGTTTTTCTAATCAATCTACCTTTAACCGAGTTTTTAAACAGATAGAAGGAATCACTCCCTCAGAATATTTTCAGAAAAATCTGAAAAATAATCGTGAATAGTACTCTGTAGAAAATTATTTATCTTTGATTAAATTTTTTAAATGAAAATCCTTATCCTTAACGGCCCGAACCTTAATTTACTGGGAACAAGAGAACCTGAAATCTATGGAAATATTTCTATGGAGGATTATTTGGAAAAATTAAAAACTGAATTTCCATCTCATGAATTAAGCTATTATCAGTCCAACATTGAAGGAGAGATTATCAACAGGTTACAGGAAGATGACTTTGATGCTTTGGTAATTAATCCCGGAGCCTATACTCATTATTCGTATGCTATCTCGGATTGCCTGAAAAACATCAGAAAACTGAAAATAGAGGTTCATATCAGTAATATTTACAAAAGAGAGGAATTCCGTCAGAAATCTGTTACGGCAGCTAATACGGATGCGGTATTGTCCGGCTTTGGAATGGATGGGTACAGACTGGCGATTTTAAGCTTGAAATAATAAACAGAATTGCAATGTTTTTGGATAAGATGCTTCGGCTCCGCTCAGCATGACATTTCTGATATCATTAAAATAAAAAGCCTCATCGGGTGATGAGGCTTTTGCTGTATTAAGTAGTCTGCTGCTGAAGCTGTGGTCCTGAAGCAATTAACTTCTTCCCTTCTTCAGTATCGCAGTACTGTTCAAAGTTTTTGATATATCTTGTCGCAAGATCTCTTGCTTTTTCTTCCCATTCTGCAGCACTGCTGTATGTTTCTCTAGGATCCAGGATGCCTTCAGAAACATTTGGAAGCTGTGTAGGAATTTCAAGGTTCATAATCGGAACCTGAGTTTTAGGAGCATTTTCAATAGAACCGTCAATGATTGCATCAATGATTGCTCTGGTATCTTTAAGAGAAATTCTCTTTCCGGTTCCATTCCATCCTGTATTCACCAGATAAGCTTTAGCTCCATGCTCCTTCATTTTCCCAATCAATGTTTTAGAATACATGGTTGGGTGAAGGGTAAGGAAAGCTTCTCCGAAAGCAGGAGAGAAAGATGGTTCCGGTTCAGTAATTCCTCTTTCTGTACCTGCCAGTTTGGAAGTATACCCGCAAAGGAAGTGGTATTGTGCCTGGTTTTCATCTAAAATAGAAACCGGAGGCAATACTCCAAATGCATCGGCAGAAAGATAAACGATCTTTTTAGCATGTCCTGCCTTAGAAGGAAGGACAATTTTGTTGATATGATAAATCGGGTAAGATACTCTTGTATTTTCTGTGATAGATCCGTCTTTATAGTCAGCAATTCCGTTGTTTACCACCACGTTTTCAAGAAGTGCATCCCTTTTGATTGCTCTGAAAATATCCGGTTCTTTTTCTTCTGAAAGGTCAATAACTTTAGCATAACATCCTCCTTCATAGTTGAATACACCATTATTATCCCAACCGTGCTCATCATCACCAATCAGGAATCTCTTAGGATCCGCGGATAAAGTTGTTTTTCCAGTCCCGGAAAGACCGAAGAAAAGAGCTACATCACCTTCTTCACCTACGTTGGCAGAACAGTGCATGGAAGCCATTCCTTTTAATGGAAGGTAATAATTCATCATGGCAAACATCCCTTTCTTCATTTCACCTCCGTACCAAGTACCTCCGATGATCTGTAGTTTTTCAGTAAGGTTGAACATAATGAAGTTCTCAGAATTCAGTCCCTGAGCTTCCCAGTTCGGGTTGGTTGTTTTGGAACCATTGATTACTGTGAAATCCGGCTCTCCAAAGTTTTCAAGCTCATAGTGAGACGGACGGATAAACATATTAGTAACGAAATGCGCCTGCCACGCTACTTCTACAATAAATCTTACTTTTAATCTGGTATCTGTATTGGTACCACAAAAAGCATCAACGACATAGATTTTTTTAGCTTCAGAAAGCTGGTTCAGCACTAATCCTTTACAAGCATCAAAATTTTCTGCTGTAGTAGGAAGGTTTACTTTCCCATCCCAGAAAATTGTGTCTCTTGTAACATCATCCTGAACTATGTATCTGTCTTTAGGTGAACGACCTGTGAAAATTCCGGTTTTTACTGATACTGCACCAGATTCCGTAAGTTCAGCTTTCTCAAAGCCTTGATTTTCAGGAGCTACCTCAGCCTGATATAACTCTTCGTAAGACGGGTTATAGACGACTTCATAATTCCCTTTAATCCCTAATTTTTCTAAATCCTGGATGATTTTAGCGTGTTTCATTTTACTTATATTTTCTATTTCTTTATTGGGCTCAACAAAATTAATATTAATTATTTGTTAAAGGTGGTTTAAATATAATGATATAAGTCAGAATGACAAATAAAAAAACAGGATTGTAAATTATTGATTATAAATCAATTATATCACACCATTCGAAAACAGTATTGAAACCTTTTCCCCAAAAATAGTCCTCATAGCCGTGAAATTTGGCACTCATTACAAAATCTCCGCCCCAGGCTCCCAAACTTTTGACAAAAACGGGACAGTCTGAAAAAAACCTCTCCTTAACTGTGGGTATTTCAAGGAATTTTGAAATTTTTTGCTCATGAATCATCATCAGTTCAGAAAATTTTTCCAATTCATCGCATAACAAAACTTTTCTTGTGATATCCGAAAATTCTTCAACGAGTATCTGTGACTTTTGTTTTGACTTGTAAAAATTGATCCCTTCACGGCTGTCCTGCTTCTGATTTAGATGAATAAAAATCAGCTCATTTTTAAATGGTGGATTAAAGTCTGCTTTTTCATAGCTTACTTCAGGTTTACTTCTGAAAAGAACAGCAGATTTCTCTTTTGCAACCGCAATATCATAGCCGCTTCCGCCCAGACTTATGCTGTTGAGATGGAAAGGGTCAATATCCGCCCACTCTGAAAGATTGTTCATTAAAGTAGAACTGCTACCCAACCCGTAGTCTGCAGGGAACTGAAGATTAGTCTTCAGATAATAAGTATGATCGCTCTTAAATTTAGATTTAGAAAGCTGCTGAACATTTTGAAGGGTTCTCAGAATAAATTCAGCGCTTGAAGAAAGATTGGTTTCGAGGATCTGCCATTTTTTATAATCAATGACGGCCTTCAGCCATAATTTGTTTTGATGATGGGCTTCCCAAAAGATCAAGGATTTTTCGTCGTCTTTTTCATCAAAAAAAAACTCTTGTCCAAGCTTGGTTGGTACCGCCAGGACAAGAGCTCCGTCTATCGCGAAATATTCTGAAGTAAGCATAAGCTTTCCCGGTGAAAATATTCCGCTCATATTTTTTTAATTAGATTGCAGAAGCAACATCTACAGAAGCGTCAATTTTCTTGATCAATCCCTGTAGGGTTTTTCCAGGACCAACTTCTACGAAATTAGAGGCTCCGTCTTTGATCATATTCTGAACAGACTGCGTCCATTTTACAGGACCTGTAAGCTGAGCGATCAGGTTTTGCTTGATCTCCTCAGGATTAATCACGGCTGTAGTCGTAATATTCTGGTAAACCGGAATAGTTGCTTTTCTGAATTTTGTTTTTTCAATGGCTGCTGCCAGTCTTTCCTGTGCCGGTTGCATTAACGGAGAATGGAAGGCTCCATTTACAGGAAGTAACAAAGCTCTTTTTGCTCCTGCTTCTTTAAGCTTTATGCATGCTTCTTCTACAGCTGGCGTTTCTCCTGAAATTACCAATTGTCCGGGACAGTTGTAATTGGCAGGTACCACAATACCGCTGATCTGTGCACAGATCTCCTCAACTTTAGCGTCTTCAAGACCTAAAATTGCAGCCATAGAGCTTGGATTGGCATCACAGGCTTCCTGCATTGCTTTTGCTCTCTCGAATACTAATTTCAGGCCGTCATCAAAGGATAAAACTCCATTGGCGACTAAAGCTGAAAATTCTCCTAAAGAATGTCCTGCAACCATTTCGGCTCCAAGACCGTTCACTGCTTTTAAAGCAGCTACTGAATGTATAAAGATTGAAGGCTGGGTAACCTCTGTTTTCTTAAGATCTCCATCCGTACCATTGAACATCAAGGAAAGAATATCGAAACCTAAAATTTCATTGGCAGATTCCATTAAGTCCTTTATGTCTTTTCTAGAATCGTACAATTCTTTTCCCATTCCTACGAACTGAGAACCCTGCCCAGGAAATACAAGTGCTTTCATGTATTGAATTAAATATTATGCAAATATAAAGATAATGTTAAAAATATCCTTTTAAAAAGGCATAAATCGGTTAAGGAACTAATCTTATCACTCGGTAACCGGTGTTTACATAGGCCCCGTTTGCTTTAGATTTTACAAATTCAAACTTGGTAGCAAGCTGGGTCTGAACTTTATTCATCTGCTTAAAGATTTCTCCTTTTTTATTTTCTCTGGTCAGCATGTCATTCACGACATCAAAGCCTACGATGGCATATTTTGGAGGTATTTTGCAGTATTTACTTTTATAGGCAGCTAAGATTTCTTTCTCGAAACTACCATCTGCATTAATCTTTCTGTCCATCAGATACACAAGGCTTGCCTGGCTCAGCTCATCTACTTTCTTCTCGAAAACAGGAGAATAGTACATGCTGAATGCTTTTACTCCCTGTACTTCTTTGGAAAGAGCAATTGTTTTATTGGCAAAAGCTTCTCCGGCAGCATCGTTATCGCTGGCCAGAATTGCAATAACCGGAGCGGATTGTCCTGTCATCATATTCTGATCCAACTGAATTTCTGCGGGAGAGTTCACTACCATTATATTTGGATTTTTAACTGCTTTTTCAAGACCTCCTTTAATGTAGTTTGCAATTTCTTTTTTGCTGTCTGCCACTACATATATTTTCTGATCCGAATATACCGCTTTTACTTCTTCAACAATTTTATCTGCATAGGTCTGGTCATTGGTTTCAACGATGATCAGGTTATTATAATTGTAGAGTTCGGGAGAATTCGCAAAAGGTGCTACAACCGGTATTTTCTGATTTTTGGTAAAATCAAGAACATCAATCACATTGGATTTAAAGAATGGGCCGATGATAAGGTCTGTATTATCCGGATTGATCTGCGCCATTGAATTTTTAAATGAGGCTTCGTTTCCTGAATCCACAATTTTGATATCAAGCTTCTGACCGCCTCTTGCATTTCTTTCAATCGCCAGTTTAGCTCCGGTAAGGAAATCCAGCGCCATTGCTCTGTACTGGGTTTCGTTGGTACTGTATCCGAAAGGAAGCATTAAAACAACGCTCAATGCATCTCCACTCTTTTTCACGTAAGCCGGATCCTGCTTTTTGATCTTTAAGACCATTCCGGTTTTCAGTCCTTTGGAAAGATCGGGATTCAGAGCAATCAGCTCATCGATTGAAACACCGAATTTATTAACGATAGAGAATACAGTATCTCCCTGCTGAACGGTGTAGGTAACGTAATCATCTGCCACAGCAGTTACAGTTGCTGTAGATTTTTCGCTTCCTGAATCTATTTTTGTTTTCGGATTTACGGGTTCGGAAACCACAGCTGCATCCGTATTTGTTCTTTTTATTTTGATGGTTTCGCCCGGCTTAAGGCCTTTTTCTTCCAATCCCGGATTCAAGACAAAAAGTTCCTGCTGGCTAATTCCAAACTGTTTTGTAATTCTGTAATAATTATCTTTTGACTGGATCACATACGCTTCTCCTTCTGCAGGTGTTGTAACTGCCGCGGATGTCTCTGTATGAGTTTCTGTAGATTTAGTAACTACAGCCGCAGGAACCGCCTGCTGTTCTCCGCCATACTTTTTGATACTTTCAAGAGGTAAAGTGATCTCATCCCCTATTTTCATATGGGCGTCAAGTTCCGGATTCAGCTTTCTTAAATCGGTTTCAGAAATACGGTATTGTTTTGTAATTCCGTAAATCGTTTGTTTAGGCTGAAGAATAATTTTTCCAACCTGAGCATTTGCATGACCTGGTTTTGCTTTTTCCACGACTGCAGGTTTGGCAGCCGGAGCAGTATGCTTTTCAGCTTTTACCATAACCACGTCTCCTATGGCCAGCTTACCGTCTTTGAATTTTGGGTTCAGCTTTAGCAGTTCATCTACAGTAATCCCGTATTTTTTTGCAATATTATAAGGATTGTCTCCTTTTACAACGGTGTGCGAGTTCTGGGCAGATACCCCCAAAACCATACATAAACTGGACAAAATAAAAAACCTTTTTATCATACTCGATAATTATAATTTACAAAAATACTTCTTTAAAATTAAATGGCAACAATTATTAATTTGGATTCTTGAACCACCATTTCTTCCCAACAATTTTCAAGCCATGAATAACCATAGTCTGAAAAGAATACGCTAAAATTATAGACTCTTTCCTGCCATGTTTTTGAAGGATGAACATCTAAAAACAGGTTTTCCAGTCTTTCGAGCAGCTCCCCTTGCTTTATTTTTTCTGCATGCAAAAGACGTTTTTTCATTCTTTTAAATGATTTCAACTGTCTTACTTCTTCTGCTTTTACCATGTTCCCAAAAGAGCGTTCTGTAGTTTCTGCTATCGTTTTTAGTTCGGAAAAGCTTTTTTCTAAAAATCTTTCTTTTTCTTCCAATATTGATAATACATTGCTGTCTTTTAGGATTTTCTGATTGGTAATAGCAGTGAAATTCCCAAAAAAATCTTCGATATTCAGGTCCAGTTTTTCAATTTTCCCAACTGTTTTTTCTTTAATGAAAAGCATGGAGTTCCTTGGAATTAAAACAGGAAAAGGAATATTGACTGCTGCAAAATAGTCTTTAAGTTCCAGCCAATACATGATTTCTGCATTTCCCCCGATGTAAGCAAGGTTAGGAAGTATTTTTTCCTGATAAACCGGCCGCATTAAAGCATTCGGGCTGAATTTCTCAGGATGGCTTTCCAGCTCATGAAGTATTTCTTCCTGCGTAAATCTTTTATTGGTGTCTACTGCAATATATTTTTCACCGTCAAAATCGATTCTGTCTCTGGTTTCAGAAAGATAAAAAAGATTAATATCACGGGGATTAACCTGTACTTTTCCGTACTTTTCTGTCAGAAAACTTACTTTTTCTTTTGAATTCTTTTGTAAGCTGAAATTCAGCAGCTCATCTTTGAAAATATCTTTGATCTGGCTTTTAAGTTCTTTGGAATCACCATCAATAATCAACAGTCCAAATTCAGAAAAAAGTCTGTTCACTAAAATTTTAATAGCTTCTGTCAATGTATTCCCAGGCTTATAAGCTTCTTTCATCATTAAAATCAGCTCTGTTCCGAATACGGAATCTTTAAATTCTTTTTCAAATTCAGAAATAAAGAATGTATCGCTGATCGTTATCCTACCTACCGGTCCACCGGACTTCTCGTTGATTTCGTAATAATTGTGTTCTGTTTTAAAATGGTTGATCTCTGCAAAATCATGATCTTCCGAGGCCATCCAATATATAGGAACAAAATTAAAATCCGGGAAATTTTCCTTAAGATAAGTACAGGTTTTAATGGTCTGTAAAATTTTATAGACGAAAAAAACAGGTCCCGAAAAAAGGTTCAGCTGATGTCCCGTGGTAATAGTAAATGTATTGGGCAATTTTAGATTTTCCAGATTTCCTTTCTGTTTTGAAGAAAGGGTAAGTTCTGAAAGCTGCTTTTCCAAAACATCAGAAAGAATATTTCTCTGATCCTGTGTAAAAGAATTCTGTTTGAGATGAATCTGATCTTTAAAGTGATCTAAAGAAAAGGTATTTTTTTCAAAGCCTTCAATTTTCTGATTCAGGAAATCTTTTACCAGTTGTGGAATGCTTTCTATATCATTAAATGATATCTTATTTATTGTTTTCAACGTTGTTTTTGCTTTTAGTTGAACAAATACCACACAATACCAATATTCAATCTAAAATCGTAAACCGGATAGTGTGGAAATGCGTAAGCTTTATTATTGGAAATTACCGTTCCTATCTGCTGGCCTTCTACATAGAAGAACATTTTTTTAACCTTCATGTTAATATACAGATCTACAATAGGCTGTCCTCCGATAGAAAATGAATTGGCATCTGGCAGAATATATTCGTTTAAAATCGGGAAGTAATCTCTTGAGGCAAATTTTGAGAAATAATATACCTTCAAACCTGCCTGAATTTCCGCCGCTTTTTTAAATGCCTGGCTTTGGAAGAAGAAATTGGCTCTTCCTATAAAACTAGGCATTGGAAGAAGTTCTTTATTCGTCAAAGCATTTTGGAAATGAAGCCTTGTATTAAGATGAAATTTACCATAACTAAATGTAGCATCTCCCCCGATTTGGGAAATGTTCAATGAATTGCTACTTTGTTCCGGCGCTCCATCAGCATTGAAATAGGTGTAATTATCTATTCTGAAATAGTTGGCAAAAATTTCTGTTTTGAACCATTTTAGATTAACACTTCCCCCAATCTCTGTTACAGTCTGATTCTTTGCATTCTCCAGATAGTAGTTGTATTTATTGTAAACGGAAGTATTTAAAAGATAATTAAATGACGGATAAGCACTTTGAAAATTTACTTTTGCATTCACAAAATAATCTTTCACCGGCTCAAACTTTATGTTATTGGCAGTTCTTAGATAACTCCCGAACTGGCTTCCATTGGAAAATTCTAAAAAGGATTTCAGCTGGAACTTATCCCAAAGTTTCACCTGAAGATTTCCTACCGCTCCAATTCTATTTTCTTTAAATTCGCCAGGAAGAGCAACTCCATTTACAATCGCAATGTCTCTCACTCCAAATTTCAGCATCTGATAACGTACTCCACCATCAAGCTTGAATTTTTCATTATTGAAAACAAGACTTAATGTATTGCTGAAGTTATCCGAATATTTTTTTGTGGTAAGAGGAAAACCGTTGGTTAATTCTGAAACGTTATCATACCAGTAAGGTTCTACTGCTCCCTGATTATAAAAATATTTATTACCCTGATGAGACAACGTATGTCTTATACTGAATGGAAATTTTTCTGAATTGAACGGTGTAAACTGATGACTCAGATAGTATCTTCTGTATGAGTACTGAGAACTTGATGAAGCCAGATTAACCTGAGCATTTTGCCTGTTCTTATAGTTGCTGTCACCATTCTGAAAAAGCTCATCTTCTGTGATTCCTCCACTTTCCTGATTGTTGACATTCTGATGAAGATAATGAGCAAACAATTCATAATTTCCACTCTTGGAAACATAATGTCCGGAAAATAAAGTATTGTTATTCGACGCTAATGAATTTCTATAAAATCCCTGGGAACGAAGTCCCATATACTCAAGAGCAAAATTAAACCTTTTCCCAATATTCTGGGTATAGGTAGATTTCAATGCGGCACCATTTTTCATGGCAGTATGGTAAATGAAGGCGGCAGTAGGTGTTTTTACATCATAATATTTTACATCATCAGCTCCGATGATCATATATGACTTGTTGGAAGGAAGTAAGGCCAGGTTCTGCTCCGGATTCACTTCATACACCAAAGGATTGAATCCTGCTCCTATATTGGCTACCTGAGCTCGACCAAAATTATCTGTATTGTTATATTGTGAAAAGATATGGGTCTTATCAAAAGTCAGTACGGTATCAAAAATCTTCTTCTCAGAAAATTGGGTCTGATACTGATAATCATTAATAGTAGGCTTAAAGATTTTCAGTGAATCTTTTTTACCGGTGTCTATGACAAGGGTGTCTTCTTCTTTTTGCGGGCTTTTAATATCTGTTTTATTAACGACCTGGGCTTTCGCTACAAAACCTAAGAAGATTATTATAAAGAGGATGTACTTCATTATTCATTTTTGTATGGCAAATTTAATAAAAAAAAAGCGGTCTCAATTTTGAGACTGCTTTTTACTTAAATAAAAAAGAGACTGTCTTTTAGACAGCCTCTTTATATTTATTAGAAGTTAGGATTATTTAAAATTTCCTCTTGTGGAATTTTTAAAGATACCCTGTCATCATTATAAGGGAATGACTGACCTACATAGAACAAGTGGTTTGATCCTCTTGTAACTGTAGCTTTATTTCTCTTGAATGCTAAGTAAGATTTACCTTCACCCCAGAATTCTAAACGAGTATTTTTATAAATCTCATTCTGTAAAGCAGTTCCGCTTAATGCATCAATATATGAAACATCTGTCATTCTATTTGTTAAATAATTCTTCAGAATTGTTTTAGCTTCAGCTTCTTGACCTGATTTAGCTAGTGATTCTGCTGCTAGTAAGTAGAACTCATCAACTCTCATATAGATATAGTCTGAAGTAATCTGTCTTTGTCCTTGTACAACTCTGTTTGGATCAAAGAATTTATTCCCTGGATAGTTTTGTGCTGGATTTGTTACAACAAATTGATTTCTTCTGATATCATCAGCTCTCATGCTATTATATAACCCTAGATCCATTCCTTTTCTAGTTCCAACAGAAGCATAACTATATGTGAAAACATCTACCTGCCCCCACCAGCTTACTAGGTCTAAACCATTAACAACCTCGATATCGAAGCCCCACATCCAACTTGGAGTCTCTAAAGAGTTAAATCCACCACCACTAGGCGTTGCACCTGGAGCCTGAACCATTCTTACAGCCTGAGTTTTAGAAGTTACAGGGTATCCATAATTAGCAATAATATCTTTAGATACGGTAGCAGCCTGTGCTGATTGTCCTGTAGCAGCATAAGCATAAGCTAAAAGACCTTTGGCAACACCCTGATCAATCATTCCTTTATTCGCTCTTTCGAAACCTTCCAAATATTCAACAGCCTTATTCAAGTCACTTATAATAAGATCATATACTTGCTGTTGAGAAGATTTAGGAGCTGCTGGCATTTGTGACTTTGTATATACTGGTATTGCAGCTTCCGATGGATTATACCCTTTCGTGTACAACTGCATTAGGTAGAAGTAAGCATAAGCACGAAGAGCTTTTGCTTGTCCCATAGCGTACTTATCCTCATCACTAGCTGGCACAGAGTCTGTTCCACCAAGTCCATCAATTACATCATTTGCTCCTGCAATAACTCTGTAATAATATCTCCATGGCTTATAGTTTACTGTATTGGTAAAGTCAGCCTGAGCTGCCATATTAGCTATATTTACATACCACCCGTAGCTTGTTGCTTCAAGTGCCATATCCTGTGAAAGTAGGTCACTATAAATATCATACCCTTTCTGACCAAAATCATCATGATCCAAATCAGTTCCCCCAGTTCCTGTATTGATCATCATCAAATACAAACCGTTTAATTTCGTTTGTACAGGTGCATCTCCTACAGTCTCAGTTGGTGTACTTTCAAGAAATTCTTCGCGACATGAAACAGTTAGGGTCGCTAATGCTATACTTAATAATAATATCTTTTTCATTTTATTTTCTTGTTAGAAGTTAATTTTTGCTCCAAATGTAATAGTTGATAATGGTGCATAAGCGTAAGTACTACTACTTCCAGTTTCTGAAACACTTGGATTAAACCCTTTTCTCTTACTTGCAATCCATAGGTTATCCCCGCTCACAAATAAGTTGAAACCTGTAATACCGATTGATTTTACAAAATCTTGAGGAAGATTATATCCTAAACGAACGTTATTAAGAGCAAGATAATCTGACTTAACCAAGAATCTGCTTGATCTTGATGCAGTATTAACATCAGCTGCATAGTTTGAAGACATTCTTGGAACATCAGTAATATCTCCAGGATTTTGCCATCTGTTTAAAATATCTTTATGCCAGTTGTTAGTTCCGATTACACCGTTACCCATTAATCCAGCATATAGTCCATCATATGAATAACCTCCTAAGCTGTATAAAAACTGTACGCCTAATGTAAATGATTTATATCCGAAATCAAGATTAAATGCTCCTCTTACATCTGGTATAGCAGATTTATCTAAGAATTTCTGAGTCGCCTGAGAATACACTTCAGTAACACCCGTTCTTATATCTGCATTAGGATTTTGAGATTGGTATTCATAAAGTGATGTAATTTGCTCACCAACATCAAAAGTTCCATTTCCGTTATTATCGGTATAGTTTACATACCACTGAGCAGCACCAGTCGCAGAATTAACTCCTGCATATTCTCTCATATAATAATCATAAAGAGACTTTCCTTCAGCTCTACCAAAGCCTGCTTCAGATAAATCAAGAATTTTTCTTTGTCCTGAACCAGCATCCATTGGCATTCTTGTAAGTTTATTACGTAAGAGCTCTCCATTTACACCAAAGTCAAGGAACATATCTTCTTTATTAATGATATGAGCTTTTAAAGTAAACTCAATACCTTGGTTTACTAGGTTTCCATCATTAACTTTCAAAATTGCATTACCTGTAGATGGAGCAAGTCTGTTATCAAAAATCAGGTTATCAGTAGTTCTGTGGTAGTAATCAACGTCAAGTTCAATTGCTCTGTTTTTAAACAATCCTAATTCCACACCTGCCTGGAAGATTTTAGCTTTTTCCCAAGTTAACTCAGGGTAACCACTTCTGTCATATGTAGCTCCAGGAAGCCCCATAAAGTTTCCAGGGTTATATACATTATATCCAGGATAGTAACCTACTCCGGCCTGATCCCCTACCGTACCAAAACTTCCTTTTAACTTTAAGTTAGTGATGATTTTGTTATCTGATAAGAAATTTTCTTTGGTTACTAACCATCCTAAACCTGCAGAAGCAAATGTATCCCATTTGTCATTCAAGAATCTTGAAGATCCATCTCTTCTTACTGTTCCGTTAAAGAAATATTTCCCTTTGTAATCATATGTTAATTGACCAAAGAAACTCTCAAGAGCATAGCTGTTCAGATATGAGCTTGATAAAGATTCACCAATTCCTAAATTTAATTCAGGAATCATATCGATAATATTTGGTCTTCCTGCCGACATGAACTTCTGTTCCCAGCTGTTATTTTCATGAGCAACAAAAGCCATAATATTATGATCACCAAACTTTTTACTGAATCTTAACAACTGTAACCAGTTATAAGACATCAATTCTGTTTTAGTTTTATAGATATACCCATTTTGACTAGCTGCATTACCATAGAAAGGATTATCTACCTGATCATTACTATTGTTATAATACTGACCCCCAATTCTTGTTTCAAAGCTTAAGAATTTAGTGATGTCAGCTTTCAAGAACATGTTAGCATTGATCTCGTGCTTGTAGAATTTGTTAAGATTGTTCGTTGCATCTGCTATTGCATTTGTTAATGCTCCAAAACCTCTTCCTCCTTCACCATAATCAAACTGATTCCCTCCAAAATGAGGATCAGGAACTTTATTTCCTGCTGCATCACGTAAGAATAAAGGATAAATTGAAGGGATGTTATCTACGAACCAGAAGATACTTCCTGAGTCACTGCTTTGTCCATTTCTGTTTGCTTTTGAATAGGCATATCCTAAGTTAAAATCCCCTTTCAACCAAGGTCTTGCCTGGTGGCTTAGGTTTAATCTTCCGGTATATCTTTCAAAGTCAGAATTTATAGAATACCCTTTATCACTTAGGTAACCAATATTAGTATAGTATGTTGTTTTACCTGTACCTCCACTAATACTTAAATTATTTTCTGTTCTTGCAGAAGTTTGAAAAGCATAGTCTTCCCAGTTTTCCGGATCGTATAATCTATTAGTTCCAGGTCTAACCTGTCCTGTAGTTGGATCAATCAACTGAGCAGCTGAAACTCCCCACATATTATAATTTGGGCTAATACCCGCATTACCAAAAAGGTTATTATTTGCGTATGCAGTTGGATCAGCATTGCCTAATAATCTACCACGGTTTCTCATAGCTTGCCAGCTTAATCCAATATACTCCTCTGGAGATTTTATTGTTTCATATCTTGGAAGCAATGCCATGTTGAAACCTACTTTAGATTCAAGCTGGATAACAGATTTATTAGATCTTCCTTTTTTAGTATTAATAACTACAACACCATTAGCACCTCTTGCTCCATAGATAGAGGTTGCAGTAGCATCCTTAAGGATCACCATATTTTCAATATCCTCAGGGTTGATTGCACTAACATTCCCTGTATATGGCATTCCATCTAATACATATAGTGGACTTCTGTTTCCACTAACGGATCCAAAACCTCTGATACGAATTGTTGCATCTGTACCAGGTTGTCCTGAAGTGTTAATAACTCTAACACCAGCAGCTTCTCCTGCAAGTGCCTGGCTAACACTAGATACGTTTTTTGAATCAATCGACTTAGCATCTACTTTAGATGCAGTACCCACATAAGTTTCCTTTGGAACCTGGCTATAACCAATTACAACAACTTCTTCAATTGCTGTTTCTGTAGTTGCTGTATCTCCAGGCTTCTGCTGTGCGTAAGCAGCTTGCCCAAGAAAGAACAAGGCACCTGCACTTAATACACGTAGTTTAACATTCATATTAACAAATTTTAATATATTTAATTCGCAAATATGTTAATAAATATTAACACTCGCAAGTCTTTCATGTATATAAAAATTTGCTTTTTTCTTAATAGTGTTTTTAAAGATTTAGCGAAATAGCATAGTTTAAATAATTATATCAGCTTTATTTGTATAAATATTATTTTTTCATGCTTGTTATTTTTTTTAACAAATTATTACCAATATAAAAAATATTATTTAGAATAATTATAAATTAAATTATTA